>JAJEGS010000036.1 GCA_022819745.1 Candidatus Latescibacterota bacterium | reverse complement strand
CCACGCTGACAACACCCTCATACACCTGCGCCGGCTCGGCGAGACCGGCTATGCGGTACCGCAGGGCGGCGGGTTCCGGTTCGTCTCCTGCCCGAACTACCTCGGGGAAATCCTCGAATGGTTGGGCTGGGCGGTCGCGACTTGGTCGTCGTGCGGCCTTGCATTCATGCTGTTCACTGTCGCAAATCTTGCTCCGAGGGCGAGGAGCAACCATCGATGGTATCTCGAAACGTTCAGCGATTATCCGGCGCACCGCCGGGCCCTGATACCGGGCATCTACTGAGGCCTGAGCGATCGCGGACACTTGACCGTTCGGATGCGACAACTCGTCAGTTGTGGCATTGGTCGCGCAAGAGTTTGCCCCGCCGGAGCGAGGGGTGCTCACCGCCGCCGGGGCGGACGAGGCTCCATTGCCCCCCACGATCGGCGCTTCAGGCGGGGCGGGGCGGCAGATCCGGATAGAACTGCCGACAATAACGGCGGTATTTCCCTATGGGTCCGTCCGCCCGGCACAACCTGGGGGGAGTTTGATACCGCTTCCGTTCCCAAATCACCACATCCTGCAGCACATCCCGTTTTTGCTGTGAAAGCAGAATGTGATTCATCAGCCTTTGGCGCAACTTCATCGGCAGGAAACCCAGACCCGTGATGAACCGCCGGGGCTTGCGGATTTCCCGCAATTGGCTGACCAGTACAAAATCGATGAGGGTGCCGTCAATGGGTGTTGGAAGTATCCACAATCTCGCATTCATATCAATGGTTTTCTCGTGGATTTCAACGAAGGAGTAGCCGAGTCCGTGAATATGGGTAACGGCCGAAATGTCGTACACGAGGTCTTTTATACCCAGGATTCTGCGAACGCGTTTGAAGTCGAAGCAACTCTTCAGATAGGCACCATCTACCGTTACTGAACCGACCGGATTCACATTGTCGTAGCCATGTACGTAGCGCAGGTGCCCAAAGTCCACGGAGTTCTCAGCCGTTTCCTGGGGATGGCCGCGGAACCGGAGTGTGTTGAATCCCAGTTCACACCATTCTTGTCCAGTGGTCGGCTCGGTTGGCAAATCCCACTGCGACGGCCGACCTCCGCTCCCGAACCAAGCGAAGACCATGCCGAGGATCTCCCTGGTCTCGTACACCTTCAGTTTCGCGGCTTTGGGAGCCGGGGCGTTCGGAGTCGCAACGCATTGGCCGGTCGCATCAAACTCAAACCCGTGAAACGGACAGACGAGGCGTCCATTACATACCTTGCCGCCGACCTCCGGCCCCAAGTACGAGCCTAGGTGCGGACATACCGCATCGGCCACGCAGACGCGGCCTGCCTCGTCGCACCAAGCGACGATTTCCTCGCCCAGCCATTTCTTCTCGATCAGTTTCTCTCGCAGAATGGACTCGCGGCTTGCGACGAAATACCACCCTTCGGGAAACGCTGGTAGCTCATCCATGCTGCTCATACTTTCAACCTCCCGGAAACGCGTACGTCTCCAACGCCGCCTCATCCACCTCAACACCCAACCCCGGCCGATCCGTAACCTTATAGTAGCCGTTTTCGGGTTCGTATGGCTCCTTAAGTATCCTGCTCTTCATCGCGTTGGCGTGGTGACTGTGCTCCATAATCATGAAGTTCGGACACGACGCCGACCACTCGACGGTCGCC
Source organism: Candidatus Latescibacterota bacterium (assembly GCA_022819745.1). The sequence continues at coordinate 201,871 of JAJEGS010000036.1, read as the reverse complement.
GCCACCGACAGGATCCCACCCCCTCCGACATGCGGCGCGACCGGAATGTTGTAGGTGTCGGCTAGCGTCGCAATCCGATGCCCCTCGGTAATCCCCGTCCGCGCAATGTCGTGCATCAAAATGTCGTACGCCCGGCGCTCAAACTGCTCGCGCATCTCGTAGCGAGTGCGCGTCCACTCCCCTATCGCCACCGCCATATCCAACGCCCGAGTTATCTCAGCCTGACCCGGTATATCGTCCGGTATGATCGGTGCTTCCAACCAAGTAAAACTCAGCTTCTCCAGTTCGCGACCCAGCCGTATCGAACTGGCGACCGTCTGCCTCATGTGCGTATCGACCATCAGCATGATGCCCGGCCCGACGCGCTGCCGCACGGCGCGGCAAATCTCCGCGACGCTCTCTACATCCGACAACAAGTGCAACTTCAACGCCTTGTACCCATAGCCCACATGCTCCTCAGCCGCATCCGCAACCTTCGCCGGGTCCGTGCCGCCGATCCCTGCGTAGAGCGGTATCTCCTCTCGATAGCGCCCACCCGCAATTTTATGCACCGGCTTCCCGATAGCCTTTCCCACAATATCCCACAACGCGATATCCGTCCCGCCGAGAGCGTCGATGTAGAAACCCGTCAGATGTCCGCGCTCTCGCATCGCATCGTAGTTGCACGTCCAAATCGCCTCGATGTCGAACGGATCGCGCCCCATCACTAACGGCCGCACCAATTCGCGCACGATCGTCGCCGTGGTGTTCGGCGACACCGGCGACTGCGCCTCACCCCACCCGACGATCCCGTTGTCCGTCTCAATCCTGACAACGGTGGTCTCGTGATGGGGAGAGTAGATCGTTATGGATCTTGAATGGTCCACTTGGTAACCGCCAACATCAATTGTCGGCGCTCGCGACGCCTCTTCCGACTTACTGATCCGCAACGGGAATGCTCTAACGTCAGCTATCTTCATCAATCTGCTCCGTCGTGTTTTGTCGATTAAAGTGCAACCTGATGTTACGCATCTATCGTCATCTGCGGTTTCCTACCGCCCTGCCCGGTGTAGGGGGCGGTTTACAAACCGCCCCCTACTATTCAAACGGCGATTTTCGACAGTGAAATATGCCCCTTGAAACAGAGATCCACGTCGCTGCCGGGTTGTCGCCGGCGCTCCTGATAGATTCCGGTGTATAGAAAGCCGTCGTCGGTTCGAGAGAATGCGGTTTTGTGGGGACTCGTATCCACCCGGGTATGTTTGGTCTCCAAGCACGTCCGGTTGTGCTCGGGATGAGGCAGATTCACGTTCAGGAAGTATCCAGCGTCCAGCGTCCCGTTCAGCACGTCGTCCAAAACCGGCCGCAGCCTTTCAGCAGCCAGCGGCCAATCGACCGACCGGCCCTTTACGGTGTAGTGGGACAGAGCGACGGCCTTACAACCGTGGATAGCAGCCTCTCTGGCGGCGGCTACCGTGCCGGATTCGTACACATCCACCCCCAGATTGCCTCCGTGATTGATCCCGGAAAGCACCCAGTCCCCATCGGACGTTAGGCAGTTGAGCGCCAGACGAGAACAGTCGGCCGGCGTGCCCCATATCCGGTAGCGTTCTTCCGTCAGTTCGTCCACGCGAATGGGCCTATCGGTCGTCAACTGATGTCCAATACCGGACTGAGGCTCGGCCGGCGCAACAACGACGACCTCGCCCCACCGCGACGCCAGACGGACCAAGGTCTGCAAGCCCTCTGCTTCGATGCCGTCGTCGTTGGTGACGATCAGTTTCACTGCGGTTTATTTTCTTTTAGGGATGTCATATCGCACTCTTCCAACAGCAAGGTATCGACATCGAACCGAGCCGCCTGTTCAATCTCTTCGTCAGTGAGGCTATCCAGCCTCTTCAGATCCGTCCGGTCGCGCATAGTAGATTTTTCGTTCATTGGTGACACAGCCTCCTACGAGCAAATCTCTGGTCCACCAAGAAGAATGGCAAACTGAGAAGTGACAGGTTACATTCTATGGCGGCGTCAGAACAGAATGTCAGCAAACGTCAGTAGCCAAGCCTCGAAGTCAATACCTTGCTTGTCCTCCTTAACTACTGTTTCTGACTGCCGAGCAGGTGGAGATTGGGAACGCAGCACTAACCTGGACAAGTGTTCGTGGACAAGGTGCCATCCTCCTTCCTGCTCGACCCACACGCTGGAGAGACGAAGTGTATGCATCCGGCTGCGCTGTTTTTTCATAGAGATTCTGGCATCCAAATATCCTGTCACCACAGCGGTATTCTCGAAGAGTTGCACCTCGATATGCCGGGGTTTGAGGTTGAACGTGAGTCCGGCCTTGAACCCGGACTTCATGCGGCCTCGATCGAACCCTTCGCGCAGCAAACCGCCAGATGAGGAGAAAATGGTATAACCCGGCGCAAAACTGCGTCCCAGTCCTTCGTGATCTTTGGCAGCAAAAGCTCGATAATGATCCATCACGGCAGACCGCACGCCCTCTTCGTCGGCAGAACCGCGAGCGGGCAACAGGGCAAGTGTGCATAAGACTGCGAGAGAATGCCTGAGATTATTCATGGAAGTGAGGATCTCCTTTCGAAAAGTGAACGAACACCCGTAAAGTGAAAGCTATGAACCCCTACCAAACGAATGTCTTTATTAATGCGCAAGCCCACCCTCCACCGGACTACGGCCCCACGCAGCAGGCATTGCTAAATCCAGATGCCTTCGCCGATGTGGAAGCAGCGGTGACGCGCTTGCCCGGTTATCAACCGACGCCGCTGATTGCATTGAACGGTCTTGCGGCGGCGAGCGGTGTTGAGGGCCTGTGGTGCAAGCACGAAGGGTATCGCTTCGAGGTGGGGAGTTTTAAGCCGACGGGCCCCGTTTACGCCATGCTGTCCGTGTTGAAGGGTGAAATCAAAAAAGCCACCGGCGTGGAAACAGTCGCGATACAAGACTTAATAAATCGGCAGTACGAATCGGTGACGAGAAAGCTCGTCGTCTCGGCGGCAACATCGGGCAATCACGGGCGAGCGTTGGCGTGGGGTGCCCGCATGTTCGGCTGTCGATGCGTGATTTACATGAACGATGGCGTCAGCGCCGGTAGAGAGCAAGCGATTGCGGCCTATGGCGCAGAGGTGGTGCGGGTACCGGGAAGCTACGATCGAGCGGTGCAACGCTCGTACGCGGACGCGGAGAGGTTCGGCTATTTTGCCATATCGGATGAAAAATCTGGAGAGTATCCCCACATCTCCCGTGAGATTATGCAGGGGTATGCCATGGTCGCGGACGAAATCGTTCGGCAGTTCAGCGACGCCCAGCCGCCCACTCATGTCTTTGTCCCCGGCGGCGGCGGTCGATTGGCCGCGGCGACCTGTGGGCATTTGTGGGAGCGCTATGAGAGCAATCATCCGCGGCTAGTTGTCGTTGAACCCACCGCATCGGCCTGCCTATACCAAAGCGCGATTGAAAACAGTGCAGCAACCGTCAGCGGCGATGGTCGGTCCGTTATGGACGGACTGGTCGTTGAATCCGCGTCGCCCCAAGCGTGGGATATTCTAAGGGCTGGTGCTTTCGCCTTTCTCACGATCCCCGACGAAGCGGCTGTCGATGCCATGCGACAAGCGGCGAGCGGTGATCCTCCAACGGTCATTGGTGAAACGGGGATTGCAGCGTGGGCGGGATTGCTGGCAACGACCCGGGACGAAAATTTGCGCCAGCAGCTTGGGCTCGATTGCAACAGCCGCATCGTCATCATTGCAACCGAGGGAGCGACCGACCCAGAGGTTTATCGCAACCTTGTTGGCAAGACTCCAGAAGCGGTTTTGGCGGCAACCGAACCTCAACCGGAATAGGGAGATTGCGAATGGCAGATTGCGTTCTCCAAACCGTGATACCGGACATCGAACACTTAGCGGCAACGTGGGGTACGTCGTAAAAATGAGGACGTTCAAGCTATGGGCGGGTGGAGATGCGCACGTGGGCACAGATTTGGCGCGTGCCAATCGCCGCAGTCTTGCGGATGCGATCCTGCAGGCCGAACAGGGCGGTGCCGAGGGCGGGCCTCCATTCGAATGGGATATTATGCTGGACATCGGGGATCTGTCCGGGTCGCAGACGCCGCCGGATGACGAGGAAGGGGAAGAGGTGGTGCAGCAATACAGCGCGTCGACTAAACATCCCCGGGAAGATTTCTACAATATCGTGGGCAACCACGACGCCAGCGGCCCTGACGAGCCTTGCCAGTGGTGGTTTCGGAAGTGGGTGGATCCCACCGGGGAGCATTCCGAGTATTCTGGCGTTCACGCCGACCGGCGACCCTATCCGGTCGAGGGAACCTGGGAGCGGTATTCGTTTCAGGTGGGGAATGTCCTGTTTCTGGCGATGGGTGACCGCAACGACGGCGGCCCTCCGGTTGGGCGCGGCGAGAAAGGCGGATATCCCGCCGGCGCGGTGACGCGGGAGACGTTCGAGTGGTGGAAAGAGAAGGTCGAAGAAAATCGCGACAGGATCATCGTAACGGCCCATCACCATATGTTGAAGGACACGACAGTGGCGTCCGGCCCTTGGGAGGGGGTTGACGGAGGCTACCATGGCCGCTTTGAAGACGGGGCACCCATCGGGGCATCGTATCTCTATTTCGTGGGGGAAGAACCGGATGCAGGGGCATTCGAGTCTTATTTGGCGGCGAATCCGGGCGCGATCGATCTCTGGCTGGGGGGACATACCCATACGAACCCGGATGATACACACGGCGGGCGGTCCCATGTGGAGCGGAAGTGGGGGGTGACCTTCGTCAATGTGGCGGCCATTTCGAAATATCACGGCCACAGGAATGTTTCGATGAGCCGGTTGTTGACGTTTTCCGAAGGGGTGGCAGAGGTCAACATCAAGTGCTACCTCCACATGAGCGACTATGCATCTCAGGGGTGGTACGACAGGGCGGAAAGGACAGCGCCGCTGCGGACGTCGTTCTCATATTGATCGGCGACGAGCGCTTTACCCTGCCGTTAAACGACCGTTCGCGATCCATTCACCTATCTCTATCTCACTAGCTGCCAACCCGATACGTCAGCGGTCAGTGCGGTGTGCCCCTTATACTGGTCGTATAACTCGTGCATTTCCTCGAACTCGTCGAAGTAACCCACGATGTGGGCCGCACTGAAGGAGTCACCCGCTTTCACAGGCTTGCCGTGGATTTCTTCGATCATGACGATGATGTCTCCGGGCCGCTGGCTGCACCACGCTTCATAGACTACAGATGGTTCAAGCGTTAGCCCCGCCAGCCAAGGACCTTCTTCACCCGTCTGCTTGTCGCGCAGATGGTATGCGCGAATGAAATGCGCCGGGGTTCTGTTCAAGTCGCGGCGATAGCCGAACTTTAAGTCCGGCGGAAATGGAGTGAAGAATTCACTGGACGGGATGCGCACCCCGTTGGGACCGCTCAGATAGCTGAGATAAATCTCGCTGAACGTATCCCCTTTTTCATGGCGAATACAGCCCGGCATGTCGCTGCGAAGGAACATCTCCGGCGAATCGTTGGCACTGTCGATTTTGTCCATCAAAACAAAGAAGCGTTCACCTCTGGGGAATACAATCCGCTGGGTCCAGCGCGATCCGGTTTTGCGACTAGGGGCGGCGTATTCGTACTGATATGTGGTTGCGACCGCGATAAAGTCTGCCCCGTGGATCACGTCCGGTTGGACGGGTTTCATTTTGTGGCAGAGTTGTGGCCCTTCGACCATGCGCTTGCGATGGCTGCTGCCGTGGGACATGCGCGTATAGTACTGCCGGTCCGGATCGGTCTCGTTTTCGTACCAAGAGTATCTGCCGACACCGTCCCCGTCCGGCGCAATCACCTGATCGCCGTAGTCCTCGTCGCTGCCCGCTTCCATGAGCCAGTCAATGACCATCAAGCCATCGCCGATTTCTCGGAAGCCAGTGGTTTTATCGAGAAACGATCCCTTTTCGATTCCGGTCATCCAGCGTTTGGGGTTCTTCTTGGGAATGATAGCGGCAAGTTTTTCGGTTTCGATTTTGATTGCAAGGTCGCTCTCTTCCACGCTCGCCCATGCGGTGTTTTGCATAGAATTTGTCCTCCTGTGAATGCTGGTGTGGTTCGCGGTGGGTTTCGCGGTGGTGTAGATGGTTTGCGCGGGTTGTACGCTTACGAGCAAGATGGTGCGCGGCAGGTGGTCAATTACTCAGATCGTCCGTGTTGCATCCATACGTATGGGAATAGCTTTACGCATTGCGATCAGGTCAGCAATGATTACCTATCCTGTCACGTACTCCTATCACCTTCCCGATACCGAGCCAAAATCCCGAGCAATTCTTTTGCCACTTCTGACTGCTCACAGTATAAATTATTCTGCTCCTCCGGATCGGATGCCATATCGTAAAGTTGCATCGGCGGCGCATCCGCTGGTACATCCGTCTCTCTTAAACTCCAGCCACCCGAACCGCGACATGCCACCAGCTTCCACTGATTTTTGCGAATCGCAAATTCCCCGCTGATCGAATGATGCACCGTCGCCTCGCGAATCGTCTGTTCTTGAGCGCCCCGCATATACGGCAAAATATTATAACTATCTTCCCCAGCATCCCTCGGCAAATCGACGTCGCAAATCCCGGCCACAGTCGCCAGCAAATCTGTCAAACACACTGTCTTGTCACAACGCGACCTCGGTTCAATCACCCCCGGCCACGATGCGATAAACGGAATGCGATGCCCGCCATCCCATGCATCGGATTTCTGTCCCCGATAAATATAATTCCCCAGATGATCGTACTTCTCCTTCAATCCTATCGGCTCTGCATGACAGCCATTATCACTCGTCACAATAATTAGCGTATTATCCGCCAACCCATTGCGCTTAACCGCCGCCAAAATACGCCCAACACTCCAATCGTGCTCCGTCACATAATCGCCGTATTCTCCCGCCTGACTTCGCCCGGCAAAACGCTCCCGCGCAAAATGCGGCGTATGCGGTGAGGGTGCAGGAAAATACAAAAAGAACGGCCTATCCCCATTCTCCTTCGCGTGCTGATTGATGAACCCCTCGGCGCGAATCGTCAGCTCCAACAAACACGTCTCATGCATAAACCCAGGCGCACACGCCCCCCCTCGCCAGAATGCTGGTCTCGACGAATCCTCAATCTCCTCAACCGGTTGCTCCACCACCATCCCATCTTCGATATAACAATACGGCTCCATATCTAGCGATGCCGGAATAATAAATGAATGATCAAACCCCACCGTATGGGGTCCATCTGACAACGGCGCAGAAAAGTCCACTGTCTCCTTATTCGCCTTCTCTGCCCCATCTTCTATCTGCCAGCCCAACCCCAAATGCCACTTGCCCACACACGCCGTCGTATAGCCCTGATTGCGCAAAAGCAATGGCACAGTCAGCCGCTCATCTTCAATCAACGGCCCAGAATATCCACCCAAAACCCCGCGCTGCAACCGCGAACGCCAGCAATAACGCCCCGTCATCACGCCGTACCGCGTGGGCGTACACACCGCAGAATTACTATGTGCATCCGAAAAAATCATCCCCTCAGACGCGAGTTGATCGGTATGCGGCGTTGGAATCTTCGAATCGGGATTCAAACAACTCACATCTCCGTACCCCCAGTCATCAGCCAGCAAGTAAATAATATTTGGCTTGTGTATCATTCCAACTTCCTTCATTAGCAGCGGTGGAGAAAAGTTACAAGAGCCGCCCTTCTTTTTGCAGAATATCCCCGGCAATCGCGTAGGTCGTCCCGTGCATGGCAATGACGACGAGTCCGATTCCGGCCGCGAGATAGCCGCCGAGGTACAAGTTGGGGATGTCAATCGACTCGTAGTTGTGGGCGTGGGTCTGGACTTGATCGAGTTGGAAGCGGTAGTTGTCGCGCATGGGCGTTCGGGTCAGCGGCGCAAAGCCCTGCAAGATCGAATAGTCGGCCGTGCCGCCGATTTCTTTGATCACGTGATCGACCTCGACCACTTGGTTTCCTTCGGGCGTTTTCAGATTGACCTGTCCGTCCTCGGCGATCTGCGTCACCTGGGTGTGATACAAGGTTTGGAGCCGGGGCGAGCGGCTTTCGAGGATTTCGGCGATGCGGTGGTAATAGGGCAGCCCGTGGCGGCTGTCGTTGATGAGCTGCCAATGGACTGCTGGCCCTTGGCGCATGGCGTAGTACACTTGCTTGCCGGCGTCGTGCAATTCGGTCGCGGCCCAATCGCCCGAGCGCCCGCCGCCGACGACCAGCACTCGCTCGCCCGGGAAATCTGCGGGCTTGTCGTAGTGAGCGGTGACAAAAGGCCAATCCTCGCCCTCCACGCCGAGGGAGCGCAACTGACCGCGCTGGCCTGTTGCGAGGACTAGGTACTTGCAGGTGTAGCGCCGCTCAACGCCCGTTTGCACGTGCCGACTAGTGAGCTGGAAGCCCTTTTCGTGCGGCTCAATCCGCTCGACTTCCTCAAAGGTGCGAATGCGCTCTGCTACTTCAAAGCGCTCGGGTACGCGGTGATAGTACTCGATCAGATCGGTCTTGAGGATCAGGGCGTTGACGTCTAAGGAGCTTCCGATTTCTGCGGTGTGCTGCGCCAGCGGATAAAAAGCAAACTCCATCCACTGACCCGGCGACAGAGTCAGCAGGTTGTGCGGCGCACGGTTCCACAACCCGCCGACCGGCTCGCGGCTGATCAGCAGCGCGTCTAGCGGCTCGCCGCGCCGAAAGTCCATGGCGACTTGGTCGAGTTCCTCAAAGAGCTGGCGCGGATGGTGCAAGGTGCGGAACAGATCAACGGGCTTGATGCCACTCTGTACGAGATACTGCATATCCAGCCCCAACAGCGTGTGGTCGAACTGCTGCAAGTATCCAGCTATGGGCGCGTAGCGCGTGGCAAACATGCGACTGTTGCGGAAAAAGGGATGCCAGCCGCCTAAGACCACGGCTAGCGGTAGGCCCGCTGGCCCACCGCCGACGATGATAACGGTGTGGTGTTCTGCGTTCATTGTTGCCCGACGATGATACTTTCTGGTGGGGAGCTAGCGAGGAAACTTACCTGTGTGCGCAAGAATGACGGTGGGCAACGGGGCCACAGACCGCAGCGTAACATCAGTTATTTATTGATGTTACGCTGCGGGCCTACTCGTCGGCGTCTAACAGGTGCCTAAAGGCTTCGAGGCTGGGCACCTGTATGGCCGCCCGATGCAACTGCTTGAGGCGCTGCACATCGTCAATCGCCTCAATGCGGCGGGCCAATAGGTGCATATCCTCCGGCTGAAAGCGCAGAGCCAACGCTTCTTGGATGCTTTCTTGGATGCCTTGCTCAATGCCTTGCTCAATGCCTTGCTCAATGCCTTGCTCAATGCCTTGCTCAATGCCTTGCTCAATGCCTTGCTCAATGCCTTGCTCAGTGACTTCCTTGGTGATTTCCTCACGGATAGTTTCGGCAAGGTACTGGGCAAACGAGGATTCGCGCATGAGGTCCATGAGATGCTCCTTGGAAACAATGGCCGTGATCGTCTGAGGATTATACACCAACCCGCTCAAGATTGCCAGTCCCGTGAGAACATCGGCCTTAACCGACTGACCCAGTGGCAGAGCCGCCGCCCGAGCGACACACTGCTCTAACCACGCCTCCTTGGTCTGACCGGCTAGTGGCTGCATCAACGGAGCAAAGGGCAGCAAGCCTACCGTCCCGCGGTCGAGCACGGCTTGACCAGAAAGCTGGCTCAGGCGAATCACTCTATACTGAACGAGGATTTGATAGCCGGGATGCTCTTGGAGGTAGTAGCCCGGATCGCGTCGTCCGGCGTCGGGGCGCAGGTAGAAGACGTGAGCGTACACCGGCAAGTCGTAGTGCTCGATACTGCGACCGATGTAGCCGGCCATGCGGCGAGGCATGGCCGGGTGGTCGGTGGTTTGAAACTCATGGTGAACTAAGGCGTCCTCGCCGCCGATGCGCACGCGGAGGAGGCTGTCGGTACGGCGGGCTTTGACGGTGAGCTGCTCGCTCTCTATTACTTCGACGTTTTCGATGTCGTCGCGCTGGAGGGCGAAACGGACGAAGTCAGCCGGGTAGGTTTGGATCAGGTGCTTGGAAACGGTGTCGATTTCGGCCATGGCGATCCATTGGGAATTAGAGTGTGCCAAGCCGTCCGAACCGAAGGGAACGGTTGGGCCATTCGTAATTCTGCAATATCTATGCCAGGGCGGCAGCACAGCGGGGGAGGACGGGGCTGTGCGGATGAGACTGTATCGGGTACAACCCATGAATGAAACCTTTAGGGATCAGCAAAGCACACCTACCGACTTGAGCAGTGTGCGCGAATTCGCTAGCATAGTATGCGTTGGCCGAACTACAAAGCAGAGGAGACAGGATCATGACGCCCGAACAAATTTTGGCACACCCGCCCAAGATCCTCACCCCAGAGCAGCGGCAATCCTATTTCGACAAAGGCTTTCTCTTAGTTGAAAACCTCATCGGGCCGGAGTGGATTGAGCGCCTGTTGTCTATCACCGACGAAATGGTCGAGCGCAGTCGCAGCCTGCCGCAATCGGACGAGGTTTTCGATTTGGAACCAGATCACACGGCCGACAATCCCCGCCTGCGACGCCTTACTAGCCCAGTGGACCAGCACCCGGTCTATTGGGAGTTCGCCTCTCAGTCGGTCTTGGCTGACGTGGCTGCCGATTTGGTCGGCCCGGACGTCAAGTACCACCACTCCAAATTGAACTTCAAGTGGTCCGAAGGCGGCGAAGAAGTCAAGTGGCATCAGGATATTACGTACTGGCCGCATACCAATTACAGCCCCTTGACCATTGGCACGTACCTCTACGACGTCGATGACGACCAAGGGCCTTTGGCCGGGGTCGCTGGCAGCCACAACGGGCCGTTGTTCGATCAGTACAATGACTCGGGACAATGGGTCGGCTGTATTGCCGAGCAGGATCTCCCCCAAGTTGATCTCGGCCGCGTCGAGTATATGACGGGGCCGGCTGGATCCATCACTATCCACAATTGCCGCACCGTGCATGGGTCCAAGAGAAATTTATCGCCCAAGGGACGGCCCTTGTTGCTCAATATTTATTCGGCAGCCAACTCCTTCCCCTACACGGCCAACCCCTTGAACAGCCCGCAGTACTCGGGGTTTATTGTGCGGGGCAAAGAGGCGCGCTGGGCCTATCACGACCCGCGGCCTTGTCTCATTCCGCCGGATTGGTCGGGGGGATATACGTCTTTATACGCGCTGCAACAGCAAGAGGATCGGGAGGTATAAGAAAACATGTCATACAAAGTAGCCATCGTCGGCACTGGCATGATCGCCAATGTCGGGCACATCCCCGCTTGGCTGGCGTTGGCCCCGGCGGTAGAGATAGTCGGCGTGTTCAATCACACCTTGGCCAAGGCCCAACAAACCGCCGACCGCCACGGCATCCCCCACGCATACGACGTCTGTGGGCTCATGCTGGACCAACTGCGCCCCGATATCGTCTCCGTCTGCACCCCCAATGTCTCGCACCGCACCTACACCGAAGCCGCCCTCCAAGCCGGTGCCCACGTCTTTTGCGAAAAACCCGTAGCTGCCAGCCTCGCCGATGCAGTAGTCATGTACGCAGTAGCCGAGGCCGTTGACCGCCACCTATTTGTCACCCAAACGAGCCGCTTCTCCGGTGCCAATACTGCTGCCAAGCAACTGGCTGACAGCGGGCACTTGGGCGAGACGTACTACGCCGAAACCTCGGCCTTCCGCCGCCGCGGCGTGCCCACTTGGGGCCGCTTCCACATGAAAGAAGCCTCGGGCGGCGGTCCGCTCTACGACATTGGCGTCCACGCGCTCGACGCCCTGCTGTGGATCATGGGCAGTCCCAAAGTGGTGGCCGCCTCGGGCGCGACCTACACCAAGCTGGCCGACCAGCGCGAAGACGTGGTCACGTCGCTGGCCGACAGCGGTGCGCCAGAGGGCGTGTTCGCGCCCCGGGACTACGACATTGGCGAGTACGATGTCGAGGATATGGCCGCTGGCTTTTTGCGCTTGGAAAACGGCGCTACCATCAGCATCCGGGCCAGTTGGGCGGCCAATTTGCCCGATGGCACCGGCGGCACCCTCATCATGGGCACCAAGGGCGGCCTCACGTTTAATCCGCTCACTTTTATCGGCACCTTGGGCCGCTATCAGGCCGACACCCGGCTCAACGTGCCACCCGATCCTTCGGTGCCCTTCTCAGGCCATTGGAAAGCTGCGGCCCACTTCGTCGAGGTGCTCGAAGGCCGGGCCGAGTTGATGGTCAAAAAAGAGGAAGTGCTCAACGTCATGGCCGCCCTCGACGGGCTGTACCGCTCAGCCGCTGAGGGCGGGGAAGTGAGAATCGGCTGATGACTCGACTAAGCGATGCGGCCCTGCAGGATTTCATCATCCAGGGATACCGCGTGGTGCAACCGACTGCGCCTGCGGACCTACATGGCGAACTGCACCGCCAGGTCGAAGGCGTGCTCGCCGAGGGCAATCCGGGCAACGCCTTGATAGATCGCGTCCCCCTATTGCATCAATTGTTCGCCGACCCGGCAATAGACGCGGCCTTGACCGGCATTCTAGGTTCGGGATACGCCCTCTGTCGCCATTGCCACTGCCACGATCTCGCGCCGGGCAATCAAGCCCAGAATTGGCACAAGGATTATCCCTTCGGCGGCAATGTGCGCTACCACCGCCCGCGCTATGTCCTGCTGCTGTACTATCCGCACGAGGTAACGCCGGATATGGGGCCTACGGCGCTGGTGCCCGGGACGCAGTACTATATGGATGGCCCCGGCGCTGAGGTCGCAGGGTTGCCCTTAACCTGCGCGGCAGGCACTGTGGTCATCACCCACTACGAATTGTGGCACCGAGCCACGGCCAATCGCTCGACCCAGACGCGCTACATGCTGAAGTTTCTCTTTACCCGCACCCAAGAAAGCACGCCAGAACGACGCAGTAAGTGGCTGCCCACAGGACGCCACGCGGCTCTGTACCGCACGCTGTGGCGCTGGTACGGGGGTCAGGCCCCCGTTCTGAAGCCACAGCGAACGGTGGCCGCGTTGCAGGCCGCGTTGCAGGATCCCGCTGAACGGGTGCGGATAGATGCCTATTACGACTTGGGAGCGCTGGGAGCCGAAGGGATGCCGGTATTGATGGCGGCGCTAAAAGACGAGTCTGCCCGGCGTTGGCAAGCCAATCTCGAGCGCGGCGATTTTACCAATCCCAGCCAGTTGGAAAGCCCCTACGGGCTGGCTGCGGCCGGTGCTGTCGCAGTGCCCGCGCTCGTCGAGGCGTTGCAGGATCGGGATTGGTGGCTGCGCGCCGGGGCGGCCACGGCTTTGGGCTGCATGGGTGCCGAGGCTCAGGCGGCAGCCACCGCCCTTGCCGCCGCATTGCAGGACGACAGCGAATGGGTCTGCCGCAATGCCGCCGATGCCTTGGGCAATATGAGCCAAGTGCCAGAGGCAGTACCAGCTTTGGCACAGGCCCTGGACGATAGCCGCGCGATGACGCCTTGGTCCTTATCCGCTGCGCCGCTGCGCGAAAACGCAGCTATGACGCTGGCCAAATGGCGCGCGCCGACAGCCGCTTTGCAGCGGGCGCGTCAGCAGGGCAACGAATACGTGCGGTCCTGGGCCGAATGGGCGTTGGATCGCCGCTTTTAGGAGAGGGTCCTGGAAGCCTTATTGAGGAGCTATTAATGAACGCGGTTTTTTCCTTTAGCGAAGTAGCCCGGCTGCCTATGCCCGGGGACAATGTGGCGATTGCCACTCGGCGCTTGGCAGCGGGCACGGGCATCGACTACAATGGACGATCGTTCACTTTGTCCCACACGGTGATGGAGGGCCATCGCTTTGCTGTCGAGCCGATTGAATCCGGCCAGTTTTTGCTGTCGTGGCAACTGCCCTTTGGCGTGGCCGAGCGCACCCTGCAGCCGGGCGACTACGCCTGCAACCAAAGTATGCTCGACGCCTTGGGCATTCGGCAGTTGGACTTCGACTTGCCCGAGCAGGCCAATTTCGTCGATCGCATTGAGCCGTATCAACTAGATCCGGCGAATTTTCAGCCTGGAGTTGCGCTTGATCCGCATGAGGAGCCGCGGACCTTTCTCGGCTATGGTCGCGCTGGGGGACGGGGCGTGGGTACGCGCAACTACATCGTCGTCTTGGGCACATCCTCGCGCACGGCTAGTTACGCCCGGCTGTTGGCCGAGCGCTGGAGCGGCCGACCGGCTGGCGACGGCGTGGTGCCGATTGCCCACACCGAGGGCGGCGGTGGGGCCGATCCCAATAACCGCGAACTTTTATTGCGCACGCTGGCTGGCTTCGTCGTCCATCCCAACGTCGGCGCGGTGCTGGCGGTGGACTACGGCAGCGAAGCTGTGACCAACGAAATGCTGCGAGAGTACATGGTGGCGCACGGCTATGCCCTCGACCACGTTCGGCATTGCTTTATGAGCTTGGACGGTTCCTTTGCGGCGCGTTTGGCCGAGGGTGATCGGCAAGTGGCGGCTTGGGCCGAGGAAATGGCGGGCGAGGAGCGGGGCGAGCACGACCTAAGCCATCTCAAGATCGCCTTGCAGTGCGGCGGCTCGGACGCCTTTTCGGGCATTTCGGGGAATCCGTTGGCTGCTTGGGTGGCGCGCGAGTTGATCCGCTACGGCGGCGCGGCCAACCTCGCCGAGACCGACGAACTGATCGGCGCCGAACCATACGTGCTGCAAAACGTCAAGGATGTGGAGACTGCGCGCACCTTTTTGCACATGGTCGAGCGCTTCAAGGAGCGGGTGTCGTGGCACGGTGCCTCAGCCGAGGGCAATCCCTCGGGGGGCAACAAATTTCGCGGTCTGTACAATATCGCCCTCAAGTCCATTGGCGCGGCGCGCAAGCGCGACCCGGACGTGCGCTTGGACTACGCCATTGACTACGGCGAGCCGCTCAAAGGGACTGGTTTCTACTTTATGGACAGTCCGGGCAACGACTTGGAAAGCATCGCCGGGCAGGTGGCCAGCGGCTGCAACGCCATTTTCTTTGTCACGGGCAATGGCTCTATCACCAATTTCCCCTTTGTGCCGACGATCAAGATCGTCACCACCTCGGAGCGCTACCAGTTGCTGGCTGCGGATCTCGACGTCAATGCCGGGGCCTACTTGGATGGCACGCCGATGGACGAGTTGGGCCAAGAGCTGTTCGAGCGCACCTTGCGGGTGGCCTCGGGCGAGCGCTCGCTAGGCGAGCAGGCCGGCCACGCCCAAGTGTCCATCTGGCGCAACTGGCAACAGACCGATACCAGCCAGTTGGAGGAACTATTGGCCGCTCCCGTGCCCGAGGGGCGGCCCGTGCCAGTGCGGCCCGAGGTCGGCCCGGCCGTGTCGTTCCCCATGCTGGACGGGGCTATTGATCAGGTGGGGCTGGTATTGCCCACCAGCCTGTGCGCTGGCCAGATCGCCCGCATGTGCGCCGAGCGGCTCAATGCCCGGCAAGTGGGCCGCGAGCAGGGCCTGTCGCACTTTGTCGCCTTGGTCCACACCGAGGGCTGTGGGCTGTCGTCGAGCGGTGCCACCGAGCAAATGCACTTGCGCACTATGATGGGGTACGCAGCACATCCGCTGGCGCGGCGCGTTTTGTTGCTGGAGCACGGCTGCGAAAAGACGCACAACGACTACATGCGCAACGGCCTTGAGGAATGGGGTTTGGATCCGGCTGTTTTCGGCTGGGCGTCGGTGCAGTTGGACGGCGGGATTGTCAAGGCCATGGACAGGGTCGAGGGGTGGTTCCACCAAGCGCTGGCAGAAATGGAAGCACCTGTCGCCGTGGATGGTGGCTTGGGTGCCTTGCGCTTGGGGATGCAGGCGACCGGTGAGTTAGGGGAGGACGCGGCGCAGTCTTTTGCCCAGTTGACGCGCTGGGTAGTGACTGCAGGCGGCACTGTGGTTGTGCCGCACAACGCGGCCCTGCTGCAGGAACCGGCGTATCTGGAATCCGTGCTAGTCGATCCCTCGGACGCGGCGACGTTGCCCTATGGACAGGCGGCCGTGGAGCCGGGTTTTTACATCATGGAGACGCCCACTGATCACTGGGTAGAAACAGCTACCGGACTAGGTGCCACGGGCGTGGACCTGATCTTGGCCCATACTGGCGAGCATCCCTTACAGGGGCATCCCTTGATGCCGGTGGTGCAGGTGAGTGCGGATTCGACGGTGGCGAAGCTCTACGGCGATGATATTGATTTGGCTCTAACGGGTGTGGCTGACGATTGGGCCGAGCAACTGGCCGCTTTGTTAGCTGGGGTGGCGCGAGGTGACCACATCCCCGGTGCCTTGCAGCAGCGCAACGTCGATTTTCAACTGACGCGCGGTTTGCTGGGGGTTTCGACCTGAGTGGGGAGTGAGTATCCATATCTTGGAGAGAGGGGAATTTCAGCGTCCGATGCTTTTGTAGCTGGTTACCAGAGGTTTTAGGAAGCCCATGCGTGCATACTCTCAGCGCCTTGACAGAACATCGAAAAGGGCAGCGTATTATGTAGCTTATTTTATATTTTATATGATATGTCATGTCTCTCTAGTGCCGGACGGCGATTCCCATTTTCCGGTGAATAGTCTAGGCTGAACGCTGGTTTGAAATGCTTATTGAATTCTCCGTTACCAACTTCAGATCGATCAAGGAAGAGGCACGCCTCAGCCTCATGGCCAGCCGCGACAAGAAGCATGGTGACTCCAATGTGGTGGTACCGAATCTTGCCGAAGACGCACGACCGATCCGACTCCTGAGATCGGCGGCGATCTACGGTGCGAACGCCTCGGGCAAGACCAACCTGCTTCGGGGTCTGAAGACGATGCACGACATCGTACTCCACGCTTCTGATAGCCTTGACGAACTCCCTGTAACCCCTTTCCGATTCGACCCTGAATGTCATACCCTACCGACATCGTTCGAGGTAATATGCATCGCGGACGGCGTGCGTTACCAATACGGCTTCTCCGCTACACCCCATGAGGTGACCGACGAGTGGCTCTATGCGTGGCCGAGCGGACGGATGCAGGTCTGGTTCGAGAGAAGCCGCAGCGAGACGTCCGGTGAGTCCTCTTGGAGGCTCGGCGGGAAGCTCACGGGAGACCGCGAGGTCTGGAAGAGAGCTACTCGTCCCCAAGCCCTGTTCCTGTCAACGGCTGTTTCACTCAACAGCACGCAGCTACTGCCCCTCTTCGACTGGTTCCGCAAGCGGCTTCATGTCGCCAGCCTTAGTGGGTGGAGTCCCGGCTTCTCGGTGAAATACTGCCGCGAGACTGACCAAGCCGACATAGTTGACTTTCTCTCGGCAGCCGATCTTGCGGTTGCTGACATACGGATCGACGAAAAGGATTTCTCACCGGATATGCTTCCCAAGGATATGTCCACGGAGTTGAGAAAGGATATTGTCGAAAAACTTACAGGGAAAAAGACCGTGGATATCTTCTTGAGCCATCAACTGATAGACGGTAAGTCGGCAGAACTGGATCTGGACGAAGAGTCGCACGGAACCCAAAAAATGTTCAATCTCGCCGGCCCTTGGCTCGACTCCCTTGCTAAAGGCAACGTCATTGTGTTCGATGAACTGCATGACAATCTGCATCCGGCCCTGGTTCGGTTTCTAGTCAGCCGCTTCCACGATCCGGCAGAAAATCCGCACGGAGCACAACTCGTTTTCTCGACGCATGATACGTCTATTCTCGATCAGGATATGTTTCGACCTGATCAGATTTGGTTCTGTGAACGCAATGCACACCTCGAAACCAGCCTTTTTCCGCTCAGTGATTTCCGGCCACGTCGGGGCGTTGAGGACCTAGAAAAGGCATATCTGGCCGGGCGCTTTGGAGCGCTTCCCTACATCCGAGAGTCGAGCCACCAGCCATCAGACTAAGCGATGGCGCGACGAAAACCACGCCAACGCGGCCAGCTTCAACGGAAAGGGCCTAAACGGGAGCCGTACGATCGAGTGCTCATCGTCTGTGAGGGTAGCAAGACGGAGCCATCGTACTTCCAGGCTCTAAAAGATCAGTACCGGTTGAGTACCGCCAATGTCGAGGTCTATGCAAACGGCTTGGATCCTAGCTCGCTGGTCAATAAGGCAAAAAGCTTGCGGGACGACGAAAAACGACGGGGAGATCGATACGACGCGGTCTATTGCGTCTTTGATCGTGACGAACATGCGCACTTCAATGCGGCGTCTAACGAAGCGTATTCTGCCAAATTGAAGTTGGCCCGCTCTTGGCCGTGCTTTGAATTCTGGCTTCTGTTGCACTTTACTTACCATCGTCGTCCCTATGCACCATCGGGCAACAGGACCGCAGCGGAAAATTGCGTGAGAGAGCTGCGGCAGCATCTGCCCAACTACACGAAGGGTAGAGCAGACGTTTTCGAAGTATTGGAAGGCCGGATAGAAACCGCGAAGTCCAACGCGAGACTTGCATTGTCAGATGCCGAGGCAACGGGATCATGGAACCCTTCGACTGAGGTTCATTGCCTCGTCGCCTACTTGCAATCCCTCAAAAGTTAGCGGCTAGGAACCCGCCTCCAAGCAGAGGGTCGCCCAGTTTTGGAAGAAGGTTCGTCCGTTAGCGTGGAGGGCGGGCAAGTGCTGGGCCGCGTCGGCCTTGATTTGCCCGCCGTCTAGTCCCTCCTCGCGCACCTCGTCGGCAAAAGCCCGCACCATATCGGCGATAATTTGCGTGGTAACTTCCATGTGGAAGAGGACGCCATACGCCGCCCGGCCATAAGAAAACGCTTGGTAGGCGGTGCAAGCAGAAGAGGCCAGCGCCGTAGCGCCCTTGGGCAGATCGAAGATGTCGCCGTGCCAGTGAAAGCCTATAAAAGATGATTCTAGCCCGCCCATCAGTGGATCTTCGCTGGCGGCGGGCTTCAACTCAATAGGATACCAGCCGATTTCTTTCTGCGGACCGCGGGCGACCCGAGCGCCAAGAGCCGTGGCCAAAAGCTGGCTGCCTAGGCAGATGCCGAGTACGGGTTTGTCTTCTTTTAGGGCTTGGTCGATAAGGCGCATCGCTCCGTCTATAAACGGGTAGCGGTCGTGTTCGTACACGCCCATCGGGCCGCCCAAGACCACTAGGCCGGTAGCCTCGTCCATGTAGCGGGGGATCTCTTCGTCGGCAAAGGTATGTATGTAGGCGGGTTCGAGACCGCAGCCTTGGAAGACTTGGCCGGCGATCCCCAAGTTTTCCGGCTGAACGTTTTGCAGGACCCATATTTTGTTCATTGTCGGGTCTCCTCCGCTATTTCGTCTGTGTTGTAGTTGTACAGGTCATCGCTTCCGCGCCAGCGTCAACCCGTCGCCGATCGACAGCAGGGATGCGGTCACGCGCTCGTCGGCGTGGATTTTGGCGTTGAGCGCTCGGATCGCCGTGGTGCTCTCGTCCTGCTCGTTGGCATCGGCGGGCCGTCCGCCCCACAGCACGTTGTCGATTAGGATCAAGCCGCCTGGGCGCAATAGTTGCAGACAGCGCTCGTAATAGGCGTCGTAGTTTTCCTTGTCCGCGTCGATAAAGGCCATGTCGAAGCAACCGGCTTCTCCGGCCGCGAGCATTCCGTCGAGAGTTGCTACCGCTGGCCCCAACCGCAATTCGATCTTGTCGGCCACGCCGACCTCTTGCCAATAGCGCTGGGCGATGCTGGTAAACTCGTCGCTGACGTCGCAGGCGATTAGACGCCCGTCTGCGGGCAGAGCCAGCGCCATCGCGATGCTGCTGTAGCCAGTAAAAGTCCCCACCTCGACGATCCGCTTGGCGTTGATCAGTTCGACGAGCAGCCCCATGAACTGACCCTGATCGGGCGAGACCTGCATGCCGCCCATGGGCATGGCTTGGGTTTCCTGCCGCAACCGCTTGAGCTCGTCTCGGTCGCGCAGCGAGTTGGCGAGGATGTAGTCGTAAATATGCGTTTCGATAAAACCGTTGCGGGAACTCATGGACAGACCTTTCGCAAAATGAGGGTATAGAAGTAAGCGGATGTCACGCACAGCACAACTTGCCGACCTGCCAACGCCGTGTCGGTCGTAGCATTGCGGGCAGTCCGTGGAACCTCAGAAGCCGTCTTGAAATGCTATGATTTCACATCCGCGTTCATCTGCGGATACGTTGCTTTTTGAGACCGCTTCTCAAGATTGGAGTTTGGGATTTTCCGCGTGACGCCGGCGGTCGCGTCGGGTTTTCTTGGCCAGCGCGCGCTGGAAGGATTCCTCTAAGTCAACTCCGGTCTGATTGGCAAGGCATAGGAGGACGAAGAGCACGTCGGCCATCTCCATGCCGAGGTCGGCTTCCTCGCCCTCCTTAAAGCTCTGCTCTCCATAGGTGCGGGCCATGATCCGCGCCAATTCGCCGACTTCCTCCATCAGCACGGCCGTATTGGTCAGCTCGGAGAAGTAGCGCACGCCGACATCGGCGATCCACTCGTCCACCGCTCGCTGGCAGGCGCGGAGGGTGTGCTCAGGCGCGGGCTGGCTCATAGGGAACGGGTGCCAGACCGTCCTGCTGGCGTTGGGCATTGACCTCGTCCAAGCGCCAAGGCACAGCCGAGCCGTCGGTGCGAAAGCGCTTGTAGTAGCCGCCTTTGCAGCGAGAGATGGGCATCAGCGGTGCGGTGGGTTTCAGTTCGGCTAGAGCCTCTCCACTGAGCGCAGTACCGCTGGCGAGATCAACGACCTCGATTTGCTCGGGGTCAATGGTCCCTAGGCCGCGGGCGTGGGCGAATTGCAGATAGGGGGTGGCCTGCGGATCGAGGCCCATCAGATAGGTGGCGACTGTATCTACGTGTACCTCGTTGACTCCGGCCACAGCCCAGCCGAGGGGGTAGTTGGACCCTTCGTTAAACGCCGTGCCGTCGCGGCCGACAAGGCCATCTACCACTGAAAGCCGCGGCATCCCCAAACCGCGCAGCGCGACCAATAGATCGCAGAGTTTGTGATAGAAGCGGTCTTCAAAGAGGCTGTAGCCGCTTTCGGTCAGCCGCCAAAGATGCTCGGCGAATGGCTTGTCCACCTCTTGGATCGCGCACAGGTGTCGCTCGGGCTTGGCTATGATGCCCATCAGATTTTTAATCGACAAGGTCGTGCAGCCCAAATTGTGGCATTTGGCGAGGGGGACGTTGAAAAAGAAGGCGCAATCGGTCACTTCCCGGTACAGGGGATAGCGCTCGTACACTACGCCATCGGCGACCTCGACGATGCGCGAATCCTCGTCGGTGTTCATTTCTGCGAGCCGCACGCCCCGTGCCTCGGTCATGGCGCGATAGCCGCACAGTGCCCAAGTGTGCCCGGCCGTGGGATTTTCCCCGGACTGGCCGTCGGCAACCACCATGCGCTCGGCGGGTACGCCGCGGTCGCGCAAGGCGTCGAGCAGGCCGCCGACAAACCCGGGATGGGTGATGACGCGCTTTTCCGGTGGATAGAGCACCGTGGCGTTGGGCTTGAGTAAGATGGTGCCTGCGTCAGGTAGCGGCACCTCGAGGGCGGCGAGGGTGCGATAGGCCAACTCCCGGTAGGTCGCAAAGGGAGCGTCGGCGCGGTCGATAGGCGAGCGCGTTAGATATACTGTGTCGGGATTTACGATCATGGTATTCTCCTGTAGAGTAATAGACAAGCAAAAAAAAGCGGCCGAGAGCCGCAAGCTCCCGACCGCTTATTAGCGTTGGACGCAACGCGCCTTAGTGTCTTTCGATGTCGGCCCCCAAGGCCCGCAGGCGGCGTTCGATGTGGGCATGCCCTCGGTCGAGTTGGTAGAGATTGCTGATCTCGGTGCAACCCTCGGCCGCTAGGCCAGCGAGCACACAGGCGGCTCCGGCGCGAATGTCCATGGCCTTGACTTTGGCCCCTTTGAGCTGAGCTGGCCCGTGTACCAACACCAAGCGGTCCTTTTCCGGTGCAATGCGAGCGCCGAAGGAGCGCAGGGCCTTGACATGGCCGAGGCGATCTTCAAATACGGTCTCGCGGATGTAGCTATCGCCTTTGGCCATGCACGCCAAGGCCGTCATCCCGGGCTGCAGGTCCGTTGGGAAGCCGGGGTAAAAGGTGGTTACTACGTTGATCGGCGACAAAGTTTCTGGCCCGCGCACCCGCATCCACGCCCCTTCCTCCGCTATCTCGACGCCCATTTGCTGGAGCTTGGCTTCAAAGACGTATAGATGATCGCGCATCACGCCTTTGAGGGCGATGTCGCCGCCGGTAATCGCGCCCGCCATCATCAGCAGGCCGGCGTCGAGGCGATCGTACATGATCGTGTGCTCGGCACCCGCCAACTCGCGGACTCCCTTGATATGCACTTGCCGCGTACCGACCCCTTCGACTTGGGCACCCATCTTTTGCAGGAGCGATGCGAGATCGACGATCTCTGGGTCGGAGGCCGCGTTTTCGATCGCGGACTCGCCCTCTGCTAGACAGGAGGCCATAATGAGGTTTTCCACCCCCGTATGGCTGGGCAGGTCGCAGTACATAAAGGCACCGGATAGCTGCTTGGCCACCGCGCCGATGCCGCCGCCGTTCACGCCTTCGACCTCGGCCCCGAGCCGGGCAAAGCCGCGATAGTGATAGTCGGTTGGTCGAGAGCCAATCGTACAGCCGCCGACCTCTTGGATCCATGCGCGGCCAAAGCGGGCCAACAGCGGACCAACGAAAAGCAGCGAAGCGCGGAAGCGATTGGTCAAATCCGCGGGCAGCCGGTGCTCTTTGACATCGCGGGTGTCTAGGACGGCCACTTCTTCGGTTGCATCATAATCGACGCGTGCGCCGAGCCGACGCAACACTTCTAGGGCCACCAATACGTCGTTGACTGGGGGTACCCGGTGCAAAACGGTTTGCCCTTCAGTGGCCAACAGCGAAGCGGCCAACATGGGCAAAGCGGCGTTTTTGGACCCTTGAACTTCGACCTCTCCTTGGAGGGGACGACCCCCGCGCACGAAAAGAACTTCTGTAGAACTCATTGCCAATCCTGAGTTTAAGAGGGCGAGCAAATACACCAAGGGGAGGGGGATATTCCAAATGTAACATTGGGTATTCTGTTCGTCAATCACTCGATGCGCTGCTTGACAGAGAGGGGCACATCTCTATATTCCACCAAACGCAAAATCGTTTCTATCACGCCAGAAAGGAATCCCAATCATGGCCGAAAACCCCCATATCGTCGCCTATCTGAAGCCTGTTTGCGGCTGGAGCAATAGCGTGCGCACCACCTTCGCCAAATACGGCTTGGCATACGAAGACAAAGACATTATCAACAATCCCGATATTTACGCTGAGATGGTGCAGAAAAGCGGCCAGCCCCTCTCGCCCTGCGTCGAGATCAATGGCCAGATGCTGGCCGACGTCGATGGCGACGAGGTCGAGGCTTGGATGCTTGAAAACGGAGTAGTAGAGCCGGTCTCGGCCTAATCGCGCATCCGGCTCAACAAGCGCCGCATACCCTCGCACAGGTTGGGCTGCTCGTGGTTGAGCGGTCCGCTCGCCGCTCGACGAATCAGCGTCAACGCGCCCCATAGCTGGCCGTCGCTGGCCTTGAGCGGCAACACGTAGCTAAAGCCGATAGATCCGCTTTTAGCCCCCTCCAATAGGAATAGCACTACTCCTGTTGGCAGGGGGCTTTCTTCGTCGGCACTGGCCTGTCCCACCAGCAACAACGCGGAGTGACCGGCCCCGTCCTGATCGGCGAAGGAGCGCACGCCGTCTTGTTCCAGCACCCGCTGCAGGATCTCGGCTCCTGCGCCAGCCGTGTGGACGACCCCTTGGCCGACGCGCTCATATACGATGGTGTCTGCCGCCTCAATGCCCAGCAGCAAATCCATGCCTTGGATCACGGCTTGGTCTGGCGACATGGCCTCGAGCGATGCGACGATGTGGGGAGGAATTTCAGCGGGTTCGGGCATGTTGAACGGGATGATCGAGACGGGCATGGCGCATCCTTGACAATGCAAATGGGGGGGCTTTAATTTTAATCTTCCTCTTGGTGGCGCTTTAGCTCAGTAGGTAGAGCAGGAGACTGAAAATCTCTGTGTCCGCGGTTCGATTCCGCGAGGCGCCACCACTATTATAACCAGCCCCTCAGCTTGCACAAGCTAAGGGGCTGGTTGCATTTGTGCGGGTCACCGCACATCGCCTTCCGCTGCCATGCGCTTTATTTGTCCCCAACTTGCGGACTGCACTGCCGTGGCGGAGAGTCCGCGCGCAGCGCAGCGGAATCCGACGATGACGTAGCTCGCCGAAGGCGGCAGCCCGCTGCGGTCGGTGGCGCGCAGGCGATACGGATCGCTGCTCATTGACCCGCCTCGCAGCACTCGGCTGATTCCTGCGTCCGGCCCCTGCGGATCGCGCTCAGTGCTCTGCGCGTAGTAATCCTCGCCGTACCAATCCATCACCCACTCCCAGACATTGCCCCCCATATCGTAGGCCCCATAGGGCGAAATCCCGCGCTGATAAGAGCCTACTGGGGCCGAGTCGAAAAAGCCGTCGCTGTCGTCGCCGCGGCAGCAGCCCTCTTTGCCGTAGTTGGCCCGGCTGCGGTCGATGGAATCGCCCCAGGGATAGATGCGGCCGTCAATGCCGCGGGCGGCCTTTTCCCACATGGCCTCGGTCGGCAACTGCATACCGGCCCAAGTGCAATACGCGCGGGCACCGTACCACGAGACTTCGGCAACCGGCCGCTGCTCGGTGCCGGGAATCGGCGCGTATCTTTCGTCGTAGCGGATCTGCACGTCGGCATCGCGCATATCGAGCAGCAGGTGTCCTTCCTCGTCTGCGTTGCGGTCAATGTCGTTCAAAAAGGCCGCGTACTGGTCGTTGTTGACCTCAAAGCGGTCAATGTAGAATTCGTCGAGATAGACTTGATGGACCGGCTGCTCGTCCGCCCGTCCCTCGGCCGATCCCATTGCAAAATAACCGGCGGCGACGCGGGCCAACTCGTGCATGGTGCTAGCCGGCGTCTGCACTTGAATTGTCTCTTGGGCCAAAACGCTTGGTGCCCATGTCAACAAGCACCAAATAATTCCGCTGCGTGCCATATCGCCTCTGCTGCATTGCCTTTTTTCGCGGCGAGCCGTTGATTTACCGCCCTATACATAACTGCCCTCCCTCATTTCGTCAAAAAAGAAATTGGTCTCTACTCACCGCGAGGCGCTGGCGCTTTTCAACCGCGACGTGCGCCTAGTGCTTTTCAGCCAAGCCTTGATCGGCTTTACGATTTTCGGCGGCGTCTATACGGTCCTGCTCAATCTGTATCTTTTGCGCTTGGGCTATGGCCCCCAATTGATCGGCCAAGTCAATGCCGTTGGCGCACTGTCGTTTGCCCTCTTGAGTATGCCCGCAGGGCTGTTGGCCAACCGCTGGGGGGCGCGTCGGAGCATGATCGTCGGCATGGTGGTCGCCGCCCTCGGTTTTGGCTTGTTGCCCCTCAGCGAGTTTGCTCCTGCCGCCGCGCAGCTTGCTTGGATCATGGGGGCGTATGCCCTCGGCGTCCTCGGCAATACGCTCTTCCTCGTCTGCTCGATTCCCTTCCTGACGCTGATCTGCCCGCCGCGCCTGCGCAATCACGTGTTCTCGACTCAGGTGGCGCTGTGGCCGCTGGCGGGTTTTGCCGGCAGCTTGTGCGGAGGCCTGCTGCCCGGCCTGTTCTCTGCGCTCCTCGGCCTGCCCGAAGACCACCCGGCCCCCTATCGCTATCCGCTGCTGCTGGCCGCTGGCGTGCTATTCATCAGTGCCGGTGCTATCGCCGCCACCCGCTCCCGTCCGCCCAAACCGCCCGCTAGGGAACGCGGCGAGACGACGCCCTTTCCCTTGGCTATCGTCCTCGCCTTGAGCTTG
This sequence comes from Candidatus Latescibacterota bacterium, assembly GCA_022819745.1. Next base: position 176,039 of record JAJEGS010000036.1, on the reverse strand, counting down.
GTCACCTTCTTGCAGATGGCTGCGGAAAACAGTCTCCGCGTCTTCTTCAATGTCTATATGGATGACGGCCTCGGGGTCTCCACGGCGCTGATCGGCAGCTTGACTGCCGGGGGTCAGCTACTAGCCGCCTGTACTGCGCTGGCCGCTCCTGCACTCAGTCGGCGTTTTGGTCGGGTGCCGGTGATAACCGTGGGGTCCGGGGCGATGGTGCTGTGCCTCATTCCCCTCGCGTTGATCGCCCATTGGGCGGTGGCCGGAGCCGCGTGTATGGCCCTGGTCGCGCTCAGTTCGATCCGCCGCTCGGTCTATATTGTCTTTCAGCAGGAGCTGGTCCCCGAGCGCTGGCGGGTGACCATGAGTTCGGCGCTGACTATGGCCTACGGCATCAGCATCGCCGGCGTTTCGCTCGGCGGCGGCTGGATGATCGACGCGCTGGGGTATCGGGCGTTGTTTTTGACCAGTGCCGTGATTACGGCCGCGGGCGTACTCTACTTTCAGGGGTACTTCCGCATTCCGCGCGGCGAATACGCCAAACGCTTGGCAGACGAGGGCGCGTGAACGCTTACTTTGCGCTTTCGCTGGGCGGACGCAGCACCAATACCTCGTAGGTAATCGGCTCGGATATGCGCTCCATTTCCACCCCGAATTGCTCGCGCAAGTAATCGAGAGCCACGTCCCAGCCGTCGGCGAAATCGATGGCGATATCTACTGGGCGCTCAAAGGGATTGTCTGCTGCCGCGCCATCCCATTGCAACTCGATTTCGTCGAGGTCTTGGTCGTAGCCTTTGACGAGGTCGTTGAGCGCGGCGTTTTCGAGCATACCCCGGATCGCAAACCCGAGCGGATGCCCCGTAGCGTAGTAGTTGTCCCCATTGGTCCGAGCGCCTCCCGCTTGCGGGTTCGTTGGAAACTCGGAACCGTCTTGGGTGAAAATCCAGCGCGTCCTAGGCCCCTGCCGCTCTTCCACCTCAGCGACAAAGCCAAAGCGGTGGCCGAGGCGTTGGACGCGCTCGGTGGAGGTTAGGCTATGGCTATAGGCAATCCGCACGGAGTATCGCTGCTTGGCCAGTTTCTCCTCTGGGGTCGCCATCGGCTCTTTCCAAAGGACCCGTATGATCTCCGATCTTAGGCTCGGGATCGTCTGCTCGATGCGGGGTTCCACCGGCATTTTCCCAATGACCCGCACGATCTCGGCCAGCGGAGTGCGGTGAAATTCGTGGCGCGTGATCGAGCCTACTGTAGAAGAAGCCTGGCCCTCAAAGCCCTTGCTTGGGTCATCCGAAGGAGGATGGACGATGATGTCCATGCCGTCCAGCGGCATGTAGATCGCCTGCTGCCAAGGCACAAAGGGGTCTAGGATTTGCTCAAACGGCAAGGCGGACCGCACTGAGTCGGTAAAGGACGGAACCGCATCGGCGGCGACCATGAAAAGCTCGTCCGCCAGCGGGGTATTGTAATCCAGATAATTCAATTCACTAACCAGTTCCCAATCTTCTTGACCCACATCGAGATAAACGCGAGCGTGGCTCGGCAACCGCGTCTGGGCATCTACCTCGACTTCATACAGGATATCCGACGGGGTCTTAATACCCAGGGAGGAACGCCGCCAGATCGAAAAAAGTATCGTCGGGGCCCGATCCTCGCGCTCAATCTGGTAGCTCCAAGACTCTAGTTGTTCGCTCCCGGGCAGGGCCAGTTGCTCGGCGACCCTATCTATGGACCACGCGCTTTCCGCGGCCCGGTCTTCCCCATACCAGACGCCGTCCATGTAAACCCGCATTTTGGCGTCGTTTACCACGGCCTCGCGCCGCGCCGCGCCGGTACCTACTTCAGAGCGGAAAAAGTGCGGTGCCTTGATCCATTGCTGCACTGGCACCTGTTCTCCCTTTTCCCCGCGAAACCAGCCCTCCACGCGCACGGAGTGCAGCTTACGCACCTCGGCTACCACTTCCGCCCACGCCGAAGTGCTCCCTTGCCACAGCACCCCAAACACGACCCCAGCTAGCATGGCGGCTAGCCCTGACAGGTACACTGGCCGCGGTAGCCGCTGCCAAAATGCCGCGAGCTGCGTTTTGCGCTCGTCCTTCTCCTCTGCGCGGATTGCCTCCAGCGCGTTGGTTCGTGCCGCCGCAAAAAGCGCGTCCGATGGCTCGGCAGTGCCAATGTCAGCACTTAGCCCCAGCACGGTACGCACGGCCTCCAAGTCGTCGGCCGCTTCTGGATGCTCGGTCAGATAGGTCTCGATCTGTCGCGCTTCCGCAGCCGATAGCTCGCCGCGCACGTAGTCGCTCAGTTTGCTTTCAAATTCGGCTCTGTCCATGGTGCTTAGTCCTTGCAGCCAGCACCCAAGTGGGCGCGGATCTTTTTAAGTGCTTTGTACTCGCTGGCTCTGGCTGACTCCTCGCTGCATCCCAGTCGCGCGGCGATTTCGGCAAAGGGCCAGCCCTCGAAGTTGCGCAGGGCGAAGACGGTGCGCTGGCGCTCGGGCAATTCAGCGGCTAAGTCGCGCACTCGGTTCATGAGCAAGCGGTGTTCGGCTTCTTTATCGGCATCGGTTTCTACTGCGATATCTTCATCTTCGCAAAGCAGCGCCCGATGTTGATACCGCCGGATTTTGAAGGCCGCGTTGGTCGCCACCCGGCAAAGCCATGCCTTGGGATGGGCGATGATCTCGCCGCGCACACAGGCAGCGTGGAAGCGCAGGAAGGTTTCCTGAAAGACCTCCTGCGCTTCGTCGGCATTGGCGACGATCTTATAGGCCACTTTGAGCACTAAGCGTCCGTAGTGCTCTACGGCTTCGGCGCTTATGTCGGCTGGTCGGCGCAAAACTTCCTCTCTGTAAGGATGTCGATTAGGGCGACGTACAGGAGGCGAATGGTTAAGGATTGCATGAACCCCTCCTTTGCGAAAGAGGGCGGGTTGGCCGGTAGCGATTTGTCCTATATGATCCACAAAGCGCGACTATGTGAACCGTGAAAATAAAAAAAATCTCCTCGCACGATCGCGAGTAAACGCCGGCACCCTTTTCCACAAGGGTGCCGGCGTTGATAAAAGTCGCTGCTAGGTCAGCGCGTCGTTCTCGATTTGAGCGCTCCCCAAGTGACGGCCTCGACCGCGGTCTCAGGATGGCTAGCTACTATTATGGTATTCCGACTCGCGTATTTCCCCATTACGCCGTCAACTGCGACCTCCGCCACCACCCGGTACTCACCCGGTGGCAGTGGCATGTCCGAGGTCAGGCCGCAAACTCCGCCGTTGGTGTGCTCTGTTCCCGACACGTCGCTCCATGCGGAATCCCATCTGCCACTTGGTCGTGCGGATAGAATACCTCGCGTCGTTGATGGTGAAGCCTCCCGCGAAGCACCCTGAGTCCCCTGTAAGGGCGTAAGAGCCCACCCTCACTTTGTACCCTCCATCTTCAGTGCTGTGGAGCCCGACTTCTGGATCTTCCGTTACTTCGAGCCAGTCAACGGGCGTGTATGCATCTGCGAAAGTGGCGGACGCCAGTGCAAGTAGCAAAACGATAGCCTTCATGATCGTCCTCCTTCGGGTTGTGAGTTGTCGGATGAACCAGTCGAGCAATTCCGATTATATGGCCGAAAATAGAAAAGAATTCGGCTGCTTGGAGTTATAGACGACCTCTACAAAGCGCCACATCGCCCGCTCTGGATCCCAAACCAGGCGACAGAAGAAGGGAGTGCAGATCGGGCTTTTAGATCCGGCGAACTCCGCAGGCTCTTCGGCGACAAACGCGATGTCGGTAAAGATCCGCTTCTCGCCAGCTCGCAGCGCCCCTTGAACCTCTTTCTGCAATTTGAACTTGGCCTTGGCGGCGTCCCTTGGGTAAGCACGATAGCTCTCGTACCGATCTTGCATCTCGAATACCTTAAATGTGCTGTGGCGCAAGAAGGCATTGCCAAAGCGGTATTCACAGCCCTGGTAGTCGAGTACAGCGCGGTGCATGGCTTGGAAGAGCTCAAAGGGCGTGTCCCCTTTGGGAATTCCCCAGTTCTCTAGGGTCTTTTTCATGTGCTGCAAGGCCGTGGGGTTGTTGATGCCCTCGCGGAGGTAAAACTCGGCAGCGATGCTGTCATTACCGGAGACGGAGAAGGCGACCAAAAAGTCGTAGAGCCAGTCGCGCAGGTCGGCTTCTTGCTCGGGAGTGATGGAAATGTCCGTGGCGACGGGAATGGACTCAATGGCCTTCCACAACTTAGGGCCAGCTTTGACTTTGATTTTCTCCACAGTGTGGACATAGTCAAGCAAGCCTTGGAGTTTGTCGAGACGGGGATCAAAGCCGCCGTGCGGATACTTGGTTTCGACTGCGGCTGCGCTGGATACGCCATAGACGGCGATCAGAGCGACACATAGGATGCGAATGGCTAAGGGTTGCATGATGTCCTCCTTTGCGGAAGAGTGCGGGTTGTTGCTCCGGCCGGTAGCGCGTTTGTCCTATATGACCCACAAGGCGCGACTATGTGAACCGCAAAAACAAAAAAACCGCCTAGTCGCCTAGGCGGTCGCGCACATAGCTTTTGCGGCATGTTCGCTACCGCTCGACTCCCGAGTAAATCGTGATAAAGCTCCGCGTCGTCAATTCGCTCCGCCGACCCTCAAAGTTGGTCCGCGTTAGCTCAAAGCCCAAGGTCGTAGTCAACCGGTAGCCTAGGTAATCCGAGAAATTGATCAGTTGTGCCGTGGTGGTCAGCCCGCGAAAGCTATCCTCTGCACCGGGTGGCGTGGGATTTTGCAACTGCGCAAAAATCTCGTATTCCACGCCAACCGCGACAGTGCTTCGGCGCAGCAGTGGGAAGCGGAATACCAGCATCAGCAGTTCGTCGAGTTCTAGGCGCGCTGGCGTCCCCGCAAGCACGGGCCGGCGGCGCGAGAATTCGCTCTTCCAACGCGGCATCAAGGTGTACCCCCCCGCGCTCAAGCGGTACTCCGCCTTGTTGATTACGCCCAAAAACGAGGCTGTCTCGCGCAAACCCCTCAACTCCAGATCGATCCGATCGTCTAGTTGGCGGTAGAACTGCCACTTGGCCTTGTGCTCCAGACGCAACCCCGCAAAAGGCCGCTGCTCCCAGCCAAACCACGACGTGTTCAGGACGGTATTGCGCGCTGCGAAGGGATCATCCACTCCGTATAGCGCCCCCCGCGTATTGGGCCGCTGCCTCCACTGGAGGACGGGGTCGGCGATATTGTCCCGCACTTTGCGCAAATCTTGGAAGAGCCGCACCCGACCCCAGCGGTTGAAGTCGCGGTCGAACGTCAACACTCCATAGAGGGCCTCGCTGCGCTCCGCAGCCGCTAGGCGATGTATGTCCGTCCTGCCCAACATCAGCCGCGCACCCGGCAGCAGATGGGCACCGACAAAGACGTTGTAGCCCTCCCGGTCGCGGCGGTAGGGTAGATCGGCCTCCTCGTCGTTTTCAAAGCGATCGATGGTGCCGTTGTGGTTCATGTCAATCCCGTAGAGGAATTCGGGCCGGTCCGAGTAGAAGCGCAGAAAGGGTTCCTCGTAGTCGGGGATAAAGTCCGGTCTGAAGTCGTTGTCGTTTTGGTTGAAATCGGAAATAAAGTCGTTGTTCTCGTCCCATCCGGGAAAGACATCGGGGTCCCCCGGTCCCCAGCCCTTGCGCCGCCAGTCGGGACGGCGATCCTGATCGTCGTTGTCATCGACGAACTCGTAGAGCGCAAAGTTGTTGCCGTAGTCGAGCGTGCCCTCCTTCTCGGCGGTTATCATTGAGGTCTGGTACGTCGGATCAACGCTGAATGCCTCGGCGAAAAAGAAGAACGGGTAGGGCGTGTTGGAGAGGTTGGCTAACCAAGCTAGGGCCTCGTCGCCGGTGGCATGGTGCTGTTTGCGATTGGGATTGGGGAACTGCCGGTAGCGGCTATTGATGTCGATCTCCGCGTATCCGGCGAACCCGCCTAGGTCGGTCAACTCGAAGGTGAAGCCGGCGATCTGGTTAGCTGTCGGCAGCCCGTAGTCGAAGGCCAACACCCGCTGGTTGGAACCGTCGTGGACATTGCCCCGTGCCCGGGCCACTGGCAGGAAGACGATATTGTCGCCGGCGTTGACTTGGTTGTCAGAGGCGACTTCAATCAGGTAGTCGTTGGCCACCACCAGTTCCACTGCGATCCGGGTAATCTCGGTCGGGTCAACGCCGATGTAGCCGGCGTCGGCTAGGTCGTAGCGCACCAAGATCTCTTCTAACCCGTCCGTGGCCAAAAAACCGTGGCGCTGGAGGCCGCCCTCGATGAGCGGCCGGAAGCCGATCTCGCTGGCGCGCGTCTCATTTCCCTCCAGATCGTACACCAGCAGATCGCTGGCAAAAAGCGCTCCCCCTCCTTTGCCGTCCTCGGGAGAATCGTCGCGGATGCGCAGCTCGATCATCGTCACGGGCGTGAAATTCAGCGCCTCGGTTAGCTGCCCTTTGAAGATATCGCCGTTGACTGCCTGCCGCAGGGTCTGCGAGTGATGCGCGTTGACCAGTGTGCCCCCAACCTTGACGAAGTCGCCGACTTGGACCTGCACCCTGCCACCAAACAAGTTGGTAGCGTTGGTGCGCTGCTCGAACTGCGTCCCGAAGACATTTGAGATCACGTCGGGTTGCGAAATCCGCGACATCAACAGCGTCGCTTGGTACTTGTCGGAGGCGTAGTCGATCTGCAGGCCGTTGAAGTTTGGCTTGGAGAACGTCATCGGCGTCAGGGTGGTGCGGATGCGGTTGCCGACGGTGATGGCGTAGTGGTACTCCCCCTTGTGGTCGGAGGCGACCACAAGGTTGTTGAAGAAACCGCCGAACCACCCGGTCTTCTGCACCGCACTGCCGAAGGGCTGGGGATTTTCCTGCCGCCAGTCGTAGATCGGCCATCCCCGGGTCAGGAAGTTTCCATAGGCGTCGTAGAAATAACTGCCCTCCCGCGCGGTGGGGACGTAGCGCTGGTAGTTTTCGCGCGCATAGTTGGAGTATTCCCACTGTTTCCAACGGAATTCGGTGTAGAGCTCCTGCGGCACGTACCACTTGCGGATGGAGGGGTCGAGCGCGTCGAAAAGCACGCCGGGGCCTTGAGGCTCGTAGCTGACCCGGCCACCGCGCTGGACCGTACCCAAGCGGGCACCGTAGTCCTGGGCTTGGGCAGCATTAACCAAAAGCGCGGCAAGCAGGATGTATTTTATCAATAGCACTGGCCCTCTCGTTTTTAATGGTAGAACGAGCATTAGTACGCCACTCCCATAGTCCCCAGATGACGCTCCTCAAACGCGTCCGCCTGCACCCGCAATACCCACACATAGGTCCCCGGTGCCAACAACTTGCCATCCGCGGTCCTGCCATCCCAACGGTAGCGCGTTGGCCCGATCCCCCGCTCCTCCGCAAACACCCTGTGCAGCCGCCGACCCGCCAAGTCGAACACGTCCAGTACCACCGGCGCTGGCTCGACTAGCTGCAACAGGTTAAAAAACATCTCAAACTGGTCGTTGACTCCGTCCCCATTGGGCGTGAACACTCGCGCGTTGATCGCGATCTCGCCGACCAGCTTGCCGATCTGCGGTTTGGGGATTTCCACGGCCAGCCCCGAAAGCTCGTCCTGGTCCGCTGGCCCAAAATCCACGACCTGTCCCGGCGCGACGCTCTGCGGTACCGTTGGAAATCGGCTGTTGTAGGCGCGGCTGGAAAACGTGGTGCCGAAGCGAAAAATTGGCAGGTCATAGGTGAATTCCAGCACGGCCCTGTCTGTGTGTACCAACTCAAAACTCAGCCGGAAGCCGTCCTGGCGCGCGTATTCTACGGCGAAATCCACCTCCTGCCCGTCTAAGCGCACATTGCGGATATTCGCCACCGGCGCGTTGGAATCAACTACCAATGCGTCGTACCCGTGTACTTCTCCGTTCGCCCTCAGCAACACTGCGTAGTGGAACGTCGCCGGCTTTTCCGCCTCGGCCAGCCGCGGAAAGACCTCAGCCCGGAGGGTGTCGGCAATCGGCGGATGTAAGTAGTCGAATTCGAGTCGATCGACGAGGCGCGTATCAAACAGCCGGCCTTCAAAGGCAAGTTGCAACTGGATAAAGCGCCGCGGTCCCGGTGCTGTTGCTAGGCCGCGGTTCAGCACGCGCTGCCACGAACTCCAGTTTTCCGCGTCTTCCTTCGGCGGCAAGCGCTTGCGGCGGTCGAGCGACCAGTACTCAGCGGCGCTTACCTCGACGTCCGTGGACAGTGCGAACAGGTCTTCGGCTTCGGCTCGCTGCCGATAGATGATCGGCGTATCGTCCAGCCCGGTGCGCACCCGCGCCGTCAAGCGGGAAAAGGGCGCTTCGCCAACCACTTCCTCGACCCAGCGCACTTCGCCGACGGTGGCGGCCCCCCCTAGGTCGAGCAGGTCCGTCTGATAGGTCGCCCGGCTCATGTAGCCCGTGCCATAGACCTCGATTTCGTCGATCTCAAAGGGCATCTCCGACAGCGAACGCAACTTTACCAGCCGCACGTACTGGGGCTTGACCGCCACATCGACCACCGGGTCCTCGTTCTCCAATTCGCGGATCACTAAAATGTCCGGCGCGCCACCGACGCGGCTGGTCTGCTGTGGGTTGACCCACAGTTCGTACGCGCGCAGGAAATCGTCTTGGTAGGGCTGGCGTGGCGTGGCGGCCACGGTGTTGCGCGGATAGAAGCGCACCCGCTGGACGCCTATCTGTTGGGCAAAGTCGAGGATGATCCAGATTCCGAAGGCCGGAACCACTGGGTTGAAGGGGGAGGGTTTGCGCTCAAAGGCGATGGCGTGATCGCCGTTGACGATGCCGCGGAGCTGGGCCTTGCGCAAATCAGTGTACTTCGTCGCCGCGTTGGGCACTTTAACCGAGCCTTGGCCTTCGAGCACTAGGGAGGCGATGTTTTCCTCGCCGGCGAAAAAGCGCGGGCTGATCGAACCGGATCGGTGAACGAACTCGACCGCGCCCACCAGCACGTTGCTCGTATCCACCTGCGGCCGGTACCGAGGTCCGAACAAGAATTCGGGGTCCATGCCGTCGCCGCCGCCTTCCCAATCGTGCTCGACCCCGCCGAGCGCGAAGGTGCGGACTTGGCCGCTGGCGTCCAGTGCCAGCAATAACAGCGCCGCGAAAGCCCAGTTCATAGCTTCAACCCCGCGTTGATATTCATGAAAAGCATGCTGGACCGCAGGGCTTCGCTGTGGTCGAAATCGCGCCACAGCCACTGCGCTCCCACCCGCGTTACCACCTGATAGCCGAGATAGCCCACTCTGTTTGTTAGCTGGACGACTAGCGTCCGGCCCATGAAGTCCTCCGCCACCTCTGGGTGCCTGCCTTCCAGCATCCAGAATCGACTCCACTCCAACCCGAACTGGAGTTGGGTGTCGAAAATCTGGCGACCGTGCCGGGCATAGTAGCTGACTGAGACCTGTTCGGCTAGGATCGGCTGCACCCACAGCAGGAACAAGGTCTGCTCTAGGCTCTCCGCCACGGGCGCACGGCTGTGGAAGGGCCGGTCGCGGCGGTACTCGCTCTTCCACCGTGGCTCCAGCCGGCCCAGCCCCAAAGGCATCGTCCACTCGGCTTTGTTGATCACGCCGAGAAAACCCGAGCTAGCGCGCCCTTCGCTGCTGCGGAGTGCTTCCCTATCCCTGCGCTGCCACCAGCCCTCCCACTTGAAGCGGTGCATATGGCGCAGACCCCAGCTAAAAGCCTGCTCCCAGTCGGCGTACAAGGTGTTGCGCCAAGCGTCGTTCCCCGGCCGTCGGTCCACAACAGTCTGCATCCGCCCCACGGCGCCCACCGGCTGCACCCATTGCTCCAAGTCGTCCGGAATGTCGTCCCTGACGCGCGCCGCGAAATCGAAAAACCGCAGTTGCCCACCCCTTAGTCTCCAGCGCACCACCGCCAGCGCGTACACCGCATGGGTCCGACCATCCCCGGAAATCAGCCGCATCCGCTGGTGTCCCAGCGCCAAATTCGCATCCGGGCCTAGATACCCGCGTGCGTACAGATTGAAACCGCGATGGTCGCGCTTGTAGGGATAGTCGGGCAAGAGGTCGTTCTCGAAGCGGTCGATCACGCCATTATGGTTGAGATCGAGGCCGAAGAGATACTGCGGCCGGTCCGAGCGGAACCGCAGGAAAGGTTCCTCGTAATCGGGTATGAGATTGCGGTTCTGGTTGTAGTCATAGACGAAATCGCGGTTCTCGTCGTAGCCGGGAAAGGCCCTCGGCGAGTAATTCTGGAAGGGCCGTTCCCATTCTGGGATGCCGTTGTAGTCGTCGTCGTCATCGACGAATTCGTAGAGTTGGGGGGTCGGCGCTTGATAATGGATATCGCCGTTGCCCTGCACGAGCCAGTAGTTGGTCGAATAGCCGTCGGCCAGCGAGAACAACTCCCCGGCAAAATCATAGGGATAGCGTTTGTAGGCCACTTCGGCGTACGCGGCGTGGGCGCTTTTAACGAAGTGGTGCAGGTTCTTGGGGTCTGGGCTGGGGTACATGCCGTGCTGTCGGTTGACCACGGCCTCGCCTTGGAATGAGATCCCATGCCACTCGACCAAGGCCCAATTGATCCCCAGCAGTTCGTTGGCGGTGGGCAATCCGTAGTCTAGGCGCAGCACTTGGCTGTTGCTGTTGTCTTGAACGTTGCCCGGCGAGCGCGCGAAAGGGAGAAACACGATCTGCGGGTCGAATCGCTCTCCGTCGGTCTGCAAGTTCGAGGCCATCTCGACCCGGTAGTCGTCGGCAACCACCAGTTCGACTGCGGCCCGGCGCAAGGTGGCCGAGCGCAACCCTTGGTGGTCGAGGGCGGCCAAATCGTATTCGAGCAGGATCGTCTCCGAACCGTCGGCCACCAGCGCCCCGGCTCGCGTTCGGCCCCCTTCGATGCGCGGCAAAAAGCCGATTTCCCGCCCGCGCACTTGGGTGCCGCTGGTGTCTTCCAGCACGATGTCGTACCTGAACAGCGACGTGCCACTCACCTCGTCGGCCGGCGAATCATCCCTGAACCGCACCCACAGTTTGCTCAGCGGCTTGTTCTGGCCGGTGGTCAGCGTTCCGTACAGGGGGTTGCCGTACGTAATTTTCACTTGGCTTTGCGCGTTGTGGGCGTTGATATACGTAACGCCGAGGAGCGCCGCGTCGCCGGCCTTGAACTCGGCGTGGCCCCCCAACAGGTGCGTGGTATCGGTGCGGGGGCCGTTGTCCGGCTGGCTCGGCCGCGACAGCAGCAGGCTTCCCACGAGGTAGTCGTTGGCCCAGTCGAGGCGGAGTCCATTGAAGGCGGTCTTGTTGAAGGTCAAGGGCGTGAAGGCGGTGAAGATCTCGTTGCCCACCATCAAACGCGCACTGGCTCCCTTGCTTTCGTCTGAGGCGATCACCAGCCTATCGAAGAAGGTCTCGTAGACGCCTTTGCGGATCAGGCTACCTTGGCGCTTGGCTTGCTCCTGTTGCCAAGTATAGACCAACCAGCCGTGCCCCAAGCGGTGGCCGAAGGTGTCGTACCACACTTGGCCCTCTAGGCCAGGTTCTAAGTAGTCCCGGTAGTATTCTCGCGCGTAGGAGGTGCCGGCGTCGTACCAGGGTCGCGTATAGCTTTCGGCCAGATGCCGAGGCGCGTACCAGCGGTGCATTCGCGGCGTGACGTATTCCAGCTTGAGGTGCGGCACTGCTCGCTCGCTCGCCGACAGGCCCTGCAACCCCCACCCGCTGGCGTCCGCACTTTGCGATTCAACCGCTGGCGCGCGCAACGCGCAGCAGGCCAAAACGCCCGCCGACCAAACTGTTATTCGCCTAGTCAATAGACCACCCCCACCAAGCTCGCAGCCTGGGTTTTTCCCGCACCCACATCCGCGGCAAAACCGACGCGTGCCAGATAGGTTCCCGGCCGCACCATTACTCCTGCGTCGTCGCGACCATCCCAAACCACCGAGTGATCGCCGCTGGGGTTTTCCCGGTGCAGCGAAAGCTCGCGCACCTTCCGGCCGGACAGGTCGTAGATCCCGACCTCAATCTGCTTTGCCCGGATGAGGCGGTAGATGGTAAAGCGGATCTCAGTTTGGTCGTTTATGCCGTCGCCGTTGGGGGTGAATACCCGGGGCACCAAGCGCACCTGGTCCAACAGCGGGAAGTTTTCCACATCGGCCACCACCACTAGCGACTGGCTCGCCGCTAGCGACCCGGCGTCGCCCTCGCTTACCGCTTGGACGATCTCGGGCCGAGTCGCGCGTTTCAATTCGGCACCAAAGGTGGTGCCACTCAAAAACACTCGCGTGCGGAAACGCGCCTCGTACAGCGACCGCCCCCCGGTGACCGGCGCGGGAAAAGCCAATTCCACCGACCCGTCCTCCAGCCGCGCTAGCTCCAGCGGACCCGGCCATAGCTCCCGCCCCGTGCCGGCGCGCAACTGCGCCTCGGTGCCCTCCCGGAACGAGACGAGCTCAATCGGCACCGAGGACGACGAGTGCAGGCGGATCCGGTCGAAGCCGGAGTTGCCGGGGCTAAAAACCGAGCGGATGTACATGGAGAATAGCTGATCTGCCCCCGGCTCCACTCCATCTATCGGCCACACTTCGGCAAAGGTCTGGTCCACCAATGGCGGTGCCAACTTGAGCCGCAAGCTCCGCATCCTCGCCGTGCGCAACGGTTCTTGGGTCAAAAGCCGGAGTTGTGCTTGGGCGAAGCGCCGGGGGCTGGGCGATTTGAATGGCTCCCCCGACGTTAGATAAATCGCGCTCCAATTGCTCCATCCCGGCCCCGGTATTTCCTCGACTACCACCTCGCCGCGGTTTTGCTCGTAGCGGATGGACTCCCACTCTTCCTTGCGGATCTCTTGCCCCACCGCGTCGAAGTAATGCCGCTCTTCAATTATGTCGTCCCCGCTGCGAGTGCGGATCTCTAGCTGAGTGCCTGGGGGCTGATCTCCGTCCCATTCCACCGTAGAGAGGATCCGCGAGCGGCCTAGGCGGATAATGGGCGATTCGAGCTCGACTTCGGACACGTAGCCTTCGCCATACGCTTGGATTTCGCTCAAGTTGCCCTCCTCGCTCGTCCTTCCCACCAATTCCAGCCGTCTCAGTTCCAAATAGCGCACCTCGCGCAAGGGGAACTGCTCTTCTAGCTGGAGAAAGGACTCCCGATTCTGCCGCTCCTCCAACGCCTCCCACAACAGCGAGCCATCGGGGTCGAAACGGCCATCCGAGATCCGGAGCTGATAGGCGCTTAAAGGCCCCTCGGCGCTGACTAGGCGCACCCGGTCCAGCCAGAACCGGGCTCCTAGGTCAACCAAAAGCTGGTTGCGATCGCGCACTCGGTCGTAAACCCGCAAGGGGAAGAAGGAGCGGAAGAAGCCATCGGTCACCAGCGAGAGCAGGAGATTGTCGAAGATGGACACGTCGCGGTTGCGGATCCGCTGGGTCAGATTGACGACATTGTCCCCTATGGTATAGACCTCCAGCTCGGCCAAGCGCGGCCGCTCGCGGCGAAAATAGCGCACTTGGCCCCGCTCTTCTGCGGGCAAATCCCGATGCGTCTGCTCGTCGATTAGGATTTGGCGACCGATGACCGTCTGGCGGAAGTACTCGACCGTTCCTTGGTATTCGGGTGCCAGCGCCTCGTAGGTGGCCCCATCTACTTCCGCGCCCCGCGTACTGTCCGAAGCCAACGCCTGAAAGCGCACGATCTGCGCCACTTCTCCCTCGACGCCAGCGGGCAAGGGGCGCTGAGGACGGACCTCAAAGCTGAACTCCCGCTCCGTCTTGTTGGGGAACGTCACCTGCCCGACGCGGAAGAACTTTAGCGGCCGATCTGGATATCCCCGCCCGTCCGAGAGCAGCACCCTGAATTTGAGGAAGGGATCGCCATCCTCGGCGAAGCGCACGACCACCCTTTTGGCGATCACCGTTCGCCCCAGTTCCACGTCTAAAAACCAGTCTCTCAGTGGGTCGGCCGGATCGGGCTCCCAGTAGGTGGCTTGGTCCCCGTCTATTATGAGCGGGGCCTGCACGGGGTTGCTGCCCGCCCTGTAGATCCCCCCCACTAATGTGTCTTCATTGGCCTGCGCGGTCTCGAACTCCGCGGCGTTGAGCGCGGCGTTGATGTCGCGGCGCAGGAAGCGGGGCAATACCACCCCTTCCGCCGCAACTACGTGCGTCCCCGCCGGTGCCTCCCAGGCGGCCCAGTGCGCCGCTTGATCGACGACGACCTCGTTGCGCGTCAGCCGGTAGCCGGTCTGCGCGGTGAGAGTGGGGGAATGCGTCAACAATAGACAGAGTACTACCGGCCAGGCCCGCCCGATAAACGCCCTTGGATTCACGCCGTCAGTCCAGCTAGGAAACAGTCTATTCATCTCAGTACACCACTCCCACCGAGCCCCAGCGACGCTCCGACCCCTCGTCGGCTTCTACGCGCAACTCGTACAGATACAGCCCCGGTGGCACCAATAAACCCCGATCATCCGTCCCATCCCACTCCAGCGCATAAGCCCCGTTGTTGTCCATTCCCTCATAGGCTCGTCGCACCCGGCGACCGGCCAAGTCATACAGCTCCAGAGTCACCGCCGCCTCAGTAACGAGCTTCAACAGCGCATAACGCAGTGCGAAGGCGTCGTTGGCCCCATCGCCGTTGGGCGTAAACAACCGGGTCCCCGCCAACTGCGCCACCAGCGGCACGCTGCCGTCCGCGAAGCGCACGACCAGATTGGTCCCTGCTAGCGAGGGATCCACATCGCGCTCATCAGCCGCTTGGTACGCCTCTTCGAGCTGGCCATCGGCGTCCCGGCGATCGAATGCCCGCACCTCAAAGCGCGTGTAGTCGCGGAACACAGTGCCGCGAAAGACGATCTGCACAAAGGTCCCCGTCTGCTCGATGTGCCGCCACAAGTTGACGTCGAAGCCCTCGCCTAACTCGTAGGTGGCGGAAAAGGAAACCTCTTCGTCATCGACGAGTATCCGCTCGATTTCCGCTACCTGCGCGGCCGTGCGCACCTGCAGGAAGCGGAAGCCCGTAGCTCGTGGATCCGGGCCTTTGTCGGGGCGCAGGCGCACTTCCATAGACAAAGTAAAGCGCGTCTCAACGCCCGGCTGCACGACGCCGGGGCTGATCTCGGCCAGCAGGCTGCTGACCAGCGGCGGCCGCGCAATTTCGAAGACCAGCCGCCTGAGCACGGCTCCCGGCGAGGTCAGGCGCACCTTGAACTGCAAGAAGCGGCGCAACCCCGGCGAGCGCACCAGACCGCCGCTGACCGTCTGCCAGCTACTCCACGTCGGGTTGGGTTTGACCGGCCCCTGTTCATCGGCGGGCAATGCTTGGTAATCCTCTCTGCTCACCCGCTGCAGCCCGTCCTCCGCTTGAAGGTCTATGCTGAAATAGAGCTCGGGATAGCGATCGGGGCCGGTGCGCGTCTGCACCACGGCAGGGGCGTTTTCTATGGAGCCGCCCTCGTAGCGCACCTTGCCCCAGACGATGTTGTTATAGCGCGCCCTGATCGGCCTAGAGACATAAGTGCCCAAGGGTGCGTTGGCCGCGCCGTAGATTTCCACTTCCGCCAATTCCCACTCGCGCTCCGTGCTAGGCTCTATGAGTACATAGCGCACGTCGCGGCTATCGATGCGCTTTTCCACCACAGGCTCGACGTTGGGGGTGGAGGGGAAAAAGCTGATAGCCGAGTCGTACTCCGCTTGGCTTTCGGCCTTAGTGTAGAGGCGAAAAACCTGGAGGAAGCGGCGTCTGTTCTGGCGGTCAAGGCGCGGGAAGAGGCGGACGCGATCGACGCGGAAGACGGCACCGAGGTCAATCTCGACGGGCGTACTGCGGTTGATATCGTCAAACTGATCTGGATCGAAGGCCGTAGAGGCATTGCCGTCGTATAGCAGAGCGCCGATGGGCACGCGGAAGGTTCCATCGAGGTCTGTCACCACCCCCACTGCCGTGCCTCCGCGCTCGGCCAAGCGCAGCGACAGGTTTTCGCCGACTTCTGCCGGCCACATCCAGATGGAATCGCGCGCTACCCCTAAGAACTGAGCCTCTTCGACAATGCTGTCCCAGCGGCCTAGGCGACCGTCTTGGCCCACGTCGAGGGAGTCAACGGCCAGCGCAGAAGTGGCGCTGCAGAGGAGGCCGATTAACAGGGTGTAGTGCATGACTTTATTCAATTTGCTCGGCTCGCTTATTCGAGTTTAACCATTTTGCGGGTGCGCGTCTGCCCGTCCACTTGCAACCGATACACATAGACCCCAGTGGCGGCGGGTCGGCCTTGGGCGTCTCGGCCATCCCACGTCAGCTCGTGCTCACCAGCGGGCAGCGGACCATTCCACACTTGGCGCATTGGCTGTCCTAGGACATTGTAGATAGTTAAGGTCACATTCTTGGCTCCGGCGGGTAAGGCCAAGGGAATCGTCGTGGCAGGGTTGAACGGGTTGGGATAGTTGGCACCTAAAGCAAAGGCTGTTGGCGTGGCTGTCTCGGTCGCTATAGCGGTAGCCGAGGTGCCTTGGTTGATCAAGACGAAGACGCCGCCATTGTTGCTTGCGGGGCTCTTTCCCAGCACGACCAGATCGGTGTCGCCATCGCCGTTGACATCGCCGGTGAGGATCTGACCGCCCTCGCCGAGCAGAGGGTAGTAGCCTTCGAAGGCGGGTATGTCGTTGGGCTGGCCGAGCCACACCACCAGTGCCGGACCGACGGGCAAGTTGCCAGCGACCATGGCTATATCCAAGAGTCCATCGCCGTTGAGGTCGCTAGCGGTGGCTGTGTGCGACAGGAGCGCCTTCCAGTCGAGCAAGGAATGGCGCGTCCATCCGCCGGAGGCGTCCATCCGCCACAGAGTCAAGCCGTAATCGTTGCTACCAAGAAAGGGCGTCTCTATGCGCTCGGGGGAGCCGAGTAGGTCCACTGTCCCATCGCCATCGAAGTCGGCGATCAGGTGCAGGGCGGAGGGACGGATCGGAGCCTCGACAGCGAGCGGCGGTTCTTGGACGGGTGCCCACGGCCGAGTCAGTTGCCAAGAGTTCCGCGTCCGACTGAAGGGACCGCTCCACAACAGGCTGGCAGCTTCGCCGAGCGGTTGTCCGACGGGTAGGTAGGCCAAGTGACCTTCCTCGCTGTCGAGGACGAATTCTTCGCTGCGGACAAAGTCGTAGCCGTCGTTGATCCACAGAATCACTTGAGACCAAGAGTCGGAGACTAACAGGTCCGTATCGCCGTCGCCGTCGCCATCGGCCAAACCAACGAGCCTGACCGCGGGCAGTTGCAGAATGGGATCGAAGCCATCGCCCCAGTTGTACCACACTTCGACGACCCCGGCCCGCCCTGCGATGGACACAACCAGATCTAGGAGGCCATCGCCGTCGAAGTCGCTTCCCTGAAGGTCCATGCGTCGAATGGGGTCAGAAAAGGATGTGGTTGAAAAGGTGACTTCTTGCGTAGGCTCAAAGCCGCCTAGCCCGTCGTTGGACGCCACGGTCCAGCCTTGGTGTCTTTCGCGGTCTATGAGGCGGTTCCAGGCCACCACGAGATCCGCATCGCCATCGCCGTCCACGTCGCCCACCGCGCCTTGCGATCTTTGCAGAGAGCCTAGGGTGCCGATTCTCTTCCCAAGCGGGAAAAAGTCGGGTTTGGCAAACAACGTGCCGGGTGGCCCTGTCTCCACCGCGATGTCCACAGGCGACAATTCCCCCTGTGCCAACTCTTCAGCTCCTGTAAGCTGAATCCAGTCCACCTCTAAAAATTTTGGATGATTTTCTAGGTCCTGCGAGTCCCGATATAAAATCATGTATAGGGAAAAATTAAAGAGGGTATCCTGCCAGATGACCGCCTGCTCTGGGTCTGCTGCCAAGGCGCGTAGATCTAGGGTGATTTCTTCCCATTCGATGGGATAGGATTGCAGAAGGCTCGTCCCCTGGTTTCCGTTCTCAGCATTGGACCAGCGCATCCGGAGTTCCCCATTCTTGGTGGGGCTGTGGTGTATGATGCGCAGCCGTAGGATGAGACGGTCGAACAAGGCCGAGTCTTTCCCGATCAATGGCGAGCGCAATGAAACGGTGGGTCTGTGACCGGGCACGGGCGCCATGCGCCAGACGCCATCGACGATTTCGCTGTGTAGTGGTTCGCTAATGGAAATATGGCTTTGCCGAGCGCTCCAGCCATGGGTGGAGCCGTCGTCAAAATCCCACGTCAGGGCGACCACTCCGCGTGGAGCGATCAACAACAAAATGGCAAAGAGCACGTAGCGCATAATGTTCCTCCAGAAGTCGGCTCGTCTATTCTATCTTGACCATTTTGCGGGCGTGCGTCTGCTCGTCCACCTGCAATCGATATACATAGACCCCAGTGGCGACGGGGTGGCCCTGCGCATCTCGACCGTCCCAAGTTAGCCGATGTTCGCCAGCGGGTAGCGGCCCCGTCCATACTTGGCGCAGCGGCTGTCCTAGGATGTTGTAGATGGTTAAGTCCACGTTTTTGGCCTCGGCGGGCACGGCCAAGGGGATGGTCGTGGCGGGATTGAATGGGTTGGGGTAATTGGCACCTAAAGCAAAGGCTGTTGGCGTGGCCGTCTCAGTAGTTACGACGGTGGCCGAGGTGCCTTGGTTGATAAAGACAAAGACGCCTCCGAGGTCGCTTGTGGGACTGGTTCCTAGCACGACCAGATCGGTGTCGCCATCGCCGTTGACATCGCCGGTGATCACTTGACTGCCCTCGTCTGGCAGGGGGTAGTAGCCTTCGAGGACGGGTGCGCCGTTGCGCTGGCCGAGCAATACCGCTAGGGCCGAACCGACGGTCAAGTTGCTAACGATCAAGGCCACATCCAGCACGCCATCGCCGTTGAGGTCGTTGGTGGTGGCCACTAACGGGAACACTTTCCAGTCGAGCAAGGAGTCGCGTGCCAACACGCCGGAGGCGTCCATGCGCCACAGAGCCAAGCCGTAGTAGTCCGTGGTGCTGAAGGACGTACCTATGCGCTCGGGGGAGCCGAGTAGGTCCACCGTCCCATTGCCATCGAAGTCGGCTAGTAGATGCAGAGCGCAAGGATGGACCTCGGCCTCGAAAGAAAGCGGTGGTTGTTGGACGGCGGCCCACGGCCGGGTCAGTTGCCAAGGACCTGGAGACTGATAGCAGGGTCGGTTCCACAACACGCTTGCGGCTTGGCCTAGGGGTTGTCCGGCCGGTAGGTAGAAATCAAGCGTCTCCTCGCTGTCGAGGACGAATCTATCGCCACTGACAAAGTCGTAGCCGTCGTTGATCCACAAGGTCACGTAATACGATCCGCTGTCGTGCTCCCCGACTAGCAAGTCTATATCGCCGTCGCCATCGCCATCGGCCAAGCCAGCGAACCCGACGCCGGACAGTTCTATGGTGGGATCAAAGCCGCCACCCCAGTTGTACCACATTTCGATGGTCCCACCTTCGACTACAGCCAAATCCAAAAGTCCATCGCCGTCGAAGTCGCTTCCCCGCAGGGCAATGTATGGAGTGTCGTCAAAAGGTATGGTTGAGAGGGGGACTTCTTGGGTGAATTCAAAGCCGCCTAGCCCGTCGTTGGACGCCATAGTCCAGCCCAGTTGCCTTTCGTCGTCCACAAGGCGGTCCCAGGCCACCACTAGATCCGCATGGCCATCGCCGTCCACGTCGCCCACCGCGCCTCGCGGTTCTCGCCGATAGCCTTGCCGACTATCCGGGATGCCGATGCCCTCTCCGAGCGGGAAAAACTCGGGTTCGGCGAACAGCGTGCCGGGCGGCCCTACCTCCGCCGCGATATCCCTAGGCGACAATTCCCCCTGCGCCAACTCTTCTGCTCCTGTAAGCTGGATCCAGTCTAGTTCTAAAAACTTTGGATGGTTGGCCACGTCCTGCGAGTCTCGGAATAACATCATGTCTATTTGAAAAATAAATAGGGTATCCTGCCAAGAGACCGGCCGCTCTGGGTCTGCTGCCAAGGCGCGTAGATCTATGGTGATGTCTTCCCATTCGAAGGGATAGGGTTGAAGGTCTTCCCACATACTACTAAACACCTCTTTAGGGCGGCGTCTTTTCTCGGCATTGGACCAGACCATCCAGAATGGCCCCTTGGTAGGACTATGGTGTATGAGGCGCAGCCGTAGGGTGAGGCGGTCGAACAGGGCTGAGTCTTTGCCGATCAACGGCGAGTGCAATCGAACGGTGGGTCTTGTACCAGGCACCGGCGCAATGCGCCAGACGCCATCGATGATTTCGCTTTGTAATGGGTCGCTAGTATGCCTAGGGCTATATTGAGAACTTTCTTGGGCAGTCCAGCCCCAAGTGGTGCCGTCGGCGAAATCCCACGTCAGGGCAGAGGCTCCGCGTGGAGCGACCAACAATAGAAGTGCAAAGAGCGCGTAGTGCATAGTTTTTCTCCAGAGGTCGGTACTATTCGAGTTTGACCATTTTGCGGGTGCGCGTCTGCGCGTCCACTTGCACCCGATAGACATAGATTCCAGTGGCGACGGGATGGCCGTGTGCATCTCGGCCATCCCAAGTCAGCTCGTGCTCTCCAGCGGGCAGCGGCCCCGTCCACACTTGGCGCGTCGGCTGCCCTAGGACGTTGTAGATGGTTAAATCCACGTTCCTCGCTCCGGCGGGCACAGCTAAGGGGATGGTCGTGGCGGGATTGAATGGGTTGGGATAGTTGGCTCCGAGGGAAAAGGCTGTTGGCGTGGCCACCGCCTCGCTGGTTACGGCTGTGGCCGGGGTGCCTTGGTTGATCAAGACGAAGACACCGCCGTGGCCGCTGGCCGGATTCGTTCCCAGCACGACCAGATCGGTATCGCCATCGCCGTTGACATCGCTGGCGAAGACCTGACTGCCCTCGCCGGGTAGGGGATAGTGGCCTTCGAAGATGGGTGCGCCGTTGCGTTGGCCGAGCCATACCACCAGTGCCGAACCAACGGTCGAGTTGCCAACGACTAGGGCCACATCTAGGAGGCTATCGCCGTTGAGGTCGCTGGTGGTGGCTGCGTGCGACGGGAACGCCTTCCAGTCGAGCAAGGAATGGCGTGCCAGCACGCCGGAGGCGTCCAGACGCCACAAGTCCAAGCCATAATGGTCGGTTTCAAAGAACGTCTCTATGCGCTCGGGGGAGCCGAGTAGGTCCACCGTCCCATTGCCATCGAGGTCGGTCATCAGGTGCAGGGCACAGGGACTGACCGCGGCTTCGAAAGAGAGCGGCGGTGGTTGGCTAGCGGCCCACGGCTGGGTCAATTGATAGGGGCCTTGGGGCACTTGAGGTTCGAAGGGCGGGAAATAGCACTGTCCATTCCACAACAGGCTCGCGGCTTCACCGAGGGATTGTCCGGCAGGCAGGTAGGGAATGAGTATCTCCTCGCTGTCGAGGACGAATGTGTCGCTGCTGACAAAGTCGTAGCCGTCGTTGATCCACAGGCTCACTTCTCGGTACCCCAAGTCGGAGACCAACAGGTCCACATTGCCGTCGCCGTCGCCATCGGCCAAGCCAACGAGGTCGACGTTGGACAGTTCCAGGGCGGGATCAAAGCCGTCGCCCCAGTTGTACCACAGTTCGACGGTCAAGTCTTTGTCAACGACCAGATCCAGAAGCCCATCGCCATCGAAGTCGCTTCCCCGCAGGTCAATGCTTGGCGTGTAGCCGCGAAAGGATGCGGTTGAGAGGGTGACTTCTTGGGTGGGTTCAAAACCGCCTAGCCCGTCGTTGGACGCCGCAGTCCAGCCCTGGTGTATTTCGCGGTCCACGAGGCGACGCCAGAACACCACGAGATCCGCATCTCCATCGCCGTCTATGTCGCCCACTGCGCCTTGTGATACTCGCAGATGGTCTCGCCCACGGCCTCGCCGATTGTTTGGGATGCCGATGCCCTCGCCGAGAGGGGAAAAGTTGGGCGCGGCGAACAATGTGCCGGGTGATCCCACCTCCACACCGATATCTTCAGGCGACAATTCTCCCTGTGCCAGCTCTTCAGCCCCTGTGAGCTGGATCCAGTCTATTTCTAAAAACTTTGGATGATTGTCCACGTCCTGCGAGTCCCGGTATAGCAGCATATTTATGCGAATATTAAAAAGGGTGTCCTGCCAAACGGTATTTCGCTCTGCGTCTGCTGCTGCTAAGGCACGTAGATCTAGGGTGATGTCTTCCCATTCGATGGGATAGGATTGCTGACGGCCCGTACCAAACCCCCCTCTGAGGAGGCGTCTGGACTCGGCATTGGACCAGATCATCCCGAATGGCTCTTCGGTGGGACTGTGGTGTATGAGGCGCAGCCGTAGGGTGAGGCGGTCGAACAGGGCTGAGTCTTCGCCGATCATTGGCGAGCGCAATTGAACGGTGGGTCTTCCAGTAGGAGCCGGTGCAATGCGCCAGACGCCATCGACGACCTCGCTGTGTAGTGGTTCGCGAGTATATTGAGTGCTATAAGAAGAACTTTCCCGGGCGGTCCAGCCCCAAGTGGAGCCATCGTCGAAATCCCACGTTAGGGCAAAGGCCCCAAGAGGAGCCGTCAGCGATAAAGCGGCAAAGAGAAAACAGCGCATAGGATCACCGATAGAGTGTTTGGTCGTTTTGATGCTCTGGCCGTCAACAAGATACTTGCACATTTCGTGCCACGTACCATGCCCCGCACAAAAAAATCCTTTAGGATCGACCTAAAGGATTGAAAATAGGATACTTAAAATAATGTGGTGAGGCTTGCTCAAGATGCGGCCTCAGCCGGTTGGCGCAAGGTTTTCCACGTTTTTTCGTGTATTTTCCACGATTTTACGTGGACTTCCACGACTTTCCGTGTTAGCTATAATGCCGCCAGTATCGGCTCTAAAAAGTTGTTGAATTGGCAATCGTTATCGCGGCGATGCTCACAGCACCTTGACCGGCGTCAGCCAACTTGCGCGTTCAATCGCATCCGCCGACCCCAGCACTGCGACCCGGCCCGCTGCGCCGACTTGATCCAGCACCGCGGCAAACTCGGCAAAGTGCTCGGCCTTGGTGCCCAAGACTTGATTGCGCATTTGCTGGCGATAGTCGTCGTCGATGCCGGTCAGATAGCGCGTCAGCGAGGCGTAGCCCTTGGCGTCGGGGAGCTGGTACGCGTCGATGTCGCCGATGGTGCCGATGATGGCCTTGGTCAGCTCGTCGCGGCTGATCGGATAATCGCGCAAGAAGGAGCCGCTCTGGTCGTACACTTGTAGCGTCTCCAGCAGGTTGGGGTCGCGGTACGACCCGTACGCGAACACGCCGGTAAACGGATCGAGGGAGCAAAAGGCCCCGTAGGCCCCGCCTTGGACGCGCACCCGATCCCACAGCCAAGTCGTGGCCAAGTAGCGCGTGATGACGGCCGACGATCCGTCCAATTCGTAGCCGAGCGCGAAGAGGTTGGCCGCCTTGCCCACGTAGTTGACTTGGGCGGGAACGGTCAGGCCCTCGTCGGCCGCGGTCAGGCTCGGCGTCCACGTCGCGGGCGAGTGCGCCTCTTGCGGCAACTCGCGCAGCAGCGCGGCTAGGCTCTGGTCGCACGCAGCGCGGTCGCCGCCGGCCACGGTCGCGTTGCACAGCATACCCGGCCGGTTGACCAGCAGGGCGCGGATCTGCTCAAGCCGCGCCTGCACGGCTGGCCAGTCGCTGCGGATGTCGTCGATGAGCTGCCGCAAGAAGAACAGATAGCTCAAGCCGCGCATCTGCTCTGCGAGCCAGCCAGTTTCGTCGAATTGCGCGCGCAGCCGCGTTAATACCACCCGATGCCCGCCCGGCACCAGCCCGGCCTCCGCGCTAGCTCGCTCTTCTAAGGCCATCTGCAAGAAGCGCTCCTGATCGTCGAGGCGGCTCTCTAGCAGCACGTCGCGCACAATCGCCGTCAGATCGGCGACCCGTTCGACCATGGCCTTGCCGCGCAAAAAGAGGTACGCCGCGGCCGGCCCGCCATCGGGGCGTGCCCCCACCATCGAGTGGGCGCTCAGGCCGCCGGTTTGGCTACCGATCCGCTGTTGCAGCTCGACGAAGTTCATGCGTTCGGTACCCATCTCCAGCAGGGCGCGGCCAAAGAGCGGGATATAGGGCACAAGCTCTTGGGGCAGCACTCGCAGATCGCAGCCCACGTCGAGATAGGCGATGCCATTGGTGAAAAGGTCGTGCTGGAGCACCGGCACCCCGGCGATTTGGTCCTCTTGCCGAGGCACGGTCTTGATCGCTTTGTCGAGGTCGCTCAATTGCAGGCGAGGCAATTTGGCTAGGTCTTCGGGCGCGTCGGGTTTTTCTTGTAGATGCTTGAGCTTTTCGGTAGATGCGACCAGTTCTTCTAAATCTGCGTGGCTCATGTCCGCCCGAGCCGCTGCTAAACGTGCGGTCTCTTCTTCCTCCTGTCGCGTCCCCAACTCAGCGTCGGGCTGAAGGACCACAGTCGTGCGGTGCGCGTTGTCTAAAAGGTGGCGTTGGATCAGCCCCTCTAGATAGCGGTCGTCCGCCGTTAGTTTGGCCTTGAGTGCGGCGAAGGAATCGGCAAAGCGCAAAGGCGTGAAGGGATCGCGGTCGTAGAGCCAGTCGGTCAACAGCCGCAGCATCAGCCCCAAGCCGCGCGGAAAAGACCCGGTGTTATTTTCCCGGAAGCGGAACTCCGCAGTGTGCAACGAGGCCGCGACCATCCCTTGGTCGATCCCGCCGTCCGCTAGCTCGCCGAGGTGTTGCAAGATCAGAGCCTCGACTGCATCGACATCGGCCTGCTGCACGCCCTTCAGACCCACGCTGAAGAACATCTGCGCCAATTCGACCTCTAGCCCGCTGCCAGTCAAATCCTCGCCCAGCCCAGAGTCAATCAGGGCCTTGCGCAGCGGAGACCCCGGAGTGCCGAGCAGCGCGTGTTCGAGTACTTGGAGGGCACGACGCTCGTCCGCGTCAATATCGTCTTGCAACAGCCAAGTGAGCACGACAAAGCACTTCGGCTCTTCGACCGCGTCTGGATTGACTGCATAAGGAAATTGCTGCCGCTTGGGCGCGGCAAAGCGCGGCTGGGTGCCAATGGTAGAGTTAACGGAATGCGCGTCATAGTCGCTGAGATAATCGTGCAACAGCGCAAGGCGCTGCTGGGGGTCGTCGTCGCCGTAGAAGTAGATGCGGGCATTAGATGGGTGGTAAAAGTCGTCGTGGAAGCGCTTGAACTGGTCAAAAGTGAGGGCCGGGATGTGGCGCGGGTCGCCGCCGGAATCCACGCCGTAGGTGGTGTCCGGGAAGATGGATTGCTGGATACGCTCGCCTAGAATCCGCTCGGGATCGGAATACGAGCCCTTCATTTCGTTAAATACCACGCCTTTGTAGCGCAGCGGGTCGCCGGGGTCTTCTAGCTCGTAGTGCCAGCCTTCCTGTTGCAGGACTTCTGGCGTCAGCCGCGGGTAGAAGACGGCGTCGAGGTACACGTCGATCAGGTTGTAGAAATCCTGCACGTTGGTGCTGGCGACCGGGTAGCAGGTTTTGTCTGGATAGGTGAAGGCGTTGAGGAAAGTGTTGAGCGAGCCTTTGATCAGCTCGACAAACGGCTCCTTGACCGGGTACTTGCGCGACCCGCACAGCACCGAGTGTTCGAGGATGTGGGCAATGCCGGTCGAGTCGGTCGGCGGGGTGCGGAAATTGATGCCAAAGACTTTGTTTTCGTCGTCGTTGATCAGCGAGACGATCTCGCAGCCGGTGCGGTGCCGATAGAGCAGGGCGCGGGTATTGAGCTCGGGAATTTCTTCGTCGCGCAGCAGTTCAAAATCGCGGCGATCCATTGGGTCTCCTTTGTGGTGTATGTCGAAAAAGCTAGCGGGCAAACATATTTGCGGGGCGGATTTTTATCAAATGTAGGGGCGACCGACCGGTCGCCCCTACGCGGATGTGGGTTCACGGCAGGGCGATTTTGCCGAGGACGACCGGACGCTGTGCACGGGTGACGGCCGGGATATTGCCGGTGCGGCCCATCAGCGTCTCGTTGGCAAGCACCGCAAAGGAGAGAGCCTCGCGCGCGTCTGGATCGACGCCTAGTTCGGCCAGCGACTTCACCGCTATATCTGGCAGCGCGTGGCGCAACCCAGCCATAATGCGCGGATTGTGGACGCCGCCACCGCCGACCCAGAGCTTGGCGAACTCTCCCGGGCAAAAGCGGCGAATGCCCTCGGCAATGGATTGCACGGTAAAGGCGGTCAGCGTGGCGATCAGGTCGGAGTCATTCCACGTGCCGCGCCGGAGAATGTCCGCGAGGAAAGGCTCGCCAAATTCCTCGCGCCCCGTGGATTTGGGCGGCTCGCGCTGCAAGAAGCGGTGGCGCATCAGCTCGGCCAACAGGGTTTCATCGACGCGCCCCCGCGCCGCTCGCTCACCCCCCCGGTCGAATTGCTCGCGCCCCTCGGTGCAGTGCGCCACCGCCGCGTCGATGAGCATGTTGCCCGGCCCTAGATCAAAGGCCCGTACTGCGCTGGTATCAGCGTTGGCTGGCAAGGCCGCGATGTTGGCGATCCCGCCGATATTGAGCAGCAGACGCCCCTCGTGCGGATGGGCAAAGAGCAGATGATCCACTAGCGGCACTAGCGGTGCGCCCTCGCCGCCGACGGCCATGTCGGCCGCGCGAAAGTCCGCAATGGTCACTGCGCCCGTGCGCGCGGCAATGACGGCAGGCTCGCCAATCTGCAAGGTGGCCCCGCTAGCCGGCAGATGGCGCACGGTCTGCCCGTGCGAGCCAATCAGGTCGATGGATTCGGGACTGAGCTTGGCCTGCTCGACTGCGGCTAAAGCCGCTGTTGCAAAAGCCTCGCCGAGGGCAAAGTTGACCCGGCACAGGGCGTCGAGCGACGCATCCTCGGCGAAGAGAGCGAACACCTCGCGCCGCAAATCGCTGGGCAGTGGCGTGGTGTTAAAGGACAAAATTTCGTAGCGCGTGGATTCGCCACAGCCCCACAGATCGACCAGCACGGCGTCAATCCCGTCGGCCGAGGTGCCGGACATTAGCCCCACGACCCGCCGCCGCTCTTTGGCGGCTAGCTCTGCCAGCCGGTGCATGTTAGGCGCGGTCGCGGGCCGAGTGCAGGTAGTAGTCGGCGACCTGCCCGTGGCTGTCGATGACGTGTGCGCCCGGATAGCGAATCGTCGTCGGACACACGTGCCAAGGCACGGCGAGGAGGTAGTCGCCGACTTCGGGCTGAGGCCCGGACCAGGCGAAGACGCCGTGTTCCTCGTTCTGCCTAGTCAACTCGGCCTGTGGATTCTGCAAGAGCTTGGCCCGGGTCGCTAGGGGACCATCGTCGCTGATGGCCTTGGTGCCCAAGTCCGTGGTAAGCGTCTGGTGATCGGGATAGCGATCGATCACTTGCGTCAGGACGAGGGCCGCCCATTTGAATGGCAGCTCGGCCATTTTGCTGCCGTACCCCGCATCCCAGTACACGCAGGTGCCTGGGGAGCCGTACATCCCCTCAGTGCGGGCGTAGTACAAAGAGGAAAAGGAGCCGCCGCCGCCGACCCAAGGCACGGCCAAGCCCTCGCCTTCGAGGGTTGCTTTTAGGCGTTGGATATCGCGGATGTGCCGCTCGGCCGCGGCTTGGCGCGCCTGAGGCTCAGAGAGATTATCGTGTCCGTCGTACAAGTGCAGGCCGCCCGGCGACAGGTGGGGGTGTTGCGCCACTTGGCGGTAGAGGTCCACTGCCGCGTCCAAGGGGGCGCCGGTGCGGAACATGCCTACGTTGAGGTCGATCATCACCCGGAGAGTTTGCTGCCGCTCTTGCGCCACGTCGCCGAGGACCTGCACGTGCGCGGGGGCACTGGCAATCGCGCTGACGGTCGCCTCTCTTTGCGCCAACTCGGCGAAGCGCAGAACCTTGCTTTTCTGCACCAGTGGATAGGACAAAATGGCTTCCTGCGCACCGGCGTCAAGGACCATTTCCAGTTCCTTGAGCGTGGCGCACTTGAACCCGGCGACGCCGGATGCGAGCTGTTTGCGCGTTACGTCGATGGACTTGTGGGTCTTGACGTGGACGAACAGATGCTCGCTGCCGCCGGCTAGTTCGCCGACTGCTTTTATGTTGTGGTCGAGTTGGTCGGCAAAAACCAGCATGGCTGGGGTCTCGATGCCGTCTGGCTCGGCGACTTTGTATTCTCCTACTTCGATCACAGCTTTGCTTCCCGTTTGAAGTGAAGCGCGGAAAATAGCACAAGCCTTAGTTGTGGACAAATTGGCCGCCGCGTTTTGGTGCGTTAAATTACGATGCGCAATTTTCCTATCACCCTCATCTAAAGGAAGCCTCAAATGCTCAAATTAGGCTGCATGTCCCTCAGCTACAAAGACGAATTTGCCGCGAACGAGCTCGACTTAGAGCAGTTTATTGAACGCGCCTACCAGCTCGGCCTCGACGGCATCGACATTCACACGCGCGCCTTTGCCTCGCTCGACCCGGCCTATCTGCGCAGCATTCGCATGCAGGCCTTCCGACGCGGGATCGCGCTCTCCTACATCGGCGTCAGTTCCAACTTCGGCAAGCCGCAAGACGAGCTCGGCGCGGAGGTCTCCACCGCCAAGGAGTGGATCGACGTGGCCGCTTTCATGGGCATTCCGCTGGTGCGAGTCTTTGCCGCGTGGATTCCCGAAGGCGACCGCGAAGAGGATGTGTGGGCGCGGATGATGCCCTGCTTGGAGGAAGTGGCGGCTCACGGCGAGGAAAAGGGCGTGGTGGTCGGCTTGCACAATCACAACCACGGCTGCGTCACGCGCACGGGCAAAGATGTGCGCCGCATTATCGAAGGCGTCAATAATCCCTATTTCTCGCACATCCTCGACACGGGTCAATACGTCGGCTCGCCCGGGGCCTCGGGCCAGCGTGGGCACGAGGATCCGGCCCTCAACTTTTACGGCAGCATTGAGGAGACCGCGCCGTTGGCCGTCCACGTCCGCTGCAAGATCTATCGCATCCAAAGCGGCGTTGAGGAGTGGCTCAACTACCCGCGCATCTTCGAGATTTTGAAAGGCGTCAACTACAATGGCTGGCTGTCGGTGGTGTACGAAGGGCAGGACGTGGAAGCAGAGGCAACCGCCATACCCAAGGCCGTGCGCTACTTGCGCGGCTTGATGGCCGAATACGACGCAGCGTAAAAAGCGAGGCTTGCGCAACATGGTCGCTGCGTTTGGCACACCCCACACTTTTGTAAAATTTTGCTTGACTGGCCTCAGCGGGGTGGTGGTCAATTTAGGTTCGTTCCATATCCTGCTCGAACTCGGCGTCCACAAGTATCTGGCCTCGCCCATTGCGATTGAAATCTCGGTCTTTTCGAACTTTTTCATCAACAACTATTGGACTTTTGCCGACCGCGATCTGAGTAGCCGCAAGCGGATCCGGGGTTTGCGGTTTCACATTGTATCGCTGCTGGCCCTTGGGGTGAGTTATTCGACGTTTGTCGTGCTGTCGGAACTGTTGCCGCAAGTTAATCCGGTGTGGCTGCAAGGGTGTGGGATCGCGCCGGGGACGGTGGTCAACTACTTCCTCAATTCGTACTGGACGTTTCGGGAAGAGGGGCGTTGATCGGCCTTAATATCTAACTGACGTTACGCACAGACCTGTAGGGATGAGATGCTTCGACTCCGCTTCGCTGCGCTCAGCATGACAAAAAAAGAAAGCACCGGCCACTGTCATGCTGAGCGTAGCGAAGCATCTTCTACCTAAGAGGCTTTCTGTGCGTA
This sequence comes from Candidatus Latescibacterota bacterium, assembly GCA_022819745.1. The sequence goes on along the minus strand of JAJEGS010000036.1, from coordinate 146,382 downwards.
ACATCAGTATCTAAGATGAATAAGTACATCTAGGAGATAGTCTTTGTCGAAGCGCAATCGGTCTCAAGCACATGGTCGCGGCGCAGCCGCACGCCGGGAGAAGCGCCAGCAGGCGCTGCCTTGGTCCGTGCGTCTGCGCTCGATGCTAGACTTACTGCTACATTCGTCACCCCCCGACGAGCGGCCGTGGAAATTTTTACTGCCGGTGCTCGCGCTGGCCTTTGTCGCACGGGCGGCCATTGCTCTGTCCGGCGACTTCGTTTTGCATCCCGATGAAATCATGCAGTACCTGGAGCCAGCGCATCGCCTAGTCTTCGGCAACGGCGTGACCTATTGGGAGTACTTCTACGGCGCGCGTTCGTGGCTGGTGCCCGGGTTGGTTGCTGGCGTCTTGAAGCTGTTCGATATCGTCGGCCTTGGTCAGCCGACTTGGTACGTCGGCGGCGTCAAGCTCGTGTTTTGCGCGATTTCCCTGCTCATCCCAGCGGGTATGTACTGTTTCGCCCGCTGGCACTTTAGCGAGACGGCGGCACGGGTCGCGTTGCTAATGGGTGCTTTCTGGTATGAGTTGGTCGGTTTTGCCCACAAGCCGATGACCGAGTTTGTCGCCACGGCCCTGATTTTGTCCTTGCTCGCGCTTTGTGTGCGGCCTGCGTCGGACAGACTGCGGGAGGTCTTTGCAGTGGCGGTACTGGCGGTGCTAGTGGCGGCGATTCGGGTGCAGTATGCTCCGTTGGCTTTGGTGGTCCTCGGCTTGTTCTTTTTGCGTACCGAGAAGAAGATGCAGCTTGCGCTGGCTGCGGCCACGGTCTTCGTCGCTGTCGGCATATTCGACGCGATCACGTGGGACGGCGGCTTATTTCACTCCTACATCGTCAACATCCGCGTCAATCTCGCCCTTGGCGACTTGCGCGCTGGTGAAAGCCCGGCATGGCAATTCCTCTATTGGCTCCTGATCGCTAATATGGGACTGGTGGCCCTGTGCGTCTTGGCTTTGCCCGACCTCCGGCGCTACGGATTCCTAGTGACGCTCATCGCCCTGACGCTGCTGATTCACTCGGCACAGTCGCACAAAGAATATCGCTTTATCTTCGTCGTCATTCCGCTCTGGCTGCTGATTGGCGCAGACTTTGTGGTGTGGTTCGCATCCCGCGCTAGCCAAGGCAGGTCGTGCATGTTGTTGGGGCCGACTTCCCTCGTGCTGGCTGCATCCTTCGCCGCGATTTCCCTAGCCGGCATCCTGAACGCGCTGCCGTATCAAGACAGAGTATATAAGGCTTATTCAAAGGAGACCGGCATCGTTGGCTTCCTACGAAATCAGGACCCGATTTTCGCTGCGTACCGCTATCTTGCCAGCGCACCCGGAGTCTCCGCCGTGTGGCAGGTGGATCGGCCCTATTTCAACCTTCCTGGTTATTACTATCTGCATCGCGCGATACCTTTCTACGAGACCAAGGGGAGACGCTTCATATTCGCGGATCAAGAAAAGACAGAGCGAGAAGCGATAGCAACCTCGGTCAGCCACATCGTGTCGGCGGACCCGGCCACTTCTGTTCCCGGCTACTCGGTAGAAAAAACATTCGGCACCATCCGAATTCTTCGTCGCGATGCAGACGAGCCGGTCATTCGCTCATGGCAGGAGTATACTCCAACGATCACCGGCGGTATCGCCTCCAAGGTGATGCGCAAACTCTACCCCGACGCGCCCTTGCCGCCGCCTAATGCGGGAATTCGCTTTGCTGACGAAAAGACGGAGATAAAAGAGCAATAGCCACAAAAAGCACAGAATTCCTAGGTTATTAAATGGCCAAAAGAAGACCAACGGAAAAGACGCAGAGCCAACGATCGACTCCGTCCAAGCCCTCGCGGCAGGAGCGCAGGCGAGCAGCCCGCGACGACGCAAAAGCCAGCCAGACTGCGGGCGGAGTAGCTTCGTCGAAATACTTGCTGCCCATCCTCTTGTTCTTCGTTTGTTTCGGGGCGTATGTGAGTAACGGCGACTTTCTGCCCGGCGGCGATCAGGAAGGCAACATGTTGCTCAGCGTGAATCTGCTAAAGCGCCACACCTTTTCGCTCAGCCCGCCAGATGCGCCAAGTGCTTTCTTTTGGAAACTGGAACAGCCGAACGGGGAACTGCGCGGTGCAACCCTCAATGCTTGGAATCGCGAGGTCAATGACCTGTATGAAAAGGGCCAACTGAAGGCTAGGGGGAACTACTATCTTGCTAAAACCACGCGGTCCGATGTGTATGTCAACACCTTTGGTATTGGATCGGCAATTGTTGGGCTACCGGTATATGCGTTTCTCGATCTTTTCGTCGATATTGAATCCGACCGGTACTGGTGGTGGCACGGCGGTGCCTTGACTGCCTCTTTACTGATCGCGTCTGCGGCATTGTTGATTTTTTTTGCGTCGCGCCGCTTCGTCGCGCCCCTACCGGCGTTTCTGGTGGCTCTGACGTTCGGGCTGGGCAGTTGCGCGTGGCCCATTAGTAGCCAAGCTCTTTGGCAGCATCCGGCAAACACCTTTTTTTTGACTCTTAGTGCCTATTTCCTAGTCGGTATCTCAGAGCGAAAACGCTATGCAGCTTACTGTGGTGCGGCGCTAGGGATGGCGGTGTGGTGCCGCCCGACAAGTGCTATAGTAGTTGTTTGCGTCGGGGTGTATCTGCTCTATGTGAACCGCCGCTGGTTCGCCGCTTTTGTACTCGGTGGTCTGCCTTTTGCCGCTATCCTTGCTGCTTACAATGGCTACTACTTTGGCAATCCTCTCGAGTTTGGGCAGACTGTAACATCAAAAAAAATCGCGCTTGCAGCCACGGGGTCCGATGATCTCTGGCAGAGTCCTTTGTGGGAGAGCCTGCCGGGGCTATTCATCAGTCCGTCGCGGGGGCTGGCCTTCTTTTCGCCAGTGCTTTTGTTTGGCCTTGTCGGTGGGGTACTCGCGTGGAAAGTGCCGCGCTACCGCCCTCTGATCCCTCTGCAAGTAGCAACTGCGCTGCTGATCTTGGTGGCGTCTAAATGGTACGACTGGTGGGGCGGCTCAACCTATGGCTATCGGCCCATTGTCGATGTAGCCCCGTTTTTTGCGCTGTTGATGATTCCGGTCATTGAACGGGTTGTTGCCAACCAGCGAATGCGAATGCTATTTGGCGCATTGTTGCTATGGTCCATCACCGTACAATTTGTGGGTGCTTATAGCTATAGTGTGCTGGGATGGACCGAGCAATGGTGGAATGAAAAACGCGACAATAATCCCGACAAAGATAGCCTGTGGCAGTGGACGCAGCCACAGATTGCCTACCACATCGTCAACTTCAAGGCGGAAAGAGCACTTAAAAAAAGAGTGATGCAATCATATACCAATCAGGGAATGCCGATTCTCTATCTTTCTTCGCGGAAATGATATGAAGCGCCAACGATCAACTCCGTCCAAGCCCTCGCGGCAGGAGCGCAGGCGAGCGGCCCGTGACGACGCAAAAGCCCAGCGGACGGTTGAAACTGCATCGCCCCTAACAACGGAGACATCCTACTCCCGGCAGGACGCGCTAGCCTTTCTCGCACTCGGCCTGATGGTATTCGTCCCCTACCTGCCGGCGATGCTGTGGGGTGGCTTCATCTTAGACGACAGGATACTCACCAACGCCGAGCCAGTGCAGAAAGTATCGGGGCTTTGGCAAATCTGGTTTTCCCCCAGTGCGATTGGAGAAGAAGGCCACTACTGGCCACTGGTCTATACGACCTTCTGGCTGGAGCACAAGCTGTGGGGGTATGCTCCGGCCGGCTATCACATCGTCAACGTGCTGCTGCACTTGGCGAATACGCTGCTGTTGTGGCACCTCTTACGTCGGTTGGCCGTACCCGGCGCGTGGGTAGTGGCCGCGGTGTTTGCCGTGCATCCGTTACACGTGGAATCGGTGGCTTGGATTATCGAGCGCAAGGATGTGCTGTCGGGTCTATTCTACCTTGCGGCGCTGCTAGCATGGATGCGCTTTGTGGAGCGGCCGGATCCACGACGGTATGGGTGTTCGCTGGCATTGTATGCGGCGGCGCTGCTGAGCAAGTCCATTGCGATCACGCTGCCGGTGGCAATTTTGATCTGGCATTGGTGGAAGCAAGGCCGCGTGACTTCGACCGATCTGTTGCGATTGGTGCCATTTGGTGTGGTCGGGCTAGTCATAACCATCGGCGACTTGTCGTTTTACCAGTCTGTGGAACCGCTGTCTCTTGGCTACTCATTCATCGAACGGACACTTATTGCGGCCCGTGCCCTGTGGTTTTACACAGGTAAACTGTTGTGGCCGTCTGATTTGGCCTTCACTTATCCACTTTGGGACATTCGCGTTGCCGACCCGCTGGCTTGGGGCTATCCCATTGCCGCGGTCGCGCTGGTAGTAGCTCTCTGGCACTTCCGGCCGCAGCTTGGACGTGGACCGCTGGCCGGGGCGTTGTTTTTTGCAGTGACGTTGTTGCCGGTGTTGGGCTTCGTCGATTACGGCTATATGCAGTTTTCTTTTGTCGCTGACCGCTTTCAGTATCTTGCTGGCATCGGGGTTATGGCCGTCGTCATCGGTGCGGTTGCTTATGGCGTCGGTCGCCTATCCGACGTATGGCAAAAGGGTACACTGGGTGTCGCGGTGGTGGTCCTAGCTGTGCTGGGGCTGCTGACGTGGCGTCAGGCAAACATCTATCGGGGGCACGAAACACTCCATCGCCACATCATCGCGCTCAATCCACAGGCACGGGATGCCCACCTCAACTTAGGCATATTTCTGTACAATCAGGCACGGTATGCGGAAGCCCTCGACATCGCCCGCATCGCGGTAGAGCAACGCCCAGATCACTCTAAGGCTCATGCCTACCTCGGCGCAATTCTCAATGCACTGCGTCGCTTCGACGAGGCGGAGCCCCACCTACGCCGCGCCATCGCGCTCAATCCGCAGGAAAAGAACGCCCACTTCAACTTGGGCAATACTTTGTGTGAGCAGGGACGGTATGAGGAAGCCCTTGAGGTGGCTCGCGTCGCCGTAGAGCAACGTCCAGACTTTGCTGAGGCGCATACTACCCTCGGCATCGCGTTGACTGCGCTGGGTCGTTTCGAGGAGGCAGAAGTCCATCTACGCCGCGCCATCGCGCTCAATCCGCGCACTCAGAATGTCCACTTCAACTTGGGCATGACCCTATACTATCAGGACCGATATGAGGAGGCTCTCGACGCCACCCACATCGCCTTAGAGCAACGTCCGGACTTCGCCCTGGGATCCATTAATCTCGGCTTGGCTCTCAATGCGCTGGGACGCTCCAAGGAAGCAGAAACACACCTGCGCCACGCCTTGGAACTCAATCCGCAAGTCTTCCAGAAGTTGATCGAATTACTCACGCCACAGGGACGCTACGAAGAAGCGATGGATCTAATTGCACAGGCGGCGGCATTAGCTCCGGACTCAACGCAAGCAGCCGAGTTACACTTTCTCATGGGGGAGACAGCGCGGGAGAACGGGCAACCTGAGATAGCTGCAGAACACTACATGCACACACTTGAGATGGACCCGCACCATGGGCAGACTCTCCATTGGCTGGCCATGCTGCGGTTAGAACAGCAGCGCTATAATGAGGCGCTGGAACTTTTTCAGCGCCTCATCGCCCTTCACCCTGACGACGCACCGACCCATAGCAACATAGGCATCGCCCTCATCTTCTTGGGCAGAAACGACGAGGCGCTGCAACACTTCGATCAAGCGCTTGCTCTGGATCCGACCTTAGAAAACGTACGTGCTAACCGCGAGACCCTGTTGGAGACGATGGAAGAAAATGTCGATTGACTTCGACTTTGCGATGCTCGTTATCGGTCGCAAAAACCTCGGGTGGTTCCGGTAGATAAATGGCTAAGAGAAGATCGACGGATAAGACGCCGCGCCAACGCTCTACTCCATCCAATCCCACGCGGCAGGACCGCAGGCAGTCGGCTCGTGACGACGCAAAAGTCCAGCGGACGGTTGATACCACATCGCCTCTAACAGCAGCGACATCCTACTCGCGGCAGGACGTGCTAGCCCTTGTCGCGCTCGGCCTGCTGATAGTGGTCAGCTATCTGCCGGCGATGTTGTGGGGTGGCTTCGTCTGGGACGACAGGATATTGACATTATCCCAAGCTGTTCCAGACTGGTCTGGCCTCTGGCGTCTATGGTCCGGTGAAGCCTATACAATGGACGATACCCCGGAGGCCCACTATTGGCCACTGGTTTATACGACTTTCTGGCTGGAGCACAAGCTATGGGGATTTGCTCCGGAGGGCTATCACATCGTCAACGTGCTATTGCATCTAGCGAATACGCTGCTTTTGTGGCACCTCTTACGTCGGTTGGCCGTGCCCGGCGCGTGGATGGTGGCCGCGGTATTTGCCGTGCATCCGCTGCATGTGGAATCGGTCGCTTGGATCATTGAGCGCAAGGATGTGCTTTCGGGTCTGTTCTACCTTGCGGCGGCCCTAGCGTGGATCCGTTTTGTGGAGCAGCCAAATCCTCGACGGTATGTGTGTTCCCTAGCGTTGTATGCGGCGGGTCTGCTGAGCAAGTCCATCGTGGTTACGCTGCCGGCGGCCCTTTTGATCTGGCATTGGTGGAAACAGGGCCGCGTGACTTCAAGCGACCTGTTGCGGCTCGTGCCGTTTTGTGTAGTGGGGTTGGTCATCACGGTCGGCGACTTGTCGTTTTCTCGGTCTGTGGAACCTCTGTCTCTCGGCTACTCATTCACCGAACGGACGCTTATCGCCGCTCGCGCTCTGTGGTTTTACGCGGGGAAGCTGCTGTGGCCGTCGGATTTGGCCATCATCTATCCGCTTTGGGACATCCGCGTCGGCGACCCGCTGGCTTGGGGGTATCTCATTACCGCTGTCGCACTGGCGCTGGCCCTTTGGCACTTCCGACCGCAGCTTGGGCGCGGACCGCTGGCTGGAGCGTTGTTTTTTGCGGTCACGTTGTTGCCGATTTTGGGCTTTGTCGATTACGGCTATATGGAATATGCTTTTGTCGCCGATCGCTTTCAGTATCTCGCTGGTATCGGAGTTATGGCCGTCGTCATTGGTGCGGCAGCTTATGGTGTCGGCTGCCTATCGGACTTGTGGCAAAAGGGCGCGTTAGGCGTTGCGGCGTTGGCTCTAGTTGTGCTGGGGATGTTGACGTGGCAGCAGGCAAGCATCTGGCGGAACAAAGAAACCCTCTGGCGTCACGTCGTCACACTCAACCCGCAGGCGCGGGATGCCCACCTCAGCTTAAGCAAGGCTCTGTACAGGCAGGAACGATATGCAGAAGCCCTTGAGGCCGCCCGCGTCGCCGTAGAGCAACGCCCGGATTACTACAATACCCATGCCACCCTCGGCGCGATTCTCAATGCGCTGGGACGCTTTGAAGAAGCGGAGACCCACCTGCGCCGCGCCATCACGCTCCACTTGCAGGGATGGTATGCCCACCTGCACTTAGGCGATGCCCTGTACAAGCAGGGACGCTACGAGGAAGCCCTTGCGGCAACCCGCGTCGCCGTAGAGCAACGCCCAAACTACTATAAGACCTATGCCGACCTCGGCTTGGTTCTCAATGCGCTGGGACGGTATGAGGAAGCAGAGACCCACCTGCACCGCGCGCTCGTGCTCCATCCGCAAGCACAGGACGCCCACCTGCACTTAGGTGATGCTCTGTACAAGCAGGGACGCTACGAGGAAGCGCTTGCGGCAACCCACGTCGCGCTAGAGCAAGATCCAAACCACTTTGAGGCCCATGTCAATCTCGGCGCGATTCTAGCTGCGCAGGGACGCTACGGAGAGGCGGTTGATGTTTTCGCGCAGGCGGCGGCGTTGAACCCGGACTCGCCGCAAGCAGCCGAGTTATATTTTCTCATGGGGATGACAGCGCAGGACAATGGGCAACCCGAGGCGGCGGAATACTACATGCGCTCCTTTGAAATAGACCCACATCACACGAAGGCTATTCGTAGGCTAGCCCATCTGCGGTTAGAGCAGCAGCGCTATGACGAGTCGCTGGAACTTTTTCAGCGGCTCATTGCCCTTCACCCTGACGACGCAGCAACCTATAGCAACATGGGCATCGCCCTCGCCTTTTTGGGCAGCATCGACAAGGCGCTGCAACACTTCGACCAAGCACTTTCCCTAGACCCGACCTTGGCAAGCGCGCGTGCCAACCGCGAGGCGGTGCTAGAGGCGATTAAAGGAAATGCCGAGTGACTTCGACATTGCAATGCACATTAGCTGATCCAAAAACCTCGAGTGATACCGGAAGATAAATGGCTAAAAGAAAATCGACGGACAAGACGCCGCGCCAACAATCGGCTCCATCCAAGCCCACGCGGCAAGAGCGTAGGCAGGCGGCTCGCGACGACGCAAAAGCCCCACAGACGGCTGAAACCGCATCGTCCCTAACAGTAGCGACCTCCTATTCGCGGCAGGACGCACTGGCGTTTTTCGCACTCGGCCTGCTGGTAATCATCAGCTACCTGCCGGCAATACTGTGGGGCGGCTTCGTCTGGGACGATAATCTATGTATCAAGGTCGATCCGGTGCGGGAAGTATCGGGTTTGCAACAAATCTGGTTTTCTCCGAGTGCTATTGAAGCAGAGAATCACTACTGGCCACTGGTTTATACGATGTTCTGGCTGGAGCACAAACTATGGGGGTTCGACCCGATCGGCTATCACATCGTCAACGTGCTGCTGCACCTAGTGAATACGCTGCTGTTGTGGCATCTACTGCGGCGGTTGGCGGTGCCCGGCGCGTGGATGGTGGCTGCAGTGTTTGCCGTGCATCCGCTGCATGTAGAATCGGTCGCTTGGATCATTGAGCGCAAGGATGTGCTGTCGGGTCTGTTCTACCTTGGGGCAGTGCTGGCGTGGATGCGCTTTGTGGAGCGGCCGAATCCGCGATGGTATGTGGGGTCGCTGGTATTATACGCGGCAGGTCTGCTGAGCAAGTCCATCGTAGTTACGCTGCCAGCGGTGCTTTTGATCTGGCATTGGTGGAAACAAGGCCGGGTGACCTCGACGGATCTATTGCGGTTGGTGCCGTTCTTCGCAGTAGGATTGGTCATCGTGCTCGGCGACTTGTCGTTTTACCGGTCTGAGTCATCTACGTCTCTTGACTACTCGTTAATCGAACGTGCACTCATCGCCTCCCGTGCCTTGTGGTTCTATGCGGGGAAATTGCTGTGGCCGTCTGAGTTGGCTGTCATCTACTCACGTTGGGATATCCGCGTCGCGGATCCGTTGGCTTGGGGGTATCTCATCGCCGCTATCGCGCTGGTGCTGGCCTTATGGCACTTCCGGTCGCGGATTGGGCGCGGACCGCTGGCTGGGGCGTTGTTTTTTGCGATCACGCTGTCGCCGATTTTGGGTTTCATCGATTACGGCTATATGAACTATGCGTTTGTCGCCGACCGCTTTCAGTACCTCGCTGGTATTGGGGTCCTAGCCGTCGTCATCGGAGCGGCTGCTTATGGCGTGCGTTGCCTGCCAGACTTGTGGCAAAAGGGTGCGCTGGGTGTTGCGACGGTGACAATCGTTGTGCTGGGGCTGCTAACTTGGCGGCAGGCGAACATCTGGAAGGACGAAGAAATCCTCAATCGCCATATCATCGAGCTTAACCCCGAGGCACGGAATGCCCACCGCCACTTAGCCAAGGCCCTGTATGATCAGGACCGCGATGAGGAAGCACTCGAGCCCGCCCTCATCGCGGTAGAGCAACGCCCAGATTACTTCAGAGCCCATGTCACCCTTGGCTTGATTCTCGTCGAGTTGAGTCGCTTTGAGGAGGCCGAAACCCACCTGCGCCGCGCCATTGAGCTCAACTCGGAGACACATAGTACCCGCCTCAACCTAAGCGATCTTCTATACAATCAGGGCCGATATGAGGAAGCCCTCGATGTTGCCCGCGCCGCGGTAGAGCAACACCCAGATTCCTTTGCGCCCCATGGCCTCCTCGGCGCGATTCTCGTCGAGTTGGGCCGCTTTGAGGAGGCCGAAACTCATCTGCGCCGCACCATCGCGCTCAACCCACAGGCACGGAAGGCCCACTTCAACTTAGGTGAGGCACTGCATAATCAGGGTCGGCACGAGGAAGCTGTCGATGCGTATCGCGTCGCCATAGAACAGGGCCTAGACGACGCACTGGCACATTCCAAGCTCGGCATGGTGCTCAATAAGTTGGAACGCTTTGAGGAGGCGGAAACCCACTTGAGTCGAGCCATTGAACTCAATCCGAGCCATACGGAGACTCTCTATGCCCTAGCCAAGATACGGTTCAAACAGCAGCGCTACGACGAGATGCTGAAGCTCTATCAGCAGGTCATCGACATCAATCCTACCGACGCAGTGGCCTATGGCGACATGGGTGTTGCCCTCTTCCTCTTGGGTAGGAACGACGAGGCAATGCGAAGTTTTGACCAAGCACTTTCCCTCGACCCAGCCATGAAAGGCGTGCGTGCCAATCGCGACGCTCTGCTAGAGGCAATGGGAGGGAATGTCGAGTGACTTCGCGGCAGGACATGCTGGCTCTTCTCGCGCTCGGCTTGCTGGTGGTTGTCTTCTACCTACCGGCGATGCTGTGGGGTGGCTTCGTCTGGGATGACAATCTATGTATCAAGGTCGATCCAGTGCGGGACGTATCGGGTCTGTGGCAAATCTGGTTTTCTCCGAGCGCGATCGAAGCAGAGGATCACTACTGGCCGCTGGTCTATACGACCTTCTGGCTGGAGCACAAGTTGTGGGGGTTTGCCCCGACGGGTTACCACATCGTCAACGTACTGCTGCACTTGGTGAATACGCTGCTAGTGTGGCATCTCCTGCGGCGATTGGCGGTACCCGGCGCGTGGATGGTGGCCGCCGTGTTTGCGGTACACCCGCTGCATGTAGAATCGGTCGCTTGGGTCATTGAGCGCAAGGATGTGCTGTCAGGTCTGTTTTACCTTGCAGCGGTACTGGCGTGGCTGCGCTTTGTCGAGCAGCCGAAGCCGCGATGGTATGTGGGGTCGCTGGTGTTGTACGCGATGGGGCTGCTGAGCAAGTCTATCGTGGTTACGCTGCCAGCGGCGCTTTTGATCTATCATTGGTGGAAACAAGGCCGCGTGACCGCGACGGATCTGTGGCGGGTGGTGCCGTTCTTCGCAGTAGGATTGGTCATCGTCCTCGGCGACTTGTCGTTTTACCGGTCTGGGACAACTACGTCTTTTGACTACTCCTTAGCCGAACGTATGCTCATTGCCGCTCGCGCCTTGTGGTTTTATGCCGACAAACTGCTGTGGCCGTCTGAGTTGGCTGTCATCTACCCGCGTTGGGATATTCGCGTCGGGGATCTGTGGGGGTATCTTATCGCCGCTGTCGCGCTAGCGGTAGCCCTCTGGTGCTTTCGACATCGGATTGGGCGCGGACCGCTGGCTGGAGCATCGTTTTTTGCGGTTACGGTGTCGCCAGTTTTGGGCTTTGTCGATTACGGCTATATGGAATACGCTTTTGTCGCCGACCGCTTTCAGTATCTGGCTGGTATCGGGGTCATGGCTGTCGTCCTCGGCTCGGCCACTTATGGCGTGCGTCGCCTGTCCGGTTTGTGGCAACAGGGTGCGCTGGGTGGTGCGGCGGTGGTGTTGATTTTGTTGGGGCTGCTGACTTGGCGTCAGGCAAGCATTTATCGGGACGACGAAATTTTCAATCGCCACATCATCGCGCTCAATCCGCAGGCAGCGAATGCCCATCTCAACTTAGGCAAGGCTCTGTATGATCAGGAACGGTATGAGGAGTCCCTTGAAGTCGCCCGCGTTGCCGTGGAGCAAGCCCCAGATTCCTTTAAGGCTCATACCAACCTCGGCGGGGTTCTCAGTGAACTGGGTCGCTTGGAGGCAGCGGAAAGCCACCTACGCCGCGCCATCGCGCTCAATCCGCAGGCAAGGGATGCCCATCTCAACTTAGGTGATGCCCTGTATAAGCAGGGCCGGTATGAGGAAGCCCTTGAGGTCGCTCGTGTCGCCGTGGAGCAAGACCCAGATTCCTTTAAGGCCCATGTCAATCTCGGCGTGATTCTCAATTCGCTGGGACGCTTTGAGGAGGCCGAAACTCACCTGCGCCGCGCTATCGCGCTCAATCCGCAGGCAAGGGATGCCCATCTCAACTTAGGCGACGCCCTGTATAAGCAGGGACGGTATGAGGAAGCCCTTGAGGTGGCCCGCGTCGTGGTAGATCAAGACTCAGATTCCTTTGAGGCCCATGTCAACCTCGGCATCACGTTCGTTGCGCTGGAACGCTTTGAGGAGGCCGAAATCCACCTGAGTCGCGCCATTGCGCTCAATCCGAGCCATATCGAGGCTCTCTATGCCCTAGCCAAGATACGGTTCAAACAGCAGCGCTACGACGAGATGCTGAAGCTCTATCAGCAGATCATCGACATTGATCCTACCGACGCATTAGCCTATGGCGACATGGGTGTTGCCCTCTTCCTCTTGGGTAGGAACGACGAGGCAATGCGCAGCTTTGACCAAGCGCTCTCCCTCGATCCGACCATGAAAGGCGTACGTGCCAATCGCGACGCTCTGTTAGAGGCGATGGGAGGGAATGTCGAGTGATGAGAGCTACTTCTCAGGGAATACCCAACTTCCGCCGGTACACCTCGTCTGCGCCGGCCTGCAACTGCCAGTAGGGCACCCGCATCGTCCGCATCAATTCGCCGCGTCCGCCATCGCCGTCCTCCCAGCGCACAATCCGATGCGGATAGGCATCTTCCGTCATTAACGAAAGCCGTTATATTGATGTATGATCAAATCCTTTAGGGACAAGGAAACCGAGAAAATTTTTCACGGCCAATTTTCCCGCAAATTGCCACAGAATATTCAACGAGTAGCTGCACGCAAGCTGGAGCAACTTAACGCTGCCACGGCTTTTGAGACCCTACGCATACCGCCTGGCAACCGACTTGAAACGTTGACTGGTGATCGACAAGGACAGCATAGCATTCGCGTGAACGACCAGTGGCGTGTGTGCTTTGTGTGGCGCGACAATAATGTTTTTGAAGTCGAAATCGTTGATTATCACTGAGGAGATACAATGACTAAGCGAGACTTTCCGCCAATCCATCCGGGTGAAATTCTGTTAGAGGATTTTCTCAAGCCTATGCAGATGAGTCAATATCATTTGGCTCAGGCAATCGGTGTGCCGCCACGTCGCATTAGTGAAATTGTACACGGGAAGCGGGGCATCACGGCAGATACGGCCTTACGGCTGGGACACTTTTTTAGCATGGAAGCACAATTCTGGATGAATCTCCAAGCCCGTTATGATCTTGAAACGACCCGGGAAAATTTAGCCGACAGACTGGATCTAGAAGTTCGGGTACATACGGTCTAACGCTAGGCATAGTACCTCCGCTTGACCACCCGACCATGGAAGAAGCATGTGCCAACTGCGAGGCCGTGCTAAAGGAAATGGAAGGGAATTTAAGGAATACCCAACTTCCGCCGGTACACCTCGTCTGCGCCGGCCTGCAACTGCCAGTAGGGCACCCGGATCGTCTGCATTAATTCGCCGCGTCCGCCATCGCCGTCCTCCCAGCGCACAATCCGATGCGGATAGGCCCTTTCCGTCCACAACGTCCGCTGCCGCTGGCCGATGTGCAGTTCCCACCGCACGCTGGCTAGCGCACCGGCTGCCGTCTCGATCTGCTCCTCGGCGGCCTTGTGAATCCGCCCGGCCACGGTCGCATGAGGTTGATGCGCCTGCCGAAGCTGCCAAAAGCTCGGCAGCATCTCCATCTCTTGAATCTCGCCCAGTGCCATAAACGGCCCTTGCAACTCCCGGATGCGGATCAGCAGATGATCCTCGCTGGCAAAGTGCTCGGGCTGCTTTAGCTGATAGGCCCCCCGGCCTTCGCTGGCAAAATAGCTACTGATGTGTCCGTTGATCTGCCCGTTGCGGAACAGGGCCTCGTCAAAAACCTGCCCGCACCACTCTTGCGCGCTGAACGAAATGCGCCGCAGCTCAAAGGGATGCCGCTCGCCCGCCACTTGGCTGAAAACCGAGGTCATCACCGAATAGTCGTAGATCCCGGTCGTAAAGTTGAGGATGTGGTTGAGCTTGAGCGCGTAGAATTGGTCGGCCTCTGGCGTCGGTAGATCGGCCTTGATAAAGGTCTGCCGATGCAGGCTCTCGGTCACGAAAATCATCACCCCGTATCCCTGCCGCAGCTCGCCGTAGCGCGGCTGAACCACCTCGTAGCTAGAAATCTCGGCCTTCCCATCGGCCCAGTGCGCGTAAAAATCCACCGCACCCACGTGCGCCGCGCCGAGCAACATTGCCCCTATAATCCATCTTGTCATGGCTGCCTCTCTTTCTAGTAAATTGAAATAACTGACGTTACGCAGCGTTTGTCATGCAGTAGGGGGCGGTTTGCAAACCGCCCCCTACTGGATTCCCGCTTGCGCGGGAATGACACCGGGCAGGGTGGTAGGAAACCGCAGATAACGATAGCTGCGTAACATCAATGAAATAATATGAAAAATCCATTGACGTATTGCTCTCCGGTTGACTATATTTACAGAAGTTTGGCATATAGAACAGCTTATTGGCAGTCTAAACACTTGCTTTTTCGCAGCCAATCTGATTGTCGCCTTATCTGGCCGGAGCTATCTCGTGGAACTTAGCAAAACCCCCCGCACCTCAGACTCTCCGCTCGACTTATCGCAACTGCCTCGGCACGCCGAAGCTGTCGTCGCCGAAATTTTGGCCCCTGCGCGCTTGGCCGCCCGCCTGCGCGAATTGGGCTTTTTGCCCGGCGAGCACTTGCGCGTTTTGCGCTCCGGGACCGCGATCATCGTCCAAATAGGACAGACCCGCCTTGCGCTGCGGCGCAGGGATGCTGCCGCCATCCGCCTCGTCCCCTAGTTTTTCCTGCTCAGCAGACGCTCCGTGCGGACCCTCGCACTTATTGGCAACCCCAATACGGGCAAAACCACGCTTTTTAACGCGCTGACCGGCCTTGCGCAGCACTCCGGCAACTACCCGGGCGTCACGGTGGAATACAAAGTGGGGACCCTGGCGCTGGATGGGAACGACGCGCTAGCGCTGATTGACCTGCCCGGTGCCTATAGCCTTGCCGCGCACTCGCCCGACGAGATGTTGGCCATTGACGTGCTCTTGGGCCAACAGCAAGACGCGCCGTCTATAGATGGCATTTTGGCGGTCGTCGATGCCAGCAACCTGCGGCGCAATTTTTACTTGGTTTCTCAACTTGCGGAAATAGGATTGCCCTTGGTCGTGGCCCTCAACATGGGGGACATAGCCATCCGGCGGGGCATTCGCATCGACGCCCGTGCTTTGTCTGAGGCGCTTGGTGCGCCAGTGGTGCCCATCTGCGCCCACCGGCGGCAGGGGTTGGACGAGTTGCGCCGCACGTTGGCGTCCTTGAGCGCGGATCCCGCACCCGCGCAGCCACAGCAGGTGGATTTGCCCGACCAACTCCAGCGCGCCACTACCGAGTTGCAAGCCGCAGTCCCCGAGCCGCTCTCTTCGGTAGAGGCCCTGCGCGCACTAGTCGATGAAGACGGTTATGCCGAGCGCCGCTTGTTGGCGTCCGCTGGTGATGGCATCGCGGACCGCTTGCACGACCTACGCATGGCCGGTGCGGATGCTCTGTCCGAGCTAGAAAGCAACGCCCGCTATGCTTGGATTGATGGCTTGCTCGCACGGGCGATTGACCAGCCCAGTCGCCTAGAGGGCCGCCGCTCCGATCGGGCCGACCGCATTCTCGCGCACCGCCTCTTTGGCGTGGCGATTTTTGTGCTAATCAACGTCTTGGTGTTCGAGGCTATTTACACTTGGTCGGGGCCGCTGATGGATGGCATTGACGCGCTCTTTGCTGCCTGCGGCGACCGCGTGGCGGCGCTCATTCCCCCCGGTGCCCTGCAAAGCCTCGTCGTCGATGGCCTCATTGCCGGCGTCGGCGGCGTGCTCATTTTCCTGCCGCAGATCGCCATCTTGTTCTTTTTTATCGCCCTGCTCGAAGACAGCGGCTACATGGCGCGGGCGGCGCTGTTGATGGATCGGCTGCTCACTCGCGTGGGGCTGTCTGGCACGGCCTTCATGCCCCTGCTGTCCAGCTTTGCCTGCGCCGTCCCGGGCATCATGGCCACCCGAACCATTGAAGATCGGCGCGATCGCTTTGCCACCATCTTGGTCGCGCCGCTGATGAGTTGTTCGGCGCGTCTGCCAGTGTACGTGCTCTTTATCGGGGCCTTTGTCCCGGACCGCTCGCTGTTGGGTGGAATCATTGGCTTGCAGGCGCTGACCCTATTGGCGTTCTATTGCCTCGGCGCGCTCGTCGCCATCCCAGTGGCTTGGTTGCTCAAGCGAACCTTGCTCAAGGGCGATCCTCCGCCCTTTCTGCTGGAACTGCCTTCGTACAAGACGCCCGACCTGCGCACGGTGCTGTTGCGCGTGTACCACAGCAGCCGGGCCTTTGTCGTCCGCGCTGGCAGTCTCATCTTGGCGACGACGATTGCGATGTGGGCGCTGGCGTATTTCCCGCGTTCGGAAGCCGTGGTCGAGCGCCACCAAATCGAGCGCCAAGCGGTTGCGCCCGCAGCCCTCGACGCTTTGGAAAAGCGCCAAGCGGCTGAGTTGGTAGAAAACAGCTATCTCGGTCAAGCCGGGCACTGGGTCGCGCCGGCTGTGCGTCCTTTGGGATGGGACTGGCGCATCGGCATGGCGGTCATCGCCTCTTTTCCGGCCCGCGAAGTCATCATCTCGGCCTTGGGCACCATCTACAGCCTCGGCGCGGGCGAAGACGAAGGCTCCGAGACGCTGCGCACGACCTTGGCCGCTGCTACGTGGCCGGATGGCCGCCCGATTTACACGCTGCCGGTGGCGCTGTCGATCATGGTTTTTTTCGCGCTCTGCGCCCAGTGCCTCTCGACACTGGTTGTCATAAAAAAAGAAACCGGCTCCTATGGCTGGTCCCTGTTCAGCTTTGGCTATATGACGGCCCTCGCCTATCTCGGAGCCTTGGCGACCTACCAAGTCGGCACGGCCTTGGGCTTTTGACGTGGACTGGCAAACGCCAGTGGCCGTCGCCGTTGCCGCGCTCGCCGCTGCGTACGTGCTGTGGCGTTTGGCGCGGCCTTTTTTTCAAGACAAATCTCACCGCGATGAACCGTTGCAGATAGGGGACTCGGACGACTAGCTGCGGCGATCTGTGTGCTGGCGATTGTGTTGGATTACCCCGCTCGCCGCAAAAATCGCTTGCCCGCGAGCTGATCCACTAGACCGTCGAGTTCCAATCTCAGCAGTACGTCGAGCAGGGTCGCGGGCGGCAGGGCACTGTGTTGGGCGAGTTCGTCAATGTGCCGGGGTTGGCGCGATAGCAGGGCATAGACGCTCTCGTCCTCTGGGGGAAGAACGGGCGTGGGTACGGGTGCACTTTGCGGGCGCGGTACCGCCCACATGGTCAATTCCTCTAGCACGTCCTCCACGTTCTCGACCAGCTTGGCTCCGTCTTTGATGAGTTGATGGCAGCCCGCGTTGCGGCCCGAGCGCACATCTCCGGGCACGGCAAACACCTCGCGGTTTTGCTCCAGTGCGTGTTGGACCGTAATCAGTGCGCCGCTCTTTTGCGGGGCCTCGACGATGACCACCCCCAAGCTCAGCCCGCTGATGATGCGATTGCGGCGCGGGAAGGCCCCCCGCTCCGGCTGCGCCCCCCAAGCAAACTCGGAGACGATGGCTCCTCGCTCGCGGATTTGGCGGTAGAGTTGGGTGTGAGTGCGGGGATAGGGCACGTCGGCCCCGCAGCCCAACACAGCGATGGTGCGTCCGCCGGCTGCGAGCGCTGCTTGGTGGGCGGCTGCGTCGATGCCGAAAGCCATGCCGCTGACGATGCAGATGCCTTGGGCCACTAGCCCGCGAGCTAGCTCGGCGGCGATCAGCTTGCCGCTGTCCGATGCCTTGCGCGAGCCGACGATGGCTATGGTGGGCGGGACCAAGTCGTCCGGCCCCAGCGCAAACAGCACGGGAGGTGGCGCGGCGATTTGGCCCAGCAGTGGTGGATAGTCCGCGTCTGCTGGGGACAGACAGCGTCCACCGGCCGCGCAGAGCCGTTGCCACTGCTCGGCGGCCCAAGCAAAGTCGGCCGGCGTCGGGCGCTGCTCGGGCGCACGGGATCCCACGGCCACAGTCCAATTTGCGGCGGTGAGGGCCTCTTGTGCCGAGCCAAAGTGATCGAGCAAGCGGCGCACGCGCCTAGGCGGTTCGGCTTGGCTGAGCGCGAGGAGCGCCTGCACTTCGCGTTGAGACTCAGGCATTTTGGAATTTTTTCCGCAGGCGTCGCTCGATACAAGGCGGCACGAACTGGTTCAACTGCCCGCCCATTTGCGCCACTTGGCGCACGACCGACGAACTGAGATACATGTACTCGGCCTTAGTCATTAGAAAGACTGTGTCGAACTCAGGCCATAGCGAGCGGTTGGTCAAGGCCATGGCAAACTCGTTCTCAAAATCGGTCACCGCCCGCAGGCCCCGCACGGCCGTGCGGATGTTGTGTTGCCGCGCATAGTCAACGGTCAGGCCGTCGTGGAAATCGACCTTGGCTTGGGGCCAGTCGCTAATGGCCTCGGAGATCATCGCCCGGCTCTCCTCCAGCGAAAAGAGCGGCCTTTTATTGGGATTGATTGCCACCAGCAGGGTGACTTGGGAGAAAATGCCCAAGGCCCGCTCTAGGATATTTAGGTGGCCAAAGGTGATGGGGTCGAAGCTGCCGGGATAGATGGCCGCGTCTGCAAAGCGGTTCATTAGGGTGCGTCCACGACAATGTCCACGGCCGCGTAGAGCCGCGCTTGAATCCAGCCGCTTTCGTCGCTGGTGACGGGCATGAGCAAAACCTCGCCGAGGGTTGCGACTTCTTCGGCCTGTTGCAATTGCTGCAAGAAGGCGTTGATCTGTTGAGGGGAACCAAGGCCCCGCAATTTTTGCCGCTGGTGCGTGTGCGCCGCCGACAAGGCCCTATGGGTGGGCTCTTCGATCGAGAGGCTGTCTAGACCACTCGCGTCGGCCCAGCGGGCCAACTTGCCGAAGAATTGCTCCGCTTGGTCGGACGAGAGGACAGCCGGTGGAGGGGTATCCTGCTCGGCAAAGCGGCCTTGGAATGCAAAGCGCAGCGTGCGCTCCTCCTGCCAAGTCGAAAACGATACCCGCGATGGCAACGTCTGCAAACGAAGCCTGAACATACGCAATACTTTGTACGAGGGGCTGGTCCCCTCCAGCCAGTACTCCCCGCTCGAATTGCAATTCAGCGACGCAACGCGAATCCCGGTGGGAACCTGTTCGTCAACCCGCATGACTTGGTGGCAGGCCGTGCTGCGCTGGGGCGAAGGGGCTTGGGACGGCGTTGCTTCTGGCTGGACCACGGGGCTTGACGCGATCTCTGGCTCAGAACTCGGAGTCGCCTCTTGGTGCGTCGTAGCACTGCGGGCAACCTCTTGCTGTGTCGTGGGCTTGGGGGCGGTTTCTTGCACAGGGCTAGAGATAGCCTCTTCGAGGCTTGGAGTGGTCTCTCGCTGTGCCTCTTCGGGGTTTGAAATGACCTCTCGCTGTGGTGCGATCTCTTGCTGCGCTGCGGCAATGAGGGCGGAACTCGCGCTAAAAATCGGCCTCGTCAGCGCGGGGAAGAAGTGGTAGATGCCGTATAGTCCGCCACAGACAACTAGGACCGAAAGCAAGGCTTTGGGCCAAGGCGACCGCCCTGGGCGACCGAGAAGCTCGACGCGGATCATCGCACCAACCCCCGCTGAGCTAGCCCGACGGCAATGGCATACTCAGATCGCTGCGCGGGCGGGGTGCTGTCGAGCAGCTTGGGTTTGACTGCGGCGAGTGGGTCGAGGATTGAATGCGGCACCCCCAAATGCGCGGCCAAGCCCTCGCTCCAATACACAAAGCCGGCTCCCCACAGGCGTTGGAGGCCGCTGCCGCCCGCGCTTAGCAGCTTGCGCGCTGCGCCTTCTAAGGCTGCGGGCGCGTCATCCTCTTGCTCCCAGCAGCAACTAGTCAGTGCGCACAGTTCGCCTTCCTCTATTAGCAGGAGCCAAGCCTCGCTTTCATCCGCGTAGAGCAGCAGCGAGAATGTATCTTTGGCGAGCAGATTGGCGCATTCGCTGGCGTTGTACAGGGCAAAAGGCACTAGATCCACATCGAGCCGACCGACCGCCGCGACCTTGCCTAGGGCGCGGTAGCCATCGAGCGCGCGGTGGCGCGCCGCCACCACAAAGCCCCACTGCGAGGTCAGCACAAAATCGCAGCTAAACGCCTTCGCGTCTTCGGTCAGGAGCTGCTCGACTTCCCACAGAAGTTGTTGGCGGTTTTCGCGCTCAATCCTCGCTACGAGGGGCCGGCGCTGAATGAGACCCAAGCGCCGGTCTAGCGAGAAACAGGCTGTGCTATAGTCGAAGTTATAAGTCGCCGCGAGCGCGGCTAACTTGGTAGCTAGCTCTTGTCGCTGCTGCTCGTCGCCTAGGGACACCGGGTCGAAGGGGCGCTCCAGCTTTTCGGCTGTCAAGACTAACGGCCGGATGCCAGCGCGGTTAGCGTCTAGGGCGGCGATGCGCATGGTCTGGCCGCTGATGTGGATCCCAGTGGCCTTTGTCCTGCCAAATCCAAACAATCCCAACCCCTTCTTCTACAAAGTGGTCTCTACTCCACTATGAGCAAAGGACGGAGCTTTGCTAGCGTCTTCGCGCCGATGCCATTGACTTCGGTTAGTTGCTCCAGCCGTGCAAAAGGACCGCGCTCGCGGCGGAAGGCGACGATCCGCGCGGCGATCTTGGGGCCGATTGCCGGCAGTGCGACTAATTCTTCTACCGTAGCCGAATTGAGCGACAACGGCCTCTGCTCGGCTGCTGCCACTTGGCGCGGTGGCGGCGGAGCGACTGCGCGCGGCACGACGCTAAATTCCTCTGACTGCGAGGGGCGATACCAATCGCCGATGGCGACGAGCATCCCGATGAGCAAGGCCGCTGTCAGGCCGATAAGCGCGCGTTGCTCGCGTTGATTGAACAAATAATACCTCCCACAGCCGCGTCGGGCAATATGCTTTAGCGGAGGAAGAACGTGCCCGAAAGCCGCACTTCGCGGATTTTTCGCGTCTTGTCTCTGAGGTGGTCTTTGTTGTTTTCGATGCGAATTCGCCCCTCGCCGCGGAAATTCGTGCTGAAGTTGTAGGTCATGGACAACTGAGTGCGCCAGCGGTTTTCTTTGCCATTGGGGACGCGCTCTTCGTCGCCGGTGGCGATGGAGCGCGTTTCTCCTTCAAACTTCTGTTCTAAGTTGAGGGTGACGTCGCTTTTGAGCCGGCCTATTAGGGGCAGTCGCCGCGGCTTGAGATTATGAGTGATCTTGAAGGTGGTGGTCACCTGCTCTCGGTCGCGAGTGCCGCGCAGAGGCTGCTCGCCGCTGTCTCCCTCGGCAGTTGGTTCAAAATCGCGGCTTTCCGAGGTGGAGAGTACGCGCTCAATGGTCGTGGTCGGTCCCCAGCGCCAACGGCCATTCCACGACGCCCTAAACTCGGTCTTGGTCTCCTCAGAGAGCAGGTGGCCGGGCGCGAGACTGCCCTCGCCCTCGCTGGCCTCCGAGGTCTCGAAACTCGCGTTTACCTGCGCGCTGTTGATCACTCGCTTTATCAACGGAATCCGGTCGGCTCGTCCCCAGCTAAGACTCACGCGCGGGTAGGTCCGCTCGTTGCGCAAGCGCAGCCGTTGCTGCGAAGCGCCGCTGCGCTCGGTGGTCTGCTCCTTGGAGTTGACTTTGACACTAATACCAAAGGGCAACCGCATCCCCGAACCAGCCTCAAACGAGGATGTGTGCAACCAATTGTCTTGGTGGGTCAGCCCTTGGGTCACTTGCCGCACCCGCAGGGTGTCTTCAAGGCCGAGTTGATAGGAGAGCGAAGGCCGCTGCAGCAAATTGAAGCGGCGCGAGGTGGTGTTGCGCCGCCAACTGGCGTTGACCGGCTCGACGAGGCGGCCAGTCCATCCGGCGAGGCGGCGGAGGATATTGGGGCCTTGCGGCGGTTTTGCTTTACTTTGCTCCTCTTTGGCTTGGTCTTTCTTCTGGTCGGCTTTGCTTTGCTCTTCTTGGGCTTGGTTTTTTTTCTGGTCGGCTTTGCTTTGCTCTTCCTCAGCTTTGCTTTGCTCTTCCTCAGCTTGGCTTTGCTCTTCCTCAGCTTGGCTTTGCTCTTCCTCGGCTTGGCTTTGCTCTTCCTCGGCTTGGCTTTGCTTCTGCTCAGCTTGGCCTTCCTTCGAGGTCGGCGCGTCCTCGTCTATGTTTCGGTTTCGATTGCGATTGCGGTCTCGGTCGGCGCGCTGTTGCGCCTTGCGGCTTTGCCCCGGGGCCTTGCCCAAATTCTTGAGCAGGGTTGGGATTTTGAGATTGAGACGGGCCGAGAGGTCATTCCGGGTGTCGATGTCGAGGGTATTGAACGGCAGGCCGCTGATTGAATCGATCGGGGCCACTCCGCGCCGCTGCGCTGGGTCATTTTGCTCTTCGTAATTGGCCTTGAAGGTGTAGTTTTGGTCCAGCCACGAGACTAAGCGCAGCGAAAAGCCCAAGTCGGCTGTTTGTCTGCGCCCGACCTCGCGCCCAAAGCTGCGCTTGTCGGGGACGAATTTTTTGCGCAAGTCTCGGTCGATTTTGAGGTTGTAGTTGGCCGATAGACCAGAGAGCGGATTGAGCTTAGAGGCATAGGTTTCGACGAGCGCAAAGTCCTCCTGTGCGGTCGGTTCGTCGTCGCCGCGGCGCAAAAGCCGCGAGGTGCGCCGGCTGCCGTTGACCGCGTAGGTCAGGCTCGTCGGCAGCGGGCGAAACTCCATCCGCGTCCAGCCCGTGGGCATGAACTCCGGCAACCAGCGCATGATCCGCAGTTCTGGTTTGGGCAGGGGCATGCTGTAGTTGAAGTTCATGGTCTGGGCTTCGCGCTCGTTGATTGGGCGCACCGGATCTGAACTGTGTTCGCGCGAATGCGACAGCCGCAGGTTCATCTGGTCGAGGGTCCAGCGCAAGAAGAAGTTTTTGCCCTGCCGCCGGCTGATGGACACGTCGTAGAATTCCTTGGAGCGAACGGCTTGTTGCTCTAGCTTTTCTTCGGCGGTCAGTTCCACATCCGAGCCGGGGCCGAAGCGCGGCAAGCTAGTCGAACGGCTAACATTTACCTTGACCGGGATTAAAAAACCCCAACTACTCGGCAGGAGCTTTTGCGCGTTGGTGGAGACCGACAACGCAGTTTCGCGGTCTGTGCTGTTGCCTCCTTGGCCGGTAAAGCTGCGGAAGTTTTCCTGCCGCCAGAGCACGTTGCCGCCGAGGTTGGCAAAGTCGGCTAGCTTGGTGTTGAGCTGGGCGTACGCGGCCAGCCCGGGATCGTTGCGCGCCTCGTCGAGGCGCAGCTCGTCGAGGAAGATGCGACCGCTGTACGCGCGGTTTGCAGCGCGGTTGCGCAGGCCAATGCTCAGTTGTTTGATCGACTGCATTGACGGGTTGCCGCGCACTCGGTAAATGGCTTGCTCGCCGCTGCGCAGGCCCGACCGCGCAAAAATTTGGTCTAGGGAAAAGCGCTCGACTTGGGGGTCGTAGCCAGCCGCGTGCAGCGCCTCCAACTCGCGCTGAGCGATCAAGCTCTTGCCGTCTAGCGGTGCCCCGCGCGGGTCGATTACCCGGTAAGTGTAGTAGAACTCGCCCGTGGTGGTATCGGCCTGCCCGGATTGCAGCAGGGCCTTGAGTTGGGAGATGACCGGCAAATCCACATCTACTTGATTGCCCTTCCAGCCCTTGCGCCCTCCGGTCCAACCCGGGAAAATGGGGCTGATGGTCTCGTAGTAGTTGGTCGAATCCACGCCAAAGCGCACGAAGAGCACCAAGTCGCTCGAATCGCCGTGGGCGTATTCAATGGTTCCGCTCGAATCGCCATAGACGTACATGCGCAGCCGCTCGTAGCTGGTGTAATTGGCAGAGCGGGGCAGGATGCGAGTCGCCGACATTTGGTGCCCAGGCTCTAGGTTTTCGTAGGCCAGTACGAGGGACTGCTCGCGTTCGCGGGTGCGCGACTGCACGTTGCGGCGGATTTTCACGCCAGGTGGCGGTCGGTAGCTCTGGCTCTTGTCGGTGCCGATGACCGTGACGTCGAGGGCCTCGCGGTCGCCGAGCGGGAAGCGATCATCGAGCCGCACTACTTCGTCTTCCTGCCACTTGTTGCCCACGATTTCCACCAGCGCGATCTCGGCTCGCACGGTGTCTGCTACGTCCGACTGCAGCCCGCTTGAAAGCATCAGGCGCGCGTATTCGATGCGGGTGGAGTCGGGCAAGCCCACGCGCTCGACATGGGGGCCGAACAGGGGCACGCGGAGCTGACGCCAGCCTTCGTTTTGAGTCCCGGCGACCTCGTAATGGCTCGACGACAGGTCGATTTCGTAGTGGTAGTAGTTGTTGCGGCGGTCGAGCACGCCATTGTTGTTGAGGTCTTCGGTGTCCGGGCGGTCGCCGCTTGCGACATCTTTTTTGTTGTTCTCGGTGCCGTTGATGTGGCTGTAATCGTTCTTGTTGCGTTGGGAGTCGTATTTCCAGTTGTCTCCCTCGGGGTCGTCGGATGAGCGATTGGGGCGCAGAGGATCGGGGTCTGGGTAGAGCGCGGCAAAGGCCTGCTTCCGCTCGGCTAGGGAGCGGGTGGTGTCGAACGCAGCGTCTTGCAGCCGCAAGTAGAAGTTCAATTCGGCTTCGTCGTTGCGGCCGTCGATGCCCACGTCTTCCTCCCGCGACACCAACCCGTCTCCTGCGGCTTGTCCGGGGAAAGGCTCGTCTTCGGTGTCGAGGCGGCCATTGGCGATGTAATCCTCGTTGATTTGGTCCCCTAAGTTCACGTGCAAGGTGCCCTCTTCGCCCCGGACCCAAATCTCTAGGAACTTGGACTCGGACAAGTCGTTGACAGTCGAAAAGGCGAGGGAGACTCCGCCCCAAGACTCGGCGGCTTCGAGGCGCGGCAGCAGCTCTAGCGCTAGGATGTCGGTGCGTCGGTTTTGGGCTTCGATTTGCTCTTCTTGGTTGGGCCAGATGTCGGTGCGCAGCACCCCGTCGTAGGGATTGTACCAGATGAAATGCGTGCGATTTTCCGCGCCGAAGCGCGCGCCAACCGGTGCGCTAGCCGGTGCCCAGCGCGTGCGGTTGACGATTAGGGAAATGGGCCGCTCGCTGTCTTCAAAATCGTCGATGTAGCCGCGCCCCTTGGTGTTGAGATTGGGGCGGCTTTGCGCGATTTCGGCGTCAAGGGTCACTTCCGAGGGAACGGCCGTCTTGACCAGCGGCAGCATATCGACGACGCGGGTGAGGATTGGCACTTCGCGCCGGGCGCGCAAGTCGAGGTTCCAGATCACCGTGCGCGTCGGCTCATTGCCCACCCGCACCCGCCGGTCGCTCGAACGCTCGTTGTTGTAGATCATGGTGCTGCCCACGCGCCCGTCGCCGCCCCAGAACTCGTACTCGGTGCGCAAGCCCAACAGGGTCTTTTGCTGGCTGCCGATGTTGAAGACATCCTCGGATTCAAAGGAGATTTCCAAGTCCGCGCCGGGGTCTGCCACTTCCTGAGCGACCGAGCCGAGAAACGTCACGCTGCCTGTGTAATCGACTCGGTAGTCGGTGTCTCGCGTCAGAGGGCGACCGTTTAGCTGGACCTCCACGGTCTCGGCCCGGACGCCGCCGAAGATGCCGCCCAGCCGGATGCGCTGCTCTGAGGAGGCGGCGCGGACGAGGATTTTGTAGCGGCTGGCCTCGATCTGGGCGCGTTGCTGCTGCTCGTCGTAGATGGCAGGGACGGGTTCGTCGAGTAGGCCGCGATATTTGTTGGAGCGTGGATCAAAGGGCCGCTGGTCGGGGAAAATCAAGTGCCCGCGGATGTCGTCCAGCCCTATGTAGTCGGCGTCGATAACGCGGTCGGGCGCGCTACCGGGGTCTTTGCCGCGCTCGTCCAAGCCCAAAATCTGCAAGTAGGAGCGACCCTGTTGCGAAAGTTGGTCCTCTTGGCCGGGCACTTCCTTGGCGATATCGACCTGCAAAGTCTTGGGGTCGAAGCGGCGGCCAGTGGAAAAACCAGAGGCAATGCGGTACACGTTTTTCCACTCTAGATTCCAAGTGGGAAAACCCGGACGGGGATTGCGGGCTTTGATCAGCTTCAGATACAAGGAGTCGGATTCTGCGCCGGCTTTGAGCCGGGCTGTCTCCTGTTGGAGCGTGCCGTCGAAGTCCGGCGCGTTGGTTTTGAAATGCACGGCCATGGCATAGGGGTCAGATACGGGCCTGTTGAGGACGATATAACCCGCCTCGGCCACGACCGAGTAGTCGTCGTCCGGGTCGAGCCGGTGCCAGGTCCCCTCCTCAGAGCAGCCGCTGTTGCGTAGGCGATTGTCCGCCGCGTCAAAGCACTCGATGGTGGAGAGGGAGTCGGACGGATCGACCCAAGCAACGCCGGGTCTGGCGAATAGCTCGGCGTCATTCCGCGTATTGAAGTCGTTGATATAGACCTCGAGGCGGCTGATATCGACGAAGTTTTCTGGGCCAAACTGCACTCCTTCCAACAAACTGCGGAAGTCGGAAAGGTGGGCGCGGTAGAATTCGTGTAAGAAGAAATACGTATTGCGGATGTATTGGTAGTCTCTGAGCTGAAGCGTGTCGATGGCCGCTCCGCCCTTGAAGGTCTGGCGGTTAGACTTGCTCTTTTCGTGGCTGGCTACGGTCGTAAAGGCCAGCGGCCCGACGTGCCCTTTAGCGCGGATGCCGAAAAGGCCCTTGTTTTTCTGCCGGAAGCCGACGAAGCGAGTATTGGGCAGCTCTAAAGTGGTGTTGCCGGCCTGCACCTCTTGGAATATGGAGTCTTCCTCGCCTTCGTAGTCGAGTTTGATCTGATTGGATAGCTGATCGCCCAAACCGGAGCCAAAGGCCGAGCCGAGGTTTTGGGTGTCTTGATCGATGCGGATGTTGATCAACTCGCCGACTTTGCCTTCCACCGTGAAATCGGATTCCTGTTCGATGCCCAGCGAGGGGAACTTGGAACTGCGGCCAAACGAGGTCTGCACCTCGCCATCGGTCCACTCGCTCTTGCCAGAAATGATTATGGTGCGCGAGCCATTGAGTGCGAGGCTGGGGCCTTGGTCGCCGATAAAGCGCCGCAGGGGTTTGGGCGCGGAAAAGGGCACCGTCCACTCAAAGCGGCTGCCCCGGCGCTGGCGCTGCTCGGAAGCTGTGCTGCGAAAATCGCGGCGGATTTGCTGGTGCCAAAGCCGTTGGTGCCTCGCTTGGTACTCTATGCGGAGATAGTCGTCTAGAGTCACGGTGACTGTTGGTCCCTCGGTGAATCCACTGACGCGGCGGCCGTAGTGGGCCATTCCCAAGGAGTCCACTACGGCTTGGTACGAGATCAGCGCGCGGGCGGGGGCGGGCAAGAGCGGCTGGCCAGTCCCAAAGGCAGTTTGGCTAGGGACGGCAAAGCGTTGGGAAAGCGGGCCGTATAACGGCTCGAAGTGCAGACCAGGCTCGGCGCGTACCACTACCGCGAGCAAGCAAACACACAGCCACGAGGAAAACGCTTGGCGGGAAAAGCGGAGAAACACCTCTAAATTCACACCCATCGACGTTTATTGTTTGACGTGCTCGCAAGCCCCTAAAGGATGAGAGTTCGCGGCGTCAAGCCGAATGCGCTCGGCAGTCTCAACTAAAGAGCAGTCTTTCAATTGAGGTTTAGCGGAAACGACTCAGAAGCCTTCACTGGTGATTCGGCCATGGCCAAAGCAATGCGCCGAACGGCTTCTGTATTAACCAAACGCGATAGGCGGTCTCCAGACCCAAAAACAGGAGGACGCTGCCCAGACGAAGCGGGCAACTACCTGAAAACATAGCACGCGGCTGCAATTATTTCAAGGAAGCCCTTGCAAAAACCATTCCCGTTGCGCGATGCGGCGCGCGTTTTTTAGACAGCAGCCTAAGTCGTTATATTTAAGGAAACTAAGTCCGTGGCCCGTCCGGGGTCTCCCC
Organism: Candidatus Latescibacterota bacterium; assembly: GCA_022819745.1. The sequence continues at coordinate 118,294 of JAJEGS010000036.1, read as the reverse complement.
GATTGCAACGAGGTACCCTGAGTGCTGCGCGCCACAGCCCCGTAACCCTTTCGACCCATGACGACCCTGTCCCGCTATGTGCTCAAAGAGCACGGTTGGCCCTTTGCGCTCGGCTTTGCGCTGATTCTCTTCATCCTGCTGATCGACGTCGTATTGCAGACGATGGACCAAGTGTTGAGCAAGGGGCTAACCCTGCTGGCGGCGCTCCAACTTTTGCTCTTTAACTTGGCTTGGATCGTGGCGCTGGCCGTGCCTATGGCCGTGCTCATCGCCGTGCTCATGGCCTTTGCTCGCCTCGCCGCCGACGGGGAAATCATCGCGGCCAAAGCCTGCGGGGTGAGCTTTTGGCTGCTCCTGCGGCCGGTGCTGGTAGCCGCTTTTTTGCTCACCCTGTTAATGGTGCTTTTTAACGACCAGATCCTCCCGGACTGGAACCACCAAACCCGCGTCCTGTCGTCGAGCTTGCAACGGACGAAAGCGGCCTTGGTGCTGCGGGAAAGGGAAGGGGTCTTCATACCCGACTTGGGCGATTATCACCTACTGATCCGCCAGATTGACCCAGAGACTAACGAACTGGCCGGCATCGCACTCTACGACGCCTCGCGCCCTGGGCCGCCGGTGATTGTCCACGCCCCTAAGGGCCGCCTCGCGCTGTTGGGCGATGGAGCTTACATCCGCTTGGAGTTGGAGGAAGGCCATGTCCAGCGCGTCGAAGCCGGCCAAGAGGAGCGCTTTTTCTACGGCACTTTTGCCCGCCAAGTGCTGCACATCAAGGACGAGCGCCGCCGCTACGAGCACCGCCCCTCGTCTTACCGCAGCGACCGCGAGCTAGACATCGCGGCCATGCACCGCTTGGTGCTAGAGCGCCGCGGTGAGCAGGAGCGCGCCTACGGACGCCTCGATTCGATTGCCGCGCGCTACCTCAAACTGCACCAAAGCCAGTTCGCCGATTCTACGGCCAGTGAGCTAGCGCGAGAAGGGCAACAGGCGACCGAGGCCCTGCGCCGACAGTGGCGGCACATAGACCGGCGCGCGGGGCGGATCAACGAGTACTTGGTCGAGATTCACAAGAAGCTATCCATTCCGGCCGCTTGTTTGGTCTTCGCGCTGGTCGGTGCCCCATTGGGTGCGCTGATTCGCCGGCGCGGCGCGGCCGTCTCTGTCGGCATCAGCTTGTTCTTCTTTTGGATCTACTGGATGTTCCTCATCGGCGGCGAGGAGTTGGCCGACCGCGGCTATATTCCACCGCCGTTGGCGATGTGGGCGCCCAATGGGGTTTTCGCCCTTGTCGGATGGGGGTTGTTGTGGTTAGTCGCGTACGATCGCGCTGGCCGCCGAGGGGCGCAAGAGACCTGAGATGCGCACCCTCGACCTCTATCTGACGCGCCGCTTCCTGTTGTGTCTAGGGATCGCCGTGGGCAGCCTGTTGCTCATTGCGGTGATCATCGACCTCACTGAGAACATCGACACCTTTATCGACTTTGAGGCTCGTCCCGAGCAAATCTTGCTTTACTACGTCTATCGGTTGCCGTACTGGCTCATCTTGACCCTGCCCATCGCCGCGCTGCTAGGCGCACTCTTTGCCCTGACCAGCTTGGCACGCCAAAACGAAATCACCGCCATGAAGGCCACTGGCATTAGCCTGTATCGCCTACTGGCCCCAGTCTTGGCGTGCGCTCTCGCCGTTTCGGTCGCGGCCTTTTTCTTTACTGATTGGGTGGTCCCGCCTGCTACCTATCGGTACAATCAAATCAGCGACGAGATTAAGTCCTATCACCGCAGCGACGGCTCCCGCCGCCAAGTCCTGCTCCAAGACGCGGGCAGCCAGTTCGTGTACGCCCGCAGCTACGATGCGGGGCGGCAACGCGCCGACGAAGTGTCTTGGGAGCGGCTGCACGGCTACACTCCGCTGGAGCGCGCGGTGGCCCGACGCATGGAGTGGCGGGAGGGCACTTGGGTGCTTTTCGAAGGCCGTCGCTTTCGCTTTACCGAGGGCGAAGCTGTGGCGACTTCTTCCTTCGATACCCTATCTCTGCCGAGCTTGTCGTTGCTACCCAGCGACTTTGCTCGCCAGCAAAAGGACCCCGAGGAAATGAACTACGCCGAGTTGGCCGACTACATCGCCCGCGCCACGCTCAACGGGGAGGACGCTACGCGCCAGCGCGTCGATTTGCACCTGAAAATATCCTTTCCCCTAACTAGCTTCATCATCATCGCCCTCGGTGCAACCCTCGGTGCCAATGCCCGCCGCGCCGGTTTGGCCAACAGCTTTGGCTTGGGCGTCCTGATCTGTTTTGTCTATTACAGTTGCGTCAAGGCCGGCCAAGCCCTCGGTTGGAATCAAATCCTCTCGCCTTGGCTAGGCGCGTGGATAGCCAACCTGTTGTTTGCCGTCTTGGCCTTGGTCTTGCTGTGGCGCGTGCACAAATAAAAAGGCCGTTCGCCCGTCGACGAACGGCCCTTGGGGAGACTCGTATTGGAACAAATGCTCAGCGGATGCCTTGCTCTAAGTGATAGATCTTGAGTTTGAGCGAAGCCGAGCGAGATTTCCAATTTTCTAGCAAGGCGGCCGCTTGCTGCCCTGCTTGGCCTTCGAGTCTCCCACTTAATCCGACTAATAGCTGTGCTAGGCGAGCGACCTTGTCCTCGGAGGCACCAGAGGTGAGCCGCTCAAAGTGGCCGATTAAATCGGCATCCGACGAGGTGTCGGCGCGTTGGGCGATTCGGTGCAGGAAGCGAGCGTGGTTGCGGGCGAAAGCCGCGTCCTCGCCGCACTTGCTGAGCAGGTGGCGCAGCAGCTTGGCCGATGGGGCCTCTTGGAGGATTTCAGCGGCTATCCGCGCTGCCCGTTGCCAGACGCGAGTGGTCGAAGTCATAGTTTGCGGCAACCCGGCCTCGATAAAGAGCGCGAAGAGCGGTATCTGCGGCAAGTGCGCCAAGAACGCGCGCAAGAGGCTCTCATTGGGACCGCACTTGAGGAGGCAATCGACTGCATAGGGCACCATAGATGGATGCGTGCGGCGAATTTTGTCGAGCAATACGGCCGCGATGTCGGCTGGAAGGCCCGCCGCTAGTGCCTCAATGATCGGCGCGAGGGTCTGGCGGCTGATCGGCACGCCTCGCGCTGCTTCGCGGGCGACCGCGCGCTCTTTGCTGGTTAGAAATTGGGCGACTTCGTCGCATTGGCGCAGTGCTTGTACCAAGGCCGCGGCTGGTCGGGAATCGAGTTCCTTGTGCGCCAACCGCACGATCCGGCGCAGCAGGCGCAGCGAAGACAGCCAGGAGCGGTGCTCGCTCAAGATGTCGATGGCCGCTAGCCGTCGGCTGTCGCCCGAGTCTTCGGCGATGGTCAAGAGTTGCTCCAAATCCTCCGCGCTAAGCACCAGCCCATGTAGTTGGGCCTGTTCTCCGTGGAGTAATTGGTCTAGCGATGTTTCGGCGACTGGCTCAACCTGTGGGCGCAAGTCGCGGATGTCCAACACCATAGGTTTTTGATCCTCATAGCTATGCCAAAACGAACGGCACAACTACTAGACTATCAGAAATTGCTCTATGAAATTATGTAAGGGGAAAGTGCTGAAATTCATCGTGGGGTTATCAAACGTAAAACCCACCCCGCGATAAAGCAAGCGAAAATATTGCGCTCTCTTTGCAGCCTATGGAGACGCGCTGGCTACCTCTAGGCTGAAGGGGTCGGATTCGTCCGCCAAGCGCACATTTAACACCCAATCGCCGTCAATCGAGACCCGGACCTTGCGCCGCACCCGAATCTCGTCAGCCGTGCGCGGCACGAGTACCAAGTCGAATTCCACTTCTAGACCGGCTGGCAGCACTCCGCCCGAAACCTCCGCGCGCTGGCCGGCCGGCACATGGGTGCGCACAATCCGCGGCGCGTTCGTACCGGTCTCGTTGAGATACGCCACTTCGAGATCGTAGGCGGTGTGGTTGGCGACCGCGACGGTCCCGGGCTGGCCGGTGGGTTCGGAGGGTGCAGGCGCAGGTGCAAGCGGTGCGGTGGGATCTTTGCCGCCGCAGCCGCTGAGCAGCCAAGCGGCTAGCAACAGCCCAGTTCTTACTGCGCGGTAACGTGCAACAATGCTTGGGCGATCCATTCTACCTCGTCGTCGTGCACGGTGCGCATGTCGAGCAAGAGCCGCTCGCGGGCGATGCGACCAACTACGCCCTGCCGCCTAAGTTGGCGACCCAACTGCTCGACCCGGACTGCGCTTGGCTGGAGGGCTACGGCCCGGCTGGGGATCTCGGCTAGGGGCAGGGACCCGCTACCGGCTTGCGCTAGCGATTCGACCACTTTGAGGCGCAGGGCGCGGCAGACTTCCTCGGGCAAAAAGGACAACAGCCTCTGGGCGCGCTCCTCCAGCGTCTCAATCGTCGCCCGCAGCATGGCCAGCGCTGGCAAGGCCTGCGTTAGCTTGTCCGGCGGTAGGCGATAGAGCGACAACGCCGCTTCGAGCGCGGCGTAGATCAGCTTGTCGCAACGCAGGGCGCGCATGAGCGGATTTTGGCGCATCTGCTCTACGTATAGGCGCTGGCCGGCGATGATACCGGCTTGCGGCCCGCCCAGCACTTTGTCGCCGCTAAAGCTGACCGCGGCCGCTCCGGCCTTAAGACTGGCGGAGACTACCGGCTCGGGCGGTAGCCCCCACTGCTCCAGATCGACCAAGGCACCACTCCCTAAGTCGTGGACCAGCGGCACTCCTGCGCGCTGGCTCAGGGCGGCCAAGTCCTTTAGATCCACCTCGGCGGTATAGCCCTGCACCCTGTAATTGCTCGGATGTACCACTAAAATAGCACCGGTTTCCGGGCCAACAGCGCGCTCGTAGTCGCGCAAGTGCGTGCGGTTCGTCGTGCCAACCTCGCGCAGTTTGGCTCCGCTGGCCGCGATGATTTCGGGCAGGCGGAATGAGCCGCCGATCTCGACTTGTTGCCCCCGCGAGACCACCACTTCCCGTCCCCGTGCCAAGGTGTCGAGCAGCAAGAGCACGGCGGCGGCGTTGTTGTTGACCACGGCGACAGCTTCCGCAGCGGTCGCCGAGCATATAAGGGCCTCGACGTGCGCGACGCGCTCGCCGCGTTTGCCCGACTCTAGTTCGAATTCGAGGTTGCAATAGCCGGTGCTTACCCGCGCGACGGCCTCTTGGGCCGCCTGGGGCAGCGGTGCTCGGCCCAAGCCGGTGTGCAGCACCACGCCGGTGGCATTGACGACGCGGTGCAGCCGAGGCGCGGCCTCTTGTTCGATACAGCACCGTACGGCTCGCTCGATTCGCACATCCAAGGCCGTTCGCTCCTCATCTACAGTGCCTGCTCGCACTTGGCGACGCACGTCCGCGATACAGCGGCGCACCTGCTCGACGACATAGGCGCGATCGTACTCTTGCAAGAGATCGGCGACCCGATTGAGCACCTGATCTACCGAAGGCAGCCTAGCTTCATTCATGGAGGCGAAGTATAGGTTGCCCCTCTGTGGTCAGCAAGTAGTCTTTGCGCAATAGCCTTAATAACCTTATACTTGCAAGACCCCTTCCCCTGTTGTCCAATTCCAAATATTAGTCTATGTCGCGCCCGGTCTATATCCTGGTGGCGCTGTTCTTGTGTGCTTTTGCACTGGACGCCGCCGAGCGCAGGAGTCCTATCGTCCACGTGGTCAAACGAGGGGATACTCTGTCTGAGATTGCTGCGCGCTACCGAGTTTCACAGAAGCAAATCAAGCGCTGGAATAAGCTCCGCAGCAGTAGGATATATACTAGTCAGAGTCTCAAAGTTGGGCTGCCAGTGCGGAGCGGCGATTGGTATCGCGTCCGGCGCGGCGACACCCTGTCGAAAATAGCGCGGCAGTTTGCCGTCCCGGTCTATAAGCTCAAGGCGCTCAACCGCCTCGCTGGAAACGTCATCCACGTCGGGCAGAAGCTCTATTTGCAGAAGACATCCGCGCCTGCGCGGAGGGCTGCGGCCAACGACCAAGACGAAGAACCGCACGAATACACGGTTCGCCGGGGCGACACGCTCTCGAAAATAGCCCTGCGATTTGACGTGGGCTTGGGTTTTTTGCGCCAGATCAACAAGCTCAAAAGCGACCTCATTCGGCCCGGGCAAAAGCTCCGCCTGCGCGCTTCGCGGTTAGAGGAAGCCGTCCACGTGGTGAAAGAGGGTGAAACCCTGACTGAGATCGCCCGGCGCTACCGAGTCTCGGTCAGCCAATTGCAGAGCCTCAACGCCCTTGTTGGCGATCGGATTCTCATCGGCCAGAAGCTCCGCCTCAAAGATGCGGCGAGCACGGTACACATCGTGGAGCGCGGGGACGCGCTGTGGGAAATCGCCCGCGCGTACGGCATCAGCGTCTATCGCCTCAAGATACTCAACGGCCTCCGGTCAAACCGCATCTACCCCGGCCAGGAGCTCAAGCTCTACTCCGACCGGAAGCTCGAACCGAGTGCCGCGCCTGCAAGCGGTCCACGACTGGCCACATACGTGGTGAAGCGGGGCGATTACCTCGCGCAGATCGCCCGCCTGCACCAGATGAGCGTAGCTGAAATCACCCGCCTCAATAACTTGAAGAGAAATGCCGTCATCCATCCGGGGGACCGGCTCAAGGTGCGGCCAATGCGCTGGGTAGAATTGTCTGAGATCAATTGGGACGACCTGCAGATCCGGCGCTCTGACACGCCGAAAATTGCATCCGACAATGGCCCGTACTACTTCTCTCGACCCCGCAATAAGCGCCAGCCGAGCAAGAAATATTACGAAGACCATCCAAGCTCGCCGCGCCGTACGTATCGCCAAGCAGCGCGTCTGTGGCGAGAATTCGAGCGCAAGGTCGGGAGCATGGGGCGCTTGAGCTCCCGGTTAGAAGGCTGGCACATCGTCCTCGACCCGGGCCACGGCGGGCTGGACCCGGGCGCAATAGTTTCTACTCGCGACGGCAACGGCAATAGGCTCTACGTAGTAGAGGACGAGTACGTCTTCGACATCGCACTGCGGGTCTATGTTTTGACTCGCTTGCACGGGGCCCAAGTAACCATGACCCTACTCAGCCCCAACCACCTAATCCGCCAAAGCGAGCCGCCGACCCAGACCTTTGTCAACGAAAAGAACGAAGTGTACAACTGGGCCGCTTACAATCAGACCAACAAGCTCAGCGCTTGGCCGCGCGGTAGCAATCTCGAGACTCGCGTGCGCATTGCCCGTCAAGCCTTGGCCAAAGCGCCACGGGGCCGGCGCATCTTTCTTTCCTTCCACGCCGATGTTGCCCCCAAGGACCCAGAAGCACCGCTGGTTCTATACTACAAAAGCAGCAGGAGCGGCCGCGTAGATCGCGTCTCGCGCCAGTTCGCCCGCTCCCTGCTCCCGGCATTAGGGGCTGGTGCCCGCATCCGTGGGCAAGGTCTAGGGGTCTTGCGCAACAACCCCGCTGACGTCAAGGTCCTCATCGAACTGCGCAACATGGCGTACCGGGACCACGTCTGGGCCTTGCGCTTTGAGGATCTGCGCCACCGCGATGCCGAAAAAGTGGTGCGCGGCCTCCTCGACCACGCCGCGAGTTCCACACTCCGCGCTGGCTACTAAAAACAAAAAAGCTCCGGGAGTGTTCATCCCGGAGCTTTTTTGTTGGTTTGTGCGGTGCGGTGCTAAAAGGGTCGTTCCTCTATCAGCCGTTTAGCGGCCTTGCGCACGACTTCGGGTTCGAGGCCAGCCAGCTCGCACCAAGGATCAATCCTAGAGCTTTCGACAAAGGCCATCTCCGGGGTGCCATCTGGGGCTACCACGACCTCATCCATCTTGGATATTTCGCGTAAAGTACTGAGAATCATAGCGTTAGCAAGGCGTCGATAAGCCATCGCAATGCGTTCCACTTGGGCAATATCCTGATCTGTTCTCATAGCACTTCCTGCGGGGTTAAGGGTATATGATATACGACAAATAAAGAATCGAGGTGCTTAACTTCGTCTAAAAGCGTTCCTTCCTTTCTATCGACAAAAGAGTAGTGTTTACCGTCTAGCTACCTATAATGGTAAGAAATTTTCGCGCAAAATTTTCAAAAAAATAACGCGCGCGAGAAAAAAATAACCGCAGTACCTAATGGCGCGGCGGCTATACTATTCGTAACTCGTTTTTTTCTACATGTTTAGAGATTCTTCCCGCCGCACAGAGCGCTTTTCGGCAGCAGCCCGGTAGAAGCGGTAAATCCACTCGATAGTCTCCAAAGCCTCCCGTCCAAGCGAATAAGGGGTGCCCGCGCCAGCTAGGCCGCGCAAAAAATCGGCCCACTCCAGTTCCCACGAGCGATCCTCGTCCGGGTAGTCAAAATACTCGCTGTCCGGTACGCCGCCTTGGGGATTGCGCCGCCCTACTACGGCGCGTTCCGGCCCATAAGCTCCCCCTAAGCCCTCGGCGCAGACATAACCATCGCGCCCGAAAACCTCAAAGCTGAAGAGGTTTTTCCACTGGGTCCAACTCGCGTGCAGCGAGGCGATCTGCCCGGTGGCCGTGCGAAAGAGACCGTAGGCGTTGTCTTCCACGGGCGAGTCCCAGAAATGGGCCTCAACATAGCCTGTGACTTCGGCAAAGTCCCCCAAGAGCCACTTGGCCAAGTCGATTAGATGCGCCCCTTGGTCTAAAAGCTCGCCGCCGCCCGCCTTCTTGGGATTTGTCCGCCACTCGCGCTCGTAACCGGGCCGCCCGCCGTGGCCATAGCGCGCCCGGATGCTCAGCAGTGGGCCGATCTCGCCCGCCGTGCAGACCTCGTGCAGCTTTTGGACAGCGGGGTGATAGCGGTGGTTGTAGCCGACCTTGAGCACGCGCCCGCTTTGCTCGGCCGCGGCGACGGCCTGCCGGGCTTCCTGGGGGTTGCGCCCCAGCGGCTTTTCGCACAAGACGTGTTTGTCGGCCAAGAGGGCGGCGGTGCTGATGGGGGCCAAGGCGTCGTGCGTCGTCGCGACCACCGCGATGTCGAGATCGGCCGCGATTAGCTCCTCCCGCGAAGCCGCCACCGCGGCTCCGCATTCGGCGGCCAATTCGGCTGCGGCGGGTGCGTGCTCGTCGTAGATTAGGGTTACTGCGGACTCGGGGTGGGCATGGGCTGTGGCCGCCCGCCGCTGCCCCATGCGGCCCGCTCCGACGATCCCCACTTTGTACACTCAGTCCTCCTGCGGTGTTACGCGCCGCACCGCAAAGGTCTCGGTGGCCATAATCGCCTCGACATCGAAGGTTTCCCATGGATCCCAAACTGCGGATAGCAGCCGTCCCGTCAGCCCATCTGAGCGCGCCGAGGCCAGATAGACGGCTAGCGCGGCCGCTCGCTCGCCCGTAGCGTCTCCCTCGCACAGCAGGCGCTGGTCCTGCTCGCGTTCCTCTGCGCTTACGGCCGCGCCGGCCGCTAGACGTTGGTCTAGCATCCGCGTGTTGACCGCTCCGGGGGCAATGGCGTTGACGTCAATGCCGTGCTCAGCCACTTCTCCAGCCAAGTTCTCGCTAAAGCGCACGACTGCGGCCTTGGAGGCGCTATACGCGCTAAAGAAGGGCCGCGGCCCCACCGCGCCGCCGCCTGAGAGGTTGATGATCTTGCCGTAGTGCTGGGCGATCATGGCCGGTAAGACCTTGCGAGTGCAGTAGAAACAGCCGCCGAGGTTGACCTGTACCACCTGCATCCAAGCGTCTGGATCGACCTCTTCCACCCGCCCTATAGGCCCCTGAATTCCCGCGTTGTTGACCAGCACATCGACCCTGCCCCAAGCTGAGAGCACATGCTCAATGGCCGCATCTACTTCCTCGCGCCGCCCCACATTCGCCCGTAGTTTCAACGCTGTTTGGCCTTGGTCTGCCAAAAGCGCGGCTGTCTCGTCTAGCTCTGGTCCGGTGCGGGCCAAAATCGCCACGTGTGCCCCTTCTCGCGCCAAGGCCAAGGCAATAGCCCGGCCAATGCCGCGCCCGCCGCCGGTCACTAGGCAACGCCTGCCTATCAGCTCCATATCGCGCTCCTTCGTCACCTGAGCAAATATGCGGTGTCGGCTTGTTCTTGCCAAAGGCCAACAGGCCCGTCGTTGACCTAGCGTACCATTCATCCTAAATTAATGGGCATACATCTTAGCGAGCCTATTCGATGTCCCTGCCCAGTACTGCACCCGACCTCAAAGCGCTCTGCCTCCACATCAATGCCCATTGTCCCGCCGGTGGCCTTTTTGAAGGCGACCGCACCCATTTACACCCGGACAGCAATCTGCCGTGGCGCATTGCCCCAGAGCCGTTCTGGCTCTCGCCAGCGCAACACCGCTACCTAGACCAACTCGGCGGCGTCCTCCATCAGTTTTACAAGGCCTCCAATCAGCTCTACCACCAGAGCGTCAAAGGCATTGAGCCGCCTTGGATCCACGAATACTTGGACTTGGGCAAACCCAGTTCTGTGCGCGAAATGGGCCTCTGGAATCGCATCAAGTCCCAGTTGCCCTTGGTCATCCGCCCGGATCTTTTGCTCACCGAGGACGGCTTCAAGCTAGTCGAGCTAGACGCCATCCCCGGCGGCATGGGCTTCACCGCCCAAGTCTCGGAGGTCTATGCGGATCTCGGGTACGACATCATCGGCGGTGCCCGCGGCCTGATCGACTCATTCTACGAAGCTATTGCCGCTGCCGCCAAGGTGGATGAGCCGCATTTCGCCCTCTTCGTCTCGGACGAGTCCGAGGCCTATCGCCGAGAAATGGAATGGCTGGTCGAGCGCTTGCGAGCGGCTGGCAAACCGGCCCGCAGTGCCCATCCGCGCGAGGCCCGCTTTGACGAAAATGGCCTCTTCCTTCAAGGCGCTGACGAGCAAACCCCTTGGCGCATTGACGCGGCCTATCGCTTCTTCGAGCTGTTCGACCTCAAAAACATTCCCAAGGCCGAGCTTTTTACCTATTTCACCAAGAAAAACGCCCTGTGCCTGACCCCGCCGCCGAAGGCATATCTCGAAGAAAAGCTCTGGTTGGCGTTTTATCACCACCCCGCGCTCAAATCCTATTGGCGTCGCACCTTGGGCAAGGAGCCTTTTGCCGCCTTAGACAGCCTGATCCCGCGCTCGTGGATTGTCGATGCGCGGCCGCTGCCGCCGCACGCCATCATTCCCGGCCTCGATATTGGCGGCCAGCCCGTCAGCGACTGGCAGCAGTTGAAGCACCTAACCAAGAAGCAGCGCGAACTGGTGCTCAAGCCCTCGGGTTTTTCCAACATAGCGTATGAGAGCAAGGGCGTGTCTATCGGTCACGATTTGTCCGAAGCCGAATGGGCCGAGCGCGTGCAAGAAGCCCTCGACCGCTTCGATCACCAGCCCTATATCTTGCAGGAGTTCCACAAGGCCGCCCGCCGCACCGTGCGCTACTACGACTTCCACCGCGACGAGGTCGTGCCCATGCGGGGCCGGGTGATGCTGCGTCCTTATTACTACGTCATCGGCGATGCGCCGCGCCTGTGCGGCATCCAAGCCCTAGTGTTCCCAGCCGACAAGAAGATTTTGCATGGCATGGTTGACGCTGCGATCATGCCCTGCGCCGCGTCCGCGGAAAAGTCCCCTTTCTGACCGTCATGATTTCCCTAGACGAAAAACTAGCGCACCTCGAAAGCATTCTGCGCCCGATGGGACAGGTGCTGGTCGGCTATTCGGGCGGGGTCGATAGCGCCACGCTGGCGGTAGCAGCCCAGCGGGTTTTGGGCGAGGGTGCCATCTGCGTTACTGCGGACTCTGAGAGCTACGCCACCGGCGAGTTGGAGAAGGCCGCCGAGATCACCCGCGAGTTCGGCATCCGCCACGAGGTGGTCAAGACTCGCGAGCTGGACAATCCCGACTACGCCAAAAACGCGCCCAACCGCTGTTACTACTGCAAGCAAGAGCTGTTCACCCACATGGAGCAGCTCGCGCGCACCCTCAACGTCCATTACATCCTCTACGGCCAAAACGCCGACGATATCGGCGATTTTCGCCCCGGGGCTGCGGCTGCTCGCGAGCGCGGCGTACACGCGCCCTTAGCCGAAGCGGGCCTGACCAAGGACGACGTGCGCGCCCTAGCCAAGCGCTGGGGGCTGACGGTGTGGGACCGCCCGGCCATGGCTTGCCTCTCGTCGCGCTTCCCCTACGGCACGCCCGTTACCGCCGAGGGCCTGCGCCAAATTGACCATGCGGAACGCTATCTACGCGAGGTTTGTGGCTTCGATCAGGTTCGCGCCCGCCACCACGAGACGCTGTCGCGCATTGAGTTGCCCGCTGAGGGCTTGACGCGCCTGCTGGGCGATTCGGATGCGCGTCGATCTTTGATGGAGCACTTGCGGGAAATTGGCTATCTGCAAACTACCGTTGATCTGTGCGGCTTTCGCTCCGGCAGCATGAACGAGGTGCTGCTCTCCATCGCCGACTCCGAATCCGACGAGCCGCTCTTTGCGCGGGTCAATCCGCTACTCGCAGCGCATTCGCTGCTGCCGGCTGCGTACGAACAGCGCGACCAGATGCTCATCCTGCGCTTGCCCACAGCAGCCATCGCCCGCCTCGCTGAGGCCCCGTTGCGCTCGGCCCTAGTGGCTGCACTCGCCGATTTGGGCCTGCACTATATTGCCCTCGAATTAGACCCCTTGGACACATGAAACGCGAAATCGCGCTGTTCGGAGCGCAGTGTCTCCGCCAGAAGTGTGCGCGAGTTGCAGAAGTAGATGACGCCATTCGCACCCTTGTCGCCGACCTCTTCGATTCCATGCGCGCCGCGGAGGGGGTCGGGCTTGCCGCCCCGCAGATTGGCGTCCTCAAGCGGGTCTGCGTCGTCGATGTGACTGTCCATCAGCCGGACTGCCAACCCATGGCCTTAATCAATCCCAAGATCACAGGCCACGAAGGCGAGCAAATCGGCGAGGAGGGTTGTCTGAGCTTTCCCGACTTGTACGGCGATGTCAAGCGCTATGCTTGGGTCGAGGTCGAGGCCATTGGCTTGAATGGTCAGCCTTTCAAAACTGAGGGCGAAGGCTTTTACGCCCGCGCCCTCCAGCACGAAATCGACCACCTCGACGGCAAGCTCTTCATCGACCACCTCAGCCCGCTCAAGCGCCAGCTCATGCGCGGTGCGCTCAAGCGGTTGAGAAAAGAGAGCGCTGCGCAGGCCAAAGCCTCGGTCGTCCATTGACAGCCTTTGATCTGGCTTTTACCTTCTTTGAGTAAACGGGGGCGTAGTTCAGTTGGTTAGAACGTCGGCCTGTCACGCCGAAGGTCGCGAGTTCGAGTCTCGTCGTCCCCGCCATTTTGTTAAGCTCCTTTAGCGCGCTTTGCGCGATTGAGGAGCTTTTCTTTTTGTCAATTCTCTATTCCCACATGCGAGAGAGGTACAAAATGCAAGAGCGCATCCGCGAAATTCTAAGCTGGTATGGCAGCGACAATCCCGGCACCTTGACCAACTTGGCGCGTCTGCTCAACCACGGCGCGCTCGGCGGCACGGGCAAGCTGGTCATTCTGCCCGTAGATCAGGGCGTTGAGCACGGCCCTGGGCGCAGCTTCGCTCCCAACCCACCCGCGTATGATCCGCGCTATCACTTTGAGTTGGCTATTGATGCTGGTCTCAGTGCATACGCCGCTCCGCTCGGGTTTCTCGAAGCGGGTGCGCGCGATTACGCCGGCGATCTGCCGCTGATCCTCAAGCTCAACAACCGCGAAAACCTCCACTCCGACGCAGACCCCACTCAGTCGCTCACCGGCTCCATTGCCGCTGCCCTGCGCTTGGGTTGTGTCGGCATCGGCTACACGGTCTATCCGGGTTCGGCCCTGCGTCAGGAGATGTACGAGAAGCTGCAAGCCTTGGCCGAAGAGGCCAAGCGGCATGGTTTGATCGTGGTGGTCTGGTCTTATCCGCGCGGCACGGACTTGAGCAAGGACGGAGAGACCGCGCTCGACGTCACTGCGTACGCCGCTCAAATTGCCGCCCAGCTAGGGGCCCATGTTATCAAGGTCAAACCGCCTACGGCTCACATTGAGCAGGACGAGGCCCGCAAGGCGTATGCGGATGTGCCGGCTGGCACCTTGGCCGAGTGCGTGAGTCATGTGGTGCAATCGGCGTTCAACAGGCGGCGCGTGGTGATCTTTTCTGGCGGCCCAGCCAAGGGCGAAGAGGAAATTATCGAGGAAATTACCGGCATCCGCGATGGCGGCGGCTTTGGCTCCATCATCGGCCGCAACGCCTTCCAGCGCGAGCGCGGGCAGGCCCTGGACCTGTTGCAGCGCATTGTGGGGATCTACGCCGACAAGCAATAGCAAATGCACATCACCGACGCCCAACTTGCTACGTACAAAGAACAGGGCTTTCTGATCGTCGAAAACTTCCTTACTAAAGACGAACAGCAAGCCGCGCTCGACGGCTTCTTCACTCATTTTGCCCCGCCCTACGACCAATACCTAGCCAACGACCGCCGCAACGATACCCCTCAGCAAAGACTCTTCCCTTGGGACCACTCCGGTCTCAATCACGTCACCGTCCATCCCGATCTGACTGACGCGGCTGAGCGGGTCTTAGGCACGCGCGAGATTCGGCTCTGCGAGGGCCACCTAGGCATGAAATACGCCGGCGAGGAATACGGAACCAATTTCCACATCGACTACGGCAACAACACACTGGGGCCAATCATCGAGCCAGACGACTTTATGAATTTGGTGTGTTTCTACTGCTTCGACGACGTCGAGGAAGGGATGGCCCCGATCCGCATGGTGCCCAAGGGCCGCTCAGACGCGGAAGCCGTGCCGATGATCGTATCCGGCGGCTCGGTGTGCCTCTACAGCGTCTTCACTCGCCACGCTGCCTCGGATTTCACTGCGCCAGCGGGACACCGCCCGGTCATGTGGGTGGGCTTCACCCGCAAGGACCGCCCTTGGGATGGCGGTCGCACCTTCACGTATAAAAGCGGTGCCCAAGGTGCAGCCATGAACCGCTTCATGGCCGAAGCCACCCCGCGCCAGCGCGAACTGCTGGGCTTCCCGCCGCCGGGCGACGCGCTGTGGACGGAAGATTTTATCGCGGGGATGGCGACGCGGTATCCGGGATTTGACGCGGAACCGTATTACGCAGCCAAATAAAGAATACTACACGCCGTGCAGTTCCAACTCGTCTTTGTGGTGGCAGGCGGCTAGGTGCGACTCGCCTTCCAGCGCGGGCATTTGCTGGCTGCACAGGTCGCTTTGGTAGCGGCAGCGCGGCGCGAACGCGCATCCTTGGTCGTCGGTCGGCGTTGGTTCGCCAGACTCGCTGGCGTCTTCGTCTTCTTCCATCCACGAGACGTGGGGGTCGGGTGCGGGTGCGGCCTCTAGCAACATGGCCGTATAGGGATGCTGCGGTTGGGTAAAGAGGGTTTCGGTTGCGGCCTGTTCGACGATTCGGCCTTGGTACATGACGGCCACTTCGTCGCAGAGATAGCGCACCACGCTCAAGTCGTGGGCGATAAAGAGCAAGGTGAGGTCGAGGTCGGTCTGCAATTGGCGGAGCAAGTTGAGAATCTGTGCTTGCACGCTGACGTCGAGCGCGGAGACTGGCTCGTCGGCGACGATGAGCGACGGGCTCAAGGCCAGGGCGCGGGCAATGCCGATGCGCTGCCGCTGGCCGCCGGAGAAGGCGTGCGGATAGCGGCGCGCGTATCTGGGGTCGAGTCCCACGCGCTCCATCAGTTCACCTACGCGCGTGTGGCTGTCGCGCGCCGACCAGCCATAAGACCGGAGCGGCTCGGCGATTAGATCGCGCACGGGCATCCGCGGATTTAGGGACGAGTACGGGTCTTGGAAGATCATCTGCATCTGCCGGCGCGCTTGGACGACTTCGCGGCGGCCGAGTTGGGCCATATCGACGACCTGCCCGTCCTGTTGCCGAAAGAGGATCTCCCCGGCGGTTGGGTCTAGGGCGCGGAGAATCATCCGCCCGGTGGTGGTCTTGCCGCACCCGCTCTCGCCGACCAGCCCCAAAATTTTGCCTTGGGCGAGCGAGAAGCTCACACCATCCACGGCCTTTACCCAACCCGTTTGTCGCTGTAAAAGCCCCCGGTGCACGGGAAAGTGCTTTTTTAACCCTCGTACTTGCAGGAGGGCGTCTGTAGCCCTGTTGGACATTGGGCTAGTCCCCTCCTTCTTCGGTGTGGATGAAACAACGGGCGCGGTGATGTGGCCCCACTTCTGCGGACGCGGGCATTTGCTGCTCGCAAATGGGGCCGACCTTTTGCGTGCAGCGGGTGTGGAAGGGGCATCCCTCGGGCAGGGCGTACGCGCTGGGGACGCTGCCCTCAATCGGCTCGATGTGCCGGCGTTTGCCCGTCAGGCTGGGGATGGATTGCAACAGGGCTGCGGTATAAGGATGCGCCGGGCTGTCGAAAATTGCGGCTACCGGTCCCTCTTCGACAATCCGTCCCATGTACATCACATAGACGTATTCGACCGTGTGCGCGATCACGCCTAGATCGTGAGTGATTAGCATGAGCGCCAGTCCTAGCTCGCGCTGAAGCCGCTGGATTAGCTTGAGTACCCGCGCTTGGACGGTCACGTCGAGCGCTGTGGTTGGCTCGTCGGCGATTAGGAGCCGCGGATTGCTCGCCAGCGCCATGGCAATCATTGCCCGCTGGCGCATTCCGCCCGAAAGCTGGAAGGGGTAGTCGTCGGCGCGGTCCTGCGGATCGGGGATGCCGACTAGGTGCAACAGCTCGACGACGCGCTGCCGCGTTGCCTCTGAGGATAGCGAGTCGTGGAGTTGGATCATCTCGGCGATTTGGTTGCCAATAGTGTGCACCGGCGAGAACGCGGTCATTGGCTCTTGGAAGATCATGGAGATGTCGCCGCCTCGGATCTGATGCATCTCGTCGCTGTGCGCTTCGAGCGCGGCGAGGTCAATCTCGCGCTCGTCCAGCTTGCGGCGGTAGCGGATGTGGCCGCTGGTAATCTCGGCTGCTGGCGGCAAAATCTGCAGCAGGGCGTTGGAGGTCATGGTTTTGCCGCAGCCGCTTTCGCCGACGATGCCCACGGCTTGGCCAGTGTTGATGCGGAAGCTGACGCCGTTGAGCGGCCGCACCACGCCTTCGTCGCGAGTGATGCGCACGCTCAGGTCGTGGACGTCGAGTAGGGGAGCGGTCATAAGTGGTTACTTCTTTCCTAACTCGTGAGTTGTGCTTCTAAGGTCAAGCAGAGACTCGTGAACTGCAACCCATATCACACGTCGATCTGCAACTCCGTATGGCGTGCGATCGCGTTGAAGTCGGAATCGTTGTGCAGAATGGGAATACCCGCGCGTATGGCTACAGAGGAGATGAGACAGTCAATTAGTTTGCGCACGGTTTCCCCTTCCTGCCGACAACGGCGGTAGAGAGTTGCGGCATCATCGTAGTCCGTCGGCAGCGTCGGGATGGTGACTGCTCGTGCGAGCAGTCGGCGTAGACTTTGCAGATGAGATTCGTCCCGCGCACCGGCGCAGACCTCCATCCGCACGGCATCACAGATGGCAATCTCGTGCGCCAATAGGACGTCGACGCGGATGCAGACTGCGGAGTCGGTGTCGCGCAGAAATTCGACCCAAGCTGAAGTGTCGATCAGAATCACGTCGTCCGACTAGAGCGCAGCGCGTCGAGATCGCCTTCCCAACCCGACCCGCGAAGCTGACGAGCCTCGTCAATGGACAGGGGCTCGGCCGCGAGTGAGCGTAGCGCGAAGTTGATCGCCTCCCTCTTGGTCGTCAGCCGATAGCGGCGCATTACCTCTGCGCACGCCTGATCGTCGATATTTACGTTGGTGCGGGACATACACCTAATATACACCACAAATAACCACCAAGAAAATGGCTACGAGGATTCGTTGGGCCGGAGTTTTCTCGACGCGCCAAAAGGCAACTAATGGCTCGCATACGGATCGGCCGCGTCGCGCATCCCATCGCCGACCAAGTTGAAAGCTAAGACCGCGATGACCACGAAAAGCCCCGGCAGCAACAGCCACGGTGCCATGGCCACGGCCTGAAAGTTCTGCGCCTTTTGCAGCAGCACCCCCCAGCTAACCACGGGTGCCCGCAGCCCAATCCCCAAAAAACTCAGCGCGGTCTCGCCGAGAATCATGCCCGGCACCGCTAGAGTGGCCGAGGTGATCACGTGGCTGAGGAACGACGGCAGTAGGTGTTTGAAAATGATCTTCAACTCGTGGGTGCCCGATAGGCGGGCGGCGACCACGAAATCCTCGTCGCGCAGCGACAGAAAGCGGCCGCGCACCACCCGCGCCAACCCGGTCCAGCCCATCAGCGAAAGGATGATGGTGACGCCGAAGTAAATATGCAGCGGCGGCCAGTGCGCTGGCAGCGCCGCGCTCAACGCCATCCACAGCGGTAGCTGCGGCACGGCCATCAGGACCTCGATCATCCGCTGCACTACCACATCGACCCAGCCGCTGTAATAACCCGCTACTCCCCCAAGCAGGATGCCGATGAGGAAGGTCAGAGCCACGCCGATTAGCCCAATGGTGAGCGAAATGCGCGCCCCATGTATGATTCGGCTGAACAGATCGCGGCCCAAGTCGTCGGTGCCAAAGAGAAACAACGGCCCGCTGCCCGCGCTGAACAGGTGCAAGTCCGCGTTGAAAAGCCCCCAAAACTCGTAGGCCGGGCCGCGCGCGAAAAAGCGGATCGGATACACGGCCTCAGTATCGACGAGATATTCGCGCTGCCACGGGCCAGCGGCTGTGTCTTGCCGCACGCCGTGGACAAAGGGCCGCCAGTGGAAGCGCCCCTCGCCGTCGAAGAAGCGAATCGACTGCGGCGGGCAGAGGACGTATTGCGCGTGGCGCTGATCGGGCTGGTAAGGCGAGACAAATTCGCACAAAACCGCGAGGCCGTAGAGCGCAACCAGCACCGCGCTGCCGGCCAGAGCCAGCCGATGGCGGCGGAAGCGCATCCACATCAGACGCCACTGCGAGGCGTCGGCTAGTTGGGTTGTGGGGCGGTCTTCACTCATAGCGGATGCGCGGGTCGGCAATGGCCAAGAGAATGTCCGACAGCAGGGTACCTATTATCGTCAGAACGCTGAGCATGAGCAGGAAACTGCCCGCCAAATACATGTCTTGGTTGCGGAGGGAGTCGAGCAGCAAGGGGCCAGTCGTCGGCAGGCTCAACACTACGCTAGTGATGGCCGAGCCGGAGATCAGGTGCGGCAGCATCCAGCCGACCGTGCTGATAAAGGGATTGATGGCAATCCGCAATGGGTACTTAATCACCAAGCGGACCGGACCAAGGCCCTTGGCCAGTGCCGTGGTCACGTAGGGCTTGCCTAGCTCGTCGAGGAGATTGGCGCGCATGATCCGCATCAGCCCGGCCATGCCGGCCGTGCCGACGACCACGGCCGGGATCCACAGATGCCCGAGCAAATCGCCGAACTTGGCCAAGCTCCACGGCGCACTCGCGTACTCGGGGGAAAACAGCCCGCCCACGGCGATTCCAAACCACTCGTATCCCAAATACATCAAAACCAGCGCCAGCAGGAAGTTGGGCGTCGCCAGACCGACGAAGGCCGCGAGGGTCGCTGTGTAGTCGAGCACCGAGTACTGGCGCAGGGCCGAATAGATGCCCACCGGAAAGGCGACCAGCCAAGTCAACAAGGTCGCGGTCGAGGTAATCAGCAAGGTGTAGCCAAGCCGCTCCCAGATCAGGTTGTTGACCGACTGGCCGTACATCACCGAATAGCCCATGTCGCCTCGGAGGAAGCCGCCCATCCACTTGAAGTATTGGATAACCATCGGATCGTCGAGGTGGTAGCGGGCGCGCAGGGCGGCGATTTGTTCCTCGGAGATGTCTTGGCCCTCGGCCTGTAGCTCTTGCAGGCGCGACGTGATGATGTCCCCGGGCGGCAACTGGATGACGACAAATACCAGCACCGAAACGGCCAGCAGGGTGGGGATCATAATTAGGACGCGACGGATGATATAGTTAATCATGGCTCAGTCTTGTTGCAGATACCAAGTCTCTGGATAGTAGGGCCAAGACCAGCGCGAGTCCCATCCCCAATAGCCTTGGCGAGGGACATTGCGCAGCCGGTTGCTAACGATGACGGGATGTGGCCCTAGGCCGATGACGCCGAGTGCCCACAGGTTTTCGGCTTGGCTCTGGAGAATTTTCTTGCCCATGGCGATGCGCTCTTGGAGGTCTGATGTACGGCGGAGCACCTCCCACCAAGCGATTAGGTCCCGGACCTTGTCGGGCGGCATCCAGCCGCGCGCTCCGTCCGAGCGGTACCACCGCGACCACTCCGGCCACTGGGTCACCTCCTGCCCCACGTGCATGGGCACGTACCAAAAAGGCTCGATGGGAAAGAGGATGTCGGCGTTGCGATCGGCGTGCCAGATGCTCATGTCCATAACCCCGCCTCGGGTGCGGATGCCTTGCAGTGCGCCGCTTATTTGCTTGCGGTTGATGTGCAGCCCCACTTCGCGCCAGTGAGCGGTCGCCAAGTCCACCGTGACTTGCTTCGGCGTCTCCCCGATCGTGTACTCCAGCGTGATTTCGAGCGGTCGGCCATCGGGATGGTCGCGCCGGCCATCGCCGTTGCGGTCAATCAGCCCCATCTCGTCGAGCAGGGCGCGGGCGCGTTGCGGATCGTGCTCGGCCCAAGCGGTGGCAAAGGAAGGCTCAAAGTAGCGGCTCGAAGATACGACCGTCAACTGGCGTGGGACCCCCTGCCCGTAATAGGCAATGTCGTTGATCTCCACGCGGTTGATAGCCAGCGAGAGGGCGCGGCGAAAGCGCACGTCCTGAAAAATCTGTCTGAGCCGCTCGTCAGGGTGGGTCATATTGATCATGAAGGTCACGTCCGAGCCGTAGGGACGAGGCCAGAGGTAGGTCTCGTAGCCGTTGTCCTGCTCAAAGCGCTTAAACAGCGGGATGTCGGCGGTCTTAAACTGCCGCCCGGCAAAATCGACCTGCCCGGTGGCCGCTTTAGCTGCCATGATCTCGGGGCTGTCAACTCGCTGGACTTCGAGGTAATCTATATAGGGCAGTTGATTGCCGGCTGGATCTACTTTGGGGTAGTAAGGGTTGCGGCGGTAGCGGACGCGCGTCGAAGTCTTACTGACCACCACGTAAGCGGTTTGCACCGGCTTGTGAAAGACCATTAGGTCGCGCGTGTTGAGAACGGCTTGGAAGTAGGTGCGCCAGTCTTGCACGCCGAGTTCCACTGCTTCGCGCTCTAGCTGATCCGCGTCGGTAAAGTCGGGATGATAGCGGTGCATAAAGTGCGCTGGGGCCGACAGATGCGAGCTGTTGTGGGCGAGGTGCTTGACAAAAAGCGGCATCGGCTGGGGAAAGTGATAGCTAAAGACGTGGGGGCTGTGTTTTTCGATGCGGGCTCCCTTAAAGCGCGGCGACACTACGGGCGTGAGGCTTTTGTTCATGTGGACGCGATCGAACCAAAAGACAAAGTCGTCGGCTGTCACCGGGTGGCCGTCGGACCACTTGTGACCTGGCCGGAGGAAGACCGTCAGGGTCTGCGCGTCGTTGTGGTACTCGACCCGCGCGGCAAAGTTGGGCAGGGTTAGCTGGAGCTGTGGCCCCGGACGCAGGGTCCCCTCGGGCACGTTGAGGAGCTGTTCACCAGCGAGGAACAGCCGCGCGGTGCCCCCGTAGGTCCCAATCCCGTCGATTGGCTCGACGACAATCGGGTCGTCGGGGAGCCGCTCCTCCACTGGCGGCAACTCGCCAGCAGCCACGAGTTCGTCGAGCATGGGCGACTGATGGAAGGAAGTTAAGCCGACTTCCGAGGCCGTGCGCGGCGGGTGGAACCAGCTTTCGGGCCACGCTGTCCGAGGTATATCGCCCTCGGCCGCTGGGGGTGCCGCTTGACTTTCGCGGCCAGCTATAGCTAAAAGCGCGAGCAGGCCGACAGCCGGCACTGCATTCACAATCATCATATTGAGCTAGGGTAGCGAAAAAGGAAAGTTAAAAGTCTAAAGCGATCCCAGTTATTGCGCCAGAGGATGCGGCAGCCTACCTTAGAAGCTCTAACATAAGCGCGAGGAGATGGCGATATGAAAATGCTAATGTGCGTAGTGCGGCCCAATGCGCTGGACGCGATCAAAGAGGCGCTGAGCAAGTTGGGCATCCAAGGCATAACAGTCAGCGAGGTCAAGGGGTTTGGCCGCCAGAAGGGCCACAAGGAGATCTATCGCGGTGCCGAGTACGTCGTCGATTTTACGCCCAAAATCAAGGTCGAGGTGGTGGTGAAGGACGACCTCGCCGAGCAGTGCGTAGATGCTGTGTGCGGGGCGGCGCGCACGGGTCAGATCGGCGATGGCAAAATTTTCATACTGTCGGTCGATGAGGTCGTGCGCATCCGCACCGGGGAGACCGGCGACGCGGCTATTTAGCGGGCGGGACGACCAACTAGAAAAACAACAACTAACCCCAATGCGGGCGAGGGAACTTTATCCCTCGCCCGCTTTTTTTGCCAAAAGTGCTTGACAAACCTTTTTTATACTGTATTAATGATTTAAGACAGTAAATCACTGATGTTACGCATGGGCATCGAGGTAATAGATGCTTCGACTCCGCTTCGCTTAGCTCAGCATCTCATACCTAGGAGCCTGTGCGTAACGTCAGATCTTAAAAAGGAAAAAACCGATTAATCCATGAAAGGAGCTACGTTATGACCCATCGATCCCTACTGATCGCCTGCTTGGCAACGCTGGGGCTGGCCGTCGCTGGCTGGGGGCAAGCCGACGGTAAAATCGCATTTATCTCTGGTCGCGATGGATACGAAGACGTGTGGATTATGAATGCGGATGGGAGCGACCCCGTCAACTTAACCCAAGGTCGGCACGGGCGTTGCGTTAGCCCAGCTTGGTCTCCAGATGGCACGAAGATCGCCTACCTCGACGTTGGTGCCGATTATTCCATTGGTGACGTCTGGGTGATGGACGCCGATGGCGGCAATCCGCAACAAATGGGATCTCTAACAAATCCCGGATATAACGATATGGTTTGGGCTGAAGACGGAAGTCTCATTTACTTCATAAAGCACCGCATAGGGGACCCTGAAGTGTTCGTTGTCGCGCTGGACGGCAGTGGCTCCTCACTTATGGATTGGAGGGAGGCGGCTTGGATAGTCAAAGGTTCCATCGATAATCGTGGTCTTTCTCCGGACGGAACCAAACTAGCAGATGTCGTGTTGCAGGACTCTGAGGGCGATGCCTACCTATACCTAGCTATCTTCGCTCCCGGTGAGGTCCCGCAGCCTTCTGAGCCGATAGAAGATATCCTGAACCGGATAGATTTCCGGGTGATTCCTCTTCCTGATCTACCCTATCAACAAGCAGACCTTGAACCCGGCCAGTTTAGACCGACCACTCCTGGGCCTACTTGGTCGCCCGACAGCATGAAAATCGCTTTCTCTGCCGATAACGAGCAAGGGGACCAGGAAGTTTGGGTTGTTGATATAGACGGGAGCAACTTGGTCAATCTGACCAACGGTTTGGGCGGAGATTATCCCGCTTGGCAACCCGTTTCTCCTTCGGCTACTGCGACGAGCGTTGAGGCTCGGTCGTGGGGACGGATCAAAGTGCTGCTTTCAACAGGTACCCGTTAATGGCTGCGAGGAGGAGAGCAAGGCGGTGGCCGAAGGGGTCGCCTGACAATCGCCTCCTCAGTTCAGCATGGCGAAACTTTGGTAGTAAGCAGACTTTGCCGCAGCCAGCGATTTCCCCAATCGCCTCCAGCCGATTGGCGCGCAGTGCGTAGAGGTGGTCGTGGAGGTTGATGGTAGTGCAGCCGTGGCCGGGGATAAATTCGAGTAGGTCGCCGGAAGAGTTGTTTGTCCATACGGGGAATATAGCAGGATAAAGACACAACTGCGTAACATCAGTAAATCACTCGTACAATTCGAGAAGACGCTTATGGCTAAACGCAAAATTGCACGTAGAGGGGATGCGCTGCATCTGCGCCTCGATACCGCTGGAGGGGTGCCGATCTACTTGCAACTGATCGAGCAGATCAAGTACCACATCGCCACCGGCACCCTCAAAGCCGACGACGAGCTGCCCTCGGTGCGAGCCGTGGCCAGCGCCCAGCTAATCAACCCGAACACCGTCGCCCGCGCCTATCTCGAATTGGAGCGCGAGGGCGTCATCTACAAAAGGCGCGGCATGGGAACGTATGTCGCTGAAAAGGGAGTTTCTATGAGTACTGAAGAGCGGCTGAATATCGTTCGCAACCTAATGGAAAAAGCACTGGTGGAAGGGACGCAGCTTGGGCTGGATGCGGCGAGCCTGCGCCGAGTGTTTGAGGAAACCCTAGAAAAATTCAGCAGCCAATAGGAGAAGCAACTATGGCAGCAGCGGCGATTCGCATCGCAGGCTTGGTTAAGACCTTTGGCAATCACCGAGCGGTAGATGGGCTAGACTTAGAGGTGCCCGAGGGCAGTATCTTCGGCTTTCTAGGGCGCAATGGGGCCGGCAAGACCACGACCATCAAAATACTGATGAATATGCTCAAACCTACCGCCGGCGCGGTGGAGGTGCTGGGTCAAGATCCGCACATCCACGAAAAGGAACTCAAGGAGCGAGTGGGCTACATCTCGGACAATCCGGTGCTGTACGACTGGATGAAGGTCGAGGAGGTGGCGTGGTTTGCCGGGCAGTTGTATCCGCGCTGGGATCAGCAGAAAGTCGCCGCACTGATCGAGCACTTTGGGCTGGACCCCAAGCAAAAGATCAAGCACCTGTCGCGGGGCATGAACGCCCAACTCAATCTAGCTTTGGTGCTGGGCCACGACCCGGAGTTGTTGATCCTCGACGAGCCGGCTTCGGGGCTGGACGTGATCGTGCGCCGCGATGTGCTCGAAAGCATCATCCAAGTCATCAGCGCGGAAGGCCGGACGGTGTTTTTCTCATCGCATTTAGTCCACGAAGTCGAGCGGGTGGCCGACCAAGTCGCCATTATCGACCAGGGCAAGCTCTTGGTTTGCGGCGAGTTGGACGCGGTGCGGCAGCAGGTTAAACGGGTGCTGGTGCGGACTGAGGACGCGGTGGATTTTGCCGGGGTGACCGGGCTGCGCGGCGTGCAGGGCGAGGGACGCCAGCGGCTGTTGACGATTTTCGACTATGGCGACGAGGCCAAAGCGCAGATCGAACAGGCGGGCGGACAAGTTGTTGAGGTGATCGACTTGAGCTTGGAGGAGAGTTTCGTCGAACACGTGACGCCGCAAGGGGGACTTCCATCGTGAGGGCTTGGCGCGCATTGCTGTGGAAGGAAGGCCGCGAGGAACTGCCGAAGGTGCTGGTGGGGTTGGGGCTATGCGCGGTGGTGGTGGCGCTGCGGCAGAACGCGGAGTTCAACGCGGAATTCGCCCGAAACTTTAATGAGTGGATTACGATCTTTGTAGTGGTCTGTGGTATCGTGCTGGGAATGGACTCGATAGCCAAGGAAAGCAGCAAGGGCACTCTAGCGTTTTTGCTGGGCAAGCCCTTGTCGGCTGCGGAAGTGTTGCTGCCCAAATACGTCATCGGCGCAGCGGCCCTGTTAGTGGTAGCTGCCGGGGCTTGGGCGACGGTGTATGTGGACTTGGAAGGGCTGGGATCTGACGGCTATCGCTACGGCTACGGCAGTAGCGGTGCTTGGTCTCCCCATCTAAAGCGGCTCGTTGAGGAGGTAGGCTATGTCAACATGTTGCTAGTCTCCCTTACATCGGGGCTGGCGATCTATAGCCTGATTTTCGCCAGCTCAATGGTGGCTGATCACCCACTCAAAGGGGCCGCCTTGGGTGTTGTGCTGCTGATCGTCTTGGGTATAGGTATAGAGGCCAGCAACGTGTTCAAACATTTCCCCGCGCTCAAGCCATCCTTCTACTTCAATATAGGAAGCGGCAAGGGTAAGATCGTCCGCATGGTGGGCGATCCTTGGCTTTATTTTTTTCGGTTAGGCGCGACAGCGGCGGCGATGGCGGTGGGTGTGGCCGTTTCCATAGCACTTTTGCGCCGCTTTCGCGGAGCTGGTCTCGGCTGGAAGCCCATTGTCTCTGGCTGGCTGGCCCTGATCGCCTTCATAACGGTGATGGATCTAACCCCTGAG
The DNA here is from genome assembly GCA_022819745.1 of Candidatus Latescibacterota bacterium. The sequence continues at coordinate 92,228 of JAJEGS010000036.1, read as the reverse complement.
TCTAGGCCACCGAAACCGGGCCCGCTGAGTGTACTGACTCCCGAAGAGGGAGCCTATCTCGATTTGGCCGTCGTCGGGGAGCGGGGATATGTGGCGACTGAAGGGGGCTTGGCGGTCGTGGATTTGCGCGATCCTACTAAGCCTGAGCTACTAGCCACCGTAGAGGTGCCGTTGTGGTCAATGCGCCGGATCGCGGTCGTGGATTCGCTGGCCTACCTCCTCGGCCAGCGCAAGGGGTTGCCCGCTGACAGCCTCGGCATCGCCGTCTTCAGTATCGGAGATCCGGCCCACCCGGTCTTCAAAGGACACCGGATAATTGGCGACGATATAGAGGCATCTTGGGACTGGGGTCGCTGCGGCGAAGGGCTGATCCTCAACGGACGCTGGGGCGGCAAGCTGGGAATAGTGTCGTTTGCGTTAGATGCGGAAGGGCTGCCAGCACGGGCAGACGACCTGGTCGTCGAAGAGCTACCAGCAGACTACAAGAATGACCCCATGTCCGGTTGGTGGAACCACAAACTGTCCATACACATACACAATGAGCGGATATGGGTAGGATATAAAGAAGGTTTTCTCGCGGTGGACGCCCGGAATCTAGAGGCACTACAAGAGACCGTGCGGGTGGAAATGAGCGACTACAACAAGGATTACGATGCTCACAAGAGCCGCCTGATAACCCGTGAGGGCAACACGCTCTACGTCCAGCGGTACTGGCCCGGAGACTTGGTAGCCTTCGACATCACCGATCCCAATACGCCACGCGAAATCGGATACTGGTCTTTTAGTGCTAGAACTACCATAAAAGTAATCGACGGGTGGGTGTACAGTACGGGATCGAATGGATTATCTGTGTATCGGCAGACCCCTTATCACACCTACGAGTACGTGGGCTATTGGCCCGACGAGCTACACTCTTGGTCTTCTTTTAGTCGTGGTTGGAGACGGCTCCATCTCGTCCGCGGTCATTTCTACACCCTAATTGGGCGTTCGCTCATGGTGTTCCCACTAGAGCAGGCCCAAGGAGGTCGGCTATGAGTGCCTTATACGCACTGTTGTGGAAAGAGGGCCGCGAAATCCTGCCCAAGGTGCTAGGAATCGTCGCGCTCGCCGCGCTGGTCTATCTGATGCGACACCATGCCGATTTCAACCGCTTCTTCTCAGAGAATTTCCTCCTAACTGCTCCTAGAGGTATTCTGGTGTGGATGGCGATCATACTGGCCATGGACGCCATCGCCCACGAGCGCAGCGCTGGGACCCTGTCCTTCCTTTTAGACAAACCGATGTCGAGCGCGACCGTGCTGGCCGTCAAGTTCTTGGTGGGGCTTGGCGGGCTGCTGTTGGTCGCGCTAGCGGCTTGGGCGACGGTATATCTGGGTCTAGACAATCTCGAAGTGGGCCGAGAGTGGCGGTCATATCAGCTAGTCACCGTGCAGAGCATTGACTATGCGTCCATGGTCGCCCTGTCGTTTACTCAATTTTCGCTGCTCTACGCCCTAATTTTTATCGGCTCGGTGGTGACCGATCATCCCTTCAAGGGTGCCGCCGTGGGTATTGGGCTGGCCGTGGTGTTGGGGGGGATCGTCACCGGCCCGGCAACGGCCATTTTTCCGATTCTCAATCACTATCCACTCGTCGCAATCGGCTTGGATGATCAAGGGCATTTGGTGCGCTTGGCGACGGACTCGGCTCGGTTTTGGGTAACGGTCTTGGCCAGTCTGGGTTTGACAGCGGCGGCACTGGCGGTGGCGGTGGTGCTGTTTCGCCGTTACCGCGAGGCAATGCTCTCGTGGCGCATGGTGGCGATAGGGTGGAGTGCAGCAATTGCCGCCGTTTTTGTGATCTCCTACGTCGAGGTCCCTTTTGCCAGCCAACAAGTGCCTACGGGAGTGCTAGAGGCTCCCGACCAGCAGTTCTATAAGGACCTAGCCATCAAAGGCGGGCTCGCCTACATGACTAACGGACAAAGAGGTATCTCCATCGCCGACTTGAGCAACCCGCAGCAGATGCGTCTGCTCGGCAGCACTAGGCTAGACTCCCATGCGTTGAGCTTTACCGAAATATGTGTGGTCGATTCGCTGGTCTATAGCGTCGGATGGCGCAAGGGGCTACCCAGCGACAGCCTTGGGATAGCCGTCTTCGACGTCAGCGACCCAGCCGCTCCCAAGTTCAAGGGCCATCTTATGTTCGCCGCCATTAAAAAGAGGAAGTGGGCCTACCAGTATTGGGGAGCCACAGACGGCGGTTTACTCCTCATCCGGGAGCGGGGCGATGCCTTGATTGCCGAGGCGTTCGCCCTCGACGTGGAGGGAATGCCGGTAGTGGGCGATGAGCAGGCGATAATGACCATACCCGATCCCTTCAACGATCCCTCAGTATGGAGGCGCCGATGCCATGTACGGGTGCGCGGAAGTCGCGCTTACATAGGGACCAAGCACGAATTGGTGGTCATCGATGTGGCCGATGCGCGTGCTTTGCGCGAGGCCGAGCGGCATACGCTAGAGTCCTTTCGGCCTCGGTCTTACTACGGGCCTAAGTTGGTAGCTATCGATGGCGACAAGCTATATGTCGAGCGCTTTTGGCCGCAAGAGTTGGTCGAGTTCGATATCACCAGTTCCGATCAACTGCGCGAAGTAGGATACCTGCCGTTGTCTCGGAGCGATAGAAACCGACTTGATAAGCAGTTGCTGATTGCCGATGGAGTAGCCTATGGCCTAGCCGATGGAGTAGCCTACGGCCGGCCATACGATGAAGTGAGAGCGTGGACTATAGCCGAGTACGGGGCGCTGATCGAAGGTGATCCCTTGGTCGGCCCCGAAGGACCCGACAGGGAACGTTGGGGCTTCGAAGATCTATCCGTGGCCAATGGGTATCTTTACGCGACCTGGGGTGGTGCGCTGCTGGCGTACCGTTTGGACTAGGGCAAGACTAGGGAAAGTCGGCTTTGAGGGACGGAGTTCCTATTTCAAGAAAATTTTCGACCACGGAAAAGTCTGATGAAACTATACCTCAGCATCCTCGTCGCCCTGCTCAGCACAGCGAGCGTGGGGCTGGCCCAAGCACCACACGCCGCGACCATCACGGGGAAGACACACAACCCCCCAGCGCGGGAAATCGAATTTCGTTACACGTCCTCGCTGTCGCCAACAAGGTCTGAACACCTCGTCGCGTTGGACGGCGAAAACCGCTTCGCCCTCACCTTTCCGGTTCCCCGAGGGACGCTCGTCATGGGACGCTACAAAGACCCACAACCTCCCAAGTGGAAATGGCTGGAGGGGCTGCGGTCTTTCGTCTTTGGGCCGCGCGCTCAGTTGATCCTCTTTGTCGAACCTGGGGACAGTCTGCACATCGAGATGAATGAAGGCCATTTCTCCTCCTCCCTTGAGTTCAGCGGCCAAGGCGCGGACAATAACCGCTTCATAGCCGAGATTCTGCCCGACTATCTCGACTACCGCCCCGACTACGAGGGGCTGGCGTTGGAAGATTTCATTCGCCAAGCGGAGCAGCGACGGCAGGATGAGTTTGAGTGGCTCGCCAAGGCGCGTGAAAAGTATGAGCTTTCTCCGGGGTTTATCGACTATGCAACGGCCCGCTTCAACTACGAGTGGGCTAGGGAGATGATCTCCTACCCGACGAATTACAGATCTGCCAATCACCACGATAACAGGGACATCACTCTGGAGTACTACGACTTTCTACGAGACATTCCCCTAGTCGATGAAAAGGCCATTGGCACGGGCGAATATCGCACGTTTTTGGAGCGCACCTTGGATTGGGAATCAAACAAGGGTACCGGACCAAAATATCCCAAGCTATCCGAGACGTACGATCTATCGGGTTTTGAGTGGTGGGATTCAGTACAGACCCAACTCGACTCCCTATACGAAAAAGACGGCCTAAATCCCAGCCTGTCGAAGATGGTCAATTTGTCGGCGTTGGGTTTGTCGGATTCGATGCAGACCCAACTCGACTCCCTATACGAAAAAGACGGCCGCCGGCTCAAGCTGTCGCAGATGGTCGATTTGTCGAAGTTTGGTATTTCGAAAGCCGCCGCTCAAGCCCACCTCGACTCCCTGTACGAAAAGGAAGGACATAGATCCAGCATCATCTCTCCAAGTCAGGAAGAGGCACCTAGGGTGGATACGACGGGAGGGACGATCGCGTTCTACATCCCGTCTGAAGTACCGATGGATTCCTTGAGGAAAGAGCCGCCTAAACTATCTGAGAAACTCGATCTATCGGGGTTTGGTCTTTCGGATTCGGCTCAAGCCCAGTTCGACTCCCTGTACGAACATCGCCAACGGCTCAAGCTATCCGAGAAACTCGATCTATCGGCACTGGGTTTATCGGCGGCGGCCCAAGCTCAACTCGACTCGATCTACGCCGACGAAAATGCCCGGACTTGGCTTGGGCATTGGCGATCATACGATTTGGCCAAGCAAAAACTGGAAGGGAGAGTACTCTACTGGTTTTTGGCCGGCGAGTTGATAGCTGGGTTTGAGCGCGGCAAAGACTTTGCGTTCGTCCATAGAAAGTGGGAGAAATTCAAAGAAACCAACCCCTACCCAGAGTACAACGAAGCTATCGAAGCGGCGTTAGGTAAGGCCCTGGTTCTACAACCAGGGCAACCTGCGCCCGACTTCACGCTCGACGACCTCGACGGCCAGCCAGTATCGCTGAGCCAGTTCAAAGGGAAGGCGATATTCATCGACTTTTGGGCGAGTTGGTGCGGGCCGTGCATTGGCGATCTGTCCGACCTGCGAAAAATCAAGGAAGAGACAGCCGAGCAGCCGGTCGTCTTCCTCAACATCTCGTTAGACGACGATGAGGAAGCCTGGAGAGAGGCGATTGCTAAACACGAAATCAAAGGCGTCCATCTGCGGGCGGCTGGATGGGGTGCGGACGTAGCAAAAGCCTATAGCATCCGCAGTTTGCCTTCGTATTACGTGGTGGATGCACAAGGGCGAATCGCGGAACGGCTGCGCGGAGTGTACGATACTCAAGGGATCGTCGCCAAAATCGCAGAGAGCACCAAAGCAGCGGGCGGCTAATCGCCAGACTAGCCGAAGTTCAAGCAAAGGGGTCGGGATTGTTCCCGGCCCCTTTTTTGCTCTTAAGTTACTTATTTCGTAACTTAAAGACAAAATGCAACAATTAACCGAACAGATTATCCGATTATCTCCCCCAGGAGGCCTCTTCGACTATACTGTCGTAGGCAATCTGTTCGCCGATGCGTCCATAGGGGCCAGAAAGCAGTTGATTCACCGGGCTACCCGCGCTGGCGAGATTCTGCGCCTCAAACGGGGGCTTTTTATTTTGGACAAAGTGTTCCGCAGGTCCGAACTCCACCCCTTTGCCCTTGCAGCCATGCTGCATACCCCTTCGCATATCAGCCTTGAAACCGCTCTTTGGCACCACGGTCTCATTCCCGAAGCTGTCTATCAGATCAGCAGCGTTACCACTGCGCGGAGTCGGACCGTTTCAACCCCCCTAGGCGTCTTCTCCTTTGATCGAGTTCCATCGCCCCATCCCCGGGCCGGCGTTGAGGCGACCCCGCTAGAGGGAGGCGAGTGGGCGTTTATTGCCTCGCCGTTGCGCGCCATTGCCGACGCCGTGTACCTCCACCGAGAAATTAGCTGGAAGCGGGATGGTCTGAGTTATTGTACCGAGTCCCTGCGGATTGAGGAAGACGATCTGGCCCAGATCTCCTTTGCACATAGCGAAGAAATTTGCGCTGCCGTGTGCAATCGCAGGACGAGGGCCTATCTGGAAGGACTCGAAAAGGCGGTGAACCATGTTTCATGACGTGGTCGCGGCCAAACTCGGCGAATACGATTTAGGCAATGCAGTGGAACAGGAAAACGCATTGCAGGAGTTGATGCAGCACTATATCCTAGCCAGCTTGTCCCGCGCCGGACTGTTTGCGGAGGCCATGTTTCACGGCGGAACGTGCCTGCGCATCGTCTATGGTATAAACCGTTTTTCACAAGACCTAGATTTCTTGTTAAAAAAGCCCAATCCGCACTTTGTTTGGCAGCCTTATTTGGCAAGGGTGCAGCGCGATTGCGCCCAAGAGGGGATCGACTTTGAAATCCAAGACAAATCGGATGTGGATAAGGCCATGCGCAAAGCCTTTGTAAAAACGGATTCTATCGGCAAAGTGATGCCCCTAGGGCTTCCCTACAGGCGGCAGGCGCAAAAAAAAATTCGGGTAAAGCTCGAAATCGATACCAATCCCCCAGCGGGCTCCCGTTTTGAAACCAGTTATCTCTCATTCCCGGTGACGGCTCCTATCACCGTTCAGTCCCTAGCTTCGGGTTTCGCTACCAAATCCCATGCGCTATTGTGCCGCACCTATACCAAAGGTCGAGATTGGTATGATTTAATTTGGTATGTAGGACGCCGGATTGAGCCCGATCTCGAACTCTTGGCCAATGCCCTCTTGCAGCAAGGCCCTTGGAAAAATGAAAAGCAGGAAATCACTGTGGCGTGGTTACTAAATGCCCTGCGCGACAAGATCGGCACCATTGACTGGCGAATCGCCCGCAGCGATGTGCAGCGCTTCCTGCCGACCAAGGAACAAGAGGGATTGCAAGTGTGGAGCGAGAACTTCTTCTTGCACCAAGTCGCCCAGATAGAGGGCTATTTGGCCGGTTAACTAAAAACACTTTTTTGAGTTACCTTGTACGAACGGTTGAATAAATCCTCTATACTCGTTTAAAGAAAGCCAACGCACATGACCACCGCGATATTTGCCGGGCGCACCGCCTTGGTAACAGGCGGCAGTCGCGGCATCGGCCGCGCCATCGTCCGAATGCTGGCCGAACACGGAGCCAAGGTCGCCATCAACTACCAACACAACGCCGAGGCCGCGCAGGAGATTTTGGCGCAGGTCGAGTCGTGCGGCACCGAGGGCATGGCCGTCCAAGCCGACGTGTCGCAGCAGACAGAAGTCGATCAGATGATCGCCCAAGTGCGCGCGGCATTTGGGCCGGTCGAACTGCTGGTCAACAACGCCGGAATCGCCTATACCCAAGAGCACGGCGAGTTCGGTTTTGCCGAATGGGAAAGGATGTTTGCGGTCAACGTTCACGGGCCGTTTTTGACTACTTGGGCCGTCAAGGACGAGATGATTGCGCGGCGCTTTGGGCGGATTGTCAATATCTCCTCGCTGGCCGCTTGGCTGCTCAAGCCGAACATGATCCACTACGCTACGACCAAGGCGGCAGTCATCGCCTTCACCCGGCAATGCGCCCAAGCGTTTGCCGAGCACAACGTGCGGATCAACTGCCTAGCGCCAGGGCTGACAGATACCGAACTGGCGCGCTCGGCCAATCCCGGCCAAGTCGCCGAGCTCATCGCCAGCACCCCGCTGGGGCGGATGGCCGATCCGGCGGAGATGGCGTCGGTGGTTCGCTTTTTATTGTCCGAAGAGTCCAGTTTTATCACCGGACAGACGATTACCGCCTGCGGCGGACGGTCGTAGGGGCAACCCTTGTGGTTGCCCAAACTCCGGCCCCAAGGTACACCTAACGGAAATCTGGGTGTCGTATGATTGAAGAAAGGCAAAGGTCCATGAGCAACCAGATATACGAGCAATACGGCGCGGCGCGTCCCCGGTCGCAGGAGTACTTTGTCCGCGCCTGCAAGACGCTCAGCGGCAAGGTGGGACACGACCTGCGCTACGCAACGCCAGTGCCGCTTTACATCGAGCGGGGGGTCGGCGGCCGCAAGTGGGACGTCGATGGCAACGAGTACATCGACTTCCTGCTCGGCAACGGGGCCCTGCTATTGGGGCATGCGCCCGCCGAAGTCATAGGGGCTATCGCCGAGGCGGTGGGACGCGGGACGCACTTTGGCAACGACCATCCACTGCACATCGAGTGGGCCGAGCGCATCCAGACGCTGGTCCCCTCAGCCGAGCGCGTACGCTTGGTCAATTCGGGAACGGAGGCCACCCTGCTGGCGCTGCGCTTGGCGCGGGCGTTTACCGGCCGCCGCAAGATCCTGCGCTTTGCTGGCCACTTCCACGGGTGGCACGACGACGTGATGCGCGGCGTGCAGCCGCCCTTTGACGCGGACGGCTCGTTGGGCATTCCGCCGCAGGTGCGCGAGCACGTGGTCTGCGTGCCGGCGGGAGATGCGAACCAAGTCGCCGATGTCCTCGACGCGGACGGCGATATTGCCGCGGCGATTATCGAGCCGTCGGGAGGATCGTGGGGAAGAGTGCCCTTAGCGCCGGAGTTTTTGCGCGATCTGCAAACGATGACCAGCGAGCGCGGGGTGATATTGATTTTCGACGAAGTGGTCACCGGCTTCCGCTTTAGTCCGGGCGGTGCGCAAGTGCTCTACGGGATACGGCCGGACCTGTCTTGTTTCGCCAAGGTGGTCGCCGGTGGCATGCCCGGCGGGGCCGTGGTGGGACGAGCGGACATTATGGAACTCTTCGACGTGACGGGCGATGCCCGTCCGCGGGTGGCGCATCAAGGGACTTTTAACGGGGCACCGCTTTCGGCTGCGGCTGGAATCGCCGTGCTCAAGCGCGTGGCCACGGGCGAGCCGATAGACCAAGCCAACGCCCGCGCTGCTGAACTGCGCACCGCTTGGGACGAAGTACTGGAACGCCGAGGTATCGCCGGATACGTGTACGGGGTGTGTTCGACCTTCCACGTCTATTTTGAAACCGATCGCCAGCGCGTGCAAAAGGCCCACAGCCGGGCGGATTTGCACACAACCGAGGCCGAGCGGCTCAAGGGAATGCCGGGCAAGCTGATCGAAGAGTACCAGCGCCATCTGCGCTTTTACGGAGTCGATAACATGAGCTCCACCGGCGGCGTGCTCTCGTCGGCGCACACGGCCCAAGATGTCGCGGAGGCGACTGCGGCATTTGCCCAGACGGTTGACTCGCTTTTGGCGCAAGGGTTGATTCTGACATTGTAGCACTGCGGCCTTGCCGTATGACGAAGTCGTCAGTAGTTTTTTGTTACATTCCCTTGACATTTTGCCGCGAGGAACGTCTATGGCCGAAGTCGTTCGCCACAACTGTGGTTTGACCGTAGCCCACTCTCTGCACGACGCCTACCGCTTTATTCATTCGCTACAGCATCGGGGCCGGGAGGCGGCCGGTATTGCTGCAGTAGGCGATGGCCGCATCGACGTGATCAAGTGGAAGGGCGGGGTCTCGCGCTTCGACGTAACCGACCTCCACAAAATTTTCCTCAGCCCCAATTACCACACCTACATGGCCCATGTGCGCTACGCCACCCGAGGCTCGAAGGACAAAATCCTCGAAGAGGCGCATCCGCACGTCATCGGCGGCACGGTTGAGCACCGCGACAACCACATCCTGATCTGGGATTGCGACGTGGCGGCCGTCCACAACGGCCAAGTTGACCGGGCCTTCTTCCAAGACTCGGCGGCTCCCCTGCACCTGTATTCGAGCTGCGACACGGAGGCTCTGCTCTACCTCTACCGCGAGCGCGGCGCACACAACTTCCTCAAAGAAGTACCGGGTGCCTATACCTTGGCCATCGCCGACAAGCGCGAGCGCGACGTAATCGCAATCCGCGATCGCACCGGGATCAAACCTGGAGTGCTCGGCTGGAAAGACGGCAAGTACGTGATGGCCTCGGAGGACATCGCCTTCCGCAAAAACGGCGGCGAATACGTCGAGGACTTGGAGCCGGGAGCGATCTACCATCTCACGCCCGAAGGAAACTACCACAAGGAAGTTGTGGTATCGACCAACCTCGCCTATTGCTTTTTTGAATGGAACTACATCACCGACCTCGACTCGATCATCAACGGCGTCAGCGTGCGCCGCATCCGCGAATCGCTAGGGGAGATACTCAGCGAGGAATTTCTGCCACCCGACGTCGATCTGGTTACGTACCTGCCGCGCTGTCCCGAGGTGGCGGCCCGCGCCTACGCCAAGCAGGCGGAACTGCCCTTTGAACCCGTGTTCTACAAGATGCGCGGCGAGCGCTCGTTCCAAGGTTCGACCGCTGGCGAGCGCAAGAACTCGATTGACCAAAACCTGCACCTTTTGCCCGGGATGGCGCAAAAGCTCAAGGGCAAGACCGTGATCCTGATCGATGACAGCATCATCCGCGGCAACAACTCCAAGCGCGCCTGCGACCTGCTCTACGAGGAAGCTGGCGTCGAGCAGGCCTATTTGGTGAGTTACACGCCGCCGATTGGCATCATTGGCGACGATGGCGTGCCGAGGGGATGCACCTTTGGGGTGGATATGCCGCCGGACCCGCCGCCGGGCGACGAGTTTATCGCGCGTGGACGCACGGCCGAGGCCATCGGCGAGGCGATGGGGATGCCCGTGATTTACTTGTCGCAGCAGGGGATGTTAGAAGCCTTTGCGCGCGCCGGCCTGCCCGAGCGCGACTTGTGTACGTACTGCATTGGCGGGCGCATGCCCTTTGAGGCGGCCGGATCGCTGATCCAAATCGGCGACAGGCCCCAGCTCGACTTGTGGCGGGCTTGAAGGTCTGATCCTAAAAAGACCCAGTACATCCGCTTTATCCTGCTCTAGGCTTGGGCCGCTATTCGCCCCCCAGCATTTCGACCCAGCTTTCGGGGTCGTCGGTCTCAATTCCGGTAAACAACTCCAGTTCTTGCTCCATCCACAAAGTATTACCCGGCATCAGCTCGCTCAGCGGGCCGACGTTTTCGATCTCGCCAAAACGCGGCTTGCCGTCGAATACTTCAGGCGTGGAGTTGAACATCGTCACCGTGCCGCCGTCTTCGGGGTATTCGGCGTTGGCTACGTGGGCAACCGTAGATTTGAGCGCATTTCCATTCCATACAAAGGCGATCCAACCGGCGTCGCTATTAGTGCCGACCTTGTGCCAGCCGTTTTGCGGCTTGATCCGATAGTCGAGCGCGAGGGCGAGGGGGCCTAGGTGGATGCCGCTTTCGTTGGGGTCGGTGCTCGGCCAGAACAGCAGGCTGCGGCGACCCGTGCTGCGCCAAGGTACGACGCCGACGCCCGCATCGGGGCGGATGACGTTGAGGGCCCAACAGGCGATGCGGCGCTTTGCAGTGCGCATGTTTTTGAAGCCGTGGCGGATCTGGAGCACAGGCCGTTCGCTGTCGAGCGCGACTTCCATGATGAGCTGTAGGCCCGAGCTATCGTCCGGGGCAGCGGTGAGGCGCACGGAGCGCGCACCGATCATCTCAGCGGTAGCCGGTTGCAGGGCCGGCAGCCCGGATGCGGGAATCTGCGTCGGCTCAAAAAACCACGAGCGCACGCCGATGTATTCGTATTCGCGATAGACGTGGAGGGGGTTTTCGCCGCCTTTGAGGCGGAAGGCGAGGACTCGCGGATAAGGTTCGGCGATGGTAAAAGCCTCGGCGCGGTCGTTTTTGAGCCAAAAACCAGTAAAGCCTTCGTACTGGTCGGTTTGGGCGGCTAGGGGCAGGGCGGCTAAGAGTAAAAAACAGCAGGCGATGCGCATGAGATTCCTCTGCTTTAAGGGTAGGAGACGGCCAAGGAGTTGTCGGCGGCCAATTAATTGTGCATGATAGGGCCTCCGAATATACTCGTCAACGCAACAAAGGAGAAAACCAATGATCGTCGAAGAAGTACGGCTGTGGAAATTGACTCGTCGCCACGTGCGCGAGCGGCTGGAACAGGGCCTGATCAAGGGGGCAATCCTGCCCACTGGTAGCACCGAGCAGCACAACGAGCACTTGGCGATGGAGCACGATACCGCCAGTGCGGCGCATGTGGCGCACCAAGCGGCCTTGCAACTCTATCCGCAAGTGGTGGTGGCCACGCCTTTGTCCATAGGCATATCCGAGCACTGGATGGAGTTCCCCGGCACCTTGAGCCTGCGGCCAGAGACCTTCTTTGCCGTGGCCTACGACGTGTGCGAATCGCTCAAGCGGCACGGGGTTGAGCACATCCTGATATGCAATGGCCACGCCGGCAATGGCCCCTTGGGCGGCCAAGTCGAGGAGTTCAGCAAGCGGCTGGATATGGATGTGCAGTTTTATTCGTATTGGACGGCTTATTCGGAGGAATTAGTCGCCGAAGTGCTGGAGTCGGGGGATTGCCCGGCGCACGCGGCCGAGTTTGAGACCTCGTTTGCCATGGCGGCATTTCCCGAGAACGTGCAGTGGAAAGGGGTCGATTACGAGGGAGCCAATCTCCAGATACAGAGCGAGAGCTACGCGCCGCGCGACCCGATCTACTTTGAGGCGGGCCGCGACTTGGCCACGCCGAAGAAGGGTCGGGTGATGGCCGATGTGGCCATTGACTGGGTTGCTGCTAAGATGAAGGAAATGATCGGCGAGTGAGTACACTGCCGACCTAAACGCAAAAAGCCGGTACCCTGAGGGGCACCGGCTTTTTTGTGCGGTTGTTGAAAAATGATACTACTGAGCGGCCTTGATCTGGCCCCAGCTCACGTCCTCGACGGCGGTCGCGGACTCCATCTCCGGCAATAGCTGATCCAGCAACACATCGTTGGTAGCCGTGCAGCACATCTCCGGTGACATGGTCCAGAAGCCCTGATAGCTTTCGAGCACGCACTCGGTGCACGCCTCGTCGAAGTCGCCCACGGTCACGGACGTGTGAATGATCTCGTCTTCCGCGAGGTCGAAAACCACAGCTTGATCGGGGGTGGCCGACGCGTCGTTGGGCAACGAGGTGATCGGCGTGATGGCCAATTCGTAGTAATAGGTACTCTCGCCGAACTGCTCGCCATCGTAGCCCCAGCCAAAGTCCACCCAGTCGCTGCCATCTACCAGCCACTCGAGCGCGCTTACCGGACGGTAGAACTGATAGGCTCCTTCGACCGGCGGCACGGCCCATTTGTAGCTAAAGTTGTTGGCCGGCTCGCCTTCAAGGTTGTGCTCCTCGGTCGGCGTGTGGTCGGGGTTGACCTCTACTTCCCAAGCGTCGTCCTGCCAGAAGGCCGAGGGGTTTTCGCGGTCCAAGTTGTGGACATTGTCGAAGACCTCGGTCGCGTAGTAGAGCTTATTTGCGCTGTCGTTCCAGCCGATGAGATGGCGGATATTGATGTCGCTGACATCGATCTCGCCACGGCCCACGGGCTGGATGTCGGCCACCGGCGAATAGAGACGGTCGTTGCGGATCGTGTACGGATCGATCGGCACGACGTCCCAGTCCGACAAATCGCCGTCCATGGTGGGGACGAGGTTGTCGGGGAACTGCACGGCGAAATAGAGCTCGCCGGCAGGCGCGTGGCCAAAGGACGTACCGCACATGCCCATGACCAAAGCTGCCGCTAAAACAAATTTGGTTCGCTCTTGCATAGCGAAAACCCTCCTTAGGAGAAGTGAGAAATGCTGTGTAAAAAAACTGCACTAAGGGTCTAGGGCCAAGCCCAAAGATGACGTAAGTCTAAAAAAAAAAAAACTTACGTGTCAAGCATTTCCTCGCTTTTCCACAAAAAAATACGGGCGAGGGAATAAAACCCTCGCCCGTTGCCACAGCACCAAATTGTATGTGTTGGTCAATAAGCGACTGAGAGAATACCAGCGCGTTCTTCCTTCTCTTCTAGTTGCAACCGCCAGATATAGGTGCCCGGGGGCACGAGCTGTTGGGCGTCGTCGCGGCCATCCCAGCGATGGGCGAATTCGCCGCTGCGTGCGGTGATGGGCGGCAACTCGACTACGAGTTGGCCGGCGAGATTGTAGATCGCTAGGCGCACTGGGCGGCTAGCCGTAACTTCGCGCAGCTTGTAGGCGATTTCCACGGTCTCGTTCACTCCGTCGCCGTTCGGGGTAAGCGGGTTGGAAGTCACGGCAATATCGACGAGGAGCCGGCCGCCGACGGGGGTGTTGACGGCGAGGGCGTCGCCCGAAAAGCGAAAGGTGGCGTTGCCCGGACGAACTTGCTGTTTGATCTGGTCGGGGTCGTTGCTGTCGAAGACCCAGCCCGAAAATTCGGTGCCAAAGCGCAAGATCGGCACGACAAAGCTCACTTCGAGCTGTTTAAAGCTGTCGTCTTCGCCTTGCAAGCGGGGGAAGGACACCACAAAGTGGTCGGCTTGGATATCTGGGACAAAATCGTTCAAGTCGAGTTCGGTGCCGTCGCGTTTGACCTTAGAGATGGATTGGACTTGGGCGTGGGTGCGGATCTCCAGTCGGTCGAAGCCGGTGTCATCGGCGCTAAATTCCGGTCGGACGACGTACGTAAATTCCGTGGGCGCGAAAGAATCGACGGCAATGGGCCACACCTCGCCGAGGATTTGGCGGGCGGCTGGTGCATCGCCGAATTGGAGCGTAAATGAGCGAATGCGGGGTGCAGTGGTAAAGGTGGAGAATAGGCGAAAGGCGAGTTGGATGTAGCGGCTCGGCCCAGGCGACAAAAGCGGCGTGCCGTCGCGCCACGCTTCAGCCGGCTCGTCGCTGTCGCGCAAGCCCGCAGCAAAGTCGTAGGGCGGCGACCAGAAGCTCCAGTTGTCGGTGTCGTACACGGTGGGCAGGCGGCCGGACGGGTCGAGCTTTTCGTACTCGGCCAAGGTGATCGGGCGGATGTCGCCGTTGATGTTTTCGTCGAAGTAGAGGCTGGGATCGGGGGTGTTGCCGGTGCGAGTGCGAACCTCGATGCGGGTGCCCTCGGGCACGTCGGCATCCCAGCGAATTTTGCCCCAATTGATTGGCTGGCCAAAGTCGAGGATCTGGGTGACGAGGACGGTCTCCTCGACAAAGCCCTCGCCGTACACCTCGAATTCGGCGACCTCCCAGTCGCGCAAAGGGAAGGCTTGAGCCGTGATCCAGCGGATTGACTCGGTGGGGAAGCGCAGTTCGATTACTGGATCGAGATTTTCACGATTGGATTCGAGCACCGTGAGCTGGGGATCTTGGTTGCGCACCCAGCGCAGACCCTTGGTGACGCGGCTGACTTTGTCACAGGGGCTGTTGGCAAAGCGCGCACTGTTGTCGCCGACGCGGATTTCATACCAAGCGAGAAAGTTGCTGGCAAAGCTATCTACGCCAAAGGTTTCCAAAGGGGGACGAGGCTCGGTAAGTTCATTGATGAGCAATAGGTCGTCCTCTTGGCCGAGGCGGGGAAAGAAGCGGATGCGGTTGACGGGCACGGCCGCACGAAAATCTATGACCACGGAATTTTTCCAGCCTTCGCCGGTTACCCCGGCGATGATTCTGCCGCCGCTGAAGATGCCCTGGCCTGGAGTGAAGCGGCGGAAGTGGGCGGTGGTCACATCGCCATCGAATTGCTTCTTGACTACGGGAGTATGATTATCGACGGCACCACAGCCATCGGTGGTCTGGGCTTCGCCGCCGATATAAGGCAGGGGAATTTTAATGGACGAGGAATTGGGGTCGGTCAGGGTCAGGTTGACCGCCGGGTCAATGAAGCGCGGCCCGATGGCGTTGTCGGCAAAGTCGATGAGGGTGTCGGCAGCCACGCCGTGGGGCGTAACGCCCACGGGTTCGGTGCTCACGAGCTGACCCTCGAGATCGAAGAGCCAGTACTCGCCGGCTCCTTCTTCAGACAACAGATTGAGCCAAGGGTTGCCCTCGTCGCCCCCGACGCGAAATTCTCCCCGGCTGTGCGCTGGCGCAATCGACAGGACGAGCAGGAAACACGAAGCAATGATATACTGCATGGCGTCTCTTCCTTGAGATGTCGGTAATATAAAGAAAGGAGAGGTAGGTTTGGCAAGTTCGGATATGTGCATAGCACACCGCATTTAACTTGATTTATGGCTGTATTTTGATTGTTTTATGCAGCAAATGGCACGGAGAATGGACATGAAAGCGCATTGTGCCGCAGTCGGCCTTGTCTTAGTGCTCTGGCTGCCGAGCGGAAGTTGGGCTCTCGACACGGTCTCTATTGGAGAGGGCGGCGACTTGGACTGGCAGGGCGAAGGCGAGGCAATCGTCATCACCATTGACGCCGAGCACCGCTCCCCCTTGAACCCCAACAACCTGCTGGTGGGCAACGCGCCTGGCGACTTAGTCGAATTCGCCCGCGATGACTTTCCCCGCAGCATCCTGCCCCTGCGCATTGCCGAGGGGGACAACGTGGCCGTCGGCACCATCGAACGCGGCGGCGATATCGACTCGCCCAATGTCTTCGACTTCAGCGGCACGTTCAAGCCGCTCGACTTGGAGATGATGCTAAAGGAGTTGCTGTCGGACGAGCCGGGCGGCGAGTTGTTGGCCTTTGAGCGCAAGAATCAGAATTCCCTCGGCATCCTAGTCTTGCTCAACTTAGGAGCGCGCTTCGGGGTAGAGCGAATCCGCATCTATCCGCGCAACACGGTCGTGCCCTCGCCCTCGACCCCCTTCCAAAACGATTACCTGCGGGCCTATGAGCTTTTTACCAACGACGGCCTGAACCTGACCAGCGAGAACACGCCTATCTGGAGGCCGCTAATCGCCGAAACCGACAACCAGGTCGCGGTTATCGACGTGCCGCTCGACCCACCGCGCTACGTCCAGCACCTGCGCTTGCGGGCGACTTCGCCGATAGATTTTGAGATCGACGAGATCGAGATTTTCGGCAAGGGCTTTCTGTCGCGGGCCCAATACGTGTCGGACATTTTCGACGCCGGGCAACCTGCCGTGTGGGGCACGCTGCGCTGGGTGGAAGAGGTGTTGGGCGATCCGCGCTTCTCCAGCGCGCAGATCCGCACGCGCACGGGCACAGACATCTCGCCCTTTGTGTACACCCGTCGGCTGCGCGGCAAGCAAGACGCCGACGACATTCCTTTTTCGCTGGAAAACCCCGGGGAAGAGATGGGCCTAGCCGAATACCGGAAATTTCCCCAAAAGGCGGGGCAGACGCCCATTACCGATGCCGCAGGCCGCGAGTGGATGGCCGGGGCTGTGACCGACGACCTGATCAATTGGAGTCCCTTCAGTACGCCTTATCCGGCAGACGCGGCCAACGGTCCGGGTCTGCCCATTGTCTCGCCCAGTCCGCGCCGCTACATGCAGTTTGAGGTCGTTTTTAATAGCAGCGACCTGGAGGCCGCGCGAGTGATCAAGTCGCTGAGCTTCGACTTGTTGACGCCGCCGTTTGCCGACGGCTTAGTCGGCGAGGTTTTTCCGCGCGAGGTACAGGTGTCTGAGGAAGTGCCCTTTACCTTTGCCGTGCGCGCCGCTATGGGCACAGACGACCTGCGCGGTTTCGACACCATTGAGATCGACACACCCGCGCGAGTGTCGAGTATCGACGCGGTGCAGATCATCGATGGCGCTGGCGCGGTTGTGGCCGAGCATCAATTCGACAGCCTCGACGCGGCTAGTGGAGAGTTCGCCATTGCCGAGGTGGCCGACGACCGCTTTGCCGTGCGCTTCCCCATGGTGGCCGACGACCAGACGCAGGTGCATATCCGCTTCCAGACCAACGTGCTGACGTACAGCACCAACTTCACCGCGGCGGCGCGGCTGACGACCGAGCCGGGTGCCGCCCAAGTCATCGACCCGGGCAATGTGGCCTTTTTGGGCGCAGGGGATGAGGACGCGTTTTCCGGTACCACGGTACTAAGCCCGTCCGTATTGGCCGAAGGGCAACTCTTGGGTCAAGTGCAGGCAGCACCCAATCCCTTTACCCCCAATGGCGACGGCATCAACGACGAGGCGATCATCCACTACAACCTGCTGGCGCTGAGCTCCCCGCGGCCGGTCGAGGTCGCGCTCTACGACTTGAGCGGCCGGCGCGTACGCGTCCTCTTTGACGACGAAGAGGCCAACGGTCGTTACACAGACAAAGTGTGGGATGGCCGCGACGACCAAGGCCAGCTAGTTCCTCCGGGCCTGTACGTAGCTCGCGTCTTTGTCTCTGGGGATTCGGGCGACGCCCAGCAGAGCCGCGTCGTCGGCGTGGCGTACTAAGAAGTCAGCGCCCCGCTGCACAGCCGAGGAAACGCTGTACCAGGGGCGGTTCGCGAACCGTCCCTACACCACCTCCTCTTACCTCACTCCCTCAACTGCTCAATCATCTTCCGCACCCGCAGGTCATCGGGTGCCTCTGCCAACACCTGCCGCGCCTTTTCCGCATCCCCTGCTCCCCGATAGGCGTCCGCCAGCTTGAGCCACAAGATCGCGTCCTCGGGCCGCCGCTGTACCGCTCCCGCCAAATAGTGCTGCGCCTCGGCAAATTGCCGCTGCTTTAGAAAGGCCGTGCCGAGGTTGTTCCACACGCGGGCGTCCGTGGAGTCTATGGCCAAGGCTTGGCGAAAGACGCTCAGCCCTTCGGCAAAGCGCTCCTGCATCAAGAAGGTGGTGCCGAGGTTGTTGAGCAGCCCGAGGTGTTCAGGTAGGGTCGCTAGACCGCGACGATAGGTTTCTGCGGCTTGGTCGAAGGCGCGGTTGCGGGTGTGGATGGCCCCCAGCCGCAGATGGGCGGCGACAAAGGTCGGGGCTAGTTCGGTCGTGCGCTGATAGGCCGCGGCCGCAGCGTCCCATTGTCGCAGGTGTTCGTGCAACTCGCCCTTGCGGTAGTGTCCCACGGAGTGGTCAGGCAGCGCGGCAAGCAACCCGTCGTACAGGCGCACGGCCTGTTGGAAGCGGCCCCGGCGGATGGCGTCTTCGGCTAGTTTGAAACTCAGTTCGGGCAAGACGCGCCGCACTTCTATGTCTTCGGACCGTAGCCGAGCGGCTTTGCCCATCTGTGCGAGGGCTTCGGAGTACTCGCCGCGCCGCTCGTGTATCAGCCCTTCGAGCGCGAGGTGTCGCGCCGCCCAAGCGCGCGCTAGCTGTGGCGTCGCGGTCGGATGCACAAATTCCAAATCGGCGCGGCGAACAGCCGCTAGATCGGCGAGGGAAAACAGCCCGCGCCCGCGACTCAGGTCGCGGTACAGGCCCCTCGGAGCCGCAAATTCCAACCGGGCATTGTCGTCGGTGTTGAGCGGAGCGTCGCCGGCTAGCTTTTGGATTCCTTGGTGTCCCATGACATACGAGCAGAGCAAGTCGAGTGCGTCGCCCCCGCCACTGCGCGCCAAGTCGCGCCGCACGCCGGGCCGCTCCAAGCGCGTAGCGAGCCGGTCCAACCCCACCTCCACCGGCGCGGTCGAGCCGACGAGCAGATAGTCGATCCCAGGCATTAGCTCCCACATGGCCACGTGTGGAAAGGCGTCGGCAAAGGTAGCGACAATGGTTTGCACATCTTCCGGCTCTAGCGCGTAGGCTTGGAGCCAAACGCCGATTAATCCTCCCGGCGCGAGCTTTTGGCGGCAGTCGTGGAAAAATTCGCGGGTGAATAGATCGGCCATGCCGGCAATCCACAAGCTCGAAGGTTGCGAGATGATGACGTCGTAGCGGTCTTCAGCAAGCGAGAGGTGATTGCGGCCGTCGCCGACGATCATCCGCGTGCGCGGGTCGGCGAGCGCATCTTGGTTGACCTCGCTGAAGAGTTCGGTCGCCTCCACGACCTCGGGCGACAGTTCGACGCAGTCGATAGCCGCGACCGGGTGGCGCTGGGCCGCGCCCAAGCTGATGCCGCAGCCGAGGCCGATCAGCAGCACTTGTTGGGGATCCTCGTGCAGCAGCAGCGGCAGGTGTGCCAAAAGCGAATGCGAGCGCAAGTCCTTGCCCTGCGATGAGGCGACCACCTTGCCGTTGACCCGCATGAAGCGCTCGCCGCGCAAATCCCACACGGTCACTGTCGCGGTCATGCCTTCCTCGGCATAGAGCAAGCGACGACCTTGCCCAATAGCCTGAGCCACGCCTTGCCCGGCGAGGCGGGCCGCGCTCTGGTACTGCCCGGCGTAGAGGTACGGGGCGCTGTTGAGCAGGGCCACGTCCCAAGCGGGGAGGCGCGAAACCGCTAGGGGCAAGAGCAGCAGACCGGGTGCCAACACGCGGAATAGTGGACGGCTCAACAAGCCGTCGCGCCAGAGGAAATAAATTCCCAGTCCTATGTTGAGCGTGGTAGCTGCGAGAATGCTCGCCTGCACCCCGATGAGCGGGATCAAGAGGAAGCCTCCGGCAAAGGCTCCCAGCACGGCTCCCAGTGTATTGGCTGCGTACGCGTCGCCGACCGACTTGCCCACCTTGGCGAGGTGCCGAGTGTAGAGCTTGGCCGCGGCCGGGAAGATGCCGCCGGCCGCAAAAGTCGGCAGGAACATGAGGCCGAATGCCATGAGAAATTCGCTCAGATGCAGCAACCCAAAGGAGCCAGCATAGCGGTTGACCAACTCGACGACCGCGAGGGGCAGCAGTCCAAAGAGCGGCTCAACCAGCAGGGCCGTTAGGCCGACAGCCAGTTCCAAGATGGCGAGAGTGCGAAACAGCCGCGCACGGCGGTCGATCCACCCGGCCAACACCATGCTGCCCAGCCCCAGCCCACAGATAAAGGCCACCAGCATCAAGGTAAACGCATACACAGAGGAGCCGATGAGCAGCGAGAGAGTGCGCGTCCAACTCACCTCGTAGATCATGGAAGCAAAACCCGTCAGCCCCAGTGCCCAAAGCGCGGCCACATCGCCGCGACTTGGCGCAGGCTTCGACGACTCGACTGAGCCCGACGAAGTCCTAGGCTCAGCCGAAGGTTCGTCCGCCGGTGCGCTGACGGACGGCGCATCGGGGAGGGCAAAGGCCAGCGCACCGATGAGCAAATTGGCCCCGGCCGCCGCCCACAGCGTAGTCTGCACCCCGAGGGCAGGTACCAACAGGAACCCCGTCAGCGCGGCCCCCAGCGCAGCCCCAAGGGTGTTGAGCGCGTAGAGTCTCCCCAAGTCGCGCCCCATGCTCTCTAGCCGTTGGGTCGTAAAGCGGCTCAAAAGCGGCAGCGTCGCGCCCATCAGCGTAGTGGGCAGCGCCAACAGGGCCGCCGATACGAGGAAGCGCCCCACGCCGAGCCAGACGCCGGTTCCATCTAGCCCGTGATAGAGCCAGCCATAGACCGGCTCTAGGGCATTGAAGGCCGGCACCATGGCCAAGCCGCAAAGACCGATGAGCACTTCTAGATAGGCATATGCACGTAGGGGGCGGCCCGTGCGGTCGGCGAGGCGTCCGGCCACCCAACTGCCCAGCGCCAGCCCGGCCATAAACGCGGTCAGCACCGTAGCTGACGTAAATACCGTATTGCCCATGGCGAGCCGAAAGAGCCGCATCCAAGTGATTTGATAGATGAGGGCGCAGGCTCCAGAAAAAAAGAACAGCCCGAAAACAGCCCAGCGGCTCGCGTGTTGCATAAATAAGTCGCTTTCTGCGGATCAATCGCCAAAAAGTTGTTCGATCTGGGCTTCCATTTCCCGCCGCGCCACCTTTTCCATGCGGTAGGCGCGCTGGCTGCGGCTAAAGGCCGCAAATTGGGACTCCGCGTCGGTTTGGCGTCCAGTGCGTTGGTAGAGGTGCCCGAGGAACAGATGAGCCTGATAGTCGCGCGGCGCAATTTGGAGCAAATGCTCAAACAGGGGCACGGCCTCGGCATAGCGCCCTTGGCGGGCGTAGAGCATCCCCAAGCTCCAATGGGGATGCGCGGCCTTGGCGTCGAGCGCAATGGTGCGGCGCAAGAGTTTTTCTGCCTCCACTAGCCGGTCCGTCTGCCCGAGGGCCATGCCCGTCCCTTGTTCAAGTTGGATGAGCAAGTCGGCGAGGCGGGTTGGATATTCGGTCACATGCGGCTCGCGCTGCACGAGTTGCTCTAATTCGGCAATGGCCTCGCGGTTTTGTCCCTGCTCCGCGTACAGGCGGGCCAGTTGATAGCGCACGAGCGTTGAGTCTGGGTTCAGTTCGAGCGTGCGGCTATACGCTTGGGCGGCGCGTTGGGGTTGATCTGCCATCAGGAGGGCGTAGCCAAGGCCGCCGTGCGCGGCTGCCCAGTTGGGACGCGCCGCTGCGACCTCGGAGTACGCGGCCGCGGCCTCGTCGTAGCGCTGCGCGAGCAACGCGGTGTGGCCGAGGAGAAAGCGCACGTCCGCGTCGTGAGGCTGCGTTTTAAGGTAGCGCCGATAGAGTTCAATGGCCTTGTCGTAGCGCTTGGCCTCGCCGTGGAGCGCCGCGAGTGCAAGGAGTGGGTCGGCGAAAGTGGAATCGCGATCAATGGCGTGGCGGTAGTGGCGAGCAGCGTGGGCTGGCATGTCCCGTTCCTCGTACGCGTAGCCGAGATAGTAGTGCTCGTGGGCATCGCCCTCTAGGTCCATCGCGCCCGTGGCCACATTGCAAAAAACCAACAGGGCGGCACAGGCGGCGAGCGCGGGCCAAGGACGGTGCCATAGGGTGCGTACCCCACACGCTGCAAACAGCAACAGCACGGGCACGGCTGGCAGGCGATAGCGCCCGGTGACGAAGAACAGGACCACGGAAAGCGCATAGCAAGCCACAAAGAGCGCCAGCAAGCGCCCCTCGGGAGACTCAGAGGTCCGCAGAACGGCGAAAAGTCCCAAGAGCGCCAGCGGAGCGATCAAACCAAAGGGAAACGCCAGTCCCTTTTTCCACAGCAGGATCGACAAAAGCGAAGAGTCGTTGCGGGCGAAGTAGAGGTCGCGATTGCGCGGAATTTCGTCGCCGCGCAGAAATAGGTAGCCCTTGTACGCCAGCAAGCTCGTGAAATCGAGCGGCGCAGAGGTTATGTATTGCCAAGATTGGGCAAAGAAGTAGCGCGACTTGGCCGAAGGCTGTTCAATACCGGCGCGGTGCTCGGGCATTTCCACCAACTCGACCCAATCCCGCCCTGGGCGAATGCGGGTCGTTTGCTCGTAGTCGGCGTTGTTGCCGATGTAAAAGTTGATGCCTGCGTTGTGCGAGATGAACACTAGATCGCCGCCGACCACCCAGTTGCGATACGCAACCGGCGCGATGACCAGCGCACAGCCTAAGAGCAGAAAAGCCGCCGGGCGCAGCCGCCGCTGCCGCCAGTAGAGATAGCCCAACAGCACGGGCGCAAAGAGCAGTACGTTGGCCACGGCGAGCGCGGACAGGCCCAGCAGCACACCGGCGGCTAGCCAGCGCACCCAACCACCCTCGCCGATTGCGAGCAACAGTATGAGCAAATTGAGGCAACAGGCCAGCAGAGTCGGCAGCAACTCGCCGCCAAAGTAGATGAGGGGACCGTACAATGCCGCGGCAAAACCCGCGCCGAGTCCAACCCCCGCGCCAAAGACCCGGTACCCCAACAGGCAGATGAGGACGCAGACGAGTGCGCCGATGACGGCTTGGATGAGACGCGGCAGGTAGAGGTCGTCCCCGGCGAGGGCAAAGAGGACGCCTAACAGCGCGGGGTAGAGCGGCGGTTGCCAGAAGGGCGCGGGCCGACCTGCAAAGGAGACTTCGCTGAAGTAGCGAGCCTCTTCGGTATAGGTGCGGGCATCAACGACGGGCGCGGTGAAAAGCGGGCTGGCGCGTATTTCGTGGAGGTAGTACAGGCGCGCTGAGAGGGCGAGCGCGAAAACGGCCGCCACCCCCATGAACATCCAGCGTCTAGTCATGTAGCAATTTTACATCATTCATAACTACTGTTACGCATCCGGGTAGGGGGCGGTTTCAAACCGCCCCCTACTGCAAGCCCGCGTAGATCGAAATAAAGATCTGATTAATAATCACGGCATCCTCGCCCCGAGGCTGGCGGCGGTCGATTTTCATGCCCGCATGGGTCGTAACCTTGTAGCCGAGATAGTCGGATATATTGGACAACTGCAAGGCCCAAACTAGGCCGTTGAAGTCGTTGGAGTCGCGCTCCATATCGTTGAGGAAGGTCATCTCCAACCCGCTCAGCAAGGTCGTGTGGCTGAGCAGAGGAAAGCCGAGGACGAAGCCGCCGATTTCGGCCAGTTCGGTGCGTTCGTCGGCTGAAATCAGGTCGCGGCTCTGACGGCGGTACTCGCTTTTCCAGCGCGGCTCTAGCCACAGGTGCCCAAAGTCGAAGCGGTAGCTGATTTTGTTGATTAGGCCAAAGAAAAAGTCGCGCTCGCGCAGGCCCAACAGCGCGCGCTCATTGGCACTCAGCCGCTGGTGGTACAGATCGTATTTGAGGTAATTGGCCGTCAGCAGGCCGCGCAGCTTGTAGTCGTGGCCGACCCACAGGCTGTTGATCCAAGCGTCGCGAGCGATGAGAGGATCCTCGACTTTGGTCGGTTCACCAGTGCGGATATTGGCGTTGGGCAGCCACTGCAAGAGGTCGTCGGGAATGTCGTCGGTCGTGGACTTGAGCATCTCAAAGACGCGGAAGCGACCCCAAGCAGGGGTGTCGCGGTCGAGGGTCAGCAGGACGTAATTGGCGTGGTTTTTTTGGTTGGAAGAAATGAGATCCTCGCGCAAGACGCCGACCATCAGCCGCAGCTCTGGGGTGAAGTGGATGCCGCCGTAGGCGTTGTATCCTTGGTGATCTTTCTTGTAGGGATAGTCGGGCAGTTCGTCGTTTTCAAAGCGATCGACCCACAAGTTGTTGTTCAGGTCGATGCCGAAGAGGAATTCAGGCCGATCGACGTTGTGGCGCAGGAACGGCTCCTCGTAGTCCGGGATGAGGTTGCTCAAGAAGCGGTTGTCGTTCTGGTTGAAATCCGAGATGAAGTCGTTGTTCTCGTCCCAGCCGGGGAAGACGCTCGGGTCGCCGGTCTGCCAGTCCTTGCGCACGGTGTCGGGAAATTCGTCTTGGTCGTCGTTGTCTTCGACCAGTTCGACTACGTGGATGCGTTCGTCCTCGTAGTCGATAAAGCCATCTCCTTGAGCGGTGAATGTGCGGGTGGAATAGCGAGGATCCATGCTGTATGCCTCGCCGAAGAAGAAGAAGGGAAACGCGACCCGCGAGAGGTTCATCATCCACGCAGAGGCGGCGCGGTCGCCGCGGATGCCCGAGAAGGTGGTGTGGGTCTTGGCTACTACATTGGGATACTTGGTGTAATTGTAGCTGAGGTCGTACTCGCCGTAGAAGTCGAAGCCGAGAACCTTTTGCAGCTCTAGGGTTGCTCCCCAGATCTGGGTGGAGGTCGGCAGGCCGTAGTCGAAACTGACGATCTGCAAATTGGTGTTGTCTTGGACGTTGCCCTCGGCTTGGGAGACGAGCAAGAGCACGGACTCGCCGCTGGCGTTGAGCTGGCTGTCGGAGGTGACCCACACTTGATAGTCGTTGCCCAGCACGAGGCGGAACTCGACCTTTTTGATTTCTTCTTTAGTGCCCGAGGCCCGGTTGACAAAGGCCGGGCTGTCAAAGTCGTAGCGCAGGCGGATCTCCTCAGTGCCATCGGCTGAAAGGAAGCCCTCTCCCACGAGGCCGCCCTCGATGATCGGTTCAAAGCGAATGGCCTTGCCGTTGTCTTGCGTGCCGTCGAGATAAGTGATGATGATGTCCGAACCGGCGCTGAAGAAGGCCGCGCCGCCGACACCGTCCTCGGGGCTATCGTCGCGCAGGACGATCTCGATGATCGAGACGGTCTGATTCTGATCGACCGAAAGCTCGCCAGTGAAGGGGTTGCCGGTAAAGCCGTCGATGAGGGTGTTGGATTGGTGGGCGTTGACCATGGTCAGCCCCAAGGTGGCGAAATCGCCCACCTGCGCGGTGGCGCGGCTGCCGAACATGGATGTGGCGTTGGTGACCAAGCTCTCTTGATCGTTGGTTGACGTGCCGCCAGGGCGGCTGAGGCGCGAGTAGATCAAGGTGCCTTGGTATTTGTCGGCTGCGTAGTCGAATTGAATGCCGTCCCAGCGCGGCTTAGAGAAGGTCATCGGCGTCAGGGTCGAGCGGATCTTGGTGCCGGCCGTCAAGGCGTAGTGGTGCTGGCCCTTGGAGTCAGCCGAGATGACCAAGCCGCTAAACCAGCCCTCGAAATTTCTGGACTTCAGCACCGAAGAGCCAAACTGTCGAGGTTGGGTCTGTGAGTTGTTGAAAACCAGCCAGCCTCGGGTGATGAGGTTGCCGTAGAGGTCGTAGTAGTAATCGCCTTCGCGGATGGAGCTGACGTAGCGCTGGTAGTGATCGCGGGCGTAGTTGGAGTATTCCCACTGCCGCCACTGGTATTCGTTAAAAAGCTCCTGCGGCACGTACCACCTGCGCTTGGCCGGGTCGAGGGCACCGAACAGGACGCCGGGGCCCTGTGGCTCAAAGGAAACCACTCCGCCTCTTTTGACCGTGCCGGTGCGAGCGCCGTATTCCTGGGCTCCGGCAGCACTGCCGAGCCACAGCATGGCTATTGCCGTCCAGAACATCCATTTCCGGTTCACTGCAATCCCTCCTTCAATTAGGAATTAAGAATTGGGAATTACGAATGGACCCAACCGCTTCCCACCTCGCACTGCTTGGTAAACTCTAATTCGCAATTCTCAATTCCTAATTCGTAATTCTCAATGATAATCGGCCTTAGGCGTTCCAGCAATAACTAGTAGGCCACGGCGATAATCCGCGCTTGAGTAGTAGGCCGCCCTGTGGCGTCGGCGTCGAGTTGGACTTGGCACAGGTACAGTCCGGGCGGCGCACGGCGGCCGTGGTCATCTACGCCGTCCCAACGCACAGAGGTGCGGCCGCTCAGCACCATTTCCTCGCGCTGCCAAATCCGTCGCCCATCGAGCGTGTAAATCCGCACTTGGAGGAGGCGACTCGAAGTGAGCTTGAAGATATCCAGCGAGATTTCAGCCGCGTCGTTAATCCCGTCGCCGTTGGGGGTAAAGGGGTTGGGGCCGACTGCGAGACCATGAACGAGATCGCTGTCAATGGGGACGTTGATCGACAGCGTGTTGCTGGTAACACCTTCGTCGGCGTCGCCCGCTTCAACCGCCTGCCACGCCTCCTCGGCGTCGGCGCTTGCTGCATTGCGCACGAAAAGGCGCAAGGTTGTGCCGTTGAGAAAGACCGGCGCTGAAAGGCGCAAACGGAAGCGCTGGCCCGGCCCGGTCACAATGCCGCGCTCGGCCGCGGCAAGGCGGTTGTACGCACGCGAGTCGAGGGAGTCGCCGCGCGCGTCAAAGGGGAATTGAGCGCCGTCGCCGCGCAAAATGCGGAAGTAGCGGACGGGGCCTTGTTCCTCGCTGGGCAGATCTTTGTAGCTGGTTTGGTCGATCTCGCTGAGCTGGTCGCCGTCGCGGCGGAAGTAGCGGATGGCCCCCCGTTCGTCTTCGTCGAGGGTGCCGTACGCCGCGCCCGTAAGCGGCAAGCCGTCTTGGGTCACAGGCACCTCTTCGCCCTCAAGGGTAACGCGATTGTACGTGCGGCTGGCCGCGGGCAGGATGTTGAGCGCGTCGTCTAGGCGCACCCTGATCGAGTCCCCGCCGTTGGCCAAAATCGCGACTTGCGTTTGGTCGTCAGCCGTGAGCACACCGCCCTCGTCCCCAAGGCGAAAGACCTTTTCGCCGTCTGGGCTAATGATGCCAAGCTCCAAGAGTTCGAGGTTTTCCGAAGCCGGCATGGTCAACAGGATTTCGTTGAAACCAGCGCTGCGCGAGGCCGCAGGCGACTCGATGAAGTAGGGCTGGGCAAAGACGTCAAAAGTCTCCCGTGCACCGGAGACCTCCACCGAGGCCGGCCACAGCTCGGCCGCGATGCGCTCGGCCACGGGATTGAGCAGTTCGACTGCGAGCGAGCGGATCAAAGCCGCGGCCTCGCGGTCGGTGGTAATCATCTCGACTTGGAACTGCATGTATTTGCGCAGGCCGGGGGAGGTGACGATGTCGCCGGGCTGCTGGTAGGCGCGGCTCCACGGGCTCCAGCCGCTGGTGGGCACGAAAGTAGTGTCGGCTGGCCCCTTGAGTCGGGCCAAGAGGTTTTTCCAGGCGTCATAGGTGATTTCGTTGCCCGTTTTGTCGAAGTAGCGAATGACCTTGCCCAGCAGGTCGCCGGTGCGGGTGCGGATGGCCACGGTCGTGCCCGGGGGCGTCTCGGCCTCCCAAGTGATGGCCCCGAAGTTGCGCACCCCAGGCAGTGCAATCAGGTCGGAGGTCAGCACTACTTGTGCCGGGTAGCCGGTGGAAAAAAGCTGGTACTCGGCAATGGTCGGTCCGGTGTTGTACCCACCTCGGCGGCGCGGGTCCGCCGAGACGATACTTATTTCGAGGAAGCGGAGCTTGGGGCTGGGGGTATAGGTGTCGATGATGTGTTCAAAGTTGTCGGAGCTATTGTCCTCGCGGAAGCGGGGGCTGAGGCGCGCCCACTTGATTTTGCCGCGCGTGTCGCGCGAACCGTCGGAGCCACGGATCAAATAGCCATCGATACGGGGATAGGGCCGAGTCGAGGAAATGCGCATGGCGTCGAGCCAAAACGTCGCGCCCATGTCAACGGTGAGCACGCCGCGGTCGATGGTCGGCGACCAAACGAGGTGCAGGAAATTGGTGTTGAAATCCGCGTCAAAAGCCGGCCCCGGCAGGAAACCGTCACCCGTCAGATTGAGGTTGCCGCCGCCGGCCACCAAGCCGCCGCTGATGTTGTCGCCAAATCCGTATACCTCGATTCCGGCTAGACGCGGCCGCTCGCGCCGGTAGTAATCCAAGCGGCCTTGGCGCTGGGCATCGAGGCTTTCATAGACGGCGCGCTCGACTGGCTCTTCAAAGCCCTGTTCGTCGCGGATAAAATAGACGATCGCGCCGCGCTCGTCGGCTGGCAGGGCTTGCCACTCCTCTTCGCTGATGCGCTCGCCGCGCTGGCCACGGGTATCGCTGACCACGATGCGGATGGTCTCCACCAGCTTGCCCTGCCAGTTGGGGTCGGCTTTGAGCTGTTCGAGACCGATGCGAAAGGTGCGCTGCTCGCGGTTGGGAGCCTTGGTGTTGGCGACGCGTTCAAAGGTGATTTTGTCGGCGTTTTCCCACACCGGCTCTTGGTCGGGTGCGGCGAGGACGCGGAACTGGAAGAAGGGATCGCCCAACTCTTCCTCGACGAAGTGGATGACGAGGGAATCAACCGCTACGACGCGGCCCAAATCTATTTCAATCCACCAGTCGTCGATCGGTGCCTGCGGATCGGGTTCCCAGAAGGTGGTTGGATCGTCGTCGAGGATGTTGGCGGCGGCCGCCGCATTTGAGCCGACGCGGCTGATGCCCGGGCGAAAGAAATAGGAGTAAATGGGGTTGCCCTTGCGGTCGGCGATGATCTCGCCTTTCACGTCGCGGGTCTGGGTGCTATCGATGTTGAGGATGGCGGTCTGGTTGCTGCGGCGACGCAGATCGATAATGGGACGGGTGTAGGTTGCTAAATCATCGAGCAAATTGAAGTGCTCGCGAAAAAAGTGCGGCTGGACTGTGCCGTCCGGCGACACCTGCACGGCGTGGGTGGGGAGCTGCCAATTTTGCCAGTGCGCGGCCCTGTTGACCACTACCGAGCGGCTAGTGACGCGGTGGCCCTTTTGGGCGTCGGCTGAGATCAGCGGTGCCAAGCAGAGGACGAGAAACGCTAAGAGTTTCATGGTGGCCTCCTGAGCATCTGGTAGTGCGCCTCGCGTTGTGCGATGCGGATGCGGCAATCGACGGGCAGGTCAAAGAAGCGCTGTGGGGGCTGGCCGGGCCAGAGCACGTGCAGGCTATCGACGCGAGTAGCCGACCCCAGCCCGAGGTGCAGGAGCGGCTCGTTGCTGCTGCCGAAGCCAAAGCCGCTCTGGCGCTGAGCGCGAATGGCGCGGCCGGCGGCAAAGGCGGCCACGCGCGCACCGATGGCGCTGCGATTGGTCTGCGCGCCCACGAGTTCGATGGATAGGTAGTGCTGCACCGGGCCGTCGTTGCGGTAGAGCGCATTGTCCCACGTATCGGCGTCGTAGTGGCCGCCCAAGCCGGCGTAGAGGTCTAAGTCGCCGTCTTGATCGAAGTCGGCGAAGGTGGCCCCGTGGCCCTTGCCGAGGCTGCCGGTGCCCGCAGTGGCCGTGATGTCGGCGAAAGTGCCGTCGCCGAGGTTGCGGTAGAGCGCGTTGGGTTCGAGGCGGGCCATTTGCGGACCGCCGTTGGCCAGATAGATATCGACGAAGCCGTCGTTGTCTAGATCGCCAAGGCCCGCGCCCATACTGCCGAAAGAGCGCTTGAGTCCCGCAGCGACCGCGATGTCGGCAAAGGTGCCGTCGCCGAGGTTGCGATAGAGAAAGGGCCGGTTCGGCTCTATGGCCTCACCGGTGACCATGCTGTTGAGGACATCGGGAAAGGCGCTCATAGTTGAAGCAAATAGGTCGAGATGACCGTCGTTGTCAAGATCAAAAAAGAACGCCACGTACCCGCCTTCCACTGGAAAAAGGACTCCAGCGCGCTCGGCCACATCGACAAAGGTGCCATCGCCGAGGTTGCGATAGAGGCGGTTGAGCTGGCCGATGTTGACCGCGTATAAGTCGGTCCAGCCATCGCCGTCGAAGTCGCCAGCAGCCGTGCCGATGGTCTTGCCCGAGTCGGCGACTGCGGCGGCGACCGCCACGTCGAGGAACGCACCGTTCTGCCGATTGTGCAGGAGGGCGTTTGGCTCGCCCGTACCCGTGACGCCGTTGGCCACGTACAAATCGAGGTATCCGTCGCGGTCGAAGTCGAGCCAAGCGGCCGTAAAGCTGTCGCTGGAATCGGCTAGGCCCGCGGCGCGCCCCAGGTCGATGAATGTGCCCGAGTCGTTTCGGTACAATGAGTTGGGGGCCCGGCCCTCCCAGGCGTCGCGGCTGACAAAGAGGTCGTCGTCGCCGTCGTTGTCAAAGTCCGCACTCGCCGCGGCCCAACCGCCGCGCACGTCAGCTAGTCCAGCCGCTTGGGCGACATCGCGGAATTGGCCGCCGTCGTTGCGGTAGAGCGAGTGTTCGACTTGGATGCCAACGCTGAACAGATCAAAGTCGCCGTCGCCGTCAAAATCGAGCCAAGCACTGCCGCGGCCGCGATCTTTCTTGGCCACGCCGACGTGCGCGGCCACATCGACAAAGCGCAAGTCGGTCGCTGTTGGCACGGAGGCGCGCAGGGGAAAGCGATAGCGCGGCAGCAGCGCCGGTGCATCTTCGCTCTGCCGCTCGTGGGTCAGCTTGAGCAGCCACAGAGCCTCTAGGCGGTCGAGCGACTCCAACAGATCGACCGCTTTTTCGAGCCAAGGCCACGCGCGGTCGTCCCCCGCCCAGAAAGCCGCGGTGCCAGCCAAGAGATAGGCGTGTCCATCGTCTGGATAGGCGTCGAGCAACGAGCGGCTGCGTTCCAAGGCTGCGGGAAAACGACCGAGGCGCATCGTGGCTTGGAGCAACAGGTAATGCGCGTCGCGTCGCTGGGGTTGGGCGGCTAGTGCTTCGCTGCACAGGGCCGTGGCTCGCTCGAGGTTCATGGTGGCAGCGGCCTGTAAGTACAGCTCAGCCAGCAGCAGGCGGCCGTCGAGCGAGTTGGGGTATTCATCGAGGATTTCATCGACGGCGAGTTCGGCTTCGCGGGCAAAACCGCCAAAGGCCAGCAGACGGGCTTCGAGCAGACGGGCTTCGGGTCGCTGGCGCACTGGTGTCGGCAACTCGTCGAGCAGGCGGCCCGCGCGCTGCCAGCGGCCTTGGCGGATCATGGCTTCGCCGATGCGGATTTGGGCAATCGCGCTGTCGGGTGCCAAGCTGACGACGCGCCGGAAGAGGGCCTCGGACTCGGAGAACCGCCCCTGGTGCAGCAGGCTCAGGGCCTCGGCATAGACGCGGTCGCTTTCGGCCTCGGGCGGGGCTTGGCAGCCGAGGCAAAGGCCAGCCAAGCACAGGACGCGGAAGCAGCGGCTCACGGCGCTTGGTCCAGCTCGCCTAGCTTGGCCCGGGCGCGCTGGTGATCCGGGGCGAGGGCGAGCACCTTTTGCAGAGCTTGCCGCGCTTGGTCCCGCTGTCTTTGCTGCATGAGGATCAGCGCCAGTCCGTAGTGCGATTCTGCGTGGTCTGGGTCGAGGGCAATGCTGCGGGCGAAATGGGTGTGGGCATCGCGGTAGTTGGCTTGGCGGACGTAAGCCAGCCCGAGAACATAGTGGGCGTCGCGGTGGTCGGGATCGCGAGCGAGGGCTTGGTGCAACGCGGTAACGGCCCCGGCAAAGTCGCCGCTTTTGAAACGCGCACGGCCCAAGCCATAGGCCGCGGCAAAGGAGTCGGGATCGGTCGCCAAGGCGCGGACGAAGTGCGCGTCCGCTTCTTTGGGCCTTCCCTCGTGCAAGTACAGGTCGCCCAGCATGATGTAGGCGTCGCGGTGGTCTGGGTTGCGGGCGAGGACTTGCTCCAGCGCGGCGCGGGCGTCGGCGAAGCGCTTTTGCTGTGCGTACACGGTGGCGAGGCGCAGGCGAATTTCCACCGAAGTAGAGTCGCTGGCAAGGGCGCGCTTTAGGGAGTCGATCGCCTTGTCCCACGCGCCTTGGCGAATGTAAATGTTGCCCTGATTGAGGTGGCGTTCGGCCGCGCTCAACTGCTGGAAGCGGCCCTGCGCGTGGCGGGCGTCATCGGGGCGGTCGCACTCGGCGTAGGCTTGGGCCAACAGGTAGTGGGGAGCGGGGTTGTGCGGGTCGGCGATGGCGACGCGCTCGAGCACGGGAACGGCTGCTGTCGGTTCTCCGAGGCGGATGAGTAAGCCGCCTAGACCTAAGCCGCCTTGGATGTGGTCGGGGTCGCGGGCGAGCAGGTCGGCAAAGCCCGTGCGAGCTTGGGATAATTGTTGATTGCGCACGAGCAAGTCGCTGTGGTAGTAGCGGGCTTCAAGGTGGACTTCGGCGAGCTCAGACTTCGGCGAGGCTTCGACGGTGAGCTCAGCCGAACCGCTCAGTCGAGTCGTCGAGTCGTCGGGCGCGAGTTCAATGGTGCGTTTGAAGGCTGTGAGTGCGCCGGCAAAATCGCCGGTGGCGCGGCGCACTTCGCCTAGGTAGAAGTGGTATTTGGCGCGCTCGGGTGCGAGGACAATGGCCTGCTCTAGATGGTCTGCGGCCTCTAGGTAGCGATGCTGGTCGCGCAGCACCGCGGCGAGGGCAAAGTGCGCGCGAGGCTGGACTTCGGCAAGCTCAGACTTCGGCGAGCTCAGTCGAGTTGTCGAGTCGTCGGGAGTCAGGGCCAAGGCGCGTTCAAAGGCCGCAATGGCGAGCGCGGGCTGGTCGAGCCGCGCGTGGGCTAGCCCCTTTTGAAAATGGGCGGTGCTCGACGCGGAATCGAGCGCCACGGCCTGTGTGAGTTCCGCTAGGGCACGGGCGGGCCGGTTCTGTTGCAAAAAAAGCGTGCCGCGCTGGAGCAAGCGGCGGGCTTCTGCGGGGTGCGCCGCGTCTTGCGGGTCGGGTTGGTCGGCGCAGGCGATTGCGCCCAAAATCAGCAACAGGCGCACGGTCATCGCTCAGGTGCCTTGGACCAGCGAATCCGGCAGGGCGGCCTTGAGGGCGCGCTCGTCGATCTCGACTCGGCTCTGATAGCGCTGGCGCAGATCTTGGACGAAGCTGGTGAAAGCCGCGTTTTCCCGCTCGCGGCGCAACAGAGCGCGGGCGCGGCGCTGGACCTGCTCGTACGGTTCGACCCGGCCGGGGTTGCGTCCTTGGACGCGGAAAATGGAGTACCCGTCGCGCACCCGAATCGGCCCGACGAGCTGGCCGGGTTCCGCGGCATAGATGGCCGGGACTAGGCGCGGATAGAGCTTCTCGTCGCGCGGATGGAAGTGAAAGCGCGCTTGCGATTGAACGGCTTGGGTGCGCACGCTGCGGTCGGCGAGATCGGCAAAACTCGCACCGGCAACGAGTTGGTCGCTGAGCCACTGGGCCTCGGCCGGGCTGGACGCGAGCAGTTCTTCGACCTCGACGGATTCTTCGTGATAAAACATGTCGGGATGGCTGTCGTAGTAGGACCACACTTCGGCGTCGGAGAGCATTTCGACGGCTGCAAAGCGCTCGCGCACGGCGTTG
Source organism: Candidatus Latescibacterota bacterium (assembly GCA_022819745.1). The sequence goes on along the minus strand of JAJEGS010000036.1, from coordinate 58,528 downwards.
AGCAGCGCGTCTTGGTAGGCTCTCTTGGCCAGCCGTTGGATGTCTGGATCGTCGTACAGGTCCTGTTCGCGGGCGGCGCGCCGCTGGAGAAGGGGGCGCAGCACGAGCCTGTCTAGCGCGGTGCGTGCGCGCGTACTGTCTTTGAGACTGCGCTGGGCATTGAGCCGCCGCAGGGCCTTGTACGCCGAGGCGACTGTGGCCTGGCCCTCGGCAAAGGTGTAGAGCGACGCAGTGGACGTGTCGAGCAACGCGCCATCTTCCCGCTGGGCCGCGCTGATCATGAGTTGCAGCCCGGCGCGGTCGAGGACCGCCCCGGCGGTCGCGCGAAGCGACTCAAAGTGCTCGGCCTCAACTTGGCCTAGACGCTCGCTAAATAGCAGCTCTTCGATGAGGGGCCGATAGCGCTCATAGGGCGTGTCGCGGTCTTCGGTGAAGCGGACGATGTGCCAACTAAGGCCAGCGCGCAAAGGAGCGGATATTTCCCCCAAGGGCAGCGTGTTGAAGACCTCGGCGGGGATGTGCAGACTGGGCGCGGCCTCGCGGCCAATAAAGCCCAATTCGCCGCCCTGTTCAGCCGAGCGCTTGTCGAGCGAGTGGGCGCGGGCTACTTCGGCAAAGGGCTGGCCGGCGGCGAGCGCGGCCACGGCCGCTTCGATTTCAGCGCGGGTGTGGACCAAAATTGCGTTGAGCTTGCGCTCGCGGTGGTAGCCTTCCTCGGCAAAGACGCGCCGCACATCCTCTTCGGGCACTTGCACCTGAGCGGTTATGTTGCGCGCCCGATAGAGGGCGATGACGCGCGCATCCACGGCCTCATCGACGGTGCGTTTTACCGATTGCAGCGTATCCAGCCCGTGGACGAGGGCCTCTTTGAGGATTAGTTGGCGGTCGATGAGCGATTGCACGTATTGTCGCCGCGCTGCGTCGCCGCCTTCGGGGTTGCGCAAGCCTGGGGGTAGCTTTTCGACAAAGGACCGCAGGCTCTCTCCTGAGATGGGCACTTCATCGACTCGCGCCACAGGTGCGTTCGTTTCCTGCGAGCAAGCCGCGAGGGCGATAGCAAGGATGTATAGAGGACGCATAGATTTTTTCCTTCTAATATACAGGTGTTCGGTTGCCAACCATGCCGGTGAAGCCATCCACCACCAGCCACAGGCCGGCGGCGACGAACTGGCCGAGCACGATCCCGACGAAAAAGGGGCGGGTGAGGAGATACGTGCGGGGACCGCCGTATTTGAGGACAGTGATCTTGATGAGCCAGGCTAAGAAGATCGAAAACCAGATGCTGTTCATTACCCAGCCGGTGCTCACGGCAAAGCCGAGCGGGTGAAAAGGCCACCACACGAAAAAGTGGCGGGCGGTCATCAAGCCGCCCATGATCAGGGCCCCAAAACCCGTCCACAGCCACCCGACGAGGCTCGGCCCCGTGGGATTGGCGAGCTTTTTCGCGGCAAGGTCCGAGGGGTATCTGGCAAAGCCCGTGAAGTACTGAGGATGCAGGTTGATCGCGCCGTCGCGGTACGCGAGGTAGAGCATGAACCAGCAGGAGACCACGAGGCTGATGAGTATGGCCGCGACAATCGCCCAAAAGAGCCGGCGGCGGGTGCCGCTAATCGCGCTGCCCAAGCGCAGGCTGTTGGTGAGGGGCGCAGTCATAAAGACCAGCAAGTCCCCCGCCCAGACCAAAGAGTAGCCCGTAGCGACCATACCCTGCGCGCCGAGAGCCGGGACTCCAACGCCGGAGACGACAAAGCCGGCCGGGACCATTTCTGGGGTTACGGTAGGCATGCCCGCCTCGGCGATGACGCGCGCTAGGCCGATGAATATGACCAGCGACGAGAACAGGAAGAAGGGCACGATCCAAGCCGGGATCCCGCTCTTCCACAGCCAAAAGCCCATCGCGCAGGTACCGCCGATGAAGAGCCAAAATGCAGCTCGATAGGAGAGAATCTCCGCAGAGTCGTCGATCCGGTCGTCGCCCCACAGGGCCTTGCGCAGGACGTTTTTGAGGTGGGGCCGCGCCGTCCACAGCCCGTAGAACACCAAGACGACGAGCGCACCCATCATCTGATGCCCCATGATCGCGCCCACCGGTCCCGACCCGGTCCAAGGCCCCAGTTCCTCGGGGCTGAAGATGCCGATGTAGCGGAAGATGCTTTCTTGTATCACGTGCAGTAGGTAGAAAAACCACAGACTGAAGGCGATATTGGAGTTGATAAAGTACGCAAAGCCGAACATCAGGAAGTTAATGCGGATGTTAAGCGAGGCCGTGCGGCTGAACAGTTCGACGCTGGTCTGAAGGGCGAGGGAGGGGACGAAGTTGAAGTAGTGGTGCAGGGCGTTGGTGCTGTTGAACAAGAAGGGCAACAGCAAGCCGCACCACATGATGGGATTGCGAAAAAAGGGTTTGAGGCTTCTTTGCTTGCCCTCGTCGTCTTGGATCATGGCAAGGGGGACTTGGGCCAGCGGAAAGACGAGTCGCTCGTTGTCAACCCACTGGCGGCGCAAGATGGATATGGCCGCGATAATGGTTGCGTAAAACGCCGCGTAGAATACAAACCAGCGCCCGAGCGGCTTGAGCCAGACATCGTAGGGGATGGCCGAGCCTTTGGTACCCTCGTAAAATGCCTTTACTGCGGCCGGATCGTACACCACCATCCAATCGGAGAGAAACGGGTGGACTACGTCGGCCCATTGGTTTTCAGGAGTGGCGTAGTAGAAGGTGCCGGTGATCATCGGCAGCAGCATGCCCACTACGCCGCGCGTGGGGATGGCTGTGGCGACGGCCATCATGGCGAAGATTACTACCAACTCGCCGCGCCGAAAACCCCAGCGTCCCAAGGCGACTTGGACAGTCAGCAGCAGGACGAACAGCAAAAAGAACGCGGCTGGCGTGGCCGAGCTTAGCCCAAGGCGCGAGCCTTGGATGACCATGCTGCCGTAGGGAATGCCGATGGCAATGGCCAAGCTCAGCGCGGCACCGACGAGGATGCTCCGGCCCGTAATGGGGGCTGGCGTATTGTCAGGGGAGGGGATGGTGGACATGGCTGATGAATTAGGAATTACGAATTAGAAATTGCGAATTTACTATTAATTCAAGCTATTTCATAAATGTCAGCATCTCGTAAGGGGGAGATGCCCCACGCGGCGGCCCCCAGCGTCCTAATTCCTAATTTTTAATTTTTAATTCCTAATTCTTATGAACGCGACAAACAAAGCAAAAACGGCAAATAGAGCAAAAAGCCGGATCATAGCCCTGCTGATTGGTTTGTCGTTGATCGTGCTCTTTGAGGCAGGCTTGTGGCTGGTAGGCGTCGGGCCGGACGACGCCCTTTTCGTGGCCAGCGACTCGTCCTACCGCATCAACCCGCAAGCTGCGCGGCGCTTCTTCCCTCGTCAGTACGTACGCTTGGCTCCTGGGCAGGATCGCTTTGCCCGCGACAAAGACGCGCGCGCATTTCGCGTGTTTGCGCTGGGAGCTTCAACCCTACTCGGCTTCCCCAACCCCGCCTATACTTCGTTTCCCAACTTCTTGCAACAGATGCTCGTTGATGCGTATCCAGCGCGCCAGATCGAGGTAGTAAACTGCGGCGTCACGGCCATCAATTCCTTCGTCGTGCGCGAATTTGTCGAGGAGGTGGTCGAGCACGAGCCGGATCTGGTCCTGATCTACGCCGGTCACAACGAGTTCGTAGGACCGTACGGGGCCGCGACTCCGTTTGTGCGCTTGAGTGGCAACTGGTCCTTCATCCAGTTGCAGATGTTCCTACAGCGGACGAAGACCTACTACTTGCTCGACAGTCTGCTGCATTACGTCGCGGCTGCACTGCGTCCCGCCGCACCCGCCGAGTCCTTTGGCGTTCACTTGGTGCAGCGCGAGATTTACTTGGGGGACGAGGCGCATCGGCAGACCGAGGCCCATTACCAGCGCAATATGGCTGAGATAGTCGAGATGCTGCGCGAGCGCGAGGTGCCGGTCGCGCTCTGTACGCTAGTTTCCAATTTGGCCGGATTTTATCCCCTGCGCTCGCAAGGGCCGGTTCCGCCGCCGGACGCTGTGCCCGCAGATTATCCGCAGCACGCGGCTCTGCACTTTGACGCGGGCTTGGCGTACCAAGCGGCTGGGGATTCAGCGCAGGCGCTCGCCGCGTTTGTGCGCGCCCGTGATTTAGACGGCATTCGCCTGCGGGCTTCCTCGCCCTTCAACCAAACCATTCGCGCCTTAGCCGCTGAGTCGGGTGCGATTTTGATCGATGTGGAGCAGGCGTTTACCGCCCATGCACCGGCTGGTTTGGTCGGCGACGAGCTGATCACCGAGTATTTGCACCCCACGGTGTGGGGCCACTACCTGATCGCGCAGACCATAATGACGAGTCTGTTTGTTCGGGAGGATGCGCTGGGTTTGGCGGAGGGGCGCGCGGATGCCTTGGACGATTTTGCCGGATATTGTCGCCGCTTGGGCTACGGAGTCCGCGAGCGCGTCTTAGCGCGCAACGACCTGATCCTGCTGCTGAAGAACATGCCGTACGCCGAGCGGCCACCGATCTTGGAGCAGCGGCTCGCGCACTTAGTCGGCGAGCAGCTAGCCGACCTGCCCAAACTGAGCTACGCGCAGATTGCGGATTTTACCCATCGCGGCGGCGTGACCTTCTTGGCGGCTGTCATCGCCGACCTCGCCGATCCCCAGCCGCTGACCGACGCGCTGGACGAGTTGGTGGGGCCGTTGGGGTTAGCCCCCTAGTCGAGCAGTGCTTCCCCATAGGCGAATAGCAGCGGCGTTCCGCCAGTGTGGACGAAGACGATGTTTTCGCTGTCGCGGAAGCGCCCTTGGCGCACCTGATCAATTAGGCAGGCCAATCCTTTGCCCGAATAGGTAGGATCGACCAAGATGCCCTCGCTTTGGGCGAGGAGGCGGATGCTGTCGAGCGTGGCGCGGTCCAAATGACCAAAGCCCGGGCCGACGTACTCATCGGTCACGGCGATGCACTTCGGGTCGGGTGAGCATTCGAGGCCGAGATGGGCCGCGGCTTCCGCAGCGGATTGCGCAATGCGCTCAGACACTCCTTCGCGCTGGCCCATCTTGCTCTGGGGCGTGCCGAGGAAGCGTGCCGAACGTCCCAAAAGGGCAAAGCCAGCCACTAGTCCGGCCAAGCTGGTTCCCCCTGACCCGATTACCACGTCGTCGGCTTGGATGCCTGCGGCGCACAGTTGGGTTTCGATTTCCAAGGCACATTGGATGTAGGCAACGCGCGACAACAGGCCGGACAGGCCGCTGAAAGGTTTGTACCCCTCTTCTTTGAGCCGCTCCACTTCCTCGGCTATAGTTGCGCCGACGCTCTCGGGTGGAGCAAAGCGGATGCGCGCCCCGCATAGCTGGTCTAAAAGGTGGTTGCCTTGGACTGGCGACTTGCTCCCCATGATAGAATCGTTCTCGCGCAGGACGACGACGCCTTTGAGGCCGATCTGGGCGCAGGCCGCGGCGAATTGGCGGCAGTGATTGGACTGGACGACTGCGCTCATTACGGCGGCATCGCAGCCTTGGGCCGTGCCCTCGGCGAGCGTGAATTCGAGGTAGCGGGACTTGTTGCCGCCAAAGGCGAGGCCGGTCAAATCGTCGCGCTTGATCCATATCTGCGGCCCTTCAAGCGCGGCCGAAAGCCGCGGACAGTGCTGTAAGGGCGTTGGCAAATGCGTCAGGCGGTGGCGGGGCAACGCGTCGATGGCGCGTTGGATCGCTTGGATGTCCATGGTGATTATTCCTTTGGGTGCGTTGTACATCTGTGTAGGGGCGACTCTTAGAGTCGCCCCTACATGTCATTTATTTCCACAGATGGCAGTGCGTGCCAATCCATTCGAGGTGGGCGCGGCGAATGAGTCCGTAGTTGTAGAAGGCGTAGCCGTTGACGCCCGCTTGGTGCAGCGCGGTCAGGTGTGCGCCGAGTGCGTCGCTGTCGGAGAATCCCCCAGGGTTGACGATGGCGCTGAGGTCGGTGTCGGCTGGGAATTCGCCGCGCAGAGTGCGGACGCTATCAGCTAGGGCGTCCGGCTCGCCACCCACGCCGGCGTTGACCATGTACACGTTGCGGAGGACGCGATCCGAGTCAAGCCCGTTGACGGTTCGGTCGCGGCCACCGAAGAACGAAACGCGCGCACCAGCTTGGTTGGCGATGGCAATGGCTTCTTCCACCAGCGAGGTTGCCGTTTCGACGCGGGCGTCGAGAAAGGTCTGCAAGCGGCCGGAAAAGGCGGTGGCGAGGAATTCGGCGCTGGGAGGCTGCATGTCTTCTGGGGCAGGCTCAGCGGCGAGTTCGCGGGCGAGGTATTCGGCGACATCTGCGCGGAAGCTCTCTCCGTCCAAGCCGAAGGCACCGGCCCGCTGCAAGCAGTGCTGACAGTAGCACAATCCCATCAGCAGTTCGCAGAAGGGCGTGATTTTTACGCCGATTTTGGGATTGCGGAAGCCGTAGCTGAAGTGCAGGTAGCCCAGCGATTCGAGGTGGAATTCGTCGGGCTGGAACTGCGCGGCTATATCGCGGCAGAGCGCGCAAGCGTAGTCGCGCACCAAGGGACTGGCCGGGCATAGCTGGGCGAAGTTGATGTGGCCAAAGGGATCGTGCTTCGCCGCGTCTGGATAGCGCTGGGGCAGGTAGTGGTTGTAGTTGAAGACCAGCCAACTCGTCAGGTCGAGGCCGCGCTCTTTGATTTTATCCGCGATCCGGCGCATGTAATCCGGGCCATCGACGACGTTGCTGATCAGGGGCTCGATGTGGCTCTCTTCGTAAAAGGCGGCGGACGGCTGGAAGTAGAGCGCGCCTTCTTCGCCCCAGTAGAGGGGTCGCCGGGGATTGTGCGGTAGGAAGTACGTCGATACGTGGTAGCTCTGGGCCAAGCTGACGCTGTTGAGGCCGGCTGTGTGGGCGATGGTGTCTAGGGCCGAGTCAATGCCTTCGTCGGTCAAGTCCCAAGGGTATGTGTATATGGTCGCTCGCATGGTCATAGCTTATTCATTGATCCTCCTCAATTGAGCTTCAGCTTGTCAGACACCTCAGCGAGTAGCTCGTTGATCTTTTCCACTGCCTCTGGATCGGGCCTGGTTTCCCCACCGAACTCGATGCGGATGTTGAACTTGAGGGGAGTTCCGACAGCAGCCTTAGTGAGTTCTGGGATCTGCTCGGCCAAATCTTGGATGCCGTTGACTTCAAGGACATCTTCGGCCATGAGGAGTCCCCGTGGCTTGGGCTCAGAGGGTTCCTCGCGTGCTGTGGAGGGCACCTGGAAGATTACCTGTTGGGCACTGGCCAAGTCGCACGGCCACGCGGCGCTCTCACTGCTCAGCTCGATCCAGCGCGCACGGATACCATCTTCTATAGCCGTCTGCACTGTGGACCAAGGCAAATTGACGCCTCGCTTGGTCGAGAGCGCAGTGGCAATGGCGAGGGCGTTGGTCTTGCTGTCTTTCCAAGCATCGGGGATTGACTTGGCCATCAGTTCGTCCACGTCAATCCGCTCGGGTGGCGGCCTTAATATCGCGGCGGTGCTGAGCACTCCAGCAGGAACGGGCTCCTTCAAGATTGAGGCAGGTCCGCTGGTCAACCACACCAGTCCCTGTTCGACGGCTTGTGAGACCGCGGTCTCGACATCCTCTGGTTCGCACTTCGGGATGCTGAGCATCTCTTCGTAGCCCTCTCTGGGCACACTCACGGTGTGGCTGCCGGAGAAATAGTCGTACACGTCTTGAACGCTGATCTCCTCAGCCGACCAAAGCCCCGGGAGTTTTTGATATGCGATTAGATCGGGCGCGAGGTCGCTTAGGGCGGCCGCTTCGGGCAGCAGCACTTCCAGACCTGAGTCCTTGAGGGCTGGCTCGTCGGTAGCCGTGCGCCAGAATGTCCTAGCGGTGCGATCTGGGTGCACGATCCGCGCTACCCAGATTCCTTGCTGAACTCCTTGCACGACAGTATCCAGAATTTCCTTCTGGCGCAGCATTTTGGGCAGCTTGGGGAACTGTGCGAAGGCACCGACCAGATCCTTGACTCGGCGAGAATCCTCTTCTTCGCGCCACAAGTCGTAGGGTCCGCCCGGCATCATCGCCTCCGAACTGATGGCGGTTTCCTGAATGCGCGCTCGCGGATCGGCTTTGATAGTGGTGAACAAGGGTGCGTCAGTCACCACGACTTTGAAGGCGTGGATGTCGTTGCTCTCGTTGACAGTGACGACCAAAGAGTACGCCTGCCCGATAGCTCCAGGGATGTGCTTTTTCGCCGCCTCTATCTCCTTGATAAGCATTTGCTCGCGGATTGGGTCAATGGACTGATCCTTGAGTTGCTCGCGGACTTCCACCCAACCGAGGTACTCCCGCGCCCGCCTGCGCGCCGCTTCGAGACCTTCCCGGGAAGGAACGGCGAGGACGATGGCGTTGCGATGGACTCGGGGGCGGTCCGGCGCAGTCGTCTCGTTGATGAACCGCTTGGCTTCGGCGCTTGGTTTGCCAGACTCCGAAGCCGCTTTCGGGCCGAGGACTGCGTAGTGGAACTCGCCGTCGTCCGCGATGTCGCGCGGTCTTTCTGGCAAATTGTGGACCTTTGCGCCGGCTGCGGACGCACCTGATGTGAGTGCCTTAAGATTCCCGATGGCATCGATGATTTGCGATTCCACGAGAGGGGACGGTACGCGGGTGGTACAGGCATCGTGGTGCATCTGCCGTAGGTTGGGGCGATTGCCCAGCCGCCACGCCTTCGGCAACCCCTCGTCTTCTGATCCAATAGAGACTTCCTCATCGTCGAGAAACCAGGACAGTTCAGTCCAGCGACGCAGGGCCTTTTCCAATTCTATTTTGTCCGGCTTGGCCGCTCCGATCAGCACCATCAGCTCCTGAGTCAGCGCCCTGTGGCCAATGGGCTGAGAACTCAGAAATACTGCAACAACTGCCTGCTCTATCTCCCGGTGGCCCAAGCCGGTCGTCTCGGACTGAATGATGCGTGCCTTGACTAACTCACCTTCGAGAATTGGCCGCCATTCTTGGTGCTTGCCGGTATCTGTGTCAACGCTGGCAAAGGAAGCAAGTTCACTTGCGGCTTCGGCCAAGTCGTTCTTTTCCGGCTCGTTCAAAAACACATTTGGCCCGACCAGCGGGCTCGTGTCCCACTTCTCGGCATCGCGCAGGGCAATGGCGAATGTCCGCAGGATGCCACGGGTGCGCTGGAAGCCGTCGAGTTGGGTCCAGCGGGTGTAGAAGACGTCGGAGAGGTCTGGGTGAAAGGGGTAGCTGCTCAGATAGCGATCCTCTGCGCTCCCACGCTCTTTCTGGGTCTGTTCGTCGAGCGCGGCGATGCTGCTTACTACCGAAGTGACGTGTGGGCGGAAAGCGCTTGGATCGCTAATCGACTCGGGTTTGAAAAAGCGTCGCCGCAGCACCTCAGCCACGTCCTCCTTGCTCACCGGACTGGCGTCTTCTTCCATCTGGCGGCCAAAGACTTCGGACACTTCTCGCAGCAGTTTGTTATCGTCCTGCTTCCTCGGATCGGAGGCGAGCAGCGAGGCCACCATGGCGCAGCGGTCCACTTTTACGACCGCTTGCGTGAGGTACTGGAAAAAGTTGATCAAGCGCCCGCGCGAATCTGGGGCGGCTTCGACTTGGGCGCGGATATACATCAATACCTCGTCGAGCAGCACCAGGGTCGAGAGATCGTCTTGTTGCGGTTTCGACAGCAGCTCTACCACGAGCGGTTCCGCTGGGGGGGTGTCGCGCTCGGCGTCTTTACCGTTGGCGTGGATGAGTTTGAGGCCATCTGCTCCCGCCAGTTGAAAGGCGAGGATGCTCCACGGATGTTTGAGCATCCTGATCGTACCGTCGGGACTTGGCGTTTCGACGCCCTTCTCTAAGTCAATCTTGTCGAAACACAGCGCCGCGACTCGTGCCTTGGGAGCCTTGGAGCCGATGGATGCCTCGAACTCCTGCACCGCGGGCAGGTCGGGCAGGGTGGCTGGATCGTGTACTAGGTGCCTAAGCGTGATGAGCGTATGGGTTTTGCCGCCGCCGTAGTTGACCGAGAGCTTTCGGTACGCCTTATCGCTTTTGCCGGCCAAGCGCAGGGCCACGTCTTTGACTAGTTCCCGCAGATTGTAGGTGGGATAGGTGAGGGCGAAGAATTCGGCGGGATACTCGTACACTGGCCGCTGGCCCTTTTGCATGATCACGTCGTACAGGTCGGCGGCGAATACGGCTAGCGACAGTTCGCCGGTCTTTAGGTCGTCGCGCAGTTGTACGACCTTGTGCCAGGGTTTATAGGAAGGCTTCGTTGTCATGTCGTCCTCATAGGTTCATGGTAGTCTTCAGTAAAGAAAAGCGCGTTCTCCATCCATCCAGATTCGTGGAGTCGCCCTAGTCCTTGATCCTGCCGTAACTCCCGGACGTTGGGTAGTTCGGCAACTGGGCGGATGATGGCGTCGTATGAGTCTTCCAGTCGGCAGACGACGGACATATTCTCGAACGTGCTATCGTTGACAAAGGTTAATAGGTCCGGCGCATGAGTGGTGGTCATTATTTGAATGTTGTTCTTAGCGGCCTGCTTTTCGATCAGTTCGAGCAAGAGCCATTGCCGTGCCGGGTGAATACTGGTATCGATCTCCTCGAAGAAATACAGGCCCCTGGGGTTTTCACCGAGCAGCACAGCCAGCATGGCGAGAAATCGCAAGGTGCCGTCCGACGCGCTATAGGCCGATACCTTTCTACCATTCGTCTCGCAGAGCGTGAGATGGACTCGACCGCTGGGATCACGCGGGAACTCGAAGTCGGCCACGTCCATAGGTGTAAGTTCGCTTAGCCAATCGGCGAGAATCTCTTTGCGCTTGGGGTCGGCGCAGATGTCTTCTAGCACCACTGGCAAATTTTCGCCAGAGTCACCCAAGACAGTCGCGCCGGGAAAGGCCGGTTCCCGCATTTGGTCCGGTGACAGTTCCAAAAAGCGCATGTTGGCAAAGATGTCAGGTTTGAATACGCCCGTAAGTTCTTCCTTGGCAAACCGAAATTCATTGGGTCTTTCTTTGTCGTTACTAACCTCGATTAGGTAACATGCGTTTGTATCTTCTAACCTCATACGGACCTCAATAGAAAACGCAGCCTGCCCGAACCGGACAATCTCATTCGCCGCACCGCGAATCGGCTTCCAGTCTGCCCCGTATTTACCGCCGATGATCTCCGCCAATGAGTAGCCGCGACCGATGCCGTGCAGGAAGCGGAAGGCGTCGCGGATATTGCTCTTGCCGCTGGCGTTCGCGCCTACTATTACCGTGAATGGGCCGACGCGCAGGGTCTCGTCGGCGAAGTTCTTGAAATTCACGAGGCGAATCGACGTAATCATCAGTCTTCCTCCGATTGGCTATTACCAAGCTCTGGGGACAGCCGGTCCGCCGCCCACTGGATTACGGCTTCGGCGATCTCTATCGCATCTTGGTAGTCCTGTTCGGACACAGGCTGTTCGACGCTTGGATAGCGCGTATCCACGGCATAGGGAGTGAGTCTCGTAGCGCGACGAACCTCATCCGGGACATTCTCCCCGTCTTCTTCAAGTATCGACAGCAAAAGGGCCAAGTTGTGTACATAGGGGAAGTCGATATTGCGCGATATCATCACGGCTTTGATCGCTTTCTCGGCGGCCTGCTGCGCCCCGAAGCACAGGTCTTCCAAGTAGGCATCGGGAACGCGATTCCTCGCCATCGCGAGACTGCTTCTGGCGCGGTTCAGCCACTCGCGGGGATCATCCGGCGGAAAACGTTCAGGCGGCTTCATATACCACTTTTCCTTCTTGTAGTGCCGGTTTGATGACTAACGCATGGCTATCCTTGTAGCGTTCTACATCCGTCGGCGAGACCAGAATCGCATCAACCGCGACGCGTACACCGTACATCTTCTCGTAAATCTGAGCCCTGAGATTCGCGTCACCGCCCTCCTTGATGATGAGGAGATCTACGTCGCTGTTCCGGGTCATGTCGCCTCGGGCGGCGGAACCGAAGAGGATAATCCGCTCCGGCTGTGCGACCTCTACGACGCGCCGGATGATGTCATCTAGGGTCTTCTGATCAAGCACTTGTCTTTTCACGGATTTTCCTTCCCGTGCCTTCCAATGCTACCCTCGCCTACTTTATTCTCAGCAATCCGCAACTCATAGAGCTTCTGCAAATTCAGCCAGAACTCTGCACTGGTGTCAAAAAAATGAGCCAACCTCAGAGCCGTATCGCCAGTGATTGCACGTCGTCCGTTGAGGATTTCGGTGATTCGGCTGGCGGGGACCTCAATCTGTCGTGCGAGTGATGCTGCACTCATGTCGAGCTCTCTCAACTCCTCGGCGAGGTGTTCCCCCGGATGAATTGCGGGTCCAAGCTCTCTCATTTGGGCAACTCCGCCTCCATCGGAGGCACGGAGCTATGGCTCGTCGAGGAAGTCATCAAGGCTAAACATCGTAGCCACAACGGACTCAAAGCTCCCACCTTTGTAGCGCCATGGCCAGATCCTGCACCGCCGGTCCTTAGGGTTCATCACCACAGAAATGGACTCCAGGGCCATATCTTGGGCGATGCCGAAGCAACGAACTCCGGCATAGAGATGTCCTGGTATGTGGTCACAGCCTTTAATATCCTGCTGACACACTGAGCACAATTCCTTTTTTACGAGGATCTCTGGGCTCATATACATACCAGGACCAAAAACACGCATGAACTCGGCATCCATTGCATTCAAGCGGTCTATTAGCCATGCAAGCTTGGTTAAGCTCGTGAACGTGTTCACATACGACAACCTGTCTTGGGCATCGCATAGGTTGATCCAAGCATCTTCGATTTTGGAGGTGTCTCTGCTCCATCCTTCTGTCGAGGACAGCAAGAATAGCTGGGTTGCGTCTTGTATGCCCCTGATGAGAATCCCACTCAGCAGGGCGGCGTTCTTTTTCTTGCCATCATCGCTTGCGGAGAGGGTATCTTTGCACCTCGCCAAAGCGTTCTGTAGCAAGTCGTCTGCGCGATCCCAGCGTTTGGCCTTCGCTAATTCTTGCCACGACTCCGCTTCTTGGAGTATCTGTTCAAGGAAGTGATGTCCTTTTGGACCAAACATCAATCAAGCCGCGTCCTTCTCGGAAGACTCACGTAGGGTTTTCAATACCTCAACCAGAGTGTCACCGTCTCCTTGCCAATCGAGTTGCATAGGTTTGCCATTCTGCCACCATCTGAACTTGGCATGTATTTTGCCCTTGGTGAACGCGCTCTTGATCGGGTCAGTGAACATGTTGGCGACAACGTTGATTAAGAAAGGCCATGCAGCATTTCCGAGAATCCAGACAAGCCCTAGCCAGAGATCATTGGATCTCCGGTCAAGAGTGGGACAGTTTACGCCAATATCTAGGGTGTTCCCACATCTAGCTCCAGACTGCTTCAGATGCTTTGCAAGAGACACTGCATCGTCCGCATCAAAGAGCTCCCCATGTGTTTCAGCATTCTCAGGGAGGATTAATATGTCGTAATTTTCAGCAAGGGTGTCTAAATCGATACCATGGCCCTTGAGAGTCATAACTTCAGTCTCCATATAAATAGTCTCCCTTTTTTTCACTTCAGAATCCAATATCGCAGCGACGTCCGGGTCTAACTGGATAGGTTGTCCCCTGAAGTTCTTTCGCTTAGGGCCAACCTTTCGCACCCGTAAGCTCCCCAAATCGTACTCGGGGCGAAGATCGTCGTCCATGGCGGTCTCAGCCTTCTTCATAATCTTCTCTTTCCTTTCGGGTTGCTTTTCTTGCACTGATTAAACGAATCTTATTATCGCGTTCCGTATATGATACGATCAATATACGATGTCGTTGTGACTTGCCAATGACGATATATCGCTCCTCATCGTCAGAATGGTCAGGATCGTAGAAATCAATATAGAATGGATCAGCGAAAACTGTTCTCGCTTCGTCGAATGGAACCTCGTGCTTCGACAGATTAGCTTCGGCTTTGTTTTGATCCCACTCGAATTCCACGGACAATATCCCGTTTTCAAGTATTCATAGACTCTGGTATCGTGCCGATTGTCCCTTTGTCCTTATGAGGTTGGATCGGGGATCGTTCTGCACTCATTCTCCGAACTGAAGCTCCCTCTGCCTCTGCGCCTGAACACCATCTCGAGCGGCTACGTGGTTGCTTAGGGCTTCGAGGATAGAGCGTTCGTCGGAGCCGGCGTCGGCTAGTTCGATGAGGGCTTGGAGGATTTGATTGAACAGGGCGTTGCGCTGGAGGCCGCGGGTGTCGAGGTAGTCATCGACTTTGACTTGGTCGCCGGCGCGCCAGAGATGCATGAGTTTGTGGACTTGGTCGATGAGGGGGACGGGGCGTCCGCCTGGGGCTTCGAGGCCGAGGTTGCGGCCCTGTCGCCGGTTATAGGGTTTGAGCTTGACTTTGGCACCGCCGCTTGTCTCTTCTGCGTCCTCGGGTGGGGCGTCCTCTTCGGGTTCGTCGTTGGCTGCTCCTTTGCCTGCTTGGGCGAGGAGGTCGTGCTGGTTGACGAGGGCGGAGTCGGAGAGGTTGCACGATAGGGCGTAGAGGATACAGCCGCCGACGGGAGCGTCTGCCATGCCGAAGTCGTGGCGATGGAGCAGGTAGTAGGTGGTTACGTCGTCGAGGCCGGTTGCGGCTTCTTGGTCGCCGTCTTGGGTCAGCACACGGCCGACGACGAAATCGACGACCATGCGCCGCACTTCGCGCAGGAACTCCGAGACGGACATCAGTTGGTTGGGGTCGTTGGCCTTTTTGACTACGGGGTGCTTGCTGAAGGCTTCGAGGGCTGGGCCGGTTGCGGCCCATACGAAGTCGGGGCCGCGGATGCCGGCGTCCCAGAAGTCGCGGAGTTGCTGGGTGATGTTGTCGCGCATTTCGTTGAGGACGGTGGTGTCCCAGCCGGGGCGAGCAGGGGGGCGCTTTTTGCAGACGATCCAGACGGAGGAGGCGAGAGCGGCGGATGCTTGAGTGCGCATCCGAGCAGCTTGTTCTGTTTGAACAGGCCAACTTCCGTTCACTACGAAGCCAGCCCGCATGAGTGCAGCTACCAGCGTTTCCCAAGCATCGGGATGCTTGTTGGCGAATACAACTACCAAACGGCCATTCTCTGTTAGGCTCTTCGAGCAACGGCGAAATGCCTCGGCCATGCCTTGCTCGTAGTTCTCTTTTGATGCAGACTGATCGCCGCCGAACCGACTGGCATCGTCGATCAGTTCACCGTCAGAAAGCTCGCGATTCCACTTTGGGCCAAGACTTTCAGCAAAAGCATTACTGAATTCGTGAGACATACTTTCGATGGTCCGTTTACTCCAAACATAGAAATAATCCATCAAATCCGAGTATGGAATTGCGTCATAGTACGGAGGATCGGTCACAATGATGTCGAAGGTATCGGCATGTTCTGTGGTCGCGGCACTTCCCATGACGAGCTTGGGAACGGGAGCAATATCGTTTGATGCTTTCATTGCCGTTTCTAACGCTTTACAGACAGCGGCAACGCACATTTCCCATCCGCCTCGGACATCATTCGTGGGTGCCGACTCCGAGTAATCCCAACACATCGGCAGTGCATACCGCACGAAAACGTGGCCTATTGCCTCGACGCTTGTAATCCAAGACAGTAGGGTCGAGTTGAAGTCGAGCATTCTGTCAAAACCACACGTGAGGATTCCGGCTATTCCTTCCGCCCATTCGGTCGGCTGATCGTCGAATTCCTGCATCAGACCCCGAATACTGAGAACAATCGTCCCAATCGCCAATAGCTGCCGGTTCGCAAACAGCTTTCGCCAATTGTCGAAACCGTATAGCGGTACGCGGAAGCCGAGAGCATCTTCGCTTGCTAAGGGTTCCTCCGGCAACCCAAACGGGATGTCCGCATACAGCACCTGAAGCTGTTCCTCGGTCACTTCCGCCACCGCCCGCTCATGGTCCGTCGGCAAGCGGTATTCCTTACCTTTGCCTTTCGGTCCATTCATCACTACCGCTGTCATCACCGCGCCCAACCGCCCAGCGCGTCCTTCAAAACGAATATCCTCCATCGTCGTGATCACGCCGCAGCAAGGGCAGGTTGCGCCAGTGCGCGACATGGTGCCCGCTCCAATGCGCTTGTCGTGCTCTCGCCGCTGCGCCGCGTTGCCGCCGTTGTGCGGCACATCGCTCTGAACGCCAAAGACAACGCCGGTCTGATTGTCCTTCGGCTCCATCGTCAGCAGTACGCGCTTGCGATCCTTCTTGCACAACCAGCGCGTCTTGAGCAGCGGTAGGGTGGCGCGGCACTGTTTGCAGGTCACGGTGCGCGCCCAGAGATAGGCTACCGTGGGCTTGGCGATCCAGCGCGGGTTGCGCGGGTCCTTGAGATAGGCAGCGTCGAACTCGGCGTTGAGCGGATCGACCTGCGGAACTCCCTCATCATCAACCTCTAAAAGCCGCATGGGACGCGGCTCATACTCCTCGTCCGGCTTCAGCGGCTCAAACTCAGCATAAGTCGGATAGTACGCAGCCAACTCCGTGCGCGCCTTGGCCAGCACCCACCGGCCCCAAGCCCGCACGTGCCAAGCGAGATCCGCCTCAAGTATGGGATCGTCCTGTTGCAAGAGATCGAGTTGGATATCGCCGCCATCGCCGTGGCCGAGCCGCTCCAAGAAGGTCCGCAAGCTGGCCCCCTTAAACCCCTTCGCCTTCAGAAACGCCGCCATGAATTCGCCGTCCTCCAGCGCGAATTCGGGCAGCGGGCGGGTCTGACCGGCGAGCTTCTGCGGATATTCGAGGGTACACTTGAGGATGAACCAAGCCACCGGATTGATGTCCATAGCGGTCACGTCGCAGCCGAGGCGCATGGCTTCAAGCGGAATGGCACCGCCCCCGGCGAACGGGTCCAGCACCTTGGGTGCCCGCCCGCCGTACGCCTTGCGAATCTCTTCGCGGAACCACGCAAGATCGGGGTCATTCTCGCGCCCCCAATGGAGAATGCCGCCGACCGTCTCCTCCTTCACCTTCTCGACCACACGCCCACCCACCCGCTTGCGCTCAATCTTCTCGACGACGCGACCAGCCATGCGCTCCAGAATCTCCTGCCGTTGCTTGGAATCGCCGGGATCGGCAAGCAACGTCGCAATCAGCGCCGCCCGCGACGCGGCCAGCGGTCGCCGCGCCGGCCAGATGTGCAGCGTGGAGATGTGCCCATGCCGCACGTTCTTCTCGTGGACAGAGTCGAGGGAAACCTGCTTCAGGGGGAAGGCGACTTCGATTAGGCGTTTGTCGTTGGGGGTCATGGTTGCCAACCCTGAAACGTATTGCGGAGATCCGCCACAAAGCGCCTGAAAGACCTATCCACTCGTGCGGCTCGATTGATATTTATCTGCTCCACAATGTCTTCCGCATATTCGATACCGCCAAGTCTAGGTATTGTTCCTGTGGCATAAATGGCCTCAATTAGCCGCTGTTTATAGCGCCCGCGATCGCATTTCTGATCGGGTGAGTCGCAACCCTTGCCGAACACAGTCTTGAAGGCCGCGCCGTCAAGCAGCAGCCAACGCTCAATATGCGGATCGGGAATGGCAAGGATCATCGGCGCAAGGTCATCTCGGACGACGATCTCCCGCGCACGTTCGTTCAATCCTTTGCAATTGGCGTCGGTGGCAACGACGATCAAGTCGGGCCAAGGACTACCCTGCTGCTTCAGGTCCCGCATGTAGTCATTAAGCTCCGTGATGACTTTGCCGTGGCCGCCGACTGCGACGCGCCAGTCCAGCCTTATAGCTATATCGCGTTCTACGGAGATCCGCCGCACGAGAGCACCGATGATTTGCTGATGCGCGTAGTCCTCGACGAAGAGCGCAATCTCACGCATCGAAGTCCCCTCTCAGAATGCGCTCGGATACGGGGAGCGTCTCCTGTTGCTCCGAGAATGCCTGATCGATATCACTGCGCCGTCCCAATGGTCCCCAAGTAGAAAACGGCTCGATTCGCGTCTTGCGGTTGATCCGGTTCGTCACAAACAGGGAACTGTCCGCGAGCAGATCGGGCAGGATCGGCGAGTGCGTGGTGACGATATACTGAGTCTGTTGCAGGGTATCCTGTGTTTTCAGCAATTCCGCGATCAACTGGATGCGGCGCGGGTGAACGCCGTTCTCTGGTTCCTCGAACCCGACCAATGCCGGGGCTTCGTCAACGCCGGTCAGGGCCAGGAGCCCGAGCATTCGCAACGTGCCTTCGGAGAGTACGCGGGCCGGTATCGCAACACCGCCTTCCTTGAGGCGAAGTTCGACCTCGCCGAGATCGCTCACTTCTACCTCAATGCCGTCGATGTTCGGCATCAGCGCATGTAACGCCTTCTCGACTCCCCTGAACTGTCTTTCATCGGTTGACTTCATGGTGTTGAGGAAGGCGGCGAGTTCTTCACCCATCAAGCCGATATGGCGCACTTCTTTTACTGGATTGGCGGCGCGCATGCGTTCGCGTGGCTCAAAGTAGAAGAACAGCCAGCTCTCCAACTCGCGCCGCGCCGCCGCCAAGTGGGGATAGTGCGGCGGATAATGCGGCATAGAGAGGATACTGTGATCCAGATAGCGGTCGTAGTAGGTGGGGTGCGCCTGTCCCTCGTGCCGCAGGTGGATTCTTTCGTCTTGCCGTTCGAGAAAGGGCTTGCGTTTACCCGTAGGCTCGCCCTTGCTGTTCAGGGCGGCTAGGTATTCGTCCGCCACGCGCAGGAGACCCGATCTGGGCAGCATCTCCACCTCGATCCGGTAGCGCAAGTCGCGTTCGCGGACACGGGCGGGGAGCTTGCTTCTCTCTTTAGACTCGCCCTCGCCGTGCGGACGACGCATTTCTAGGATCTGGCGATTGACGGTCTCAACAACCGCGTCCGACAAGCTCAGGTCGGCTTCAATCGAGAACGATAGCCGCTCCTGTTCGAGCAGCCCCTTGATGCCTTTTTGCCCGATGGTAAATGATTCGAGTGGCTTGCCGCGATAGGGTGGATCAAAAGCCTCTTTGAGCGTCCGGCTCGTCCCCAGCTTCGACAGCAGTTGCAAAGCATCGAGCAAATTGCTCTTACCAGCGGCATTCGGTCCGAACAAAACCACAAGCTGGGAAAGACACACTTCGACGTCTTCAAGAGACTTGTACCCTCGGATATGTATGCGCTTCAGCATGTTGGCGTCTCCATTGCAACGGCCTTTAGCCCGTTGGGGACAGTGTTTGGAAATCTCGATTTTAACGTAGCCGTCATCCCGGGATCAGCAAGCAACGTCGCAATCAGCGCCGCCCGCGCCGGCCAGATATGCAGCGTGGAGATATGGCCGTGACGCACATTCTTCTCGTGGACAGAGTCGAGGGAGACTTGCTTCAGGGGGAAGGCGACTTCGATGAGGCGTTTGTCGGTCATCTCATTGGTCATATCACTATTATCCCTCTATCAGATGTAGAACCTGAAAGTGGGTTTCCGGTCGGTCACGGTCGGGTTGCTTACAAGAATCTCGCCCACGGCATCAGAAAATTTGACAGTAACTGGCTGGGTGTCACCAGCATTACAGGTATTGTAATTGAGCTTTGTCAGGCCAAGGATATCGCGTGCCACGTCAACGATATCCGCCTCTCCATGTTGAATGTCGATCTGTAGAGGTACGGGCGTCTCCCATCCGTCGTAGGTTCCGAGGCGCGGTTTGAACCCAGACCCGAACAGATAGCCCCGAGTTGGAGAATGCTTCCACAACGTACCCCGAATCACCGGCCACTTCTTGTCCGGTCGGTACAGTCGTGGACCATCGCGGCAGGGACGTACGCGAATACCGACGACCTTTAGTCCCTCTGATGCAGCGGATCGGTATCCCTCGAACTCCTCGGCACTGATATCTGACCGCGAGTGCAGGAAGACTTCAGTCAGGCTCTTCCCGTGTAGCTGGGTATATGTCTCAAGAGCACCCTTTAGCAGATCGTGTGCAGCCTTGGCTGTGAGGCGGAACTGCTTCTTTTTCGGAGAATACCACGGCCCATAGTTTCCCAAGAACACCACGCCATCCCCATCGTCTAGGAACATCTGGGCGGCGCAGGCCGCGGTCTCCGGCCTGCCTTTGGCATCAGTGGCATCGGCCCGACGAAAAGCGAGGCCGACATAGCAAACGCCTTCCCTAGCAGTAGCCAGCTTCCACGGTTTGCCGCCTCCCTTGTAATACAACGCGCTCGACAGATTCCACATACGATTCGAGAGCGGTGTTAGATCTCGTAGCCCAAACCGATTCTCGTCATTGAGCCTCAGCGTCGATTCACGGATAATCTGGATCGGAACATTATGGGTCATAGTCCGCGCTTTGATCTGCCTTCGAAAATCAAGAGAGAGTTCGTACTGCTCCGGCTCGTAGTTTGAGAAGAACTCTAGTTGGCCCTCCTTGCGCGACTCCCGCCGTTTCTTAGAAACGGCTTCTCCAGTCGCCTGTTTCACACTCACATGCGACTTAATCCGGCACGTTTGGTAGATTTCGTCAGGTACAACGCAGATCATGACGTTTACACGCTCATCGAGCTTCTGCAAATCCTGAAAAGCCGAGAGGTACTGGTTTACGGTCGAATAGACCCGTTCGTGATGATCGTAACGATGAGCCACGTCACTCAGCCTATGACTATCGAGCACATGTTTCCAAACTGGTTCGTCTCGCCAATCGCAGGCGAAAGCTGCCTGAAATCCCGGGTACGGTGGCCACAAGCGGTGCCGGTTATTCGGGGCATCTGTCCACGAGCGGATCATCGCGCTGGACCACGCAGAAAACAGATCTATACCTTCATCTGTCCCGACGACACCATAGGACAGGGCACTTGGGTGACCGGGAGCGTCTGCGTCGTACGGGCCGAATAATGACAATCCATCACGTGGATCGGTGACTGGCTGGCCGTACCGAAATTCTAGCGCTGGCTCATCGAGAATCTTGATCTCACTCAACATCGGGTCTTTACTTATCTGCCTCGACATCGTCAACCTCCGTCTCATCCTCCTCATGCCACATCGTGTATATCTCATCGGGTTTGTCTACGAGTTCGTCGTGGATACGTTGGGGAGCATTCGGGACAATCGGTATGGCACTGATGACGAGTTGCTGCTCTCCATCTGGTCCGAACCGGATGTACATATCCTCATCGGCCAGTAGCTGGGCAATGCCAAGAGTTCGTGCGCCCCACTCGTAGTTGAACCATCCTTTGCATAGATGTTTGCGACGTGATATAATCTTCCGGCCTTCAAGTGGTCTACCCTTATTATCAGTGAGATAAACACGATTTCGGAGGAATAGGACGAAAGGATCAATCTGACCACGCAGCACCGAAAACGATGGGCTCAGGTGGTAGCGGTATACCTCTCCACCATCTATGGTCGGGTAGGTTCGTTCTCCAACCCCATTAAACCAGCTCTTCTTTCCACTAGGAAAGGTGAATGATACATGGTCGTTGTCTAGGAATCCCTGTGGTATATACCACTGTTCCATGTTCTTTCTGTTTTTCCTGTGCTCCGTGATGACGGAGTATTTCATTCCTTTATCTCTCAGAAGAATATCCAAGCACTTGTGTATCAGGCTAACTACGAGATGTCGTGTATCAATTCCATCCACTAGCTTTGTATCTCGCCAAGATATCTGCTCAATACACTGAAAACAGTAGCTTGCGTTCACTGTAGTCGGGGGATCGTCAAAGGCGAACACGTGGCGTGGCGACACATCGCGACATGCCCATTCTCTCTGCAATCCTCGACGCTTATCTTTAGAGAGATCGGTCTCAACCTCGTACTTGCGAATGTATCGTGGCGTTTGCACAACCTCGAAGCAGTTACTTAGCAGATCTTCGGATTCGTCTCGGACTGCGCTGCTTGCAACGATTGATTCTACAGCAATACGGGGTCCGTCATTCAACACTCGGGGTGCAGCAACCGATTGGAGCTTCTTCAGCAAGGAAGCGAGTCCATCAGCCCAACTTGGTGAGAATGCGATATAGTTGATGGGTTGGAGATTCCAAGCAATTTCGTCTGATCGAAGTCCTTCGGTATTCAACGGAATAACGAAGTCGTCAATGCCCAGTTTTTTGCCAATAGCTATACCCTTCAGCCACTCCCCTTGAGGATTCGGCTTATTCATCGATGCCCTTGATAGCAGCGCAAGCATACGAAAAGTTCGCTCATTAATTGCTTCATCGATGTCGTTGGGCCAGTTCTCACCCCCAAGCAGCTTCTGGCGGTCACACCATATAGCGTATCCTTCGGCAGCAAGCCGACGGGCAAGCCAGTCGCATAATGCCGACTGCTCAGTCGCGTAGCTGATGAAGATGTGGTCGCGTTCTTGTTTCATATCAGTTCCGTCAAAATCCGGCACAGTTAAACCAATGCCTCAATCGTCACTGTGCCACTCTCCCACCTCGTAGATCGCCTGACCGCGCCGGTCGAACTCCTCTTTGCTATAACGCGGTTGTCGCACTCCCATGCTGTTCCTCCTTTCTCAATTCTCTCGATCCGCGTTGGAGAGCTTAGCCATCACTCCGGGCAAGGATCCGTTATTGGCGACCATCTTCAAGCTCATCATCAAAGGTTCCATCAACCTTCTCCCAGACAACTTTGCCATCCCTAACCACAACCACCGCGCTGCCGGTTTCCGCGGCTCGCTGGCGTACGCGTTCAGCAGCCCTACGCAAGGCCACCTCAGCACCGACAAGGTCTGGGTCTCGTGGTTTCTTGGTCGATTTTTGATTCTGCGAATTCATCGCGATTTACCTCTCAGCTAATAATACGGGGAACCTACCCGAATTATCGAAGATAGCCCACTCATCTACAAGCTCTCGATAGATTGACTCAAAATTGCGCCAGCCCGCTAAAAACCGACGACGAATCACAGGCTTCGGCACGCCGTGCCCTCCTTCTAGCACTCGCTTCTTAACTCGGCTGATCGCCGCTTCGGGAGTCGGCAACCGCAAGAAGAACAGTTTCACTCGGTAGCCCTGTTGCTGCCAGCGAGGAATCCAACGTGCATAACCACGCCCGCTCAAGGTCGTCTCAAAGGCAAAACTATCTCCTCTTCTCACGTGTTCGTGAATCTCTTTTAGCATCAGCTTCGCAGCCTGTATCGCAA
This sequence comes from Candidatus Latescibacterota bacterium, assembly GCA_022819745.1. The sequence goes on along the minus strand of JAJEGS010000036.1, from coordinate 35,411 downwards.
CCAGTTCCGGTCTAAATGGGCTCAGTCCTGCCGCGATGAGATCCGCGTTTATGAAGATGGGGCAATTCGCTTCGTTCGGTAGAAATTCGGTAGCAAACGTCGTCTTGCCCGCACCGTTTGGCCCAGCAATGATCAGTATCCTTTTGGAAGCCGTCATCCGCTCACATTCCCCACACTATGACTGGCGCGCCGCCTTCAGTTTCCTCGCGGCGATACACCTTGTCGTCCCATGATTTGCCCTCGCTGCGGTCGAATAGCACGAGGTGCCCTTCTGCCGTAGTGCAGCGGTCCATGTAGGCCCGCGTCTGCTCCAGCCCTTCGCGCAGCGTCCGCTCCAGCCCCCGATGCAGTACCTTGCACTCGATGACGACCTTCTGCGTCTTGCCGCGATCTTCGCCCACTGGCCATATTAGCAGCAAATCTGTGCGCCCCCGACCCAAGCCATACTCGCGTTCGATCCGTCCGCCGCTGTTGACGATGCGCTGCAAGAACGCTTGGAGTAGCAACTGCGGCCCCGCCTCCTTGTACTGAAAACGCTCTACCCAATGTTCAGAATGTTCGCGGAAGAAATCTTGGAACGCGGCCAGTAGCTTGCCCATCTGTAAGGTGCCGTCCGCATTGATGTACCAAGCCGGGTCGTGATGGATCGACATTTCCTGTGTGGTGTAGGTGAGGTCACGCGGGATGACCTCGCGGTAGATGGGGTTGGCGATGGCAACGGGTTTGCCGAGGCCGACCAGACCAAGATCGCGCACGTACTGGAGGTCGTCGTCGGCAAGCGCGGTGGTGGCGGTGCCGCTCAGCAGCGGCTCGACCACCCGCCGCACCCGTTCCTCTTGCAGCTTGTCGGTGAGTTGGTCCAGATGCGTCTCGCGGCGCAGGATCAACTGCTCGCGGGCGTCTTGAATGGCGTCGGCGGTGATGGCTTGGTTGCGGTCGCGGCCGGCCTTGTTGCCCCAGCAGGCTTCGTAGGCCAAGGCGTTGACCAGCCACGGCTGGCCCTGAGTCAATTCCCAGACGTCTCGTCGGGCCTCGTCCGTGAACACTTGGCCGGTCTCCTCGGTGTGCTGTGTCAACAGCGATTCGACCTCGTCGTGCGAGAAGTCGCCCAAGCGCAGGGATTCGGCGCGGATGTTGAAGGCACTGCCCCCGGCAATGATGGCGTTTTCAGCAGACGAGCGGATGCGGTAGTCGCGCACATCGCGCACCCCGCAGAGGATCACGCTTTGGGGAAAGCGGTGTGGGCGCTCTGGGTAGCCAGCGCGGAGTTGCCGCAGTACGGATAGCAGGGTGTCGCCGATCAGGGCATCGATCTCGTCGATCATCAGCACCAGCGGCTTGGCGTCCGACTCGGCCCAGCAGGCAAGGGTCTCCCCCAGCGCGTCGTTAGGACCCGCGTCGTCGAGAATACCGCGCCATACGTCGGTGACGAACAAGTCGTCGAGCGCGTGGCGCGCCGCACGAGCCAATGCGCTGAGAATCGCCTGAATGGCCGCGGCCACATCCTCCCGCGCCGATTGGCCGACCTCGACGTTGACGTACACGCAGCGAAACTCGCCGCTGGCGTTTAATTGATCCCGCAAGGCGAACAACGCCGATGTTTTGCCCGTCTGGCGCGGCGCGTGTAGGACGAAGTACTTCCGCTGCCGGATGAGCAGCAGCAGGTCTTCGACAGCGAGCCGCGCCAAGGGTGGGATGTAGTAGTGCATATCCGTATCAATGGGACCGGCAGTGTTGAAGAAACGCATGGTTGTTGTCGTCATGGGTTGCGACTCCTTGCTGGTAAGGGTCCTGCCGGCTGTCGGGCCACCAGTGCCGCCAAGAACGCTTACCTCACAATTTCCCCTATGAGTTTGATTCGTGCAATCACTCGGCTACCTCTATAACATCCCCTAAGTTGATAATGTAGGTGATAGACTCGCGGCTCCTGACGAGCAGCTTGGCAAACGGGTCGCGCACCCGCATCAAACGCGGATGGGACGTGGCGCAGTCGAAGACCACGTAGAGCCAGTATTCGTCGCGGAGATTGCAAGCCTTGGCCCATTCATTATCACTCATTTCAATGCCACCGGTACCGGCCCGTCCCTTGACTTCTATGGCGCGTCGTTCCCCTTCGGCACGGTGAGAAAGCAGATCGAAGCCCGGCCAGTCGGTTAGTCCAGCGCGCCGCGCCAATTCGGGCCGCGAAACATCCTGCACCTCGGCACCGAGGCGCTTCTCATAATCGGCAGCTACCTCCACGGCAATAGCTTCGACATCGGCATCGTAGCGCTCAGCTTCCTCGGAATCTTGGGCCGGCACCACAAGGGCGTGAACGAGGAACTCGATCGCACCGGCCTGGATGAGGTCTGGTTCGGCTTGCAGTTCGGCAAGGCGATGATTGCGGGAAGCCGTCAAGCTCCGCTGCCGTTCTTTGACCGTGGGGAGTTCCCTTTGGGCGTAGCGATTACCATTGCGGGCCATTTCGCTAAGGCGGGATCGGGCGGCGGCGAGTTCAGCAGCCTGAAAGTCGAAGCCGCGATTGACGAACTTTAGGCGTGCGGGCAGATCGTCGAGGCGGCGCTGTCGATGGACTTGCACAACGCGCTCGCTCACTTCCTCGCGGACGAACTGGTCAGCATTAGCGACCATGTTGCGAGCCAGAGTAGCCAGTGGCACCCGGCTCGGCGCAAAGCCGTGAGCGCCTCTGAGCAAAAGCAGATGCTCGACCGGACATTCCTCTGCCGTGCCGTCGCTCGATTGACGCAGCCCAATCAGGCGCGATTCGAGAGGCTGCGGATCGGTCGGTCCTGCGTTGTCTTGGCTGTGCTGTTCGACGGCAATCAGTACGATATAAAATAGATATGCCTCGGTCGCATAAGGGTCGGTGAACACAGCTCCCTTGAGCCCGTCGCGCCCGAAGCGACTCAAGATTGCGGCTGAGAGGCCGTCGAACACCGGCTCGCCGGGGTGCATCCAGACGGCGTCCTCGTGGTTCGCTGGCTTGTACACCGTCAGCCGCTCGCGCACTTCCTCGGAATAAACCTCAAGTGCGGGCAACAAGGGATCAGCCGCGCGGGGTCGGTCGGGCACCAGCGCAAAAGTGGCTCCTAAGTCGCCCTCGATGCGCAAGTCGAGCAGTGGCACGGCTCGCTCTACAAAACGGCGCACGTATCCGGGCAGCAATCGGCGATAGTTTTCCTGCTCTGCCTCGTCGTTGAGATGCGCCAGTCGTTGGCACACCTCGCCGCCTTCCCCAAAGATCACGCGCTCTCGCTCCGCAAGCGCTTGGACTTGTTGCTCCGTAAGGTCACCCTCCAAGCGCTCGGCAACGATGTCGGCATCTTCAGTGACCGCCTGCTCCAGATAGTCCCGCATGGATAGCCCCTCAAACAGTCTGCCCACCACGTCGAACACCTTGTCGGATTGAAGCTGGCGACGGATCGCTTCGAGCTTGTCGAGCAGGGTCTTCAGCACCCGACCCTCGCGCGTACCGCCAGCCACCAGATTGACGATGACCACTGGATCGTGCTTCTGACCGTAGCGATGGATGCGGCCCATCCGCTGTTCGAGCCGCGCTGGGTTCCAAGGGATGTCGTAGTTCACCATCAGCCAGCAGAATTGCAGATTGATCCCCTCGCCAGCGGCGTCGGTGGCTACTAGGTAGTTAGCCCCGCCTTCCGATGCTGGTCGGCGAAAAAACTCGACTTGGCGCTCGCGCTCTTGGTAGGGTAAGCCGCCGTGGATTAGGGCAACTTGACCGGTGAAGCCGAGCCCTTCGAGCCGGCGCACCAAAAATTCCGCAGTGTCGCGGTGCTCGGTGAAGATGATGAGCTTCTCGTCGAGGTATTGCGGATCGCTGAGCACCTCGCGCAACTTCTCAAATTTGGATTCCTCGCTGGTGTTGAACAGGCTCTGCGCCTTGTTGAACAACGCTTCGACTGTGAGACGCTCAACCTCCAGCTCGCTGAGGTTGACCGCGATGGTGCCGCTTAGGGCCTTGCTCTCGAACTCCTCGTGTTGCTCGCCTCCGTCCTCGCTTGCGGCGTCCTCATCAGCAGTCCGCGTTTCAAAGACGTCGTCGAGCTTGTCCAAGCCCCGTTGCTGGCGCATGAGTTGTTCTTCGGTGAGCCGCCCGGCCCGAATGTCGTCAATCAGCCCTGCGATCTTCTCTTGGCGGCGCTCGAAAGAGCGCATGAGGGCATAGGTGGAACTGGCGAGACGCCGCTGGAAGACGCTCATCGCCAAGCGGGCAGCGGATCGGTTCAACATTCCGGCGCGATTGTAGTGATGCTGGAGGTACTCGGTCGTCTCGTCGTAGAGCTCCTGTTCACTCTCTGGCCCCTGCGAAAGCTCATAGCTCAGGGTGGCGCAGTTTCGCTGTGGATACAGGGGGGAACCATCGAAGCGGACCATTTCCTCTTTGGTCCGGCGGATGAAGTGCCTCTCCCGAGATTCGCGGGGAAAATCATCGAAAGCGTCGTAGGTCGAGAGCGCGTCCGGCAGTAGCAGACGCCACAGAAAGTAGTAGGGATAATTCTTGCCCATGTGCGGCGTGGCCGTCAGCAACAGCAGGTGTTGGGCCGACCAAGGAAGCTCCCAGCTTTATCCTCTACCTCAGCACCGGCTAGGGCTTCCGCCAACTTATACCGATCCGTCTTGCGCTCCCGAAAATCCTGCTGGCGATCCGCAGACAGCTTGTGCGCTTCGTCGAAGACGACGAGGTCGTAAGCCTCGGTTTGCGAGTCTTTGAGGTGGCCAAACATGCGCTCCCCGGCCAAGGTGTCGATGCTGACGATTACTTGGTCACTCTCTGGGTCGAGGAAGGGATTACCAGCGCGTGCGTCCTCTCCGCTGACGATGCGGAATGGCAGGCGGAACAGAGTGCGCATCTCCCGCTCCCAGTTGCCGACCAAGCCAGCCGGGGGCACGATGAGTACGCGACGGATGAGGCGACGGGACAGCATCTCGCGTACGTATAGGCCCGTCATGATCGTTTTGCCGGCCCCTGCGTCGTCGGCCAATAAAAATCGTAAGGGGGCTTGTTGCAGCATTTGCTCGTACACGGCAATGCGCTGATGCGGGAGCGGATCAATTAGCGAGGTTTCTGCGGCGAATGCGGAATTAAAAAGGTGGCCATAGGCGAGACGATGTGCTTCGGCGACGGCCGAGACAGCATCCGGGTCGGCAGAGAAGTCCATGCTCGGCGGCACCAGAGAGCCTATAGACATAATCCCTATTCCTTCACCGCACCAGCCGTCAGCCCCTGCGTGAAAAATCGCTGGGTGAAGAGGAAGAACAGCACCGTCGGCACCAAGGCGATGATCGAGGCCGCCGAAATGTAGCGCCAGTTGACGCCAAAGACGCCTTGGAGGCTGGCCAGCCCCAATTGCAGGGTGTACAGCTCGCGGCTTTTGAGTACCACCAGCGGCCACAGGAAGTCGTTCCACTGGGCCACGAACGTAAAGGCTGCCTGCGCGGCGAGGGCTGGTTTGACTAACGGCATCATAATGCGCGCATAGATGGTCCACGGGCCGCAGCCATCGATGCGGGCGGCGTCTTCTAAGTCGGTGGGAATGGTGGTGAAGGCTTGGCGCAGGAGGAAGATGCCAAAGGCGTTGACCGCCACCGGCAGGATGACGCCGGCGTACGAATCCACGAGGCCGAGCTTTAAGGTGACGATGAAGAGCGGGATTAAGAGGACTTGGAACGGCACCATGGTCGTGGCCAAGATGCAGTAGAAAATGGCTTGGCGGCCGCGAAAGCTCATGCGGGCGAGGGCGTAGCCGGCCAGCGAGCAGCACGTCAAGTTGAGCAGGACCGTGGCGATGGCAATGTAGAAGGTATTGAAGAGGTAGCGCATAAACGGGAGGATGTTCCAAGCCTTGGCAAAGTTGCCCCAGACGATGGGATCGGGAATCCACTGCGGCGGATGGGCGAATAGATCGGCCGACTCGGCTTTGAGTGCGGTGGACAGCAGCCAGGCGAAAGGGGCCAATAAGACCGCGCCGACTGCGCACAGGATCGCGTAGAGCAAAATGCGCTGGACCATTACACCCCGCCCCCGGTATTGTCGCCTCCGGCGATGCGAAAGTTGAGCAGGGCAAAGATCAAGATGACAACCAGCAAGCAGAGCGAAACGGCTGCGGCGTACCCTACTTCGAGGTATTTGAACCCGAGCGTGTAGATGTAATAGGCCAATAGGTTGGTGCGGTGGAAGGGGCCGCCGCCGGTCATCACGTACACTTCGCCGAAGGTGCGCAAGGCGGCGATGGTGGCGATGATGGAGACCACAAGCGTGTAGGGCTTGATCGTCGGGATGATGACGTGGCGCACGACCTGCCACCAACCGGCTCCATCGACGCGGGCGGCTTCTTTGAGTTGGGCTGGGATGCCCTGCAAGCCGGCCAGATAGATGATCATGTAGTACGGCGCGGCCTTCCACACGGTGACCATGGCCACGGCAAACAGGGCAATCGCCGGCTCGGTCAACCACGCGGCTTGGGTCTCCACGCCCAGCAGGCCCAAGAACGCCTCGGGGACGCCGCGCACATCGGCCAGCCACGACGGGCCGCTGACGCCCAGCCCCTTGAGGAAGGCGTTGAGCAGGCCGTCGGCATTGTACAGCCACTTCCAGACGATGCCAGCGACGACGATGGAGGTGACGACTGGAATGTAGTACAGGGTGCGAAACACCTTGATCAGCCGCAGCGAGTTGTCGAGCAGGAGCGCCATGAAAAACGAGAGCACGACGAGCGTGGGCACGACGATGATTGCGTAGAGCAGAGTGTTGGCCAAGACTCGCCAGAACAGTTCGTCGCCCCAAGCGCGGCGAAAGTTGTCGAGGCCGACGAAGGTGGCCGGCGAAAAGATGTTGTAGCGGTGCAGGCTGAGATAGAGCGTGTCGAGCAAGGGATAGGCGAAGAACACGACTAGGAGCAACAGCCCGGGGGCGACGAAAAAGTAAGGTACGTAGCGTCCGTACATGGCGTTTGGTCTCAATGGAAGCGCGACAGGTGGTTCCACTTGGATTCGATGCGGCTTAGGGCTGCGTCTGCGCTCTGCTGGCCGGCCAATGCCTTGGCGAATTCCTCGTGGAGAATGTCCTCCATCCGGCTCCAGCCCTTGACGTCGGGCGGGGCCATGACAAAGGAGTGGGCGATGTCGGCCGCGGAAAGCTGGTTGGCGGCATCGGCCAGCGTGGCGGGTTGGCGGCGGAAATAGGGGTCGGCGGCCGCTTGGACGGTCGAGGGCAAGATGGCGACGCGGCGGCAGAATTCGAGTTGGTTGGCGTCGTTGGTGACAAACAGCCCGAAGTCAACGGCTTGCTCTACGTGGGGCGAGGCTTTGGGCACGACCAAGACTTGGCTGGTGGCCGGCACTTGGCCGAGGCGGCCGCGCGGCATGGGCGCTGGGACCGCCTTTTTGGCAAAGGAGTCGTCGAAGTAGCGGGTGATCCAGCCGCCGGAAAAGGGCAGCATGGCCGCGCGCCCCTCGATGAACCAATTGACTTCGTCGCGGTGGGAGGCGGCGAGGGCCTCGGGTGGCACGATCTCCTGCTGATAGGCGTCGATCCACTGCTGGAAGACGGCCTTGGCCTCGGGGTGGTTGATGCGGGTGCGGCGGGCGTTGGGAACAAAGAGCGGCCAGAACCCGTCTAGACGCAACAGCGCCCAAGGCGGGGCTATGAGCGAGGGATGTAGCCGCCAAGAGACGCCGTATTTGCCCGTGCGCTCGCGGATTTGGCGGCCCATGGCGAGCATCTCGTCGATGGTGAGGGGCGGACGCTCGGGATCGAGGCCGGCTTGGGCGAAGAGGTCTTTGTTATACCAGAGCATGGTGACGCCGACGTACCAAGGGATGGCGTAGTTGCTGCCTTGGAAGTAACCGACGCCGCGCCAGAAGTTTTCGAGCCGTTTGGCCTTTTCTGCGGGTGCGACTGCCTCATCCATGTTGACGAGGATGTCGTATTGCAGGAAGCGAGGCAGATCGTAGATGTTGGCCAAGTCTGGAGGCGCGTCGCCGACCAAGGCGGCGAGAAACTTCTCGGCCACTTCGCCGCCGCTGACATCGACCCACTTGACCTTCACGCCGGGATGCGCCTGCTCGTACTCGTCGATCATGCCCAAGATGTAGTCGGCAAATGCATCGCCGAGGGCAATGGTCCAGAACTCGAGGGTGACGGTGGCGTCTTGGCGCGGCTCAGGGCTACAGGATGAAAGGACGAGGAGGAGCGAAAGGGCTAATGGCATGAAAAGGGTACAGAGCCTTGTTCACAGAAATAGAATTGGTCATTATCGCACGGCGGTGCTGTTGACAAACTACGTTTAGGTGCCTCTGCAAGCAATGAGCCAACCCCGAAAGGATATTTTATGCGTCTGTTTTTCTTTTTTCTGATCAGCGCGGTCTTTTTCGCCTGTGCGGATAATCCGCTCGCGGAGCGAGTGGATGAACTAGAGCAGCGTCTCGACGAAGTTGAAGCCGCCCAAGAGGAGGACCGGCTGAGCTTGTTGGCGCGGCTCGATGCCCTCGGGGTGACGGCGGACAATGCCGAGGAGATCAGCGCAGTGCGCGCCAAGCTGAACCAGACGAGTATTACGCGGTCGGAATTTGAGGATCTGCAAGAACGCGTGGAAGAGCTAGAAGGTCAAATTGGGGATTGGAGCGGGATTGTCCACTCTTTGCAGTACTCCGTGTACGCCGTGCTCCACGGCGTGTATAACGAAAACATAGCGGATTGGACTATTACATTCATCGGCACCAGCTTTGCCGTGGAAAGCGGTACGCTTGTTACCAATGGGCACATCATAGATGGACTGGTTGAATTGGACGGCCAAGTAGCGGCATTCAACAACAGGTATGGAACCGATCTACAGGGGACGTGGATCGTGGTGCAAAACCTGACGACCGATCTGTCATACCAAGAAAATTATTTCTTCATTGGTACTTCTTGGTCGCACCCGCAATGGGATCCTGACAACCTGAGTTCACCCGACGTGGGTACGCTGCACATCTCCGAAGGCTTCATTGGACGGCGCGCCCGCTTGGCGACGAGCAATGCGGTTTATCGCTTGAGAGTTGGTGCCCCGATCGCGACGTTGGGATTCCCCGGCGAACTTCAGGGCGGCGAGCTGTCTCGTCTCTTCCCGATTGGCACCTTTAAGAATGGCACGATCAGTGCCTTGCGCCCGCCCTTCCGAGGCGAGATGTACACCGCGTCCGACTCCTATGTCGTCCAGCACAACCTCGACCTGTCCGGCGGCACTAGCGGCAGCCCCATTTTCGACGCTTCTGGCCAAGTGGTGGCCATCAACAACGCGGGTATTGAGAATGTGGTGCTCAGCATAGTCGGTACCCCTGCGCGCATCTCACAAGCTGCCTTGGGCTTCGGCATTCGCGCCGACAAAATTCACGAATTGCTCGACGAGGTGGGCGTAGCGGCCAAGCCGACGACGCCCGCCGATCCGAGCGGATTAGCCAACAACTTGGACGGCCGGGACATTGGCTCACTCGACATTGGGACGACGCAGGAGGACTTGGCGGAGCGGCTGGCCGGGATGCAGTAAGGATCAATCCGTCTGGACCTTGAACGACTGTTCGGCGATATGCTCGTGATCCGACATCCGCGCTTTCTTTATAGCGTGATCGGTCAGTGGCAGATGGTAATGGGTCTCGGCGTTGGCTTTGATAAAGCCCTCGGCGTACGCGCATCCAGCGGCTGTGCCGAAGGCTCCGTCGCTGGTCTCGATCCGCTTGCGCGCATACGCTCCGCCGTAGCCTTGGCTTTCTAGGCAATCCAGTGCTGCTAGCTTCTTGGTGACTACGTCGGTAATGTCGATAAAGACATCGTTGTAGTAGCCGCCCTCCGAATCCCAGACACTGCGCGGAATCGAGGCAGCCCCGGTGCCGAAATAGAAAACTTGGGCGACCCGATGCGGCGGACGGCTGTCGCCGGGATCAACCCCATTGGCCAGCGCGAGCGCGTGGAGGACGATTTGCCCACAGACGGCATGGGCGTTGGTCAGCCCGTCGCCCTCCTTGGGAAAGTGAGTCAGCACCACATCTGGCCGCAGTTGGCGGACCAACCGCGCTAGGCGGCGCACGGCCTCCTCTGTAACTCGCAACACCGCGTCGTCGGCTCCGAAAAAGTGGATTTCCTCGACGCCGAGCAGGGCACAGGCCCGCCGCACTTCATCGGCCTTGACATCGGCGCGCTCGGCCATTAGCGCCGTTAGTTGGTCGGCTTGCGGGACTTCTGCCCGGTGGAACATCTCGTCGCTGATCACTTTGTCGTGGACTCTCGCTCCGTGCGTGAGCACCACGCAACCGACCCAATCGCCACGGGCGACGTGATGGGCCATGGTGCCGCCCGATTGGTCGAAGATATCGGCTGGATGTGCGCCGATGGACAACAGCCGCAGGTTATCACTCATGTTCGGTTCCTTTCGCGTTTTGTCTGCACTCACGCCGAGACCACGACTGGCACTCGGTGAATGACGTTGCCGAGGTAGCCTTTGGGGTTCCAAGGCTGGCGGAAAGGCTGGGCGTTGCCCGCATCGTCAAACGCCCGCGCCCAGATTTCGTAGTAGCCCTTGCTCGCAAAGGTTAGGTCGGCGCTCCAACCATACCAGGCGTATTTATTGGCTGGTGGGGTCAACTCGGCCTCTTGCCAGTGGATGCCGAGGTCGGTGGAGACGAGCACCTTGGCCACGCTGAGCTCGCCGGCCCAAGCGTGCCCGCTAGCGCTGAGTGGAACGCCCGCTTGGACGGTCGCGTTGGCTTGCGGCGCGGTGATGAGCGACTTGACGACCCACGAGGTGGCAATGACCATGTCGGCTTCCGGCGGCTGGTCTCCGGGGGCGATTGGATAGGCTGGGACGCGGTAGGAATAGCCGCTCATTTTCTCAGAGTCGTGAACGGTGTCGCGCACCCAGATGCGGTTGAGCCACTTCTGCATGGAGCTGCCGATCCAACCTGGAACGAGCAACCGCGCTGGGAATCCGTGGGCCGCCGGCAGCGGCTCGCCGTTCATTTTGAGCGCGATTAACGTGTGCTCGTCCATGGCTTTCTCGATGGGAATGCCGCGCGAAAACGGAGGATCGTCTTCGCCGTAGTTGGCGAGGTACACGGCCTTCTCGGTTACTTCGGCCGCTTGCAACACGTCGCGCAGGCGCACGCCCGTCCACTCGCTACAGGCCACGGCCCCGCGAATCCACTGTGTACCGCCCACCGTGGGCGCGAATGCGCTTCGACCATTCCCGGCGCATTCCAACACCACCTGCAGGGTGACTTGTGGCAGGCTGTGCAAATCGTCTAGTGAGAAGGCGCGTTGGTTGCGGACCTCGCCGTCAACGGTCAGGCTCCAGCCTTGGGCATCACGGCGCAGGGCGCGTTCGGGGATGCTGCCGTTGTTGCGCACGAAATGGCGAGCGGTTGGCGTGACGTCTGCGGCGAGTAGATGCGGGGGAAACTCGCCGTTGAATGGGTGTTGCGAGTGGACGATCATGTCCGGCTTGGGCAGCCCAATCCCATCGGTCGCTGGTTGAACAGGTCCCTCGCTGTAGCTTGGACCAGCGCCAAAGACGCCGAGGCCTGCTAGCGCTGCTCCCTTGCCTACGGTCGCTAGGAAGTGCCGCCGCGAGGTGATTCGGTCAAAGTGCGCCAATTCATCTGCACGCGTCCCGTTTTTCGCTGGCAAATAGCTTTGTTTGTAATTCGATTCAGGCATGACGACCTCTTTTGCTCTAATTACTTGAACAGGCTCTTGCGGCCTATCCTGCTGCACAAAAGACACTCGGCCGGTTGGTGCCCGCGCGCTGGACAGTGCTCGCGGCCAAAGTAGATGATTTGCAGGTGCAGGTCATTCCAGCGTTCTTGGGGGAAAAGGCGTTTGCAGTCCCGTTCCGTCTGCTCGACGTTCTTGCCGTTGGACAGGCCCCAGCGGTAGATCAGCCGATGGATGTGGGTATCCACGGGAAAGGTCGGCACGCCGAAGTTCTGCGCGAGCACGACTTGCGCGGTTTTGTGCCCCACCCCCGGCAGGCGTTCGAGTGCGTCCAGATCGGGCGGGACTTGGCCGTCGTGTTCGGCGAGCAGGATTTGCGACAGCTCCCAGATGGCCTTGGACTTGCGCGGGGCCAGTCCGCAGGGGCGAATGATCTGCTCGATCTCCTCTACGGCTAGCTCGATCATGCGTTCGGGCCGGTCGGCGCGGGCAAAGAGCGCGGGCGTTACTTGGTTGACGCGCGCATCCGTACACTGCGCCGAAAGCAACACGGCAATCAGATGCGTGTAGGGGTCTCGACGCTTGAGCGGCACCGACGGATTGGGATAGAGCCGCTGGAGTACGTCGAGGACGATCTGAGCTTTGGCCGCTTTCGTTAGCACATTATTTCCTACATGGACGGGTGTAGGGGCGAATCGCGAATCGCCCCTACGTGGATGATTCTTTGGCCGCCCATTGCGTTTTCATCTGCTCCATTTCCGCGTTGGGGCGAATTTTCCTACTGGTGATTTGATTCTCTGGATCGTACAGCCACTGGCCTTGGTCGTCGCGCAGGACGGGCATGCGCTGGGCGACGGCGGGAGGTTCGACCACGCGGGTGGGTTCGGCGGCGTACCAGTAGGCGACGCTGCTCATCTCGTTGCAGAGGTGGTTGCCGTGGCCGTGTTCGATGGTGGCCTTGATTTCCCGCTGGAAATGGACGGGGTTTTCGAGGTGGTGGACGTAAGACGTTTGGTAGCCGTTGGTGTTGTCTTCGTGGATGGAGGAGCCGTTGCGCAAAAAGGCGTTGTCCTGCATGCCCCACGCTTGGTTGAGGTAGTCCTCGCTGCCGGTGCCGTGCAGCTCGGGGGGCCACTTATAGCCATCGACCCAGATCATGTCGTCGCCCTCGCCCCACCAAGTACCTTGGAAGTTGGTGATGCTGATGTTGCAGCCGATGTAGTGGCCGCGGCCTTGGGTTTCCAAGATGACGTAGTTGTTGTCCCAAGCGGTCTGTTCCTTGTTGACGATGTTGGCCTCTGGCGAGTTGACGCGGATTTCGTGGCCCCAGCCGCCAAAGGGGTTTTCGCGGCGGAACTCGGCGTGGAAGTACCCAGCCTCGCTCGGCACGTCGCCGGTCTCGTAATCCACGTAGAAGTACTGGCGGTGCCGCTCGCTGCTTTCGTTGACCAACTCGACGACGGCGCGCTGGCGGAAGGGCATTTGCGCGTACGCGTTGAGGGCACAGCCGGTGTTAAAAACATTGTTACTGCGCGTCGAGGCCGAAAAGAGCAGGGACTGATAGGAGTTGACGATGCCGTGGCCGAGGCCGAAGAAATCGCCCAAAGGGCACACCACGCTGGGGTGGTCCGCGTCGTCCCAAGTGATCTTGAGCAAGCACTCGCGGTAGTGGTTGGATTGGGTCAGCCACAGGTGGGTGATGCGACCGGGACCTTTGATGTCGGCGAGGACTGCGCTCTCGCCGGGTTCGATCCACCAGGCGTCGCTGTTGCGGCCGGTTTCTTCCCAGGACGAGGCGCGCCCGGTCTGGGCGTCGCGAAGATAGGCGAGTTGGTCGAGCATGGGGTTCTCCTAAATGTGAGTTATCCGCAGATGGGCGCAGATGTAAAATTTTAAGAGGGTCTCTTAGGCTTTGACTTTCCCGGCTTTTTGCACCTGTTCATAAATGCGAGCGAATTCCTCGGACCCGTCATCGTTCCAGACCTCGGTGCGCACGCCGCGCACATTGCCCTCGACAAATCCGGTCAGTCGCTCGACCGACGGGATGCTTGGGGTGTAGTACGTGGTGCCGCCGGGCAGGTGCAAGACGCCGACGTGACGCGGCAGTTCGCTCTTGGGCCGCGCGGCTAGCTCTGCTAGTATCTGTTCATCGACCTCTACGCCTAGCCCCGGTCCCTCGGGTACCGGCGTGCTGCCTTCGCTGACTTCGAGGCGGCCGCCGGTCACATCCTCGGCGTACTGGTCGTCTAAGTTCGTCGAATGCGAGACATTGGGAATGACCGCGCCCAAGTGCATGGCCATGGCCTTGCACAGGGTGCCGCCGGTGAGCTGGACCACAGTCGAAAGGCCGGCGGCCGCCGCGGCCAAGCCTCGGCGGATGGATTGGCCAATGCCCATTTCGCCGATCATGTAGAGGTCGGCCACATCCCGCTGGATCTCCGGGCCGCCTCCGAGTTGTGGCACGTGCATCAAAAGCGGCAGGGAGGTCTTGGAGCGCAACAAGCGCCAGCCCTCGATGTCGTAGGGATAAAGCGGATCTTCCAAGAAGCCGACGACCGGAAATTTTTCCAGTTCATCGACAATGTGCAGCACGGCCGTAGAGGGCCGATTGTGGTTGAAGTCCCAGTGGACCTTAAAGCCAGTCGGCGCGACTTCTTGGGCGGCGCGCGTCTGTTCGATCACGTCGTGCTGTTCGGCCGAGTGCATCTTGAAGATGGTGTAGCCCTCTCCGGCGGCGCGCTGGATTTCGCTGGCAAAGTCTTCGGGGGCTGCGGGCCGGGTCCACGCCGCCACGGGTACGCGGTCGCGCACCTTTTGGCCCAACAGCTTGTACGCTGGCTCTTCGATGGCCTTGCCCATAGCGTCGTACAGCGCGCCCATCAGGCCGGTGCTGAGCGCACCAGCGACATAGTTGAACGGCGATTGGTCGATCATGCCCGCGATTTGCGCCTCGGAAAGCGAGGTGTGGCCGCGCTCGTCGCCGTAGCCGATGACGCCGTTGTCGAGAGTTACGCGGAAGACGGTCTGGGTGTCGATGCCGGAGAAACGGACCTCGTGGCCTTGGTAGCGGTCGCAGAGGCGCGGATTGAGGTGGAAGAATTCGACGTTGGTGATTTTCATGGCGATCTCTCTAGGTTGAGGGGAATGGTGGCTTTAGATGCGCAGGATTTTGCCGGGGTTCATCAGATTATCTGGGTCGAGTGCTTTTTTGATGCGGCGCATGACCTCGACGCCCGGGCCGCACTCGGCTTCGAGCGCGTCGATTTTGCCTAGGCCGATGCCGTGTTCGCCGGTGCAGGTTCCCCCGGCTTGGAGCGCCCACTCGACGATTTGTTCGCCTAGCCGCTGCACTTGCACTAGTTCCTCGGCATTGCCCGGTTCGATGAGACAGACGACGTGGAAGTTGCCGTCGCCGACGTGGCCAAAGAGCGGCGCGGGAAAGTCGAGGTCGGCCAGCGCGGCTCTCGTTTGGTGGATGCAGCGGGCGAGGGCCGTAATCGGCACGCAGACATCGGTTACATAGCCCACGGAGCCGGGGCGGAGCGCACGCGAGGCGTAATAGGCATCGTAGCGCGCCTGCCACAAGCGGTCTCGCTCGCCCTCGGCCGTGGCCCAGCGGAAGGGACCGCCGCCCCGCCGAGCTACGTGCTCACCGGCGGTTTCCGCTTGTTCGACGACTCCCCTTTCCGTGCCGTGAAATTCAAAAAAGAGCGTTGGTGCCACTTCGTAATCGAGGCCCGCGTATTGGTTGCAGGCCTGCATTTGCACTTCGTCGAGCAATTCGAGCCGCGCGACGGGGATTCCCTCACTCAAGACGTCGATGGCTGCGGCGACGGCCGTGTCGAGGTCGGCGAAGGGACAGACGGCGGCGGAGATAGCCGCCGGCAGCTTGGCTAGGCGCAGAGTCACTTCGGTGATAAGGGCCAGCGTGCCTTCGGTGCCGACTAACAGGGCGGTCAGGTCGTAGCCAGCCGAGGATTTGCGCGCACGTCCACCCGCTTCGACGATGGTGCCGTCGGCAAAGACGGCCTTGAGGCCCAAGACATTGTCGCGCATGGTGCCGTAGCCAACTGCCGCACTACCAGAAGCGCGGGTGGCGGCCATGCCGCCCAAGGAGGCGTCGGCACCGGGATCGACAGGAAAGTGCAAGCCGGTATCTTGTGCCCGAAGGTGTTCGTTGAGCTGGTAGCGGGTGACGCCGGCTTCGACTGTGGCGTCCATATCGGCAGCGCTGACGCGGAGGATGCGATTCATGCGCGAGAGATCGACGCATAGGCCACCGCGCACGGCGACAATGCCGCCTTCGACGGCCGTGCCAGTGCCAAAGGGCACAATCGGCACTTGGTGCGCGGTGCAAATCCGGGCGATTTGAGCTACTTCTTCGACGCTTGCGGGAAAGGCTACGGCCTGCGGCGGTTGCGGGGCGTGGTACGAGGCGTCGGCAGCGTGGGCGCGGCGCACCTCAGAGGTTTCATTCAGGCGCGGGCCAAGGAGAGCGGCAAGCGCCGACAGGGCTTGGGGGTCTATGGGGATCATGGGCGGTTCACTGTGCCCCAAACATAAATGCTTGGGATTGTCCTATCAACAAACGCCGACCCCCAAGTAGTTGCGTCTAGCTCTCCACGTCGCGCCCATACACCGTGCGAATCACGTCCTCGATGTCGGGCTCCTGGACGGACACGTCGCGCACTGGATAGCGGGCTGACAGTTCCGAGATCAGCGCCGACGCCGACACTTGGCTCCGCGCAAAGCGGATGCGGACGACGCTGTCTCGCCGTTCGAGAATCTCTGCGTGGGCGTGAGCGAAACCAGCCAGCGGTTCTCCAGTGCCGGGATCGCACTCTACGATCAGATACCGATGCGGGGTGATCGAGTCGATGAGCGCCGCCAGAGGCCCGTCTTCGATGATGCGTCCTTGGTTGATGATGATGAGTCGCTCGCAGAGTTCCTCCACGTCGTCGAGGTCGTGTGTAGTGAGAAGCACAGTGGTATTCCGGCGCTGGTTGATGTCGCGGATGAAGGCCCTAATCGCCGCTTTCACCTCGATGTCCATGCCTATCGTAGGCTCGTCGAGAAACAGAATATCTGGCTCGTGCAGCATGGCACCGGCCAACTCCCCGCGCATGCGTTGCCCCAGGGACATCTGCCGCACCGGTGTGTCGAGGAGGTCGCCGATGCCAAGGACCTCACAAAGTTCAGACAAGCTCCGCTCAAAGTCGTCGTCGGCAATGCGGTAGATCCGCTTGAACAGCTCGTAGGACTCGCCCAAGCGAAGGTCCCAGTTTAGCTGGCTGCGCTGGCCGAACACGGCACCAATGCGCTGGACGACTGCCCGCCGCTTCTCCTGAGGCGAGAGGCCGACGACGGAGACGCGCCCAGACGTGGGATAGAGGATGCCGGAGAGCATCTTGATCGTCGTCGATTTTCCCGCGCCGTTGGGGCCGATGAACCCGACCAACTCGCCTGGCTCAATCGCAAAGCTCACGTCGCGCACCGCGTGTACTTCACGTTGGTCGGGCCGGAACAAGCCCTTCACCGCACCGGCCAGCCCCTTTTGCTTCCGGGTCACGTGGAAGGTCTTGCAAACCTTCTCTAACTCTATATGCGCCATGGCCTACGATCCCGCGCTTTCGTAGCGGCGCAGGCCAGCGGCAAAAACGGTCAGCGCCAGTACGAGCATGGCGATGCCCACAGCGGGGGTCCACAGGGCCACATCGAGGGGCAGAGAAGTGTTCGCGCTCTGGCCGAGGAAGTCGCAGGCAGGATAGAACCCAATGAAGCCGAGGGGCAGCACAAAGGTCAGTAGCGCCTGCAGATGCCACGGGTACACGGTCAGCGGATAGAACGTGCCGCGCGCCATCAGTTCCATACTGGCGTCCACGAGAGGCTGGCTTCGCATGGTCCAGAACGCAATGGAGCTGATGAGGGTGAGGTAGGACCAGTAGATCAGGGTTCCGCCGGCAATGACGAGGAGTACCTCGGCGACGTGCAGCGGCGTCCAGACAAAGCCAGACAGCCGGGCCCCGTAGAGGAAGTAGCCCGCGCCGATGCCCAAATGCACGAGGCCGACCACATTGATTCGATTGCAGGAGAAGTGGAAGGTGATCTCTAGGGGTCTGAGCAGCATCAAGTCGAACTCGCCGCGCGTGACAAAGCGATCGATCTGCCGCGACTGGAATGACAGGATGGACATGACGCCACGGCTCATCAGGCTCAGCCCATACAGGAAGGCGAGCTGTGAGAAGGTCCATCCCGATAGGGGTTGGAACCGGTCGACCAGCACTTTCAGGGCGACGCCAATCCAGACGTAGTTGAAGCCCAAGCCAAGGCAGATGCTCAGCAGCGAGAACGGGTACTCCAACGCCCGCTGCACCGACAGGCGGCCGTACAGGGCTGCAACGGACAAGTGATGACGCACATCGGCTATCACGCCTATCCTCCCTGTACGAAGACCCGCCGCTGGGCGCGCGTCCAGACGAGACCTACGAGCAGGGCGAAGACCGCGACCCAAATGGCCTGCACGGAGAGGATATGGACGACCTCTGTGGCAGAGACGCGGCCGATGTAGATCTCCAGAGGTGCTTGGAACATGTACTGGAAGGGCAGCCACCGCGATGCATCGGCGATGAGGTCGGGGAACAGCCACATTGGCACCAATCGTCCCGACAGGGCGAAGACGAGGCTGGTCTTCACTGAACTCACATCCCCGAAGTCAGTGACCCAAAAGGCCGTCAGGCCCACTAGGGCGCTTAGCTGCCACAGCAGCAGGAAGCTCAGCGCACAACTCGGCAGAAACAGCAACCCCGCTCCCTCTCCCGCTGGCAGCGGGGGAGCCACGAAGAGGAGCGAGATGGCCAGCAGGGGCAGGGCGAACTGCGTGACTGCCGCCAGTGAACGACCCACATCTTCGGTCATCCAGTACCAGACGAGGTTCACTGGCCGGATTAGATCGAGTGCGATCTCACCTGCGCGGATCTTGCTGAAGAGCACGTTGTCGATGCTGATAGTGAAGCATGCATTCATCAGCACGGCGACGACGGCGTAGGTGACCATCTGCGCCTCAGTGACTCCGGCGACTTGGTCGATCCCGCGATACGCGGTGCGCCAGAGGAAGACGGAGCCAAGGAGAAAAAACAAATTCCGCCCAATGGACGACAGATACTCGAATCGGTAGGCCAGCGCGTTGAGCAGTTGGAGCTTTAGCAGGTAGGTGTACAGGCGCATGGCTGGTTATATCCGGCTTGATTCAGAGTAAGCCAAGATCGACATCAGAAATTAAATCTGTAGCTCAATTTCGTCAGCAGTATCCGCTCTGTGGTGTCGGCTCGATGCTCGTTATAGGCGATGTAGAACCGGCTGTTGTTCGGGCCGAAGGTGTAGCTAAAAAGCAGGTTGAGATCGACGGTGTCCCGGTGGAAGCTGCGCTGAAAAAAGCTCCTGATGAACAGATCCCGATGCAAAAAATACGTCGTCCTTAGCAGCAAGACGCGCTTTATCTCGTCTAATGCACCGGAGGGGAAATACTCCCAGACAGATTCCGTACTAGAGTCCAAAAAGAACCCCTCCCACAAGTCGAACCGCAGCGACCCAGATACGCGGCGTATATCGCCGAGGTATTCGTCTGCAAAGTCGTACTGATCCCGCAGTTGACCGGTGAGGCGGAGCCGGTACTTGCGCCCGTTGCCAGTGTCAAAACCAGCATAGAAGGAATCGCCGTTGTACTTTTTTTGCTGCCACCGCAATTGCCAATTTTCGTGGCTGAACCACGCCCGCGAGTCATCTAGCCGCCGTACGTACACATCGACGTTGCTCCATTGCCATTCCCACCCCTCTTCGTTGGTCCGCCGCTCGGCGACGAGATCCTGCCCTAAATAGATATTTCTAATGCCGAGGAAATCGGGGCGCCAACCGTAGCTGCCATAGAGCCCGAATTCTCGTTCACCGACGTCGTCATCGTGGGGGATGAAGCCGATTTGATCCACGTTGAACTTAGGCTCGATCCAAGAGCCCCAAACTCCGAACGGGAAGCGATCGGAATTATGCCTAAAGCGACTGCTATACATTTTGTTGTCTTGGTCCGTTTCTGCATCAAAACTCATGGCCGAATTGAGAAAGAGCTTATCGTTGTCGTTCAAGCTCAAGACGAGATCGCTGCCCACTGCCTGTTGCCCTAGCGGACCATCTTTCCCGACCGCCAAGGCACCAATAGAAGAATTGACCCCTACATCGCGCTTGAGACGCAGGACACCGAAATGCGGATGATCGCCCTCCTCGTCCGCTGGGCGATTCCGAGCTGCGATCATGCCGATGCTGTTCTTGCCGATCTTGCCCGTTATTTTAGCGCCGGCATCCGGATCGCTAATGCGACGACTGTAGAAGAGATCCATCGCCGTAAAGAGCTGTTGGCCTTCGAGGAAGAAGGGGCGTTTCTCCGGCAGGTAGAGTTCGAACCGCGTCAGATTTATCTGGTTCTCGTCGGCTTCTATATGAGCGAAATCCGGGTTGAAGGTGGTGTCTAAGGTGAGGTTGGAGGCAATGCTGTATTTCAAATCGAGACCGAAATCGCTGGACCAGCCTTCTGTGGACCGACTCCCCACATTGCCGTAGCCTCCGGTTGCATAAGGCAGTACCTCTAGGTGAAGTCCCGGTTTTATGTCTTCGAGTCCATGGAGGTGACCAGCTTTGGACACTTTCAGGAGATATCGGTCGTCTCTTGATATGAACGCCCAGTTGCTATTTTCCGTATAGGTCCGTTCAATGCGCTGGACGTTTATGCCCCACGTATGCTGGTCCAATTCGGGAAATCGCAGCGTCTTGAATGGGATGGCGATCTCGGCACTCCAGCCTTGGTCGTGGATATGGGTTTCAGCTTGCCAGATGCCGTCCCAGCTCTGATCGATTCCACCCCAGCCACCGGACCCGTCGTTTTCAACGCGAAAATCGTTCTGGACGCCGTAGGCGTTTATATAGAATCCGTAGGCATTCTGGTGGTCGTGATAGGTGTCTAAGACAAGACCGACGAGGTCTAACGGGGAAAACGTGCCGTCCCGTTGCATGATGCGTCCTTTTATATTCTTAGGCTCCGCATCAATCATATTGAGGCCGATGTACAGATAATCGGCGTCGTAGAGTACGTGTATAAAGGTTTGGTTGGTCGCAGGGACGCCTTCTTCGGGTTCGATCAATATGAATCCCGTTGCCGGTGTCGCCTGCTTCCAGTCCGCATCGTCTAAGACGCCGTCTATGGTTGGCCGAAGATGCGTCCTGAAGGCCCACACTTCCTTTTCGCTGGGCTTTTCGTGGGCTGGTGCAGACGGCGCGACGACGAGCGCAGCCCCTATCATCCAGAGTAGCCAAAAGTGTGTACGGATGCGCTGGGTCGGATATGCCGTGCTCATTTATCTCCTCTCATTTGGGCCAAGGTTGCCGAAGGGACTGTCCGTCCTAGCAGGCAAATTGCAAGAATCCATCTGCCGCCAAAGCACGCGATAGAGATTTGTGCCTTCCCCAGAGACTTACAACGGAAGAAGGGGCGTTTAACAATGGCAAGTATTTCCTTGGTGGATCAGGTGGATCAGCAACCGGCAAGTCGTGATCACCCTTATAGTTGCTTTTAGGAGACAAAGGTAGCCAAAGTATTCGCAGTTTCAGCGTAGTCAGTAACCTGATAGATGCAATTTCCACCGAAGGGGCTAAGAGCGTCGTTCCGGTGAGAGCACCGCGAAAAACATCGATCGCGTAAGCGACCGGATTCGCGTAGGCCAACCATCTGAAGGGGTTTGGAATCAGCTCGACTAGGAAGTAAGCACCGCTCAACATGGCCATCGGCCGGTGGAAGAGCAAGGCGGCGACCGTGTGATCCTTGAAGGCCATGACAAAGCTGGCCGCTGCGATACCTAAGAATAGATTCAGCGCTAGCAGCATGACCAGAGCCAGTGCCGCCCATAACAGACCGCCAGTTGTAACCGCAGGTTCAAATAGAACACCGTCATGCCGGCCAGAACGGCCAAGTCCGGTGCCATCTCGCCGAATTTTTCCGCCCGCAGCAAGGATCGGCGCTCAAGATCGAAAGCATAGGTGAACGGAACCATGCGAGCGATTGTCTGTAACCATTCGGGATAGATCGAGATGGGAAAAGTGGCACCCGATAGCAGGGCTAGAACACCCTTTGAGATCACTAGCTGAACCGCCCAGCTATCCGCGATGCGCAACAGAGCACTCGACAACGCGAACGCGAGCCCGTAGGTAACTGCCAGATGGAGGAACAGGGCGGCTACTGCCGACGGATAGTTGATGTTGAAGTCGAGAGGTATCCATATCTGCTGCAGCAGGACGGTTGCGGCGACGAACAGTCCCATGTAGAACAAGTGGCCGAATGCAGTACCTAGAAACAAGGCGGACGGAAATTGCGCTGAGACCAGCAGCTGCCTCAAGAGAACCTAGCGCTTCCAGCCGATCACAATCCCTTGCTCGTGGTCCAAGGGACGACACTCCGTCTCGCTAAAGCCGGCCTCAGCCATCAGGGCTTCAATTTCCGGCCCAGTGCGCTGGTCCCCAATCGTCCCGTACATCAGCCCAAACCACTGGAACACCGCGATCAGCCCTGCGGTTTTATCCTCGTTGAGTAGGTATTCCTGTACGAGTACTGGCGAGCCGACTGGCAAGGCTTGGTGACACCGACGCAGTAGTTGGACGCAATGTTCGTCGTCCCAATCGTGGATCACGTGAGACATGAAAAACACATCAATCCCGGCCGGAAAGGGATCGCTGAAGAAATCGGCGGCGTGAAACCTCACTCGTTCTTGCGCTTTGCTCTGGCGGACGGCCGCTTCGGCGGTTTTCTGGCTGTAGGACAGGTCCACTACCATGCCTTGCAGATGCGGGCAGCGCTCGGTTAGGCCGACTAACACCCCACCGGTGGCTCCGCCCAAATCCGCCACTGTGCGAAACGGACTGAAGTCCACGGCCTCGGCCAGAGCCTGACCCCACAGAATGCGCCAGCCGTGGCGGCTCGGCGCAAAGGCGGTGGTGTCTTCATTTCCTTGGGGATTGGTTAGCCAATCTGGCAAGGCTTCAGGCACGGGGGCGTTGGTGTGCAGTGCTTGCTTCATGATTCGATACCACCAGTCTTCTTCCGGGTCTGGAGTCTTGGGCACGGTGCGGGCCCGGCCTCCCTCTAGGATCATTTCGCGCATTACGTCGTAGATATAGTACCGGTCGTCCTCCGTGCCTAAAATTCCCAGGCAGGCATTAGCTGCTAGGAGCACAGCCGTGGGTCGGTTCTGTAGGCCGATCCGTTGACTGACTTGCGCGATGGTCGTCGGTCCGTCTCGCAACGCTTCGTACAGGCCGAATTCCTCAGAGAGAATCCAGGCGGTTTTGGCCCGTTCGACATGGTGGATTTTGTAGGCGAAGTAGGGATCGGGACCAGGACCGATGGTCAGCATGGACTGCTCCTTTTTCTTTTTAGGTGAGTGCTTGACGTTACGCAGTTTTCAGCTTTTGTAGCTCATCGAAGACATATCGAATGGCCTTGAATTGGTTGACATCTCTAATGATAAGCGAAATTGTAGCATAATAAAAATTTATATATCTTATACTAAAAATAAGTGAAATAAATAACTGCAAAATTAAACCCCGAATAGCCTAGGACGAATTTTATGCACGATGAATTCGCGCGTCAGATCGACTTGTCCGGCTCCAGAGCCTTGAGCGCCGCCATATCGTGTCGGACTTCGAGCAAACCACCACACGACTTGCAGCCGTAGACTATCTCGGTCAGCGCGTAGTGCTGGTCCGGACAGTGTATGCACTGGAACTAGGCCCGGTAAGGCACCGCTGTCGAATCGGATATTTGCGTTGCTAAGACCATTGAATTCTCTTTGTATCTTAAACCAGACCGTGCAACTCGTTGACCTCGACTGGTTGTTCCAACTCCGGAAAAACTGCGCTCACCTCTGGTCCCAGATGCAATTTGCCGTCCAGCCCACAGGCGACCTCCCGTGTCACGGCCATACCGCTCTCGCTATGGCGACCAGCCCAGTTCATCGTTAGGAAAGCAATATAGACGGCTTCGCCCATGATATCGAGCCGCTCGTAATCGGCGTGGCCGATCACCCCTAGATAAACCGAGCCGTAACTCAAGCCTATTTCGAGGGCTTCCGCGGTCATCTCACTGGCCAGCAGTGCTGCGCGCACGGCTCGTTCCTTCTGCCCTTCTCCAGCAAAAAAACACAGGCACCGGTCGCCCAAGTACTTGACGGGCACGCCGTCGTGGCGCAATACCGCTGAGGTCACAGCGGCGAAGACCCCGTTGGCCCAGGCGGCGAAATTTTTGGGATCCAAGCGCATTGATTTCTCATCGGCCCCCTTAACTCCGGAAGTGAATACCGTGGCCTTGAAGACATCGGGCTGCTCACCCCAAGTATGCAGTAGCCAATCCGTCGAGACCCCCAGTAACCGGGCCAACGGTCCGAGCAAACTAATGTCTGGGGCGTTTTCCCCTCGCTCCCATTTCGACACCGCTTGCGGGCTTACTTGGAGTGCATGGGCGATATCCTGCTGTTTGAGCCCGCGTTTTTCGCGTTGGCGGCGAATACGGTCACCGAGGCCGTCTATAAGGAGCATAGTCGTTGTTGTATTATTGGATGTGGTCAGAATATCGACAGCGGATATTGTAGCCACAATGAAGCAGTAGTTGAATCGGATAACGGGCTAGTTGAGACCATAAAGTCGTCGAGAGTACTACTCTAGCGGGTATTCCCGCACCTCGCTCGGAGCCAGCTCAACGCGTTGCCAATCGGTCGCCCTCGCCATGCGCCACTCCAGTGCCTGCCGCTTCTCGCCTCCATTGTAGAACAGCACTGCGCCTGATCCACTGACTGGTGGTTGCACAAGTGCTAGGATCTGCTCGGATAAATGGCCTTCGGCCCACTCGACCAGCGGCACCACCGCGCCCTGTATTTCGCGCGTGCCCATCAACAACGGCCCATAGCAACCCGTCACCGCCCCGCAACCCCAATTGCGACCGTGTCCCGCGGCCACCGAGCAAATCGCCCCGCCCATATCGGCGTGTTCGCGCCCGCCGCGCAACACCCGTCGGGCCATTGCGAATTTGGTCGCTGCCGTCCCCAGCGCCCTCCGGGCCATGGTCCACTCGCCCGTCAATTGATATCCCAGCGCCAACGCCGCGGTGCTCGGCTCGCGCGAGGGCTGCACCGAGCCATCTTCCGCCCAATGGCCCCAGTAGATCATGTCGCTGCGTTTGCCCACCCCCGGCTCGCGACGCTTCCGCTCCTCGGGAAAGACCATTGCCCACGGTGCTTCCGGCTCGGCGGGTTGTCGCGTCAGTACCGCGCACATCGCGTCGTCCAGCGAGGAATCGGCGAAGGTCTGGCGGTAGTAGGAGAGCGCGGCCGCGGCCGGGTCGGCGTAGGGATCGAGCAATTCGCCGATTAGCGGCTCGACGATTCTCTTGGCTGCGCGGCGAAAGATATCGTCGCCCTCCAGCAAAAAGAGATCGCCCAGCGCATAGACCGCGCCCGATGCCAGCAGATTTTCGATACCTGCGAGTGGGTCGCCGGCGATGTGGTGGTTGTCGCCGGTCATCCCCCGCTCTGCGCGGGTTTGCAAATCCTCTGGCTGCAATCCACGCCCGTCCAGATCCCACAACACGGGCATCCGTCCGTCCACCGCGAGCAACCGCTCGGCCCGCTTGCGCCCATAGCGCAGCGCCCAGTCGCGGTAGCGCGCCTCGCCCGTGACGCGCCAAGCGGCCAGCGCAATGTGCAAAAAGCGGAAGTGCTCGGCTAACTCGCGGTTGCCGTGCGCCCCACCGACGGTCCGCGTGCCGATCCAATAGCTCAAAAAGACGTCGCGTGTCCAGTCGTACCAAGCGGGCACCCCCTCGATCCAGTTGCCGATGTGGTGCGCTGCGTCGTCGAGCAGGGCGGCGGCTTCTCTGTCGTCGGGAAAGAGTCCGAGATAGCGGGGCAGAAACAACAAAAAAGGCTCGGTGCCGTGGTGGGCCTCGGCCTCGGGCTCGTACCCGTGCAGGCACTCGGTTCTAACCCAAGCCTTGAGGTCGTTGGCCAGCGATCGAAACCGCACTGCGATCCGCTCATCGCCGCTGACCAGATAATGCGGAAAGAAGGCCAGTGCGAAATTGGCCTCGTCCTCGCCGCCTTGATTTCTGTCCGGCCCGTCGCGGCGAATGCTCTGCTCGACCCACAGCGAGAGTTCGCGCCGCAAGGCCACATAGTGCGCGTAGGTCTGTGACAATTCGTCGATCATGGGGCTGAATGTATCAGTTACAAGGTCTCGAAGACAAGCCTTGACACTAGCCTCTTCGATTGGGAGTATGATCTACAGATTACCGTAACGCCCCGATAGAGATAAGGAGCAACCATGCCAAACATCCGATTCGCCCAGCTTTCCTTTTGGTTCGGTCATGCGCACGGCATCTGCAACGCCGCGCAGAAACACGACAGCGTCGATCTCATCGCAATCTGGGACGCCGACGCCAAGCGCGGTCAGGCCGCGGCCGATCACTTCGGCGTCGAATTCATCTCCGACCTAGATGAGCTTCTCGCCCGCGATGACATCGATGCCGTCGGCATTGCCTCGGAAATCCAGCTTCACGGTGAACACATCATCCGCGCCGCCGAAGCGGGCAAACACTGCATGGTCGAAAAGCCGTTCACCCGCACCCCCGAGCAGGCGGACGAAGCGATCTCCGCGGCTGAGAAAGCGGGCGTCCAAGTCATGCCCGTCCACAATCTGCGCTTCTCCCCTGCACATGAGCGCATGAAGGAAATCGTCGATTCCGGTGTGCTCGGACCCATCACGCAGGTACGGCGACGCCACGGGCACGACAAGTACAGCGCCCAGGATTTCGATGCTCAGAGAATTCAGAACGACCCCAGCGATCCATGGTTCGACGCGGATGCGGAAGGCCGCAGTTCGCTTTACCACGCTGGTTCCCACTCCGCTTTCTGGATGCAGTGGATGTTCGGTATGCCCGAGAGCGTCGTTTCTCTGGGCGTCTCGAGCGTCAAAGGACTCCCGGTCGAGGACAACAATGCCGCTGTCTTCCGCTACGCCAATGGTCCACTCGTAACGCTCCATACGAGCGAGACGGAAACTCGGGCTCCCCTAGCCACCGAGATTTACGGTCACAAAGGCGCGTTAGTGCAGGTCAGGGGCGACCACCCCTCCACCAAGCTGGATTTTGGCGACCCGGCCACGCTGATGCTCTACACAAGGGAAACCGAGGCTTGGCAACCCTTGTCAGAGTTCCACCGCAGCTTTGTCCCACCGGGATACAGCGTGTTCGGCAAATTCTTCGACGCTTTGGCCAACGGGGAGGAGATGCCGATCACGATGTATGACGGCAGGGAATGCGTTCAGATTCTGGCGGCGGCGGAGCTGGCGGGGAAGGAAGGGCGACAGGTTGAGCTGGCGGAAATAACGGGCTGAGGCTGCAGCTCGCCCGCATCATCTAGGTGGCACATGCGACAAGCCCCCGAGGAGGTGATCCCCGGGGGCTTGTGTTAAACAACAACCGCCAAAGTTAGCGACGGGAAATATGGTAGCGGCGAAGGGACTCGAACCCCCGACCCATGGATTATGATTCCACTGCTCTAACCAACTGAGCTACGCCGCCAAAAACTTGTTTAAAAGCTAGACGGTGGGGGGAGCTTTGTCAATAGGACTCAGAAGGCGAACAGGTCTTCCAAGCCCAGTTCGACGATCTCGCCCTGCCCTGCTAGAGCCTCTAAGTCCATTTTGCTCTTGTCGCCGGTGATCGAAATCAGCTTGGGGCGTCCTTGGACGTGTTGGCGGTAGAATTCGAGCACTTCGTCGAGGTCGCTGGCTTGGATCTGCTCAAAGCGCCAAGAGCGCGGGTCGCCGGTCAGCCCCTTGCGCTCCCAGCCACGCACAGTCCCCAGTATCGAGCGGAAGCCGAGGCGCTCTGTGCGGTACTTGTTGAGCACTGAAAGCTGGGCGGCGGCAAAGCGCTCGGGCGAGGAGGGGATGTCGTCGAGCAGGCCGGCGAAGGCTGCAACTGCTTCGGGCGTCTTGTCAGCTTGCGTACCCATGCCGCCGACCATGTAGTTGTAGTCGGCTTTGTCGCGGCCGTTGAAGTAGAGGGCACCCACTGAGTAGGCCAAGGCCCGTGCTTCGCGAATCTCTTGGAATACGATGCCGGCCATGCCGCCGTAGAAGTAGTCGTTGAACAGTTCGACTGCTGGCTCGAGCGCCGCTTGGTAGGGCACATCGACGTATTCGATCCTCACTAGGGCTTGGGCCATTTCCTTGTCGAAAAAGTAGATCTGGGTTTTTTCGGGCTGGGTAAACTCTAGAACCTGATAGGGCGGCGGCTCGACTGGGGACTCAGGCAGTGAGCAGTGCTGGTCGAGGATGGCCTGTACGTCTTCGATGGTTTGCGATCCGGTGTAACTGAGAGTCTGGCGATAGGAGAGCAAGCCGCTGAGTAGGTCGATAAGCTCTTGGCGTCCCAGTGCGCGAACTTCCTCGTTGGAGGGGACTCGGCGGTAGTACGCCATGTCGCCTAAGCGGTGGTAGCGGTAGAGAGCTTCGTGGATGGTGCGGTGATCCTTGAGGGCATCGTCGCGCCGCGCGATGATGATGGACTGAAGCTCGGCAAGCGTGGCGTCGTCCGTAGTCGGGCCGTGCATCAGTTCGGACAAAAGTGCGAGCGACGCGGCGAAGTTTTCATCGAGGCCCGCAATGGAAATCGTGGTCTCTTGGTCGCTGACGCTCATCCTAAAGTCGGTGCCCAACTTGTACCACTCCTTTTTCAACTCTTCGGCGGTAAAGCGCGGGGTGCCCGACTTGTCGAGCAATTCGCGGGCCACGGGCAGACGCTTTTCGGTTAGGGAGCCGAGGTCAATCGCGATGGAAAATTCGAAGAGATCGTTGAGCGGGTTGCGAGCGTAGTAGAGCTTGCTGCCGCCCGCCAATTCGCGGGTGGTAAAGTCGCGCTCGGGCACGAGGTAGGCCGGCTCGACCTCCGCAAAGGGCATGGCCATGACCTCGGCGAAAAAGGCTGATTGGCGCGAGGCGTCGATGTCGATTTTGTCGATGGGCGGCTTGTCGATCTCGGGTATGTCCTGCTCACCGTCGCGGCGGTAGCCAGCGACATGCGCGCCGTTGAAGTACTTATTGGCGGCTTCGACGACGTCGTGCTTTTCGATCTCGGCCATGCGATCTAAGGCGCGCACCGCGTGACTCCATTCCTCAAACCCGAGATACGAATCGCGCATGGAACTGACCCGAGAACTGTTGTTTTCCTGCCCCTGCTTTACGCTCTTCTTGAAATCGGTGACAATGGCCGGGATGATCCAATCCTCGAATTGCCCCTCCTTGATCAGGTCAATCTGCTCCAAGAGCAGAGCTTCGACTTCCTCAAGGGTTTGGTCCTGTTTGGGGATGCCCCACAAGTACTGGGCGCCGTAGTCGTTGAGTAGATAAGGGTAGGAGCCGGCCTCGCGTACCTTCTGCTGCTGATTGAGATTGAGGTTGATCAGCCCGGCCGTGGCGTTGTCGAGGATCATGTCGAGGATTTGCAAAGTCTCGGCGTCCTCGTGCGAGCGCTCGGCCGTGCGGAAAGCCAACAGCACGTATTCCTCGCCGGGATAATTGACCTCGGTCCGTTCCACTTCGTCGATCGCAGGCTCTTGGTAGTCGGGAAATTGGGGCAGCTCCCTGCGCTCCCAGAGAGAAAATTCGCGGTCGATAAGTTGGATGGTCTCGTCGATGTCGATGTCGCCGGAGATGAAAATCGCCATGTTGTTGGGCACGTAATAAGTGTGATAGAACTCGTACATGCGCTCCAGCGAGGGATTTTTCAGGTGCTCTACTGTGCCTAGTGTGGTGATGCGATAGGGATGGACCTTGTAGAATTGCTCCTGCACGGCTTTGTGGATGACGCGGCTCTTGTTGTCGAGGGAGCGGTTTTTTTCCTCATAGACGGTTTCCAATTCGGTTTGGAAGAGGCGGAAGACGGGTTCGTGAAAGCGCTCGGCCTCGACCTTGGCCCATTGCGCTAGACGATTGGCTGGCAGTTCCACTTTATAGACGGTTTCCTCGACCCAAGTGTGGGCGTTGAGGCCGCGCTCGCCCATTGCGGTGTAGAGGCGGTCAAGTTCATTGGGAATGGCGTAGGCCGCGGCGAGTTGGTTCTCAGCGTTGATCTCGGCGTAGATTGCGGCCCTTTTTTCCGGGTCGGTCTCGCCAAAGTGCTGCTCGTAGAGTGCCTCGATGCGGTCGAGATGGACCTGCTCCTTTGCGTAGTCGAGGGTGCCGATTTTTTGGCTGCCCTTGAAGAGCATGTGCTCTAGGTAATGGGCAATGCCGGTGGCGTCTTGGGGGTCGTGCTTGGAACCGGCGCGGACGGCGATTTCGGCGTAGAAGCGCGGCTCTTCTGTGTTCTGGGTCAAATAGACCGTCAGGCCGTTGTCCAATTGGTATATATGGGCCTGCATGGGGTCTTTGGGGTCCGGGCCGTGGAGTAGTTTGTACTCCGCGGGAAGGGCCTCGGCTACGGCGAGAAAGAGAAGCGCGTATAGCAAGGACATAATTGATCCTTTGTTCGGAGTGTGAGTTGTGTAACGGAATTATCGGAAATACGAGAAAGGAGTGAATTATAGCAAGTCCGCAAGGAAGCGAGCAGCGCGTTGGGTTGGCACGTTTTTTTCTTTGTCATACGTAGCGCACTACAGCGCACCGATGACGTGGTCTTTGAGTAACGAGAGTGGGCGAAATGGAAACACTACAGAAGTGGGGTAATGCCCTGTTGGATTTTGCCTATCCGCCGCACTGTGCGGTTTGCGAAACGGACATTGAGGAGGCCGCTGCACTGCTGTGCGGGTCGTGCTGGGCGGAGATTGTGCCGCGCCACCCGCGTCCTCAGACCGAGGATGGAGGATGTGCGTTTGAACAGGTCGTCTCTCTGGGGCCGTTTACCGGCGCGCTGCAACAGGCCATTTACGCGCTTAAATTTCGCAACCAAGTGCGGCTAGGGCGGGCGTTGGGCGAGCGCATGGGGGAGTGCTTGGCCGAGCAACTCGCTCCGCTGGACTGCTTGCTGCCCGTGCCTTTGCACCCGGCTCGGCAGCGGGAGCGCGGGTTCAATCAGAGCGCGGAAATCGCCGCTGGGTTGGGGGCCGTGCTTGGCGTGCCCGTGTACTACGGAGTCGTGCGGCGGCGGAAAAATACGCGGCAGCAGGCTCTTTTGTCGGCAGAGGAACGACGCGCCAATCTCCGCGATGCCTTTGAGCACAGGGCCACGCTGCCCGCAGGTGCCCGAATCGGGATAGTAGATGACGTGTGGACGACCGGGGAGACCGTGGTAGCCTGTGCCCAAGCCGTGGGGAGCGACCGCCTGTGGGCCGTTGTTTTGGCGCGCTCGGGCGCGGACGATCTATTGACCTAATTCTAACAAATTCCTACATTTAGACATTTTTGGAATCCCCCAAACTCCAAGCTGTACTCAAAGTTGGCCGCGAGCCAAGGAGTCCGAATATTATGGCCGAAAAGACGATCGGCATATTGACCGGAGGAGGCGACTGTCCGGGTCTCAATGCCGTCATTCGCGCTGTAGTGCGCAAGGGCATTACTGCATACCGATACCGCTTTCGCGGCATTCTCAAAGGCTGGAAGGGGATGATGGAGTGCGACTGGGAGCCGTTGGGATTGGAGGAAATTTCCGGTATTTTGCCCAAGGGCGGCACCATCCTCGGCACGTCGCGCACCAACCCGTTCAAAGAAGAAGACGGCGGCGAAATCGTCGTCGATAACATGCGGCGAATGAAGTTGGACGCGCTGGTGGCCATCGGGGGCGAGGACACACTCGGGGTAGCCAACAAGCTGACGAGCATGGGCGTGCCGGTGGTGGGCGTGCCCAAGACCATTGACAACGATCTGAATGGCACGGACTACACGTTTGGTTTTGACACCGCAGTCAATATCGTCACCGAAGCCATCGACCGAATTCACACCACGGCTGAATCCCACAACCGAGTGATGGTCATTGAGGTCATGGGGCGACACAGCGGTTGGATTGCCCTCTACGCTGGCTTGGCCGGTGGCGCGGATATGATCCTCATTCCCGAGCAGAAATACACCATTGAGGAAATCGTCAGCACCATCCGCAAACGACACGAACGCGGCAAGGATTTTTCGATCGTGGTAGTGGCCGAGGGGGCACAGATTTCAGAGGAAGGCAAGGAGAACGAATACGTGGTCTCCGAGGGAGGACTCGACGAGTTCGGCCACGTCAAGCTGGGCGGTGTCGGCCAACTCGTCGCCAACGCGGTCGAGGAGGCAACCAGCTACGAGACGCGAGTTACAGTGCTCGGGCACTTGCAGCGCGGAGGGACGCCCACGGCCTTCGACCGCGTCTTGGGCACGCGCTTTGGCATTGCCGCCATCGACTTGGTGCACGCCGGCGATTTCGGCAAGATGGTGAGTCTGCAAGGCAATGAAATCGTCGCAATCCCACTCGCCGATGCAGTCAATCAGCTCAAGGTAGTTGACCAAGAGCTATACGACCTAGCGACGGTATTTTTCGGTTAATCTCATGGCCAAGCGCACCATCAGAGACCTCGATGTGGCTGGCAAGCGGATCCTCGTGCGAGTGGATTTCAACGTGCCGCTCGACGAGGCTGGCCAGATCGTCGATGACACGCGGATTCGTGCCGCTCTGCCAACGGTCGAGCACTTGTTGGCGCAGGGTGCGTCCGTCATTCTGATGTCGCACTTGGGCCGCCCCCGTGGCCAGCGAGTACCCGCGCTGTCGCTGGCTCCGGTAGCCGAGCGCCTGAGCCAGTTGTTGGGCCGTGCGGTGGACATGGCTCCAGACTGCGTGGGTGCCGAAGTTGCAGCCCAAGCCGCTGCCTTGCAGCCAGGGCAGGTTCTGCTCTTGGAGAATGTGCGCTTCCACCCGGAAGAAGAGCAAAACGAGCAGACTTTTGCCCAGCAGTTGGCCGGCCTGGGCGATGCGTACGTCAACGACGCCTTTGGAGCGGCGCACCGGGCCCACGCTTCGACCGAGGGGGTGCCGCGCTGTATGGGCGCGGGAGCCAGTGGCCTGTTGATGGAGCAAGAAATTTCCTATCTCGACGAGGCCCTGCGCCGTCCGCAGCGGCCATTTATTGCCGTTTTGGGCGGGGCTAAGATCTCGGGCAAGATCGAGCTGATTGAGCACTTGCTCGACCGAGTGGATGCCCTGCTCATCGGCGGCGGCATGGCCTATACCTTTTTCAAGGCCATGGGGTTAGAAATTGGGGATTCGCTGCTCGAAGAGGACTGCCTAGATACGGCCCGGCAGCTATTGACCCGAGTCGAAGCTGGGGGATTGGATCTCCAGCTTCCCGTGGATTGCGTGGTCGCCGACCGCTTTGCTGCCGATGCCCAAGCGCAAGTAGTAGCCCGCGACTCCATACCACGCGGTTGGCAGGGCATGGACATCGGCCCCCAGACTCGGCAGCGCTACGCCGACCAGATCGCCCGAGGAGGTACCATTGTGTGGAACGGCCCACTTGGAGTGTGCGAGATGGCCCCTTTTGCCCAGGGGACCCAACAGATCGCCCAAGCCCTAGCGGCCGCCACCCGTGAGGGTGCCGTGAGCATTATCGGCGGTGGGGACACGGCCGCGGCTGTAGCCCAAGCCGGACTGGCCCAAGAGATGACCCATATCTCCACTGGGGGTGGGGCTTCGCTAGAGTGCATGAGCGGGCGGGTCTTGCCTGGAGTGGCGATCTTAGACGACGATGAAACCTGAAATGCGCCGACCCATTGTCGCTGGCAACTGGAAGATGCACAAGACTGCTGCTGAGGCCGTCGAACTGGTCGAAGGGATCAAGCCGCTCGTCGCGGGACTCGACGTAGAAGTAGTAGTCTGTCCGCCGTTTACCTGCTTGGAAATCGTGCGTGCGGCCCTTGCCGACAGCGCCATTGGGCTGGGGGCCCAGAACATGCACTGGGAGCGGCAGGGAGCTTTCACCGGAGAAATATCCTCCGACATGCTCTTGGCGGCTGGTTGCTCTTACGTGTTGCTAGGGCATTCCGAGCGAAGACAGTTTTGCGGCGAGGACGACTCGCTGGTCAACCGCAAGCTAGCCTGCGCCCTCCAAGCCGACCTGTGTCCAATTGTCTGCGTCGGCGAGACCCTGCAAGAGCGCGAAGCTGGCCGAATTGAAGAGGTCGTCCTCGGCCAAGTAGGCGGTGCCCTAGCCGGGATTGAGGCGGGTGCAGCTAGCGCGGTAGTGTGGGCGTACGAGCCGGTTTGGGCGATTGGCACCGACGTGACGGCGACGGCCACGCAAGCCGAAGAGGTCCATGCGATGATCCGCCATTTCCTCGCTGGGCACTTGGGCCAAGCCGCCGACGAGGTGCGCATCCAGTACGGCGGCAGCGTAAAACCCGAAAACGCGGCCGAACTTTTTGCCCAAGACAACATCGACGGAGGCTTGATCGGCGGTGCCGCATTGGACGCCGGGCAGTTTGCCGCTATTGTGAAGGCTGCCCTTTAACCTTAAATTTATATCAATTAGGAATTGGGAATTACCGTATCCAATTCGTAATTCCTAATTCGTAATTCTCAATTTCGAGAAAGATTATGTTTGAAATTCTATTTACGATTTTTCACGTGCTGATTTGCGTGCTCCTAGTCGTGACCGTGCTCTTGCAGGCGGGCAAGGGGGGCGGCTTGGCTGGCTCGATCGGCGGTGGCTTGGCTTCTTCCTCCGTGTTGGGCGGCCGTACCGCAGCCACGTTTCTGACCAAGGCCACAACCGTTTTGGCCACAGCTTTTATGCTTAGCTGTTTGGTGCAGTCAGTGGCCTTTCAGACGGCCGAGACCACTCCGACGACGGCGACGCAACGGACGATGGCCGAGGAACAGGTGCCAGCAGCGGTGCCCGCCATCCCGGAAGCAGAGCACCTGCTGGGTGAGCAGGAAGAGGCCGCTGAGCCCTCGACCGCTGAGGAGCCACCGGCCGAGGCTCAGTAGCAGGCCAAACTAGTTTTTGCCGAAGTGGTGAAATTGGTAGACACGCTGTCTTGAGGGGGCAGTGCCTTCGGGCGTCGGGGTTCGAATCCCCGCTTCGGCACCATAATGTAAGTTGACCAAGGGACTGTATAAGCGCACAGTCCCTTTTTTTGCGCGGACGCTAGCGGAGTGGAATGGCCTCGTCGAGAAGCAGGATGGGGATTTCGTCTTGGATCGGATAGAGGTACGCGCCATCTGCGCGCACTAGGCCGCCGTCGATCTTGCCTTCTACGGTTTTACCGGCCCGATTCTTGATTTCCCCGCGCGCAATGCGGCTGTTGAGCGCGGCGATGAGTTCCTCCTCGGCGAGCGCGACCGGCTCTTTAGTCTCGGGGCAGGCGAGAATTGCCAACAATTCTTGGTCGATCATCTGATTAGCTCCTCGGCAAAAAATTAAAGATAGACCGGTCTATTGCTAGCGACAAGTTCGCCGTGCAGGTGGTCTGTTTTGTCAACGGTGTATAACAAATTCTCTTTTTGTAAATAAAATAGAGCTGGTTTCAAAACTCCGATAGGGATTCGGGTTGAATTTTTGCGCGGCTGCGGGCTATTTTTCGACCATCGAAAGGAGTATATCCGATGGTTGCGTATACCGGTGAAGTCACCGAAGCCCAATGGGCCAAAATCGAG
>JAJEGS010000009.1 GCA_022819745.1 Candidatus Latescibacterota bacterium | reverse complement strand
TTGTATGCCGCCGGGCGCTTGGAGGGCTTGCGCAGCAAGCACCGACTCAAGCACTTCGCGCTGCGAGCAAGACTCTATCTCAAGGCGATTCGATCCGCCTTTGAGGAGCTACAAACCCTCAAAACTGCGTAACATCAGTTAATAATTCTCAAAAGGAAAGGAGATGTTTGTGGCAACAGTTGACACTACAACGCATGGATTGACTGCGGAAGAACGCGAAAAGTATGCAAAAGATGGGTTCTTTATTCGTTCAGAGGCCTTTGACACTTATGAGATTGATGCACTGCGCGATAGAATCGAAGATCTCGTAGAACTCGTTGAGACCTCTGATGTGTTGACAGAGAAAGAGAAGCAAGCAATTCTGAAACGCAATGCCGGAATTGATGCGACTTCTGGACCTGCATCGTTAAACAGTATAACGCGACTTCACAGGTTCAGTGCCTTGGTGCGATCACACATTCGCGACCCAAGGCGGTTGGATGCGGTCGCAGAGATCGTCGGGCGAGACCTGTTCTGTCCAAACGATCTGTATTTTTTTAAACCCCCGGGCACCGGGCGGCCTATTGCGTGGCATCAGGACTCGTGGTATTTCCGCAACATTTATGTCAGTAGCGTAGGAGACGCCATAGACCAATCGACGATTGGAACTTGGCTGGCGCTGGATGATGCGGACGAAGAGAACGGATGCTTGTGGGTGATTCCCGGTAGCCATCGCTTGGGCGTGATAGATCACAGTCAGGTCGAGAGCGATGATTATTTATTGCAAAAAAGAGTGACCGTGTCCGACGAGATGGAAGAACGGGCCATTCCAGTAGAAGTGCCAAAGGGCGCACTGGTATTTTTTAACAATGCGCTATTGCACCGCAGCACACCCAACAGATCGGATCGGTTTCGGCGGGCCTATATCGTGCATTACATGAAAGCGACAATCCAGCATACTGGGAACAGACCAAGGATTCCCGAAGGCACGGAGCACTGGGGCACTCCTGAGATGTACATCTGCGGACGACAATTGCCTAGGTGCGTGCAAACGACGCTTGAGAAAGACAGCATGGACTGGGACAGAGCATTGGAACGGACATTGACAGAAGGCGACATTCGGATTTCGGAGCCGTAGCAGCCGAGGTCGGGGTAGTCATAGAAGGCGTCTAAGAAACTAATATACTGAGAGGTCAAATAAGATCATCCACCGTCATCTGCAACGCCTTGGCGAGAGCGGCCAACGTCTTGGCTGAGCCGGTGCGTTTGCCGGTTTCGATCTGGGAGAGATAGACCGCATTGATGTTGGCGGCGGCGGCTAATGCGTTCTGGGTCAGACCCCGGTAGTTGCGATACACACTGATTGGATTTTGTCCGGCCAAAAGTTGATCGACCACCTCAATAGGGAAGGATTCGTCGTTGCTTGCCGTGGCGCGATCATAATGTTCTTCATCGCTCAATATCGCCTCCGCGTCCTCGCGTGTGAGACGCTCATAATCGCGCCAAGGGATTACGGCGAAGGCAGGTTGTCCGGTGTTGTCAAGAATAACTTGTGGCTTGTTCATGGAGTGCTCCTATCGCTTATAGGCCTGCCCGCGTGGGACGATTCGCAGCACGTCAATTACCCGAGCCGTATCTTCTCGCGTGAAAATGATCCGCCAGTCGCCAACGCGGAGGCGAAAACCGGGCCGTCCTGTCAAGCTAGCGACATCGACATCCCGCCGGTTGGGATGTTCGGCCAATTTGTCCAATTCGCGGCGAATGCGTTGGGCGTTCTGACGAGGCATATTTTGCAGGGCTTTGATCGCCTGCCTCTTGATTGTCAGTTCGTACGGCGCATTCTCCATAGTCAAAATATAGCGATTAGCTTTACTGGTATAAAGCCATTTGTTTTAGCAGAAATCTCACAGCTCCGAGAAGGTGCGGCTTATGAATGTACTGCACATCTTATCCGATCAGCACCAAGCGGCCTGTATGGGCTGCGAAGGCCACGCGCAGGCGCTGACGCCCAACATGGATCGGCTAGCCAGCGAGGGGATGCGCTTCTCAGCGGCATATACCCAGAATCCGATCTGCACGCCTAGCCGCATGAGCATGTACACGGGACAGTACTGCCACAACCACGGTTTCTTCGGTTTGGGCGGGCCGCGGCCGGAGGGGATGCAGAGTTTCCTCGGCCATTTTAAGCAGCACGGGTACAAGACGGCGGTGATCGGCAAGACGCATGTGCCCAATCAGCCGCGCGATTGGCTGTTGGACCACGTTGATTACTGGATGTCTGGTACCTCGACGCCGGTGCCGGGTGCGGGTGGTTTGTCGCCGTATCAAACGTTTTTGGCCGGTGCCGGTCTGTTGGAGCAAAACGACAATTTTCGCATCACTGGCTACCCGGCCCTCCACCCCGTTGACCTGCCTCAGAACCAGTTCCGCGCTCGGCCATCGGAACTGCCATTGGAGTACAATGTTGAGAACTGGTGTGTGGGTCGGGCGATTGAATTTATGGAGGGGTCTGAGGGAGATCCCTTCTGTATGCAGGTGTCGCTGCCGCGACCGCACGCGCCCTATACGCCGGATCAGAAGTTTTGGGATATGTATGCAGACGACATTGCGTTGCCAGAAACTTATTACCAAGATCCGTCGGGACGACCGCCGCATTTTCGCGATATGCACGCGCGGTTTCAGCGGGCTTGGGAGGGGGAGGAATGGTCGCCGGAGGAAGGGGCGCGCAATATCTGGCGCGGCTATTTGGGCTGCGTGACGCAGGTTGACTACTGTATTGGCCGTCTTTTGGACTATCTCGACGAACGCGGCTTGGCTGAAGATACGATCGTCGTCTATAATTCCGACCACGGCGCGTATAGTACTGCTTTTGGCATTCAGGAAAAGGCCCCTGGGATCTGCTCGGAGGCGGTGTGTCGGGTGCCGATGCTCTGGCGGGTGCCGGGCGTTGCGGTCGAGGGGAGGGTTTGCGACGCGTTGGTGGAAAATGTCGATTTGGCCCCGACGTTTATGAATCTCTGCGGGTTGTCGGCGATGGAGGGCATGGACGGAGCGGATATCAGTGAGCTTTTGCGAGGTGGAACCGATCCGGTGCATGAGGTGGCGGTCACTGAGCATCGGCACAGCAAGGCGTTGCGCTGGGGCAAGTGGCGTTATGTACACTATCAGCCGGAGGATTTTGGGGGCGACTGCGGCGAGCTTTACGATCTGGAGGCCGATCCGCACGAGGCTCGCAATTTATACGGCGAGCAGGCGTACCAAGAGATCGTCGAGCAGTGCGAAAAACTACTGTGCCACTGGCTGATCTCGACGCGGCAGTATCGCACGGCATTTTTAGTGGGGGCATGGAACGAGACTAATTACGTCTAAAAAGTGCTCGTTTGCCTTGACTTAGGAAGTAACAAATGCACTTGAATCCGCCAAAACATATCGTCGCTGCCGGAATGCTCGTGGAACGGGGAGATGAGGTACTGCTGGTTAAAACAGGAAGAAGGGGATGGGAATTTCCAGGAGGCCAAATTGAAGAAGGCGAGTCCGTCCTCGATGGGGTCATCCGCGAAGTCAGGGAAGAGGCCAACGTCGTGGCTTCGGCTGATCAACTTGTCGGCGTGTATAGCAACCTCAGTAATCATCGAGTGATATTCGATTTTCTTGGTTCTTGGTTGTCTGGGGACGCTCGAATAGGAGAAGAGACGCTCGATGTTGCATGGGTGCAAAAGGCAGAGGCCGGTGAGATGATAGAGCATCCTATTTACAGCCAGAGACTGAAGCAGCTTTTGTCATTTGATGGACGGGTTTTGTTTCAGTCGTACACGACATTCCCTTTCGCGATACATGCTCAGAAGTTTGTCTAATCGAGGAGAAGATATGTACGAGCAATTAGAAATACACTACGAGGGGCAGACGGAATTCGTCGCCACAGACCAGCAGGTCAAGCCGTTGCGGCTGTTCGTCACTTGTCCGGCGGGCTTGGAAGCAGGTGCTGACGTGCGGGTTTCGATTAGCACGTTCCATTCCTATTCCCGCAAGTGGACGCTTGAAGATCCTTTTGTCGAAGGCGGCGAGGGCGTGGTGGTACTGGGGCATGGGTTGGCGCTCGACTGGACCGATATGACGCGGGGCGGCGATGGGCCGGCTGGCGGCGGATTGGTGGGACGGCCGCTCAATGAACTCTACCTGTGTACCATCCAAGTTACTAAGTCGCTAAGCGCAGGAGCGCGGCTGGTCTTTCCTCTTGGCGTGGTGCCATCGGCGCACGCGGATATAAGTGGTGCCTTGCAGGTGCGGGTGCGGCGGCCCGAAGCGGAAGTTTTCGAGAAGGTGGGAGACCCCATTCCCCTGAGCAATGCCCCAGGCCCCTTGACGCGGCTGGAAGGACGAGTCTCTGCTACGGCGGATGCGGAGGGAAAGCGTAGGGTTGTAGTTTTTGCGACGGACGATCACCTTAATCCAATACCCGGCTACCGGGGGACGGTGAGTTTGCAGGCCGATGGCGCAGTCGCTGGGCTGCCCGATGAGGTAGAAGTTGGTGCCGACGGTCGAGGAGTAGCCGAGGGCATTGAAGTTCAGGCCGACGGTCCAGTCCGCATCACCGCGCGTGACGTCGATCGCGATTTAGAAGCTCAGAGCGGTCCGGCGCAAACGGTCGGCGAGCGCGGCCACTACTTCGGTGGGATCCACTTTCACACGAGGCTTTCGGTAGATGGCGACCGGGAGCCGCGCGCGGCCTACGCCTATGCCCGCGACTTTCTCAACCTCGACGTGATCGCGATGACCGACCACGCGCCAATTGGCCCTGGATGGGCGGAGTGCTTGGCGGTCAATGAGGAGTTTTACGAGCCGGGCCGCTTTGTGACGATCCCCGCGTGGGAAAGCTCCAATGCGTACGGGCACGCCAACCTCTATCTGCGCACGCCAGAAGTCGATGGCGGCACTTGGCACTGGAAACCGGATCTTTGCCCTTCGGAAGTGACTTGGGACGAGGACGTGGTCATGGTGCCGCACCATCCCAACTGCGGACAGCCCATCGAGTACGGCAAGCACCGCGAGGTCATGGGCAAGACGTTTTACTGGTCTCAATACCACTGGGAGTTTCCCAACAAGCGGGCCAGATTGGTAGAAATCGTCCAGGGGCGGGGCAATTTTGAAGCCGACGCGCTCGATGAGTACTGGGGTATTCGTCTAGGAGAATTGGGTGCCTCGGTGCAGGATGCTTTCGCCCAAGGCTGGCGCTTGGGTTTTGTCGCCGGGACCGACAACCATCAAGGACATCCGACGCAAAATCCGGGCGGCTACGTGGGCATGACCTGTTTCCGGGCGACGGAGTTGACCCGCGAGGCCGTGTGGCAGGCGATGGACGAGCGCTGGACCTACGCGACTTCGGGCGTGCCGATTGTCTGCGACTATGCGGTCAACGGCATACGCTCGGGTGCGGAAGGAGCGTTGGCGGAAGGCGAGCAGGTGCATTTTTCCGCCAGCCTGCACGGGACTGCGCCGATTGAGCGGGTGGAGATCATTGCTAACGGGCAGTGCGTCTGGCAGGACTCGCCTGACTCTTGGGACGTGGAAATCGACGAGGCCGAATTGCCAGCGCCGGAGGGCGCGTGGGCCTATTACTATCTGCGGCTGCGGCAGCAGGACGGGCACCGGGCGTGGTTGAGTCCAGTGTGGTTGGATCGGGGATGAACGGAACGAGACGGACCGATGTAGAGCGTGGGATGCGCGTTGTCATTGTGCAGAAGCAGGATCAGCGCACGGGGCGGCTGACCGAGGGCGTGGTGCGGGATATTCTGACCAAGTCGGCGACGCATCCGCACGGGATTAAGGTGCGCTTGGAGAGCGGCGAGGTTGGCAGGGTCAAGCAGGTGAACGGTTAGAAGTAGTAGAAAGAATAGACCAAAGACGACCCGCCTACGCCGACGCAGGCTCCCATGATAAATCCCAGAAAGAGCGGCCGCACTTTCCTGTAGAGAATGACTCCTCCGTAGCTGATCAGAATCGACTTAACGAGCCAGGCGAGGAATATCCCAAACCAGTCGCCGCGCACGGTATTGGTCAGGGCTACGGCTAGCCCTACCGGATGTAGCGGCCAGCCGGCGAGGCGGTGTTGGGCGAAGGAGAGCAGTCCGGCGAGTCCTGCACCGATGCCGGTGAACAGGGTGGTCAGGTGTTGGGGCGGATGCGGGTTGTTGACCGTTTTGGCGACCCAGCCCCACTTGCTCAGCGGCGAGTTGATGTAGTACCAGCGGAAGCCGTGCATCATGCCGTGCTGATAGCCCAGCCAGATATAGACCACGATGGTGGTGATTGCGCTGACAACGAGGGCGGAGGCGAGGAAGAACAGCAGCTTGCGGGCGCTGATTTTTTCCTTGACCTCCTCGCAGACCTTGAAGGCGTGGGCCATAGTGCCCATGAAGAACAGTTGCACGTCTGCGGCCCAGACCATGTTGAGCCCCATAGCGGTGAGGCCCTTATCGCCGAAATAGGCCGTGCCGAAGATATTGGTAAAAAGCGGCGGGATGGAATGAGGTGCGCGCAGCCGCCCCAAGCCGGTTTGCACCAGCAAGCGCGCCGTGCCCAAGAAGACCAACAGCGCGACCAGCAGAAAGGCCAAGCTCCAGACGAGGGAAAGGCCGGTGGCGTAGAGGAAGTACGCCATATAGACCAAGCCGACGCCCCCCATCAGCGCCGAGGTGCGCGGCGAGGGCAGGTGTGTGTTCGGGCCTCTGGTGCCGCTGACGATAGCGCGCCATTGGTCTTTGAGGAAGTCGCGCGACATCCACAGCGACGAGAGGATCAGGAAGATGAGCGCCCCCATCTGCTGGTGCGACATCAGCACTGAGACCTGCTGGTGCGGCTGGGCAGGGAGGTTGACGACAACTCCTAAAAAGCCCAACAGGCCGTGTTCGAGATAGATGAGGATGTGAAAGAGCCAGACGCTCAAGAGCACATTGAGGTTGAGCAGGTAGCTCAAGCCGACGACGAGGAAGTTGACGTTGATTCCATAGGAGATGCCGATGCGGCGCAAAAAGATGCGCGTGGAGGGAATGCCGAAGTTGTTGATGGTCTCAAAGTCGAACACTTGGTCGAGCATGTTGACGGTCGGGATGATCGCGGCGATGAAAAAACCGATCCAGAACAGCGGGTTCCTAAAGAGGCTTTTGGCCGGGTTTTCCACGCTCTCGACCATCGCCGTTGGCACTACTGCTAGGGGATAGACCAAGCGCTCGCCGCTGGCCCACTGGTGGTGGAGCAGGGCGATGAGTGAGAAGCTGACCAAGAAGAAGGCGACCATGAACAGGCCCCAGAAGATAG
This sequence comes from Candidatus Latescibacterota bacterium, assembly GCA_022819745.1. The sequence continues at coordinate 21,609 of JAJEGS010000009.1, read as the reverse complement.
AAGGACCGAGCCAGGCATCCCACGGCAGCGGCGCACCTGCTGGGGCGCCCTCGAAGAGGTTGCGAATCATCTCTAGGTCGCGCGGGGCGGCCCAGTCGGGGATGTGGTCCCAGAGCAGTTCGCGCCAGTTGTTTTCCGGGGTGGCGTAGTAGAAGACGCCGGCGAGCAGGGGAATAAAATAGCCGCCAAAGCCCATAGTCGGCATGACCGTGGCCACCATTAGCGCGGCGTAGATGAGGGCAAAAGTCGAAGTTGGCAGCCGCAGGAAGGGCCGAATCAGCGCGAGCAGGAGAGCGGTAAGCGCGACCCAAAACAAGGCGAAGATGACGCCGACGGTGTTGAAGTGATCGGCGTAGCCCGAGTAGCGGTCGAGCAGGATGTAGCTGCGCACCCCGATGAAGTTGTGGCCGACGCACAGCGCCATGGCCAGCGTCCATTCGAGGGCAGAGCGCATTACTTATTGCCCTTGCGACCGGCCTCCCAGTCGTCGTCGAGCATTTTGAGCAGCGCGTCAATATCGCGGTTGCCGGCTTGGACCTCCTGCATGATGCGGGCCAAGGTGAGGACGAAGCCGGTGGGGGGGTAGTCCTCAATCGAGATGAAGTAGCCGGGCGTCCAACCCCAATGGTCGAGGTTGGTGCTCATGCGCTCGAAGAGGCGCTGGGTCGGTCCCCAGGTGCTTTTGGGGCCATCGACGCCTTCGAGTTGGGTGGCGTTGAGCAACATGCCCTCGGCGTTGAGATACGCTTGATAGACTTCTGGGTGGTAGTAGGCTTCGAGCACGGCGAGGGCTTTGTCGTAGTACATGCCTTGGGCGCTGGAGGTCATGGACCAGCCGCGCTGCTGGTTGGAGGTGTTGATGAAGAGGGGCTGGTGGCCGGTCATGGAGGGAATGGGCCAGTACTCGATTTCAAAGTCGACTTGTAGCGGCTCGACGTCGCCGCTCATCCAGCAGCCCATCATCCAAGTGGCGGCGTGCTCGTTGAAGAAGTCGCGCTGTTCTTCGTTGTACCCATCGCTCAGCGAGCCTTTCTCGACGAAGTTGTCGAGCAGCGCGATCATGTTTGCCATGATGGGGCGCATTAGCGGGTCGGAGGCGAAGGTGATTTCGCCACGGTCGCGGCGCACCGTCCAGGAAGGCTCGTCGGCTGGGCGGGTTGGGTCGTAGAGGTTGGTCTGGATCGCGTAGGAGAGAGGCACTCCAGCCGACCACTCGCGGCCTCCATAGACGAGCGGTTTGTACCCAGCGTCTTTTATCTTGTGCAAGGCAGCGATAAAGGCGTCCCAAGTCTGCGGCGGCTCGGTAATGCCGGCCTCAGCCCAGATGCGCTTGTTGACGGCGATGCCGGTGATCTGGCGGCCGACTTGGGCTGTGTAGTACTGGCCATTGTGCAACGGCGGCAAGTTTTGGCCGACCCGATCGTATATCGCGCGGGGAATGGGGAGCAAGTGGTCGCCATTAGCTAGGAATTTGGTGTAGTCGAGGGTCATTACCACGTGGGGCAAGTCGCCGGTGGCAATGGCGCGGCGGTAGTACGCGCCGGCGTCTTCGTTACCCAAGTCGATCAGCTCCAGCGTCCAGCCGGGGTTCTGGTGCTCGAAGGTGGCCTTCCAGATGTCCCAGTGGACCTGGAAGCCGGGTCGGCCGCCGATATTGCGGGTGACGCGCACGACGCGGGCGTCTTCCTCGCTGGCGCATGCTCCGAAGGCGAGGAGGGCGGCGAGGGCAAAGGTTGTGAATTTGGCAAGGGGCATGGGAGTGGAGTCCTCAGCGAATGGAGCCAGCAGTCAATCCTTTGACGAAGCGGCGCTGCATGGCAAGATAGAGCATAGTAACGGGCAGCGACAAGACCACGACGCCGGCGAAGATGTAGTTCCAGTTCTTGACGTACTTGTCCGAGAGAAAGCGCCACAGCTGCACGAAGGCCAGCTCGCCCTTGTTGGTGCCCATGAGGATGAATGCGTGGGGAAAGTCGTTCCAGGTGAAGAGGCCCCAAAAGATGATGATCGTCACCGTGCAAGGAGTCAGGAGCGGGAAGATCACGCGCCAGAAGGTACCAAAGGGCGTGCAGCCGTCGATCAGCGCGGCTTCTTCGAGGTCGCGGGGGATGGAGCGCATGAAGCCGCTGTAGATGAACAAGCACAGGGGCAGGCCGTAGGATACGTAGTGCAACCAGAGGGCAAAGTACGTGTAGCCGATGCCGAGGTAGTTGAATTGGCGCAAGAGCGGCAACATGAGGATCTGGAACGGCACGGTGATCCCGGCGAGGAAGAAGATGCTCCAGAAATGGCCCGTGCGCATACGGCGGCGCGTGAGGGAGTACGCGGCCATGGAGGCGACGACGATGAGGGTGGTGATGACGGCAACGCACATTAGCAGGCTGTTGAACATCGGCGCGGCTAGCTTGATGCCGGTGAAGATGTAGTGGTAGTTTTCGAGGGTAGGTGCCTCGGGGGGTGCCACGGGAGAGCGGATGATTTCCGGCAGGGTCTTGAACGAGTTGAGTAGCGCTAGAGCACAGGGCGACACGTAGAGCAGCCCTAAGAGCAGCATACCGATCTCGAAGAGGGGCAGGCGGCGCTTCATAGGTCGGTCTCGCGGCGCTGGAAAAAGGCGACTTGCAGGGCGGCGACCAAGACTAGGAAGGCAAAGACGACAAAGGCGATGGCCGAAGCATAGCCCTGGCGGTCGTTTTCCGTGCCGAGCCAGTAGATGTAGTAACCGGCGGTAAAGGTGCGGTAGCCGGGGCCGCCTTGGGTGGTGACCAAGATTTGTGGGAAGAGGTTGATGCCGGTGATCAGGGCGATGACCGAGTTGGTCTTAATCATCGGCATGAGCACTGGGACCTGGACGCGGTAGAAGGTGGCTAAAGGGCCGGCTCCGTCAATTTGCGCCGCCTCGTAGAGTTCGTTGGGAATGGTTTGTAGCCCAGCGAGGAAGATGGTAGTGTAGAAGCCGAGGCCGTGCCAGAGGACCAAGGCGAGGATGAAGTAGGGCACCAGCGCCGGATCGCCCATCCAGTCTTGGGCCAGCACGTCGAAACCAAAGGCGCGCAGCAGGGTGTTTATGGCGCCAGTGCGGTAGTTGGCCAGATATTGGAAGAGTAAGGCGCTGACGAGAATGCTGAGGATGAATGGGTAGAAAAACAGGCCGCGCACTAGGCCGCGCATGACTTTCATGCGGTCTAGGAGCACGGCTAAAACTAGCGACAACGAGGTGTAGCCGACGACGATCATGGCTGTCTCAAAGAGGGTGAAGCGCAAGGCGGCGAAGAAGCGATCATCGTCGAGCAATTCGCGGAAGTTGTCCAAGCCGATAAAGCGGGGATCTTTGGTCCAGCCAGACCAGTCGGTCAGACCGTAGGCAAACCCGAGCAGAGTCGGCAGGGCGAAAAAGGCTAGGTAGAGGAGTACGGCGGGGCCGCAGAGCAGCGCCGAAGCGGTCGAGTTTTCGATGGAAGTTCGTCGCATGGCGCAGGTGGAACTAAACAAAGGTGCCCAGGATGTCAAGCACTGCTTGGTCAATGAGGACTACTATGAGCGAAGTACTAACGCAGTACCGCAGGCACAAGGGGCTGTTGCTGTTGGTGGCACCGGGGCTGGCCTTTTTTCTCGTCTTCAATTACCTGCCCATGTTCGGGCTGGTGCTCGCCTTTAAGGAGTTTCGCCTGAGCGCCGGCATCTTGGGCAGCGAGTGGAGCGGATTGGAGAATTTCTCCCGGCTCTTCGGCGGGGCGGACTTTCCCAATGCCCTGCGCAACACGGTTACTATCAGCTTGTTGCGCCTACTGTTCGGTTTTTTCGCGCCGATCGCGCTGGCGCTGATGCTCAATGAGATCCGCGTTTCCTGGTACAAGCGCACCGTGCAGACGGTGACTTATATCCCCTACTTTCTCTCGTGGGTCATCTTGGGCGGCATCTTTCTGATGATTTTCTCGCAGAGCGGACCGGCCAACCAGATCTCCCAACTCTTCGGCGTCTCCCCGATAGAGTTCCTCACCAACGACTTCTGGTTTATCGTCGTGGTCATTGTCACAGGGATCTGGCAGGCGGCTGGCTATGGGGCAGTGATTTACTTGGCGGCACTGGCTGGGATTTCTCCCGATTTGTACGAGGCGGCCGTCGTTGATGGGGCTGGGCGCTGGAAGCAGACCTTGCACATCACCATCCCGGGGCTGGTGCCGACGATTATCACGCTTTTCATCCTCAATCTCGGCCATGTACTCAACGCGGGCTTCGACCAGATTTACAACATGTACAATCCCATGGTGTACGACGCGGCCGACATTATCGACACCTACGTTCTGCGGCGGATCGTGCTGATGGACTTTGGACTGGCCACGGGGGCTGGGCTTTTCAAGTCCGTGGTCGGTTTGTTGATGGTGGTGCTGGCTAACTCGCTGGCCCGGCGGCTCAGCGGAGGGGAGCAGGGAATATGGTAAGCCGCACGCGAGGCGAGAAGATCTTTAACGTCTTTAACCTGACGGTGTTGGGATTGGTCGGGTTGATGGCGCTCTATCCGTTCGTGTACACTATTTCGATGTCGTTGAGCAGTGCCGCTGAGGCCATGCGGGCGAGCCTGCACCTCTACCCGAGTGACATTTCGCTGACCTCGTACCGCATGGTGCTGTCCAACCCCGAGATTGTTACGGGGTTCACCAATTCGGTCCTGCGCACGGTCTTGGGCACGGCGCTGACGCTCTTTTTTACTTGTCTGACGGCCTACCCGCTGGCGCGACGCGAAATGCCCCACCGAAGCCCACTGCTGTTCTTGGTGCTTTTTACCATGCTCTTTAGCGGCGGTATTGTGCCCAACTACCTGCTGGTCAAAAACTTGGGGCTGATCGACTCAATATGGGCGCTGGTGCTGCCGCAGATGTTGACGGCCTTCAACATCATCGTGGTCAAAAATTTCTTTCAGGCCATTCCCGAAAGCCTGGCCGAGTCGGCCAAGATCGACGGGGCCAGCGAGTTCAATATCCTCTTCAGGATATACGTGCCTCTCTCCAAGCCAGTGCTGGCGACGATTGGGCTGTGGACGGCGGTGGCGCACTGGAACCACTGGTTCGACGCCATGCTCTATATCGCGTCGGACGAGAATCAGGTGTTGCAGACTTTTTTGCAGCGGATCGTCATCGAGAACAGCATCGAGCTGATCGAGCAGGGGCTGGTCGATCCGAACATCACCGAGTTCACGCCCGAGACGATCAAGGCGGCGACCGTGGTCGTTACCATCCTACCGATGCTGTTAGTCTATCCGTTCGTGCAGAAGTACTTCGTGCGCGGGATCATGCTGGGGAGCGTCAAGGAGTAACTGACGTTACGCATGAGAATCGAGGTATAAGATGCTTCGACTCCAGCATCCCATACCTAGGGGCCTGTACGTAACATCAAGGAGTAAGCAAGCCCGATCTCACATCTGAAAGCCGCCAGCGACTACCATCGATACGCCGGTTAGGTACTCGGCTTCGTCCGAGGCGAGGAAGGCCACGGTGCGAGCTACATCCTCGGGCGTGCCGATGCGGCCCAAGGGGGTTTGCGCTTCGAGGTCGTGGACCAAGGCGGCGGTGGTGTCGGAGTCTGGTTCGTCGCGCTGGGCGAGACCCGCGGCGATGTAGTGGGTACGCTCGGTGAGGGTGTTGCCCGGACAGACGGCGTTGACGTTGATCCGATGGGGGGCGAGCTCGCCAGCGAGGGATTGGGTAAAGCCGATGATGGCGAATTTGGACGTGCAGTACGCGGCGTAGCGTGGTATCCCTTGGCGTCCAGCCGTAGAGGCCATGTTGATGATCTTGCCGCCTTCGCCGCGATCGATTAGATGCCGGGCCACGGCGCGAGAGCAGAGGAAGGTGCCCTTGACGTTGACGGTTTGCACTTGGTCCCAAGCGGCCTCGCTCAGATCGACGACTGGGACGCGATCTGGTCCGGGGCGCGATCCGGCGTTGTTGACTAGCAGATCGATGCGGCCAAAGCGGGCGAGCGCGTCTTGCACCATGCCTTCGACTTGGTCGGCATCGGACACGTCGGCTTCTACTGCAAGGGCCTGCTGACCGGCGGCTTCGACTTCGGCGACGAGAGCGGGCAGGCCGCCCCAGCCAGACTCGCTATAGGGCTGGGCGCGCAAGTCATTGACTACGAGGTCGCAGCCTTCGCGCGCTAGGCGCTGGCAGATGGCGCGGCCAATGCCGTGTTCGCCGCCCGCGCCGGTGACGAGGGCGACTTTGCCGTTGAGATTGTACATGGGTTTCTCCACGTGATTAAGGAGTTGGATGGCAGCATTGCGATGGCGGTGTGTATATCTCCACCCTTGTGCTGTAGGAACTAGAAATGTCGATTACGTCAACTGCTCGAACAGTGTGAATTTAGATGCTTTTTTATCGAAAGTAAGAACGCCATCACAATTTGAAAATTTTGCTGAATGTGCGATTAACAAATCCGCAAGATCTATTTTGTTTGTCTGGGCAGAGGAGAGAGTACTTTGCAGAGCAGATTGAGCCTCAAATATCAAAATAGGCATAAGGAGAAGTTTCTGCAGAGACGCGCGGATTTCCTCGCGTGAGATTTCATATACAGATTCGAGTACCCAGATGGTTTCAAGCACGACGAGCAAAGGAACAAAAAAGGGGTCGTTTCTACTTTCTGCTCTTTTAAAAAGCCTGTACACAATTTCTGCTTGTTTTTTATCATCTCGCACGAGAAAGCGAACAAGTACATTTGTGTCTAATGCTTTCACTTAAAACGCGCCTTCATTTTTTGCCTAATTCCAGACTTCATTTGGTGAACCGAAACAGGCTTTCTGTCAGATTTATACAACTCCCCGAAAATTTCATCTACTTTTATGGTTTTGGTCATGGGCTTTAGAAGTGCTTCACCATTTTCCGTAAGCATAAAATCGACTTTATCGCCTTCGCGGAGTTGAAGAGCATCGCGAACGGTCTTGGGAATTGTGACTTGTCCCTTACTTGTCAGCGTTGCTGTTGCCATGCTGAGATTCTCTTGTTGAGTGTTTGTTTTGAGCGGTTATTTTCTTACTTGAAAGTAAGGAAATAATACCTGAGCGCAAATATCGCTTCCATCGTGACAGAGGCAGATGACGAAGGCTTAGCCGCCGAGTCGGTAAAATGACATCAGCCCTATTGTTGATCAAGATCGCGTTTTCGGGTCGGGAACCGATTCATCTATGATTTCTGACGTGCGTAGCGGACGACGATTAGGAGACCGTGAAGCTGTTGCCGGTCATGCCAGTGAAGTAATCGACGATAAGCCAGAACCCGGCCGAGCCGAAGCCGCCTAGGACCATGCCGAGGAAGAAAGGGCGTAGCTGGGTATAAACTCGAGCACCGCCGTACTTGAGGATGGCTGCCTTTAGTAGCCAAGCGATGAAGACCGAAAACCAAAGATGGTACATCGGGGCTGTCATGCCTAGGGTCATTCCGATAGGGTGGATCGGGAAGCCGGCGAAGCGGTTTTTGACGTAGGACATGACGCCCATGAGGCCCGCGCCTAGGACCGTGAAGGCCATGTGCCAAGACTGAGTCGGTTGGGGGTTGTTGAGGTTGTGAGTGATCCAGTTGCCGGTGAATGTGGGCAGACCGCTGAACTGCCAGCCGACTAGGTTGATACCGCCGTACTGGTAGGATAATTCGACGATGGCCCAGGCGGAGCCGGCTAGGGTGACGAAGATGGCTCCAGCTATGGCCCAGAATAGTCGCCGTCCCTCCAGTGCCGTCTCTTGGGCTAGCTTCACGCCGGTTGCCGCCGAGGCCATCACAAAGGTGCGCACGTCTGCTGCCCAAGCGAAGTTCAGCCCTAGAATGGTCAGCCCTGGCGCTCCCACTAGAGAACTGCCCAGCGCATTGACCGTAAAAACGGGGGCCGCTACCGTGGCCCGGTATGAGGCTAGGCCCGTCTGGGCGATGATCCGCGTCAGCCCGATGAAGATGACCATGGACATGGCGAGAAAAACCGCGGCCGTGAGTAGGTTTAGCCCCGCGGCTAACAGCCAGCCTAGTGCCAGCAGGCTGCCTAGCAGCGTGCCGAAGACAGCCGTTCGGTAGGAGAGCAATTCGCCACGGTCGTCAATATCTGGGGCACCGGCGAAGGCTTTGCGCAGCACGTCCCGCAAATGATGGCGACCGTGCCAGAAGCCAGCGAACACTAGGAATAACAGAGCACCTTGGGCCAGATGGGCGACGCTGGGTGAGGCTGGGTCGGAGAAGGGCTGCACCGGACCAATGCTCCAGCCGAGCATGCGCTCCAGTCCTGTCTGCAGCAGGGCGAGGAAGGCGAAAAACCAGACTCCGAATCCCACGTCTAGGCTCAGCAAATAGGAGAGGCCGATGACCTCAAAACGGGGCGAGCAACGCAGGTGGATCGCATTTTGCAGGATCGGAATGGAAGCGTCTAGGTTGATCGGTGGGATGAAATTGTAGTACTTGTGCAGCGCTTCGAGACTGTTGGTCAGGAAGGGAATCAGGAAGCCTATCCACATCAGATAGTTGCGGAAGAAGGGCGGCAGCTTCCGATCCGGTTCTACGGCGCTCATCTCTAGGGGGAGCACGGCCATGGGAAAGAGCAGCTTCTCGCGCTCGATCCACTGTTTGCGCAGGATGACCAGCAGGCAAAGCGTGATGAAATAGATGGTGACTGCGAATAGACTCCAGATCAGCAGCGGCGGTCCCCAAGCACTCCAGGAAACAGGCTCGCCTCGGGTGCCGCCCTCGAAGAGCTTCCACACCGCATCCCGGCCATCGGGCACCAGCCACGGCGGGATATGCGGCTGGATTAGCTGAGCCCATTCGTTTTCAGGTGTGGCGTAGTAGAAGAAGCCGCCCAGTAGGGGGATCAGGTTGAGGGTAAAACCCCACGAGGGAATGGCCGCAGCGACGATCATCATTATGTAAATGGTGATTAGCTCGCCACGTCTCAGGGCCGGCCCGCCGAGCAGGCGGACCAGCGGGTTGAGCATCAAAGTAAGCGGCAGGAAGAGGAAGATCGCCGCACCGGTCGAGAAGTCGGCACCCATGGGAGAGCCGCGCAGTACTAGCACGCCGAAAGGTTCGCCGGCGGCGATGATGAAGCTGCCGAGCAGTCCTAGGAGTACCGCTCGTCTGGATACGCCGTGACCGGCCTTTACAGGAGCTTGTGCCATCTACCTCTCGCTGTATGGACCCGCTGAGGGATCACTTCCCATCGCCGCGCTATGCTTTAGAGGATGGAAATACGTTATCGGAGCCTAGTCGTCGCGCTCCGCTGGGGATGGAGATCAGCTAGCAGGCTTTCCGGCCACAATCCCCGGCCCGTAATCTGCCATCGCGGTCATGATATACTCGTTGATCAAGTGTTCCTCGTGTTCAAGGCCGAACGTCCAGATGCGGCGATACATTTCCTCGACGACTGGCTGGTATTGTGGATCGGGTGCGAGGTTCTGCATCTGTCCGGGATCGCGCTCCAAGTCGTACAACTCGTCGTAGTCAAATCCATTGAAGACGAATCGCCACTTGTCGGTGACGGTGGAGCGTTGGATGCCATAGGTCTCGTTTCCATTTGTCTGGAAGAAGAGTGCATCGCGCCAGTCGGCCGGTGTTTCGCTCTTGAGCAAAAAAGCTATTCGAGACGCCGACTCTCTCCTGTAATTGGAAACCACAGGAGTTGGAGGGCACCTTGTCGCACCTCGACGGAGAGATCGTCCAGCGGTTCCTCGGTTGCAATTGGGTAGGATCGGTGCAGGACCTTGGCCGGAGTCAATGAGGTAGTGTCTCGAACGGTCACTTTGCCATCTACCGACACTTCGATGACGACATTGGGTAATTCGAGCGCGGGCGAAAGGGCGATGTTCAGCGACCCATCGTCTAGGCTGCCGCGAATCGCGCCGACCTGCGATGCCGCACTCATCCCCTTCGTTCCCCAGTAGCTATACATCCACTCCGTCCACGCGAGCGAGCCTCCGGGCGGGAGTGGCCGCGTCTCATCGGGGAAAAGCACTGACGTGCCACCCCACATCTCGACATAGCCCTTGTTGGGCTGGCCAGATCCCATGGGAATCCCCGTCGGATGGAAGCCGTAAGTCCATACGTCAACACCTGGGTTGAGGACGGGATCGAAGACGCGGACCACGCCCTCCTCAGCGTCGTGGGAGTAGGCGCTGTAATAGCCGGCCGTCAATCCGTCGGCCATGATATCGCCGGCCTTCCACCCTCGGATGTAGCGCAACGGGCTCTCGCGCCAGACCTGCGGACTCGGTCCTAGGTTTTTCTGCCAGCGGTCGGCGATCAGGATGCTCGCTGTGGGGATGATGAACTCGGTGTTGTCGGTCAGCTCGTTCTCGCCTCCAGGAGCCCACATGGGATTGACCCAGTGGGCGAACTGAACGGTGTCGGCTCCTGGATTGTGGATGCGGATCTGGGTCTCCAGCGCGGCTGAGCCTTGATGGACCGTCAGTTTGACTCTCTGGATCAGACCCGTCAGTGGCTCTGTCGTTGCCATCGACATAGATACCCGTTCTGGGCGATCTTCCAAGATCTTCCACGTCCAGGGTAGTGCGAAGGTCGTGCCGTGCTCGTAGGCCGGAAGCGTATATTCGATACCGCCGATCCAGAGCCACCAGCCAGTGGGGTTGTTCGCACCGCCGGGGCGCACGATGTCGTTTTTCCACAGCGCGTCGTGGCCGGTTCGCTTGTCGATGAGGGAATACACCCGTCCCATCTCCGGCAGCACCTCCACGCGCACATAGTCGGATTCGAGCACCACGCGTCTGTGCCGCTTGGCGACGATGCTCTCCCAGTTGATGCGCTCGAAATCCAGATAGGGCAGTGGGTCGCCTTCTTCGTAGTAGATCGCCGGTTCGTAATCGACTTGGGGAATGTCGATGTGATCGACGACGAGTGATGTGTCTGCGCCTAGGGAACTCGCCGACAGCGCCAGAATCAGGGGGACTAGGAGTGGAAGGGTTCGACGTCGAGTCATCATTTGATCCTAGGGGCCATTCGTCGCTGGGGTAGAGGGTGTAAATGTCTTGTTGCTGAATTTTGCGATGGCTTGGGCTGCTGCTGCCGAGTCGCCGGCCTGCCGGTACGCGAGCACGAGACCTCGCTGTGCTGATGGCCGATCGGGATCTTGAGCTAGCGCCTGTTCGTATCGCTCGGCCGCGGTACGGGTATCGCCTTGTTGCAACGCTAGGTTTCCTAGCGCGATAAAAACATTCGTCGGATTCTCGGACAACTCCAGCGCCCGTTCGTACGCCTCGCGGCTTAGGTCGATGTAGCCGCCGGTGGCGTAGGCCGTGCCCAAGTTGTACCACGCCAAGCCATAGTCCGGCTTGAGGTTCAGGGCTTGGCGGTACGCTGAGATCGCTTCGCTGGGACGACCCAATCGGACGTGGGCATTGCCGAGGTTCTGCCAGGCGCGGGCGTTGTCTGGCTGGAGGGATAAACCGGCGCGCAGGTGTCTTACGGCTCCCGCGTCGTGCCCGAGGCGGGCGTAGAGACGGGCGAGATTGAAGTGTGCGCTGGGATTGCGGCTTGGTTGGGCTAGTGTACGCAGATGCTCGATCTCAGCTACGTGCGGTTCGATTCGTCGATGGGCGGCGCGCTGCTCCTCGGCGTCTCGAGTACGACCTAGATGGCGGTACGCGGAAGCTAACTGAAGACGGATATCGGGATGCACCGGGTCGAGTTCGAGAGCCTGCTCAAGAGCGGTTACCGCTTCGACATACTTTTCTAGCTTGGCTCGGGACACTCCGAGGCCGATATGCGCCTCCACTGAAGAGGGGTCGAGGTTGACTGCTGTCGAGAATGATTGCAGAGCCTCGCGGGTTCGTCCTGCCTGTAGTAGGGCGCGGCCTGCTGCTACCTCGTATCTGACGCTGTCTGGTGCTAAGGCGATGGCTCGCTGGAGGAGATCCAGACTTTCCGCACAGCGACCTAGACGCTCGCACTGGAGAGAACCCAATGCGAAGTTCGCCTCGTGAGACGTGGGGTCCAATTCCACCGCTCGCTCCAGCGAGGTCTGCGCTGCCGCTACATCACCTCGAGCCGCCTGTACTACACCCATCAGCTTGTGCAGCGTCGGGTGGGCCGGATCGAGCGCGATGGCTTCGGCGAGTGTGAATTGGGCGTTGTCGAGTTGTCCAGCTCCTAGCCACGCCACCGATAGGCTCTCCAACGTTTCTGCATCGCGCTTGACCGCGACGGCTCGCTGCGCTAGGGAGAGGGCCGTGGTGTGATCGCGGATTCGTGCCAGAACCTCGCTGAGACCCATCAGTGCCCCCACGTGCAGACTATCCGACTGAAGAACCATTTGGAACTGATCCATCGACTGATCCATGTGACCTAAGTCGAACAGCACGCGGGCGAGCGACACCCGGGTCTCGAAATCTGCGGGGTGTTCGCGCAGTTGTTTTTCATACGTCAGTCGCAACCGCCCCAACTCGTCGGCTGTGGGCGGCGCGTCCGCAGCAGGGCGTTGGCTTTCGCATCCGACGAGAGCTGCGATCAGGGCAAGGAACCACGTACGTGCTTTCATAGTGGCGTCCATGGCTTGCCTTCTACGATTCGCACAAAGCGCCTTGCCGGTACGGGGCCTACGGTCTGCGATTCGCCCGATGGCCAACGAATCAGGATGCGGTCCACCTTCGTCCTGCGACCGAGGCCGAAGTGCAGTCGCAGGTCGTTGTGAGACAGGTAGCTGCTGCCACCCCGGACCTCGGCCATTTGCCGCAGGTCAGTGGAGAATACAGTGACGAGCGCTCCGATCCCACTGCGATTGCTGCGCGTGCCTTCTAGCTCGACTGAAATCCAATTGGCGCGGTTGCCGCCGTCGTTTCTGAGCAGGTGTGGGCGCTGGTTGTTGTTCGACACGAACAGATCGACATCGCCGTCGTTGTCGTAGTCGGCCGCGGCTGAGCCTCTTCCCACGCCCGCTGAGAACGCCGTTAGACCGCTCGCCGCGCTCACGTCGGTGAATGTGCCGTCGCGATTGTTCAGGAAGAGTTGGTCGTACTGCGCATAGCGCGGGCCGGCGCTGTCGAGAATTTCGATGTTGGGCTCGACATGGCCGTTGGCGAGGAACAGATCGGGGTATCCGTCATTGTTGACGTCGATGAAATCCGTTCCGAAGGTGAGGGTTTGATAGGTCGGCCCTCCCAGTCCGCTCTGCGCGGTGTGGTCTGCGAATTGACCCGCCCCGGCATTGTGCAGTAGTCGGCAAGGCTCCCATTGGAAGTTGCACACGCCTAAGTCGAAGCGACCGTCGCGATCATAGTCGGACCAATCGGTGCCCATGCCCGCCTCTGGGGCACCGTCGGGGCTCGTCGCGACGCCGGAGGAGACACCGACCTCGGCGAATCGGGACCCGTCGTTGCGGAACAAGAAATTTGGCTCGTGGTCATTGGCGACATAGAGATCGGGGTCGCCGTCATCATCGTAGTCGGCGAATCCCACGCCTAGCTGACGGCCCTCTTCGGTCCAGACGCCCATCGACTCGGTGATGTCCGTGAAACGGAAGTCGCCATCGTTGCGGAACAGAGACCCAGAATCGCCGGGGTAGGCACCAGGGCCGCAGTAGATCTGAATCAGGCCGCGGTAGCACTCCGGGAGATCGTCGCCGACAATCCGCACGTCGTTGGCGACGTACAGAATCGGCGATAGTGAGTTTCCAGCCCGTAGCGACCTCGACATCGCTCACCACGTCGGTTGGACACCGGAGCCGGACAATCGGCTCTATGTATTCACGCGCGTCGTCGATGACACGCTGAACGCCGACGTCACCGAGCTGAACGATGGTTGGCACGACGATGACCTCGAGCTGATTTTGGATCCCGACCACGGTGTGTGGAACGAGGCACCTGATGCCCTCCGCACCGGACACCAGCAGTGGACCTTCCACTACGCTCGTCCCGGTGGTTATCCCCTCGTGTCCTTTTTGCGTTGGAACCAGCCTGCGGAGATGCAGTGGGGTCCCGAGACGGGCGCTGTTGAGGGGGCCGTTGTGGTCTCTCCAGCGGGTGCCGGGCACTTGGCCACGGACGTGACGGTGAACTACGAAGTTCGCATGGAGGCCTACGATCCTTACATGCCGGATGGTCGCGATGCGAGCGTCCGCTGGGTCTTCGAAGCCGGCCAGACGATCGGTATGTCCCTGAGTCTCAACGAGGCGGATGGCGGAGGCCGATCTCACCAGATCACGACGCACATCCAAAACGGCGGGGCGCATAGCTCGGAATTCTCTTCCGAATTCACCTTGTTAAGCACCGATGAGTACGCTACTGCCGTGGAAGGGAGTAGCTGGGGCGCAGTGAAAGCGCTGATGCAGTAAGTAGAAAAGACGCCCCTATCTTTCGTCTAAGGAGGGAGGACGGTCCTCCCTCCTTAACTTTTCTACCACATATCTGAGTTTGCGCGGAGAGGTTGTTTTGAGAGCGCTTTGTAGTTGCCTATTAATCTTGGTTGCGTTCGGATGTGGGCGCTATTTCCCAGGGCCTCTCCAGCCCAAGCCTGGGTCCGAGCAGGGCGAACACATGGTGGTCCACGACGACGGATCAGTGGCCTATGTCTTCGAGAGACTCGATATCGCGATTCGACCGATGACGGACGCAGAACTCAACCGCAGTTTCGCCACAAGTTCGGCCGACGGACCACTGTCCACTAATCCCTTCACATTCGGTGATTGGACCCCCCCAGGCGAGTCATTTACGCCTCAGCGATTTACCGTATTCCTCCTTCGGGTCAAGAACTATGCGTATCCGAAGGTCAAGATCGATCCGTCTAGGATCGAGTTGCGATCCGCCAGCAAGCGTTCTTACAAGCCCCTGACATTTCTCGAAATCAGTGAGTACTACCGAGCGTATGCGTTGGCTTGGGCCGGAAACTACTATGCACGCATGCGCGAGCGTGAGGACCTATTGCGTCTCCACATGTATGCCGACAAGATGATCTTCAGTGGCCAGGAGCACGAAGGTTTTATCGTATTTCCGCCCATGCCTCCAGATGTGACCGAGTTGACCGTCCATGTCAACGACGTTGCCGTTCGTTTCAACTACGCTGATGAACCCGTGGAGACCGTAAGTTTGACCTACGGATTCCAACGCGAGGTCTTCAGGGGATACCAGCCACCCGCCACCGTCTCGGCACGCTGACGTGCCCCTCACAGCCAAACGCGCGGGTGTAGCTGTCCCGCTTGTCCTGACGTTCCTCCTCAGCATTGATGCGGGCGGCCAGATTGAGACCGTGCGCATCGGACAGGGCGGCGACACTTGGCAGAGCATGGAGCTAGTGGCTGCAGGCGCGCAGGTCACGGCCGACTCGCTGCTACCGGCAGGCTTCAAGGCCAACGAGAATATCGTCGTTGCCGTTCGCTGGACGGATGTAGGAACGGGCCCGGACGAGTTTATACCCGAGGGTGGAGCGCGAGTGTGGGCGCGCGTTGCCGACGGTCAGCCAAATGACGTTCTCGTCGACGGCAGGTCGAATACATCCACTGGGGAGCGATTCCAGATTCCTGGTCAGTCTCAGGACGGCCGGATCTTCGTCTTCGATTTAGGTGCCTCGTTTCCCGTCGAGCGGATTGCCTTCTTTCCCAACCCGGCAGATAGCACCGCCTTCCTGCGGGCTTACGAGATCAAGGTCAGCGACGGGCGCTCTTTTGGCGCAGACGAGCGGCCGATTTACGAGACCCTGGCACGGGTCGAGATTTCCAACGAGGTTCGGACGGAGGCCGAGTTTCCACGGCAGTTGGTCAGGTATATCCGCTTGGAAACGCTGGAACCGAATCCCTTCGACATCGCCGAGATTGAGGTGTTCGGTCGAGGGTTTGTGCCCCGTGCCCAGTACGTCTCAAACTTCATTAGCTTTGACGAAGGGGGTGTGCGCAACTTTGGTCGCCTAACAGTCCGCGCGACCCGCGTGTCAACCGAGCCCGACGTGGTTTCGGACGATCCAGTGCAGGCCGTGTTCCAAGTGCGGGCGGGCAGCGACACCTCGCCTGAGTCCTATTTCCAGATCGATCTCGAAACCGGCAGTGAGACGGAAATCTCAGAGGAGGCGTATCAGAACCTCATAGACCGCGAGCGCACGGCGAGATACGATGCAGAAAACTGGAGTGCGTGGTCGAATCCGGTGATGATCGACTCGACGGGTTCCTACGAGATCAGCCTCGATTTTTTGCCGATGCCGAGGCCCTTCTTCCAGTTCAGATTCTTCTTCGAGGGCACTGCGACCGACGTGATCCGGATTGATGCGCTAGAGTTCACCCACTCGTCACCCCTTGCCCAAGGGACGCGAGCCGAGATCGCCCTCGTCGGCGATCCCTTTCCGCAGGCAGGCGTGGCCACCGTTGCTACGGGCCAGCCGGCGACCTTGGAGTACGCCTTGACTGCGGAGTTGTCCGGCGACGAGGGATTCGATGGTTTGCGCATCGCAATGCCGGGCGCTGCTCAGTTGGAATCAGTGTCGATCGGCGACGACCGAGAGCAAGTGATCGTCGATAGCGTCTTTGTTGACGCCAGCGGCATGTCGCTCTTCTTCCCGAGCCGCCGGATCACGGCCGAGAGCAACGCCACGCTCTTTGTGCGGTTTACAGCAACGCCCTTGCGATACACGACCCTGTTTCAGAGTTGGCTCTTAGATTCAGTTGGCGCGGTTCCGCAGCGGGTCGCTCCCGGTGATGCCACCAACCTGCTCGGCACAAATTCCGTCCTCGTCTTCGGTTCCCTTGGCGATCCGCTTGGCCGATTTGATCTGGGCGTCGGTGTCGTAACGCCTAATGGGGACGGGCGGAACGACGACTTGGCGCTGCAGTACGACCTCGTATTCCTCATCGAACCAGCACAGGTAGATATTACTGTACACGATCTCTCGGGTCGGCTCGTTCACACCCTCCAGCAAAAAGAGCAGGCGGCGGGCAGCTACCTAGCCACGTGGACCGAGGCCCACGAACTGCCTCCGGGACACTACATCGTCCGACTGCGCGTCGAAACGCAGACCAAGACGTTTGAGCGCCTGCGGATCGTGGCGGTGTCCTACTGAGGAAGTAGGCAAGAGGAGGATTTATGCGCACGCGAATGATGCTTACCACAACGATCCTGCTAGTCGCGACAGCGGTTGCGGTCTCCGGTCAGCGCCGCGTCGTGCAGATCGGCGGGGCGGCGGGGGATTTCTCGTGGTCACAGGTGCGTCAGAAGGCCGTCGCCCTTGACGACACGACCGCTCTGGGTGCCTTGCAGCCCAGAGAGCTGCGGCCATGGGAAAACATCATGGTCGGACCCGGGGCCTTCGCCAATATATTCGGCCTATCTTGGGCAGAGGGACAGACAACAGGTAAGGCCTTCGGTTTCCAAGCTGGCGTTGACCCGCGTTTCTGGCACGGTGGCTACAGCCGCGAGGAGGCCGTGGTCATCGATGGCGATCCCGAGACGGCAATCTCGCTGCGGCAGCTAATCGGTGAGGGGCCGGTACAAGTCTTCAACCAGATTCTGCGGCTGCAGGAAGAAGTTTGGACCTTTGATCTCGTTTTGGAGACGCCGATCAACCGGATCCTGTTCTTTCCTCGGCAATCGGGCGTCGATAAGCGCGGCATTCCCAACAAGCAGGGATCGCCGCGGGCGTATCGTCTCTCGATCCAGAATGAGGCGGAAGAATTCCTGCTCGAAGGCTCCGAGCCGATCCCCAAGCGGACGCTTGCTACTCTCATCGAGGAAACCAAGTCCAACACCAAGAGCCGAGTCGATGTCAGCTTTCCGCTGCAGCCGGCCAGATTCATCCGACTCGATCTGAGTTTGGCGGACCAGTTCTACAGTATGGCCGAGTTCCAAGTCTATGGCGAGGGCGTCCCGACCAAGGTAAGCTACATTTCCACCGCCATTCCACTCGACGAGCCCGTCAACTTCGGTGAGATCACTTACTCCTTTCGCTCGCTGCGACGAGACCGGGAAGCGGACGTGCTGGTCGAAGACCCCGAAGGCGATGCCCGGCTGCTCATAGAAACGCGTTCCGGCACTGACGACACACCGTTGGCTTACTACGTCGTAGATGACTTCGGGCGCGACAAGGAGGCGACAGAGTCGGAATGGCAGCGCGCTTCGTTGCCCCGACGGGAGAGCCTCTCCGTCCGCTATCCCAATCAGCGGAGTGTCGTTCTCGACGACGAGACCAACTGGTCGCCGTGGTCTTCACCCTATCGCTCATCTGGCCAATTGAACCGATCGCCGGACGGTCGCCAGTATTTGCAATTCCGGGCGACGTTCTTGACGGACGATGTGCTGTCTATCGGTCGTCTCGATTCACTACAGTTTGAGGTTTCTCCACTGCTCGCCTCGTCGCTCGTCGGCGAGGTTTCCCTAGCGGATGCTGTTTCGACAGGGCTGACGACTGAGGCGCAGCCAGCAGAATTCCCCGTCGGCGAGCGACGTCAACTGCACTTTGACATCGCGGCGGACTTCTCCAGCGATTCACAGGGATTCGATGCCGTGCGGCTGACGGTTCCCTTTGGCACTCGCTTTGAGGGGCTGAGGATGGGCGATGCGGACCTCGTCGCGGTGGTTCCCGACAGCGTCTGGCCCGGGGACGGGATTGCCGCCGATGGTGAGCTTTTCATCTCCTTCGCCTCCAATCGGGTGTCGCGCGACAATGATGTTCCCGTCCGCATCGCTCTCGAATCCTCCCTTTTTACCTCTTCCACGATCTTCGCCGGGGAGGTCATCGATGCTGCCAGTGCCAACCTGCCCCAGTCAGTGGACGGGGGGGATGCCCGGGACGATGTCCACACCAACAGTCTGCAGGTCTTCTCGCGCGATGCGAGGACGACCGTTCTCGATGGGGTCCGCCTCATGCAGCCGGCTCTGACGCCGAATGGGGACCGGGTGAATGACGAAATCCACGTCGAGTTCAGCGTCCTCTTCGTCGATGAAGCAGATGTGACCGTAAAGGTGTACGATGTCGCCGGACGCTATATCGCGACCTTGGCTGCTGAGAATCGGGGCCGATCGGCCCAGCAGGTGTCTTGGGACGGTCTCGGTGATGACCGCAACTTAGTCCCCCCAGGCTTGTATCTGTTGCAGATCGAAGTGAATACCCAAAAGGAAATCGCACAACAACTGCTGACAGTGCCCGTCGTCTACTAGGGAGTTAAGACTATGGCAAAAACGAGCTTGTATATCATCGCCATGGCCGCATGGCTGCTGTCCAGTCACGCCGTGGCTGATGAGATCCGCTTCGATCGTCTCAGTGATTGGCAGCAGTGGGCGAGCCCGATTGGGGCCATTCAGTTGCGGCAAGACGGACAGGTCGAGCTGGGGTGGTACGGGACGGACACCGATCCGATGGATAACATGTCCCTGTTCTCACATCCCACCCGGAAAAGTGGCGAGGTCTTCGGTGGCCTGACGGCACACTCGAACAACCGCGACGCTCGGTTTCTGTTCGATAACGACCACGACACGTGGTGGCAGCCCGATGCCGGTGCCGATCCCGACAATGCGTGGATACACATCGATCTGGGCCGCCTCGTCCTGCTGAAGGAGATCCGTTTGGTCTTTCCCGACACCCTCGACGTCCGTCCCTTCCGGGATTTCTCGGTTTTTGTCAGCGAAGGTTCGACGGTGTCTCCGTCCGAGGATGTCTGGCGATTCCAGCGCGTGTTCACGACTGCCGAGCCCAACGAGTTGGGGGAGATCATCATTCCCTTGTCGATTGAGGATTTTGGGGACGTAGCGACCGGCGAGAACATGGTGCTGGGCAAGGCGCTGGACTTCAAGCCCGTACACTACATCCGCTTCCTGCCCCACGAGGTCGGGGAAGGCGCGGCGCTGGCCGAGATTGAGGTGACCGCGATCGGCGATAATATCGCGCTGACGACCTTTGATCGGGGGGGGACGATCCGCTCGGGACGCCCAAAAGTGGAAGAGCTGCGCGATGGAACCGTCGATAATGCATGGCCCTTGATTGCCAATAACCTCAATCGCTTCTGGCAGGATGGCGGGATGTGGTTCGAGTGGGATTTGGGTGCCCTCTTCCACGTCAGCCGGATCGTGTTCTACCAGTGGCCTCCCAATCATCTAGGCCGAACGACATTCGGAATCGGCGGTACCAACAACGGCTACAATCTGGAGATGACGGATGGGACGCCGATCGCCCGGGACGATGCATTCCGCAGTCCCTTTGACTACACGCGCGTTTCGCTCGTCGATAACAGCCGGGCACCGGTGCGCTACGTCTTCGACCACCATCTAGAAGATCGAGTCGGCCGCTATCTGTTCTGGAACCACTTTGATGTCCAGGACAGAAGGGTTGGCTATATCATGCTGGAAGTATTCATCTATTCCGCTGGCTATCCGGCACAAGCGGCCTTGACTTCCGATTTCATCGACCTCGGGGGGGCCAAGAGCATTACGGGGATCTCGTGGGATGCCGACACCCCGCCTGGGACCCGAATCACCGTGCAGACTCGAACGGGCAATGAGCTCGATGTGGAGCAATTCTTCTTCAAGAAGAACGGTGAGCAGATCACGGAGGCGCAGTACAATAAGCTGCCCAAAGTGGTGCGGGGTGAGATCGTCGAAGTGCCCAAGGAGGGGGCGGACTGGAGTGGTTGGAGTGAGCCGCATCTTTCGTCGGGCCAGTCCTTTCGGTCGCCCACCCCTAGACGGCTATTGCGAATGCGGGTGAGTCTGGAGACCGACGATCCTAAAATCACGCCGGTCCTCAACGCAGTGACGCTACACTTCGACGAAGCACTGGTGCAAAAGGGCGTTGAGGCCGCGATCTATCCACGCGAGGCCATCGCTGGCGAGTGGCAGGACTTTCGCTACGTGCTGCAACCGACCTTCACGGTCAGAGACCAAGGCTTCGATCGCGTAATTCTACCGGTGCCAGGACAAGTGCGGAATGTGTCGCTGCGCATCAATGGTGAAGAGGCCGAAGGAGCTGTCGAGTCCACTGTCGATACGCTCATCGTCGCCATGCCTCGCCGCTCGCTGCGGGACTCGGTGGAGGTGATGTTCACGGCGCGACCGCTGAACAATCCCACCCGCTTCCTCGCAGCCGTGGCGAACTCGGCCCAACCGGATAATCGGCAAGAGGTGAGGCCTCTAGACGTCGACGACGACGGCGATGGCGAGTTCGATCGCACGGACCGAGATGCCCTCTTCGTCTTCTTGCCGAACACAACCTCAGGAGGTACTATCCGCAATCTCGTTGCATCGAGCCACGTCATCACGCCAAACGGCGACGCTATCAACGACAATTTGCGCATTACCTTCGATCTATTTCGCACCAAAGTCGCTGCTGAGCTACGGCTCTACAACTTGGCAGGACGCTTGCTCCGGGTCGTCTCCGGCCAGCAAGGGGAAACGCAGCAGCTAGTGTGGGATGGGATGGTGAATGATCGGCCTGCACCACCTGGGATATATGTCTGCCGCATAGAGGTGTCGGCAGACGCAGGGGAGGAGGCCAAAACCCTGCTGGTAAGTGTAGCTTATTAGTTACTGATGTTACGCAGTTTCTCATTTAGTGGTATTTTCAAGGTATGGACAAACACCTGTTAGAATTATATAGCGATTACCTGCTCAGTTCGTTTGGCGCGACCACCGCGACGGGCTTGTCGGCGTTGGTGGACGGG
>JAJEGS010000047.1 GCA_022819745.1 Candidatus Latescibacterota bacterium | reverse complement strand
TGGCGGGTTGTTGCACCACGCGCCGGCGCTGTTGGCGTTCACCAATCCGACGACCAACTCCTACAAGCGGCTGGTGCCCGGCTACGAAGCGCCGGTGAACTTGGCTTATTCGCAACGCAACCGCAGTGCGTCGGTGCGGATTCCGATGTATTCGCCTTCGCCCAAGAGCAAGCGGGTAGAGTTCCGTTGTCCCGATCCGTCGTGCAACATCTACTTGGCGTTGTCGGCGATGCTGATGGCGGGGTTGGATGGGATCGAGCGTCAGTTGGATCCGGGCGAGCCGTTGGACAAGAATCTGTATGATTTATCGGCGGAGGAGCGCGCAGGCGTCCCTCAGACGGCGGGTTCGTTGGAGGCGTCGTTGGATCACTTGGAGCAGGATCGAGACTTTCTGTTGCAGGGGGATGTGTTTTCTGAGGATCTGATCGATGCGTGGATTGACTACAAGCGCACCGAGGAGGTCGATGCCCTCCGCTTGCGGCCTCATCCCTATGAGTTCGCACTCTACTACGACGTGTAAATAACTACAAACTACGGGTGGTATTTGGGGCAAGGGAAGATTTCCTCTGGGGAATCTTCCCTTGCCTATATACACCCTAACGGCCACACCTTGTGAAACTCGTCATCGGCAGTCGCGGCAGTCAACTGGCCCTCGTCCAAGCCCACGAAGTCCGCAACCGCCTACTAGCGCTGCACGACGGGCTGGACGTTGAGATCTCAATCATCCGCACCACTGGCGACGCGACGACAGGTTCGCTACGTAGCTTGGGAGGCACGGGCGTTTTTACCAAAGCCCTCGAAGACGCCCTGTTAGTCGGGCACATTGACTTAGCGGTCCATAGCCTGAAAGACCTGCCGACCCAAATGCACCCCGACCTCGCCCTTGTTGCCACACCCGAGCGCGAAGATGTGCGCGACGCCCTCGTCGGCCCCGGTATATCCTCGCTGGCCGACTTGCCGGACGGAGCACGAGTCGGCACGGGCAGCCTGCGCCGCCGCGCCCAACTCAAGGCCCTGCGGCCCGACCTGAACATTGTAGATATCCGTGGCAATCTAGACACCCGCATCGACAAGGCCATGCACGGCGAGTGCGATGCCGTGGTCTTAGCCGTTGCCGGACTCAACCGCCTCGGCTGGCAGGAGCGCATCGGCTACTACCTGCCCCTGAATCAGGTCCTATCTGCACCCGGCCAAGGCGCTTTAGGGCTACAAATGCGCACCAACCACCCCACGCGTGCCACCGTCGCAGCCCTCAACCACGCCCCAACCCTAGCCTCAGTGCAAGCCGAGCGCCATTTGCTACACACTCTGCGCGCTGGGTGTCACGCGCCCGTCGGCGCTTGGGGCCGCATGGAGGGAGACCTCCTTGCACTCAACGGCTTGGTGGGCCATCCCGAAGGCACCCAGTTGCTGCGCACCCAACAGCGTGCCCCCCGCGACTGTGCCGAATCCCTTGTCGAATCCCTTGCCGAATCCCTGCGTACCCAAGGTGCCGACGACCTCTTACAGGTGTCCTGATGTCCGCTGAATACACCACTCCGGGCACTGTGTACATCGTCGGAGCCGGCCCCGGCGACCCCGGCCTGCTGACCCTCAAGGGCCTGCGCTATCTGCGCGAGGCCGACGTCGTTCTCTACGACGACCTCCTCGACAGTCGCTTACTCGACCTAGTGCCCAGCACGTGTGAACAAATCGCGGTCGGCAAACGCGGTGGCCGCAAGAGCCCCTCTCAAGACGCGATCCACGAGCTCCTCGTCGATCGCGCCCGCCAAGGCCATGTCGTCGTCCGCCTCAAAGGCGGCGACCCCTTCATCTTCGGCCGCGGCGGCGAAGAGGCCCTGCACCTGCGCCAAGCCGACATTCCCTTTGAAATCGTCTCCGGCGTCTCTGCGGCCTCTGGCGTCTTGGCCTATGCGGGCATTCCCCTAACCCATCGCGGCACGGCCTCGGCCGCCCTGCTAGTCACCGGTAACGAAGATCCAGCTAAGCCCGACGCGGCCATCGATTGGGATCAGTTAGCGGCCTTTGACGGCACTCTCGTCATCTTCATGGCCGTCCGCAAGCTCGCCAGTATATGCCAACATCTCGTCGCTCGGGGCCGGTCGGCTTCGACGCCGGCCGCAGCTATTGAATGGGGCACTTGGCCCGACCAGCGCACAGTCGTCGCCGATCTCCAACACCTGCCGGACCGCGCCGTTGCCCAGCAAATACGCTCGCCGGCCCTCATCGCAATCGGCCCAGTCGTCGCGCTGCGCCAAGAGCTCAACTGGTTTGAGAGCAAACCGCTCTTTGGCCGCCGCTTGCTCGTCACCCGCAGCCGCGAACAGGCTGGCCCCCTCCAGCAGCGCCTCGAAGCCGAAGGAGCGGCCGTATCAACGCTACCCCTCCTGCACATCGGCCCGCCCGACGATTGGACTGCTGTGGATGCAGCCCAAGACCGGCTCAAGCACGCTGCTTGGATCGTCTTCACCAGCCCCAACAGCGTGTCTTTTTTCTGCAACCGGCTCTACCAGCGCGGCCTCGACGTCCGGGCCTTTGCCCACACGCGCATAGCGGCCGTCGGCTTGGCTACGGCCGCAGCGCTGCGCCAACAGGGCTTAGTCCCCGACCTCGTGCCCCCGCGCCAATCGCAGGCCTCACTAGCCAGCGCCTTTGCCGCATTCGATGTGACCGGCCAAGAAATCCTCTTGCCCGCCTCTTCCATTGGGCGCACCGAACTCGCCGATACGCTCGCCGCACGCGGTGCCCAAGTTCACCACCTAACGACATACGTAAATCGCCTGCCAGACCAAGTCGAATTCCCCGCCGTACTGGCCGAGAACAAACTCGACCTCATCGTCTTCGCCAGCCCCTCCAGCGTCCACAATTTTCATCAGGTTTTAGGATCAGAACGCGCGGAGGCCGTATTCGCCCGCACCCACATCGCCTGCATCGGCCCGACCACGGCTGAAGCCGTACACCAGCTCGGGTTTGCCGTTCACGTACAGCCCAGCGAAAGCAGTATCCCCGCTCTCGTTCAAGCCATCATCGCCTTCTACGCCCCGTGAAGACCTACTCAGCCGGCAAACTGCCTCCCGCTGAACTAAGCCGTCTGCTCTCGGCCTATACCCACCGCCACGAACGCCTGCTCGTGCCACCGACTGTGGGCGAAGACGCAGCGGTCATCGACTGCGGCGACCGCTTGCTAGTGGCCAAAACCGACCCCATCACCTTCGCCAGTGACGAAATTGGCTGGTACGCAGTCCACGTCAATGCCAACGACATTGCCGCTATGGGAGCGACGCCCCGCTTCTTCCTCAGCACCATCCTCCTCCCCGCAGAACGCGCCACGCCCGAGTTGGCGGAATCCATTTTTCGCTCCATTCACCAAGCTGCCGAGAGCTTGGGTATCGCCGTCTGCGGCGGCCACACCGAGGTGACCTACGGACTCGACCGCCCCTTAGTCATCGGCCAAATGCTCGGGGAAACCACGCGAGATCGCTTGGTGCGCTCCTCGGGTTTGCGGCCCGGCCACGCTCTGCTCCTGACCAAGGGCTTGGGCATTGAAGCCACCGCCATCATCGCCCGCGAAAAACGCGCGCAACTACGCAACCTCGGCTGCAAGTCCACTTTTTTGGACACTTGCGCCGACTTCCTCCACACCCCCGGCATCAGCGTCGTGCGCGACGCCCAAGTCGCTGCCCAAGCCGGACGAGTTACCGCCATGCACGATCCGACCGAAGGCGGGGTCGCCACGGGGCTGTGGGAATTGGTCACCGCATCCGCTGTGGGCGCGGAAATCGACTACCATGCGCTGCCCATCGATCCGGCCACAACGCGTCTCTGCACAGCCTTTGAACTCGATCCCCTCGGCGTGATTTCCTCGGGTGCGCTACTGATCGGCTGCACAGCCGATTCCGCCGATGTCATACTCGCAGCCCTGCACGACGCCAACATAGCCGCAGCCCGCATCGGCACGGTCCGTCCCCCTTCCTTCGGGCTTCAGCTACGCCGCGATGGCCACCTGACGCCATTGCCTACTTTCTCGGTGGACGAAATCGCGCGTCTCTTTGCCTAATTGCGGTCTTGTCGGCTATCTTGACATCGGCGACAAAAGCGGCAACGCGGTGGTAGGTTTGCAGTGATCGTAGCGCAGTGGGTGGGAAAGATAGATTACGACGAAGTGGAAAAGGAAGTCTTAAAACGGTTCACTCAATTTCATACACCACAGTGACAGTCACAGTGACAGCGAGTTCACCTGGGGCAATGGGAGTGGCAGTACGCGCAGCATCATCGAAGGCTGCTTCTGCAGTCGCAAACGGGATTGGCGGACCTTCGAAATAGGTACTTTCAGTAATAGTAAGAGGTTCTCCTAGCCTTACACCACTTGCTTTCGCTAAGGTTTGTGCTTTCGCTTCAGCATCCTTTACCGCCAAACTACGCGCCTCGGTTTGTAATGGTGTAGTATCATCAATCATAAATTGGATAGAGTTAATAACAATGCTATCCCCTCCCGCTCCGGCGGCATCATCTATGACATCACTGAGGGTTGCCAAGTCTCGGACCTTCGCCCGCACGGTGTTGTTTACTCTGTAACCACGAAGTACGCGTCCGTCGTCTGTATAGTCGTACTGGGGATAGATACTGAAATTCTCCGTTTTAATGTCTTTTTCAGCCACGTCGTTTGCTTGCAGAGAATTTATTAACGCCGTCATCGCACTTGCCGCTTCTTCACGTGCCTCTGCAACGGTCTCTCGCTCAACAGACACACCTACATCAAGCGTTGCAACATCTGGTTCACCAGTAACTGAACCACTCCCGGTTACATGGATCGTTCTGTCTGTTGCTGAGGACGATAATACCTCCGAGGCAATATTCACATCACAGGCAGTGAGAGCTAAAATCAGCAATGTGCCGATCGCCAAAAACTCATGATTACATCTTTTCATTTTTTCCTCCTATGAATCTCGACAGAAACAAGCCCTGACTGACAGCGAGCCGTTCCAGTCGGCCGCAGACACCACACAAAACCGTTCCCCAGCAGGACCAAGAGCGCCGCAACGCACAACCAAGCCACTCTAAAGACACTTACACCGCTTGACCTGTTCCCTTAAAATATACCTAGTTTACCCAGATGGGAAGAGAGTTGCTGTGCAAAATCCAGTCTATAGCGAGGAATATCCCATGTCACTGCACAAACCCTTTACAGAAGAAGAACTAGCGCCGATTCTCGAAGATTTTTATCAAAACGGCGCGACCATCATCCGCAATGTCTTATCCCGAGCAGAATGCGAGCAAATATGCAGACGCGTCGACCAGATCTTCGCCGAACCCTATTTCACCGAAATGCGGAATGTAAAAATAAGGCCAGAACTCGATGGCAAAGCGCCCATCGTCGTCCATCGGCTATTTGAATGCGACCGGATGTTTCGCGACCTGCTCGTGCGCGAGCCTATCATATCCATTGCCGAAACAGTTCTCGGCCCACAGTGCCACTGCATGGCGCAGGGTTGCATCTTGAACCGCAGGGATATGGGCATTAACCACTTTCACATAGATGACAGCCTGGAATTTCCAATTGCGGACGACAATATCAGCAGCCATGACAGGCGTCTGCAAATGCCTGTTTTTCGCATGTCGTTCCAGATCGCCCTAACAGACCAAGACGAAGACCAGTATGGCCCCAGTCAATTCGTGCCGGGCAGCCACTATGCGGGCAGACACCCCGACGATCCAGAAAATCCAACCTTCGACGGCCAAGGCCCCACCTCCCTGCTCATGCAAGCGGGAGACCTCTACCTCCTCAGCAGCCAAACCTGGCATCGCGGTGCCCCCAATACATCGGATCGCGTCCGCTACCTCTTCCACCAAGTCTATGGTCAGCGCTTCGTCGCCCAGCGATTCTGGCCCTATCTCAACTATCACATGCCCGATTACGTCCTCGAAGGCGCCGACGAACGCCTCCTGCGCGTTCTCGGCAAACACCCCGAAATGGCCTATGGATAACCTGCGACGACAGATATGGCGTGCGTCTGACTCGCCGATACTAGAACAATAAATCAAGCCAAGAGAGGAGATCATTCGTGGCGTACCAATTTCAGCCGGGCGCAATGTACCTCATGCCCACTCACTTCGGACCGATGACGGGACCGCGGCGCAGTCCCGACGGCAAAGGGTATGCCTGCATCGACACCCCCAAGTCCTCCAGCTACTCTGTCAGCTTCCTGACCAACGCCGAACAGCTTGAGGAGCTGCTGCCGGAGGGATTCGCGCTGCATGGCGAGCCGGTGGTGACGGTGTACCAGACCCACATGAAGGAGATCGAGTGGTTGGCCGGACGCGGCTACAACATGATGGGCGCGACCTTTCCGGCGACCTACACCGGCAAGCGCGACCGCGCAATGGGACCGTTTCTGACCGTTCTTTGGGAAAACATGACCGAGCCGATCCTCACCGGCCGAGAACAGCTCGGGTTCTCGAAAATTTACTGTGAACTGCCGGACCCAGCCGTGTGCCGAGGCGAGACCCACGTCACAGCGCACTGGCAGGGGTTCCGCTTCCTCGATATGAAGCTGACCAACATGCGCGAGGTAGCACCCACTGACTATCCGGCACCAGCAACGCCGCGCACCGATGGCGTGCTAACCGGGCATCTCCACTACAAGTACATCCCCCGCACTGGCCACTGGGGCGAAGCGGACGCGGCCTACGCCTGTCTGACCCCGGAGGAGGGCAACAACAGCCGCCTGACCGGATTGTGGCAGGGCGACGGGACGGTCGAGTTTCACCCGGCGCGCTGGGAGGACATGCCGACCCAGTACATGATCGTCAACGCATTCCACAACCTAGAGATCAAGGAATTCCGCGGCGGCACCATCAGCAAGACCATAGGCAGCAAGGATCTCAGCGACCAGCGTATGCTAGTGTAGGGTTGTGCGCGAGGCCGATGACATCTAGGGCGGCCGGTTCTTTAGCCTCAATACCCCAACTATCGGTCGTCGCATCGCATTCACATAAGGGAGACAGGTGCATGATTAAACTGGGGATGATCGGCTGTGGCGGCATGGGGGGTGCCCACATGCGGCGGTTTCATACCCTGAGTGATCGGGTCGCATTGGCCGCGGCGGTCGATGTGGTTCCCGAGCGCGCAGAAGCCGTCGCGCAACAGTTTCCAGGAGCCTGTGTGGCAACGGATTATCGCGAGATTTTGGACTCGGTAGATGCTGTCTTGCTCGCACTACCCCACCATTTGCACTCTTCCGTCGGACAGGCGTGTCTCAATGCGGGCGTCCACGTTTTGCTCGAAAAACCCATGGCCAATGATGAAACCTCCTGCCAAGACCTGATTGCGGCGTCTGCAACCTCGGGCAAAGTGCTGATGATTGCGTACTGCATGCGCTTTCATCCCATTGTCCAGCGTTTGCAAGCATTGTTAAATGCAGGCGCGTACGGCGATGTATTTCAAGTGTCGATCTGGACCGAGCAACTCACTCGCTATCCCCCCGATCACTGGGCTTCGAG
This sequence comes from Candidatus Latescibacterota bacterium, assembly GCA_022819745.1. The sequence continues at coordinate 18,916 of JAJEGS010000047.1, read as the reverse complement.
CCAAGAGCGCTTGGGCGGCGGACAGCTATTTAGTCACGGCTGTCATTACATCGATTTGCTGCTCTGGTTTTTGGGCCGACCTGTGTGCGGCATGCACATGGGCACCAATTTTGGTACGCCGTGGATGGAGCGCGAAGGCACCAGCAATGTGACGATGGAATTTGCCGATGGCCGCCTCGGCTATCACTTCGGCACTTGGGGCGCGCGGGGCACCCGATTGCGCTACTCAATCCACGCGCATTGCACCGAAGGTATGCTCGACGCCGATATCTCCGGCGGCAAACTCGTGCATATCCTACGCGGTCAAGAGGAAGTTCTGCTCGAAGCAGAGCCGGGCAAACACACGGAAAACGAGATGGCCCATTTCCTCGACTGCATTGAAACCGGGCAAACGCCGCTGACCGATGGCAAAAGCAGCTTGCAGGGCTTGCGCGTGATCTGGCGGCTATACGAGGCCGAGCAAGCAGGGCAGATTGCAGATTTGACGGGCTTGGGTTTGGACGAGGTCTGATCTGCGACTACGCACTGTATTGCTCAATTTTCGCTTCATCTACTTCAACGCCCAGTCCCGGCCCCAACGGCACGCGGATGCGGCCATTTTCAAACTGCAACGGTTCAGCCAGCACATCGTCCGTCAGGCCGTGATAGCAGGTGTCGTTCGGCCCGGAGAAATTGGGGGTTGCCGCCGCAATGTGCGTGATGGCCGCGGTCTTGAGTCCGAGATCGTGCGAACAGTGCATCAGGCACGGCACGTCATACGCCCCCGCGACAGTAGCGACTTTCTGCACAGGTAGCACTCCGCCCGCCGCTGGGGTGTCTGGCATCAGCATATCAGCAACCTCGTTGGCGAGCAAGTTCACAACAGTGTCTGCCGTGCCAACGCCCATGTTCACCAAAATACCCATGCCGATTTCTGTTCGGCATCGGATCAGCGCGTCGGGATACTCGGGCGAGCACGGGTCTTCAAAATAGCGAATTCCCATATCTTTCATTTTTCGCATTATAACTTCTGCCTCTTCGGGCGAATACCCGCTATTTGCATCTGGGCGGAGTATGGCCTCGTCGCCAACAGCGGCTTGTATCGCCTCAGCGATCTGCAGATCCTGTTCGGAGTCGTCCCCCGCTTTTGTCTTTAAGAAGCGAAACCCCCACCGTTCCATGTACTCGCGAGCGGTTGCCGCGGACTCCGATGGTGCCTTGAGTCCCATGCAGGCACAGAAATCCACTTCCTCCCGCACCACGCCGCCGAGCAGTTTGCAGACCGGCAAATCCGCGCCCTTGCCCATGGCGTCCCAGAGTGCCATCTCAATACCAGACATCGGGCCTTTGCCGATGCCCCCTGCTTCCAGTGCTGAGATTGCCCCTTCGATGTTGGCCACATCTTTGCCAGCCAGCAATGTGTTTGGGTCCGTTTCAAACTTCCCCGTTCCTTCCCCCCAACCCACTACATCCGCGTCCGTTTCAACTTTCACAATAAGTCCCGCTGCACCCAAAGTGCCGCTACCGCCACCGCGCCCGACGTAAGGGCCAACAGGCGAAGTGTATGGGATTGCGACGCTGGTTCCTGTGATCCGCTTGATTTTCATTTTGACACCTCGAATGAGATTGGTGGTTTCCGCTTGGCGTAGCCTAACACCCTTCGCGCCTTGTTGTCAATGTTTGGCTGGTTCCTGTTGACGAGTGTTCGGGGGGCGTTACTTTACCACGGTTGCGGCTCAGACAAGCACCAAACGCAGCGCAAAACCAACCTTTTACGAAGGTCAATCCGCCGGTTATGGTGATCTCGAAAAAAGACAAGGAAGCGTACGCCGCGCAGGGATTTCTCATTCTGCGCCAAGCCTTTACTCAAACCCGCGTCGCGGCCCTTCTCGAAGGCATCGAACGCCTGATCGACAAGGGGCTTGCGGGAGAATGCGATATAGGCTGGATCGACCGCGACCGCCGCCTGCCGTCCCGCACCGGGCACCTGCTCGATCCCGACAAATACCACCCCGCCTTCGCCGACTGGATCGACGAGGATCTCGCACCCCATCTCGAAGCCCTAGTCTCCGGCCCGGGAGTGCGTCACAGCTTGTTCGGCATGCTCGCCAGCGGCGGCGAGACGCCCTACACTCAGAATTGGCACCGCGACCTTTGCAAACCGGGAGACGCAGAGGAAACTGCGTACCTGCGCCGACACGAGGGCACCTTCGTACAGTTCAACGCCCCACTCGTTGCCGGGGACCGCTTCCTCAACATCGTCCCCGGGAGTCATCTGCGAGCGTCAACGACGGAGGAGATCGAAGCGTCCCGCAGCGAATCGGGCGAGATGCCCAACGCCCACGTCGTCGAACTGGAACCGGGCGACATCGCCTACTACAACGCCAACCTCTGGCACCGGGGCTGGAACCCAGAGGGACGCAAGCGCTGGACCATGCACTGCGCCTTCTGGAATGCTGGGACGACCGTGATGACGCACGAGTACGGACAGCGCGAACAACTGACCCAACAGGGGCATCTGGAGCAAATGCCCCCCATTACACGGCAGTACATCCAAAGCTACCTCGACAACTATCCCGAGGCAGACCCGCCCTCCATGTTCGATCTGTAGCTATACACAACTCGAGAGTATTCGGAGATAAATAACAATGAACGCAAAATACGAATGGGTCTGCATCACTGGGAACGCGGCCTTCGCGGCTCGCGATGGCGCTGGCGCACTGGTATTCCATGATAAGATGTGGCTGCTGGGCGGCTGGAATCCCGGCGATAAAGTCCACTTCCCGCTGATCTGCAACAGTGAGGTCTGGTCGTCGACTGATGGCACCTCCTGGACGCTTGAGAATCCCCAAGCGCCCTGGGAAGGAAGGCATACAGCCGGATATGTGGTGCACAACGGCCGGATGTGGATTGTGGGCGGCGATTGCAACCAAGGCCATTATCAGAACGATGTCTGGAGCAGTGCAGACGGCATTCATTGGGATCTGGCCAATGATCGCGTACCATGGGCACCCCGGGTGCTCCATTATACCCTAGCCTTCGACGGCAGAATCTGGGTTATGGGCGGGCAAACCATTCCCAATTTTGCCAACGCCGACGAGGTCTTCCACAATGACGTGTGGAGTTCGGACGATGGAGTAAACTGGACCCAAGTTACCGAGAGTGCTCCGTGGGTGCCCAGAGGAATGATCGGCGGAGCCGCTGTGCACGACAACAGGATGTGGATTCTCGGTGGAGGCACCTACGATACGCCTGCAACGCCCATGCGCAATTTCTACAACGACGTATGGAGTTCGGACGACGGGACAAACTGGGAACAGCACATAGCGCACGCTCCGTGGACGCCCAGGCAATACCACGAAGTGGCCGTGTTCGACGACCATCTGTGGGTGTTGGAAGGCTATGCGGCAGAAAGCGGCAATCGCCGCGATGTGTGGTATTCGCCCGATGGCGTGGACTGGACCGAATTGCCCGATACTCCCTGGGCACCCCGCCATGCCGGGAGCGTGTTCGTGTACGACGGGTCGCTGTGGATGGTGGCGGGGAATAATATGGAGCCGGATGCCTGGCGGCTTTCGCGCAAGGAATAGGCATTTTTATGGACAGAATGAAAGAATACCGCGCTCAGGGTTATACCGTATTCGAGGGGCTGTACGACGAAACCACCATGCAGGCTTGGCGCGACGAGCAGGATCGGCTGCAAACCATCTCCACGAAGGGCCCCGGTGTGCGAGAACCTACCACTTGGTTCGGCAATATGCTTGAACGAGCGCCGCAACTAATGTGGCCAGCAGTAGCTCATCCGGTCATTCTCGACTTTGCCGAGCAAGTGGTGGGGCCTTTCGTGCAACTCGACAACCTGACTTTGGCCGCCTTTCCCTCCATGGCTCCGGAAGAAGCCGCCGGCAAGGCCAGTGCTTGGCACCGAGACCGCTGGGGTCGCATGCCCAGCGGCGCGTACGAACGCCCACTGGCCTTTAATGCCATCTGCTATCTGCAGGATCTGGACGACGAGTACGGCCCACTCAGGGTGCTGCCCGGTTCTCACGTCGAACCCATCGCCTTAGCCGAAGAAGAAATCCGCAAGCCGCACCAAGACGAGCTGTTGATCTACATGAAAGCCGGCGACGTGGTTTTGACCCACAATGGCCTACTGCACTCGGGGACGCCCAATACCTCGGGACGCAAGCGCTACTTCTTCAGTGTGTACTACAACATCTCCTGGCTCAAACACACGGATACGTTCGCCGGCCCCAACTGTCAACAACTCATCAATTGGGCCCGGAGCCAGCAGGACCACCGGGCCCTGCGCTTGTTGGGTCAGGACGAGCACTTGCAGAGCCGCGCCAACAGCGGTTTCCAGCAGCCCGACGAAGCGCGCTGGCATCAGTGGACCCAAGCCGACCAGCGCGCGCTCGAAGAGGCCGCCAGACGGGAATAGTGCCCGCGATGTTAGCTTTCAAACCACCTAAACCGAGTGTAACAACGATTCAAACTATACAAGCCCTGATACCGCTTGTGAATCGCTTGTATTTGAAAGGGCTAACGCTGGATGTCGATGCAGAGTCCATTGCCCGGTTGGAGGCCATACAGGGGCATTCTACGGTCTTAGCCCCTAACCATCCGGCGCACGAAGATCCTATGGTTATGTTCCTCTTGTCAAAGCGGTTATCGCAACCGTTCTACTACATGGCAGCGCGGGAAGCCTTCGACAGGGGTAGATTTGGGGCTATCCGATGCTATCTGATGCAGCGGTGCGGTGTGTACTCGGTGGTGCGAGGCACTGTAGATAGAGATGCCTTCCGCATGACGCGGGAGCTTTTGTTTAAGGGCGACTGGCCGATTGTCATCTTTGGCGAAGGGGAAATTTCGCGCCAAAACGATACCGTCATGCGCTTTGAGAGAGGCATTGTCCAGATGTGCTTCTGGGCTTTGGACGATATGGAAAAAGCACAAGTCAGCAAATCGCTCTACGCCGTGCCCGTCGGCATCAAATATCACTATCCGCGCGACATGTGGAATTCTATTGATACTGCTCTCACGAGGTTAGAACGGTATATCCTCCCGCCTGCCGAACAGACGCCAGTAGAACGCTACGATCGATTGCGCCGCATCGGTGTCGCGATAGTCAGGACACTCGCAGCGGAATATCAGTATGAGATAGACGAAACTGTATCCCTTGATGTACATATCGAAAATTTGAAAGATGCGATCCTATCCCATGCCGAAGGAATTATGGGTATCCAAACTGAAGCCGATATACTCACAAGGACGCGTGCGTTGAAAAACATAGTCGATGCCGAAATCTATAAGGACATTGAACAGATGACGGAGTACGAGCAGAAAATACACGGAGAGCAACTCCAGAAATTTCAGCAATTCTATCCCGATCTGGAGCGGTTGATCAATTTTATATCAATTTCCGATGGGTATGTAGCCGAAGAACCGTCGCCAGAGCGGTTTCTCGATGTAATTCTCCGTCTTGAAAGAGAAGTCTTCGGTAGGTCAGAAATGCGCGGACCGCGAGTGGCATCCGTCCGCGTCGGCGAACCGAAAGATCTCCGGGAATGTTACGATACCTACAGAACTCAGAAAAGAGAAACAGTAGAACAGATAACCCATGAACTTGAAACATCGGTTCAGAGTTTGGTCGGCGGGTCATCCTAACCTTATGCAGATAGCGCCCCACCAGTCATCTTGACATCAACGAAGAGCGCTCGCTACTTTCTCTCTTGTACACAGAGGATTGTCCATGCCCGTCCAAACCCACTTCGACTTCCGCCATCCCACCCGCATCATTCACGGCCCCGGGTCTATCGTCTGCTTGGCGGATTGCTTCTCGCCGGCCGACAAGGTCCTGATCGTCTCCGATCAGGTCTTAGAGGAAATCGGCACCGTGGAAGCCGTCGCCGCTGCCCTCGGCGACATTCCCTATGCCGTCTATCTCAAAGACGGTTCGAGTGAGCCGACCCAAGAATCCGTCGAAGATGGAACCCAAGCTTACCGGCAAGAACGCTGCACTGCCATCATCGGCCTCGGCGGTGGCTCGCCCATGGACGTGGCCAAGATGATCGGCGTCCTCGCATCCAACAACGGACGCATCACCCAGTATCTGGGCAGCGACAAAGTCAAAAACGACCTGCCTTATCTCGTCTGCGTCCCCACGACCTACGGCACCGCCAGCGAAGTCACGCCCTTCGCCGTGCTGGACAATCCCGCCAGCGGCAACAAAGACCCGGTCATTAGCTGGAAGATCGCGCCCCAAGTCGGCGTCCTCGACCCCGACCTATCAGTCGCCCTGCCCGCTCTCGTCGGCGCAGCCACTGGCATGGACGCCCTGACCCACGCGCTCGAATCGTATATCAACTTAGCGGCCACGCCCCTCACCGAAGGCATCGCGCTGCACGCCATCCGCCTCATCGGCGACAACCTGCGCCTCGCCTGCGCCAACGATCACGCGCTAGCCGCCACCGAAAACATGCTCATCGCCAGTATGCTGGCCGGCGTCGCCTTTTCGCAAACGCGCCTCGGCAATGTCCACGCCATGTCCCATCCGGTCGGCGCGCACTACCACGTGCATCACGGGCTGCTCAACGCCATTCTGCTGCCTTATGTGATGGAGTTCAATTGGTTCGCTTGCCCCGGCAAATTCGCCGCCATCGCCGAAGCACTCGGCGCACATATTTCCGGCTTAGATCAACGCCAAGCCGTGCAAGCCGCTATCGCCGCAGTGCGGCACATCAACGACGACTTAGGCATCCCTGCCAAGCTAGGAGACGTCGGCGTCGATACGGCCCGCATCTCCACCATGGCGCGCACTGCCATGCAGAGCGGCAACATCGCCGTCAATCCGCGCAAGACCACCCAACGCGATCTCGAAATTATATTCCAACAAGCCATTTAGGAGGTTCCACCATGTCCCTACCCCGCATGCTCCGCGTCCGCCAAATTTTTTCCGCGCCCACCGTCGAAGACATTCCCGCGGCCGTGCGCGCCGAAGTCCAGCGCCTCGACTTAGGCCCCAAAATCAATCCCGGCGAGACCATCGCCATCTCCGTCGGTAGCCGAGGCATTGCCAACATCGCGCTCGTGATCAAAAGCCTCGTGGACGAGTTCAAGGCCCTCGGCCTCCAGCCCTTTCTCGTCCCCGCCATGGGCAGCCACGGTGGCGGCATCGCCGAGGCGCAGCAGGAAATCATCGAAGGTTACGGCGTCACCGAAGAGTACACCGGCGTGCCCATTAAGTCGTCTATGGAAACCGTACAGGTGGGTGCGACCGAGGATGGCGTCCCGGTCTTTTTCGATAAATACGCCTTTGAAGCCGACCACGTTGCCGTCGTTGGCCGCGTCAAGCCGCACACTAACTTTGTCGGCGAAATCGAGAGCGGCCTGCACAAGATGATGCTCATCGGCTTGGGCAAGCACAAAGGCGCAGCCCTGTACCACCAAGCCATTGTCCACTACAGCTTCGACCGCATCATCCGCTCGGTCGGCCAAGCCGTCATCGACCAGTGCGGCGTGCTCATGGGGCTGGGCTTAGTCGAAAACCAGTACGACCAAACCGCGCTCATCAAGAGCGTAGGAGCCGACGAGTTCGTGGAACGCGAAAAGGAATTGCTAGTCCTCGCCAAGGAATGGATGCCGCGCCTGCCCTTTGACGAAGTTGATCTGCTCATCGTCGATGCGATCGGCAAAAACATCTCCGGCGCTGGCATGGACACCAACGTCGTCGGCCGCAAATTCCACGACAACCACGCCGCCGACAAAGAATACCCCAAGGTCACTCGCATCCTAGTCCGCAGCCTGACCGAAGAAACCCACGGCAACGCCTCGGGCATCGGCATCGCCGAATACGCGCACAAGCGCGCCATCGAGGAGATGGACCGCGAGATCACCTACATCAACTGCATGACCGGCAACCACCCCTCGGGCGCACACATCCCGCTCTACTTCGACACGGACCACATCTGCATTGAAAAGGCCCTAGAAACCGTCGGCCTAGTCGAGCCTAAAAACGCCAAGGTCCTGCGCATCCACAACACCTTGGAGCTAGGCGAACTCTTCGTCTCAGAAGCCTATCGCTCCGAAGTCGAACAGCGCGAGGACTTGGAAATCATCGCCGAGGCCGAGGAAATGCCCTTCGACGACAACGGCGATTTGCCGCTTGCATTTTAGCACATGGCAAAAAAATCGCGGGGCGTGTCCCCTATTTTCTTGGACGAGAAGCCGCATCGTTCAGCGACCGCGAGCTATACGCGCCGCCGCATCGTGTTCGGCTGGTACGGCGGAAAATTCTCTCACCTCGACTGGCTGCTACCCCTGCTGCCGGAGTGCCACCATTACTGCGAGCCGTTTGCCGGTTCTGGAGCCGTGCTCATCAACCGAACACCGGCTCCTGTCGAGACCTATAACGATCTCGACGGTGAGGTAGTGAACTTCTTTCGGGTGCTGCGAGACCAGCACCAAGAGCTAATCCGCGCTATCGCCCTGACGCCATTCTCGCGCGAGGAATACTACTACGCCATCTACGGCAGTGCGGAGGACATCAGTGACTTAGAACGCGCCCGACGCTTTTACATCAGAGCACGGCAGACCCGCACCGGGCTAGCGCAAACGGCATCTCTTGGCCGTTGGGCCAACTGCAAGAATACGAGCCGCGCTGGTATGTCTGGCGTGGTCTCTCGCTGGTTAGGGAGTGTAGATGCGCTCGACGAGATTGCACAGCGTCTGATCCGAGTCCAGATTGAAAACCGACCCGCTGTCGATGTGATTCAACTCTACGACAGCCACAAAACCTTGTTCTACTGCGACCCTCCCTACTTACACGCCACTCGTGGCGATACCAAAGCATACGGCTTTGAAATGGACGAAGCCGAACACCACGCGTTGGCAGAAGTCGTCAATGCCTGCGAGGGCAAGGTGGCCATGTCCGGCTACCATCATCCCTTAATGGACGAGTTGTTCCCACCCGATCACTGGTTCAAAACAGAGGGGCCGGACAAGACCATCCATTCCACCAAGGATAGCCGGCGCGAAGTGCTGTGGACTAACTATGAGCCGGAAGTTCTAGGTACACGACAGTAGGGCCTCTGGCCCGCGCTCCCAAGGCGACACCAAAACATGCCCACTCAGGTCAAGTGTCGTGTACCGCTATACTTCAAAATCACCGACTATAGATAAGATGCGTATGACGCGCCCAGCTTGGGGTAAGACCGACGACAAGGGCTTCCACCCTCTTGCACACCACTGCATGGACGTGGCAGCGGTATTCGCGCGAATGCTGGAAGTACCCGTCATCAGGAATCGAGTCGAGACTGCTGCTGGGCAACCGCTGACGGCTGTGGAGTTCGAACGCCTAACTGCCCTAGCATTTCTGCACGACATCGGAAAGCTGCATCCAGGCTTTCAAGCGAAAGGCTGGCCGGAGGGACTTTGGCACGGGCCGAAGCGCGGACATCTCAAAGAAGGCTTGGAGTTCCTGATGTTGGCCTATCAGTACGACAAACATCCTTTCCACAGAACTATACTGCAATTCCTACGGTGGGGCGACGCTGTTGAGTCGCTCTTGAAGGTAATGCTCGCTCACCACGGAAAGCCTGTGTCGCAGCCTTCAGATCCGACGGGACGAGATTGGAAGACGTTGCCGCATTACGACTGGCAGGCCGAAGCGCACAAAATGGACGAAGCCCTCCATTGCTGGTTCGCCCCCGCCTTCGAGTCCGATTCGGTATCGCTACCCGACAATCCTCCTTTTCATCACGCCATTGCGGGGTACGTTGCCCTTGCGGACTGGATCGGATCGGATCGTCGATTCTTTGAGTTCTTGGAACCCTTTGATCTCTCATATCAAGAAAAAGCGCGTGAGAATGCGAAACGGGCCTTGGAAATGATTGGTTTTGATTCGAGCGCTTTTGATCAACAGCCTGCCCCAAAGTTTTCTGATCTGACTCCCTTTTCCTCGCCTAATTCCGCGCAAGCTGTGGTTGGGGCTGTGGAGCCGGATGCAAAGCTCGTGATCCTTGAAGCCGAAACCGGCTCCGGCAAGACTGAGGCGGCCTTGTGGCGTTTTACGCAGTTACTCGCGGCAGGAGCGGTATCGGGTCTCTATTTCGCTGTGCCGACTCGGGCAGCAGCGCGACAACTGCATAGGCGCGTCAATGACGCGCTATGCCGGGTGTTCGGTAAGGGCGCACTAGAGACTGTCCTGGCCATTCCGGGAATGGTACGTGCGGGAGAGGCGGAAGGCCGCCGCCTACCCGACTGGAAGGTACTGTGGGAAGACCATGAGGGGCCGGTTCCCACTCGTTGGGCCGCAGAGTACGCGACTCGATTCCTCGCAGCGACAGTCGCGGTCGGCACGGTTGATCAAGCCATGCTAGCCGGTCTTCAGGTCAAACACGCGCATCTGCGCGGCAGCGCACTGAGCCGCAGTTTGCTAGTGATTGACGAAGTACATGCTTCTGATGCCTACATGACTGAGGTCTTGGTTCATCTTTTGCAAGGCCATCTTGCCACAGGGGGCTACGCGATGCTGATGTCAGCAACCTTAGGATCTCGGGCGCGAGTCCGCTGGACTGGCGAATCACAGCCGGATTTCAAGGATGCTAGCACGACGCCTTATCCAGCGGTCTGGATTCGCGGAGAAGATGCCCCGCGCATACCAGCTATCCCCGATCGTTCCAAAAAAGTGCATCTCCAAACCATCTCGACGATGGCCCCAGAGGACACGGCGAAACACGCGGTCACAGCGGCGAAACAAGGGGCGCGGGTATTGGTCATCCGTAACACTGTAAAGGCGGCGATTGCCACCTGGCAAGCTGTGCAAGAGACCGGGAACATATCGCTGCTCATGCAGGCAAAAGGCTACCCTGCGCTCCATCACGGACGTTTTGCAGTTGAAGATCGGGTGCTGCTTGATGCAGCTACAGAGGCAACCCTCAGTCCGAAACGAATGCCGGGTACATCGGGCTGCATCGTGATCGGAACGCAGACGCTCGAACAGTCGCTCGACATTGACGCCGACCTGCTGATCACGGATTTGTGTCCCATGGACGTGCTATTGCAGCGGATCGGACGCCTACACCGACACGATCTGCCCCGGCCAAAAGGCTTTGAGGCCGCCCGAGCACAGGTATTGCTGCCTGAAGGCGGGTTGGATCGGCTCGCTGCACCCCCGGATTTCGAGAATGGTCTGGGAGCGTGGAAGAACGAAAACAGCGACATCAACGGCATCTACATCGATCTCGCCATTCTTGAACTGACTCGGCAACTCATCGTAGAACACACCACTTGGGTAATCCCGACCATGAACCGCGAACTGGTCGAGGGCGCAACCCATCCCGACCGCATTAACGAGCTAATTATTAAAAAAGGCGCGGATTGGGATAGCTATAACCGGACGGTAAGTGGAGCACAAGCAGCAGCAGAAATGGTCGCGCAACTCTGCGTAGTGGATCGTGAAGGACCGTTTGCAGACTTGTGCTTCCCTAGTTCGGATGAACGCATTATGACCCGCCTAGGTGAGGAGGGCGCAATCCTGAAGTTCAAGCCGTCAACCATCGGCCCCTTCGGCCAGCCAGTGACGCGGATTACTCTGCCCGCACATTGGCCCCACGGCATCAAGGAGGAGGACGAAATGACAACCGAACGTGAGGGCGAAGACCTGATCCTGTCGATAGGGACTCAGAGCTTTCGGTACTCGCGAGGAGGCTTGGTACAGTGAGGAGACTTGACAACAGAGATATTAGTTTTTAGTTTTAAAATTTTTAAAATTTAAAACGGTGTTGCTGTTACTAAATTTTTTGCTTTATGTTCTTAACTCAACAAAGGGGGCAATTATGTCGCACAACTGTCTTGAAATCAAACTGATGGAGAAGGAACAAGTCTGGACGCGGACACGCCAAATGACGTTGACAATCTCGCAAGACGTCACTGCATCTGATTCCCGAAGCCGAGTTCGGGATAGGCCCGGTGTGGCTGTAACGCTATCCATTAGCCACGACGATTCCCCATCTCTTATGGGGGAAAAAATAAATCGGGTTGACCTGTGAACTTACTCCACGACCCTACCCTGACGATCTCCGGGGGTGCTAAAGTCTCACTCCCCGATCTGCTAGCCGCGATGGTACGCGGAGAAGTGCGGAATTTTCCGGCGTTGCGCCCACACCAACGTCCCGCGTGGCATATGTTCCTAGTGCAGCTAAGCGCATTAGCCCTCTGGATAGCCGACCGCGAGGAACTGCCGATGGATGCGGCAGACTGGAAAGCGGACTTGAGTGGATTGACGCCCGACCATGCTGACGACGAACCTTGGCGATTGGTAGTAGCCGATCAAAGCAAGCCCGCTTTCTTACAACCTCCAGTACCAAAAAATCTAAAATGGTCTCCCATCGAGACGCCTGATGCGCTCGACATGCTCATCACCTCCCGCAATCACGACCTGAAACAGAATGTGGCGAGGCAGGCTGAGCCCGAGGACTGGGTATTCGCCTTAGTGTCGCTGCAAACATCCGAGGGATATGGTGGCAGCGGGAATCAGGGTATCGCACGCATGAACGGCGGTTCATCCAGCCGCCCGATGTTGGGCCTAGTGCCCTCTCAGGCTGAAAATTTGACGGTCAATGCTTCTGCTTGGTGGGCGCGGGATGTACGGCAGTTGATCAAGGCACGCAAGGCTAATAACGAGAGCGGGCCATGTGTCGCGGGCGGTGACGCGCTCCTGTGGTGTCTCGACTGGCCTGAAAATCGCCAACTCAGTCTGCGCGATCTGGATCCGTGGTTTATTGAAGTCTGTCGCCGAATCCGGCTGACGGACGCGGGCGGCGTAATTTCCGCACAGCGTAGCACGTCAAAGGCAACGCGAGTCGATGCAAAGATGGCCAAAGGCGTGGTCGGCGATCCTTGGGCTCCTGTACATAAGGAAGGTAAGAGCTTCACGCTCACTCAAGGATACAATTACAAAACTCTTTGTGATCTCCTGTTCTCTGGCGACTGGCAATCGCCTTTGCTCGTACAGCCAAGAGCAGACGAAACCACCGACATGCTGTTAATAGCCGAAGGCATCTCGCGCGGCAACTCCAAGACTGAAGGCTTCCACTCCCGCGTCGTGCCGATTCCAAGCAAAGTCGTACCGCTGTTCTCATCAGAAAACGCAGCGACCCTTTCCAAGGCGCAAATAGAAGAGATTGGGAAGTTCGATCAAGCGTTGCGCAATTCGCTCTCACTAGTGGCAGCCGGCGGCGACCGGGAAGCGCGGAAGAAGGAGCACTTCGCACACACCAACCCGGCTCGCGCCCGATTCGATCACGTCGCCGATCAACTGTTTTTCATGCACCTGTGGCGGCGTGTTGAGGAGGCGACAGCCTCCGACCACGAGAGCTCAGCCAAGGCTAAGACCGCTTTTCTAGTCAATCTTCGGGAGAAGGCAGAAGCTGAACTGAAAGCCGCGTTGCCCGCCATGCCCTGCACGGCGATCCAGAGACCGCGGGCCGAGGCACGAGCTTGGCGGGCGTTCTACGGTGCGATCTGGAAAGAATATCCCGAACTATTCGAGAAGGAGAATGCCAATGCAGCAGCGTGAAAGTCCTTGGGCAAAGGCCGTGCTCGCCGCGGCCAAGCTGATGCAACACCTCGACCCTGGTCAACTGGCCGAATGTCGGCGGATGGACGGACAGACTGGAGCACCCGCCTTTTGGCGACTGGTGGCGCAGCATCCGAATACCATTGGCCGTCATAACCATACGGACCAGTGGATGGAGATTGTCCGCATCCTAGCTATCCTGACACCAAAGGGCGATCCTACACAACGCCCCGATTTGCATGACTCCAAGCGTCGTCTTGGCGAGGTGTTGTGTGACGGGGGCGATCCAAGTTGGACCGGCCCGACACCTGTATTCAGTGAGCGCCGCTTGGCACAGTTGATGGCCGTACGCGGAGACCAGCGAGCGGTGCTGCTGAGACGGGCGGCCCAAATGCTCGCCCGCAGCCGTATACCAATCAGCGGAGTCAATGTTGTCGATATCGCCCAAGTCCTGCTCCAGCCCGAAAATGGCCGCCTGCTAGCCGAACCGTATTATCGCCGGCTCGATCGAGCCGAACAAAACGCAAAAAAATCCGCAGAAGGAGTTACCTAATGCCCGAACCACGTTTCCTACAGATCCACACCCTCAGCCCTTACACCGCTGCCCTCCTGAACCGCGATGACAGCGGGTTGGCGAAACGTCTTCCCTACGGCGATGCGTTGCGCACCCGGGTCTCTTCCCAATGCCTTAAGCGACACTGGCGCATCGCTGAAGACAGACATTCGCTAAACGCTATTGATGGCGCAGAAAAGGCCTTTCGATCACGTGAATTGGTGACGCGAGAGGTGATCGCACCATTAAAAAAACGTTTTTCCAACGAAGTGGTAGACGCGCTAGCACCGGAATTCCAAATGGCCGTTTACGGTGACAAAGGTGCGGAGAAAAAGTCCCGTCAGACATTATTGTTCGGCGAACCCGAACTTAAATGGCTTTCGCAGGAGGCCTCAAATCTGGCTGAACAAGCCAATGGCGATGCGGAAGCGGCTAAATCCGCCGCACAGAGTTGGAAGAAGGAATTTCGTGCGAATATCAAAACCATGCGCGACAATGCTACCCTCCCCGCCGGTCTCGTCTCGGCATTATTCGGACGAATGGTGACATCGGATACGGATGCGAACATTACTGCGCCAGTACATGTCGCTCATGCCTTTACCGTGCATGAGGAAGAGCCGGAGAGCGACTACTTCACGGCTGTCGATGACCTTTCCGACGACGAACCGGGAGCGGACACCATTCAGGAGACTGAGCTTACTTCCGGCTTATTTTATGGCTATGTGGTCGTCGATTTGCCGGGGCTACTCAAAAACCTCAACGGCGATGAGAAGCTGGCCGGACAAGTGTTGCACAACCTGATCTACCTAATCGCAGAAGTTTCGCCCGGTGCCAAGCTCGGCTCCACAGCCCCTTACGGCAGGGCGTCCTTCATGCTGCTGGAAGCTGGAGACAGGCAGCCTCGTAGCTTGGCCGAAGCCTATCGCAAACCCTGTGCCCCTCATGCTGATAAGGCGATTAAGGCTTTGTCCATACACCTTGAGGCTCTTGATGAAGCCTATGCCACCGGAGAGGAACGGAGAGTAATGTCGCTGACGGATACACAAGTTCCAAGAGCTGCGCTCGGATCACTGGCCGATCTGGCAACTTGGGCGCAGAACCTCGCAGCATCGCAACCATGAGTTATCGCTGGCTCGTCTTGCAACTTGATGCACCGCTCATGGCCTTTGGCGGAGTGGCAGTGGATCAGATCGGCCCGGTTCGGGACTTCCCCGCAGCCTCCATGCTCACGGGACTAATCGGCAACACGCTCGGCTGGCACTGGTCGGACCGGACCGCGCATCAGGCCATTCAGGATCGACTCGTGTTCGCCGCACGCCGTGAGCGGGAAGGAATGCTGCTGACAGATATGCAAAACGCACAACTTTCTAAGACAGACAAGGGCTGGACGACGCATGGCACACCGGAAGGACGCGATGGCGCAAGCTATCAAGCCCCCCATCGACGGCAACGCGAGTATCACGCCGATCTTTCGGTGCGCGTGGTTCTGCGTCTCGCACCGGCTGAGGAATCCCCGACGCTCGACGAACTAGCCGAGGCACTTGATCAACCCGCACGTCCATTGTTCTTGGGGCGCAAATCGTGCCTTCCTTCTGCCCCCCTACTGGCACAGGGATCAGACCGCTGGGTTGTAGGCGACACGGCTTATGCAGCACTTCGCGCCGTGCCGGGAGCGAGCAAACCGCTACGTGCATTATGGCCCGTAGGCGAGGGGCCGGAAGAGGTCGGGGACGACGTATCTCATATCGCTGATCTAGCCGACCTGCGGAACTGGCGCACGGGCCTGCACAGCGGGTCGCGTCTCATAGTGGAGGGCCGGATAACTCCGGTACAAGCCGAATGACAGCACTGCATTTAATCCGCGTACCGGTAGATACCCATGCGCTCGTTCGATGGGCGCGGGAACGTGGCTGGGTTAGGGGGCGAGTTATTGCTTTTGACGAGGGGCGAGCACTGCATCACCTAGTGGACGAGGTAGTTGGGCCGGGTGTTTTGCGTCCCTTTCGGCTGCTAGTCCCACCCCGGCAGAACAAGGGCAACCTCTATGCGTATTCCGCGTTGGATGATGAGTCCCTACGAGCCGACGCACAAATACAGGCTCTACCGGAACACCTAAACGTCTTGTCCCTTGATGCTCTAAAGAGCAAGCCGATGCCCCTCGACTGGCGTGTAGGTCAGCGGTTGGGCTTCGACCTCCGCGCACGTCCCGTCCGTCGCCTGCGGCAAGATATGGAGATCCCTTCAGGAGGGCGCAAGAGGAAAGGGGCTGAGGTTGATGCGTTTCAGGTGGAAGCCCTGCACCGACACCCCACTAACCGAGAGGGTATGGCAAGCGAAAATCGAACGCGAGAAGCTGTTTATCTCGACTGGCTGGCCGAACGACTCTCGGGGTCTGCCACTCTCGACTTTTCAGCAAGTAAGCTCACTCGATTCCGCCGTACTCGCGTCGCACGTGGGGAACGCGGCTCCGAAGGCCCGGACGCCACGATACATGGAACCTTGACCATCACTGATCCGACAACCTTCGCCACCCTGCTAGCGCGGGGCGTGGGTCGTCACCGGGCCTATGGCTATGGGATGTTGCTACTGCGCTCACCCAATCGCCCGGTTCCCAAACACTAGATGCTTCTAGGTCGTCTCGGTCTCGATAGCGCGAAAGTCCCCCACAAGGACCGGGCTGGGTTGCTCTATCTCGCACGAGGTGCGCTCACTGCACGAGATGGTACGCTCGCCTTCATGCAGGGGGATGCAACAAGGGCTGACGCGCTTGGTCCCGGTGATTACGCGATCCCGCTTCAGGGCATCTCTATGATCCTGCTCGGTCCCGGCTCCACCGTAAGCCATGACGCGCTGAGGCTTCTCGCTCATGCTCGGACGGCTCTCGCGGCAGTTGGGGAGGATGGTGTACGTCTCTATACTGCACCGCCGTTGATCCCGGATCGCTCAGGACTTGCGCGGCAGCAAGCACGGGTTTGGGCTGACGACAACTCGCGGTTGCTAATTGCTCAGCGCATGTATGCCTGGCGATTAGGCAGGGTGCTGCCCCAACGTTCTCTCGACGTGCTGCGAGGTATTGAAGGAGCACGAATGAAGGAGAGCTACCGGCTACTTGCACGGCAGATCGGGGTGGACTGGCACGGCCGTCGTTACGACCGTGCCCATCCAACGGCGGCGGACCTACCCAACCAAGCACTCAATCACGCTTCTAGTGCGGTGGAGGCCGCTGCCGCTATCGCCGTTGCCGCAACCGGAACGATTCCACAACTAGGCTTTATCCATGAGGATCCAGGACAATCATTCGTGCTGGACATCTCTGATCTTTACCGAGACCGCGTGACGATCCCCTGCGCCTTCCGCGCTGCCAAACGCGCTACCGAACAGCCGGGTGAGAACATCGAACGTCTTACTCGCCGCCTCGTTGGGCAGACATTAGCCCGCGAACAGGTCATCCCCGCGATGATTGACCGAATTAAATCACTATTCGCCGAACAGCCCGAGGGAAAATAAGCGCACGATGCCGATGGCCATGGTCGTCACTCGCAATGTCGAGGCTCGCTACCGGGGTTTTCTTACGTCAGTAATGTTGGAGGTCGCTCCCGGCGTTTATGTAGGACCAGACCTGTCAATGGGTGTCCGGACGCGAGTGTGGGATGTTTTGTCAGAGTGGTGGTTAGCACTTGGCAACGGGTCAATCGTCATGGTCTGGCGCGATACAAAGGCTGTCGGCAATCTCCACATCGAAACTCTTGGAGAACCTCCAAAGGAGATCGTGGACGCCGATGGAGTGCTGCTCGTAAAGCGAAAATAGCCTCGACCAAGACCTTCGTAACCCCTGACCTTGTAAGAATAGTCCCCATATGGCAGCATTGATGACTTTTTGTCGTAGAGTTTCCCCCGCCCGTGCGGGGATAGACCCGACCACTGCACACAAGAGCACCTGCTGTTATTGTTTCCCCCGCCCGTGCGGGGATAGACCGTTATCCACTTGTCCACATTTTGGCCCAGTGCTGTTTCCCCCGCCCGTGCGGGGATAGACCTCATGGGGAATTTTTAGCCATATTCTTAGACGAGTTTCCCCCGCCCGTGCGGGGATAGACCGTGTCTATTGGGTTGCAAGCAATCGACAAGTCCGTTTCCCCCGCCCGTGCGGGGATAGACCCTGAGTACGCCCACTGCTGGGCCCGGTTATCTAGTTTCCCCCGCCCGTGCGGGGATAGACCCAGCAAGAATCACGCCGGCGCATTTCTGAGATGGTTTCCCCCGCCCGTGCGGGGATAGACCCGAAGGAGGCAAGCTTGTGGTCAAAGTTGAGACGTTTCCCCCGCCCGTGCGGGGATAGACCCATTCAGCGTCTATTGGCTGCGTCCAGTTCTGCGTTTCCCCCGCCCGTGCGGGGATAGACCATGGCGGCCAAAGCCTCGACCGGACAGGTTGACGTTTCCCCCGCCCGTGCGGGGATAGACCTTCTCAACCTCATCGTAGCTGTTTTCCAGCACGTTTCCCCCGCCCGTGCGGGGATAGACCCATGCCCACCGTCATGGTGGTAATTATCGCCATGTTTCCCCCGCCCGTGCGGGGATAGACCCAGATCGCGAGTAACAGTTCCCCCGGCGTCCTCGTTTCCCCCGCCCGTGCGGGGATAGACCCAGGATAAACTCGCCCAATTGGCCCAAAAAGTTGTTTCCCCCGCCCGTGCGGGGATAGACCCGTCTCCAGCGTCAGCTTCTCCAGCCGGTAGAGGTTTCCCCCGCCCGTGCGGGGATAGACCCATAGTTAGCCCCAGAAGGCCTTGTCAAATTGAGTTT
>JAJEGS010000050.1 GCA_022819745.1 Candidatus Latescibacterota bacterium | reverse complement strand
GCCTGAGATGGCTCAAACGGTGGATCGCCCACCAACGCCAACGCTTGCCCCCCTTCAATGCACAGTTGGCACCCACAGGAATCAGAACCGTTAGGAAAACCAAAAAACCTAGCAAAAAGTAAAAATGTAAGGGAATCAGGCTACTTTATTCAAGACTCTTTCGGAAGACGAATCAGATTTTCGTCAGCGGTTCCAAGCTAATCGCAAAAATCTGACTGAGGATGATATGATCTATGCCTTAGAGATCATCAGACATCTTGGAGGAGAAAACCAGCGTTCCTATAATGACCTACAAGAAGAAGCGAAACAATTTCTACAAGCCGTAAAGAACAATTGAAGACTTGACGCTTCTTGCATCGCCCCAACTTAACAGCAACGCCCCAGCCGCGCAGGTAATGGCTGGGGCGTTTTGGAGTCTGTATCCAACGTCCCCGCTGAGAAAGGGACGTGGTATTTTGTGGATGAACGCAGAGCTCTTGGCTGCATATGAAGCGGGCAGCGGTTGACCTGAATAGGCGCATAAGGCGTTGCAACCGCTGCCACGGCCCATAGCATCTGGATACGGAACCTATCTCGGATGACATCCTGCTCACGCCGCAGTTGCAACGCGAGTGAATCCGGGAAATCGACCATGGCGTCACCTTGCCGCACGTCTTGCTTGAACACGGTTCCGCTTGGCACTTCTAACGGCAATAGCCCCTCTTGAAAAGGGGAAGGGCCTACCTAGCAAGGTTCATTTGAAAATCGAGTCCGTTGTTCGAAATTTGAGATTGTCTTTTGTGCGGATCTCAGTGATGATGTTCCTCACGTCAGCTTGCGGCAAAATCCCAAGTTCCCATAGCGCACGCAAAATTTCGGCTAGGTTGACGCAATCTACCCCGTTTTCCCGGCAGTGATGTTTGACCCGTCGCTCGTTGCTAACAAAGATAGCACTCAACCGTTTACAAATTGCCATTGACTCACGCTCTCCTGAACCGAGCGTCCAAGGCAAAGTTGCCATGAACTGGTGGTCAACAGTCGTCGAATAATACGTCGCGATTCGCCCTTGTGAATGCAATACCATAATGTCTTGTGCAAAGTCAAATCCCTTAGCGACGCCTACTTGGAGTTCGTTTTCCACGGCAGCAGAAATGTTGAGCGGGTCCTCGTTGAAGACGGAGAACAATAAGGGGAGCCGTTGAATTTTAGCGAAGATCGAAAGCACATCCGTATCAATGAAAACCACACCTAGACCCCGTTGGTGTTGTCGTTTGATTGCTGTTGTCGCTTGATGCGCGAAACGCCCGCTTGCAAGGCATCATCGACTTCGACTGTTTTCGAGATGCCTTTCGCTTCCAACCCCGCTTCAAATTCAAAACGGTGAATTCCAGCCAATTCCGCCGCTCTAGAGAGCGTTACCTCATCGTGTTGATAGAGTAAAATTGCGGCATCAAGGCGAGATTCCTTCTTGGTAGTGACCAATTTTTCAAGAGCATCAGTCAGCAACGCCTGCGAGTCGGCATAAAGCCCCACATCAATCAGGGCGTTTATCTCTTTTTCTAGGTCAGGTGCGTGGATTTTAATCTGGAGCATGGTTATCTCTCCTTTTTGCCAGAAGTATATTCATAAATCATATGTCTTTGCAGCGACGGTCTCAAGGAGTCCGGGCGATGTTACGCCTTCCGCGCATTCTTCAATTTGCCCATCCAAGCAAGTACTACGATGACCACCGGCCAAAACGTAGTATTGATTAAATCGTGTATGCTGGCCGTTATGGCCTTCAGGCGAAAGTGACCGAGAGAGACATAATCGTATCTTAGATCGAGAATCTCCATCAAGGATGCTACAATTGCGACGGGGATCAAGCATCGCGCTTCAATTGAGCCTTTCTTCCAAAGGACTACAGCTAAAAAAAACACGATCAATCCTACGTGCATGTGGATTGAGTCTTTTGAAAGTTCCAAGATGGAGACGATTATTCTCTTAGCTTCCTGATATTCGGACATTTTCCAGTCTTTGCTTCAAGTTTATTCGCACATGGCGTCTTGTTCGCGCCGCAGTTGCAACGCGAGCGAATCTGGCAAATCGACCATGGCGTAGCCAATGGCGTCGCCTTGTTGCACGTCTTGCTTGAGCACGGCTCCACCCGACAGTCCTAACGGCAACAGTCCCTCTTGGTGCGCCACGGTCGCCTTTTCGCTTTGTCCCAATACGGTGTAGCCGCCTCCGCCGTCGAGGGTCTCGCCGGCCTTGAGGTCCCGCTTGGCCACGGCGATTACATCGGCGGTGGGTACGGAGCGTGGAGCGCCGGTTGGCAGGCCGTAGAGCGCGACTTTGGCGATGGTGATCGGGGCTTCAACTGCCACCAAGTGATAGGGGCGGTAGAGGAGGAAGTTTTTGCCGTCGCCGCCCGGATGCAGGCCGTAGGTGGCGAGGTCTTCGACGGTAAAGGGATGTTCGCTGCGGGCGACGACGAAGACGCCCATGCCCAGTGGGTTGGCGAGCCGGGTCTTGCCGTCCTCGGCGACGCTGTTGGCTAGCTCAATGACCCCGCGCTGGCTCAGCAGCCCCCCTTCTTCGACCAAGCTGAATTTTTGCGGGATGTCCGCCAAATTGCACGACGGCTCGTGCATACCTCTTACATCGGGGACTAGTCCGGCCATGTTGGCGATGGCCGTGGCCTCGACTTGGGCTTTGGTGCCGTCGCGGAAGGAGTTGTACATCTTCAAACTGATGTTGCGCCGCTGCAAGGTTTCTTCGTCAAAGCCAAACCGCGCCGCGGTGTTGTCGGGTGTGCCTTGGGGATCGTCGGCGAAGAGTATGGTGCCGCGACCTGCGGCCACGACCTCCAAGCCGAGAGACCACGCCCATTCGATGATGTTCATGGTCACTCCGGGCTGATCGCCATCGACGAGTGAGTAGATCACGCCTGCGCTGTCGGCCTTGCGCTTGAGCAACGCGCCGATGGTCACGTCTGTTTCGACGTTGACCATCACGAGGTGGTTGCCGCTGGCGATGGCCGCGCTGGCCATGTTGGCTCCGACCGAGGTCGAGCCGGTCGCCTCCACTACCACGTCCAAATCCTCGGCTTGGGCGACTAAAAGCCCATCTTCAACGGCGGTGAATTTCCCTGAGTGAATGGCTTCTGCCAACGCCTGCGGGCTGTCCGCCGTTCCAACGGCAACGTCTCCGTACCCCGCTGTGTATGCGTAACGGGCGCGCGCTAAGTCGATGTCGGCAATGGCCGAGACGACCATGCCTTTCATCTGGGCGATCTGCGCGACTAATCCGCCGCCGAATTTTCCCGCGCCGATGATGCCGACGCGGATGGGTTTACCTTGCCGCTCGCGCTCGGCGAGCAATGCGCTAAGCATGTATTCCTCCTCATTTGTTTAGCAAAATAGGTATAGATGCTTCAACTCCGCTTTGCTCCGCTCAGCATGACAGGTGCCGACGTTCCATGTTGTCATGCTGAGCGAAGCGAAGCAACTCAAACCACTTCTACTGTCGTGTACTCAGCAAAAATCTAAATCCGCCCCCAAATTCGCCTGCAGTACGCGCTCGGCGTACAGCCGCCGCCATCCACGTGCTGGCGCAGCGGGTGCGACCCATTCGGCCCGCCGGCGGGCGAGAGTTTCCTCGGGGACTAACAAATCTAAGCGTCCGGCTTCTACGTCCAACTCGATCAGGTCTCCGTCGCGGACAAGTGCCAACGGCCCGCCGACGGCCGCTTCCGGCGCTACGTGCAAAGCGACCGTTCCATACGCCGTGCCGCTCATCCGCCCATCGGAGACGCGCACCATGTCCGTGACGCCTTGGGCGGCGAGGTGCTTGGGCAAGGGCATGGACCCAGCTTCGGGCATACCGAGGGCGACCGGCCCGGCTCCGCGCAGCACCAGCACGTGTTCCGGCGTAATGCCCAAGGCGGGATCGTCAACACGCTCGGCGTCGTCTGGCCCCTCGAATACGATGGCTGGCCCTCGGTGCTTGTGCAAGTGTGGGGAAGAGGTGGCCTTTTTCAAGACGGCTCCGTCTGGCGCGAGCGAGCCTTTTAGCACTACGAGAGACGACGCTGGCCCCAGCGGCGCGTCCAAGGTGCGGATCGCGGTTTGCCAATCGCCGGGCGCGGCCACGTCCTGCAAGAGCGCTCCGAGGGTTTGGCCGCTGACTCCTGCTGCATCGAGGTCGAGCATCGGCTCCAGTGCTTTGAGCAGGACGGGTACGCCGCCGGCCTTGTCGAAATCCTCCATGTACCCAGTGCCTGCTGGCTTGCAATCGACTAGCAGCGGCACTTGTTGGGCCGCAGTGTGGAAGTCGTCTAGCGACAGGTCCACGCCGGCCCGACGCGCAATGGCGAGCAGATGCACGACCGCATTTGTCGAGCCGCTCAGCGCGGCTAGCACCTTGAGCGCGTTGGCAAAGGCCGCTGGCGTTAGTATGTCCCGCGCCGAGCGGCCCTCGGTGGCTAAGGCTACGGCCCGGCGGCCTGTGGCGACTCCAAGCCGCAAGCGCTGGCCTGAGACTGCGGGCGGGGTAGCCGCGCCCGACAGCATTAGCCCGAGGGCTTCGGTCACGCAGGCCATGGTCGAGGCCGTGCCCATGACCATGCAGGTTCCGGCGGTTGGGCACAGGTTCTGCTCAACAGCGGCGATTTCTTCGACGTCGAGGGCACCGGCTCGGTGCTGCGCCCAGTAGCGGCGGCAATCCGTGCATGCGCCTAAGCGCTCGCCCTGCCAGTCTCCGGCCAGCATCGGCCCGGCGACGAGGTGGATGGCGGGCACGGACGCGGAAGCTACGGCCATGAGTTGGGCTGGCAGGGTTTTGTCGCAGCCGCCGAGCAGCACGACCGCGTCCATGGGCTGGGCGGCGATCATTTCCTCGGTCGCCATGGCCATGAGGTTGCGGAAGAGCATGGCGGTGGGGGAGAGGAGGATTTCGCCGAGGGAAAGAGTCGGAAAGACGAAGGGCAGGCCGCCCGCTTCTAGCACGCCGCGTTTGACGGCTTCTACGAGCTGGGGCATGGCGCGATGGCAGGTGGTGTAGTCGGACGAGGTATCGGCGATGCCGACGACGGGCCGCTCTAAATCTGCCTCGTCGTAGCCAGCCGAGGCGAGAAAAGCGCGGCGTAGGTAGCGGCTAAAGCCTGGGTCGGCGTAGTGGGTTAGGTTGCGGTCGATGCCGGTGGGGGAGGGCATGGAGTTCCTTTTGGACTGAGGCTGGATGGGGTGTAAAGGGGTGGTGAGAGGGAGAAGCAGCAGTTCGGCGGAGCTTCCTATCTCGTGCCACGTAGTCGAGGCACTACCTAAGTGTGTACTAGGTGTTTTGTCTCCTCATTGGCCTTTTGAAATCGTACTCACAACTAGCCCGGTCCCTATAAGTCAGATCGATCAGAAACTTCAGCCGTTCCACCGTCAATTTTTCCCACGGAGCAACCGAGATATTCGCTTTTGGCGCAAGCAAGTTGTCAATAATCCTATCAGGTAGGTAGGGATATAGGAATTCGAATTCGGCACGCGAGCCAATGTGTTCCCAAGAAGTCCCAGGATACATTGTCCGTTTCTCTTCATCCCCGTGAGCCGCCCGAAAGTATCCACATCCTGTAGAGGGCAGGTTTATAACAAGAATTCCAGACTTCTTGTTCCTAGTCCCATCAAACATACTTGAGTAGATTTCCCAATCGATGTGCTTTCTTTTTTTGGTTTCCAAACCGACTAACAAGATAGTAACGGTTGAATCCTGAAGGTATTCGTCCCGTATCTTCTCCCGGATAGCCTGATCACTCATCTCCTCGGAGATATCTCCGGTGTCAACGGACTTATCGATGAAGGCACCGAAGTTCCGTCCAATCTGGATCAGCCTCTCTTTATATAACTGGTCATTCTGATGATGATAGCTGACGAAAACCTTATGCATGACATCCCTCTATTGGTGGAGGCAGGCCTCATATGTGCTCAGTAAAGGCAACTACACTTACCAACTTGACTAAGATAGGACTCAAGTAGGCGATCCTATAGTTTTAGCACCGACGCAGGATGACGTGGTACCGGCGGAGCAGTTATCATTCAGACATAGAAATATCAGCGATATAATACACAGGATGAAGAATGTGAACGGCATTAGCAGGCCAGTCCACTTCCTTCTAAAAACGAAGCGTAGCTTCTTGAATTCTTTTTTTTCTTGGCATAGGAAGTCGAACGGTAGTTCTGCCTCCAAGCCCCTGAGAGTTCGGCTCTTGGCGATGAGTCGGCCTGTCACAGAGAGAAGTGACAGCATCCACCCTATAGACACTATAGCACCCAATATAGGCAGCACCAGAACAGAGACCGCGTCTGGGGTGGCTCGATGAATCAAAACAGACGCGCCGACAATGGCCGTAACCATGCCTGAATACAGTTTGTTCAACCCCTCCCTAAGAGAGGCGACCTGTTCGGCAAGCTCGGTGTGGAGCTTGTATGTCTCGAACAGGATAGTCCGCTCTTTGCCTTCGCAATTCATGAGAATCAACTAAACAGAATGGCCAGACTTTTCATTTCTATCGCGTAACTCTGGTGCTGGCTATCACTGATATCCACCCTCTCGTTGAGATACGAAGGCTCGTACTTCATCTTTAGTCGCTTGATTTGTCTGCACCACTTGTTAAGATCGGCATAGTCACTCACGTTGGGCCACTTCCACAGGAAAGACGGCAGTTCTGTGTAGTTTCCGTACGATGCCAGATACCGCTTCAACTCAAAAGCTAGCCCGATCTCAAACGGAACCCACCAAGAATCCTTTGTGGAGTCGGTTACTACAGCCATCAGGCTGAAGGACCTGGAGATGACCTCGCTGATCTCACTTGCTAGCTCCGGGCCGTCCTCATTGGGGTGCAAGTACGCCGAGTCCAACCAAACTGACAAGTCACACTCCTGTATACGGCTAGCGACTTTTTCAGCTAGGCGTGTGTCAGTGGACCTGTGAGAGACGAAGACATCCCAAGTCAATCCGAAAGTTTCAGCGTCTTTAAGACTCAGCCTCTGCCCCACAAGCCGAGCCTCTGTGATTCGGGATTGAGCCGAGCGTCCTGGATAGTAGTATGCCATCACAAAATTTCCTTTCGGTTGTGGCTCCCTAGGCAAACCCATGTGACAAGCGGGTCTCAAACACCACTACGATCTATCGTGCTCCGCGTCTCTTTAAACGAGCACTGCGGTTATTCTGAAAATGGGGATCAGTCCACGCGGCGAAGGAGATGGTCCGCATGAACCCGCTAGCATCATAGTGGCTCCGCACGTGCCGTGGGTACTGAGTCAGTTGTTTTGCCGAGCGACCCATTGCGTGTGTTCGCGAGAGAAGGCTCGCTCGGCTTCATTGACAAACTCTGAGAACTCGGTTTCGGTACATACGTGGTCGATGCGGGTTTGAATGATCCCGATTTCGTGCGCGGTAAGATTGTAAGCAGAGATCAACTCGCTAAATTTCCTAATCTGTATCCAGCCGATGATTGATGAGGCCATCATGAGCAAAGGCGCGGTAGGCCAAAAAGACCATTGGTCATCGTAAGGAATGCGCAGAAGGGCAAGAAGAACAGCCGTGCCCTGAGCAATTACGCAGGCGATGATCCAGCCACGAAAGTGACACCGATAGGTTTTGGCTTTTGCGATGTACCATGCTCGCTGATCGTCTATGCGGTCCTTGCAGTAACGCGCCTTTCGTTTTTCCACCGGAAGCTCCCGCAGTGAATTCATGACAGCAGTGATTTGCTCGCCATCGGAAGGACTAAGGGTGATTGAGTCCCTGACATCTGTATTGGCGTTCAGTAGTTCCTTAAGATAAGAGGTAAATCTGCCCTGAGCCTTGCTTAGTTGAGCGGAATCTTCGAACGGTTCGGCGCGCATCATGTAACGCCAAGCCAAGGTTTTGATCGATTCGGCGAGCGCTCGGCACCCGTACCAGTCTCTTTCGGGTTTTCTCACCGACATCTAAGTACACGACAGTAATGTAAGTTGTGGTACGGCCCTGCTTTAGGTTTTATTTGCAATCGCCCAAGATTGCATTTAAATCCTAAATACAGGAGCCGCACCGTGCTTATTCATATGCTAAAGAAAGCCCTCATGCAAGG
>JAJEGS010000001.1 GCA_022819745.1 Candidatus Latescibacterota bacterium | reverse complement strand
CTAAGTACACGACAGTAACATGGGTTGATATTGTCGGGCTTGTTTAGGTTGGTCTCGTGTTTGGTGTATGATTTGTGTGAGTTGGTCTAATCCTTTTCGAAAGAGGCTTATGGCTTTTCGTCCATGTTTTTTTATCGGGATCGGTTTTCTTTGATGCAGTTGTTGTCCTACCAGCAGGGCCCATAGGAGGGTCCACGCCAGCAGTCCCATCAGCAGGTGCAAGCGTTGCGGGTGGATCAGATGGGTATCTTCGAGGTTAAACCCTCTCGATTTCAAACACGCAAAGGTCGTCTCGATAGCCCAGCGCTGGCCATAGAGCGCCAGCACCTGTTGGAGGTCGGTTCGGTTGGTTAAAAGCAGGAGGCGTTCGCCCCGGTGGGGGCGATGACACACCAAATTCAGCGTCAAGCCGCCATAGAGGGTCGTGTGTGGATAGTATCGGGTGGTGCCCCGAGGCATTCGTTGATTAAAAGTAGCGCCATACCGTTGCCGGCCATCGTCGAGCGTAAGGCCGGTATTGCCGCGCAGGCGGATAACAAAATCAATCGGCTGCTTCAGCAAAAAATCAAACCATGCTCGACCGATAAACTCGCGATCGGCGACCAGACAGCACACGCCCGGATCGAAGTAGGACAACACGTGGGTCAGCAGGTGTTTACGTTCGTCGGTGTTGGAGTTGCCGGGCTTTTGCAACGACTGATAGGCCAACGGAATCGACACGCCTTGATAGACCAAGCCGACACACAACACATTCAGATCGGTGCGACCCAACGTCCAATGGGTACGATCCATGACCAAGAGCTGGGACTGGCCGGGGCGCACCAGCTTAGAGACGATCAACTCGGTAAACACCGACGGGCAGACCCCGCTGCTGAAAAAACGCTGGAGACGGCGATAGTGGCTGTCTATTTGGGCCATCCCCGGCAGACTACACGCCAGTTTCCTCAGATTGACCGAACGCACTTGAATCAGCCCACACACCAAGCCACTAATCAGGTCAATGCGGTGGCGCGTGAGGGATACAGACCCTTGCATGAGGGCTTTCTTTAGCATATGAATAAGCACGGTGCGGCTCCTGTATTTAGGATTTAAATGCAATCTTGGGCGATTGCAAATAAAACCTAAAGCAGGGCCGTACCACAACTTACATTACTGTCGTGTACTTAGGCCCGGACAAAAGAAAAGCTACTGTACGATGAGAAGGTTTATGGGCACTGAATACCAAAGAGGAAACATGAAGGGGGCTACTTTGGATAATACAGCGAGATTGTTGGGCTTGGGGAATAGGGGAAGAAGACATCACGACGCGCTTGAGGATGTTCGCTTGACGGTGAAGATAGCTGCTTTTTTTGCTCGTGCGGATAGAGAGAACGCATAGGGGTTCGTTCTTTGTTTGACGTGTTCTGAATCGGTCCGTATGGTTCTCGGGAATTGGCGCAAAACTTTCAGAAAGGGAGATGGGCAGATAATGAAGACTGCCTTAGAAAAGCTCGCGGATCATGTCGAGAGATTTAATTGCTCTGTATATGTCGATGGCCGACTTATGCTGTTTCCTGACTTTCCAGTTGCAGGAAACCGGCGTCGTGGTATTCATGTAGGACGAGTTGATAAAACCGGGCCGATGGATTGGCAAATAAAAAGTTTGGAGTCGGGTGCTCCGAGCTACTTGAAGCCGCTGATCGGGGAATCTTTTGCGGGGCAAAACCTTCTTAAATCTGCTGTGAGAAAGGCGGCTTTTGTCGCGGAGTTTGAGGCGGTTTGTGAGTGTTGAGCTATGCTGATGCAGAATGAAGAAATTAGAGTAGCCAAGGAAAAAGCAAGAAGAGATTTGTACATTGAGTACCGTGAACACCACGAAGCGACAATAAGGTCAATCGCGGGATTGCTCTATATCCTTCATGGGATAGAAAAGATAGCTGACCAGAATCCGATCCCGACTATATCTACCCTCAAGACCTATCCAACCATCCCTTCTCATATTAAAAAAGATATGTTCCAGAACAATGGAGATGTATTAAGGATAGCTTTTAAAGGGTGGGTTGATGAGGTTTATCAGATCAACGAAGCGCATAGGCACAGAGTTGCAAGTATTCACAGAGAAGAAAATAAAATCACAAAATTGCATCCTGATGACTATATCCCCCCGGAAGAAGATTTTTTGGGGGATTTTCGTCGAATTAGAAACGATTTTATCCATTCTGGTAGAGCTTCCGAAGAATGGACTGGAAAGTGTAAAATTTTAAAATGGTTTACCCCACCGGGGAAAATAGTGTTTAGTATGGATCATGTTCTAGAATACTTAATACGAACACATCTAATACACTACGAAACGGATTTGGGGAGAGAATATGTTTGGAAGCTAAAAGAAGAAACTGAGAATATATTTGTATCTCCCTATATTATTGACGTTCACCAAAGTTTGTTTACCGTTAGTTGGGCATGATGGAAGAAGCCCAGTATCATATCTCGACGATGTCGTAATCGGGCGAACTGTCGGTCGATGTGTTGTTGCATGGTCTCGACGGTATCACAGGTGATGTTGCGTAGATGCTGTTTGACCGTGCCATGACAGAATTCTTCTGGATTGATGTCGGGCGCATAGGGCGGCAGCCATTCGACGCGGATTTCAGGATGAACCTGCAGATAGTCCCGGACCGGCTGAGCACGATGAGCCGATAGCCGATCCCAGATCAGAATAAACCCGGTTCCCATCAGCCGCCGCACATGTTGGAGGGCGGCTACGATTTGGGCGGCCCGAATCGCGCCTCGAAAATGACGTTTGTAGATTTTGCCGGCGTTGTTGCATGAAAGGCTCGCTAGGGCCTTGAAGTAGGGCAGGCTCTCCGGTTAGATTGGTTCGTGGTTTCAGGTTTCCGACAAGAAACACGTTCCTCTCTTCCCAAAGAGCCTGTGATGAGCAAAGTATCTGGCGGTCGGTCTTCGGTCAAGTCGAACGCGGTGTATCGGGTCAACAATTGGTCGTCGTATAATCGAGCGTTGGTGGCTCGTGGTAGCCTGACGGTGTGGATAGACGATGGTCTGTGGGCGCAATGGTATGATCAGCGGCCGTGGCAACGGGGTGCTCAGTTTGTCTATTCGGATGGCACGATTGCATGGATGTTGACGATGCGGGTGTTGCTTGGGTTGCCGTTGCGCCAGACGCAGGGTTTTATCCAATCGCTGTTGGGTCTGATGGGGTTGGCCTTGACCGTGCCGGACTATTCGACTTTGTCGCGTCGCCAAGGACGCTTGGCGGTGGTGTTGCCCAAAAAGCCGACCGATAGCCCGATGCACTTGGTGGTGGATTCGACGGGTTTGAAGGTCTATGGCGAGGGGGAGTGGAAAGGGCGCCAACATGGCTGGGCCAAACGGCGGACATGGCGCAAACTGCATGTGGGGGTTAATGAAGCCACCGGCGAGGTGGTCGCGCAAACGTTGACGTCCCATCGGGTCGATGACGCCTCGCAGGTGGCACCTTTGTTGACCCAAATCGACGAGGCGGTGGGAACCGTCGGCGGGGATGGAGCCTATGACAAACAGAAGGTGTTTGATGTATTGGCTAAGCCGCCCAGGGGCTCCGCGATGGTACCCCTTATTGCGCTGCGCAAAGACGCCATAATCCAACAGCATGGTAATAGTAAGGCCCCTCCGTTGGCGCGATGAAATCCTGCGTGCCATGCGCCGCAAGGGACGCAAGGGATGGAAACAGGAAAGTGGCTATCATCGACGCTCGTTGGCCGAAACGCTAATCTATCGCTATAAGCACCTCATCGGCGGCCAACTCAAGGCGCGTAGTGAGGCCAACCAACAGGTCGAAAGCCGCCTCGGCTGTGCGATCCTCAATCGAATGATCCATTTGGGCAAACCCCAGTCGTACCGAGTAGAAAAAAGCAACTAAACAAAAAGCAACATCCGACAAGGATACCCACGATAGAATTCATGCAACAACGCCTCATACGGCACTAAATTTTCCCGCACCATCTCTCTATAGAATATCTCTGATTGCCCGCTGTTCTCTTTAAAAAGCCTCACTTTTTCGGATTCTATTCCATCTTGGTCTTTAGGGTCGTATAAAAATAATCCATACTCTGCGTTAAGTCCGACCCAATATTCGCGATTCTTCAAAAATGAAAATTTTTCCATCTCATCTTGGAATCTCTGACGGAAATCCCAAGGACGCTCGCCGCCCTTCACCGATTTTTCCCAAACGCCAAGTCGCTTAGATTGAGCAGTGCTCTCTGCTCTTTCAAGGCCCAGTTCCACACCGCCATACCGGATATACGCATAGGCATGGCCGGTTCTCACCATACGTAGGTTGACTGAATTAAAGCGATCCTTATCCGCATAATAAATAAGCCCTACCCAACGACCCCACCTGTCTTTACCCGTCACTTCGCATTGTAGCTCTTTGTATCGAAGTAGCATGCTGTACAGAGCTTTAGTAGAGATCGGACCATCGGGCTGCTCCTGTTCTGGAGCGTCGATAGCGTAAAGACGTATCCTATATTCATTGCCCTGCCAAAGGACGGCCACAGTGTCACCGTCGATAACCCGGGCGACTTGTATATGGTAAGTACACCCAACGTTTAAGGTTTTCGCGTTCATGCTTGGTCTCCAAGGTAGAGAATATGGCTTTCCGACATGGGCTAATCCTTTCGCTATGGATTAGTTGGCTACCTTCGGGAGTCGCCTGCGACAGGCCGCAACACCCTCTAAGACGTCGCTGGGACGTGTTCCTCTTGATTCTGATTTTTTGGAGAATCTTGCGGCTGAGGCGAGAGTTGGCCACACGGGACCAATCAAGCAAAAGGGACATGCCCCCCTCGATTTCCTACCCCACGATTCCGCCTCCGCCCATGCCACCACCCGCGCCGAGGCCCTACCGCTGCGCCCGCTGGCCCGATACCGCGCTCATCGCCCTCCCCGCACCCCAGTGCCGCCGAGGTCGCCCCGCGCTGGTCGCGCCAATCCCACTCCAGTGCGCCCTAGTGCGCCGAGTCTACTCCACGCTAGCCAGCCGAGGCCGTCGAAGTGCGCCCGCTTGGCTCCCCATCTTGCCCGTCTAGTTCGCCCTCGCAAAAAGGCACTCGCCGTCAATCACTGTGATTCCAAGGAACGGGCACATTGATCTCTGTGGCAATGCGCTGCAACATGTCGAGATGATCTTCGGTCAGTGGAATACCACTATGCTCTCGCGTTTGTTCGCGTTGCCACTCCAAACTGCCGGGCACTTCGGCGCTTGCCAGTCCCGGCATGGGGTTCAACGATCGGCTCTCGCGCAAAATGCGAGCAATCTCTGCCTCATACGCCTCCAAATCTCCTAACCGTGCCACGTCAATCGCCACAATCGTAAACGCCCGCGTGGCACTTGAAAATTTTGGTCTGCTCGATTCAGGCGTTGCCGTGCCCGCTAAAATGCCCGCCAAGAACCACGACGTAAATCGCATTCCCAAACTCTTGAAAACAAAATCTGGAAATGTCTCCAATGCCTCGGCGAGCTTGCTGCGGTCTTTCAACATGTTCGCATTCATATCCAGTACAAACGGCGGCCCTTCTGCCGTTGGAACGCCAAAACACATCGGGGGTGCTCGCATCGCATCCCACACCGTTGCATCAGGCTCCGTCGGTTTTTCCCACGCAACACCTCCCGCCACGGAAAAGGTCGCCAAGTCGCGCACCAGTGCCAGCCGCGCATAAATCCCCACGCTGCCCACGTGCCCGTGATTACGCGTACACGCAACGGCAATGCCATTTGCTTTCGCCTTTTCAATGACCGCCTTTGTCGCCTGCGTTGCCACCAAGTAACCCGCACCGCCATCGCCGTCAAAAATCGTCATTGAAGGCGCATCCATGATTTGGGCAATTTCGGGTCGTGAGTTAATGCGTCCCTCGCGAAACTCAGCCACATACCGTTGCAATTGGCGCGTGCCGTGGGAAACCACCCCGCGCAAATCCACCTCCACCAGATAGCGCGCAATCAACGCAGCATCGCCATCGGGCAAATCGACTTTGCACAACACGTCGATAGTAAAGCTGCGCAACATATCCGGCATGATGCGCCTAGCGTCTTCGGGCACATAAACAGGCATGAAAGCCTCTCCTCTACGTCGTCAGAAATCGTTCCTTACTTTCTCCGGCATCCCCGATCTGAGCGAATCCCAACACGCAAGTCCCGTAGCGACGACCCTAGCCCCCTCGCGGACGCCAACCCAAGGCTTCGCGCCGTTCAAAACGCAATCGGCCATGTGCCGCAGCATGACGATCATCTCGCTGGCGTGACCTCTCTCCGATGAAAACTCGGCAGTAACCTTGCGCGAGGGCAGGTCGCCAGTTGGATCGAAGCTCTTTGCGCCGTTGAGAATGGTGCCACGGGTCCCGTAAACGGTCAGGCTGTTCGTTGGAACATCGTGCGGGTGTACGATGCCGAGGAAATTTGCAATGCGTCCGATTTTTCCAGAAGCAAACTTCACGTTGATGACGAAGTTGTCCTCCTGGGGATAGTCCGGCGCGACGCCGCTACGCAACCCGTAACAGTGGACTTCGTCAATGTCGCCCATGAACCAGCGCAGAAGGTCGATCGGGTGGCAGGCCCCGCCCAAGATCAGGTCTTGCGGCATCTCGACCCGCCAAGGAGAGTAGTCATAGACCGGGCGGAGATCGTGAACGTAGTGGGACTCGGCCATGAAGAGCTCGCCAATTTCTCCGGCGTCGCAGGCGCGCTTCGCTTCCATGAAGTCGTACCTCCCGCGCAGACTCTGCGTGACGAGCAGCACCTTGCCGGATCGGTCAACAGCTTCCACAACCCGTTCGACTTCTTCCATTGTGTACACCATCGACTTAGTGACCATCACGTGCTTGCCCGCGTCGAGCGCGGTTAGAATCTGCTGCGCGTGAAGCGGTCCAGGCGTGTAGATGCCGATGATGTCGAGGTCGCTGCGCGCAACCAGTTCGTCGAAATCAGATGTCAGAGCATCGATCCCAAATTCGCGGCCGAGTGCTTCGAGCTTGTCCTGTCGCGTGTCGCACAAAGCGGTGACGCGGACCGGCAGGGCACTGTTTTGCGGATGGTTGGCACCAAGTAGCGTTCTGCCGTGGCCAAGCCCGGCGACGCCAATGCTGAGTGGGGTCATATTCTTTTTTTCCTAGTTGAGGTGGCTAAGAGCCTCTAACCTGTCATGCCCCTTCGACAAGCTCAGGGGCCGGCTCGGCGAAAGTACGCCCCCTGAGCCTGTCGAAGGGGGCTGCGACATCCAGTTTGGTTAGGGCCTCTAAGATCGCGTCGCCTTCCAACTGGCGATGAAGTCCGCCGTACCGTAGTCCGCAGGCATCTCGTTGAAGTAGTGCTTCATCGGGGCGGCCTGAAAGCCCGGCACAAAGTGTTCCTCGTCCGCTTGCAGCAGGGCCTCGAGCGGACTGAAGCGATCCCACAGCAAGCGCGCCTCGTCCGGGGTGAATCGATCCGCGAACTCCGGCCCCCAGTTGAGCGTAATGGGGTGCTTCCCCAAAACGCGACGTTGGAGATCCTCAGTGATTCCCTGCAGCGGCAGATCCTTGTGCAGTCGAATCGCCAGCGCGGCCTTGCAGAGGAAGACCGTTGACAGAATCCTGCCTTTCTCGCCCCGCTCTGGATGAAGGCTGTCCAAAGCGTCCAGATACGCGGCACCATCTCCCGCGACAACGGCCCGCAGTGCCGATTCCGTATGCCGCTTCATCTCCTCGCCGCGGTCGTTCCAGCGCACGAACGCCGCTCGTGCGTCTGCGGAGGTATGTTCGACAAACGAAAGGTCGTCTATCGAAGTAAAAGTCGAGAAGCCGCCGTGAACGGTTCGCCGCATCTTGGTGCTGTAGTTGCTGCCCCAGTGGAGGATCGGGAGGATATAGACGACGCCGTCCCCAGCTTCGAGATGAGTCTGCACGCCAGTGGGCAGCGGGCCGGGAGGGTCTGTCAACATCACCTCGTTCTCTTC
This sequence comes from Candidatus Latescibacterota bacterium, assembly GCA_022819745.1. Next base: position 174,681 of record JAJEGS010000001.1, on the reverse strand, counting down.
GGGCGTATTCAGCCGCAGATGACTGCCCGGCACCACCCACAGGACGCTGTCGTCGTAGAGCGGGATGTTCCATTGGACGTAGCGCGGGCCTCCTTCGACGATGTCGTCGATATAGCCTTGGAGCGGCGCGGTGTCGATGGGGTGAAGATCGCGGTGCCACTTCGCCGGGCCGTGGTCCCGGACGGGATTGCACATCATCATCATCTCTGTGACGGCCCCGTCCGCTATACCGAGGAGTTCTGTGCTGACCCCGTGGATGTTCTCCTCAAGCCACACCTCGACCGCTGGCGCAGTCTCCGGGTCGATCTGATGGACGAGCGGCTCCCTTGACAGTTGCAGGCGAGGCTGCGCCCCGGTCTCCCAAACGCCCTCAGGCGGATCGCCTGCCGCGCGCTCGGCCTTCCAGTTCTCGCGCTGGCGGTTGACGAGCGTCTCGTACGCCTGCCGGACGCGTTCGAGTTTGTCGCGCGGCACAGCTTCCTTGACGATGAGATAGCCGGTTTCCAGGAATTCGTCGCGGTTGAGTTTCATGGCTGACTCCGATCAGGGTAAAGGAGCGTTTCTTGACTTTCAAGAGGTCTTTGTTGAACTTCCGATTATCCCCAAATAAGGCAATCTATCAAGGAGGAACGAGATGTCTGCGTCATCTCTTCTTACTGAATTAGAAAAAAACATCCATCGTTTGTCTTTAGATGAGCAATTGCTGCTTATTGAGCGAGTGAGCCACCGGATACGAACTGATATTTCTGGTAAAACTGATATAGATGCTCAATTGAGTAAAATGGCCGCAGATCCTGAAATCCAAAAGGAACTTCAGGAAATTGAGCATGAGTTCTCAGCCACAGAGCAAGATGGTCTAGACGATTAATGGCTATTGAGCGTGGTGAAATATACTTTGTGAACCTCAACCCAGCGAAAGGACGCGAGCAAGCGGGTCAACGTCCAGTATTGGTTCTGTCCATAGATGCAATTAATCGCTTACCTCTTGTCGTGACCGTTGTTGTAGGTACCAAAGGTACCAACATCACACGGGATTATCCTACAAACATTCGACTGAATCCAACAGAAACAGGCTTAGATTTGGAAACAGTTTTCCTTGGGTTTCAGATTCGATCATTAGATCCAAAACGCTTTCCAGATCGTGCAACTGGCCGAGTTTCAGGAGCAACTCTGGAAAAGGTGGAAGCTGTTGTTCGGTATTGTCTCGGTTTGTAGATGTATTGATTGACCCCTTGTGGAACGTGCATCATATTCGATTGAAAAGTTAATCGTACTCGTGGTGTGAACCAATCCACAACCACGCTGACGCCTCAAACAGGAATCCAATCCATGCCCCAACTAACCCCATCCCAACTCGACCAATACCACGAACACGGCTTCGTCCTCGTCGAAGACCTCCTCGACCCCATCGCCGACATCGATCCCGTCTTAGCCGAATACGACGAAGTCCTCGACGACCTCGCCAACGAGCTTTTCGCTGCGGGACAGATCGCCTCCAAGTACGCCGACCTCGGCTTTGACGAGCGCCTCTGCCAGATCTACAACGAAACCGGCCAAGTTTACGCCCAGCACTTCGACATCTCGCTGCCCCAAGGCGGCATTGGCCTAGACTCGCCCATCGCCGTCGGCCCCGCCGCCTTCGCCATGCTGCGCAACGAAAAGCTCCTCGACATCATCGAAAACCTCATTGGACCAGAAATCTACTCCAATCCCGTCCAGCACATCCGCATCAAACCGCCCGAGCAGTTCCTGCCCGGTGTCTCCAAGGACCACCACGGCCGCATCGCTGGCTTCGCCGTCGGTGCTACGCCCTGGCATCAGGACAATGGCGTGGTCTTGCCCGAGGCCGACGAGACCGACATGCTCACCGTGTGGGTGCCGCTGACCAACGCCTTCCGCGAACACGGCTGTATCGAAGTCGTCTCCGGCAGCCATCGCGACGGCCTGTTGCACCACTGCCAGCTCAAGGGCGTCGGCCATTTTATCCGCGACCAAGACCTAGCTCTCAACCGCGTCGTCACTGCCGAAACGAAGCGCGGCGATGTGCTCTTCATGCACCGGCGGACTTGCCATTCGTCGCTACCCAACGTCAGCGAGCAGGTGCGAATCAGCTTCGACCTCCGCTATAGCCCCACCGGCCAGCCCACCGGCCGACCGCTCTTTCCCGGCTTCGTCGCCCGCAGCCGCAAAGCTCCCCAAAGCGAATTGCGCGACTCAGAGGCCTGGGCGCAATCGTGGTACGACGCACGAGAAAAACTGTCCGACAAAAACTTGCCCTCGTTCAATCGCTGGCCGTTCGAAGACCCCACCTGCGCCTGAACGCTATGGTCGAGTTGGAATTGAGCGCGGCCGAACACAGCGCGCGCAAGCTAAAACCAGAGCACCTGCAACAAGCCGTCGCCGCCCTGCAAGACGATGGCTTCGTCGTCCTCCACCGCGCCATTGATCCTTCCCATATCGAAATGCTGCGCGCGCGCATGCTCGCCGACGTCGAAGAGATCCTCGCCCTCGCCGACGTCCCCTATCAGTTCAACAACGGCCACCTGCAACAGGACCCGCCGCCCTTTCCGCCATACCTCTTCCGCGACGTGCTGGCCAACGACCTCGTCGTCGAAATAACTCATGCCGTACTCGGCGAGGGCGTCAAAAACGCCTTCTACAGCGGCAACACCTGCCTGCCCAACACCACTCAGCAACCCCTCCACGTTGACGCCGGTCAGCTCTGGCCCAATCTCGCGGTGGCGACGCCGGCCTACGGCATTGTCGTCAATGTACCCGTCGTCAACGCCACGCCCACAAACGGCAGCACCGAACTCTGGCCCGGCACCCACCTAGACACCACCCGCGCCCTCAACGACAGCGACATCAAGCTGCCACCCGCAATCGAAGAACGCCTCCGCGCCGAGTGCAAACCTCTGCAGCCGAATGTCCCCGCCGGCAGCGTGCTGATCCGCGACATGCGCCTCTGGCATCGCGGCATGCCCAACCTCACCGACCAGTCCCGCCCGATGATCGCCATGATCCACTGGGCGCACTGGTGGCACACGAAGAAGCCGCTGTTGTTTCCCAAGGGGACAGAAGAGTTGTTTGCAGATAGTGCGTTGGAGACAGTAGCAGAATTTGTCGATGGCCCGATCGATTACATCAGCCGCAACCGGAAGTACGATTACTCCGAGTAAGCCCAAGCGCTCACGGCATCAGCCGCCGACACTCCAAGTAGTACCGCTTCTCCGCAGCCTCGCCCAGCGAGAACGTCTTGCGCGGCGTGGCCCCGTCGATAACGATCGTCTTGAACAAATCGCGCTTGTCCATAGTCGGCAGAAAAAAGCCGATGCTGTCCGGCTCCGCAGCCAGTTGCGCTAGCACGTCCTCGCCGTGAATATAGTCGAGACGAGCGCGGGGATGCGCGTCGAGATAGCAATCCAAAAAGGCCTGTAAAGACGCTACTTCGAGTTGTAAGCTAGGCTCGGCAATACTCAACAGGCCGCGCTCGGATCCGCTTATATAGGGAATGTGGTGCCCCGGGCCGATGGCCGCTTCTTGACAGGCCGCCTCCCACCTGTCCCGATCCGCGAAGATCCGACGACTAAAACCCCACTCTGTGCAGTGCGTCTCCATCGCCCGCAATAAATCGACCGCATCTACGCCAAAAACCACACGATGGATTGGCGCAAACTCCAACCCCTCGTCGTGGACATTGACCAGTTCGGCCAAGGCGTAGCGCGCCGGGTGATTCATTATCTGGCGCTCGTCCTCTGCCCCCGCCTTGAGCCGCTCCCAGACGGCGCGCGCCGTGGCGAAGGAGTGATTGCCGTCGCCCATCGCGTAGATCATCGGCGGCTCGCCGCACGCGAGGCGGGCGATATGCCCGGCGATCTCGTCGATCAACGCCCCATCGTCGATATGCCAGCCTCTAAGCCTACCTCCTCCCAGCATCAGCTCGAAATCGTAGGCTTGCTTCAGGTCTTCTTCACCAAGCGGCTCAATCACCGTCTGCTGCGGGTCGTCGATCAGCACCATGATGTGCGGCGTTTCCAGCGGCGCGTTCTCCCGCACTTGGATCCTCGGCGGCAACCGACTCTGATCCGTGCCCTCGGTCGTGCGGATTAGCTTTTGCGCTCCGTCTCGGTAGTCGTACTGCTCCAAGTCCAAGGCGACGACCAATCCCCTGCGCGGCGTAGCGCGTCCCACCTCGCGCTCTATCAGCATAAATCCGGGCCGCTGCTCCACCAGTACGCCGCTCTTGAGATACGCCTGCATCCGCTGGTTAATGCCGGCAATGGTCTGTTCGCGGCAAGTCTCCCCGAGGTATGCTTCGGGAAAAATTAGCTGTAGCGTCGAAGGATCGTCCCCGACAATCCGCCGCACTTGCTCCCAGTATTCGGGCTGCGAAGTGTACTGGTCGCAGGCAATGACCGACCACGTTTCGAGGGGAATATCGGCCCTCGGCAAAAGCAAGGACGGCACATGCAGGGCGATCTCAGGATAGTGTAGCTGCATGGGCCGACTAACCGAGCAGCGGTCTGACCCAAATCGGAAAAAGCGGGAATATCTCCTCCGGCTCCGCTAGTTCGGGGTGCCAGCGCTTCTCGTGCTCAAACATGATCCAGCCGTCGTACCCGTGCCCTTTGAGCAGGGCTATCGCCTCTTCTAAGGGCAATTGGCCCACGCCCGGTGCCACGTAGCGCCAACCGTCCCTCATCGCCTCGGCGTGCTGTGGTTCATAGACAGCGTCTTTGACGTGGGTATAACCTATGCGCGGCCCCACCGCCTGATAGGTCTGCTCCGGCGACTCCTCGCCCACCCGCGCCGTATGGCCCATGTCCCAGAGCACGCCGAACGCCTCGTTGGGAATGCGGTCGAGCAGCAGCTTGCACTCCACCGACTTGATCCACTCGTCGTGGGTCTCAAAAAGCCACCTGAGCTCGCAGGCTCCATCCAATGCGAGGATCTGTTCCATCGTCTCCCGCCCGATGTCGGCCAACTGCTCCTTGGAATAGGTCTTGGAATCGCCGCCGCCAAAAACCCGGATGGACCCGCAGCCCAACGCATTGGCCACCGGGACCGAGCGCCGCGCCTCCTCTACGTTCTCCTCTAACTTCTCCGGCACGCAGACCCGGATGCTGGAGCTGATTCCCGACACTTCCATGCCAGCGTCTGCTAGCTGCCGTCGGGTCTGGGCGGCCCCACTGGTGAAGGCCGGCAACTGGGTAATGTCCATCGTCTCCTGCAACCCGCGGAAATCGACGCCTTCGTAGCCGTATTCGCGGCCCCGGCGGCAAATGGTATCCAAGTCCCAGTCTGGACAGCCCAACGTCGTAAAACTGATCTTCATGGCATCTCTCCGTATCCGTTTTCGTCCATGGCATCCCTAAAAAAGTCAAACGTATGCTGCTCCTGGTCCGTTTTCCACCGCCCCAGCGACTCCGGCCGCACCACAATCCGGCCCAACTCAAACCCCAAAAACGCCTCTAACTCCCGCAACACTTCCTCCTGCTTCAACACAAAATCCTCGAACCGCACCAACATCCACTTCTTGGGTTTGGGCGTGGCCTTCATCAGCTCGTATTGGTATTTCCACGAAATGGCCCGTCGCCGCCGGATATCGTCCGTGCGCTCGTACTCGATCCCGAAATCCGCTAGGTCATCGGTCTTGTGAGCGCCGATAATGCTGTCGCGCGGATCGCGGATCCAGTGAATGTAGTGGATGTCGGGAAACATCCGCACAATCCACGGGTAAATCAACGTCGTCTCCGGCAGCTTCCAACCCTTGTGCTCCGAGCGGTCGGACGCAACGTCTTGCAGGTATTCGCCGATCAAGTCCTCGAACTCCGGGTCGATCTTCGCGCCGTGCAAGGCGTCAAAATCCCATTCCAAGCCACCCTTCCACTCGACGTATTTGGCCATGACCCTACAGGCGTCGTAGAGCGCGTGCGGCGGCACCTTGTCGCCCGAGCGATTGAGCGTACTGCCCATAAAAACGCCACTGGCATAGAGCGTGTGTGCTATGGCGCGCGTGCCCGAGTGGCCGCGGCCAATGACGGTGATTGTCGCCATACCTGTTCCTAAGAGTAGGGAATAAATTATTGGCCTCAAGGGGCACAACAGGATAAATTACCTTGTAATAATACATTTTAAGCGAACAAATTACCTTGTAATAATACATTGAACCGCCTAATCGACAACAAGCTCAGCACTTGGAAAAACCGCCCTCGGCGCAAGCCGCTCATAGTGCGCGGGGCGCGTCAAGTGGGAAAGACGCATTCTATCTGCGCCTTTGGCAAGCGCGAATTCGTCCGCACAGCCGTCTTTGATTTCGAAATGGACCGACACCTGCATCGCATCTTCGCCGAGGACCTCCGCGCCGAAGCAGTGCTGATGCAACTGGAGGCCGCGGCGGGCCTGCGGATCCTTCCCGGCGAGACGCTGTTGTTTTTTGACGAGATCCAAGCCTGTCCCCGAGCACTTATGGCCCTGCGCTACCTCTACGAGCAAATGCCAGAACTGCACGTGGTGGCGGCTGGTTCACTGCTGGAATTTGCTCTAGAGGCAATCTCTTTTCCAGTCGGCCGCGTCGAGTTTGAATGGATGCGGCCCATGTCTTTTGCCGAGTTTCTCATGGCGCAAGGCGAGGAGATTCTGTGTGCGCATCTGCCCGCGATGGACGCTCGCTCGCCCGTGCCGACGGCTATCCACGAGAAATTGCTCGGTTATCTGCGCCTGTACTTCGCGGTCGGAGGTATGCCCGAAGCGGTGCGTGCCTTCGCCGAGACGCGCTCGGTTGCCGCAGCGGCCGAGGTGCATCGGGCGCTCTGTGGTGCCTATATCCAGGACTTCGCCAAGTACAGCCCGCGCTTGGACCGGGATTGCTTGGACCGAATTTTCGCCGAACTGCCCGGTCGCGTCGGCCAGCAAACCAAGTACCAAGCCCTTTATCCCGAAAAGCGCATTGAGACGATCAAGCGCTGCCTACAGGTGCTCGAACAGGCCTCTGTCATCCAGAAGGTACGCGCAACAGCGGCATCGGGGCGACCCCTTGGTGCAGGAGTCGCGGACAAAGTGTTCAAGTACCTCTTTCTCGACATCGGTATGGCACAACACCTCTGCGGCGCATCGCCTAGGGAGATATTGCAAGAAAGGGACTTGCTCAAAACGTGGCGCGGGGCACTGGCCGAACAGTTCGTCGGCCAAGAATTGCTGGCACAGCGCGGCGGCTCGGAGAATGGCCGACTTTACTATTGGGCGCGGACAAAAAAAAGCAGCAGCGCAGAAGTGGATTACGTATTGGTAGATGATAGCGGAAAAATAGTGCCGTTGGAAGTCAAGAGTGGGCCAGCGGGCCGCTTGCGGAGTATGCACCTCTTCCTACAGGAACGCGAAAGCACCGATGTGGGTTTGGTGTTTTCAACGGCCAATGTATCGGTCCTTCCCGAACAAAAGCTCGTTTTTTTGCCACTCTACGCGCTCTTTGGCCACAGCTAAGCCTTGCTGAGGACAAATGCCGATGCAAGACAAAGGCGTTTCTCGCAAATACGGCCCCATCAATAGTAATAACTAATCTGCACCAATCCACTCTTCGCCGCTCCGCCGTACTCGCTCCGCAAGACAGCTCCACTCGGCCTTTCCCCATAAGGCCAGTACGCGCTAGCCGCTAGCGTCAGCGCATCGGAGAAAATCCACGTTACCACGCCCGTTAGCACTCCGGAACCATCTCTTGGCGAGAAGAGCCACCCTAGCGTCCTCGGCACGGTGCCAGTGATTCCCTGCGATAGCTGCAAGGCACCGGCGTGCCGCCCCAAGATCTGCGCGTCGCCTTGGATCAGCCGCGCTAGGTAAGGAGCCGCAGCTAGCTCGGCAATGTCGCTGACGCCAAAGCCCGAGTAGTGATATTCGCCCACGAGCAACAGGCCGCCCTGGGTGTCCCACGCGTACGAGCCGCCCAAAAGCGCCTTGAGCACCACCTCACCCCCTTCTGTAGCGGGCGTTTTGAACGACGCCAGTTCGCCGTGCATCTCAGCGCCCCTGATCCGCATGGATGCGGCTGCGCCGACAAAGCGGTCGCCGCGGCGACGCCCCAGCAGCAATTCTCCGTCGAGCGCACCACTGTGGCCGTAGAGCCGTCCGACAAAGGCCGATTCGTCAACCGAAGTGCCGCAGGCTGCTACCGCGTCCAGCGAAAAGCGATCCGCAAGCGGCACGGAAACGCGCAGCGCGTCCACTCCGCGCCGCCATTCGCGATCGCTTTCTAAGGGGTTAAACGGCGCGAAAATATCCACCGCGCCAAAGAGCACACCGCGCCCCCACCCAATAGCTTGGCGGCCAATTTGCAGCTCGCCACGCCCCAAGCGCCAAGCGACGAATGCGCGATCTAGCTCGTGCCGATAGGTCGCGTTGTCGCCCATAGCCAGCGCATCGTCGAGCTGTCTGAGCCGATACGGCGCGCGGATCTCCGGCACCAATATACCTGCACCCCCACCAGCGCCAGCACCTGTAGAAACCGCCCGCACCCGTTGCTCGTAGGCCAAGCGCACGTGCAACTCCGTCGCTGCTTGACCTCGCAGCGCCAGCCGCCCTCTGCCCAGCGCAACAGCACTCCAGCGCTTGGGGTACAACAGCGGCGCATCAGGTGCGTACGACGAAAGCGCGCTCCACTTCAACGCGGTATCCAGCGCCCAGTAGCGGCTCCCGTCCGCACTCGACCACAGGCTGATGCCAAACGCGGGCTGCGCCGCCAAGAGAACCGCCAGCGTCAGCCGCATGTATCCTTGCGCTCGTCGCTCAGTACCTCGCCATCGCGCAGAGTAACCACCCGCGAGGCATACGAAATCACCAAGGGGTCGTGCGTCGAAAAGACAAAGGTCATGCCCATCTCGTCGCGCAGCCGCCGCATCATCTGCAAAAGAGCCTGCGCGTTGTCGCTGTCGAGGTTGGCCGTCGGCTCGTCGGCCAGCACCAAGCCCGGCCGCGAGGCTACGGCCCGCGCCACAGCCACTCGCTGCTGCTGGCCGCCCGACATCTGGCTGGGCCGCCGGTCAGCTAGCTCGCCTAGCCCCAGTTCAGCCAGCGTCTCCTCGGCTCGCGCCCGCCGCTTTTTGGGGTCCATGCCCTGCAATTCTAGCACGAATTCCACGTTCTCCCGCGCCGTCAACACCGGCACTAGGTTGTAGGCCTGGAACACAAAGCCCAAGGATCGGAGCCGCAGTTCGGCCCGCTCGCTGCGGCTCAGCGCCCCCAGGTCGCGGCCAAAAAGCACAATGCGCCCGCCAGTGGGCACGTCGAGTGCGCCGATCAGATTGAGCAGCGTCGTCTTGCCGCTGCCGCTCGGCCCAACGATGGCCATGAACTCCCCACTGCCGATTTCGAGGTCTATGCCGCGCAGAGCCTCTACGGCAATATCGCCCGTCCGAAATACCTTTTTCACATCTTGAGCGGCTACTAGCATCTCGTCCATAATCACGCATCCCGCTGACTCAGGGCCGCCGCTGGATCCAAGCGCGTGGCAGACCAAGCCGGATAAAGCGCGGCCAACAGCGTCGCACAAAGTCCCAAGCCGAAGGCGTAGGGCAGCATCCACAGCCCCATGTCCGCGTAGATTATCGGGTCGAAGAAGACCCCCATAACCGTCATATCGTCGCCCATCGCCGCGGAAAAATCAATCCCCGCGGTCGCCGTGTGCCAAACGAGCGGCAGCGCGAGCAACAGGCCCAACAGCGCCCCGAGCGCGCCCATGAACACGGCCTCGAAAAGCACCAAACCCACGAGCTTGCGTTCTCCTAATCCCAGCGCCATCAGCACGGCAAATTCGCGCCTCCTTTCCAGCATGGCCGTCAGTTGGGCACTCGTCACGCCCAAAATTACCACCGCGGCCACAACTACAATAAAAAAGCTGGAAAAGGCCCGGTCAGCCGCCTCGTCGCCACCCATCGCCGGCAGAACTTCGCGCCACGTGAGCACTTCGTCGCCCTGCACTCGCTGTGCCAACTCGGCCGAGAGCGCAGCCACCTGTTGCGGGTCCGCGAAGACTACCGACACCTCGGCCACGCCCTGCAGGCCCGTCAGCTTCTCGACATCGGCGAGCGTTGCATGGCAGATGGTCTCGTCAATCGTGCGGCTGCCGGTAGATACGATCCCGACGATCCGCAACATCGCGTACTCCATCTCCCCGTCGGCGCGCGTCAGCGTCAACAGCAAATCATCCCCCAACTCTACGTCCAAGCGCTCGACAAGGGCCTTGCCTACTACCACTGCGCCCTCGTCGCCCGCTTGCAAGTAACGCCCCTCGTCGATAGTGCGCACCAGTCTATTGAGCTGCGGCTCGGCGGCTGGATCCACGCCCAAAAGCTGGACCCCGGCCACCCGCGTACCAAAGGCCAACAGGCCCTGCACTCGCACGTGAGCGGCCACTACGGCTACGCCTTCAAGGTCGCGTGCAGCCTCAAGTGCAGCCGCTGAATCCTGCAAGCGCAACTCGTCGCGTCGGCTCTGCTCCCAGCCTGCGGGCGCGATCCGCAGGTGGCCGTACCCGCTCTGGGAAATAGCCTGCACCCGCATGGTTTGGCCGCCACGCATAAAGGCCGTGGCAAACAGAGCAATCGCGCATCCTAGCCCCACGCCCAAGACGGACAGGCCCGTCCGGCGGCGACTGCGCCCCAGCGAGCGCAAGGCGTATCGGATCGACAGGTTTCCGCTCGACTCGACTGAGCTTGCCGAAGTCACGTCCGCATCGCCTCCACCGGCTCCAGCCGCGCCACGTGCAGCAGCGGCCAGACGCAGGCCGCGAGGGCCGTCACCAGCACGGCAGACACCCCCGCCAATACGTCGGTCCCGCGCACCTCGGGATAAACCCGCGAGGCTATCTGCACGCCTTGGAAGCCCATTTCAAAGGACTCCTCGCCGCCCAATTCGGCGAGGTCAAAACCCGATCCAGCCGTCAGTACCGCAAAACACGCGCCCAGCGCAGTCCCCAGCAACACCCCCAACGCCCCCAACAGCACGGCCTCGGTCGCCACCATCCGAAAGAGCCGGCCCGGATTCGCGCCCAATGCCAGCAACATCCCCAGCTCGCGGCGGCGCTCAAACGTGGACATCATCATGGTATTGGCAATGCCGGCGATGGACGCCAAGCAGACGATCCCCAAAACCACGAGCGAATACATGTCCATCATTTTGATAATGCCGGCTAGCTGCGGTATGATCTCGTGCCAGCGCTTGATTTCCGTCCCTTGTAGTGCGGGCTGCGCGCCGAGTGAGTCTGCGGCCTGATCTATCTGCTCGGCCTCGTGTAAGCGGACGGCAATCTCGTGCGCTTCGTCATCCATTCTCAGGAGTGCCTGCGCGTCTTGCAGCCCGGCGACGATGCCAGTGCTGTTGACGAGTTCGACCGGCGATTCGACAACCGCTGCCACCTCGTACAGCGCGCTGGCAATAGAGCCGTCAATGTCTTGGCCCACCACGGCCAGTTCGGCACCAGCCTCAATCCCGTGCTGCCGCGCCAAGCCCTTGCCCACCAACACTCGGCCGTCTCCCAAGAGTCCAGCCAGCTCTTCGCTGCCCAACAGGCCATTCGCGACCCCTTCCAGCGCTGGATCGGCACCGACGACCATCCCGACAAAACCGTCCTCTTCCAGCGCGGCCAACACCGGCGCGTAAATCCTCGGCACGGCCCGCGCCACTTGCGACTGCCCGCGAATCTCCGCTAGCATGGCCTCGACGTTGTCCAGCGTCTGATCAACGGCTCGCTCCTCGCGCCAGCCCGGTGCCACGATCTGCACGTGGCCCACCAAAGGACCGGTCACTGAATCGAAGTAGTGATCGGCATAGCCGCGCATGATTCCGGCCGTGGCCAAAAAGGCAAACTGCCCCAGCCCTATTGCCGCTATCGCCAAGGCCGCGCGCTTGCGGTTGCGGCCCAAGCCGCGCCAAGCTAGTCGGAGCGTGCTGTTTGCGGCCATCTAGCGCCTGCGCTCCAACTGCGCCAAGCTAAAGAGGCTCTCGTCCAGCTCGACGTCGAATTCCACGTGTAAATAGGTCAGCACCGTGCGTCGGCCCTCCCTCGGCTGAGCTCGGGTCGAAGCCTCGCGCTCGGGCACAATCACAATCCGGGTGGGGATTCGCCGCTCCCCCATCTTTTTGATCTCTTCAAGCTGCATGGTGCGCGAGAGCCGTCCCTTGCGGTCGTAGTAGCGCACGAGTACGGGCAACTGTTCTGTGCGCCCAAAGACGACCTCCACTCGCTCCCACAAACCCGGCACCTCGGGCTTGGCCGCGAGGTCCACCTGCCAGCCGGGCGGCTCTTCACTCGGGCCGACCCCTGTAACCGAGTAGTCGTGGGCGTATGACGATTCGCGCACCAAGTCGTCGTTGGTCAGGTCGCTGCCCATCCACGCGCCCATCATCAGCGCGGGAGGCACGCGGATCGTGCGCGAGATTTTGGGCAGATAGTTCCACAGATTGCTGCCGACCCGCAGCGTGGCCGTGCCGGCGTCGCGGGCGGGCGCGTCAATGACCACTAGCGCCTTGTCCTCGCCCTCGCTCCAAGAGCGCATCTGCATCGTCCGCACCTTTTTCGGGCGCTCGATCTTAATCTCAATCCGCGCCGCCGTGCCCGTAGAGCGGTACAGCTCATCGAACTGTTCCAATAGGGCTTGCGCCGCAGGCACGGCGTCTTGCGCCCCACTCGGAGCCGCGCAAAGCACTTGCAGCACGAGTAAAAGACCGAGCCGACTTATATTCATGTTCGCCTTCTTTGCAATGGCTGAGTCTGGTAGCTGACCCTTTATTAAACTATTCTGCCGCAACAGGTCAGCCAAGCGAATCGTCTGCGCCCGACCGCAGCGCGAGTCTTTATTCAACAACTAATGTTACTCAGTTTTTACCGTCTGCGGCTTCCTGCCGTTGCTGTCCCCCGGCGTCATTCCCGCAAAAGCGGGAATCCAGCCTTTGAAAAACTTTTTATTCCTCTCGTCGGCCTGTGCTGGTACGCGGCGGCTTGTTCGCATCGCTGACGTCCCAGCGCGTTGCGCCCGCACGTCTTGATGGGGCATTCAAAGGGGTGTGTTCTCTGCTGGCGTTGGCTCGGCCATCACCTGCGCGACCGCTCCGGCCCCTGCGGGATTGGCCGCCCGCACCTCAAACGCATACTGCACGCCGTTTGCCAGTCCTTCTATTATATGACCCCGCGCCGCTGCACCCCCGGCCACCGACTCCCACGCCGACCACGCACCCCATACCGGACGACCGCGCCATTCATACCGCGTCAGCACCGGCCCCGCGCTTGCTGCCGCCGACCATTCCAATGCCACCCATCCATCGCCCGCTACCGCCTGTAACCCTTCCGGCGCAAGAATGCGACCCGGCGTAGCCAAGCCCCACGCGGCACCGCTCGCTCCGCCTTCATTGACCGCCCGCACCGCCACCGCATACGTATGCCCATGCTGCAACCCGCCGACGGAAAACGAAGCCGACGCTCCCGTAGCCAACTCTTGGGCTGACGGTTCGACCGGAGCCTCAGCCGAGCCGTCGAAGCCCGCCCCCGTCGGCATAGCTACGCCCGCCGACGTCCAATCCAACAGCCGATCAGCCCCTTCGTAGAGCTGGTATTCATAGCCGGTCACAGCGGACGCCGACTGGTCCACCAACATGTGCAGCCGACCCGACGTCCCCAGCGCCGACCACGCGCCAGCATACACCGATACCTCCGGCACATCGGGCACTCGCGCTAGCTCCGACGCTGAGGGACGCGTACTCGCGCTGAACACGTCGCGCAGGTGATGGACCACCCCGCGCACGGCCCAACTCACAACGCCTTTGTAGAAGTCGATCATCGCCCACACCATCCGACCCACATACTCGGCTTGGGTGGTGGAGCGCATCTGTTCGGGCGCGGCGATCTCGGGCATGGGGTCGGCCTCGGCTACATCGACCACTTGCACCCGTACCGGATAGGAGGTCGCCAAAGCAGGTTGGCCGGGCGCGGTGGCGACTACGGTCACTTGATAGTCGTTGTCGGTGGGCGAGACATCGGCGGGTTGTTCGTAATCGGGGATAGTCCGAAATAACAGCGTCATCGTCTGATGTTCGGCGTCGGTGATGAAGGTGAATGTCTCGGCATCGCGTCCGGCCAGCGACCACGCTATCGGATCGCCTTGAGTATTGCAGGCGACATAAGTGGCGACTGGAGCGGAACTGTTTTCGGCCACCGCACTGTGCTCAAGGCCGGTGATCCTTGGCGGGTCATGCGCGGTCGAATCATCGGTCGGGTGTGCGGCTGCGGCGGCAATCAAGGAGGGTAGCACCAGCCAGAGCAAGCGCCTTTTTTTCCTTTTCATGGTTGGTTTTCCTTGTGGTAGGGGCTGGCCTTCTTCGTCGAAGGCCAGCCCCGGGGGTTCAGTGCGTGGGTGTCGGATGTTCAGTTGGTAGCGAGCAGGAGTCGGGATCGCCATCCGTATCGCGCACCGTCCACGTTATCCCATATAGGCTTAGGGCGCTCGGCGAGCCACGGGCCGACGAGGACGTGCCCGAATTCAGGCGAGTGCCGTGGGGCCATAGCCACCCGCCTTTTCACCTTGATGGTCAGGCTTTCCGAATCCGTGCCGTAGGCATTGCTAGCATTGATCGACACCGAAAACGTGCCCGGACTACTCGGCGCTGCCCCGGCAAAGCCCCGGCTGCCGGAGGCTTTCGCCCACGACGGCGGCGACACCTTATACGTGATCGGCGACGTGCCACTGGTCGCGGCCGGAAACGTGAACGAACAATACTCACCCACGTAACAAGTGATACTGCTAACCGATACCAATACCGGCGGATACCCACGCTTTTTCACGTTAATAGTCAGGCTTTCCGAGTCCGTTCCATAGGAGTTACTGGCGTTGAGCGAAGCTGAAAATGTGCCCGGACTGCTGGGAGCCGTACCCGCAAAGCCTCGGCTACCCGAAGCCCTCGCCCACGATGGCGGCGACACTTTGTAGGTGATCGGTTTCGTGCCACTAGTCGCCGCCGGAAACGTGAATGAGCAATACTCGCCGACATAGCAGGTGATGCTGCTGACCGATGCCAACACCGGCGCAACCCCGACCACCGGACGCTTTTTTATTTCGATAGTCAGGCTTTCCGAATCCGTGCCGTAGGCATTGCTGGCATTCAGCGACGCCGAAGCCGTGCCCGGACTATTGGGCGCGGTGCCGGAAAAACTGCGGCCCGAAGCCTGCGCCCACGATGGCGGAGACACCTTATACGTGATCGGGGCCGTACCCTTGCTGGCCGCCGGAAACGTGAACGAGCAATACTCGCCCACATAGCAGGTGATGCTGCTGACCGACGGCAACACCGGCGCAACCCCGATCACCGGACGCTTTTCTATTTTGATCGTCAGGCTTTCCGAATCCGTACCATAGGCATTGCTGGCATTCAGCGACGCCGAAGCCGTGCCCGGACTACTCGGAGCCGTACCAGAAAAGCTGCGGCCCGAAGCCTTCGCCCACGACGGCGGCGACACCTTATACGTGATCGGAGCCGTACCCTTGCTGGCCGTCAGAAACGTAAACGAACAATACTCGCCCACGTAACAGGTAAGCGGACCAACCGCAGCCAGCACCGGGGCAACGCCCGATTCGGTGATGAAGGTCGTGGTGGTTATCGGCCCCGCGCCGTTGGAGCCGACCGCCCACACGTCCACCGAGTAGCGGCGACCGGAGCGGAGCGGGGAAAAGGAGGCGCTGGTGGACGTCGTGGACTGGATGGTGCCGCCATCGAGCCGGTAACGGTAGGAATGCACCTTGGCTTCAAGGGCGTTGCTAGGCGGGTTCCAACTTGCTTGGCCGCTGGTTAGCCCGGTGGAACGGCTCGCAAGGTTGCGCACCGCGAGAGGGGTGATATCATCATCCACATCCGTCACCTGCACCCGCACGGTCTTGGTCGGCGACCACAGCGCCCCATCATACGTCTTGAGCGTCGCCGTATAGACCGTGATACCGCTTTCGTAGTCCGGCGCATGTTTGAAGCGCAGGGCGCCGCCGCTGATGGAAAATGTGCCCGACGGCGACACCGTCCAACCCAGCGTATCCCCGTCCGGATCGGTCGAGGCATAGCTCCCTATCGCCGTCGTATTCTCGACCACCGACACCACCCCCGGCCCCGACGGAGCCGACGGACGCTCGTTGACATCGGTCACCTGCACCCGCACGGTCTTGGCCGGCGACCACAGCGCCCCATCATACGTCTTGAGCGTCGCCGTATAGACCGTGATACCGCTTTCGTAATCCGGTGCACTTTTGAAGCGCAGGGTGCCGCCGTTGATGGAAAACGTGGCCGACGGCGACACGGTCCAACCCAGCGCATTGCCGTCCGGATCCGTCGAGGTATAAGTGCCTATCGCCGTTGTATTCTCCGCCACCGACACTTCATCCGGCCCCGACGGAACCGATGGCGGGCGATTCACCAGCGGCGTCGGCGACGACCGCACGGCCGCGGTGGCTGCGCTTTCGGCACGTTGGTTCGGTCCATTCGCATCCGTATAGCCTACCGTCGCCCGCAATTGATCGCCGACATCGCCGGCCTGCGGTAGGTAGATGGAAACCCACGGCAGCGGCTGCGACGACACGCCGGCGGCGTTGATCCACTTCGCCGTCGGACTCGACCGCCGTTGCCACTGCCAACGCGGGTTGGTGATGCCGCCGCTGGGGTCGGTCAACTCCGCGGTCAGTTGGGTACCCTCCTGCGGCGACAACGACGACAAGGCTATCGTGCCATCGGCCGCATCGTTATCGCGCAGCGTCACCGTCGCCTCCGGCGTCGCACGGACCACAGTCCCCAGCGTCCCAAACGACACCGACACCGTCTCGTCGTCGCTATCGGCATCCTCGTTGGCGGTGATACTAAATGACTGCTCCGACGCCCCGGCGGCAAACCACACCGCTCCCTCGGTCAGCCCCGCCACTGTGTAATCGTCCGCTTCGGTGCCCTCATCGGCCGACACCTGAACCGGAATACGCACCGGCTGCGACGGCAACGGCGATAGCCTAACCACCACCGAGACGGGCTCCCCCCCTTCAAAGGCTTGATACGTCGCCGACCCAAACGACACCGACGTCAACGCAGCCTGCGGCGTGGCCAACCGAGAGGCCGCCGCACCCTCCCCCACGCCGTTGACCGCTCGTACTGCCAACTCGTACCGGGTGCCATTGAGCAGCCCTGTAACCGTCGTATCGCGTGCCGTGCCGCCGCCCGCCACCGGCGACCACCGCGGCCAATCATGCCCCGGAGCCGCCTCTCGCCACCGCACCTCATAGCGAGTAATCGGCGAACCATGCTCCGCAGCCGCCTCCCACTCTAACATCACCTGACTATCCCCCGGTAAGGCCATAACATGCGGTGCCCCCGGCACCTCCACTTGCTCAATCCGATAGAGCCGTGCATCGCCGGGCGCAAAGGTCTGCTGGGTGATCCAGAGGTGGCCGCTATCATCGGCTACATGGATATGTTCGACATCGGCGACGATTTCCGCGACGGAGTAGAATCCGTTGTTGGCATGGTCGGACTGCATCCGCTGGGTATCCAAGCGCAGGTCAATCGTCTGGGAGCCGCTACTCGTGAGGTTGTGGCGGTTGACGACCAGCACATAGTCGGCCTCGTCGTCGTGGAATACACCGAACTCCAGCCGGTCCGCCGCCACCTCGGGAGCGGCACTTAGCTGCACCGCGTCAACCAACGTCAAAGCCGACAGGCCATCGGAGCCAAAGCCCGCGTCCCAAGTCAACGGATACAGGGCATCGCCGAGGGTGCGAAGGGTATTATTGACCGTTTGAACTGTATTCCAGATCGGCTGTACTGGGCGTCGGTTGAGGTCCACCAAACCTGTATATTCGTAGTTGGAGACGGGACCATTGGAGGAGGTATAAAGAAAATATGTCACGCCCGTGGCTCCGCGTGACAGCGCCATGTTGACCTGCGCTTTGAGTTCGGGCAACGTCGGATGCCGATACAACTCATCTTGCGCCGGATTGACCCGATCCGTGCGAGAAACCTGGGCAATGAAGTGCCACTCAGCTCTACGGTTCTCGCTCAGTGCCGAGTCCACCATGGTGCCAATGGAATCCAAGCCATCGCGCAGCACGTTGAACCGGGCTTGAACACTTTCTTCCGTGGTGTCGCCTCTTGCGAGGATGTACACCTCCTGCATGAAGATATTAGCCGGTCCCGGCTCGGTGGCGAGCCGGAAGAAACTCTGGCGAAACGCGGTTTGCTCCTCAGCGGTCCATTCTCTCGTGTTCATGGTATTGCCGACTGCTATGATGCGGTGTTCGGTGTCGTAGGCCCGGATAGAGTCGATCACCGTGACCATGTTCTCGTAGGTGTCCGAATTGTAGATTCCCCCATCGCCTCCGCAGGGGTCGGCCTCATGGCCGATGCGGTAGCCGTAAAATCCATCATACGTGGTCCACTTGGTCGACAATGAATCAACGGTCTCACCAAGGTTTATCCTCTGGCCCGACGTCAGGTCTGTATTAGTGCTATCGCCGGCGAATTCACCTTGCCTACAGTTAGCCCAAAGCGAACCCGCATAGCGCTCCAGCTTCCAGTGATGTCCTGCTGCTGTCGTGAGCCTTGAATGGCCTTCCGGCGCGTGTTGGATGACGAATCCTCTCGGACCGTTTGGCCCCGGCACCGTGTTGTTCCACAGGCTCAGGATATTTTCTTCAAAGTCTTGATACCCACCATAGTCTGGTTGTGTCGGTTGATTTCCCACTCCATTCGGCGTATTGATCAGCAGGTCCACCCCCAAGGCATCGAGATCGTCCGCCGTATCTCGGGTAAAAAGGATATCTGCCAGGGTATGCCCGCCGGGTTGCCACACCCCAATGCGGAATTCGGCCCAAGCACTGGTAGGCAACCCAGCCAGTGCCGCCAATGTCAAGAAAGTACCCACCAACCGCAGGATGGGTACGCGAAAAGTCGAGGTAGTACGGATCATAGTCTTCTCCTATTGATCGAGTAGCATTGTGCGGGTGGCCTGCCGACGCTCGGCGTCCACCCGCACGATATACAGTCCACTGCTGAAGTCTTGACCTTGCGCCCGGCCTCCTATTCTGAGAACCGGACGACCTCATTGAGTGCGGCCTCCTTGTCCGCCTCGGTTTTGTATATGCACATTTCGTGCCAATGATCCGACTACGCATAAAAAATCCTTCAGGATTGCCCTAAAGGATTGAAAAATATGGTACTTAAAAATTATAAATAATTTTCTGCGCTTCACAGATCAGCCATCGCTACTCCTTCTTTTGCACAACTTTTTGTTCATGTTGAGCAAATTTTTGTTCATTTGCACAATTTTTTGTTCATCTCATAGGCATCTCTTTTCATTGAACGAGCAGCATCTTGCGGGTGGCCTGCCGTCCTCCGGCTTGTAGCCGCACGATATAGGCCCCACTGCTGACGGCATGGCCTTGAGCGGTGCGCCCGTCCCAAGCGGTCTGATAGGTTCCCGCTGGCCGTGTACCCTCCACTAAGGTGGCCACGAGTTGGCCGTGGGTGTTAAACACCTGCAGTGACACGGCCGCCGGCTGCTGGAGAGTAAAGCTGATATGCGCGGCTTGATTGAAGGGATTGGGATAATTCTGCGCTAGGTGGAATGAGTGTGGCTCAGTGGGCATGGACGAGGACTCGATGGCCGTGGGCAGAGCGGACTGGTGCCACCGGTACAGACCATCGTCTGAGGGAATCCACAGGTCTCCTCGGCTGTCGATGACCGGGGTACGAAGGACCCTGAACTCCTCATACGGGAACCCGGTCCAAGTAGTCCCCTCCAGCACGCCGAAATAGTTCCCCTCTGCTATCCACAGTCGGCCCGCTGCGTCCTCCGTCATAGGCCAACGAATAAGCCAGCTTTTGTAGTCGCGGGTGCCGACCGCATCGTATCGCTTCCACGTCGAACCGTCCTTGACACACAATCCATGAATACAAGCCATCCAGACGCGACCTTGGCTGTCCGAGAAGATCCGCCCGGCGTCGAAATCGTATGCCATCCACTCCGTTCCATTGAAGGAGAGCAGGAGAGACGCTGTGATTTCTATGCTCGATCGCACCCCAGCAGTGCCTTTAAAAAAACTAGCAACCGCCCAGAGCGTGCCGGATCGATCAAACGCGATCTCGCTAATGTAGATGTACTCTTGTGCCCACACGTTATCATGGATCGGTATATAGATCGACTCGTTATCGATGCCTATATCGTCGTGGTCGTAGGCCCACCAATCCTGCCCGTCAAACCGCGCCAGCAGGATGTCTCCGTAGCCGTCACACCACACATCTCCATTCGGCGCTATCGCGGCCGCATGTCCTAGGAGTCCTTCAAACTGATAACGGGTCCAGCGCTGGCCGTCGAAGCGAGAAAGTCCCTTCCCCTTCCAGCTCCCCGCCCACACCTGCCCTTGACCATCCACCGCCTGGGGGACGATCGCGTCGTCCGCCAAGCCGTCCGCATGCGTGAAGGTCGTCCACTGCCGGCCATCAAACCGGCTCAGCCCCCCTGTCGAAGTCCCCACCCACACGTTGCCCGATGCATCCGCCGCCAAGGACGAAATCCAGCCATCCGCATAGCTTATCGTCGTGTGCCCGCCAGCGCTGTCGCTGACCACGACCTCCACATCCGTGATCCGCGTGCCCGTGCCCGTGCCAACCACCGCTGAAGCAGGTGCCTCCATCGGACTGGGCAGTCCCACATCCACTACCAGCGGCGTACTAAGTGTGCGCTGCTGCGCACCCTCCGGCGTGTACAGGGTCACCTGCCCGGTTTCTTGCCCAGCCAGCCCAACAGGAAACAGCAGCAACACCAGATGAACCAGCATACGACGCAACCGATTAGGACATGCGACACCGCATACATCGATCATGACAAAATCTCCGTTAAAGGATGGTTGGGATACATACGTCCACCCAATATAGCACGGATTTTTGTTCAAGTCGCACCACTTCTTGTTCATTGGAACAACGTTGCACTCACGCCTTCTTGGGCCGTTGGATACCATGCTTATGCATCCGATAGCGCAGCGTCTGATCCGTCATCCCCAACAAGTGCGCCGCCCCCGTTCCCCAGAGACCACCCAATTGGTCTTACGCAACGCCGTGATAATGCGCTGCTTCTCATCGTCGCCCTCGGCAAGCAGCGGCTTATCTTGTTCCTCCACCGCCGAGGCAACCGGCTCATCTGACGACGGCAAAACCAACCCCACATCCGCCGCCGACCACACATCTGCCATCTCCATGCGCTTCCCCTCACACACGACCACCGCCCGCTTAACCCACTGTTGCAACTGGCGCACATTGCCCGGCCAAGCATACGAATGCAAGTAGGCCAGCACCTCGTCGCTCAACGTCCGCATCGGTCGCTGGTACTTGCGGGCATACCAATGCACAAAGTGCTCCACCAACAGCGGAATATCCTCCCGCCGCTGCCGCAACGGGGGCACTGTTAGGGGAACCCCATCCAAGCGGTAGTATAGATCCGCACGAAACGTCCCTTCCCTAATCGCCTGTGACAGGTCGCGATTGGTTGCCGCAATGATCCGCACATCGATGGGAATGGAGTCTGTACCGCCAACGCGGGTGAGCCGATCTTGCTCCAAGACCCGGAGCAATGCCCGTTGCGCCTCCATCGACATGTCGCCGATTTCATCGAGGAACAGGGTGCCGCCGTGGGCCTGTTCAAAGCAGCCGGGGTGCCGCGTTAATGCGCTGGTAAACGCCCCTTTTTCGTGGCCGAACAGTGTGCTTTCGACCAAGCCAGCGGGCAAGGCCGCGCAATTGACCGCATGGAAGGTTTCCGCACCGCGGGCGCTGTGGTGGTGGATCGTCCGGGCGAGTAGGCCCTTACCGACTCCGGTCCCGCCCAACAAAAGCACTGGGATATTCGTGGTGGCCACCTGCGGCACCCTTTTTAGGAGCAGGGCAATAGCCGGATTACGGCTGAGTACTTTGGCTGGGGGTGTGTTGCTTAGTTGGGTCATACTTCATCCCTCAAGCCCCCGACCGCTTCCACGCCAACCCTCCGTTAGGGGCCTACCCGTCAGCTAATGCACATTCCGTGCCAACGAGCAGGCCACGCACAAAAAAATCCTTTAGGAAAACCCTAAAGGATTGAAAACATACGACTTAAAATGATAAGAGGGAGATTACTGTGCTGCGCCGTTTAGCTCTTGCTACTCGTCATTTGCATAATTTTTTATGCAAATGAATAAATTTTTGTGCATTTTGAACGATTTTCCCGTTCATTCTGCACGATTTTTTCGTGCAATTTGCACAACTTATTGTTCATGGTGCATAACTTTTTAATTTATTTGCACAACTTTCTGTTCATCTCATATCCCATATCTGTGCGTAATATCAGTACTTAACCCAAGGGAATCCCATGATCATCCAACCCAAAGTTCGCGGCTTCATCTGCACTACGGCCCATCCCGACGGCTGCGCTCGCGCCGTCCAAGACCAAATCGACTGGGTCAAACGCCAACCTCCCTTCGACGGCCCCAAGAAAGTCCTCGTCGTCGGCGCTTCGACCGGCTACGGGCTGGCGTCGCGCATTGCCACCTGCTTTGGCTCTGGTGCGGCTACGCTCGGAGTCTTCTTCGAGCGGCCCGCATCCGGTAAACGCACGGCAACGGCTGGGTGGTACAATAGCGCGGCCTTCCACGATGCTGCGCGCAACGCCGGTCACTACGCCCGCAGCATCAACGGCGATGCCTTCTCCGACGAGATCAAGGCCGAAACCATCGCCGCCATCCGCGAGGACCTGCAAGCAGTCGATTTAGTCGTTTACAGTTTAGCTTCGCCGCGGCGGATTCATCCGCGCACCGGCGAAAATTTCAGCTCCGTCCTCAAGCCCCTCGGCGGCACCTACACCAACAAGACCGTCCACGTCCAGACCGGCGAAGTTTCCGACATCGCCATCGACTCGGCGAGCGAGGAAGAGATCGCCCACACTATCGCAGTCATGGGTGGGGAAGACTGGCAGATGTGGATCGAAGCACTCGACGAAGCGGGCGTACTCGCCGACGGCGTTCGCACGATCGCTTACACCTACATCGGCCCTGAAATTACCCACCCGGTCTATCGCGACGGGACCATCGGCCACGCCAAGAATCATCTGGAAAACACGGCCAAGGCCCTCGACGAATATCTGCAAGCCAAAAGCGGCAGTGCCCACATCTCCGTCAACAAAGCCATGGTGACCCAATCGAGCGCTGCCATCCCCGTCGTACCGCTCTACATCTCGCTGCTGTACAAGGTGATGAAGGAAAAGGGCTGCCACGAAAGCTGCATCGAGCAGATGCACCGGCTCTTCGCCGATTGCCTCTATGCAGATGCCTCCACCGACGCCGAAGGACGCATCCGCATCGACGACCGCGAAATGCGCGAGGATGTGCAGCGGGAAGTCGCTGCGCTATGGGAGCAGGTCAACACTGAAAACCTCGAAGCGCTGTCCGACATCGAAAGCTACCGCTCCGAGTTCCTCGGGCTTTTCGGCTTTGGCCTTGCGGGCGTTGACTACGCGGCAGACGTCGATCCCGAGCGGGGACTGTCATGAGGAGCCACCGGATGACGCGCAATCGCGAGATAGAATTGCGCGTTCTATCGCCGCACCGGTCTCAAGCGCCACCTCGCGTCTGCTCAAACTGGCCCTTTTAGCGTGCGTTTTAATACCCAGCCTTATTGCCTCTTACTAGCGCCCCTAGTCTGGCTGACGAATCCCCTGTGGGCGCAAGTCGATATCGAAAGCCTGCGCCGGGACGATCAAGTGGGGTTTTTCGGTTCCGTGGCAATTGACCTGACGTTGCGGGCTGGCAATGTCGAGTTATTCGAATGCGGTCCCGAGCTTTCCCTCAGTTACGGCCGCGCCGAGGACACGTTCATTTTTATCGGCTCAGGCGACGCCGGCTGGGAGGGTAAGGAGCGTTTTTCCAATGAAGCGCTGGCGCATCTGCGCTATGTCCGCGCCTTGGGCTCGCGGCTGCACGGAGAAGCCTTCGGACAAGTTAATTACGACCGATCCCGGCGCTTGGATTTTCGCGGCCTTGTCGGCAGCGGCATCCGTTTGGCTCTCATCGCCGGGGGAGAGTCATCTTTTTGGCTAGGCTCATCGTTGATGTTTGAGCACGAGCAAAATGAGGTCACCGCGGCAGACAGTCATGCGGCTCAAACCTCTCTTGTCCGCTGGAGCAACTACTTGTCGGCGGATATCGAGCTCGGTGAAGCAGCCCAGCTAGCGGGAACGGCCTACGTGCAGCCTGCGGTGCGGCAATTCGACGACTATCGCGTTTTGTGGGACGTGGTCTTGAAAGTGTCGATCACCGAAGCGCTATCCTCGACTACGTCCGTGGCATTTCAGCGCGACAGCGATCCGCTCCATGGAGTGGATGGAAGCGATTTTAGCCTAACAACGGGTTTAGCACTCGATTGGAACTGAGCAACGAAGTAGTCTGTGACCCTGTGGAAAAATGGACTAGGTACTAACCGATTTTTCGGCGTAGATGAAGAGCACCGCTACGCCGTTCAGCCAGCGGCGGCAATCCTTCCTCCACTCAATAGGTCGCCCGACCGCCGCTCACGTCAAAGCACTGGCCCGTGGCAAAAGTCGATTCGTCCGAGACTAAAAACAAAATGGTCGCCGCCACTTCTTCGGGGCGGCCCAAGCGACCGAGGGGAATTTTGGCGGTCAAAAAATCGACGCGGTCCTGGTCCATGCCCTGCAATATCGGCGTGTCAATCAGGGCCGGAGCCACGCAATTGACGCGGATGCCGCAGTCCAAAACCTCTTTGGCTAGCGTCTTGGTAAAGCAGATGACGCCCGCCTTGGACACGGAGTAGGGAGCCATATTGGCGTTGCCCTCTTTGCCGGAGATAGAGGCCAGCGAACAGATGACTCCACTCTGTTGCGGCAGCATGTAGTGCAAAGCCGCCCGCGAGCACAGAAAGGTTCCCTTGAGATTGATGTCGAGGACGCGGTCCCAGTCGTCTTCGGCTAAGTCTCTGACCGGCGTGTCCGTGCCGACAATGCCGGCATTGTTGACCAAGATGTCGAGGCCACCCAACTGGTCGGCCACTTGGGCAAAGGCCCGGTCAACCGAAGCGGCCTGGGCCACATCAGCGGCAAGGCCGATGGTCGAATCACCTATTTCAGTAGCCGTCCGTTGTGCGCCATCGGCGTCGATGTCGAGAATGGCCACTCGGGCACCCTCGGCAGCGAGGCGCTGAGCAATGGCGCGGCCTATGCCGCGCGCGGCACCAGTGACAATGGCGTTTTTTCCCTTGAGAGGTTGCGGGTCCATTTGGTTTTCTAAGCTCCCTAATTAGCAATAGATTAATCATCGCCAAAATTGGCGGACATCTCGCGATTGGGATGCTGAGCGGAGTCGAAGCATCCCATACCCGATACCCGTGCGTAACGTCAGTTCATAATTGTCGGTTTTATAGCGATATCGAGGAAAAAGCAATGCCCAATGATAGGCTTTCCACAGGCAGTGGAGCAAATGCAGTGGCGGTGGTTTTGCTGCTAGCCTCAATCCTCCCCAAAGCGGCAGCCGAGACTCTATTCGTCGAGGTGCAGTCGGGTATTGACTTTACCAATGTCTCTGGCACTCCCGAGAAGAAGTACATAATTGAGACCCAAGCCGCGGGTGTAACCACATGGGACTACGATCTCGATGGAGACCCCGATTTGTACTTTACCATTGGTTCTCACCTCGAAGGGGAGGGAGCTCCCACAAACGCCCTATTTCGCAACGACGGCGGACAGTTCGCCAACGCAACAGCAGGTAGCGGCGCGGGCTTGCAGGGATGGAGCATGGGGGCCACGCCGGCCGACTACGACCTCGACGGCGACGACGATCTCTACGTCACGCGCTGGGGTCGCAACGCCTTGCTCCGCAATGAGGGCGGGGGGCGCTTCACCGAGGTCGCTGCGCTCGCCAAAGTCGATGACAACCGCTGGGGCATCGGCGCGGCATTCGCCGACTACGACCTCGACGGCGATCTCGACCTCTACGTCGCAAACTACATCGAGTTCGAACTCAATGGGCCCCCGTTCTACGACAAGTGGTGTAATCACAGGGGAATAAAGGCCGCTTGCGGTCCAGCCGGCTTCAACGCAGAAAGAGATGTCTTATTCCGCAACGACGGCAACGGCAGCTTTAGCGACGTGAGCGCGGCTGCGGGGATTGACAACCCACCTCGTTATGGTATGCAAGTCGCTTGGGGCGATCTCGACGCGGATGGCGATCTCGACGCGTACGTGGCCAACGACGGACACGCCAATTCTCTATTGCGCAACGACGGGCGCGAGAAATTCGCTGATATCGGCATATCGTCGGGCGCGGCCTTCAGCGGCGATGGCCGATCTCAAGCGGGGATGGGAGTAGCGCTTGGCGACGGCGACGGCGACGGCTTGTGCGACATCTTCGTCACCAATTTCTCCCAAGACCACAACACGTACTACGAGAATACAGGCACCGGATTTTTCACTGACATCAGTGGTCAAGCAGAGCTAGCCGGCAGTAGTCGTCCCTTCATGGGGTGGGCCACCTTCTTTTTTGACTTCGACGGCGATACCGACCTAGATCTATTCGTCGCCAACGGCCACCTCATGCCCGCCATTGACCATGCCGGTAGCGGGCTACACTACGCGCAGACAAACCTGCTATACCGCAATGACGGGGGCAGCAGATTTACAGAGGTCAGTGAGCGCGCTGGACCTGGATTTGGCTTGGCGAGGGTGAGTCGCGGCGCAATCCACGGCGACCTAGACGGCGACGGCGACCCCGATATTGTAGTAGCCAATCTCGACGCGCCGCCAAGTTTACTGCGCAACGACGGCGCCCGCATTCATCACTGGCTGGGACTGGACCTGCACGGTCCACCCGGAAACCGCCACGGGATTGGTGCTCATGTCCTAGTGCGGTTGGGGGGCCGCGAGCAGCACCGCCAAGTATTCAGCGGCGACGGGTTTATGGGGCAAAACGACCCGCGCCTGTTCATCGGGCTGGGAACGGCGCGCCTTGTGGACTACTTGGAGGTGCGCTGGCCTTTCGGGCTAGTGCAGCACTACCAGAACCTGACCGCAGATCGTCTCTACCTGATCCACTACCAAGACGGGCTCACAGCCCGAGGAAAGTCTTGGACGCGATAGCGTCCGAGGCGGTCGGCACCCTTTATTTTTGGAGGTATGCGATGCGAATCACCAGAGTCAAGACGTACATCGTGGACGGCGGTTTCCGTCCCTGGACCTTCGTGAAGATCGAGACCAGCGACCCAGGCCTCGTGGGATGGGGGGACTGCACCGACTGGGGCTCTCCCGGACCCGTGGCGGCGACCGTAGAACGGTACGCCGAGCGGATTATCGGCAAGGATCCCATGGCGAGCGAGGCGATCTGGTGGGAACTATCCGCCTTCTCGGTTCGCCACACCGGAGGCATTGCCTACAAGGCGATGTCCGGCATTGACTCGGCCCTGTGGGACATCCGCGGCAAGGTTCTAAACGCGCCCGTGTGGCAACTGCTCGGCGGCCGCATGCGGGACCGGCTCCGGCTTTACTGGTCTCACTGCGGTTCGACCCGAACTGGACCGTGGACGCAGAAATTGGGGTTGCGGCCAGTGCGGACGATTGCCGACTTAGAGGAATTGGCTAGGGAGGTGCTGGAGCGCGGCTTCACGGCGATCAAAACAAACCTGATGCCCTTGGAGGACGATCCCGAGGGTACCGGTGTGCCGAGCGGCCTCGGCGATGCACCCTCCTCTGTCCTGCGCCACGCGGAGCGAATAATCGGCACCTTCCGGGAGACCCTCGGACCGGATGTGGGGATCGCGCTGGATGTGGGATTCCACTTCAAGTTGGGCGGCGCAGCGCGACTCGCTAGGGCCTTGGAGCCGTACGACCTGATGTGGCTTGAGACGGAGACCCTCGACGCCACAGCGCTGCGGACCATCCGCGATTCTACGACCACGACGATCTGCACCGGCGAGAGCCTCTTTGGCACCGCCGACTTTCGACCTTTCCTCGAACTCCACGCCCAAGACGTCGTCATGCCCGACCTAGCCTGGAACGGGATCGCAATGGGCCGGCGGCTCGCCGACCTAGCTCACGCTTACGACGTGCTATTTGCCCCCCACAACTGCCATAGCCCGCTGACGACGCTGGTCTCGGCCAATGTCTGCGCCACCGTTCCCAATTTCTACATCTTGGAATTCGATGTGGACGACGCGCCGTGGCGAGACGACCTAATGAGTCACCCCTTTGAAGTGCAGGACGGACACCTGATTGTACCGGAACGACCCGGTCTAGGGTCGGACTTGATCGAATCCGAACTTGCCAAGCACCCCCCCGACCACTACCCCGACGCGCGCTGATGCTATGACTACGCAGGGGCAGCCGGATTTGCCGGCTGGTGGAGGGCGCGTGTTTACCGTGCGTGCCTTTCTCCTCGGTTGCCTGCTGACGGCGTTCCTTGGAACTGGCCCGCTTTATGTCCAGTTCGTCCATCACACGGCACCGCTCAACGCCGACTCCATCACGGCCGGTGCCGTGTTCCTGTTTTTCCTGCTCACCTTTGTAGTCAACACCGCGCTGCGGAAAATCCATCCTCCCTGGGTGTTCACAACGGGCGAACTCGTCGTCATCTACACGATGATGATCGTGGCTTCCACGATCCCGACCAAGACGCTGATGGCGAATATGATCCCCGTTCTACCAGGAGCTACTTATTACGCCACGCCGGAGAATGAGTGGGCCGAACTGATCTTGCCCTTGATCCCGGATTGGATAGGACCCCACGACCCGCTCGCAATAAAGTATTTCTACGAAGGAGCCCCCTCCCATGTCTCGGTCCCGTGGGGGGCATGGCTAGTGCCCTTCGCGGCGTGGGGGATCTTTATCGCCTCCTTCTTTGCCGTGATGATCAGCAGCATGGTGATCGTCCGGCGTCAGTGGGTGGAACACGAGCGGCTCGTTTTCCCCTTGACCCAAGTGCCGCTGGAGATGCTCCAGCCGCCCCAAACAGGGCGCATCCTAGGATCCCTTTTCCGGCAACCGCTGCTGTGGGTGGGAATCGCGCTGCCTTGGATCGTACTGAGCACGCATGGGCTACATGCCTATTTCAACTACATCCCTAGGATCGAGACGAACACTTACTTCGAGCTATTCAGGGATACCACCCCGTTCCGCGTTCTCCTGAGCTTTTCCGTTATTGGGTTTACTTACCTAGTGAATCTGGAAATCGGATTTAGCCTCTGGTTCTTCCACGTGCTGATGAAGCTACAGTCGGGCCTGCTGAACATTATCGGCTACGACATCCCAGGACGCGAAGAGGTCTTTGTCGGCGGGGGAGGAACGGTCGCGGTCGGCCACGAGGCGATGGGGGCTACCATCGCGCTGGTTTTGTTCGTCCTGTGGACCAGTCGTCGGCATCTAGCTTCGGTCTTCGGCAAAGCCTTCGGCACGGCCCCACACGTGGATGACAGGGACGAGATCATGTCCTACCGGGCAGCGGTGATTACTCTATTGGTTGGGTTAGTCGGCATGGGTCTGTGGCTCAACGCTAGCGGGATGCCGCTGTGGCTCACGCCCTTCTTCGTGGGCACTGCCTTTGCCGCGTTTTTTGCCCTGACCCGGATCATCGCCGAAGGCGGCGTCGGCTTTTCCCGGACTCAACTCGTCCCGGCTGTGTTCACAGTTTACACCTTTGGGACAGGGCTCGTGGGGCCTACGGGACTGACCAGTCTAGGCTTCACCTACACCTGGAGTTCCGAGATCCGCTCCCCGCTGATGGCGTCGGTGATGCACGCGCTGAAAATGATGGACAGCATTGGCGTTCGCCGACCGCGGCCCCTCCTAGCTGCCATTGTGCTGGCGGCGCTGATCGGCACGGTCTGTTCGGGCCTGATGACCGTGTGGCTCGCCTATACTTATGGGGGAATCAATTTGCAGCGCTGGGCTTTCTTAGGATTGCCCCAGACAATTTTCGGGTTCGTGGGAGACAAGCTGCAAAACCCCCTCGGCAGCGACATCACCGTGCCGCGGGTCGCCTTTGCAGGGTTGGGCGGCACCATCATGGCTGGACTGATGTACGCCCGGCACCGGTTTATCAACTGGCCACTTCACTATCTAGGTTTTCCCATCGCCACGTCGTTGCCGATCAGCGTAGGTTGGTTCAGTATTATGATTGGGTGGCTGTTTAAGCTGTTTATCGTGCGCTATGGGGGAGTGCGTCTGTACCGGACAATACGGCCCTTCTTCATCGGCCTGATCGCCGGACAGATTAGCTGCGGTGCGAGCTGGATGGCTATAGACTACTTGACGGGCATGGTGGGCAATTGGGTGAGCGTGGGAGTACCCTGACTTTTGCCGCTGGCAAGCGGACGATAAAGGAAACTGTGAGGATATGGGCATCCAACATGAGTTGAACGATTCGAGCTACGGTGTGCTTGTCAATACCATTTTGCGTCCATCTGCGTCTATCTGCGGATCATCTCGGGAATGATGTAGGATAGCTATATGAGACATCGTCAAAGGAGGATGTATGAAAAAATGGATAGCTGTAACGCTAGTAATAACGGCCTTGCTCCCTGGCCTCTGGACGCGGGAAGCAGGAGGCGCTGACCGGCCTGTGATTACTCTTCGCGGCGAACTGGCGCATTTGTCCATCGATCTAGCGGGCGGCGGTATCGTCGATTTTCACCTGCTGTCCAACGGCATCAATCCGCTCAAGTGGGAGGGCGAAGGAGGTGGGTTGGAGCCGCGCAATCGCGGGCACTTTCTGTGTCTGGACCGCGTGGGTCGGCCGTCGGCCGCAGAGCAGGCCAATGGCATGCCCTTTCACGGCGAGGCGGGGAGCAGTATGTGGGAACTCCTCGGCGAGCCGGAGCAACAAGGCGATGCCGTCGTGGCGGAAATGAGCACCCACCTGCCATTGGCGGGGATGCACGTGCGACGCGTCGTACGGCTAGCAGGGACCCACTTCAGTGTTCGCGAAGAAGTAACCAATACCAATGCGCTAGGGCGCATATACAACATAGTGCAGCATCCCACGATCGGGCCGCCTTTTCTCGACGAGAGCACACTGGTGGACGCCAATGCTCGTAAGGGGTTCATGCTCAGCAGTCCCATGCCGAACCCGGAGGAGCCATCCGTGTACTGGCCCCGTGCCCTCAACGCGGGGATGCCCGTCGATATGCGCCGACTCGTGGACGACCAAGAACCGGCCGTAGTCGTCTATGTGATCGACGATGAATACGGCTGGACCACCGCCACCGCACCGGGGCACGGCTTGCTCTTAGGCTACCTTTGGAAAACCGCTGAGTACCCTTGGTTCAGAGCGTGGCGGCACATCCGCGACGGCCGTCCCTTCGCCCGGGGCATCGAGTTTGGTACTACGGGTCCGGGCACCCCCTTCGACTTCCTCGTGGAAAAGGGACGCATCTTCGGCCGCACCCTCTTTGACTACATCGATGCCGGCGAGACGATTAGCCGCTCGTATGTCGCCTTTCTCATCGAAATTCCAAGCGACTTTGCCGGCGTTGAACGGATTGACTACGACGGTACCCAAGTGGAGCTAAAGGAGTGGGAGGGAACGAGACGCCTCTCGCTTGAGGTTGGGGGCCTGTAGCAAATCATGGCTACCAGACCGAATTCCCTTTTCATCGCATCGAAATCGGCGATCCGGTTGTTCGATCAACTAGCGGACCGCATGGGACGCACACCTCCGGATGCTCCGAAGCTACTGGTGCTCCTAGGAATCAAAGCTGCGAGATGACCAAAAAAGTTTTGCTGCTGACAATGCTGGCGGGATGGGCGCACGGGCAGACGGGCGAGTGGCTGCAATTGCGCGGCGACCGCCACATGAGCGGTCGGGCCTCGGGGGTCGGTCAAATGCGCCACGAACCGCCGCAAGAGCACTGGCGCTACGACATCGCCGCCTGGGAGGGCTATGTGGAAGTGGTCCAGCGCGAGGGCGACGCCTCGGTGGCCTTACCCTTTGCCGCCCCGGTGGATCCCGGGTACATCGGCACCCAAGGGCGGGTCTGGAGGATTGGGCCGCAGGTTTTTGACCTCGGCGGCAGTGAGATGGTCATGCCGGTGGACAATGTCTTCAAAGTGGCCCAGATCCTGCCCGGAGTAGAGGGCTTGCAGCGCTTTGAGATGGGAAATTCTTTCAGCGACGGCGGGGCCGATCCCAAGCACGGCTGGCTGCTCGCGTATGATAACGGCGAGCCTCGGGTAGTGTGGGAGACCGAATCCTTTACCAACACCTGGGACCCCAATGTTCTCGTAGTTGACGTCGATGTCGATGGCCAGCTCGATATCGTCGTAGCCACCCACTACCGCATTCTCGTCTTCGACGGAGCCACCGGGGAGACCAAGATGCAGTTGCAGTACCACGGGTACCGCAACTACGGCTGGTTCGGGGCCGCCAACATCGACGACGATCCGTATCCCGAATTCGGCGTGGTGGCCGATTTTAGCATGCACTCCGAGATCATTGACAACGACGGCACAAAACTGACGCTGCGCTGGCTGCGCGACATTCAGCCCGACCCATCGCAATCGACCAAGGTAGTGCGGCCTAAACCGCAGGCTCTCGTCGATGTGGACGGCGATGGGCGCTTCGAACTGGTGTACAGCATTTACAACGACCAAGGCGACGGCCAATGGCACATCGTCGGCGTCGATGCGCTCAGCGGCGAGACCAGCTTTGATTTCCCCCAACACCATTTGCACGGCATGGCCGATGTGGACGGCGACGGGCGCTTGGAACTGTTCGTCTCGGCCACGAGCGGCGAGGCTCTGCCGACCTATGCGCCGCTAGCGGTCTGGTCCTTGGAGGCGGGGGCAGCAACCGTGCGCTGGAGCCACGAGCGGGGGCGCTTCAGCACGGTATTGCTAAATCAATTGCCCTTGACGGTGAGCACTGGGGCGGCCGACGGATTGCGCACGATTTCGACCGGCGATGTAGATGGCGATGGACGGCGCGACTTCTTTGCGATCGCACCGGACGGGGCGGGCGAAGTGTTGACCGCTTTGGGCAGCGACAGCGCGGGACGCATTGAAACGCGGTGGTCGGTGCGCGGTCCGGCCGGGATGGCCTTGGAGACGGCTGCGGTGGCGGATGACGGAGCAGCTTTGCTGTATCTAAAGGGGAGTGGGCTCCCCAATCAAGCGATGATGCTGGAGCAGGCCTCGGGAGAGCTGCACCAGTGGAGTCGCCAAGCATTTACCCCAGCCGGCACACCGATAGTGGCCGATCTGGAAGGGGATGGCCGGGTGGAAGTGGTCGTGCAGACCGCGACTCGGGAAGTGCTGTGTCTGCAAGCTCCGGGCGAGGGCGGGGGCGAGCCCCGCCTGCGGTGGCAGGTACCGGGCTACGGCCAGACCAATAACGCGCCCTATCACTGGGGGCTAGTCGCCGCCGACGTAGATGCCGACGGACGCCGGGAAGTGCTAGCGGCGCGCGAGGCGGCCAGCGGCAACGCCAGCTTGGTGGCGCTCGCGACCGATGGCTCCGTCCGCTGGCAGACCGAGTTCGTCGGCTTTGACGGCAGTATGCCTATATGGAACTTCAGCGGCCTGTCCTACTGGAGCGTCGGGTATTTCCGCAGCAGCGAGTATCTCGATGTATTCGCCACTCTGCGGCGCGGCAAGTTGGGCAGCGAAGTGGGCTTTTTAATCGACGGGCGCAGCGGCGAAATCGTCTGGGAATCCAAGGGGTTCATCCTGCCCGAGAACGGCAGCGGCCGCAGTCTGGGCGGGCATCCCAGCGCCGCGGGGGATGTGGACGGCGATGGCTTGGAAGAAATCGTGGTGATGTGGCCCGACCGGCTGCACATTGTCGATGGGGTCACGGGCACGGCGCAGGTGGTGCGTCAGGCCTATGGCGACGGACTCAACCCGCTGTTTGAGAGCGATTCCTTTGTCGGCTATGCGTTTCCCGCGGTGGTCGATTTGTTCGGCGACAGCCGACCGGAACTCCTCTGGGGGCACTGCAGCTACTTGAACGCCGTGCTAAGCGGCGATGGCCAGCGCATCTGGCAGACCCCGTACCGCAACAACACGGAAGTGCAATCGCTAATGGGAGTGGGCGACAGCGACGGCGATGGGACCGTGGAACTGCTGGCCTCGACTGCGGACGGGGTACGCCTGTTTCAAGCGGCGGACGGCGCTATTTTGCTGGAGTTCGACGATGGGGTGCGGGCCCATACGGACGTGGTCTCCGGCGATGTGGACGGCGATGGGCGCGACGAGTTCCTATTTGGCAGTGGCACCAAGCTGATCTGCGTGGAACAGGAGGAAGACACTCTGCGCCGGGCCTGGACCCTCGAGGTTGAGGGTCGCAGCAGCGATATCGCCTTGGCCGATGCGGATAGAGACGGCTTTTTGGATGCGGTGGTGACGACCACGGACGGCTATGTAAAGGCGTATATGGGAGAAACCGCAGCCACCGCGGTACAGGCTGTGGAGAGCACGCCGCAAAAAACGCATCTACTGCCGCCTTACCCCAACCCATTCAACAGCCGGGTGCATATCGATTTCAGCGTGGGGCAGGCCGGCAAAGTGCGGCTAGAGGTTTTCGGCCAGACTGGACAGCGGGTGAAAACGCTGGTACAGGCGTGGCGCAAACCTGGGGCTTATCAGGTGCTCTGGGACGCGAGCAATCTCGCCAGCGGGGTGTACCTCGTGCGCTTGCAAACGGGCGATATCGTGCAGGAGCGCAAGGTGTCGTTGGTCAAGTGAGCTAGGGCATAAAGCGGAAGAATCAAAGGTCTGTCCACGGTGAATGGATCGAGCCAACTTGCGTTTTGTGGTGTCCGAGCTAAGAATTGCCCCTACTTCAAACAGCCCTGCACAGCCGCCCGATAGCTCTCCAAGCCCGGCGTCTTCAGGTCCTTCTCCTTGGCCAAGTCGTCCCACTTGCGCAATTGCACGGCACTTTCCCAATGGGGATTCTGTTCAAAGGCCGCCTTTTCTTCCCCTGACATGAAGCCGCCCTGCAACTCAAAACTCCGCTTGGACGCCCGAGACAAGGTCTGGTAATAGGACCTATCCACCGTGCAGATATAGCGCTTGGCCGGCACGTGCAGCCCGACCGGCTCGGTCACGGCGTCGATGAAAAAGGGTTCCAGATACTCGGCTCCCACTTCTTCGTGCAGGAAGTCCTCGGTGAGAAAATCGGCCTCTTCGCTGTGCTCATCGACGAGGAAATGACCCAAATCGTGCAGCAGGGCCGCGGCCACTTGCTCCGAATCAGCCCCGGCCTGTTGGGCTTGGTAGGCGCATTGCAGGGCGTGTTCGAGTTGGGTTACAACTTCGTCGTAAAAGGACTGGCCTCGCCGCTCCATGTACGCGAATAAGGCATCGACTTTCTGGGTCGGCGTGCCCTGGGCCAATTCTTCGGCTAGGGAGGGATCTACGAGATTATCCATGGCTTTGCGGTCTTTCCTTGAAAGTGGTCGATTTTGCTAATCAAGTGTAACAGCCGATCCTTAACATTGTTACTAAAACTACCTTTATTTTTTATTTCGCTTAAGAAAACCGACATCAAGCAGCGCACTGACAACTATCTGGAGGAAATGTATGGCCCGATATCTTCTGAGTCTATCCCTAATCGTCGCGCTGCTAGACGCCGCCAGCGCCCAAAACCCACCTGCCGAGGAGTCCTTCGCCTTCGCCCTGATCGCGGATATGCCATATTCTCCAATCGACAGCGTCCGCTTTGGGCGGCTCGTCGAGGAAATTAACCGCGCCGAGGGCTTGGAATGGGTCATCCACGTGGGTGATATCAAGGGCGGCAGCAGTCCCTGCAGCGATGGCATACTACAGGGCCGTTTTGAGTGGTTCCAGCAATTTGAACGCCCTTTTATTCTGGCTCCAGGTGACAACGATTGGACCGACTGTCACCGGAGCGGATACCAGCCGCTGGACCGGCTGGCGCGCGTGCGGGCACTCTTTTTTCCGCGTCCCGGTTGGACTATAGGCCAGAATCCCATGCGCGTCGGCACCCAAGGAGGCACCTTCCCCGAGCACGTGCGCTGGACCCACGGGCGGACGAGCTTTGCCGTGCTGCATATCGTCGGCAGTCACAACGCCACCGCCAAGTTTGAAGGCCGCACTCGGGCCAACGACGAAGAAGTCAAAAGCCGCACAGCCGCCGCCATTGCCTGGATGCGCGAAACATTCGCCCAAGCTGCGGAACAGGATCATCGCGCCGTTTTCCTCATCATCCACGCCAATCCGCGTTTTGAGAAGCGCGAAGACGAGCCCGACGGGCCATACGCAGCTTTTTTGCAGGCCCTAGAGCAAGAAGTCGTCCGCTTTGGCCGACCAGTGGCCCTAGCCCACGGCGACTCCCACTATTTCCGCGTCGATAAGCCGCTGCGCCAAGCAGCCACGGGCCAGCGCTTGACGCGCTTCACGCGCATCGAACCCTTCGGCACGCCCGATATCCACTGGCTGCGGGTAATCGTCGATCCAGCCGACAGCCATATCTTCCAGGTTCACGCCGAAATCGTCGCGGCCAATCTCGACTGATTCCAAAAGCCTCAAGTGGTAGGTCTGGCCATTCTCTACCTAGGCACGACGGGCGAGCGGCGGCAACGATGGCGACGGGACTTGACCTAGTGCGAGGGATGCGACACATTGGGTTTAACAGATTCCTTGGGTGAGAAGCATCGGTTTTCTTGGTTGGAAATCATGCCCCCTTTGCTCAGGTCCTGTCTTTATTCAGCCGCTTCACGGAAGAACGATCACTGACTCATGAACCCCGTCTATTTGGACTATGCCGCAACGACGCCTGTCGACCCGCAGGTCATCGCGGCGATGACCCCGTGCCTAGGGCTATATGGGACGTTCGGCAACGCCGCGTCGCGTTCACACCGCTTCGGCCAAGAAGCCGAGGAGGCGGTGGAGAAGGCACGGGAGCAGGTGGCCCAGCTTATCAATGCTGACCCGTCCGAGATCATTTGGACTTCGGGGGCCACCGAGTCCGTCAATCTGGCTATCAAGGGCGTAGCGCATGGATACGCCCACCGAGGCAGGCATATTGTAACTTCAAGTCTGGAGCACAAAGCGGTTCTGGATTCATGCGATAAACTATCCCGCGAAGGACTCGAAATTACCTATATCAGCCCTAAGCAGGACGGTCTAATCTCCCCAGAACTCGTGAAGGAAGCACTGAGAGAAGACACTATCCTCGTCTCCCTCATGCACGTAAACAACGAAATCGGCACCATCACTGACGTCAATGCGATCAGCGAAATAACTCGCGCTCGCGGAATTCCATTTCATGTGGATGCTGCTCAAAGCGCCGCCCGTTTATCGCTTGATACGCGCACTATGCAAGCGGATCTTATTTCACTTAGCGGACACAAGATGTACGGGCCGAAGGGTGTCGGAGTGCTGTACGTGCGCCGCTGGCCCCGCATCCGGATCGAACCTCAAATACATGGCGGTGGCCAGGAACAGGGCATCCGCTCGGGGACGCTGGCAACACATCAACTAGTCGGCATGGGCGAGGCCGCACAGTTGACATGCGAACGTCGAAGCCGCGATGTCGAAGCTATCGCCGAACTCGATCACCGCTTGCTTGATCGTCTTGCAGATATTGAGCATACCTCCATAAACGGCAATAAAGCTAATCGCGTTCCAGGAATCGTGAACGTTGGCTTCGCTTGCGTCGAGAGTGAGTCCCTGATGATGTCGCTGAAGGACGTTGCTATCTCATCCGGTTCAGCCTGTACGTCATCTCGTGTCGAGCCTTCCCACGTATTGAGATCACTGGGCTTGCCCAAGGATCTTGCAAGCTGCTCAGTCCGCTTCAGCCTCGGACGATTCACAACCGAAGAGGAAATCGATTTTGCCGTGGCATGCGTACGGAACTCCGTTGACGCTTTGCGCCAATTGTCTCCTCAATGGCGAGCACTGCGCCAAAGTAACCGTGACACCAAACCGTATCCTCGGGTACGACGAGCAGTGGTAAGATGAACGAGCGCACCCAATCGAATTCCATCGCAAGCGATAGCCATAGTAAAATCGTCCGTGTTGTCGAGCGGCTCAACGCTACCATGGACATCATTCGAAGGGAATATTTGCGTAAGCATCTCGATCCGTGGATAGTAGCCTATTCCGGTGGAAAAGATTCGACCTTGCTGCTCCAACTAATCTGGGAGATGTTGGCATCGCTTCCCGTCCATGATCGGCGGCGCAAAGTCTATGTCATAGGCAATGACACGCTAGTCGAATCGCCGTTGGTCATACAACATCTCAAAACTACCATAGAGACGATCAGCACCGCTGCCGCCGCGGACGGACTGCCGATCGAGACGCAGATCACAAAGCCGCACATCGATCAAACTTTCTGGGTCAACGTGATTGGACGTGGCTACATTCCCCCAACACGTAACTTCCGGTGGTGTACCGACCGAATGAAAATCATCCCAACTAGCCAACTAATCGAAAGTCTTGTTCGTACGCACAAGCGTGCTGTGCTATTAGTAGGAACGCGCAAAAGTGAGTCCGAGAGTCGTCGCCGCAACATGGAAAAGCACGGCGTTTCGGCAACCAAGATGAATCCTCACAGTTCTGTCGAGGGGTGTCGTATTTTCGCACCGCTCGCCGAATTCGAAGATGAGGACGTGTGGCTGATCCTAATACAGCGAAGGCCACCATGGGGCGGCTCGCACCACGATCTAATCACTCTGTATCGGAACGCCGGTGGAGGGGAATGCCCGTTGGTACTGACCAAGGACGATGCGCCCTCATGTGGAACAACCTCACCTAGATTCGGTTGCTGGACATGTACCGTCGTAAGCAAAGATCGGAGCTTGCGTGGCTTGATCGATTCTGGCCACGAAGACGCAGAGGTTTTCTCACGTCTATTCGACTTCCGAGAGTGGCTGGTTCAACTCCGAGAAGATGATGCAAATCGTCAGCGCGTGCGGCGGGATGGAAACTTGAAATCCCGTGCCGACGGAACTCCCGTCATGGGACCTTTCAAACTTGATGTCCGCAAGCGTATCCTGAGCGAATTGCAGGCTTTAGAACAAGAAACAGCACAACAGCTAATTACCGAATCAGAACTCGACGTCATCGAAGACATTTGGCGTCGAGACCAAGTTCGCCAAGACTCTCGTGCGGCCTTGCACGATGCGATTACAATTAACCCCTGAGGAATTTTCGGTTTGACGCAGCAACGGACCGTTATCGGCGCAGAAGCGATGTTATTTTCGGATCTGTTCCACCAAGGTCGCTTTGCCGTTCCATGGCATCAGCGCTATTACGATTGGAAGCCAAGCGATGTTCAAGCACTGCTCCACGATATTGAAGACGCGATAAAAGAGGAACGCGATTGTTATTTTCTTGGTGCAATCATGCTGGTAGAGGTCGAACACCAACGGTGGGAAATCAACGATGGTCAACAAAGGATGATAACGGTATCATTAATGTGCGCCGCTCTCTGTCGCCGATTTGTACGCGAAGCAAAGGGTTCTCAACGGGAAGGGCTCGCACTACGGATGCTTTTCGATCTCGACGCCAACAGCGCATGGACGATGGACGACGCTGAGCGTTACACTCCTCGAATTTCTCCTCCAAAGAATGACTCGACGCAATATCGTCTTATGATCCGAGGACACACGATTGGTACCAATGGTCCCCTTACGGCCGCATGGGCAGAAATCGAGAGTTTCTTTTCGCCCATGAGTTACGAGAAGTCAGTGCGATATTTCGACTTTCTTCTTGAGAAACTCGAAGTAGCATGCTTGCGGGTTCCGTCGCACATTGATCCGAACGCTGTATATGAGACAATCAATTGCAGAGGTAAGCAACTCGACGATTTGGACCTCATCCGTAATTATTGGTACTCGCATTTCAACTCAGAAAATGATTCTGAAAGAAAAAATTCGATACATGAAAATATAGAGAGAATCCGCACAATTATCTCTAGCTCTAGTAAAGCATCCGAATACATGCGGTGTCATCTGCAATGTAGATTTGGCTTTCTACACAAGGATCATTTTTATCGCGAGGTGCGAGAGGCTATCCGTAACCAGATAGACAAAAGGGAACAAGAAAAAGGGGCCTTGGCAGACTACGTGTTCGAGCTAACCGAGCAAGTCACTTCTGGCGAATCCTTGGAGCTCTTTCGCACAGTCACGGCAACTACTCCAGATCCGGATTTCATTCGAGCGTTCGAGGTCGCCTCCGGGACAACGAGATCACCGAGGAACTTGGCAGTTTTTCTTCGTGAGTTGGGTAGATACAAAGTTACCCAACCTCTGGTCTTCGCTACGTTAACCTGGTACCTTCGAGAGTCGGATGGACGCAAAAAGCGACGAATTGCGCGGCTCGCCAACAAAAACCTGAAGCGTCTGGCGACATTTGTCCTTAGAACAGCGTTTGTCGCACCGAAATTCGAGCCCTCTCAATTCGAAGCACAGTTTTCCGACTGCGCTAAAAATATAGCGGGTGCTGCCGATATTCCCGACGCCGAGTTTGCAGATTTCTTACTCGATTGCGACCGCTCGGCGTATGGGGTACTGGATGACTCCAAGTTTCACGACGCCCTGCTTGAGGCGAGAATGACTGGAAACCCGAAAATCAAGCAATTCCTGCTCGGAATCAATAGCAACATACAACGTGATGCACGGCTGTTGGACGAACGTTTCTGTACCGTTGAGCATATACTGCCGGAGTCTCCACAGCATTGGAACTCTTGGCCCGGTTTCGCTCCTGAAACTGTTGACGATTGGGCTCATAGAATTGGGAATCTGACACTTATGGGTCCGGCCGACAATAAGCCTGGACCGAAATTTAATGGTGATTTTTTGAAGAAGCGAGATAGCTACCAAGACAGTGGGATTGTGCTTACGCGTACACTGAGCAAATACGATGATTGGACTCCGGATATAATCGAAGAGAGACAGCGGGAGATGGCGAAACAAGCCGTGCGGGTCTGGACATTCGATTGATGCTTAACATGTTACAACTCCGTCGTCTTGCAGAAAACCAACTCGGCGTCCCCGCAACGCTCCATAACTACCAGTGGGAGGGCATCGCGTTCTTGTATCGATCTCACTCTGCCCTCCTTGCCGACGAAATGGGGCTAGGGAAAACGGTCCAGACTGCGGTCGCGCTAGCGCTTCTCTTGAACGGACAGAACGAGATACGCCGAGTCTTGATCGTCGCGCCTGCATCGTTGACGATTAATTGGATGATGGAGCTCTCGACCTGGGCACCGTCGGTGACAGCACGGCGCGTACAAGGTCCCGTCCGTGAACGCGAAGCGTTTTATCTACTGCCAATTCCGGTTCTTGTGAGCTCTTATGAGCAAATTCGATCCGACGGCCTAGATCGGATTCCCTCGGATACCTTCGATCTAGTGATTCTCGATGAGGCCCAACGAATCAAAAACAGGGACTCCACTACCGCACTAGCCTGCCGGCTCCTGCCGCGCAAGCGCTCTTGGGCACTGTCGGCTACACCTCTTGAAAACAACAGAGACGATATTGTGTCTATTCTCAGTTTTCTCGACCCTTCGGTTGAACGAGAGCTTCCTAACTTATATTTGGCCCAGAAGTTGGAGTCGATGATGCTTCGGCGTCGAAAATCCAGCGTTCGAGCCGAATTGCCGCCAGTTATATTTCAAGACTTGAAACTCGAACTCTCTGCACCGCAGAGAACAAGGTACGATAAGCTATGGGCAAATCGAGCCGAGACCATCAGTGCAAACATATCTGACGGGAACATCAGCACCGCTTTGCTCGGACTTATCACACGGCTGAAAATCATCTGTAATTTCGATGCCCCCACGAACGCCTCGTCAAAATTGGACGCTCTGAAGACTATTAGCGAAGGGGCCGGAAATTCTGCTCGCATTCTTGTGTTCTCGCAGTTTGTCGAAACGCTGCGGTGGATTTCGGACAGAATTGAGCTTCCGAACGACCTCTTGACAGGATCAATGTCGCTTGCCGAGAGACAGGTTGCCATGAACCGATTTCGTACTGAGACCGCGCCTCGGGGACTTTTGGTATCCCTTCGAGCCGGAGGAGTGGGCCTGAATCTGGGGGAGGCGACGCACGTCGTGATCTTCGACAGGTGGTGGAATCCCGCTGTCGAGGTTCAAGCGATCTACCGAGCTCACCGTTTTGATCGTAATGAGCCGTTGCACGTTGTTCGTTTCTTAGTAGCTAATTCGATCGAGGAGCGGATCGAGAAAATACTTGAACAAAAGAAGTATCTGTTCGATGAAATAATCGAATCCGCTGAGACAAAGACTTATCGCTTCACGAAGGAGGAATTGATGCAGATTCTAGAACTCACAACCGGAGACATATTTCTGACACATACTCACAAGAAGAAGGAGTGCTAAAATGGCAAAGATCGTTGAGTACAAAGATATCCCGCTCGATGACCTGACCATCGGGATGGGTCAGGCACGAGTCCAAGACGTCGGCAAGGAAATCGAAGATTTGGCCGAAAGCATCAAAATTCAAGGACTGCTGCAGCCGATTGTAGTCTGCCCCGCGAGGAGCACGGGCGAATGGGAGATTCTCACAGGCCAGCGGCGGTTCTTGGCACATAAGAAGCTGAAACGGGAAAGTATCACGGCAGCCATTCTTGACGAACGTGTTGGAGCGGACGAAGCTAAGGCCATTTCTATCACTGAAAACCTAATGCGCCGAAAGCTCTCCGGGAAGGAACTCAAGGATGGAATCCTGTACCTGTATAATATCTACGGTAGCATAAAGGACGTCGTTGAAGCTACGGGCTTACCTTATACGGCAGTGCGCGACTACGTGAAGTATCCG
Source organism: Candidatus Latescibacterota bacterium (assembly GCA_022819745.1). The sequence continues at coordinate 131,847 of JAJEGS010000001.1, read as the reverse complement.
CGGCTGTTGCCCACGTTGAAGGCAATGGTTGACGACCAAAAAATTGATGTCAACGCAGCAGTAAAGGCACAGGACGCGGCCACCGAGGGTTCTGGAGAACCGGATGCCGAGGTAGCAATTAAGCTAGCTCAGGAAATGGCTACGATGTCGGGTGTTCAGCGCAAACGGATTGTCCAAGAGCGCAAAGAGCATCCTAGCAAACCGGTCGACGATGTAATCGAACATGCGAAAACTGGATCAAGGGTAATCCAGATAATCGCGACAGTGACCCAAGACACTCACACCGCTATACAAAAATTCGCAGCAGAGGAAGATACCAACCAAGACGAAGCGGCAGCTATGCTCATTGAAGAAGCACTGGTCGGCCGTGGCTTATTAGAAGAGGAATAGAGTATATGCTGACCGGTTTGAATGCCCTGGAACTTGGGCGCCTTCGGATGTCCGTGGGCTACGGGAGGCACAAAAAAGGACGACCTCTTTCCCCCATAGAGGTGGGATCGCTTCTTAGCCAAGCCTACGACGAGGGGACCTCTCTTAGAGATTGCGCGAGCGCGATCAACCTTGATGGAACGGGACACATCGGTCGTTTTCTACGAATTCTTGACTTACCTCACGATCTTCAGCATCTAGTCGATTGGGGAGCCGGTAAGGATGCTATCAGCTTCTCGTCCGCTGTCGAGTTGGTACGGCTTCGGGACGCTGATGATCAGCGTATTGTTGCTAGGTCAATCCTCTCAGATGGCCTCAACAGTAAAGAGGTTCGGCAGGTCACACAACTTCGTATGCGTTCAGAGCGTCCTATTTGCACATGCTTAAAGGAAGTCTTGGGCATGCGTCCGACGATTGAGAGGCGTTACGTTTTCATCGGTTCGATCGTTGATAGAAACGTCGAAGATCTGCTCATCAAACTTACGCAAGTGGAGAGAGATTCAATTCTAGCGTCGGGTATCGAGCACCTTAACCTACGGGGAACAACAGGTCGGCTTGGGAAACGGTTCTTCACGCTGGTCGGAGACGAGCGCTTTGATTCGTCGATGAAGAGTATTGGCAAAGAGAGTATTGAGGCGCGGCTTCGAACCCACATTTCGGAGACAGTTGAGAATGCCCGACCCCATTGTTGACGTTCTTGCGAGTGGTGCAGTCTGCCTTGGCCCGAAAGTAGTATGTGATGGTTTCGCCGAAGGATATCCTTACCGCGTCCAGACACATATTCACGATGATCACATGAGTGATTTCGACAAGAGCAAGGGTTTTCAGGATTTTCTGATGAGTCCAGAGTCGTATGCACTTCTGGTAGCGGAGCACAATGCAGACCTTGAATTCCGGGACAACATACACCAAGTAGATCGAGGTGACGAGCGTGTGCTCAAAGACGGCTCAAAGCTGTCCCTTTTCCCCTCCAACCACATGCTCGGATCGCGCCAAGTCGCGCTGGAATTGCCCGGTGGCCTCCGAGTCGGCTATTCAAGTGATTTTGGTTGGCCTCTCAATGAGGTTATTCAAGTCGACGAACTTGTTGTGGACAGCACCTACGGGAATCCCACAAGTGTACGCCACTACACCCAAGGGGAAGCGGAGGATTGTCTATTAAACCTCGTGTACGAGCGATTGCGACATGAGTCTGTGCATGTCAAAGCCCACAGAGGAACTATCGAGCGCGTATTACAGGTGCTTGGGGGAAACGTAGGAGTTCCGATTCTGGCCAGCGGGCGGCTCATTCGGGAAGTAGAGGTCTATCAGAATCACGGGTTCGCTATTGGGGACCTATACGAGCTTGACTCGGACGCAGGCCAGTCTGCCATGAAGGAACGATCCTATGTTCGATTGTATTCAAAGGGGGATGGTTTCGGCAACGAACCAGTTGGAGGAACTAGCGTCACATGTAGCGCGTACATGGCCAACGACGATGATCCACTGATAACATATTCGGACCGGGCCTATAGGGTCGCGCTATCTAATCATGCGGATTTCAACGAGACGCTCGCGTATATTGAGGCGACGGGGGCCAAGAGAGTTGTCACGGATAACACGCGAAGCTGTGGGGTGGATTTGGCTATTGCCATCAATGAGCGTCTCCCTAGCGTACAGGCTCAGCCGTCAACGAACAATCCCGGACCGCCCTAGAGCTATATATCCGTAACTATCGAAAACCGGCATCGAACCTTTCGGCACGCCCGACATCCACTATCTGCGGGTAATCGTCGATCCAGCCGACAGCCATATCTTCCAAGTTCACGCCGAAATCGTCGAGGCCAATCTCGACTGAGCCTAAGCGATCGTACGCAGATAAATAGCCAAGCTACCGTTGAGGTGTTTCTCCAGTCTCACAAAGAATATCGCGCAACGGTCGAGTTTCTCCGCTTTTCTCATGCGCTTCTTCCATCAACAGGGCATCAACCGCATCCTGTAGGTGAAAAGGGAGCGTCTCCCAATCGGTTTCCCGAGCGATTTTTTGAAGTTCTGTCAAGATTTTACGCGATGCCGATAATCTCCGGGGGCGTAGCGTAACCACCGGGAATGTGAGCAGCGAGCCACTCCGGCGCATCGCGGCGCGGCAGCGACAGGGCTGGCTCGCCTTTGCAGCTCAAGCGGTACAGCAGCCGGGCATCGTCGAGCAAGTTGATATTCGACTTGAGCGGCGGCGAATTGTGCAGGGTCATGTAGTTGTCCCACAGCGTCACATCGCCCGACGCGTGCGGGTGGTCGTAGCGGAACTCCGGCTGTAGTACATGCGCTTCAAGCCGGTCGAGAAACGCGCGCGATGCTTCCGCGGACATCCCTTCCACCTCAATCGCCGGCCGCACCCGTGGCCGCGACGCCCAGATTGGACTGTGCAGGGACTTGATGCCAGAGCGCGGGTTGGTGCGCACCAGCGGAGCGAGCCAGCCCTCGTCGCCCTCGTTCAACCGCCGCCGCAACTGAACTCGCTCCAGAGCCGCCTGCTCTGTCGGCGGCAGTGCCGCAAAGGCCGCAGCCGTGTCGGCAAAGGATGTCTCTCCGTTCAACGGCAGGCACTTGCGCAGCCGCATAAGCTCGCTATCCGAGCCTTCGTAGTACGGATGAGCCTTGCCGTCCTCGGGTGCCTGCACCCAATTCCCGCCAGGGGCATCGCGCGCAACCGGCGACTTGTGGGCGAGGAACATCGAGACGTAGATCGGCAAACGCTCGTACTCAATGTCCGTGTGCCACGAGCCGCCTCCAGTCACCCTAGCAGATGCGGCACTGCGCTCCCCCCGAAAGTTGGACACGACCAGCACCGCCGGCGACTCGTGCGGCAGGCATTGCAGTTGGCCGGGGAAGGCGGCGTTGACCGAGGAGGCCGTGCGACGCTCAAAGGGAATCAATTCAAAGGGACCATCGCTGTCGCCATCTTGCTGGGCCGGTTTACCCCCGCGCATGAAGTTGTTGGGATGCGGCACCGGCGCGCCCCAGTGATTGGCGAAGCGCTCAAAGTGGGCTAGAGAAAAGGCTTCCAAGTCCTGCCCGGCAATGCTGACGATGCGAAACTGGCTCAGGGCGTCCAGCAGAAAGGCCACCTGCTCGGGATTGAGCGGGCGGCACAGATCGATACCCGTGAAGCGCCGCCCGGCACCGCTGGCGGCCAGTGGCCCCTCGCTACGGGCGTCCTCGCCGAATAACTCGCGCAGCCTTTCATCTAACGGTTCTGTCTTTTGGCCCATGATGCTCCATCTTTTAGCGGTAGAGAATGTCCACAACAGGCCGTGCGATGTTTCTATGCGTTTTTATCGCCCTCCCCCGCGGTTCCTCCGGCGCATCCACGGAGGAGCGGCGCTGGAGTCTGCGTCTGTCTCCCCGGAGGCGGCCTCATGGTATTCTCTGAGCAACTCTTCGAGAGCCTCAGAGGTATCCATGAAGTTGGCCCACCTATAAGGCGCGACGTCAAAACGCCGATCCCCCAACAGGGGGTCAGCACCCCGCGCCAAGAGCAACTGGGCTATCTCTAGCTGGTCGGCCATGACGGTTTTGTGCAGGGGCGTACTACCGCGGTCGAACCGGCTAAATCCGCTGGCATACCCGTTGACGTCCGCGCCGCGATCCAGCAAAAATTCCGCCGCTTCCAGCGCCCCGCAGTAGGCCGCAAAATTGAGTGCTTCCACCATAATCTGCTCGGCGGTGAGCACGGTATCCGGGTCGGGGTGATATAGATGGCTGATCCCCTCTTTTAGCTGGCCTTCAGAGTCGAAGAACTCGGCCATTAAATCGACGCGGTTGACCGCGGCGGCAAAGCGCAAATCCACGGCCGCCCCCTCGGCGACCAACATGCTCGCCAACTCTAGATCCCTCTCCCTAAGCGCGTCCCATAAAATTTGCCCTCGGTTGCGGTTCACATCCACGCCGTTGGTCACCAAGAGTCGGATCATTTCGGGCTTGCTCTCGGCCCATTCGAGCTGATCGCTTTCTATGAACATATCCAGCACGCTGATCGAGTCGTACGTGGCGGCGTTGGGGTCAGCACCTGCTGAGATCAGGGCCTGGGCTAGTGCAACCGCGTTTTCAGGTAGCGGCACTCGTTGCGGCTCGCCGGCGAGGTGGTGCAAAAGCGTGGCCCCGCGAAAGGACGGGTATTCGTAGTACTCGTCGAAATAGCCGCGCGCCGTCGCTAGCTCGGGGTACTCGGCGAGCAGTTGCTGGAGCGTCTCGCTGTCTCCGGCATCAATGGCTTCTACGGCCTCGTAAAAGGCGTCGTGGTCGGCGTCGCTGCGGTCGCGGCCTTGGGGCGGCAACTGCTCGCCCTCGTGCGGAATGGCCAACGCCACCAACTCGGGCGGTCGCCCAGAGCTGCCCACGGGGACGACCACGTATTGGCGGTCGCCAACCGTATAACTCATCGGCGCACCGTAGGCATTACTGGGCAATTCGACGCGACCAATCTCCTCGCCCGATGCCAAATCGTACGCTCGCAGATACGCGTCGCGATCGACGAAGTAATCCTCGCCAGCATCGGCTAGGTCGTGCGGGTCCTGCGAGGTAGCCAACAGGAGATTGGGCGTGGCTAGGACAAAGGTGCGGTTGTCCCAGCCCATATCCGGCAAGTCGAGACCCTTGAGCGCCGGGTGATTGACCGGGCCTTCGCCCACCGCGGTCCGCCACAGGTGCTCGCCGCTGTTGAGGTCAATGGCGGTGATGCTGCCGTACGGGGGCTTGACCAGCGGCAGGCCCCGAGGACCGTGGATCTGCCGACCGGCGCGGGCAGAAAATGCCGAAGAGGCATCTAGGTCGCGCACCGGCCGCAGCTCCACGTTGGTGATGATCATGTGCGACGGCACGTACAACACGCCCGTGCGCGGATCCGCTGCGCCCCCAGCCCAGTCGGCACCGCCGACCTGACCCGGAACCGATAAGACGCCCTTCTCGGTCGGTGGCGTGTACAACGGGCCGTAGTCGTACCGGGCGAGAATGGCCTTGGCTTCCTCGCGCAGCTCAGGCGTAAAGTCAATCAGATCGTCTTCAGTGAGACCTTGGCGCTCAAAGGCCGCTGGTTTGGTCGGAAAAGGCTGCGTCGGCGAGGTCTTTTCGCCTATAACTTGCGATTGCGGAACCGGCTTTTCCTCGATCGGCCAGATCGGCTCGCCCGTCTCGCGATCAAACACAAAACAAAAAGCCTGTTTCGTAAGCTGGGCAACGATCTTGCGCGGTTGGCCATCCACGACCACGTCCAACAGCAGAGGGACGGCCGCCGGGTCATAATCCCATAGACCGTGGTGGACCAATTGATAGTGCCACACCCGCTCGCCGGTCTCGGCCTTTAGACACACCACCGACTCGCTGAACAGGTTGTCGCCGGGGCGCTCGCCGCCGTAGTAATCGTGGCTGGCCGTACTCACCGGCAGGTAGAAGTTGCCCAACTCCTCGTCGGCCGTCATCGTCGCCCAAACATTGGCCGCGCCGTAGGTCTTCCACGAATCGTTTTCCCACGTCTCGTTGCCGTATTCGCCTTCCTGCGGGATCGTGTGGAATTCCCACACCTTCTCGCCGGTGCGGGCGTCGAAGGCCTGCACATCACCCGGGGGCATGTATTCGGGCGGCGGCCTGAAGTTCGCATCCATGATCGCCGAGCCAACGGCGACCACGCCGCGGCAGACTACGGGCGGGGACGTGACTCCGTAACTCCTGCGCTCTTCTTCATTCAGCGGCCGGCGCAGCAAGGCCCCCAAATCGACGCGGCCGTCTTCGCCAAAGTTAGGGTCGGGCAGGCCGGTCTTGGCGTCGATAGAATACAGATAGGCGGTTGATGTTGCCAAAAACACCCGCTCGACCTGTCCATCGGTCCAATAACTCACCCCGCGCGAATTGCCCCCGAAAGTGGAACTGGCCTTCCAAGACTCCGGGTCGAACGCCCACAATTCCTCACCGCTTTGGCCGTCAACAGCCGAGAGGACGTTGTATGGCGAGCCGTAGTAGAGGACGCCATTGACGGCCAGCGGCGTGCCGCGATTGTTGTCGAAGCGGGGACCACCGCGTCGCCAGCCGCCCCGACCACGCCCCCGTTCCTCGCTTCGGTTAGCTCTAGCTCTGGCTCTCGCCGCCTCGTAAATCTGCACATCGCGGGGCCGGTAGCGCCAGATAACGCGCAACTGGTCGAAGTTATCGCGATTGATCTGATCCGCTGGAGTGTAGCGTTTGCCGCCCTGGTCGCCACCGTAATACGGCCAATCGACATCGTCGGCAAACACCCCAAACGCAAGCGAAAGCGACAATGCGATCGCTAAGGTCCGGCAGGTGCGTTTAACCATTGGAATTCTCCTTTTCCGTAATCGATGCCGCTTTGAGGACTTCGCGCATGGCGTCGTTGGCGTAGCACCAAAAGGTTTGCGAGACACTACGGCTAATTAGACACCCTATTGCCGTAATTCATTCCCGCGCATGTAGAGGTTGGGCCGCTCGACGAAATTGCTCGGCACCCTAGCGAGTACCCGCCTTCTCTACGGCGGCCTCATGGTGTTCTTTGAGCAGCTCGTCGAGGGCCTTAGAAGTCTCCAAATAGTAGGTCCACCCATAAGGCGTGGTGTCATAGGCCCGATCTCCCACGAGCGAGTTCGCGCCCCGCGCCAAAAGCAACTGGGCCATCTTTAGCTGGTTGGTCATGACGGTTTTGTGCAGAGGCGTACTGCCGTGGTCGAAACGGTGAAACTCACCGGCTAAGCCGTCGATATCCGCACCGCGATCCAGCAAAAACTCCGCCGCTTCCAACGCGCCACTATAGGCCGCAAAGTTAAGTGCTTCCGCCATAATCTGCTCGGCGGTGAGCACGGTGTCTGGATTCGGGTGATAGAGGTGGCCCGTTCCCTCTTTCAACTCGCCCCCCGAGTCGAAGAATTCCGCCATCAGATCAACGCGGTTGACCCCAGCGGCAAAGCGCAAATCCACGGGCGCACCCGCCGCGATCAACATGCGAGCTAGCGCCAAGTCTTCCTCGATAAGCGCGTCCCACAGCGCCCGACCTCGGTTGCGCTCTAAGTCCGCGCCCTCGGCGGCCAAGAACTGAACCATCTCGGCCTTGCTCCCAGCCCAACCGAGCTGGGCACTGCTTATCACCAAGTCCAGCACAGCAACCGAATCCAGCGTCGCGGCGTTGGGGTCAGCACCTGCTGAAAGCAGGACAGCGGCTAGTTCAACCGCGTTTTCGGGCAGCGGCACTCGTTGCGGCTCGCCAGCGAGATGGTGCAAGAGCGTCGCCCTGCGAAAGTATGGGTATTCGTAATACTCGTCGAAATAGCCGCGCGCCGTCGCTAGCTTGGGGTATTCAGCAAGTAGTTTCTGGAGGGCCTCGGTGTCGCCGGCGTCGATGGCTTTTACCGCCTCGTAAAAGGCTTTGTGGTCGGCATCGCCTCGGTCGCGGCCTTGGGGCGGCAGTTCTTCTCCCTCGTGTGGAATGGCCAAGGCGACCAATTCGGGCGGGCGACCCGATTCACCTAGATAGTTGCCCAGCGGCACGACCACGTACTGACGGCCACCAGCCGTATAGCTCATCGGCGCGCCGTAGGCATTGCTGGGCAATCCGACGCGACCGATCTCTTCACCCGAAGCTAACTCGTACGCCCGCAGATACGCGTCGCGATCGACGAAGTAATCCTCGCCGGCCTCGGCGAGGCCGTGTGGGTCCTGCGAAGTGGCCAACAAGAGATTGGGCGTGGCCAAGACAAAGGTGCGGTTGTCCCAGCCCATATCCGGCAGGTCGAGGCCCTTGAGCGCTGGATGATCGACCGGCCCCTTGCCCACCGTCGTCCGCCACAGATGTTCGCCGCTGTTGAGATCAATCGCCGTGATGCTGCCGTACGGGGGCTTGACCAGCGGCAGACCCCGAGGGCCGAGGACGTGCAATTCGTTGCTAGCAGAAAACGCCGAGTGCGCCTCCGGGTCCTCTACCGGATTCAACCGCACGGTGGTAATGGCCATGTGCGACGGCACGTAGAGCACGCCCGTGCGCGGATCGGCTGCGCCGCCCGCCCAGTCGGCACCGCCCCATTGACCGGGAACCGACAAAACGCCCTTCTCGGTCGGCGGCGTGTAGAGCGGGCCGTAGTCGTATTCGGCGAGAATGGCCTTGGCCTCCTCGCGTAACTCAGGCGTAAAGTCGATCAGGTCGTCCTCGCTGATGCCTTGGCGCTCAAAGGCCGCTGGCTTGGTCGGAAAGGGCTGCGTCGGCGAGATCCTCTCGCTCGGCACTTGCGATTGCGGCACCGGCCTTTCCTCGATCGGCCAGATCGGCTCGCCGGTCACGCGGTCAAAGACAAAACAGAAGGCCTGTTTAGTAAGCTGGGCGACGATCTTGCGCTCTTGGCCACCGACGACCACGTCCAATAGCAGGGGAACAGCCGGCGGATCGTAGTCCCACAGGCCGTGATGGACGAGCTGATAGTGCCACACCCGTTCGCCGGTCTCGGCCTTTAGACAGACGACCGACTCGCTGAACAGGTTGTCGCCGGGGCGCTCGCCGCCGTAGTAATCGTGGCTGGCCGTACTCACCGGCAGGTAGAAGTTGCCCAACTCCTCGTCGGCCGTCATCGTCGCCCACACATTGGCCGCGCCGTACTTTTTCCACGCCTCGCTTTCCCACGTCTCGTTGCCGTATTCGCCCTCTAAAGGAATGGTGTGGAATTCCCACACCTTCTCGCCGGTGCGCACATCGAAGGCCTGCACATCGCCGGGAGGGGTGTACTCGGGCGGCGGCTGGAAGCGCCAGTCGCCCATAGCCGAGCCAACGGCGACCACGTTGCGGCAGACCACGGGCGGGGACGTGATTCCGTAGTTCCAGCGATCCTCGTCGCTCAGCGGCCGGCGCAGCGAAGCCCCCAAATCGACGCGCCCGCCCTCGCCGAAGTCCGGATCGGGCAGGCCGGTCTTGGCGTCGATGGAATACAAATGGGAAGTCGATGTCGCCATAAACACCCGCTCGACCTCACCATCGGTCCAATAGCTAACTCCGCGCACGTTACCTAAGAAGCGGAAGTTTATCCGCCAAGCCTCTGGGTCAAAGGTCCACAGTTCCTCGCCGCTTTGGGCGTCGAGAGCCACGAGAATATTGAAGGGCGAGGCATAGTAGAGCACGCCGTTGACGGCCAATGGCGTGCCGCGGTTGTTGTCGAAGTAGAGATTGCGTCCCACCGGGTTGGGGCCAGCCGTCTCGTAGATCTGCTGATCGGGAGGGCGGTAGCGCCAGACCACGCGCAACTGATCAAAATTGTCGCGATTGATCTGGTCCGCCGGAGTGTAGCGGGTGCCGCCTTGGTCGGCCCCGTAGTACGGCCAATCGACTTCGTTGGCAAATGCCGCGAGTGAGAGCGAAAACGATACCAACAAGGTCACAGAGGCTCGTTTGTTCATGCCTTCTCCTTTATTAAGGGGATTTTTCTTTTTCCTTAGCCGCCGCGTCATGTGCGCCGATGGTCTTGCGCATGGCGTCGTTGTCGTAGTAGCCTGCCCAGTCATAGGCTGTCTCACCCCAGCGGGCGTCTCCAATTGTCGTGTCTGCGCCCTTTTCTAGCAAATAGCGAATCAATTCCACATCTTCGGTATCCACGGCCTTGTGCAAGGCCGTGCTGCCCCAGTCCCACTCCCAGAAAAATCCGACTAAAGCGTCGATATTGGCACCGCGCTCTAACAGGAAGTCAATGGCCTCCCGACCGCCGCTGTACACTGCGTAGTGCAGTGCCTCATCTACGACCTGTTGGCCAGTGAGGACGGTGTCGGGATTAGTGCGATAGAGGCGATTGGCCTCCGGCGTCGGGGTACCGTCTTTGAAAAAGCTGGCCATTAAGTCCGTGCGATTGAGTCCAGCGGCAAAGCGCAAATCGACCTCGGCCCCAGAGCTGAGGAGTACCTCGGCTAGCTCTCTTTCGCGGCTGATTAGCAGGTCGTGCAGTAGCTTGCCGTTGTTGCGGTTTGGGTCGGCACCCTTCTCGTATAGCAGCGCGAGCAGGTCGCCCTTAACCCCGGCCCATTCAAGTTGAACAGCAGTAGCCGCAAGCTCTGCCGTAGTCGCCGAATCGAGCGTCGCTGCATTGGGGTCAGCACCCGCGTTGATCAGGACCTCAGCCAAGCCCACGGCATTATCGGGCAAGGCCGCGCGCAGCGGTGCGCCGGCCGTCAGGTGCAAGAGCGTGGCACCGCGCAAGTTGGGGAACTCGTACCACTCATCCAGAAAGCCGCGCGCCCTCACCAACCCTGCGTGCTTTTTGAGGAGCTTGCTTAACTGCTCGCTATCGCCCGCGTCGAGTGCCGCCATGGCCTCGTAGAACGCCTTGTGGTCGGCGTCTTTGCGATTCTTGCCCTGCTCGGGGATGGCCTCGCCTGGGCGCGGAATGGCCAAGGCTACCAGTTCGCTCGGCCGATAGGAGTCACCCAACGACAAGACTACGTATTGGCGGCCGTCTGCTTGGTAAACGGCCGGGCTAGCATACGCATTGCCCGGCAACTCGACTTGGCCTACTAATTCGCCCGTCGCCGGGTCAAAGGCTCGCAAATACGCCTCGCGATCGACGAAGTATCCTTGACCGGCCGCCGGGCCGAATTGGCCATCGCGTGGGTCTTCGGTCGCCGTCAGCAGCAGCGTCGGGGTCAGCAACGGAAAGGTCCGCGAGGGCCATCCCAAATCTTCTTTAATTTCGAGGTCGCGCAGCAGGGGATGGTCAACCGGGCCGCGCCCCATCGGCCGCATCCACAGATGCTGACCCGTGTTGAGATCAATGGCGGTGAGGCGACCGTAGGGCGGCTTGAGCAGCGGCAGGTTCTGCGCGGCGGTGAAGTTGTGGGTGAAGACGCCAATATAAGCCGAAGAAGCCTCGTCATCGTCGGTCGGGCGCAGCGTTACTAGATAGGGCATCGTCTTGGAAGGCACGTAGAGGACGCCCGTCGCCGGATTCACGGCACCGCCCGACCAGTCTGAGCCACCTAGGAGACCCGGCACGAAAACCGTTCCCTTTTCTGCCGGCGGTGCATACAAGGAGCCGTAGCTATGCCCTTCAATCGCCTCCATCGCCATTTGCCGCAGCTCGGGCGTGAAGTCGATCAGGTCGTCCACACTTAAGCCTTGGCGGTCGTAGGGCCGAGGCCAAACGGGGATCGGCTGGGTCTCGGAGACCGCTTCGCCGACAATGGTCGAGGCGGGCATCGGCATTTCGATGATCGGCCACACGGGCGCGCCCGTGACCCGGTCGAAGACAAAGCAGAAGGCCTGTTTGGTTAGCTGGACTACGGCTTTGATCGGCTTACCGTCAACCTCGATATCGACGAGAATCGGCGCGGCGGGCGGATCGTAGTCCCAAACTCCGTGATGGGCTATCTGGAAGTGCCAGACCCGAGCACCAGTCCGGGCGTCGAGGCAGACAATGCTGTCGCCGAAGAGGTTGTCGCCGGGGCGCTCGCCACCGTAAAAGTCATTGCTCGGGGTGCTAACCGGCAGATAGACATAGCCCAACGCGGAATCGAGGCTCATCATCGACCACACATTGGCACCCCCAAAATCCTTCCACGACTCTGCGCCCCAAGTCTCATTGCCGAAGGTACCCTCTTGCGGAATCGTCTCGAAGACCCACTTTTGCTCGCCCGTGCGCACATCAAAGGCGCGCACATCGCCCGGCGGCATAGGCCGGGGCACGGGCCGACCGCGAATGTCGGGGATGGACGAGCCGACGATGGCCAAGCTGCCGTAGATCATCGGTGGCGAGACCGAAACATACTCGCCGCGCGGCACCTCTCGGCGCATGCCTTGGGTCAGATCGACGCGGCCGCTATCGCCGAAGGCTGGGTCGGGCCGGCCGGTTTCGGCGTCGAGCGAGTATAAATAGCCGTCGGTCGTGCCGAAGAGCACGCGCTTGGCTCCGTCCTCTTCCCAATAGGCCACGCCTCGGTGGGTGCTGGGGAACCACTCTTGGTCGCGCCAAGATTCGGGATCGAAATTCCACAACTCCTCGCCAGTGGCCGCGTCGAGGGCCGCGACGGTCCCAAAGGGCGAGCTGACGTAGAGTACGCCGTTGATGACTATCGGCGTACTGCGATAGTAGTTTCTATCGACATTGTGCTCTGCAAGAATTTCCGCCTCGGGGGGCCGCCAGCGCCAGACGATGCGCAGGTCGGCGAAGTTGTCGCGGTGGATTTGAGCGAGCGGCGAGTACTTAGTGCTGCCCGCGTCGCCGCCGTAATAGCGCCAGTCCGTCGGCTGGGCTAGGGCGACGGAATAGATCAGTAGAAGAAAAAGTAAACGAACGACGCAATCGGTTTGTCTCACGCTCTCCTCTCTTCGTTAAGGTCTCAAGCGAAGGAAGAGTTGGCGTCAAACAGTGTCAACGAGGCCGTTCGTCTCAGTCTTTTGTCCCCAACTGCCCATTCCTGTATCCTTTCCGCTACACTCCATCAATCTGGACAGGTCTTTTATTTTCTGAATCAAATTATGCAATGGCAGAAACCAAAGGGGTGCTGCACGGAGGACTTCCGCTCTAATCACCGATGGGTTTCAAGTCGAGTGCTTGGGTTACATCGTTCCAAGAAGCGAATAGGATTCCATCGTTAGAGTCTCCAACAAGGACACCAACAATATCAACCGTGCCGGTTGCATTTGGAGTCGTGTAAACGGGTGCACCGCTGTCTCCGCCGATAGATGAACCGCCGGCAGCAAGGTATAGGTAGTCGTAATACTTCGTGCCGGGAAGATTGCCCAAAAGCCGGTTACCGGTAACCGTACCCTTGAGTGGGACACCGGATACGGATCCGAAAGATTGCACCGCGAGGTCAGCTATTGGCTCTTGCGAGCCGACGACGGTGTGGGCAGTGTCGTTTGCGCCGCGAACTGTGAGGGGGGCGACTCGGTCAAGGTAGGTGTCACTCTTGCCTGCGTCGAGACAGAACTCCTCACCATCACCGCTCCACGTCAGGGAGCAGCCGGGAGTCTTCGGGTGCGGGTAGGCGACGAAAGCAGCATCTGCGATGAGGACCTGTCTCCTTCCTTCATTTTCGGTGCGGAAGGCGGGCATTCTAAAGACTTTGCCGAGGAGGTGCTGGAGTTCGTAGGTGGTTTCATGCTTGCTGTGGCCAATGAGAGCATCGGTATAGGTGAAGTCTCTACTATCAATAGAGGCACCGGCAATAACATGGGCTGATGTCACGAACCCTCTCGTTCCGTCGGTCGTCTCAAGACCGCCGAGGGTGATAGTCCCGCAGCTTAGAACGGCGTCGTAGTCAACGGGTTGGACAACCAGCGCGTCACCACCCATGGGGGTGCTTCGTTCAGGTATATCGTAGCAATCTTCATATGGAGGACCGGGATCTTCAGGTTTTACCCGGACAACAATAGTGGCAGGGTTCTCGGAACAGTTATTTACGGTGTTCTGTTCGTTAGAGTCGGTGTCAACACAGACGTAGTAGTGGTAGTGTGTTGTTCGTGAGACTGTTGGCGCGCGGTGGGTGCTGGTGACAGAGACAGTTGCGCCCGGCGCAAGGGTATCGGTCGTTGCGGTGTTTGTTTCTCTCCTGCCTCCTTGCCGCGGATTGTTGGTTTTTCTCGTGTGTCGGTAGACGCTGATCTGTGCTGCTGCGGATGCGTCACCGGTGTTCGTGACGGTTGTCTGTATGGTAATAGTGTCACCTGATTGCACTGTTGCAAGCGGCAGGGAGACGGTGTCAGTGACAGAGAGATCAGGGTGTGTCGTTATCTCTTCCTCTTCCGGTTCTTCTTCAGGCTCCTCCTCCGGTGTCTCAATCGGTGGGGTATCTGTTTTCGGCTGCACTGTTACCGTTACTGACGGAGAGCAGTTGTTCATGGTGTCCTGTTCTCCTTGCACAGAGGCAATACAGGCGTAGTAGTAATAGGTTGCAGGGGTAGTCGGAACAGTGGTTCGTGCAACTACGGTTCTTGAGGAGTTTTCTTGGAGTCGGGGACGTCCGGAGATGATCTGCGTGCCGCCCTGTCTCGGATTCTCCGTTTCACTGGTGTGTCGGTATACGCGGACAAGGTTTGCCGCGGTCGGCGCGTGCTCGTTTTTGAGGGTGATTCGGATAGCGATACGGTCGCCCGGCTGTACCGAGGTATTGGCAGTTGTCATGTTTGGGATAGAGAGGTCAGGGATATCGACAGTTTCTTCCTCTTCCGGCTCTTCCTCCTCAGGTTCGACGGGTTCAACAACGACAGATCCGGGAGTCGCGCTGATGGTGACGTTGTCGATTGCAAAGGTGGTGAAGGCATTATTTGCGATTGCAAAGAATCGTATTGAGGTTGCGTCACCAATCTGGTCTTTAGTGAGGGTAAAGGTCTCGAGGTGCCATCGGCTGTCCGCATTGTCCTTGTTCCATGTTTTCAAACGTTGATACTGTCCTCCGTTACCGACATCAACAACCAAGAACTCGTTGTCACTCGTTCCCTCATCCATCCATCGGTAGAAGGAGAAGGTAACTGACTCATGGGCAGAGAGGTCAAGAGGTTCTTGCAATACCATGAAGCAGATCGAACATTTGGCGACCTTGGCGACGATGTTCCCTTCGCCTTCGCCAGGAACTTCGGCATCATGTCCCAATGATCCGGCTTCCCATGTTGTGGTATTCCATGCATCAAGACCTTCCTGGAAGGTTTCCATGAAGAGGTGGGGCGGATTCTGTGTTTCCCGTGCGCTGCTGGCCGGGGTGATGGTCAGTCCCCAAGCGTTGAGCGTTCCAGTGTCTTCCTGTTCGTAGTCGCCGACGCGGAGAAGCCAAGTGCCCTGCGCAGACTGTCCCTGCAAGGCCGTGGTAACGGGCAGCGCTTCGACGATGTTGGCCGCAGGATTAATCCCGTCTCTCACCCCGTCGTACAGCGTCGTGACGACCCCACTCGGCGCGACGAGGTCGATTTTCAGGTCGCTGCGGAACGAGTGAGTGATATCGACCCCGACCTCGACCGTGCCGACCATCACGTCATCCGGCACGGTGATACTGCCCACCACCTGTTGCTTCTTAGCAGGCCCCTTGAGGGCGGCGTGCGGCGACTCGGAAAAGGAGATCGGCGGACCAAAGCCCGTCACCGGCGCAACGTTCCTGATCGCGGTCGTGGTCGGAGGCCTTGTCGCCTGCCCCGATAGCGGAACAACACCGACGCTCGGCTCCACGTGAATCGGCGTGACCGGGAAGCGCTGCTTCAAGGCTTCGTAGATATGTTTGCCGCCGTGTTCGCTCCAGTAGTCGGGGTCAATGCCAAGGTAGAGGCGATCTTCGCCATCGATAGCGACCTGACCCGCGCTGTCGAAAGGCATGACGCCGGACAGGCGCACCGGCACCTCGCGGAGAATCCGCGCCACCGTGACGTCTTTTTTCTTCGAGCCGAGAATCGACCCCCACACCATCTCAGTAACCGGGTCGAGCGAGTACCCACCCCGTTGGCCAATCCGCAACGACGAGACCGCCGCAGCAGACGGATGGACCACATACGTAGCAAGCAGTTCCACGTCCGCCCGCTCGACGCGACCGTTGCAATCGACATCGCCCAGCCCAATAAAGCCGTGGTTGGGAAGCGACAGGGTGGGATCAATCCGGTACATGGCCACCAGCAGGCCGTCGGCTAGATCAACGTGGCCGCTGTTGTCCACATCGCCGAGCATCCCCTCCAGCGTCGGCACCACCACCTTCCCCCGCGCCTGCGGCTGCGTCGCCACCTCAACGACCACCGGCCCTTGCCTCACCGCGAGGCCAAAGTCCGAGTCCACATACGCAACCAGCCCTTCCCCTGAAACCACCAACCCATACGATCCCGTCGAGCCCGACGCCAGCGGCACCGCCTCAACGCTCGGTCCGCCCAGCGGCACCCCCACCTGCCCATCCACCAGCACCATCTTCCCCGTCTGCTGCGCTCCATCCACCATCAAGCGATAGAAATACACCCCCGAAGCCGCCGCACGACCCGCCGCATCCGTACCACCCCACCGCGCTCGATACGACCCGGCCGCTTGCTCCCCATCCACCAGCGTCGCCACCCGCTGCCCCAGCACATTGAACACCTCCAACCGCACCGCCGAAGTCGCTGCCAGTTGATAGGGAATAATCGTCGAAGGATTGAACGGATTGGGATAGTTTTGCCCCAGCGCAAAACCCTGCGGCAGCACCAACGCCGCACTGGCGGCCAGTGGCAGTACAAACTGCCCGGCCTCGTCCGTGGTCGCTTGCCCCACCGGCCCTCGACCCAGATCGGCTACGTCAAACAGCACCACCTGCGCCCCAGCCACCGGCGACCCATCCGCCAGCCGCACCTGCCCCGAAACCACCGGCGGCGAGACCGGGCTGGCGTGAACGGAAACCAACAGACCGACGAGGCAGACCACTAGAGACTTCATAAATCATTGTAACCCTTTCCCTATTGGGGATGCGAGCAGAATAACAGACTTAAAGATAAGGATTTAACGTAATTTTTATGTGATTATAGAGGCTATTTCTGTGATTTTTCTATGATTTTTTTAAAACAAAGAGAAAAACGAAAAGCGCCCCAACTCATCTTGAAAATTGGAGCGCTTTTACATACCCTAAATTTCAGACGCAACCACTACCCAAAATTTTCCGAACCGAGAAATTCCCCTATACTTTATGTCAGTATAGATCGCCTATCCGCGCATTCATCTAAGATTATTGCCAATGCCTAATTCCTCCTACCCGCGCATTCCCTATGGCTGGGCAAATTTCCGCGCCATTCGCTTGGAAAAGCGCCTGTATGTCGATAAGACGCGCTTTGTCCACGCGCTGGAAGAGGAACGCTACGTCTTTCTGATTCGCCCTCGTCGCTTTGGCAAGACCTGCTGGGTGTCCTTGCTGGAGAATTACTACGACCGCCGGGGAGCCGATGAATTCGAGGACGTCTTCGGTGGCACGGACTTGGGGCGGCAGCCGACGGAAAACCGCCATCGTTACGTCATCCTGCGCTTCAACTTTTCGGCGTTCAAAAACGCACTGGAAACCCTTGAACATTACTTTGAAGAGTATTGTCAACTAATAGTCCGGAACGCGCTGGAGCGGAACGCGGATTTGTTTCCCGAGGCGGCGCGGCAGCACATCTGCTCGTCTGACTCGGTCAACGGCCAGCTCAACGAGCTATTCCTGTACGCCAACGACCACCGTATCCCGCTGTATGTGCTCATCGACGAGTACGACAACTTTGCCAACACGATACTGGCCTATCACGGCGAAGAGGCGTACCAGTCTTTCACCCACGGCGGCGGCTTTTATCGCAATTTCTTCGCCACGCTCAAGGTCGGGGCTGAACAAAACCGCGGCGGCTTGGAGCGCATGTTCATTACCGGCGTCTCCCCGATCACCATGGACGACGTCACCAGCGGCTTCAACATCGGCAAGAACATCAGCTTGCACTCGGAGTTCAACGACATGCTCGGCTTCACCGAGGAGGAGGTGCGCAATCTGCTGGAGATGTACCGCGACCACGGCGTGTTCAATCAGGATGTCGAAGCCGCGCTGGCAGTGATGCGGGAGTGGTATAATGGCTATCGGTTCTCCGAGGAGGCCGAGGGCGATCTCTATAACACCGACATGGTGCTCTATTTTCTTGATGAGTCCATGCCGAACAAAAAAGCACCCCGAGAACTGATCGACACCAATGTGCGGATTGACTACGGCAAGCTGCGCCACCTGCTGACGGTCAACCGCCAACTCAATGGCAACTTCGACCTGCTGCGCCACATCATCGGCGAGCAGACCGCCGACAGCAATCTCCAACTCAGTTTTCCCCTAGAACAGTTAGACCAGCGCGAAAACTTCCTGTCGCTGCTGCATTACTTCGGCCTGCTCAGCATTCGCGCCGTGGAGCGCGGTATGCCCCGGCTGGGTATTCCCAATCAAACGGTCAAGCGGCTGATGTACGGCTACCTGCGCGATGCCTACGATGATGTGGGGGTGTTCTCGGTCGATGTGTACACTTTTTTCCGCTTGGCTCAAGAAATGGCCTACGACGGCGCTTGGCAGCCAGTCTTGGACTTTTTGCGCGACGCCTTGGCCGAACAAACTGGCATCCGCGACTACATGGACGGCGAGAAGGTCGTCCACGGCTTTGTCGCCGCCCACTTGAGCCTATCCCAGTATTTTCTGCTGCACTCGGAGTATGAACTGAACAAAGGGTATGCGGATTTGTACCTGGAACCGTTTGTGGCGCAGTATTCCGACATGCAGTTCGGCTACGTGCTCGAACTCAAGTATCTGCAGCGGCGTGTGTCGCTCGACGAATCCGTCGTCGCGGACAAGGTGGAGGAGGCCGTAGGGCAGTTGCGCGGCTATCTGGCCGACCCATTCTTGCGCCGCCGTTACCCGTCGGTGCGACATATCGGCTTGGCAATGGTGTTTCACGGCTGGGAGCTGGTCGCCTACCAAGCCATAGACGACGCGGCGGAAGCCTAAACTCCAAGTACATCGGCAGCGTCTTGGAGTCAGCGGCACCATTATCTTCGGCGCGGCGTCCTCCGCGCCGCTGCTGGGGTGACGGCCCTCGAATCGGTGGGAGCAGATCAACCAAGACTTGTGACTGGTTATAACGCCTCTGCAGCCTCAGCGGTACTGATCCAAATCCCCCTTGTACTCCAAGCCCAGCACTTCCCGGCCCCGCGCCGTATTGCAGGTAGCGTCGGCTTCGGGCGTGCCGACCACGTGCAATACGTCAAATTTCACTTCGTCCCTTTCTAAGGCCAGTCGGCAGGCTTCGGCCAAATCGTGGCGGCAGACCAAGCCGTTGCGGACGTTCAATGGTTCCCGATACTTGCCGATCCCCAAGCGCGAATCCACGATGTAGTCGGGCCGCAAGACTATGATGGGCAGCCCAAAAGCTTCGTGGATCTGGCGGCACATTTCCTCCTGCAGTCGCTTGCACACCGCGTACAAGCTGCCGTCGGGCCGCCGCACCTCTGAGGAAAAGAAAATTCCCTCGGGATGCACAGTCTGACACGAGCCGATGTGTACTACTTTGCGGACGCCCTGCTCTTGGGACGCTTGCAGGACGTTCCACAGACCCTTGAGGTTGATGAGGAAGGGCTTGTCGTCGTTGGGGTCGCCGACGAAGTAAACCGCGGTGTGAATGACGCAATCCACGCCGCTGATGGCTTGCTCCACCGCGAGGGAATCGGCTATATCGCCGTGGACCACTTCGCCGCTGTTCCAATCGCCGTCTATATCGCGATACGCCTCCCACGCTTGAGGCCCGTAGTCAAAGGCGCGGATATCGTGTTTGCCTGCTAGGTTTTGCAAGACGGCGCGGCCGAGCCAACCGGCGGCACCGAAGACTACGGTTTTCATGGGAAATTCCTTCCATCATTCCCGCAAAAGCGGAAATCCAAGGGGTGGGGCCAGTGAAACTCGAAATTGCCGATACTCCTGCGTCCATCTGCGGATCATCTTGTAAAACGAGGTGAATCACCGCTGCTCATAGCGGTCGGCGCGGCGGCGACCCAATAGCTTTGGGCACAGGCTGCGGAAATCCTCGGGCATGCGCTCGTACGTCTCCGGCCACAGCGGTTGGTGGCCGCCTTCAATCCAATTGTTAAACCAAGGTGGATAATACGCGATATTCAGCCCTATCCGCACGTCCTCGCTCCGATTGGCCCGGGCTTGGTGAAAAACCCCCCCGTGCCACAGCATCACGGAACCAGCGCGGCCTTCCACGGGCTTGATCAACGGGCTACCAGCCCCCATCTCGGGCGGTGGGCTGGGCCGCCGTGACCGGTGGCTCATGGGCACGACGCCAGTGGCCCCATTGGCGTCGGTAAAATCCGTCAGCATCCAGATGGTATTGATCATCCACGGCACATCGGGCACTTGGGCAAACGAGCCCGCAGAATCTGCGTGTAAATGCTGAGCAGGAGCCCCGGGCCAAGTCGGCTTGGAGCACGCTTCGACGACGCGGCAGCGCGGTCCCAAAAAGTGCCGCGCAAGGGCCACAGTATCCGGGTGGAAGGCGCAGGTCCAAACCTCGTCGTCTTGGTTGAGCATGCCGAACAAAGTCTGATAGTACTCGTCTCCCACGACATACTCCTGACAGCGCGGCTCACTGTGTAGCGCCAGACAGCGGCGGCCCAACGCCAAGGCAGCCTCGCGGGGTATGCGGTCTTCGAGCAAGCAGTACCCATACGCGTCTAAGTGCTCGGCCGCGGCCTGCAATTCTTCGTTCACGTCTCTATCTCTACGTCGGCTTGGAATCGTCTCGTCATATAGCAACCCTGAATGAGTTGAACTTTGAGACGCGACTCCTCTCGTTTCTTATTCTGCGTCCATCTGCGGATTATCTTATGAACTGACGTTACGCGTCTCGTGCGTAGGGTGGTTCGCGAACGGCCCTTACTACCGATGGGCTTCGACAAGCTCAGCCCGCATTGCGCCGATGAAAGTCGGGCGCTGAGCTTGTCGAAGCGCACCCCCGGAATCAACGTACTCGTGCGTAACATCAGTTATGAACTCACTCCACGACAAAGGTCGCCCGGATCTCTTGGCTCTCCTCGTACCCAATCCGGATCGCCTTGGCCCGCAAGGTGGTCGTCCCTGCTTCCATGCGCAACGGCTCGGTGTAGAGGTGCCAGTGCGGATCGTCGTCCACGGCGTACGCCATAGAAGCCCCCTGCGTGGCGCAGTGGAGTTGCACCAGCAGCGGCCCTCGGAATGTACCGCCTTCCAGCGCCGGCTCAGTCCCAAGGCTGTCGGCGCAGATGGGCACGCACACCGGCGAGGCCGTCTGCGGCTGTTGGCCATCGGGATACCACTGCCGCACCATTTCGCTTTCCGCCATACGGCCCATGTCGCCCACTTCTCGCAGCCATTCGTCCAAGGCTCCGCGCAGGCGATCCCGCTCCGGCTGGTACTGGGGATTGGCCGCCAAGTTGTCGATCTCGTGCGGATCGGCTTCGGTGTCGTACAGCTCTTCGACCGGCCTCGGGTAGCGAAACATGGCCGATTGTGTCTCGTCCAATTCGTCGGCTAAGTGCAAGCGCCACATCTCCTGCACAATGGGGTGCCGATTGCGATAGGGGATCCACGCCAAGTAGGGGAGGTCTGGCCGACAGTTGCGGATGTACTTAAAGCGGCGGTCGCGTACCGCTCGCACCATGTCGTACGCCTCGTCGTGCCGGTCGCGGCTCGCGTATATGTACTCTCGCGGCGGTTGGGCTTGGGGTCCCAAAAACGCGCGGCCCTGCATGTGGGCGGGCACGTCGATCCCCGCGAGCGAGAGCATCGTAGGACCTAGATCGACGGTGCTTACCAAGTCCTCGCAAACCTGCCCCGCTTCCATGCCGGGGCCGCGGGCGATCAGGGGCACGTGAATGCCTGAGTCGTACGGCCAGCGCTTGCCGCGCGGCAGCGGGCCGTGGTCGCTCCAGTGAAAGACGTACGTATTCTCGGACAAGCCGTCTTCGTCGAGTTGTTGCAGGAGTTGGGCCAGCTCTTGGTCGCTGTGCGCAATATGCGTGTACATCCGCGCCATGGCTTGGCGTACTACGGGAGTGTCGGGGAAATAGGGCGGCAGCGGGATGGCATCTGGATCGAACTCCGGGTCGGGGCACTTCTCCGGCCACATGCCGCTTTCGTGGGTGCGCGTGGGGTTGAAGACCGCGAAAAAGGGCTGGGCTGGATCGGGACGGTTGCGCCAGTGGGCGTGCGGACCGAGCGCGTCCCAAGCGGTCAGCGGGGGAGTAAACTGGTAGTCGGTCTTGGCGTTGTTGGAGCAATAATACCCAGCCGCCCGCAGGTATTCCGTGAAGCACTTTACGTAGTGCGGCACAACGGCCGAATACGGCGTGGGCATCTCCGGCGTAGCGCGATTGGCGTGCGTCGTGCGCATGTGGTGAGTGCCGATCGAGGTCGCGTACATGCCGGTGATAATGGCCGACCGGGCCGGAGCGCAGACGCCGGCCGTGGAGAAGCAGCGCGTCCAGCGGCATCCGTCGGCGGCGAGCCAGTCCAACGTGGGCGTGCGCACCACCGGGTCGCCGTAGCACCCGTACCGAGGATTGGTATCCTCAAATGAAATCCACAGGAAATTGGGTTTGCGATCCTTAGCCATAAACTCCTTGCCTTATTTTTGCTAACAAAGTGATGATTCTAACTTCCTACGCCGCGCCGAAAATTGCAGCGGGACGCGACGCCCTGTCAAGCGCGTGATTCATCTGCATCTCGACCGCTGGCTCGCTGGCGCAGGGTTGTTTTCGTCCTACTCGTTGCGCATAATATGCGCTGCCTTCGGTCAGCATTGCGAAGTGCTCTTCTCGTCCAGCGGGATTGAAGGGTCCTACGAAGTGCCGAGGTAAAAATGCCGACAGAGACAACACATTCAGGAGGTCAATCTTGTCCGAAGTGAAACACCTACCCATAGAAACGCTAACCGCCGGGCTAGACGACGTTCGTCAGTCGCCCAAAGCCACGGGCGTACTGGAACTCATCGTGCGACGGCCACAGACCGAGGCGCGGGAAGTCTTAGACGTGGGGGAACTCGACCTAGCCGAAGGATTGGTGGGCGACAATTGGCAACAGCGCGGCAGCTCGCAAACCGCCGATGGATCAGCGCATCCAGACATGCAGCTCACGCTGACCAATGCCCGCTTGATGGCTCTAGTGGCTCAAGACAAGCGGCATTGGCCCCTAGCCGGAGATCAGCTATACATCGACTTCGACCTAAGCGTGGATAACATACCGCCCGGGACTCGCCTGTCTCTCGGCGCGGCCGTGATCCAAATCACCGAGCCGCCCCACACTGGCTGTAAAAAATATGCCGCGCGCTTTGGCTTGGACGCCCTGAAATTCATCAGTTCTCCAGAGGGCAAACAGCTTCAACTGCGCGGCGTCAACGCCAAGGTCATTCGCCCGGGCGCGATACGGGTTGGAGACGTCGTGAAGAAGCTGTGAGTTAAAACCCACCGCCGCCCGGACCGCCTCCACCGCCCCGAGGGCCACCGCGCTGGCGCTGCTGCTGGCGTTGCGCCTGCTGCAGATGCGCTTTTAGGGCTTCGATCTGCTCGGCGTCTAATGCCGCGGCGAGCGCAGCCATCATTTTCTCGCGCATCTCGGCCTGCTGCTCGCGCATTTTCTCGCGCAGCGCCCGAAAATCAGCCTCGCCGCGACTGCCAGTGCTGAACATTTCCGCCATCATCTGCCGTTGCTCGACGTATAGCGGCCCAAGCGCCTCCCGCAACGCGATTAGCTGCTTGTCGGTCACGTTGAACTGCTCTTCAAGGGCCAGTAGGCTAAAAATCTGCTCCGGTGCCACGCCACCCCCCGAGCCACCACGCCTACCTCCTGGCTGGGCTTCGAGCGCCACGGCGCTCGACAAACAAATAGCGACAACCCATAAGGCCATCTTGCGAATGCGCATCTCGATTCTCCTTAGTAAAGGTTTTGCGGGACACTACGGCTAATTAGACACGCTATCGCCGCGATTCATTCCCGCGCTTTGGCAGCCGTTGCTCCGACCGCCGAGGTTGGGTAGTGTTTGTTGCTCTCTCCAACGGGACATTTCTATATTTCGAGATCAAATTTTAACGTGAGTTCGGTATAATAAGGAGGACTCCTTTTTGGCTAAAGCCTGTTATTCTATCGCAAAGAATTACGTAGGGTCTATGCCGCTTCTACTGATCTGCTTGGTTGGCTTGTTGGTTTCCGTTTACGCGAGTCCGGTATCGCCGCCGATGGTGGCGGGTTCGGTGCGGCTGGCGAACGGGTCGCCGGTGGCGGGCGCTCAGGTGGTGTTGTTTGACGTAGCCGATCTGCGCCGAGGGCGGGTGGGACAAGCCACCACGGACGAGGCCGGCCAGTTTGCGCTGCCGCGGCCGACGGGCGGCGGGGCTTTAGTGCTACCGCGCGAGGTTGGACTGGGGCCCAACTACCCCAATCCGTTCAATCCTTCGACGCTCATTCCCTACCAACTGCCGGCCCCGTCGCCCGTGCGGTTGGAGGTGTTCAACGTCCTCGGCCAGCGGGTGACGACGCTGGTGGATGGCGAACAAGAGGCCGGGGCGTATCGGGCGCGCTGGGACGGCACGGATGCGGCGGGTCGGGCCGCCGCGGCCGGGGTGTACTTCTACCGCTTGACCGTGGCGGGTGCGCATTGGACGGGCAAGATGGTGCTGATGGATGGGCAGGCCGGGGTGCCGCTGGCGGGTGCGCGGGTGGAGGCGGTGTCGCGGGCGGCGGGATCGACGGAGATGGGGCGGTATGGGCTAGTGGTTGTGCGGGAAGGGCTGGTTGCGTATGTGGACTCGGACTTTGTCGTCGCGTCGGGTACCGGGTCGGTGGTCCTTGATCGGGCGGCGCGGCCCCACCGGGCGGGGAAGAGGGTGGCATCGCTGGATCAGGGGGTGTTGGGCGATGTGGACAACAATGGCCGCGTGGAGTTGGACGACGGGCTGCTGGCGGCCATGTTGAGTGTTGATCCGGCCTTGTCGCTGCCCAACCGCGGCGTGATGGCACTGGGCGATGTGGACTGCGATGGTCGGGTTGAGTCCGCCGACGCGGCGCTGATTGCCACCTATGTGGCCAATCCGTCGGATGCGTCGGTCGCGGCGCGGCGCATTGGTCAACGGGGCGGGTACTCGCTCCATCCGGTTGCCAAGGTAGTGCAGGAGTCCATCCTCGGCACGGAGAAACGAGACGCCACCGTGGCGCAGATCCTCGACGGGGTGCTGGTGCGTATCGCGGGAGTTCTGCCTATGGGCGGCATCTACGGCCCAGATCATCTCTATCTCGGCATCGACTACGCCTACTGGACGGAACAGGGCGGCAAAAATATCTACGAAGCCTTGAAGCAACGCTTTCCGGCTACGCCCATCTACGTGGAGCCATCGGCCGGGATGATTCAACATTCTAGCAAGGTGGCAAGGCGACCGACGACGACCGCGCTCCGGCAGGTGGCACCAGTGACGCGCTTTGGGCCGCCGATCTCCTTTTACCAAGCGCCCAACGCGCGCTTGGCCGATAACGACAAGGCCCCGAAGGTGGTAGGTAGCATTACCGTGCCCGATGCGGTGACGGTCGGCTCTGTTGCAGTGGACGTGGACATCACCCACCCCGCCCGCAGCGACCTAAAGGTTGAGCTAGTCGCACCGAGCGGAGTCGTTATGACGCTCTACGACGGGGTCCAGGCCGGGATTAAAGGCGCGGCCGACCTCGTCGCCGAGGGGCCGAACTCTACCCAACTGCAAGGACAGGCGGCGCACGGTACGTGGCAGCTTCGCGTCGGCGACTATGAACCGGGGGATACCGGGACGCTAAACGCTTGGAACCTCACCATAACCCCGGCGCAGGAGACACCCGCGACCGAAGAGCCGGTCAACCTCTTTTTGGAGACCTTTCAAGGCGGCCTTGGGGCATGGCGGACCACGGCGTGGGAAGCGGCTTCGTTGCCGTTGTTGAAAACGACCGTTCCGGGCGAAGGGCCGGGCAATGTGATTGCCAAGACAGGCACCGGCTGCAGGTTTTGCTTCCTGACCCTTGAGACGCCGGTTGATCTTTCGGCCCACGACTCTGTTACCTTGTCGTTCTACCGCTATCTGGACCGAGATATGGGCAACGATGAGTTCCTCGGCGTTGATATTGGCAACCACGGCTCCTACCAACGGCTGCAAACTTGGAACGGTCGGCACGCTGACGGTCAGTGGCATCTGGAGACATTCACGCTCTCTGGCGACCAGATCAGTGATGCGTTTTCTCTGAGATTCTTCGGCATTACGAACAACGACTTTTCAACAATTGCCATCGACAACATCATGATCACTGCAGTGGCAGGATCGGTAGTCGTAGAGCCTATTCCAACAGAGAACGTCCCGGATCTTGCGGTGACATCGGTACGAGCCACGCCAACCACAGCGAAAGCAGGAAAACGGATCTTGCTTCGAGCAACAGTTGCGAATAGTCATGCACCAGACGGTACACACACCATCTCCTTCTACCGCCACGATCAAGAAACGAGTAATCCGCAAAGAGATGCCACATCACTGACCAACACGGAGAAGGATCTGGAGATGAACACTTCTCGTTCCATATCAACGAGTATCATTGCACCAGAAACACCCGGCACCTACTACTATTACGCCTGCATTGACGAAATCCCTGAAGAAAACACAGAAAATAACTGTGCGTCGGCAACGGTGATGGTAGCGACAGAGGTCGACGGTATCTCCATCACCCTCACGCCATCGAAAACAGAGGTCACTCCTGGTGATGTCCTCGACCTCACTGTCACGGTGACGAACAATCGTGATACGCGGATACCTTCACCAAGGATCACTTTCTACCGACACGAACAAGAAACAGACATGCCAAGGGAAGGTGGTTATCTTTTTACTACAATCAATAGCGGTGGCATAGACCCAAGAAAATCTCGCGAATACACTACCGAAGACGATTATATAACTTTGCCTCAAGTTTCAGACACCTACTACTATTACGCCTGCGTAAACGACATATGTTCTGTTGCAGCACCGGTCCTCGTGGTTGTCCCTGCAATGATGGTGACCGACAGTATTGCCACCCCGTCAATAGTCAAACCAGGTGATAACGTCACTATCACTGCGACTGTCTCCAATACAAAAATAACTGAGAATAGTGCGACAATTTCTGTCTACCAGCGAATCGACGGATCGGTATCAGTAGACCCGATCACCGCCACACCTCTTACCCTCGCACCACATGAGTCAGTCATCATTACTAGCACAATCAAGACACCGGTGGTAACAAGGAGAACGATTATAGAATATATTGTTTGCATAGATACGGCAGACCTGCCGTGCTATCGGCAGCATGATCTAGAAGATCGCGTACTGGTTGTCGTCCAGGTACTGGTTGTCGTCCAGCCAGAGACACCTCGCTATCCATACGTAGACACTTGCCCTCCCATACGTACCAACCCTATTATGGGTGGTGACCCATTGAGTGTTGCCAGATTGACTGATTCTAGATTCACTGACTCTTGTCAAGGAACCATCACGCTCGGTGGTGTAGAAGATGTGCATGGTGTCCGAGGATTTATCACCGCTGGTCACGTTGCCTCTATTAGTAACGATTGGTCCGAAATCGGTGCTGCAATGGCACACGGTGTCCACAATGGTCGTGCAATACACTCCCTCGGCAAGGTTTTCAAGTTCTCACCATCATTTAGGGAGGGGGAGGGGCGTATCACAGGTACTAAATTCAAAGATTATCTTGCAGATGCCGCCTTTGTTGCGTACCCTAAAGACGCCAACACCGACACTTATGTCGATCGGCTCGCACCGCTGAAAATACGAGGAGAAGGTGACACTGTCTATACCGTTATCGGATCCGGAGAGATAACGGAAGACGGTGTTCCCGTTTGGGTTTCTGGATCTCGAACCGGAGTAACAAAACACATCGGAAGGAAAGGGGAGATACTTGCCACCATTTCGATCACGAGGCATGAAGACGAAATTTATGGATATTATTCGTACGGATCTCTCTTTCTCACTCCGTTAGGAGGTGAGGTGACAATTCCTGGCGATAGCGGTTCCCCGGTCTACACAAACCCTGACGAAAACAACAATGTCTACATCCTTGGCTTACATGATGGGAGCTCTACTGCCGGTGATGAAGTTACATACTACGATCCTGACAGCGGCATCTCTCCTGTTGATGAATCTAAATATATTGAGATTTCTTTCTACTCCTCTTGGAAAAGAATTGTGGAATCATTTGATCTGAAATCGATTGGGGAATCCACAAGACTGGCAACCGCGACCGCAGCCCTGTCATCCGCGCAGTAAGCACTGTTAAAAAGAAGTGTGAAAACGAATCCACCTTCGCTAGGCGAGTCGAGGATTTGTCCAATACCATCCGTCGGCAAAGCGGTTTTTAGCCTCGTCGCCTAAGTACACGACACCTGACCTGAATGGGCGTTTTTTTAGTGTTGTCCTCGGATCGCGGGCCTCTGGCCCGCAAGCGGGCAGGATGCCCGCAATCCCAGGCGAAACCCTACTGTCGCGTACTGCCGAATTTGGCAGCAAGACCAAGCTCAGTACGTCCACTGCCGTGGCCGCGGCCGCTCGCGCTCTAGCAGCCGCTCTAGTAGCCGCTTGCGGACTGCTTGTAACCGGTCGGCATATTCGCTCTCGCCCGCCACGTCCTCGTAGGCCAGCGGGTCTCGCTCCAAATCGAAGAGTGCCTCCGCTCCGCTGGCATCCACCACGTAGCGCAACCCCTCCACGCGCAGCGTCTTCCAGTGTCGCTCAGGTTGGGTCATTTCCGTGATGGCGCAGCCGGGGCCAGCGCCTTCCTCACCGCGCAGGTCGGCCAACAGGGAGCTGCCTTGCAATGCGTCCGGCCGCTGAATCGCGGCAGCTTCCAGCAGCGTCGGCACCACGTCTAACGCCTCGACGATGCGGGAACAGTGCCCTCCGGCGCTTGCTCCGCTTGGCCAGCGCATCAGCAGGGGGACGCGCGAGGCCGCATCGTGCCCAGGGTAGCCCTTGCCGTAGCGCAGATGTTCGCCGAGCCACTCGCCGTGGTCGGACGTGAAAACGACGATGGTGTTGTCCGCAAGGCCGAGCCGGTCGAGCCGGTCGAGAATGCGGCCGACGTGGTGATCGACCTCGGATACCATGGCGTAATAGCCGTGGCGTGCGGAGCGCAATTCATCGTCGGAAAAGTGCTGCGGGCCTCGGCGGGCGTCGAGGGCCGGTGGAAATGGAGGCAACGTCAGCGCAGCCGGATCGTAGAGGTCGAGGAACTCTTGAGGGGCCACCCACGGACTGTGCGGCGAATAGAAACCGGCGATGCAGAGGAAGGGGCCGTCCTTGTGGCGCGTCAAAAACTCCATGGTCTGCTCGGCGACAAACGCCGTGTGGGTCAGGTCGCTGCGGCAGCGGTTGGCGAGGGCGCGTATGGGGAAGCGTTCAGGCGGATGCGCGATCCCGTCGCGGACGTTCATAATCCGCTTCCATTCGATTGAACTGGGGGCCTCGCCGAGGCTGACGAGGTCGAGCTGCTCCGGGGCCTGCGCCGCCACCCAAGCGCGGTAGGCGTCGTGATACGAACCCGGCTCGTCCGAGATTTCCAAGTGGTCGAAACCGTAGTCGGGATGGGGCTCGCGGTGGTCGCGGTTGGCGTGCGGCAAAAAGTGCAGCTTGCCAATCTGGCCGCTGCAATAGCCGTAGTTGCGCAGCAAGCGCGGCAAGGTCGGCGCGTCCTCGGGCACGGGTACGCCCATGTGCGAAAGCCCCAGTGTGGATGGATACTGTCCGGTGAGAAAGCTCACGCGGCTGGGCATGCAGACCGGATTCTGCACAAAGCAGTGGTCGAAATTTACCCCAGCGGCAGCGAGCCTGTCCAAGTGCGGCGTGCGGATTTCGGCGTTGCCGTTGGTACCTAGGGCGTCCCACCGCTGCTGATCCGTGTAGAGTATGAGAATATTCGGTCGCTGCATAGTCGGCGTGGATTCCTTGGAGATGTTGTGTGGATGAGGCTATGAACCGGTCCGTGTCGGCGTCTGCTTGGCACACGCTGATTTTCGCCGCCTCTTAAAAAAGCGCTGCGGAAAATCCGGGCCGATGATCGGACTCAGCGGAAACCACAGCAGCGCGTGGACGATCTTGATTATTTTGGACAAGACGTTTTTCATGGCTTTTCATCCTCGTCGAAAAGTTGCTCGGCTACCGCGGCCATCAGCTCTGGACCGTCGCTCTGGCGGAAGAGGAACCGCACCTTGCCCTGCTGGTCGATCAGGTAGGTATAGGTCGAGTGATCGACTAAGTAGGCTTCCTGCTCCTCTCCGAGGCTATAGTGAGCGCCATACTGACGCACCACTTGGTCGATTTCCTCCTTGTCGCCGCGCAAGCCAATCGCATCAATGGCGAAATAGTCGAGGTATTCCTCCAGCTTCTCCTGCGTATCGCGCTTGGGATCCACGGTGACGAAGAGGGTCGTCAGATCCTGCTGGTCCTCGCCTAAGAGCTGATATACGCGGCCCATCTTCGACAGCGTCACCGGGCAGATGTCGGGGCAATAGGTGTACCCGAAGAAGAGCATGGCGGCTTGGCCGCGCAAACTTTGCAACTCAAAGGACGCGCCGTGCTGATCCACAAGCGCAAAGTCGCCGCCAATACCGCCAAAATCCTGCAAGGGGGGCACCTCCACTGGAGTGGGGGTTTCGGCGACCGGCTCCTTTTGGGCCTCTGGCTGTGCGCCGCAAGCTGCAAGCAGCGCAAACACCGCGCAACAGACCAGCGCATCAATCGCTTTCATAAAGCCCTTTCTTCTGCACCAACATTTGTACGCGCCTTTCCGTTCCATTGCCAAAGCGCAACACCAACTCCACCTCATCGCCGTCCCGCAACGGCTGGCGCAGTTCCATCAGCATCAAATGGGTACCACCCGGCTTTAGCGCAACCTCTGCGCCTGCTGGAACCTGTAGCTCTTCGACTCGGCGCATCGTCATCCGGTCGTCTTTGTATTCCATTACGTGTATCTCGGCTCGCTCGGCGGCTTCGGTTGCCACGGCGACCAATGCGATGGGGTCGCCGCCTCGGTTTTCGATGACCAAGTAACCAGCGGCCGGGCTGCGCGGCGGCGGCTCGCGGATCCAAGCGTCGCGCACGACGATGGGGTCGCCGGTATGCTCTTGTCCGCATCCGACGACAAAGAACAACAGCGCAAAGACGATTTTCACCAGAGCGTTCCTTTTTACGCCGGAGGTGGGATCAAATACTCGCCCTCGCGGATCCCATAGCTGTCGCCGAGTTCGGGGTAGTCGATCCCCGCGCGGCCATTCCAATCCCAGACCACTTCGCCGTCCTTGACCGTCAGCTCGCAAAACAGCCGCTGGCGGCCGTCCAACCGGCCGTCGAACGAATCGGCGTAGCCAAAATTCCCCTCCATCAACTTCAAGGCCGCCACATCGGCCACGGCACCCACCGACAGGTGGCCCAACTCGGGGTGGCCAATCTCCCGCGCCGGGTTGATGGTTGAGGCGCGGATGACCTCACCGAGCGGCATGCCCATCACCAGAAATTTCGACATGGTCGTCGCCATGTCGAGCATACCCATATTCATGCAGAGGGCGTGCAAGTCGGTCGAGATCGAGTCTGGATAAAAGCCTTGGGCAATGGCTGGGACCGCGTTGCGGAAACAGAAACTGCCGCCACCGTGCCCCACATCCAAGATGACGCCCTTTGCCCGCGCCTCGTGCAGATAGGGCAGCACCTTGCCATCCGCGTCAAACCACGGCGTCGGGCCGCGGAAGATGTGGGTACTTATGTCGCCCGGGCGCAATTTCTCGCCCAAGAGCTGGTAGTAGGGGCGCTCCTTTCTGAAATAGCCAAAGTCGATCATCACCCGCGTCGCGGCCTTTTCGGCTGCCGTGAGCGTGCGATCGACCGAAATCCATTCGGGGCCGATGTAGTGCGCCGCCTTGATGCCTACTACTACGTCCTCGTTTTCTCGCGCCACGCCCGCCGTCTTGTCGGGATCCATGTCGTGCGGATTCTGCTCGTGGTCGATTGAGGTCATGCCGGTGCCGGCGATATTGACCAGCGCAAAGAGCCGCGTCTGACAGCGGTCGATGACCCGATAGCGAAAGTCCTCAAAATTGCGCCAGCCCGCGCTCCCGGTATCCACCAGCGTCGTCACGCCAGTGCGAAAACTAAAGCCGTCGGGCAAGATACTGTTGTCGCCGGCCCACGTATCGCGGTGGCCAGCCGTGGCATAGGCGTGGATGTGGATATCTACCAGCCCCGGCGTCACGTAGAGTCCGCTCACGTCGATGACCTGCCCAGCACCTTCCGTCGGCAAATCCGCATCTACGGCCGCGATCACCTTCCCTTGGATGCCGATGTCCTGGGGCGCGTCAATGCCATTTTGGGGGTCGATCAGATGACCGCCCTTGAGTACGAGATCAAACTGCATGGTGAAATTTCTCCGAGAATTTGATGAAGGCTAGAAGATAAAAAACAGCGTCGCTGTCTGCTACGCGCCCAGCAGTCCGGCCTCAGCATTGGGGCCGCAATTTCATGTCTGTGCCTCCACATGCGAGGGCAGCTTGCGCGTAAACCGCGCAAACAGTGCTTTGAGCGCAACGTCGCTGCGTGCCGCAAGACTGGTCACGATCACGGTCGCCCACACGCTGCGCCGCGAAATTTTGACCTGCTCTCCACTGGTAAAGTCCGCGTGGGCGTGGATGCGCCGCAACGTCAGCACGGCCATGCCTAACGCCCAAAGGCAGAACCGGCGAATGCCAGTTTCGCGCCCGGGAATGAGCAATGTGAACGCCAGCGCATTACCGAGGTGCATCTGGGCCACGCCGACCAATTGGCTCAGTGCCGTGCGGAACGCGGCATTCGTCTGGCCAGCCTCAAGCGAGCGCAAGTCAAACCCGGCTTGCCGGAACACGTCTCGCGGCAGCCAACACGCGCCGCGCGCTCGGTCGTCCCAGATGTCCTTGAGAATGTTGGTCATCTGCAAGCCTTGGCCGAACGACACGGCGAGCTGCAACAACTTCTCGCGTTGGCGGTCGATTTCCGCCGAATAGTCGCAGAACAGCTCGGTGAGCATCTCGCCGACGACGCCCGCGACGTGGTAGCAATAGCGGTCGAGATGGGGAAGATCGTCTAGGCCTTTGAGGCCCGGGCTTTGCTGGAACTCGGCCATGCCGCGCGACATGATCCGCACGCAGCGCACGAGTGCGGCTCGCTGCCGCTCGGAAAACCCTTGCGTGAGCCGCAGCACCCTTGGGGTATTGGCCACGAGTTGGCGCTCGGCGGGCAGCATGCTGTCGGACAGGCGCGGCGCGAGCTGCTCGGCGAATGGGGCGGGCGGCTCCTCGCCCGCGACGACTCGGATGAATCGGTCGGAAAACTCGCGCTTCTCGTCAGGCGACAGAGCTGGCTCATCCTCGATGGTGTCTGCGATGCGGCACAGCAGATACGCGTTGCCGACGACATCGCGCAGGCCCGACGGAAGCTGCGGAATGGTGAGCGCAAACGTGCGCGAGACATCTTGCAGGATCGCGCTCTGCCATGCCAGATCAGCGGTATGTTCGTCTGTCGTCATGGGTAGTCAGCCCTAAAGGGTCGGTGAAGCTCGACGTGTCTTAGCATTTCGTATAATATATCTCAATATTGGCTCTATAACGAAACGGCCCTATCGGTTTCAACCCGCCGCGTCCGTGGCCGAAAACGCATCTTCTACTGCGATAAAATACTATGGAAATAGACCTTAATCACCGCTTCAAAGACGTCAACTACATCGAATCGCCCAACCAAGGCGGCCCCTTTGCCCCGGGGCTGCCCGACACCATCGTCATCCACTATACGGCCGGTGCCAACGCCGAGTCGGCCATTCACACGCTCTGCGATAGAGAGCGCAAAGTCTCGGCCCACTTGGTCGTCGGCCGCGACGGTGCCGTGACCCAGCTTTTGCCCTTTAACACCGTCGGCTGGCACGCCGGCCGCAGCCAATGGGGAGAGCGCACGAGCCTCAACCAGTACTCCATCGGCATCGAGATCGACAACGCGGGCCAACTCTTGGAGCGGGATGGCGGCTACGAGTCGTGGTTCGGGCAGATGTATCCAGCCGCAGAGGTCGTGCGCGGCGCACACCGCAACCAGAGCCTGCCCGGTGCCCATCCGCAGATCCGGCAACCTGTTTGCTTTTGGCATCGCTATCCGCAAGTGCAACTCGAAGTAGTAGAAGCCATTTGCGCCGCGCTGATTGCGGCCTACGGGATACGCCACATCCTCGGTCATGAGGAGATCGCCCCCGACCGCAAGGTCGATCCCGGCCCGGCCTTTCCACTCGACGAAATGCGCGACCGGCTCTGCGCTCACCTCCTCGCCTAGGATTCGGGCATTTTCGGCAATGGAGATGCTCCGCTAGCTGATTTTCCCTGTTAATCCTTTCGGTTATATTGCAATTCTGAATGACTTGAACGATTCGAGCTGCGGATCGTCTTATTTCTACTATTCTGCGCCCATCTGCGGATCCCCTCTAACTCGGAGACGCGAAACCCCTTGGCAGCACCCGCCATTGATGTCCGCGAATTGAGCAAGACCTATGAGGTCCCCGTGCGCGAGGGCGGCTTGGCCGCGGCGCTCAAGAGCCTCGTGCAGCGTCAGACGCGCCAGGTCGAGGCGGTTAAGCAGATCAGCTTTGCGGTCGCTCCCGGCGAGATTGTCGGGTTTTTAGGGCCGAATGGCGCGGGCAAGACCACCACCCTCAAGATGCTTTCGGGCCTCCTGCACCCCTCCGGCGGGCAAGGGCGCGTCCTCGGTTTTGAGCCGTTCAAACGGCAGCGCGATTTCCTCCGCCAGATCACTTTGGTGATGGGCAATCGCAACCAGTTGCTGTGGGATATTCCCGTAATCGACTCCTTTGAGCGCAACCGGGCCATCTATCGCCTAGAGCGAAGCGCGTATCAGCAAACGGTCGAAGAATTGACCGCGCTGCTCGACTTAGACGCCCTCCTCGACAAACCCGTGCGCAACCTCTCCTTGGGCGAGCGCATGAAGTGCGAAATTGCCGCCGCGCTTTTGCACAAGCCGCAAGTCCTTTTCCTCGACGAGCCGACCATCGGCCTCGACGTGACCATGCAGCGGCGGATCCGCGCCTTTTTAACCGAATACAATCAGCGCTACGGCGCCACCGTGCTCCTCACCAGTCACTACATGGCCGACGTCGAGGCGCTGTGCAAACGGGTGGTGGTCATCCACCACGGACTGCTGCTGTTTGACGGCCAGCTCACCGAGCTTGTGCAGCGCTTCTCACCGCACAAGACGATCATCGTCGAACTAGAAAACGGGCACGGCGACCTCGGCAACTATGGCGAGATCGTCGCCAGTAGCGAGGGGCGCGTATCGCTGCGAGTGCCCAAGGCGGAGACCGCGCAGGTGACCGGACGGCTCCTCAGCGAGCAACCCGTCCTCGATCTGACGGTGGAGGACCCGCCGATTGAGGACGTGATCGAAGAGGTCTTTGATCGCGCATGAGGGGTCTGGCAGACATCTACTCCACGCTCTTTCGCACCGATCTGGCCGTGCAGTTCCAATACCGGGCGGCGATGGTGATCTGGCTGATCGGGCGCATCGTCGATACGCTGGTCTTCCTTTCGGTGTGGACCGCAGTGGCCCGCTCCAAGGGCGGGCAGGTGGGGGACTTCTCTAGCGGAGACTTCGCCGCCTACTACATCGTCATGATGATGATGGGGCACCTGACTTTCACTTGGTTCATGTTTGAGTTTGAGTATCGGGTGCGGTCGGGAGCCTTCTCACCGCTCCTGCTCCAGCCCCTGCACCCGATCCACCGCGACATCGCCACCAATATCTCCTACAAGTTTTTGACCCTGGCGGTCATGCTGCCGACGGTGGGGCTGATGATCTGGATCTTCGATCCGGTCTTCGACCCGCCAGCTTGGGCCATTTGGGCCGCGATACCCGTCGTTCTGCTGGCATTTCTGATGCGCTTTTTCGTCGAGTGGGCACTGGCTTTAGTGGCCCTGTGGACCACGCGCACTGCCGCGGCTAACCAGCTCTACTTCGCGGCCTCGCTTTTCTTTTCGGGCCAGATGGCACCGCTGTCGCTGTTGCCCGAGTGGCTCCAGACGCTGGCTGCGCTGTTGCCCTTCCGCTGGATGCTGGCCTTCCCGACCGAACTCCTGCTCGGTCGCCTCACGCCCTCCGAAGTGCTCTGGGGCGCAGCAGCACAGGTGATGTGGCTGGGGCTGAGTTGGGGGATTTTGGGCGCAGTCTGGTCGCGCGGCATACGCAGATACTCGGCGGTCGGCTCGTGAACTATTTGCGACTCCTGTGGATATTCCTGCGCATCGGCGCAATGAACGAGCTGGCGTACCAAGCCAACTTCTGGGTGCAGCTCTTGCAGAGCTTGCTCAATTTGGGCGTCGCGCTGGCGGGTTTGGCGGTGATTTTCTCGCACACCGAAGAACTAGGCGGCTGGCAGCCGGCCGAGTTGGTAGCACTCTTGGGGGTGTTCTTCCTGATGAGCGGCCTGATCGGCGCGCTGATCCAGCCGTCAATGCAGCGCTTTATGGAGGATATCCGCCTCGGCACGCTGGACTTTACCCTCACCAAGCCGGAGGATGCACAAGTGTTAGTGAGCATCGGCGAGGTGCGGATCTGGAAGTTTTTGGACGTAGTGCAGGGAATGGCCCTGATTGCGGTGGCCCTCGTCGAAATCGGGATGCGGACGGGCCTTGCCCACGCCGCGGGATTTGCCCTGACGCTTGCGGCTGGCGCGGCAATCGTCTACAGTTTTTGGCTGGTGCTAGCAACGACTGCCTTCTGGTTTATCCGCGCAGAGAACATCCTCGTCATCTTCCAAGCCGTTTACAGCGCGGGCAAGTATCCGGTGGCCATCTATCCGCGCTGGCTCAAGCTGGCGATGACTTTTCTAGTGCCGGTGGCCTTTGCGGTGACCGTGCCTTCGGAAGCCTTGGTGGGGCGGTTGTCGCCAGCGGTGTTGGGGGGCGCATTGGCGATGGCGGGGGGCATGTTAGTGGGAGCGCGGGCGTTTTGGTTGTGGGGGGTGCGGCACTATTCAGGAGCGTCGGCCTAACGCAGGACAATAACCACTAGCGGTTGACCGGATTGACATAACGGCATCTGCGTAATGTAGGGGCAACCCTCGTGGTTGCCCTTCTTCGGAATGGCTGCAAAACCAAAAGGAGCAACGAAAATGAGTGACGGACAAAGCGGCATGCACGTCGGAGTGCAGGGAATTGGGACCTCAAAGGTGGAATTGGAATTTCTGGTGCGACACGGGGTGACGCACATGGACGCCAGTGTTGAGGACAACGAGGTCGAAACCTTAGTGCGGCACAAGGAAGAGGCGGCTGAGTACGGGGTGAGTATGGAGGCGATCCACATCAGCGTGCCCAAAAGCATCACGCTGGCGCAAGACCCGCAGCGCGACCGGGACCTCGACGAGGTCTGCCGTTGGATCGAAAACGCGGGCAAGGCTGGGCTGCGGGCATTGCTCTACAACTTCTGCATCCTACCGCACCAGCGCACCGCACCAACGCCCGGGCGCGGGGGCGTGACGTACAGCTCGTTTGACCTCGCGAAATTCGACAACGAAACGCTGAGCGAAGCGGGCGTGGTCAGCCGCGAAGAAGCGTTTGAGCGGGCGGCCTACTGGCTGGAGCGCGTGATTCCGGTCGCCGAGGAAAACAAGGTGCAGATGGCCTGCCATCTCAACGACCCGCCAGCTCCGGTCCTGCGCGGCGTCGAGCGATGGAACTGGCCGGTAATGGAAGGGCTCAAGCGCTTTTCCGAGCTGGTCGATAGCCCGTATCACGGCTTTAACTTTTGTTGCGGCGTGGCGTCTGAGGGCTTGGAAAATCCGGCTGAGGAACTCTGCGACATCGTGCGCTATTTCGGCGAGCGGGGGAAACTCTTCAACATCCACTACCGCAACATCAAGGGCGGGCTGCACAACTTCCAAGAGGTCTGGCCTGACGAAGGCGACGTCGATATGCACGAGGTGGCGCGCACCTTAAGGGACGTCGGCTATCAGTACATGCTGATGCCCGACCACGCGCCGTCCCATCCCGACGACAAGGCTCCCGAGGGCGTTTCGGGCCGGGTGCGTCAAGCCTGGGCCTTTCAGTTCGGATATATCATCGCCATGATCCAAGCGGTAAACAAAGAGCGGTCCGGCCGCAGCATGGGGGCCGCAGCGCAAACGGCCTAGAGCTGAAACGGAAACTGCGGCATGTCGATTCATTGGCTGAGAGCAGCACTATTGCTGGTCCTGCTCAGCTCGTTTAGTGGAGCTCAGTCCCAAGCAGAACAAGCCTTGAGGCAAGACTTGCAGGCGTTGGAGGGCGTCGTCTATCTGGTGGGCTTGGCTAGTGGAGCGGCCCTGCTGGTCTCGCTGGGGCTACTCGTTGCGCGGTGGCGGATCGGGACGGTGCGGGCGCAGCGCTTTATCTTGCGCGGCGACGAGGGCCAACCAATCGCTCAATTGGTGCAAGGCCCCAATGGCAGCGGCGAGTTGGAACTGAGGGATGCCGACGGTGAACTCACCGCGGTGCTGGGCAGTGGACTTAAGTTGTGCGACCGAGCAGGACGGGTGCGGGCCGACTTGCGGTTGGAGAGCGATAAGACCCCGCTGCTGGAACTCTACGACGAGCGAGGCGAAGTGCGGGCGGGCTTTTCGCTGAGCGAGGACGGGGCTGGCAGTTTGGCCTTTTACGACGAGACCGGGCGGCCTCGCGCTGGCCTCGGCAGCGGCCACGCCGGCGCAATGCGGTTGAGTTTTTTCGATAAGCAAGGACGGATGCGGCTGCAAAGCGGCATTGAAGACGAAGAAGTGCCTTCGTTCAAGCTCTACGATGCTCAAGGCGAGGTGCGCGGTGCCTTGAGCGTGCGGGCCGATGGCATGACCTTGCTCGAAATGCGCGACCAAGACGGCCACACGCGCACCATCGTCGGCGTCCTAGAAGATGGAATTGCTTGGCTTGGGGTTCTCGATGAGGAACAGCGTTTCCGCGCGGGATTAGGCGCACCGACCGGCGGCAACCCAAGGCTGGACTTCTACGACGAAGACGGGGAAACGCGGGCCTCTTTGCGCATCGACAACCAAGGCCGCTTTAAGACCGATCCAGACTCGTAGCTCTGGGAGGGCGTTGTGGATATAGCGGGGAAAAGTCTGGGCGCTCTCAGAGACCACTATCGGCACTACCTCTTTGAAGAGTACCTGCCCTTTTGGGACAAATATGGTATCGACCACGAGTTGGGCGGGTTTATCTGCGCTCTAGATCACGACGGAACTCTCGTAGAAGACAGCAAAAACATCTGGTATCAGGGGCGCGGTCTGTGGACCTACTCGTACCTGTACCAACACTTTGGCGGGGAGGAACACTTGCAGGTGGCACGCAAGGCCCGCGACTTTCTCCTCGCGCATGGCCGAGACCAAGCCGGCGATTGGGTAACGGAGTTGGATCGGCGGGGGCGGGTCATCTCGCCGGCGACGCAGCGGGGCTACGAGGGTCTTTTCGTCGCCGAAGGGCTACAAGCCTACGCCCGGGCAACCGGCGACGCAGAGGCCCTCGAAACGGCCATCGCCAGCCTCTGGCGCTCGGTTGCTCTTTTTGACGATCCCGCGCGCTTCGCAGAGGAAAGTTACATCCCGCACAACTATCCAGGGATGCGGATACTGGGCAACCACATGGTTCTCGTGTTGGTTCTGACCCAGCTGCTAGAACAGGTTGCCGACCCCAAGTTGGAAGCGCTCTCCGACCGAGTCGTCAATGCGATTGTCCATCGCTACTGGCATCCCGAGTACCGCCTGATGAACGAGGCACTAGACCACGAGTACAGACGGCCCGACGATCCCAATGAGGACTTTATCTACTTGGGCCACGCCATCGAGACGCTGTGGATGCTCCTGCCCGAGGCCATGCGCCGCAGAGATCGCGCGCTCTTTGATCTGGCCACCACGCGCTTCCGCCGCCATCTCGAAGTGGCCTGGGATGATGTCTATGGCGGGCTTTTCCGCGCGATGCACGTACACGGCACCTATACCTTCGACAAGGTACTCTGGTTGCAGGAAGAGGCCCTGATCGGCTGTCTGATTCTGTTGGAACACGCAGGACTGGAGTGGGCTGCGGAGTGGTTTGGACGAGTTTTCGATTATGTAGAAGAGCGGTTTTCGCTCAAGCAGTACGGACATCCATTGTATTTGTATGGCGGGGACCGCAAGGTGAATTATATCGACCACGTCTCCCGCAAGGAGCACTACCACCATCCGCGGTGCGTGATGCGGAACTTACTGGCGTTGGAGAGGATGATCGCGCGGGATGGTGCCGTATCGGACTTCTGGAGCGCGGAGGCGGACTAAAGAAGCGCTCACAACTCGTCGTACCGCGGCACCTGATCGGTGAAGCCGCGATCGGCGACATAGCAGTAATGGACCAAGCCATTGGTGACCAAAAGACAGCGGGCCTGAACCACGCGGTTGTATGCGGCGATTTGGTCGAAGGTCTGCTGATTGATGGAGACCTCTGGCTCTTTGCACTCGGCCATTAGCACAGCACGGCCCGCGCGGTCGTGGACGATCACATCGGCGCGAAACCGCTTGCCGTGGAGGTCAATGCCTTTCTCAATGGCGATCAACCCGCGCGGGTAGCCCAAGTCCGAGATTAGGTATTGCACCAAGTGCTGCCGCACCCACTCCTCGGGCGTCAATCGCACGTACTTGCGGCGCAAGGGGTCGAGTATCTTGCACTTGCCTTCGACTTGGCGGATGTCAAAAGCTGCGGCCGGGAGGTTGAGGCGCTGCATGGGCATGGCTATTTGAGCAACAGCATCTTGTGGACCAAGGAGGCCGTGCCTTTCTGGAGGCGCGCCAAATAAACGCCCGTGGCCACAGGCTTTCCGCTAGCGTCCGTCCCATCCCATTCAACTTGGTAAACGCCCGGTCCTACATCGCCGTCGGCGAGCGTCTTCACCTTCTGGCCCTGTACGGTGAAAATTTCCAAGCGCACCCGACCCGGCTCTGCGATGCGGTAGCGGATGGTGGTGGAGCTATTGAACGGGTTGGGATAGTTCGGATCTAGGGCAAATTCTCGCGGCGCAGCGATCCGGTCGTCCTCTTCCTGCACCGCCGTAACACTCCCAGAGTACGGAGCGGCGACCAAGCGGATTTCGTCGAGGTAGAAGGTTCCGCGCAGGGAGCAGATAAAGCGCAGCGATTCGATGGGGCGGTCGCTGTCTGACCTGTCCAAGCTGACCTCAAGCACCTGCCATTGGCCTAGTTCCCAGTCCAATTGGTCCGTCAAATCTAGTCGATTGTCGGCATCGCCATTGAGAACCCAAGCCAAAGAAGGCCGCCGGCCGCCGGCCGCGCCAGTCGCGCCGGGATGCAACGCTAAGCGCAGCGCAACGTAGCCAACGCTGGCGACCGGTACGCGGGGCAGGAATTCAATGCTGAAACCCCGAGCTTCCACCCGCATCGCCCGCTGGCCAGCGAAGACGGTATCGGTATGGGTTGGATCTAGTTCTGCGCCGTAGAGTGCGCCTTGGTCCCAAGCGAACTCGTCGGCAAAGAGGACT
Organism: Candidatus Latescibacterota bacterium; assembly: GCA_022819745.1. Next base: position 90,331 of record JAJEGS010000001.1, on the reverse strand, counting down.
TGATCCTCTCTGGGCAGCACGACGACGGAATGCACTAATTTGGTCGCTTCGTCGCCTTGCGCGAGATGTACCACCAGCTTTTTGCGGCCATTGTGCTCACCAGCCGAGAGATCGGCTTCCAAGCGATACGTCTGGTCGTCTATCGCTTGCAGGGGCAGGGCCTCGGGACCTTCCAACGCACTCAGATCAGCCGTGAGCTGCGCTGGTTCTGCGCCCTCTACCTGCCGCCGGAGGCGAATCGTCGAACGCAAAGGCAGCGTTGCCCCGGCGAGCAACGTGTCGGGCGGCGGATTTTCCCACGTGCCTTGGAGGGGGCTGGCTTCGATGCGGAAGATGGCTTGGGTAAAGTCATCACTAGTCACGTAAAGGTGGCCGACCTCGTCGGTAATCAGCCCAACAGGCTTGCCCCATACAGCCCTTTCGTTGGGATCGGGCCGGAACCCTGTGAGAAAATCGGCGACGCGAGCGTTGGACCCATCCGGCTCGGCAAAGAGCGCCATGACCTTGTAGCCGGGATCGTTGCCTAGGACACCCGCGCGGAAGGCGACAAACGCGGCGTGTTTGTACTGGGGCGGGAACTGGTCGTGCGTGTAGAAATGCAGACCCATCGGTGCCAAGTGGGCGGGGACGAGGGCCGCCGGACGTTCCATGCTGGCAACCAACAGCGAGTCGGCAGCGGTCAGCGGGAAGATCGCCCGACGATACGCGTCAATGGAGAAATCGGTCCAGACCTGATAAGCGTACGCTAACGGCCAGCCATAGAAGCCGCCGTCGCGGAGCGGGGTGATCCACTCCGGCGGCAGATCCCGGCCCTCGCGGTCGTGTCCGTTGCCAGCGCCCCACAGATCACCGGTGACAGGGTGCAAGTCAAGGCCGATGGCATTGCGCAGCCCTGAAGCGTAAATCCGCCGGCCCGTGCCGTCGGTGTTCATCTGGATGACCGTGGACCGCTCTGGGTCGTCTTCGCGGCACAGGTCGCAACCTGAGCCAATGTGGAAGTAGAGCTTGTCGTTGGACTCGTCGAAAACCAGCGTATGCGTCACGTGCTCAGAGGAGCGGCCCATAAAGCCGGGCACCTCGGCGAATACGGCGCGCTCCTCGTAGAAGCCATCCACGTCCCGGTCTTCAAGGCGGTAGATCGCATCGTCATCGGCGACGAAGAGCGCCCCCTTGTAGAAGGCGATACTGTGCGGCCAGTGAAAATCGTCAGCGGCCTTGTACACGGTATCGGCGCGGCCATCGCCGTCTTTGTCGGGTAAGGCCAACACCGTGCTTTGGCGACCGGAGGCCGGGCTCCATTGATTGCTTCCCCGAGTCTTCATATTCGCCACGTGCAAGACGCCGTGGTCGTCCCAAGCCATAAAGCGGGCTTTATCTACTTGATCGGAGAAGAGTTTGACCTTAAAGCCGGGCGGGAGGTTGAGCGTGCGGTTGGAAAGCCCTTCGACCAGCACTGGTTCGAGGTGAAGGTCGATTTTGGGCGTTAAGCGGATTTGACCGGGAGGGTACTCGGCGTGGCTGGCCGTGCTGCTCGTCGCCAGTACTGGCGACGCACTCGCGAGAAGCAGACAGAACAGGTAGGCGAGCGTGGAAACTTTCCTAGAGACGATGCGTACGGCAAATAGAACAGACATGAGAGCTCCCGTCGCCAGTATTGGCGACGCAATTCCGGTGGTTTGAGGTCTAACGGTCAAGGCTGGCGTCTAAGAGAATTGCCGAAGTGAAAAAGTGCTTCGGGGCCGACGGTCCTGGGGCCGGGCGGGCGCGGCTCTCGGCGATTATGCGCAGGCGCACAAAGCCTTGGGCTTCGGTTGGAATCTCCAGCATCCATTCGCAGCTCCCTGCCGGCCGAGACTCCAACCACTCCAGCACGGCCGGCGCGGCATTCGGCTGCCACTGGCCAATCAGTTCGACCTTTTCGACCGCTTCGGTTGCCTCAAAGACAACGCGCAAAACACCGGGGCCTCCCGTCCAAGTATCGCCGATAAAATGGTCATCGACCGAAAAATCACCGAGGTCGAGCCAGTGCCCTTGGGAGGCACACGTGCGCCCTCGGCGCAGGCCAGCGAAGATCGCTTCTGGGGTAGGTGGATGCCCCGCCTCCACGCCGACCCGAACGTGATTGAAGATGCCTAGCGGATAATCGGGCTGACGCCGTTGCTTGTGGACGTGGAAGTCGGAGTTCAACAGCAGGGAAAATGGCCGCTGGCAGGCGTACACTTGATCAACCAAGCCGCCGACCGCTCCTCCCGGATAAGCACACGGGTCCATCGCCGCGACTTTGGCGTGCGCTTGGTGTCCGTGCAAGGCTTCGATGCCGACGACAAGGTTCGCCGCTTCTGCGCTCGCGTCATCAGCGGCGAGATAGCGGTTGATGCTCTCCGTGGACCACTGGCCAGCAGCGGGGTGGTTGAAGAAGAGGACGGGGCGTTCCACCGCCGGCAATGCGTTCAAGTGATCTAACGCCGCTTCTACGCTGCTAGGAGTCGCAGCCCCCAGCCGATCGTAGGCGGCGGCGAAGGCATAGGCGTTTTCGGCCTCGCGCTCGCCGACCGGAAAGACAAGCCCGGCGTGGCCTCCCATCGGCGCGTTCCACTCTAGCCCGAAGAAAACGGGAAACCCCGGCAAAATGCGGCGCGCTTGCTCAATCATGCGGTGTTGCTCAAAGAAGACGGGCTTTTGCGCGTGGTTGGTCAGCGCGATAAAATCGAGTGTGTCGCCAGCCCCAGCCAAATGCTCGGCGACCAGGGCGTGATCTTCACAGTGATTGTGCATATCGCCGCGAAGCCACCTCAGCGGCCCGCGCGTTGTCTCATTGGCCATGACAAAACGGACGGTTACGTGTATTCTCTATATCGCCCATAGCAATGCGGCGATTCGAGCGGTACGTCGTCTTGTGCATCCTATTCTGCGTCTATCTGCGTCCATCTGCGGATCATAATTATATAGGATTGCTTATATCAGCTTGAATTTGAGACATCAGCCTTATTAGATTAAGCGAAAACTTGGACCGCGTAAAAGAGTCGCTGGCAACCTAGGCGACTGGCTCAAGGAGTAAAACAGTGTACAAATGGTCAATCCTCATCGCGCTCGCGCTTTCTACCGCACCGGCAGCCGCCCAGATTTCGCTGTGGAAAATGGGCGGCCAAGGCTTGGCTTGGAGCCGGAGTGACAGCAGCGAAGTCTTTATCGACTTCCAGACCTTTCCCGGCTCCATAGCGCCGGCCTACTTCGACGGCGAGGAAAATATCCTTTCTAAGCTCTCTTTCTGGTCGCCCTTTAAGTTTCCCACCGACTTGGGCTACGAAGACGGCCTCATTCCGCGGGTCTGGCGCGCAGCCAACGGCTTCTATTGGTTCACGGCCGGAACCCTGACCACCGAGTGGGTCGATGGCGACAGCTCTTCTTACAGCCCGCCGGTAGCGCGCGGCATCAATTCGGAGTGGTACACTTTCGACGTGGGGGTTCCAGTACCTGCCAACGTAGTCGGGTTCTACACGCCGCCGCACGGTTTTCGCGCCGACGGCACGCTGCTGCGCGACGACATCTTCAAGGCGTTTGAAGTCTCTATCGCCGAAGAGTTCGATCCGGTCCTCAACCTCGAAAACAACGACAACGACTATCACCGCCTAGAGACCTTGATCGCCGATGTGCCGCTCAATTTCGACGCCAATGTCCAGCTCGAATTTCCCAAACAGTACGTGCGTTTCATCCGCCTGCGCCGCAACCCTTCCATTGACGACAAAGCCTTTGCCTCGGGCCAAGCCAATGTCCAGCAGGGCACCATCGGCGAGTTCGAGCTAAAGGGCGAAGGGGTGCCCAAGCGAGTATTTTATCTTTCTAAAATTATTTCCCTTGGCCGCACGGTGAATTTCGGGCGTCTATTCTGGGACGCCACGCCCATGCGAATGGTCAAAGGGATCGCCACTCCCGTTGACGATGCCCAAGCCCGACTTGCAATCTCCGTGCGCTCTGGCCGCGACGACGACCCCAACGTCTATCACGAATTCACCGACACCGGTGCCGAGCGCACGGTCTCGCGCGAGCGCTTCGAGAACGAACTCAAGCAACCAGACCAAACTACCGGCGGCCAGATTCAAGAAGGCAAGCCCGGCCTTCGAGCCTCAATCATTTACGACCAAGACAACTGGACCTTCTGGTCTTTTCCCATCCCTGAGTCCGGGCAGCCCGCTCCGCTGGAGCGCGGCAACCATATCCAAGTGAGACTCACCTTCGAAAGCCGTTCCTTTTTCGACTTTGTGCGGCTAGACTCGCTGTGGATTGAGACTGCACCGCCGTTGGCCTCACAAGTCATCGGCGAAGTCGCCCGCTTTGACGAGCCGACGCCCGATGGCGGCCTAACCGAAGTGTACTTAGGTGAAATGACGGACTTCACCTACGATGTGCTCGCCCAGTTCGACGGGGCGAGCCAGCCGGGCTTCGATACCATCCGGATCCGCACAGGTAGCCGCCCCCAGTTCAAACGGCTAGAAATGGGCCAGCCACTCCAAGTCATAGAACCGACCGAGGTGATAGAGGCGGAGAGTGAGCTAGTAGTGCGCCTGCCGCAGTCGATCACGCGCAGCCGCAATGAACCAGTGCGGCTGGTCTTCGGCACCGAGGTCTTCATCTTTGCCAACACGTTCGCCGGCGAGGTGTTCGACGCGAACGAGGAGAGCTTGCCGCAGCAGATTGAGGCCGGTAACGCCTCCGACGAGGTCAACACCAACAGCCTGCGGGTGTTAGGTGGCGCACAAGATGCCGGGGATCCCATCGAAAACCTAGCTTTTTCAAGCGGGGTATTGACCCCCAACGGCGACGGTGCCAACGACGTGCTAGCCATCAACTACACCTTGTTTCGCCTGCCCGGCCCGGTGCCCGTGGCTCTCAACATCTACGACTTGCGCGGTATCCGGGTCGGCGGCCTCGAACTCGGAACGCAGGGAGCTGGGCCGCAAACCGTGCATTGGGATGGCCGCGACGAAAGCGGCGAGTTGTTGGTACCGGGTCTATATGTGATGGAGATCGCCCTCAAGGCGGAATTGAAAACCTTCCGCCACCAGCAGCCGCTGGGCTTGGCCTACTAGGCTCGACCGCGTTTGGTCCAAACGCGCCTATTCAATGCCTCCTATAGATATAAGCCGCTTGGGCGAAGACATTGTATTCGAAGAGAACCTCCGGGGGCGCACTTTTACCTTCCACTCTACTTGGGGTCTTTTCAATCCCAAACGCATTGACCCAGGGACGCGGCTGCTCATCGATCACATCAAAGCCGGACCTGCCGATTGCTGCCTCGACTTAGGGTGCGGATATGGTCCAATCGGCTTGGCATTGGGCCATCTCTGCCCCGAAGGCGAGGTCCATCTGATCGACAAGGACTTCGTCGCCGTCGAGTACGCGGCGCAAAACGCCGAACGCAACGGGCTGACCAATTGTCGCGCCTATTTGAGCAACGCCTTCAGCCACGTGCCCCCCCACGTGCGCTTTGACACTATTGCCTCCAACTTGCCCGCGAAAACAGGCAACGAACTCCTGACGATCATCATGCACGACGCCTGCGCCCGCCTCAAGCCGGGCGGGCACCTGTGGGTAGTCACCATTGCCGGGCTAAAGGCGTACATCAAGCGCAATTTCAAGGAAGTCTTCGGCAATTATAAAAAAGTCAAGCAGCGAGGGACGTACCTATTATCTCTGGCAGTTAAAGAGTAGAGGTTCTTAAACCCAAGCACCCGTTCTCCCGCCTCTGCGTCCAATCTGCGGATACCTAGAGCAGCTCCTCATTCACCTCGACGCCAAATCCCGGGCCTTCGGGCAGTACTAAGTAACCTTCCTGCGGTTGCGGCTCGCCCAGCCACAACTCATCGCGCACCGCGCCGCGCCTGCCCATAACCATCTCGGCCAAATTATCGCCGTAGCCAGCCGCCAAAAAGTGCAGCCCCCAAATCTCGCCGCCGCGGTGAGGCACCAAGGGGACGCCATGGGCTTGAGCGAGTTCGGCAATGCGCAGCGCCGCCGTCAAACCACCGCACCAAGTGACGTCCGGCTGCCACAAGTCCAGCGCTCGCATCCTGGCGATATGACCGAAATCCCGCGCAGTGAATTCGTGTTCGCCGCCAGCTAACAAAATGGGGTGGATCTGCGGCCGCAATGCCGCCAAGCCATCTAGGTCGTCGGGGAGTAGCACGTCCTCGAACCAGTAGATATTGAATGGCGCGAGCTGCTGCGCCACGGCCACGGCAAAGTCGGGCGACCACGACATGTACGCGTCGATCATCAAGAGCGCGTCTTCGCCCAAGGTCTGGCGCACCCCTTCGGCCCACTCAAGTATGCGCGCCGCATCAGCAGCCTGGCTTCCTTGCCGCGTCTGTGAAGACTTATGGGCATTAAAGCCCAAGTCGCGATACCAAGCGCAGTCTGGGCCTGTGGCGTAGGCTCGCACCTCGTCCCGCTGCCGACCACCCAACAAGTCGCAGACGGACTTCTTTTCCGCCCGGCCCAAGACATCCCACAGCGCTAGGTCCACGCCGCTGATGGCCATAACGGCGATCCCGCTGCGGCCGTAGGGCAGGCTGGCCTTGTACTGGTCGTCCCAAAGCCGGGCGACATCTTCAACGCTGTTGATGCTGCGCCCCACTAGCAACTCTCGCAGATGGCGGTTGATCACCTCTACGGCAGCAATCCCACCGCCCCCCGTTCCCCAGCCGCTGACGCCGATATCCGTATCGATTCGCACGACCATCTGCCAGAAGTGCCGACGCCAAGCCGCGGGCGCGACGCGATCGCGGGGATACATCGACTGCACTTCGGTTATTTTCATACGTAACCCCTTGTGTACATTTTGTTTTTATTGCCTTCCGTTTTGCTAATAATCCGCTTCGTGTCGTATTATTTACATATCAAACACCTTGTATTCTATATCCCCATTATAGGAACAGTCCATGTCCTTAGGACGCAACCTGAAAGATTTGCGACAGCAACAATCGCTCAACCAGAAAGACCTCTCAGACCGCTCCGGCGTCTCCCAAGCTACCATCTCCCGCATTGAAACCGGCCGCGTGCGCCAGCCAGGCTCGTCGGCCCTGAAAAATTTAGCTGACGCCCTCGGCGTCTCGGCAGACTCCCTAATGGACGATACGGCGCACTTGGCCCGCGTCCACAAAGACCGTTTGCATCAAATCGCCGAGGCCCTCAACGCCTTTGTCATCCACGAAAATGGACAGGTACACCTCATCAGCCAGACCTTGGCCGACCTATTGGGTTATCGCGGGGAAGAGTTGCTAGCCAAAGACGGGACTGAGCTGCTGTTCGCCCCCCAGTCCCGTCCTGAAGCTCGGCACATGGTCGCCAGCGGCTCGGCCAATGTCTATGAAGCACTCATGGTGCGCAGTGACGGCAGCTTTCTTCCTGTGGAGATCACCAACGTCAATATCAGCGAAAAAGAGCGCTTGGCCATTGTGCGCGACATTACCATTCACTGCTGCCAGCAAGGGGCCTTCCGCGTCTTGCTGGCTGGTTGCAACTCCGACAGGATGGGCGATCTGGGCAAGGTCGTGCGCATCCTCGGCGACGAATTAGAGGCGATGGGCGTCCAATTCGAGGCGGTTGACCTGCAAGTCATAGACGAACAAAAAAACCTCTTGGCTTGCTATCGCGCCTATTCCGCAGCGCGTAGTTACCGCTCCTTACAGAACGTGGTAAATCTCCAAGAATCCCTCGGTCGCTTTGCTTCCTTGCGGAGATTGGTTAGCTACTGGAACCGGGACAAAGCCTGGGAGCGCGAGGCCGACGAGGATTTTCGCCAGATGACCCAAGAAATTTTCTCGGACTCGATGTATCGCCCTGGACTGCTGATCGACGTGCCCTTTGCCCAAGGGATGTTAGGTCTGGGGCTACCCATAGGCGGGCCTAGGCGCACCGAACAGCTAGCGACCATATTAGGCGAGTTTGCCCGCTCTATCTCTTTGGTCGTCAAGCGACTGTTTGAGCTTCTATCGTTGCGCGAAAAGCTGGACTCTACCTAAGATCGCGCTTCTTCAGGACTGACCTTCCGCTGGCCAGAGCGGCGGGATCCGGCCTCTTTGATTTGGGGCCGATCCTCTCCAGCTTCCTCCATGCGTCTCAAGAGTCGTTCTCGCATTACTTGGGCCACTTCTCGATGCGACTCGTGGCCGACTAGGTTGTTCAGTTCGTAGGGGTCTGCCTGTAGATCGTAGAGATACTGCTCCTCGTAGAGATCGGCTCCAGCCACATCTCTGCCTTGCTCGCCGGGAGCATCCACTCCGTACTTCCACCGATGCGTGCGAACGGCCCGCCCCACTTGGGCTTCGCTGATCTGCACGAAGACCTCTGCGGGCCAATCGGCCACGCCGCCGCGCAAAAGCGACATGAGCGAGCGGCCCTGCATCTGCTCGGGGACTTCCAAGCCGGCCGCATCCAAAAGCGTTGGCGGCAGATCAATTAGGCTAACCAGTTCTTGTAATTGGCCGCCGCGAAAACCGGGGCCAGTCAAAACCGTCGGCACGCGGACCGAGCTTTCGTGGCAAGAGCGCTTGTACTCGTTGTTGCGCGTCTTGAAATGACAGCCGTGATCCGACGTAAAGAGCACGATAGTGTCGTCGTCCAGCGCCAAGCTCTTGAGTGCGTCGTGTAGGCGGCCATAGGCTTCGTCGAGCCGCTTGACCATCCCGTAATAGCCGCCTAAGTGCTGGTGCGTCGAGCCGCCTAGTGCCGCTAAATCGGGCGGGACCCAGCCTCCGGTATAGGTTTCCCGGTAGCCGTCGGGGGGTGGATAGTCGTCCAAGTGGTTCTGGTGATGGGGTTCGATATAGGAGATAAAAAGAAAAAAGGGGCGATCTTGATGTGCATCCACGTAGCGGATTGCGGCATCTGTGACCGCATCCACGCGATAACCGGGTAGGCGGACAGGTTGTTCGTCATTGTCGTAGAGGACCGTGCTGTAGGCGTCGGAAGTAAATTCGAGCACATTCGACGCCAACCAGTACTGGTAGCCAAAGCGGTCCGCGGCCGGCACTGGACCGGTGGTTCCGCGCTCGTGTAGATGCCACTTGCCGATATATCCCGTGGCGTAGCCTGCCGCGGCAAAGTAATGGGCGAGGGTTTGGCTTTCCGCGGGCAGGGGAATGCCGTTGCGGTAACAGCCTGTGGTCGTGGCGTAGAGACCCGTTTGCAGGCAGGAGCGGGCCGGGCCGCAGACGGGTTGGCATGTAAAGGAATGAGCCGCGTGGGTGTACTCGCGTGCCAAGCGATCGAGATTCGGCGTAAGGCCCATTGGATTGCTGTGTAGCCCCGTTGTGTCCCAACGCTGTTGGTCTGTAAAAAAGACGATGACGTTTGGTTTTCTACTGACTTCTGCCATTTTACCCTTGTCTCCTTTTTTGCCTACGGCTCAAGTGTCTTATTTGCTGCGCGCTGTAACTCCTCCACCACCTGTTCGACGTCTCCACCTTCAAGGGCCTCTATCATCGCCTCTTGAATCAATCGCCGCACCTGTGCATAACCGGCCATCGTCGGCTCTGATTTTCCGTAGTCCAACATGCCAAACGCCACTTCATAGTGCGGGTTTTCTTTAAAATAGCTTTCCAACTCCCGCGCCGTACTCTTGCGCACCGGAAAGTAGTTGCTTGCCCGCACCCACCGCGCTTGTTGCTCCGGCGCAGTGAACCACTTGAGAAAAAGCCAAGCCGCTAGCTGTTTTTCCGGCGTACCGGCACAGAGCGACACGCTGGCTCCGTACACGTCAACAACTGGCCGCGAGCCAGTCTGCGGCGGATGGGTTACGCCCCACTCGAAATCCAGCCCAGAGTCCTCAATGCCAATCTTGTAAAAAGGCAGGCCAGAGGAAGAATCCTGCGAGAAGAGGATCTGACCGGTGACGAACTCGTTCACCTCGACATCCCGTTCGGCCGCGACATCTATGGCACCTTCCCGTGCTAGCTCCTGCAGCAGCTCCAATACCGATTTAACTTCTGGCGAGTCCAGCGCATAGGCACTGCCGGTCGAATCCACTAAGTCGCCGCCGCGACTGAAGACCATCGCGGCAAATCGGCTAGCGTCCACGTCGAGCAAAAAACCCAAGCTGCGCGCGGGGGTTTCGTTTTTGCTAAAGGGTTGCTGTTGGGCGAGACGGCACATCGCGGCAAAATCGTCCCACGTCGCCGGCGGCTCGTCGTAGCCCAGCTCGCGCAACCAATCGACATTGTAGTAGAGCAACTCCATCGCTCGATTCGGCGGAAATCCAACCTGCACTCCGCCGAGATTGTCCTGCTCCAGAAACGCTTGGACGTAGTCGCTGCGCTCCGCTGGCGACAAGCCCCATTGGGGCGAATCCATATAGGGCGTTATGTCCACGATGCCGTGGGCTTGGTAGTAGGCGCGAGCCTGATTTTGGTAGGCTACGACCAAGCTGGCGGCCAGCGCACCGCTCTGGATACCCACATTCATCTTGTTGTAGATGTCCCCATAGCGACCCGCGTACTCGCCGCGAACCTCAATTCCATAGCGGTTTGTCTGATTAAAGTCGGCAATCAATTCTTGCAGGGCATCTTCGCGCGGGCCGGTGTGTTGATACCAAAAGACGATTTGCTGGCCTTTTGGATCGAGAGCTTCGAGACGGGTCGGCTGATCGTCAATGGCCTCTTGCTGGCCGCCACAAGCCCACAGAAGGGCACATCCAACCAACGTCATCGCACATTTTGCTTTCATAGCGTTATCCTTTGAGCCCAGATATGGAAATGCCTTCGGTGAATTCGCGCTGGATGAGAAAATACGCCAAGAGCACGGGAGCGGTCGCAATGACGGCCCCGGCCATCTGCAAGTGTATCTCGGTCCCGGCCTCACTGGCAAACTGCTGCAAACCTACGGCAATCGGACGCCAATCCGGTGTATTGGTCACCAGTAGGGGCCAAGCCAAGGCGTTCCATGAACCAATAAACGTAAACATACCGACCGTCAAAAGGGGTGCTCGGCACAAGGGGACCGCAATCTGAAACAGAAAGCGCACATGGCCAGCTCCCTCAATCCGGGCCGCATCCCACAGTTCGTTGGGCAAGCCCCGCATAAACTGGCGCAAGAGGAAAATACTAAACGCACTCGCCATAAAGGGAATGGTCAAGGCCGGCCAGCTATTGAGCCAAGCAAAAGGCGTATTGTGGTGCAGCCACGTCACGACGAGAAAATTCGGCACGATCGTCACGGCCTCGGGAATCATCAGCGTCGCCAAGACGCCGGTAAATACCACATCGCGTCCGCGAAACTGCATCCGCGCCAGCGGGTAGGCCGCCATCACCGAGAACAGCAGGGTTCCACTGACCTGTAGGACCGCGATTATCAGCGAATTCTCAAAGTAGAGACCAAAGTCCGCCTCTTGCCACGCTTCGATGTAATTGTCCCATTGGACGCGCTCGGGCAGCAAGGCCCGTCGCAGCGATTCGCCGCGGCTCATAAAAGAGGCCAACAGCATCCACGCGAACGGAAAGCCCGCAGCTAGTCCCCCCAAGCTCAAGCCGCAGTAAATCAGCCTAGCTTGGCCGCCCCTAGTCGCCATAAAACACCCGCCTGCCGAGCAACCGGTTTTGCAGCAGCGTCAGCGCCAAAATTGCGATGAGGAGCACAAAGGCCATCGCCGAGGCATAGCCGGCGTTGTGGTACTCAAAAACCTGATCGAAAATGGCAATACTGAGCACATCGACCGAGTCGCGGGCACCCGGCGTCCGCAGGATGTAAACGTGGTTAAAGGCTTTGAAGGTCCCAATAACGGCCACCATCGACAAAAAGAACAGGGTCGGCGAGACCAAGGGCAGGGTAATGTGCCGGAAGACTTGCCACTCGCCAGCACCGTCCATCTCCGCGGCCTCGTAGTATTGCTTGGGGATCGCACTGAGGCCGGCCAGTAAAATCACCGTGTCGTAGCCGACATAGACCCAAATGTTGTAGAGGATGATCGAGGTCAGGGCTAGGCTCGGGAAGACGCTGTCCACCCACGTGGGGTACGAAGCAAAGCCGGCTCCCTGTAGTAACAGGGCTACAACGGACTTGCTCTCGTAGAGCCAGCGCTGGTTCTCCAGTCCCCAAAGGCTCCAGAAGCGGTTGGCCAGCGAGGAAGGGTGAGGGCTAAAGATGGTGCGGAAAACCACGGCTGAGGCGATGATCGGCGTGATATACGGTAGAAAAAACAGCGTGCGAAACACGCCTCTGGCCCGCGTGATCTTGAAGAGCAAATACGCCAGTCCGGTGGCCAAGCTCAGTTGGAACGGAATTGTCCCGACTGCGTAGAAAAACGTGACCTTGAAGCCATTGTACAGCGCTGGGTCTCCCGTCTCAACTAGGCCACCCAAACCCTGAACCAATCCCACCCAAAGTCCCAACAGTACGACCGCGCCCCAAGCGATGCGGACATAACGGGGACGCAGACCGCGCTCGGATTCGGATAACGTGGCACGCAGGCGATAGGCCGCCCAGACGAGACCGATCCCGGCGACGAAGGGCAGCAGATAGTGCGGGTCCCCCAAGGCGCGGACATAGTGGTCGAATCCAACCACCGCTTCTTTCTTGATCCGCCACCTGTGCAAGCTGACGTACAAGGCATAGCCAATAGGGAAGAGTCCAAACGCGCCCAGCACGACAAGTGCCGGCGCGAGGAGACCCCAAGCAAGCTGTTGTTCTCGGATGCGGGTACCCATCGGCGTGAGATATTGCTGCGACGAGAGGCTATTTGCGGGGAGAATGCGGCCCCGTCCCGATTTTCTGCAGGATCTAGGCCCCAAGAAGAAGGCTCCTGAAGCGTTCCCTTCAGGAGCCGATATTGGCTGCCCCCCTAGGGCTCGAACCTAGAACCTCCTGATCCAGAGTCAGGCGCACTTCCAATTGTGCTAGAGGGCAACTAACGAAAATAATGGCGGAGAGGGAGGGATTCGAACCCTCGGTACGGGTTGCCCCGCACAACAGCTTAGCAGGCTGCCACCTTCGGCCACTCGGTCACCTCTCCGCGACCATTGCAAAATAAACTTTTGACGTGCTCCCACCGCTAAACGGGATGGGATTGTGGCGGCATCAAATGGTAAATGGCGGAGGGTGAGGGACTCGAACCCTCAAGGGCGTGAGCCCGGCGGTTTTCAAGACCGCTGCCTTACCAATTAGGTCTAACCCTCCTGTTCCCGGAGGAGAAAAATATACATGAGGCCCTATCTTAGGTCAACCCAATTCCTTCTCATCGACCTTGCCGTTTTCCACGCCAGTCTCTCCTTCATCCTCGTCCTCGCTGACGGGTAGCGGGGCCATGTCGATAACCCGATCGCCCTCGTCTAAATTGATCACCCGGACTCCTTGAGTATTGCGCCCAATGGTAGATATCTCTTGCACGGAGATGCGGATCATAATGCCGTTCTGGGTTACCAACATGACCTCCTCTTCGCCTTCGATCTCCCTACAGGCCACTACGGGGCCGTTGCGCGGGGAGGTCTTGATGTCGATAACGCCTTGGCCGGCGCGGCGTTTACTGGGGTACTCGGTCTGACTAGTGCGCTTACCATAGCCGTTTTCGCAGATGGTTAGCAAGGTGCTGCTTTCGCTCACTACGACCATGTCCACCACTTCATCCTCCTGACGCAAGCTAATGCCTTTAACGCCCGTAGAAACTCGGCCCATAGAGCGGACTTCGCTTTCGCTAAAGCGCATGGCTTGTCCGTTGCGCGTCAACAGGGCAATATCCTGCTGACCATCGGTGATAGCCGCCCCAATCAGGTCGTCGTCATCTTGAATCTTCAGAGCAATGATCCCGTCGCGGCGAATGTTCTGGTACGCCGAGAGCCTAGTTTTCTTGACAATGCCGTTGCGCGTAGCCGTGAACAAGTACCGATCGTCGGAGAATTCTCGGACGGGTACGATGGCGCATATTTGGTCGTCTTGTTCAAGCGGCAACAGGTTGGCTATCGATCGCCCTTGGGCCGTGCGGTCGCCTTCGGGTATGCGAAAAACCTTGAGCCAATAACACTTACCCTTGGCCGTCAAAAACATGATATAGGAATGGGTTGACGCCACGAAGAGGTGTTCGACAAAGTCCTCTTCCTTGGTCTTCATGCCTGTCACCCCGCGCCCGCCGCGATTCTGCACTCGGTAGGCCCTAGGAGGCAGGCGCTTGATGTAGCCACTGCGCGAGATGGTGACGACCATGTCCTCCTCGGCAATTAAGTCCTCAATGTCGAATTCCTCGGCTGAATAGACGATCTCAGTGCGGCGCTCGTCGCCGAAGCGCTCGGCCATCTCATCAATCTCGTCCTTGATAATCTGCATCTGCCGCTCGCGGCTGGCGAGGATGGCTCTTTTGTCCTCAATCGTCGTTACCAATTCCTTGTACTCGGCTTCAATTTTGTCGCGCTCCAAACCCGTTAAGCGCTGCAACGGCATGCTTAGGATGGCTTGGACCTGCCGTTCGCTTAACTCGAATTGCTCGTCGGCATCTTTTTCGAAACTCCCTGAAAGTGCCCGATTTTGCGGCGTCGGGCGAATGCGAGCCAGCCGCTCCTGAGCATCGGCCGGATTCGACGAGCGGCGGATGGTCTCAATCACTAGGTCAATGTGATCTAAGGCGAAGCGCAGGCCCTCCAAAATGTGCGCCCGCGCTTCGGCTTTCTCCAAGTCGAATTGGGTGCGGCGCACGATCACCTCGTGGCGGTGATCAATATAGTGCTGCAGCATCTGCTTGAGATTGAGCATCTCAGGACGGCCATTGACGATGGCCAGCATCATTACTCCATAGGTGGTCTGCAACATGCTATGGCTATAGAGCTGGTTAAGCACGACTTCGGCTTGGGCATCCCTCTTGCATTCAAATACAATGCGCAGACCCTTACGGCCCGATTCGTCGCGGATATTGGCAAGTCCGTCGATGGTTTTGTCGCGCACCAGATCGGCGATTTTCTCTAAGAGGCTAGCCTTGTTTACTAAGAAGGGTATTTCGGTGACGACGATGTTTTCGCGCCCGTTCTTGAGGGTCTCTATATCAGCCCGCGCTCTGATATAGATCAGTCCCCGGCCCGTTGCGTAGGCTTGCTGCACCCCACTCATGCCGTAGATGATCCCGCCGGTGGGAAAGTCAGGGGCTTTGACGTGATCAAGCAGTTCGGCAATAGAAATATCGGGATGATCAATCAGCGCCTTGAGACCACTGGCAACTTCTCTCAGGTTGTGCGGCGGGATCTTGGTGGCCATGCCCACGGCAATGCCCATGGAGCCGTTGCAGATCAGGTTGGGGAACCTAGACGGCAACACCAGAGGCTCTTGCTGGGTCTCGTCGTAGTTGCTGGCGAACTCGACGGTATTCTTGTCGAGATCCGCCAGTAGCTCCATCGCCGGCCAGCTCAACCTCGCCTCCGTATAGCGCATGGCCGCCGGAGGGTAGCCGTCAATTGAACCGAAGTTGCCCTGGCCCTGGACCAGCGGATAACGCAAGCGAAAGCTCTGCGCCATATGCACTAGCGTCGGATAGACAATGTCTTCGCCGTGCGGGTGGTAGTTGCCTGAGGTGTCGCCGGCTATTTTGGCGCACTTGCGGTAGCCTCGGTTGGGAAAAAGGCTTAGGTCGTTCATCGCGACCAAGATGCGGCGCTGAGATGGCTTGAGACCGTCGCGGACGTCGGGTAGGGCACGCGACCGTATGAAGCTCATTGAATAGTCGAGGAAGGAGGTTTTGAGCTCCTCCTCAATTTTGACCCGTAGGACCCGGCTTTCTTGCTGTTCCAGCATTAATTAAATCCTAGCTTTTTAGTCTAATAGAATGCGTCCAGATTCTTTACATCTAGCGCGTACTTCTCGATAAATTCGCGGCGCGGCTCCACCTGTTCGCCCATGAGTAGGGTAAAAAGGTGATCCGCCTCAACGGCATAGTCGATCGCCACCTGCAGCAGCGTGCGCCGCTCGGGATCCATCGTCGTCTCCCATAGCTGCTCGGGGTTCATTTCGCCCAACCCTTTGTAGCGCTGGATGACGATGCCCCGACCGTCGCCATGGCCATTGCCGCCGAGTGCGGCGATATGTCGGTCGCGCTCGGCCTGATCGAAGGCGTATAGCTCCTGCTTGCCCTTCTTCACTTGAAACAGAGGCGGCTGGGCCAGATAGAGTTTGCCTTTCTCAATCAGGTCGCGCATGTAGCGAAAAAAGAAGGTCATGATTAGCGTGCGGATGTGGCTGCCATCGACATCGGCATCGGCCATGATAATAACTTTGCCGTAGCGCAGCTTCTCAACGTTGTAGTCTTCGCCGAGGCTGGTGCCCAGCGCAGTTATAAGTGGCAGCAACTTGTCGTTTCCCAAGACGCGGTCGATCCGCGCTTTTTCCACGTTGAGCGGTTTGCCGAACATTGGCAGCACGGCTTGGAAGCTCTGGTCGCGGGCCATCGCCGCCGAGCCGCCGGCCGAATCGCCCTCGACCAAGAAAATTTCGGTCTGCTCTGGGTCGCGGATTGAGCAATCGGCCAGCTTGCCGGGCAACGCCCCTCCGTCGAGTACCCCCTTCCGCCGGGTCAGTTCGCGCGCCTTGCGTGCCGCCTCCCGTGCGCGGCCGGCCTCCACGATCTTATCGACGATCCGCTTGGCAATATCCGGGTTTTCTTCGAGGTAAGTACTCAGTGCTTCGGAGACAAACGAATCGACGATACCTTTGACCTCGCTGTTGCCTAGCTTGCCCTTGGTTTGTCCCTCAAACTGCGGCTCGGGCACTTTGACGCTGACAACGGCGGCGATGCCCTCGCGAGTATCATCACCCGAGATGTTGAACTTGACGTTCTTGAGCAGATTATTGCGATTCGCGTAGTTGTTGATCGTCCGAGTTAGCGCCGAGCGGAAGCCCACCAGATGAGTTCCGCCCTCGTCGGTCTTTATGTTGTTCGCATAGGTAAAAAGGGTCTCTTGGTAGCTATCGTTGTATTGCAGAGCCACCTCTACGACGACTTCGTCGCGCTCGCCCTGAAGGTAAATCGGATCGGGGTGTAACACGCTGCGGCCTTCGTTGAGAAAGCGCACGAATTCTTGTACACCGCCCTCGTAGAAATAGCGGTCGGCGTCTCCGCTGCGCTCGTCCCGCACATTGATCTCCACGCCCTTGGTCAGAAAAGCCAGTTCGCGCAGTCGTACGGCAATAAACTCAAAGCTGAATTCCACGGTTTCAAATATCTCGGCGTCTGGCTTGAATTCTATGATGGTGCCGGTTTGGTCTGTGTCGCCGATGACCTCCAAGCCTGTTTCCGCTACGCCACGCGCATAGCGCTGCAAGTGGACGTTGCCCTTTTGCCAAACTTCGACTGTACACCACTCGGACAATGCGTTGACCACCGAAGCACCCACGCCATGTAGTCCGCCAGAGACCTGATAGGCCTTCTTGTCGAACTTGCCGCCGGCGTGGAGCATCGTCATTACCACCTCGACGCCCGATTTATTTTCCTCGACGTGGAAGTCGGTCGGAATGCCCCGTCCATTATCCTGGACGCGGGCAGTACCTTGGGTGGTGATCGTTACGTCAATGCGCGAGCAACGCCCGGCCATGGCCTCGTCAATGCTGTTATTGACGATTTCTTTTACCAATTCGTGTAGGCCGTTTTCGCTCGTATCGCCAATGTACATAGCTGGGCGCTTGCGCACCCCTTCAAGCCCTTTGAGAACCTGTATGGCGTCGGCTGTATATTCCTCCTCCTGCGCTACTTCTGCTTCTTCCCTAGGAAAATTTCTGGCCGGTTCCGTCATCTACGCCTCCTTTTGGTCTCCACACTTTCAGACTGGTTTAGTAGTTTTAGCCCTTCGACGACCTTCTTGCCCAGCAAAGTATTGATCCGCGTCGTGATGTCCCGCTGCATAAAGTTTAGTTGAGTTCGCCATACGGCAGATGGCACCGCTACTTCCAAAAATCCTTTGGACAAGCGCAATGGACGGGTGTACTGGGCCAAGGCCGGACCTACTGCTTCTTCCCACGCCATCCGCGCCCGACATTCCACTAGCTTCTCATTGATCCCTAGCTCCTCGACTGCGGATTCAAGCAACCCATGCAAAACGGTAGGGGAACCAACACTGCGGCTCTTATTTCTGGAGATCGATCGATTCAAAACGAGCTTCCTGCCTTGCGTTAGGCTCTTGGGGAGTCGTCGCTATGACCTGTTCAAATTCACCCACTATGTCCAGTAGTTCTCCTATCCGACCTGAATCCAACTCTGAAAAAGCATCGTCTAAGAGCAGTACTGGCTGCTGACCCGTTTGCTCTTCCATGTAACGGGCCTCGGCTAGCTTCCACGATATGAGTATGGTTCTTAGTTGGCCCTCAGAGGCATAAAGTTCGGCTGGTTCTCCGTTCAATATGAACTTCAAATCATCGCGGTGTGGCCCACACAGCGTATAGCCTATTTGGGTTTCCTGCTCCCTGCGGCGACTGAGTGCCTCGCGCAACTCGGCTCTAAGGGCCTCCAAGTCCTTTTCCTTAGCACCTTGATAGATAATAGCTGCCTCTTCACCAGCTAGGGCGAAGCGGCCGTAATAACCGAGAAAGGGCGCTCTCAATCTATTCAGCGCCTCTAGGCGATATAGTCGAAGTTGGGCACCCAAATCCACTAGCTGGGCATTCCAAGGTTCTATTACTTGACTATCGACAAGCCCGTGTCTCGACTTTTTTGCGGAACGCAACAAGTGGTTTCTCTGGGCTAACACGCGGTAATAGCGCTGCATGTGGCGCAAGTACGCTGTGCTAGACTGCGCGATAAGTATGTCGAGGAGCCGCCTTCGCTGGGCTGGGAAGCGCAACACCAGCGATACGTCTTCAGGGGAGAAGTGAACGGTGCGGAAGGTACCCAGCAGTTCCGAGACGCGAGGCAAAGGAGTGGCATCGATAAATGCCTTCTTACCTTCCTTTTTACTGTAAAAGACGCGTACTTGCTGGTCGTGGCGACCATCACTACACAAGGATCCAATGTCAAAGAAGTCTTCGCCGTGCGGCACGACGTGTTGATCCTTGGCCCCGCGCACTGATTTACCGATAGATAAGTAGGAAATCGCTTCTAGAATATTGCTTTTACCGCGGCCGTTTGGGCCAAAAATCAGCACATGATCTGCTGCAAAGCCCAAGTGAATCGCGGCAAAATTGCGGAAGGGTCTCAGCGTTAATTCACGGATCCGCACTATTCCTGCTTACCTCATCCTGTTGGTCGCAAGGGCATTAGCAAGCAGAAGTAATCCTCACCTTCCTTTTGTTCTACCGGCCGCAGCAAGGCTGCAGTGACGTGGTCATTGAGCTGGAAACAGACCTCGGACGCGTCCATTCTGCGCAGGATATCCATCAGATATTGGGCATTGTAGCCAACTTCTAGCTCTTCAGAGGCGTATTGGGCCGGTACGCTTTCCCTCGCTTCGCCACCGATTTCGGGACTGGCAGCCGACAGCTCAACCTGTCCACTGTCCAGCTTAAAACGCACTTGGCGCGTATAAGAGCTGGAGAGGATGGATACCCGGCGTACAGCCGGTAGCAGATATTCGCTAGCTATTCTCAGCTCTTTTGTGTTGTTTTGCGGAATGACTTGAGCATAGTTGACATACGGCCCCTCGATCAGACGCGACAGCAAATGCGTATGTCCTATGTCAAACAGGACCTGGGTCTCGCCTAGCGTGACGTTGACCGGCCCCTTATGGCTACCCAGCAATTTGACGATCTGGTTTAACGCTTGGGGGGGGACGATGACTGCGGTCTCTTGGTCGTCCTGTACTTGTTCCTGCAGATCTATGGCTTTTCTATAACAAGCCAAGCGCGACCCGTCGGTAGCCACCATTTCCATTCCCTGAGCATCAATGCGCCAGAGCACTCCGTTGAACACAGGCCGCGTATCATCGCCAGAGACGGCAAAGACCGTCTTGTTGATCATGTCTGCTAGAATATTGGTCTCGCCTTCGTCCTCCCCCAGACTCAGGCTTACGCCGTCGAGGGCTGTCGGCATAGGAGGAAACTCGTCAGCTTCTATTCCCGATAGGCTATACGCTCCTTCGCTGCTTTCAGCGTCCCCGAGCCGCCCAGAGAGCTTGAGTCGTTCGTCTTGGACCTCAATACTCACTTCCGCCTCGGGCCATTCCCGAGTGATTTCTGCCAGCTTGCGCGCCGAAACAGTAGTCCTCCCACTCTCCTCTACCGTAGCAGGGACTTGGGTCCGGATGGACAAATCTAAATCCGTCGCCGATAGAGATAGGATTTTCTCATCGGCCTCAAGCAGGATATTAGCCAACACCGGTAGGGAGGGTTTTGACGACACGGCTTCTAATACAGTATCAATGCCCCGCCATAATTCACTGCGATCTACTCTTAACTTCATAGCTCTTCTCAGAGGATCCTTATGATAAAATCGCCCGTTTGATTACTAATATAAACTTAGCTTTTATGCCTATTTACGTCAAGTTCTATAAGTTCTATATATATAGTGCCTCATTTTTTAACAGAAGTGAACACATGAGTATGTGTGTATAAAAATAGAAAAAGATGTGGGGAACAAAAAAGAACAATCCACATCCATACTCCTGATAGAACTACACTTTTTTGTGTTCTTTTACTTTTTTCTATTCTAGTTATGCTGTGGATATGTGGATAACTGTCTTAAAAAGTTATCTATAAACAACAAAATATATTGTTAATAAGATACTTATGTGATTAAGTTGATAACTTGGTAACAGGAGCTTGTCTGTGGATTGTGGAGTGGAAAACTTTGGTTTTTCACACGCAAGAGGTCAAAAACGACGATTTTATTTTTTCGACAGACTTATCCACACCCAATCAATACCTATGCGGGGATAGATGTTAATAGTTTTCCACTGCCAAATAGGCACTATAGTAGTGAAAATACAGACAGAGAGGACTAAAGAGATGGGGGCTAGCGGCTTTGCCGACGGACGGTATCCGACAAATCTTCTACTAGTCTTGCAAAGGAGGGATCGTTTTTATACCTCTTCTCAACAGTGTTTACAGCGTGGATGACCGTGCTGTGGTCGCGGTTGCCGAAGTGTAAGCCGATGGTAGTGAAGTGACTGCCGATGAGGGTCCTGATTAAGAACATGGCAATGTGCCGTGCCGTTGCCACGTCTTGCTTGCGTCCTTTTCCAATGAGCTGCTCGCGAGTCAAATTAAAGTGGTCGGCGACATGCTGTTGGATCGCCTCAATGCTCACTTCCGACGGGCTGGGACCCTGTTCTTGTATAATATGTTGGGCCGCCTCTAAGTCGGGTTCTTTATTATGGATTGAGCAGTAGGCCATCAGGCCAATCAACGTACCTTCGAGTTCGCGGACATTCGATCTGATGTGATTACCCAGCAGAGCGGCCACATCATCGGAAATCCGTATGCCGGTGCGCTCGGCCTTTTTGTGCAGGATGGCAATCCGGGTCTCGAGCTCGGGCGCATCTATGGCGGTGGCCAATCCCCAGATGAAGCGGGATTTCAGTCTTTCTTCTAATCCATCTAGATGGCCGGGAGGACTGTCGCAGGTCATGACAATCTGCTTCTCGGACTGGTGTAAGGCGTTAAAAGTGTGAAAGAACTCATTTTGGGTCTGTTCGCCGCGGATCAAAAACTGGATGTCGTCAACGAGGAGAATGTCCGCGCTACGATAGAAACTCTGAAATTCACCGATGGACTTGCGGTCTTGAAGCGATTGGATGAAATCCCTCATAAACTTTTCCGAGGGAACGTAAACGATCTTCTCGGCGAGGTTGTGGCTGTAGGCGTGATGCCCAATTGCTTGTAGCAGATGCGTTTTACCCAGTCCTACGCCTCCGTAGATCACCAAGGGATTAAACTCGGTCTTACCTGGAGAATTAGCTACGGCTAATGCCGTTGCATGGGCAAATCGATTGCTATCGCCAATGATGAATTCTTCAAAGGTATAGCGCTTGTTCAGCGATTGGGCAGGAGCTGCTTCTATTTCTTCTTCTGCAGGTTTTCCTTCGCTTGCAGGTACCTCCTGCTCAACAGGTAGCACGCGATCGCCAACAGATTGGGGGGCTTGTGCAACAACGAGGGAGATATTGGGAGTTAGTGCCGTCTCTTCCCATACTACGGATTGGATCATCTGCAAGTAGTGCTCTTCTATCCAAGCGGCAGAAAATGCGCTGGGAACTTGGATGACCAATAAGTCTTGGTCGAAGTGGCTTACTGAAGTCTGCTTAAACCAATTAGTAAAGCTCTGGGGACGAACTTGACGCTCGATATTGAGCAGACATTGGGCCCAGAGTTCTTGGGGATCTTGTATTTCCAGCGCCATTTATTGAAGCGGAGGTCGCGGTTTTTAAGGGAGATTTTCAACCTATGAAGAAGGCATACGCCAGTCAAGAGTCTCCCGCGAAGTTTCATTGAATTCGCTAGCGTTCAAAGAGTTGAAAGTATTGACACTTAGCAGAATAGCCACTAAATTGAACTGCTTCTGCGGATACTGCACATAAACCAACGCGAGGTGAGAATTTTATTTTGAAACGCACATTTCAGCCTAGCAACAGGCGCCGCCGCAACAAGCACGGTTTTCGCAAGCGCATGAGCACGCCGGCCGGTCGCAATATCATCAATCGTCGTCGGAGAAAGGGCCGCAAGCAGCTAGCCGTCTAGCGCTTGATGGGTTGGGTTAGAGGCCGCTGTTTTTGGATCCGTTGCGGTCGAGAAGACCGCGGTCAAATTTTTGTCATCCGACGCAAACTGGGCAATGCTGTAAAGCGCAATCGGCTCAAGCGGCGCCTGCGCAGCATTTGCCGCAGTCGCCCGTACTTTCCTCGCAATCTAGTCGTTTTTTGCCAACCCTCAGCCGTCGAAGCTCCCTTTGCCGACTTGGAAAGGGAACTGGATTCTCTGGTAGCAAGTCTCGTCCCACAATGAAGCAAGCCGTCTTTTTCCTCGTCCGCGCCTACCGTCTGCTCCTGTCTCCATATCTTCCCCCTTCCTGTCGCTATCTACCTACTTGTTCCCAATATGCCGAAGAAGCACTAGATAAGTACGGGGTACTCAAAGGCGGGATGATTGCGCTAAAGCGGATTAGTCGATGCCATCCCTGGGGTGGGAGTGGATATGATCCGCTGCATTAGTTTTATAACACGTTGTTTATAAAAGGGTAATAGAAATATGGAAGATAAGCGGACCCTGTTGGCCTTTCTCTTTATCGGCCTGATTTTCCTCTTGCTTCCCTATTATAATGAATGGTTTGGGCTAAATCCCAAGCCCCAGCCTCCGTCTCAGGAATCAGTGCCGCAAGAATCGGTGCCTGAAGTGGCCCCTGTTGCTGAAGAGCAAGCTGAGCCCGAGCTCACACGAGGTCCCGAGTCTGCGGAACAGCTCCTTTCGGAAGGGGAAGGGCCAGCACCTATTAAGCCTCAGGCCGTTGAAAGGGTCGAATCGGCCGAAAGTCCGGCCTTTATCCCGGAAGACAGAGTAGACACAATTGTAGTGCAAACTCCGCTTCAGAGAGTTGAATTCTCTACAAAAGGTGGTACTATTGTATCGTGTGAACTATTAAAATACAGAGATATAGATGGAAGTGTTATCGAACTACTGCCTCCAACCGGCCGCGGTTTGGGAATTCATCTACAAAGAGCGAACTACAGGGAGGATATCTCCTCGGTGGAGTTCGTTGCCAACCAATCGAGTCTGCAGGTCGGACCCGGGGAAGAGCAATCCCTAATCATGGTAGCCCAACTCGGTGGCGGTAGAAGACTGGAAAAGGTCTTGACCTTTAATGGGGACCGCTATGGATTTGATCTCCAGGTGCGCTACGAAGGGTTTGACGACGATACCGAAGCCATACTCACTTGGGAAAACGGTATCGCGTTTACCGAGCGTGAGC
This sequence comes from Candidatus Latescibacterota bacterium, assembly GCA_022819745.1. Next base: position 66,483 of record JAJEGS010000001.1, on the reverse strand, counting down.
CGGAAATTGATCTACCTGAAATGCGGGCTTTTGCCTATATCAACGAAGAACGGGTCGAACTCAAGGTGGATGATGGGGAATCGGACGAATTAGAGGACAAAGGGTTGCTAAAATGGGCGGGTATTCGCAACAAGTATTTCTTGGTCTCCTGCGTCCCTGCCGATAGAGAGCAGCGTTCTCTCGTCGTCTTACAGGGCAACCACCAAGGGGCGAATTTGCTGCCCAGCTATTCTTTTCAGGTGGGGCGTCGGCTCGAACGGTCTGGCTCTTGGCACAACACGATTTATCTGGGTCCACTCAACTACGACGAGCTTGTCGGCTATGAGGCAGAACTAGAGCAGGCTATTGATTTCGGCTGGCCGATCGTAAGTCAGATAAGCCGCTTTCTACTCATTCTATTTATCGCCACCCATCAATACATCCCCAACTATGGCTGGATCATCGTCCTTTTTGCCGTTGCTATCAAAATTATCGTCTATCCGCTTACGCACAAAACGTATGAGTCTGCGGCAAGAATGCAGGAACTTCAGCCGAAAATTACGGCACTACGCGAAAAGTACAAGAACGACAACCAACGCCTAAGCCGAGAGACTATGAAGCTCTATAAGGAAGAAGGCGTCAATCCTCTTAGCGGGTGTCTTCCTCTCTTGCTGCAGATGCCCATTTTCATTGCGCTCTACAATCTTTTTGGCAAAACAATCGAGTTGCGCCAAGCCCCCTTTATTCTCTGGATACAAGATCTTTCCCTTCCTGACGAATTGCTTATCGGCGGTTTTGGGCTTCATATTCTGCCATTGTTAATGGCGGTCTCCATGCTCATCCAACAGAAGATGACGATGAAGGATCCCAAGCAGGCCGTTCTGGTTTACATGATGCCGGTACTGATGATATTTATCTTTTGGAGCATGTCGTCGGGATTAGTGCTCTACTGGACCATCTTCAATGTCTTGACCATTGGCCAGCAGCTATTGGTCAATCATTTTAAGAAGAAAGCCGCTCCTTCCAGCACTTGAAATTTTAGCCGGACCTTGACCTTGATACAGCCGGATACTGTTGTCGCTATCTCTACGCCGCGAGGGGAGGGGGGGATCGGGATCGTGCGTTTGAGCGGGCCAGAAGCTCTATCGATAGGCCAGCAGATTTTTCGGTCTCATCCTCCGCTCGGCAAGCGAGTCCGATACGTAGAATACGGACGCATATGGACTAATGGCCGAGCAATTGACACAGGCGTCGCTTGGGTCTTTGCAGCTCCCCGGTCTTATACTGGTGAAGATACCGTCGAGATTAGCTGCCACGGCAGCATGGTCGTATTAGAGTCCGTCGTCGAGGAAGCGCTTCGCTTGGGTGCCGTCGCCGCCGTTCCAGGAGAGTTTACCCGTCGAGCGTTTCTCAATGGCCGATTGGATTTATTAGAAGCTGAAGCTGTAATCGACCTCATCCAAGCCAGTTCTAAAGCGCATCTCGACAATGCCTATGGCTTAGCCAGTGGCCGTCTATCTAAGATGGTAAAAGAGCTTAAGAATCAGTTGGTTAAGATGCTATCACTGCTTGAGATTGGGCTCGATTTTTCCGACGAAGACATCGATAGTATTGGGCGTCAAGAAATACAGACCGCGCTGGGCGAAGTAGTTGAGTCCTCTTTGCGGCTTGCCGAAACATTTGAGGGAACAAGGCGGCGCCAAGAAGGATATTTAGTAGTGCTCGTCGGGCGTCCCAACGTAGGTAAGTCCACGTTGCTCAACGTGTTGCTCGGCGAAGATCGGGCCATAGTTACTCCCTTACCAGGAACGACGCGAGACTTAGTAGAAGGTCGGACTACATGGGCAGGAGAGACGATACGGCTAGTCGATACGGCTGGGATTAGGCAAAGCCATAACCTGATCGAAAAAGAGGGCATTGAACGAGCGTCGCAGACGATTGGGGAAGCGGATGTGGTTTTAGCAGTATTTGACAGTTCGACTGAGTCGCATGAGGACGATATGGCTGTGTTGGACCTGCTCTCGCCGGAGAAGAAGTCAATTGGTGTCTTCAATAAAATTGATTTGCCGGGTGCTAGCACCCGATATAACATTGAAGCCCGGGTCTCGGTATCTGTTGAAATATCAGCACTTAGGGAATTCGGCATTGAGAAATTAAAAAGAGAAGTGACTGCCCAGTTGCCCCATAGGGAGGAAGTAGATGGGATCGGAATCACTCGTCAGCGCCACCAAGATTGCCTGTTGCGAGTAGCTAAATCTGGCACTATCGCAGAGGGGCTTATGAAATCCAGCCAGCCCGATGAGTGCGTCGTTGCTGAACTTCAGGACGCATTGAATGCCTTGGGTGAGATGCTGGGAGAGACCATAGAGGAGGAAGTTCTCGATTCCATCTTTTCTCAGTTTTGCATCGGCAAGTAATGTTTCACGTGGAACAATTGAGTTGGTTGTACGGCTTTGAAGGGTTGGTAAGAAGTTTAATGTTTCACGTGAAACATGTCTAGATATGATAATCGAACTGCCGTCTGAGATACGCGAGGATTTCGATCAGTTAAAAAGAGAAGGGATTATCTCTTGTTCTCTTGAGGATGTCTGGCCCAAGCTAGAGATATATCTGCATCTCCTGAGTCAGTGGTCGAGAAGAATCAATCTGGTCTCGCGACGAGATTGGTCCGTCGTAGCAACTAAGCACTTGAGGCAGGCGTTGACTATGGTTCCGGTCGTAGCAAGTCTCCCGCATCGGCTAGTTATGGACTTGGGATCAGGAGCTGGATTCCCGGCTATTCCGCTGAATATTGCTCTTCCCGACACCTATTTTATTCTCGTCGAAAGCAGGCGGAAGCGGGCGCATTTTCTCAAAGAAGTTGTAAGGTCGGTGGGGCTTGATCGAATAGAGGTTGTAAACGAGCGGATAGAGAGTTTGAGTCCAGTGGGTGCGGATTTGGTGACGGCGAGAGCCGTGGCTCCTCCTGATAAGCTGCTTGCTTTAGTACAAAGACATTTATCTCCTCATGGCTGGATTCTTTCAACGCTTGGAAAAGATGCTGCTCATTCGGAGTTGTTGGCATGGAGGGCCGATCGGGTGGGGAGTGCATTGGGGCTATTCTACTAATTGCTATTGTCGGGCGTTCCGAGTGTAGTTTTACATAGTTTTACACATACTTATCCACACCCAAAAATTAAAAGAGTTGTGATATTTAGGCCCTTTGAGGGACGTATATGTCTAATTTTATCTAATAGATAGGCCATAATTTAGCGAAGTACTGAGTAGAGACGGTGAGGTTTGATGTGGAAAACTTGTTCTTAAGAAAGTGGAAAGATCGGCGGTAAATCCTTTGGAGGAAAAGAAAAAAACGAGTATATTTTTAATGTAGTTTCCGAGGACAAGGATTCTCAATGGCCACTCTCAAGCGTCTGCGAAATAGGTTCTTTTTTGCTAGATAAATATCTGAAAAAGTGGTGTCTGGTCATCCTTAGGCCGTTGGCGCATTTGTTTATTCGCTTGGGCTTCAGACCCGATTGGCTGACGCTGATGGGGCTAGTTATGAACGTGGGGGCAACTGCGGCGTTTGCCAAGGGCTATTTGCAATGGGGGGCTCTCATTATGATAGTGGCGGGCCTCTGCGACATCTTGGATGGACAAGTTGCAAGAGAGGGCCACAAGGAGACCAAGTTCGGAGCCTTATTGGATTCGACGACAGATCGATACTCTGAGATATTTATTTATTTTGGCATCGGTGCGTATTTGATCGGCCGCGATGAATGGATTGCCTCGGGGATTCTCTTTTTTGCTATTACTGGTTCGCTGATGGTTAGTTACGTAAGGGCTCGTGCAGAGGGGCTGGGCGAGGATTGCAAGGTGGGCTTCATGCAGCGCCCAGAACGTCTAACGGCCTTGGCTGTGGGGAGCCTGATCGGCCACCAAGGTTTGGTTTTCGTACTGGTTTTATTGGCCGTTACGACCAACTATACGGTTGTTGAGCGCCTCGCTCATATCCGCAACAGGCTGAAATCAGGTCCCAATTCGCCCGCCTCTGTCCAGCAGTCCCAATAAGCATCTCCTCGCCGTCGTGTCCCAAGGTCATTTCATCGCGTTTGAGGGGGTTGATGGCAGTGGAACTACAACCCAATCCCGCCTGCTAGCGTCGCATTTAAGAGAAGCAGGTCTTCCGGTTACACTGACCAGAGAGCCAGGTGGGACGCCGGTCGCAGAAAAGATCCGCCAGCTTGTTCTCGATCCAAGCCTAGAGGGAATATCCCCAACAGCAGAATTGTTCCTCTATGCAGCCAGTCGTTCACAGCACGTAGAAGAGGTGATCGCACCGTCGCTCAACCGGGGAGATGTGGTTATTTGCGACCGCTATATTGCCTCATCAATAGCGTATCAGGGATATGGGCGCGGTTTGGATCTTGAAGTGATCGAACAGGTCAATCGGCTGGCTGTGGGGGAGTGTTTACCGGACGCGACAATATATCTGCTCTTGCCCGTAGAAGTGGCTTGGGCTCGCCTGAGACGGCGGGATGTCGCGGATAGGTTGGAGCAAACAGGAATGGCACTACAAGAGAAGGTTTCCCGAGGCTACCAACAGATAGCCCAAAAAGATCCAACAGGCTTGGTTTTTGACGCGCAGCTCGGAATAGATCGACTAGCTGAAGGGATTCAGGACGCGTTGCGTCGGCAGTGGTCGTGGTTTCCCGAGGAGAAAAAATAGCTATGCGACACTTCTTAATGGGATTGATTTTTTTAATTGCAAGTGCGAACGCAATCCAGGCGGCGCCTACGGAAGATCCGTATGCGGAGGTAAATGCCAGTTGGGAGCGTTTCGGAGCCGTGTATTCGCGCATTCTGGAAAACTATTACGCCCGTCTGGACCAAAGGGAGGTTATGAGCGCAGCCATCAAGGGCATGCTCGGCCAACTGGATCCATACAGCGAGTATTACGACGAGGAGGGTTTGCGCCAGTTGCGCCAAGACACGACGGGCAAGTTCGCGGGATTGGGGATTACGGTTGCCATAAAAGATCGCTTTCCCGTGGTAATTTCCCCTATTGAAGATACTCCTGCCTTTCGGGCGGGGCTGAGACCGGGAGACTTGATCGTCGCTGTGGAGGGCAAAAGTACCTTGGATATGCAGCTTGAATCTGTGGTCAATGCACTGCGCGGAGAACCTGGCACAAAGGTCGCAATCTCGGTCGCTCCCCACTTAGGAGCCACGCCGCGCGAAGTTGAAATTCAACGGGAAATAATCACGATCAGGAGCGTTGTGCTGGTAGAGGAACTCCAAAAAAAGATCGGTTATATAAGTATGCGCCAGACGCGTTTTTCCGAGCATACCTCCAGTGAAGTGGAAGAGGCGATAAAAAGTCTCCCTCGGGTTGAAGGGCTAATTTTAGACCTGCGAGGAAATCCCGGAGGCTTGTTTAGTCAAGCCACCCAAGTTGCCGATTTGTTCTTACCCCAAGGAGTGCCGATCGTTTCGATTAAGGAACGCGACGGGCGGAGAGAAGAAGTCAAGTATTCCCACCGTCATTCTATTGCGCGCAATGTGCCCTTGGTGGTTCTGATTGACGAGGGGAGCGCCAGCGCCTCCGAAATCGTTGCTGGAGCCATCCAAGACAACGATCGAGGCGTGGTTATCGGAGCGGCATCATTTGGCAAAGGTTCGGTACAGACCATTTTCGACCTACGTGAACGCGAAGAGGAAGCTAGTGCCTTAAAGCTGACGACGGCACTCTACTACGCGCCCAGTGGGCGCAGTATTCACCGCGAACAAGACATCGCCAAGCCCGCACATAGCGTTCTGTTCGGCGATAGAGAATTGCCGCATCAGTTGGTGATGGACCTTATTTTGCGTTCAGAGAATAGGGCGAAGGCCCTTTCTGCACTCCAATCTCATTTTGATATGGATTCCGAGTCCGCGGAGAGCGTTCTCCTGATCCGTTTGGGCGATTTAGTGGGTAAATCCAAGATGGGGGCGGCTGGATTGCCGGATAGTATGGGGAACCAAACCTATTATACCCAGCGAGGTCGCAAGGTCTTCGGCGGCGGCGGTATTAGGCCCGATATTAGTGTTGAGTCGGAACCATTTCCTCCCTATGTACAAGAGTTAGAGCGTCGCCGGCTGTTCTTCGACTTTGTCATAGATTATGTATCGACCGACTCGTCTTGGGCCGAGGAACATCCAGACCTGACTGTCAGCGATGAGATGGTTGAGGGCTTTATGGAGTTCGTCCGCACTAAGGACATAGGTCTAGACCAAGGCCAAAAAGGATTAAATCAAATAGCAGACCTTGAGGACTTGGCGGAGAAAATGGATTGGGGTGAGGCTGCACAGGAGTCGATCCAGCAGCTACGATCAGCGGTGAAGCAGGAGTGGGAGCGGCGGTATAGCAGCGAGTTGGAGCCTTATATAAAGAGTGCTTTACGTCGAGAACTAATTTTGCGCTTCAGGGGGAGAAAGGCTCAACTGCTTGAAGGATTGCAGGAGGATGTGCAGCTAGCCAAGGCGATAGAGGTGCTCGCAGACCGAGAACAGTATCTGGGGGTATTGGCCGCGGAGGAAGCCAAGTGAACGGCGATAAGCGGGACTTTGAAATCGCCGATACTGATATTATGACTACTAAACGTGAGGACAGATCGTGCAAACAGAAATTTTTATCAACCAAGGTATTCACGAATCCCGTATTGCCATCTTGGAAGATGGGCGTCTAGCCGAGGTCTGGATCGAAAGACCCGAAAACGAGCGGACGGTAGGGGATATATACAAAGGGATTGTAACGGCCGTTTTGCCTGGGTTACAGGCCGCCTTTGTCGAGATAGGCCATGACCGCACCGCGTTTCTCCAAGTGCGCGATATGATGGAAGCAGACAGAGACGAGACCGATGGCGCGCGTAACGGGCGCCGTTCTCGCCATCGCGGTTATCCTGCTATTCAAAACCTGATCAAGAAGGGCGAAGAGGTGTTGGTGCAGGTTACCAAAGAGCCCATCGGCACCAAAGGTGCCCGTGTGACAACGCAGCTATCGCTTCCGGGTCGCTTTATGGTGCTGGTTCCGGGCGGCAACTGGGTTGGTGTGTCCCGCAAGATCATCAGTCGAAACGAACGCAAAAGACTGAGAGATCTGGTATTTAAGATCAAACCCGATGGCTACTCGGTAATCGTGCGCACAGAAGGGCAAGGGCAGAGTGATCGCGAGTTCAAACGCGATATGAAGCAGCTAGTGAAAAACCACGAGCGTCTGATCAAGACGAGCAGAAAGGTCGAAGCACCTGCCTTGGTGTACAAGGAGATGGGCATGACCTCCAGCATAATACGCGACCTATTCACCGACAATGTGGAACGACTAGTCGTCGATAGCAAAGAACTGTACAAGGAGATCACAGCTTATTTGCGCCAAGTTTCACCTAAATTGCGCCAAAGGGTGGAGCTTTACGGGGATCGTCGGCCCATTTTCGATGCCTTCAACATTGAGGAAGATATTGAGAAGGCGACCAATCGCACCGTGTGGTTGCGGCGGGGCGGAGCCTTGGTCATCGACTACGCCGAGGCAGGAACCTTTATCGACGTGAATTCAGCCCGTTACCTCGGCTCCGACGATCAGGAGGAAAACAATCTCAATACCAATCTGAGGGCAGCTCGTGAGATTGCCCGCCAGCTCAAGCTCCGCGACATTGGCGGCATTATAGTCATCGACTTTATCGATATGAACGAGGAGCGCAATCGCAAAAAGGTCGTTGACTGCTTGGTTGATGAATTCAAACGGGATCGGGCGAAAGTCTCGATCAGCCCACACATCAGCGAGTTTGGCTTGGTCGAAATGACGCGCCAGCGCGTCCGACCAAACCTTTTGCACACTCATAGTGAACCTTGTCCCATTTGCAGCGGCACGGGCCGGATTATGGGGCCAGACACCACCCTGACTTGGATTGAACGCTGGCTTCAGCGTTCTTATGCTGCCACCCGCGAAAGGCGCTACGTGTTAAAGGTCCATCCCGAGGTGGCCACCTATATGCTAGAAAACCGCGAAGAACGGCTTAAATCATTGCGCAAGGCGACCAAAGCTCGCCTCCAAATAGAGACCGATTCTACGTTGGGCCCCCAAGACTATCGGTTCTTCTCGACCAAACGCAGTCTAGATGTGACGGCTGAGTTCCGAGTTTGACAGAAAAATTCTGACCCATATCTTTAAAAGCCTCTTGGTTGATTGCGAAGTAGTCTTAGCGTAGGAGTGCAATTCATGTATGCAGTTGTCAATATCGCCGGCCATCAGGTCAAAGTCGATAAGGGTCAGTGTCTGCGCGTACCCCGGCTTCAGGTCGAAGAAGGTAGCACCCAAGAATTTACCGATGTCCTGCTAGTTTCCGGCGACGACGAGACTAGTGTTGGCAGCCCCACGGTCGAAGGAGCCAGTGTTTCGGCGATGGTCGTCGGTCACGGTCGCGGCGACAAGATTGTCGTTTTTAAGAAGAAACGGCGCAAGAAATACCGGCGGCGCACCGGCCACCGCCAGGATTACACCGAGATTCGGGTCGAGGACATCGTTCTCCCGAACTGAAGTGAGAAAGGACTAGATCATGGCTCATAAAAAGGGTGTCGGCAGTTCCAAAAACGGGCGCGATAGCAATGCCCAGCGTCTAGGCGTTAAGCGCTTTGGCGGAGAGAAGGTCAGCGCCGGCACGATTATCGTGCGGCAGCGCGGGACGCGCATTCATCCGGGTGTCAACGTCAAGAAGGGTGGGGATGACACGCTTTTCGCCACCATTGAAGGGCAGGTGAAATTTGAGTCTTTTGGCAGGAAGGGCAAGCGGGTGAGCGTTTACGCCGCCTGATAAGATGCGTTAATAAGTCACAACGCGAATCGTCCATAGTAATTGAAGCAGGCTCTACCAGCATGGTTGGGCCTGCTTTTTTTGACTTTTCACTCCTCCAGCGTCAGGTGCGATTTAGGCTCCCAGCCCAAAACAGCTCGTGCTTTGGACATGTTCATCTCGCGGTGGTCGGCGTCGCCCGATATGAAGAAGGCGTCGCAGCGGCCATGACCTGTGCAAACGTAGTCCAGAGCGGCTAGATAGGCCCTAGCCAAATCTTCCTCATCGGTAAAGTAAAGACTGCCGGGAGGATAATGTGGTGGATTTTTGGCTTGTTCTATGAATTGCCCTCGAGTGCGCGGACCGGTAATGCGAAGGACCGCCAAGTTCAGGTCAAATTGGCGGGCGAAATAGTGACAAATGCCCTCGGCTAGCCCTTTAGTGAAGCCGTACACACTGGGGCTATCGAGCGGCACTTCTTCCTCGGACGGATAATAGGAGCGGGCGCGGTAGTGGGCGCTCATGGTGGAGGTGTGGACGCCTCTTTTAATACCTAGCCTCCAAGCTGTGTACAGAAGCAGATGCAGTCCCAGACAGTTGACCGTGTAGTTATCGACGATCTGGGTCTCGGTCTGGTGGCTGTCGAGGCCGCCTTGGCCGCTCTTCATGGTCAAGTTGATGAAGGCATCCACTCCGTCTAGGGCACGAGCGAGGGCCTCCGGGTCGGCGATAGAGCCTTCGATGTATTCTACCTCGTGCCGAGGCTTGGCGATGTCCAACACGCGCAGATCGTGATGGCGTCTAAGGTAGGGAGTAGTACAGGTGCCGACGTGACCGGCCCCGCCGATTAACAAGATTTTCACAGGCTACCTCCTCGGGATCTTTAGATGTACCTGAATATTACGGGACTTTCCCAACGATCAACAGCCCTAGTTTGCTACTTGCGCTGGTCGCTTCTTAGATCGCCTTGCTGATAGGGGAAGGTTTTTATACTCTTTTGCGTTCCTTCCACCGATATAGAATAGATAACGCTCATGAAAATTCACGAATATCAAGCCAAAGAAATTCTGCGCCAGTACCAAGTCGCCGTACCGAGTGGCAACGTGGCCACCACAGCCGACCAAGCCGAACGCGTGGCCGCCGAATCGGGTGGAAAAGTCGTAGTTAAGGCCCAAATCCACGCTGGAGGTCGCGGCAAGGGCGGAGGCGTCAAACTGGCCGCTAGCCCCGCAGAGGCTCGCCAAGCGGCCAGCGAGATTCTCGGTATGCAGCTCGTTACGCACCAGACCGGCCCGGAAGGCCAAAGGGTCAAGCAAGTCTTAGTGGAGCAGGCCTCAGATATAGAACGCGAGCTTTATCTGGGCATCACGCTCGACCGGACCCAATGCAAGCCAGTGGTCATGGCCAGCCAAGAGGGTGGAATGGAGATCGAGGAGGTCGCCGCAGAGACCCCAGAAAAAATTCTCAAGGAAACGGTTGACCCCGCAGTGGGGCTACAGGCATTCCAAGCGACGCGCCTAGCCTTTGGGCTTGGCTTCGAGGGTAAGCAGGTGCGCCAAGCAGCCAGTTTTATTCTTAGCCTTTACAGAGCCTATGTCGATGCCGATTGCTCACTGGTCGAAGTCAATCCTTTGGTGGCGACCGCCGATGGGCAGCTTTTGGCGCTGGACGCCAAAATAGACCTAGACGACAACGCGCTCTTTCGCCACCCCGACTTAGCGGAAATGCGCGACTTGGATGAAGAGGAACAGTTAGAGGTCGAAGCCGCCAAATACGATCTGAACTACATCAAGCTCGACGGCAATATCGGCTGTATGGTCAACGGTGCCGGGCTGGCGATGGCAACCATGGACATTATCAAGCTGTCCGGTGCTGAGCCAGCCAATTTCTTGGATGTAGGAGGGGGAGCCAGCGCCGAAACCGTAGAAAATGGCTTCCGCATTTTGCTTTCCGACCCGAATGTAAAGGCCATTCTCATCAACATCTTCGGCGGCATTGTGCGCTGCGACCGCGTGGCTGCTGGCGTGATTGAGGCACGCAAAAACATTGAAGTCAACGTGCCGGTCGTCGTGCGACTGGCTGGGACCAACGCAGATGTAGCCGCCGAGATGCTGGAAAACTCCGACATGGATTTTGCCGTTGGGCAGGGGCTTAAAGACGCCGCAACGCTGGTCAAGGCGACGATTCGATAAGAGGAATACGGGAATGAGCGTTTTAATCGACGAAAACACCAAGGTCTTCGTACAGGCAATTACTGGGTCGGAGGGATCTTTTCACACGCGACAAATGCTGGAGTACGGCACGAAAGTGGTCGGAGGAGCAACACCTAGCAAAGGAGGCCAAGAATTTGAAGGCGTTCCAGTGTTTAACACGGTCGCCGAAGGCGTTGAGGCCTCGGGAGCCAATGCTTCGATCATCTTTGTGCCAGCCCCCTTTGCCGCCGACGCCATCATGGAAGCGGCCGATGCCGGTATAGAGCTAGTCATCTGTATCACCGAGAACATCCCCGTGAGCGACATGGTTAAAGCCTACCATTATGTCCAGGCGCGCTCTATTCGGCTAATCGGGCCTAATTGCCCCGGCGTCATCTCGCCGGGGAAGTGCAAAATCGGCATTATGCCCCACTTTATTCACCAGCCAGGGCGCGTGGGTATTATCTCGCGCAGTGGAACGCTAACCTATGAAGCCGTGGGGCAGCTCACTGAGCGAGGCTTAGGCCAGTCCACAGCCATCGGCATTGGCGGCGATCCAATCATTGGTACGCGCTTTGTGGACGCGCTGGCACTCTTTAAGGACGACCCCGAGACCGATGCGGTCGTGATGATCGGCGAGATTGGCGGCACGGCTGAAGAGGAAGCGGCCGCCTATATCAAAGAGTGCTACGACAAGCCCGTCATTGGCTTTATCGCGGGGCGCACGGCACCTCCAGGGCGGCGGATGGGACATGCAGGAGCTATTATTTCAGGCGGTAAGGGAACGGCCGAGGACAAAATGGCGGCGATGCGGGAAGCAGGGATTCACACCTGTGAGAGTCCGGCGGAAATTGGTGAAACGGTAGCGAAGGTACTGAGCTGATTTAATTAGGGAACGTTTTTCTACGTAACTGCCTCTCCCCCAATAGTTCAGTTGTAATCGGGCGGAGCGAATTACCTCCTAGTCAACAGCGGCATAATGGCGGGGCGGCGGCTGAGAAGCAGGAGGCTGGCAAGTAGGAGTAGGCCGGCGAGCAGGACCAAAGGCATGGGGAGATGTTGGGAGGGACCGAGGCCATCTATGCCTAAGTAAGTGCGCAAGTTGATCCCAATTATCGAAGTCAAGTTGTTGATTGCGTGGGCGAGCATAGCAGGATAGATACTGTGAGTCCAGTAAACTAAAGCGCCGAGGAAGAGCCCAAAGAGGAGGAGGGGGATCATTTGCCAAGGGTTGAAGTGAGAAATGGCAAACAGCAGGGCCGAACCGCCTAGCGCCCAGCGTGGCCCATAGTGGGCGCAAAGACTCGTGAACACAAGTCCGCGGAAGAGGGGCTCTTCGCAAAACACAGGTACTAGCACTAGCGTTACCAGTCCCTTGGGGATATCTGCTAGTCCGCGGATAATCTGAATCTCCAGCAGGTTTTTCTGAAAAGACAGCGGCATGGACAGATCTATCAGGCCGAGGAGATAGGCCAGATACAAGTCGAGTTCGGCGATTACGAGGCTACAGCAAACAGTCGCCGGGATTGTCAGCAACAGGGGCGCAGCCGGTGTGGCGTTGAACAGAAGCAGGTCTTCGGCAATTAGGCGATGCCGACGAATATAAAGGGCCACAAACCACAGAAGGGTACATTCGGCGGCAATAATACCAGCATGTAGGGATAGGAGGCCGACGATGGGCCAAACTATGAAGTGGGCTAGCAGGAGCGCAGGTAGCGCTACGCGAAGAACTTGGGAGAAGCGGGGATAGTGAGTACTCATAAGGCTATATAATATAAGTCGTTATTCTTTATTCGTTTAGAGCACGCATATAACCTCGCGTGCGACTGGACCAGAACAAGTAGCTAAAAAGCAGATCCGGGACATAAGTTTTCACAAGCCAGCGGGTCATCCAGCGGATGGGGTAGTGAATCGGCGGCAACAAGGCTAGCTGGAGCGCGAGCCGCCGAGGGGAAAAGGCCGCGGCCCTGATAAAGTCTAACCGGAGTACGGCGTCCAGTTCGGGATGTTTTTTTAAAAGGATCGGGATTGACTTGCTGCCATAGGTCTGCATCAGACGGCAAAGCGGCTCCAACGAACGCAAGTGATTGTGGTGCGATAGGGCTTCAGGGGCATAGTAGAACGGAATACCCGCCAAATGGAGGCGGTACCCCAATTCTAGATCCTCGCCGCCATAAGCAGTTAGATCTTCGTCGAAAAAACCCACGCGAAGCAGGGATGACCGGCGCACCGAGGAGTTGCCGGTGACAAAGCAGTTGAAGGGTATGGGCTTGTCCTCGTCAACCCTGTGAACGCCCCTCCCTTCGAGATAGCGAGTCAGGGATGTAGCGGGAATTTCACTGGCAAAGCGGATGTTGCCGACAAAAACGGCTTCCGCGTGGTTTTGATGTCGTTGGGCATGAGCGCGGAGAAAATTAGTGCCGACGGTCATGTCGCTGTCGAGAAAGACGACGATATCACCACTGGCGACCCGCAGGGCTGCGTTGCGCGCCCGGGCGCGTCCCTGATTCTGTTCGTTGCGGAGTAGCTGCAACTCTAACGGCGCGATTTCCGCATGCAACCGCTCGGCGTCCAAATGGGGGGAGGCATCGTCCACTACGATGATTTGGGTCGCTTCATCGGGGTAATTTTGCTGCGACAGGCTCTTAAGTGCTGCTTCGAGGCGCTCAGGCTCGTCATAGGTCGGTATTACGACGCTAAGCGTCAGCGGGGCGCTCATGCTAAGGTTTCGTAAAGCTGGGTGAGTTGAGCGGCTTCTCGTTCCCAGTTATAGTGCTGTGCCGCCTGCAAACTCGCCTTGGCACACGCCTCTCGCTGCGCTGCATTGTCCAAAAAAGCGGCGATCTGCTCTCGAATGGCTGCTATATTGGTTGGATCGACCGTAGTTCCGGTACGCGTTTCGCGGACGATGCGCTCCATTTCAGGGAAGTTGCTGGCTAAGACCGGTAGCCCGGCCATCATATACTCAAACAGCTTGTTGGGCAGCGAGTAATAGAAGCTCTTGCCCGTGCCTTTGATCAGACACAGCCCCAAGTCGGCCGAGCAAGTATAATTGTGAAGTTGGTAAAAGGGCACTCGGGGAATAAAATAGACCCGGTCCTCTAGGCCCGCAGCGCGAACTTGGTGCCGCAGGGCCTGTTCACTCGGCCCATCCCCAATTAAAACTAAGGCGGCGGCAAGCCCTGCGGCGGCCTCAATTTGCTCGCGCAGGCCATTTTCGGTGAGAAATCCTCCTTGGTAGAGAACAACGGGGCGATCATCGGGCAAGTATAGCGTTTCGCGTATCAGGTTGCTTTGGACCTTGTGGCGGAATAGCGGCAAGTTGCGCAGAACGACGACCTCGTCAAGGCGGTAACGCTTCCTGAGCGATTGGGCGATAGATCCGCTGACGGTTATGACGCGATCTACCCGTCTTATCAGCCGCTGCTCTAGCAAACTCCAGCAAGACCGCATCAGCGGCCGGTTGACCAGTGAGGACTGCTCGGTCCAAAATTCGTGTGCGTCATAGACGAGGGGCAGATCTAGTCGCTGTGCAGCCCGCACTGCTGGCCAGAGTGAATCTAAGTCGTGGGCGTGATAGGCATCCGGCTGGGTCTCGACGAGCAGGGGATAGGCCCGTTGCCAAAACAAAGGGTAAAGGCGGCGCAGCGAGCGGCTCCGGTCTAGCGGAATCGGATAGATTTCAAAATCGTCCCACCCCTTGAGAGGGGCTGAGTTGAAAGAGGAGGCGATGATTACGACTTGGTGACCAACGCGGCGTAGCGAAGTAGCCTCCCGGTAGATGCGGTAGTCGAAATTCAGGTCGGTGAAGGCGACCATACAGATACGCATGGTGTATAAAGGAATCGGCGTAAAGGCTAAAAATAAAAAAGCAGCCCATCTAAAAATGGGCTGCTTATAAAATAAAGAGTGTGGCGGCCGGAAGGTGTGATCTTGAAACGCAAATGAGATCCTCAAACGAGGCGGTGTGGGGAGGTAGTTTTGAAGATCTCAACGACCCGAAAAGGGAAATCCGAGCATCGCAGGTCAAGACGTTAGCCACGCTAGCGGACCACCACACTCTATTTAGAAACAAAAATACACACGCTAGATTGTGTTGTCAAGCGGAAAAATGGATCGAAAGAAAATGACAACGGAGCCTTGCACACTTACAAGTGTGTGCGTATCTTTGACAGAGATAGTGGTTAAAAATAATTCAGAGGGATCGCAAATGCAGTTTGCAGAAATGGTCAAGGAGGCCCGGCTACAAGCCCAGCTAAGCCAGCAGGGATTGGCCGAACAACTCGTGACGACGCGAAGGCCCAAGGGCGTATGGGCGACCTATATAGGACAAATTGAGAAAGGGGAGAAGGTCCCTTCCGACGAAGTGTGTCTCAAGTTGGCCGAGGTTTTGGAACTCGACTCTAACACAGTGTTGATTGCTGCTTATGAGGCTAAGGCAAGCTCGGAGGAAGGACGTGCGCTCTATGGCAAGATGATGCGCTCGTTGTCGGATCCAGTCGTCAACAAGCTCCTGTCTAGCGAAGAGCCGTTGGACCCAGCCCTCCTAGGGATACTATCGAAGCCAGAAATTCTGGCTCTGCTCGGGGACCAACCGTGGTTAGAGGCCGTTGCTCGGGCGCGCAAGAAACAGAAGGTGCGCGATGTGTTACGCCTGCTCGCTCTGGTAGAGGCGATGGACGACAAGCAGTGGGATATGATAATGGGCATTATAGGGACTTGGAACTTAGAGCCGTCTAGATAAGGAAAGAGTTAGAAGTCGGGTAGTTTGTACTCGCCGCGCTCAATGGCTTGCTCTAACTCTTGATGGAAGGTGCTATCTAGATGGGAGGTAATTTTCCAACCACTAGGATCGCGAAGAAAATAAAAGAATGGCGATGTGCGCTCATCGCCTAGCGTAGAGGAATCGAAGAGTAAGTAACCAATGCGCTCGTTGATGATGCTCTCTTCGGCGATTTCTCGCCGCAGTTGAGCCTTGATCTCGGCTGGCGTCTTTTGCCGCCACCGTTCGACGAAGCTCTGACGATCTTCCCCTGCCACTTGCGAAGAACTGAAACATTCCCAAAGCAGGTCAAAGTCGCTGTTTTCTAGCGCGTGCTTATAGGTCTGGAAGGTCTGGGCCGGGTGTGAGAAGCGTTGGTCTATGTCTTCGCTATCGCAGCCGAGGAGCAGGGCGAGACAAACAAATAGTTGTAGGGCCATTGTGTGCAGCGCACGGATCAGTGTCTTGGGCAACTTCAGCTACTTGGTAGGTGTTACGTCTGCGGCTTGGCTTTTTTTGCCAGCGATTCGATGGCGTCGCGCAGCCGAGCGGCTTCTTCGTATTCTTCGCATATGACGGCCTGCTGTAGCCGATGCCGAAGCAGGCTGAGTTCGTCTTTTTCTTTCTTCGGCGGGCGTTGGGCGTCGGCCTCTTCGGCGTTCAGTTTCGGTGAGCGGGTCTTGGCCGAACCAGCTTCTGCATTGAGCGGCGTGGAAATCTGCAGTTCCAATTCGTAGAAGCGGTTCAGGGTGTGTTCAATATCCAAGTCGGTTTCCAAAGGCTCCAAGCCCACCTCGTCGAGCAACGCAGGAGCAACGTAGATTGGCGAACCCGTGCGCAAGGCCAAAGCGATGGCATCGCTGGGACGGGCGTCGATGTCTTTTATCGTGTGATTCTTCTCAATAACGACTCTCGCGTAGTAAATGGAGCGGCGCACGTTGTGGATGACAACTTGGCGCACGCGTATCGCAAGGGAGTTGACCATAGAAGAGAGCAAGTCGTAAGAAATTGGGCGTATGGGGCCATCGTTTTCCAGCCGCATCCTAATGGCGGCCGCTTCAAATTCGCCGATGGGAATGGGTAGAAGCCGAGGGAGGTTACCGTTCTTCTCGCTCAACCATACCAAGGGCCTGTCCTCGCGCAAATAGGGGCTAACCTTGACCACGGTCATCTCGACTAAAGGGGTAGTACTCATTAGTCCTCCCTATTGAGACGACTAATCTCGTCGCGCAGCCGCGCCGCCTCCTCGTAGATTTCTTCGGCAACCGCTTGATGCATGCGTCTTTTGAGTTGTTCTAGCTGATTGACGGGTGATGTGGCGATGGTCGGATGCTCTTCCCGCGGAGCGGCCACGGATTTGGTGATGGTATTAACTTCAGCCATAACCCATTCATCGTCGTCAGAACGAACGCATCCCACGTCTTTGAGCACTTTGACGGCAGCGTAGATCGGTGCGCCAAAGCGCAAGGCCAAGGCAATGGCATCGCTGGGACGTGCGTCGAACGTATGAATCTTGCCCTCGTCGTCAACGAGGCGAATCTCAGCGTAGTACGTTTTTTCGCGTGAGTTAAAGTTTGTAATTTCGACCCGGACTACGTGGGCGTCAACGTGGGCGAGAATCTGATGGGCTAGATCGTAGCTGATGGGGCGCGCAAGTTGACGCTTGCTGTGGGCTGTGGAAATGGCTGCTGCCTCAAAGCGGCCGATGACAATGCGCAGATAATAGTTGCCTTCGACTTCTTTGAGTACTACTTCAGGGTATAAAGATAGAGATTTGCTACTTAAGACTCCCTTGACTTCCATCAGAACCATAGCGATACACTACAATTTAATAGGCGTCTGCCAATAGATGTGTGAAATATAATACGACGTAAAAGCGGGTGTCAACTAGCTCCCACCTCTTACTCATCCGGCAAATCACCCTCTTTGTTTTTCAGCCTCAACTCAAGTTCTGCGAGCTGGCGACTCAGTTCTCCAGTGCGCCGATTTAGGTGCGTCAAATAGGCAAAAAGCACGATCCATACGGCCGCGAAGGCAGCAAATAAGTAGTGGAGATTGTCCATAGTCTCTTACGTTTCGTCGATTAGTTTTTGCCGCAGGAGCGCCACGGCTTTTTCGATGCGGGCTAGCTCCATGCGTTGCGCTATGAGGCGGAAGAGCAGCAGGAAGAAGGCCGCGTAGCAGATCCACTTGGTATATTGCATCGTCGGCTCAAGTTCTACGTTGCGCGGCGGGTGTAGCTGTTGGTCGGCGGCCCACAGATCGACAGCATAGTACACCAAAGGAACGTTGGCGAAGGCGAAAATACCCAGTACAGCACTGATGCGCTGCACCGGAGTGGAGTTAGCCCCGTATCCACGCACCATTAGGTAGGCCACGTAGATGGTGAAAGTAATCAGCATGGAGGTCAGGCGCGGCTCCCACCGCCAGTAAACCCCCCAGATGGGTTTGGCCCACAAGGGCCCAGTGATCAGCACGATCAACGCAAAGATCACGCCTAGTTCGGCAGAGCATAGCGCTAGGCGGTCCCACTTGTCCTCGCGAGTGCGCAGATACTGTACACTGCCGACGAACACCAGAAAAAAGGCCAGAAACGAAGAAAACGCCGCCGGCACGTGAAAATAGAAGATTCGCTGGACGATTCCCATTTCTTTTTCCGTGGGAACCCACAGAAAAATCGCGCCCAAGGCGACCAGCATGACCACAAAAATCAAACAGGAGAGTGAGACCGAACGCATCATTCCTCGATCGCGTATTCAAAAAGCATTAGCGATAGCACCGTGAAAACCACCGCGTACACCCCTAACATTTGCAGGTGCGGGAAGAGCTTTTCGCAACAGTCATTGTCCAGCACTAGCCCCGTCGCCTCCACGCAGGAAATCAACGCCGGCAAGATCATGGGCAAGAGCAAAAGGGGCAGCATTAGCTCGCGCAAACGCATATTGTTCGACAATGCCGCAAAGAGCGTGCCCGCCGACGCCATACAAGCTGAGCCCAAGACGAAGATAGCCAGCAGGGGTAGCAAGAAAAAGCCTAGAGACAGGTTAAAAAAGAGCGCAAAAAAGGGCAAACTTAGAAGTTCGATTGCCAAAAGAAAAACAAAATTGCCCAGCATTTTACCTAGATAGATGGCACCGCGGTCCCCCGGCGCTAACAGCAGCGCGTCGAGCGCGTCGTTGTCGCGTTCATCAGTAAAAGAGCGGCTCAGACTCAGCAGGCTGGCGAAGACATAGGACGACCACAAGGTCCCAGGCCCAATCTCGCGTAGAGCGGCCCCGCCTAAATCGAAGGAAAAGTTGAATACCAGCAACATCAATAGTATAAAGAACACCATCGGGCTGAGACGCGCCTTCGTGCGCCACTCGGCCTTCAGGTCCTTGCGCAGTATCGCCAGCGCCCGCCCGAAAAAGCTCATGGGTTGGCGTTGAGATAAGGTGCGCAGAGCGTGCGCAGTTGGTTAAAATCTTCCGTCAGGACTTGGTCCAAGCGCCATTGACCACGTTCAATCACCAGCAGGCGATCCACTAGGCCCTCGGCCTCGTCGGGGCGATGCGTTACCAAGATGCAGGTGCGCCCTTCTTGCCGAAAGCGACATAGGAGGCGGTGCAGTGTAGCACTGGCACTTGCGTCGAGGCCGGTAAACGGCTCGTCAAGCAAGAGGATAGAAGGGCCATGCAGGATGGCACGGGCAATGGCCAGACGCTGCTTCATGCCGCGAGAGAACGAACCCACGCGCTGGTCGAGCCGCTCGTACGTCGCCAATACTGGCGACGGAAAGCACAGACCAACAGTCGCTAAGGCCGCAGCGAGCCGTTCGTCTGGATTGTCCAAGCCATAGAGTTGGGCAAAGAAGCGCAAGTTCTCTCTCGCCGTCAGCTCGTCGTAGAGCAAGGTCTGATGCGACAGCAGGCCGATCTCCGCCCGCGCCTCGGGAAAGCGTTGGGGATCGCGACCGTTGATTTTCACGCTCCCCGCCGAAGGTCGGCAGAGTCCGGCCACCAGCCGCAGCAGGGTACTCTTGCCCGCGCCATTGGCACCAACCAGTAGCACCGCTTGCCCGCGCGGGATGACCAGATCGATGGGATGCAGGGCTGTGTGGGGCCCGAAGCGCTTGGCCGCGCCCGCTAGGACGATGGCATCGTCTTCACTCATCACACATCAAGCGCTTGAGTCAGGGCAATCGCTTCGCGCATTAGCTGCGCCCGCTGGTCCATGTAATGCGGATCTGCGGGCCGGTCGGCAAAAGAGTCGTCGAGCCGAGCGAGTTCCTCAATGAGATGCTGCCGCCGTTTTAGCGCGTGTGCGCGATCGGTGCTTGGGTGTTGGCGGCTCAATGCCAGCGCGACACCACCGGTGAGGAATGCGCCAGCCAATGCGACCCATTTGAGCGACCAACGCAGCGAGGGGGCGAGAGGTAAGGGAATCACCACCTGCTGACTTGGCTGTAGGTTTTCCATAGCCACTTTCCGATACTGGCGTCCGTGCTGTTCGACGATACCTAGATCGATAAAAGGTGGTTTGATCTCTGTGGAAGGTGGGTCGAGAAAAACCTCCAAGCGGTCGGTCGGATATATCACCTGATGCACATAGGGGCTGGTGAAGTTGCGGGCGTCGAGATTAAAAGAAAAACTCCGTTGCGAGCGGCCCGGAGGCAGGGTCTGGTTGTCGAAGAAACGACCTTCTCCGGCTTGGTGGAGCAGCCCCGAGTGGCTTTGAAGGTTAAAGATGCCCGTTGGCAAGACAAGTTCAGTCACTTGCCGCTCGCGTCCGTCACCACGGCCTGCGTACGTGCGCTCGCGGGTGTTGTGAATTTGCAGGAGCTGGATGCACTCAATCGCGTCCTCTCGCAACGCGAAAAAGAGGTGATGAGTACCGATGCGGATTCCGGAGGGGTCATCGGTTTTTTCGTACACTTCAAGGATGACCTGTTGTTGCGCACCGGCCTCAAGAGTCGAAGAAAAGTAGGGGATGTCGTCGTAGAAAGCCGCTAGCCCGAAGAGGAGTCCGCTCTGTAGAAAAGGGCCAGCAAAAGAAAAGCGCCCCTCGGCGTCGGTCTCCTTGCGCAGCATTTCGAGAATCTCTCCGTCTTGGCGGACGTAGAAGGCCACGGGAATGCCCGGAATTCGCGCTTGGGTGAAAGGGTTGAGTACATAACCGTTGATCGCCGCACCCCACAGATCAGAAGCGCAAAGGACGATTGCAACACAAAGCGAGCGCAGAACCATAGCTCAGCCAGGTTCCACTAGCGAAGCGCCGCATTGCGGACAGAACCGATCGCCCTCGCGCCGCAAGGCCCCGCAGCCGTGGCAATGAGGAACGGCGGTCTTTTGGCGCAAGGCCGCGATCTCCTCTTCTATGCGTCGTTCGAATTGATCGCTGCTCGCGCCGTTGAGCCGATCCAACTCGCCGATAACCACCAGCGTCTCGGCCTCCAACTCGGCGAAGAGGCGCTGAAAATCCTCTGCGGACACTTTCCCAAGCTCGCGGTCAAGCTCCAGTTCGACGATCTCGCCCAAGAGCTGCTCCTTGCGCTCAAAAAGCTGTCGCGTTGATCCACTCGCCGCGCCCATCCGCCCGCTCACTAGGAGGGGATGGGCCAGATAGAGCAGTAGCCCCAACAGCAGCGCGATAGAACACAATATGGGTAGGAGGTCTATCGCGTTCATTTATATAAGGTTCTCATAGGCCAGCGTCAGTTCGGACGAACTAGCCATCGTCGTAGTGATCCAACTCGCGTCTCAAGCGATCCGCGTCTTGGCTGCGGTTGGTCGGCTGGGGCTTGGATTGCAGAGGCGCTTGGCCTTGGTCCTTCCAGCGAACTAGCAGGGTGCGTACTAGGGCAACGCCAAACAAAAGAGCCAAAAAGGGTGCCACCCAAGCGAGCAAGTTAAAGCCCTCGTGCGGCGGAATGGCTAAGACCTTCGGGCCAAAACGCGCTACATAGCCGTCGATGATCTGCTGTCGAGTCTGGCCTTGGTCTAAGGCTGAGCCAATCGCCTCGCGTTCGGGGACCGCGAAGTCCGTACAAAGACAAGTGGCTAAGGATTCCCGAGGACAATTACCGCAGAGACAGACCAACTCCTCAGCCACGGCCTTGATTTCCGTCGTTGTTGCTGCCCCTACCGGCGAGAAGCCCAGCGCCAACGCAGCGATCACGGGCACGTACATACGAGGTTTCCGTGCGATGGCCGAATCCATTGCGGTCTCGCGATCGATCCGCGCTAGCCGCCGGTCTCGCGGCGTGGGCCACATTGCCCACAGTGCGCCGATCACTAGGACGACCGCACCGAGCCACACAAAGTTGATGAGCGGGTTGATATAGATTTGGAATTTGGCGCTCTGGTCTTCGGCGGAGCCCACCAAAATTACATAGAAGTCCTCGCGCCAAGTCGAGTAAATGGAGACTTCCGTAGTACCTTGATCAAAAGCCGGATAGTAGCGTCGCTCTGGCAGCAGCGTGCCGAGGAATTGATCGCCGCGGTGCAGAGCCAAGGCCGCCGCGGTAGTGCTGTGATTGGCGTTTTCGGCAAAGGCCAGCGACGCAAACGTAAGCCGGTATTCGCCGACTTGACTCGAAGCTCCTTGGTCGAGGACGATTTCGGCTTCTTGGGTAAAGGCTTTGCCAGTAAAGCCAGCAAAGAGCAGTACCAGCCCTAGATGGGTCAAGTACCCGCCATAACGCCGTCGGTTTTTGGCGCAGAGGCGATACAATGCCACCGGATAGGACTCGCCCGTACTGTGCCTCCGCGCCCGCGCCCCGACGTGGAACTCGGAACCAAGCGCGACGAGTACGAAGACGCAAAGCCCGAATGACAGCACGACATAGGGATCGCGTATGCCAGCAAGAAAAAAGACCCCGCAAGAAAGTGCGCCTGCCGTCACCGGGCGAATGAAGTTTTTGCGCAGACTCTCGCGGGAGGTGCGGCGCCAGGCAAAGAGCGGACCAGCACCCGTCAACAACAGAAGCACTAGGCCGATGGGAATCGTGACTTGATTGAAAAAAGGAGGCCCGACCGTGATTTGCTCGTCGGTCAGTGCCTCGGAAACCAGCGGGAAGACCGTGCCCCAGAACACGGCGAAGAGAATCCCCAAGAGAACCCAGTTGTTGAGCAAGAAAGCCGTCTCGCGCGAGGCAAAAGATTCCAAGCGGTTTTCGGCCTTGAGCAAGGGCAGCCGCAGCCACAAAAGCCCAAAGGAAAAAATCAGCGTCAAAACCAGAAACGTGCCAAAAAAAGGGCCGATGTTGGATTGGGCAAAGGCGTGAACCGAGGAGATGATGCCACTGCGGGTCATAAAGGTGCCGAACAGGCACAGCGCGTACGTGAGAATCGCTAGGGCCACATTCCACACCTTGAGCATGCCCTTGCGCTCTTGAATCATAATCGAGTGCAGAAAAGCGGTGGCGATCAGCCAGGGCATCAGCGAGGAGTTCTCCACCGGATCCCAGGCCCAATAACCACCCCATCCCAGTTCGACATAGGCCCATTTGCCGCCTAGCAGGAGGCCGAAGCCGAGAAAGGTCCAAGGAATGAGCATCCAGCGGCGCGAAGCGCGGAGCCAAGTAGCGTCCAACTTGCCGGTCAGGAGCGCTGCGATGGCAAAGGCAAAGGGCACGACCATGCCCACCATGCCCAAGTAAAGCATCGGCGGATGGATGGCCATGACGGGGTGTTGTAGAATCGGGTTGAGTCCGCGCCCGTCTTCTGGCGTGAAGGGCAGGCGCTGGAACGGGTCTGCGGCAAAAAGATGCACAATGCAAAAGAAGAAGCTGGTAAGAGATAGGGTCGCGATCGCGTAGGGCATCAATTCGCGGTAGCGCTGGCGGTAGAGTGCCGCCAATCCCGCCGAGTAGATGGATAAGATCCAGCCCCAAAACAACAGCGATCCGTTCTGCCCGCCCCACAGCGCCGTTATTAAATAGAACAAAGGCATGGCGCGGTTGCTGTTTTCGGCCACGTACTCGACTTGGAAGTCGTGGGAGAGGAGCGCGTGCCACAGCGCGAGAATTGCCAGCGTCAGCAGGCCACAGGTCGCCAAGACCCCGTTTTCGCCCGAGCGCACCAGACCCAAGTGGCCACGCCTCGCCCCGAGGGCCGACGCCAGAGCTCCATAGCCGGACGCTAGGAGCGCGAGGCACAAGGCAAAATAGCCGATATCAACCATAAAGAATCGGGAAAAGCCAAAAGGTGTGCGGGCTAGCCGTTCGGGCTATTCATTGCCTGCACGTGGCCTTCATAGCTTTGTCCCTCGTATTTGGAGGGGCATTTGGCAAAGACGATCTCAGCGGCAAAGACTTGGTCGGCTGCATCGTATTCGCCTTCGAGAACTACCAGCGCTTCGTCTTTGAAGGTATCGGGCAGTACGGCGTGGCCGATGTAGCGCACCCGCAGTGTGTGTTGCCCGTCGGTAATCACAAATTCGGGGCGCGAGCGATACCGGTCCCATTCAATCGAACCGGGCACCACGGTGCTGCCGCCTAGTTGGATGCGCTGGCCCTCGTCTGTAGCTCCCTCCATCAGAGTTTGCAGGGTCATGTGAGTCGCCGTTGACTGCTGGACGCCAGCGACAAAAAGGTAGATTAGACCCGCAGCAATGACTAGGGAGCCGAGGGTGAATTTGTGCCGTCTCATAAGAGTAAATCTGCTCAATTTCCCCTTTTTGTCAACGAGTACACCCGTTGACAAAAAGGGCCGCATTCACACTTCGAGCACCTTGGGCAGGCTGCATAAGTTCTCGTAGCCGCCGGCGCAAACGACGACCGTATCTTCGATCCGCACGCCCCCCAGGCCTCGGTAGTAGAGTCCCGGCTCCATCGTCACGACATGCCCCGACTCAAGCACATCGCCGCGCGGACCGATCCTCGGCCCCTCGTGGATATCCAGCCCTAGTCCGTGTCCCGTGCCGTGGAAGTAGCCCTGCATGTAGCCGTCCTTCTCGCCCGTCTCGTAACCCGCGTCGTTGAAAAATCGTTGGATTGCTTCGTGAATAAGGTGGCCTTCGGCACCCGGACGGATGTGGTCCAAGCCCAATTGTTGAGCCTCCAGCACGGTTTCGTATAGGTGCTGCAGCGGCTTGGAGGCCTGTCCCTTGCAGACGGTCCGCGTCAGATCTCCGTAGTATCCACTCGCCTCGTCGCGCGGAAAAATGTCGATAATGATGGTCTCACTGGCGCGCAAAGGCCCAAAGCCCACTTGGTGTGGATCGCAGCCTTGGTCGCCGCCGGCGATGATGGTGTGTTCACCAATACTGTCGCAGTCCATTAGCGTCTGATGCACCATGCGCCGCAATCGCTCGGAAGTGAGTACGTCGCCGTTGAGGAAGAGTACGCCGTCGCGCACATCGGCTGCGCGCAGCCCTTCAATCGCCGTTTCCATGCCCGCCTCGGCGGCTCGCATTGCCCGGCGCACATTCTCGATCTCTGTGGCGTCCTTGATGTTGCGCTGGGGAAAAAGCGGCTCGGCCGCAATGGCCAGTTCGATGCCTTCCCCCCGCAGAAAATCGGCCGTACCAAGGGGAAAATCAGCGGGCACTTGCAGCTTCGCCAAGCCGAGGTCGCGCAAAAGTTCCAACAAGACGTCTTTGCTATTGGGATGTTCTTGGCCCCTTTCCTTGGCCTGCTTCTCATACTGGGTATAAGACAATACCCGATCGACGCTAGCTTGGTCGCGCGCCCGGTCGATCTCGAGGTTGTTGGCGAGCATGACTTTTTCGCTGGGGGTCCACAAAAAGACGAAGGAATCGGGAGCGCGGAAACGGGTGGCGTAGAACAGATTAGCACAGCGTTCGCTGCTGCCGATCATCATCAGGGCATCGGCCTCTTTTAGGTCGGGCGTCATGGTTTTACTCCGGAATCCTCAGTGCCCGAACCTCAATTCCGGTATCGGGCCGCCAAAACCAGAAGAACGCAGACTGCCCCTCCTCCAGTTCGGAAACAAAGCGCACAAATTGCTCCAACGAAGTAACGCGTTCTTGATCCACCTCGGTAATCACATCTCGCACTTGAATCC
The DNA here is from genome assembly GCA_022819745.1 of Candidatus Latescibacterota bacterium. Next base: position 40,739 of record JAJEGS010000001.1, on the reverse strand, counting down.
CTTTATCCGCGGCCAGCCCCTCTGGATCTACTTCAACTACTACCACCGGCCCTTCGCCTTGTGCAAATCCCAACTCAGCCGCCAACTCGCCGATAAATCCCAACTCGGCAGCCAACTCGGCGGGCAAGGTTTCAACTGAAATCCCTAGCTTTGCTAGCCGCTGATGTCCTTGGGAAAGGAGCCGGTCCTCTTCGCGCTCGCCGAGCACCACGGCGACGTGGTGGATTTGATTCTGGCGCATGATTTGCAGGCTGACCGTTTCGCCTGGGTCGCGGCTGTAGATCAGCGTTTGCAGGTGGTTGAAGTGATTCACCTCGGTGCCATCGAGCGACAGGACGACGTCCCCGTCGAGCAAACCTCCGCGCGCGGCCGGGCTGTTGGGCTGCACATCTCTGAGGTAAACGCCTCGTGGCCGTTCCATGTCAAGGCTGTGTTCGCGGATTAGCTCTGGGGTCATCTCAGATTCCATGGACACGCCTAAGTAGCCGCGTACGATCCGTCCGTGGACCAACAGATCATCCACTACCTCGCGCGCTAGGTTGATCGGCACGGCTAGCCCATAGCCGATGTAGTAACCAGTGCGCGTTGAAATAGCCGTGTTGATTCCTACGACTCGGCCCTGTAGATCAAGTAGGGGACCGCCGGAGTTGCCGGGGTTAATCACGGCATTGGTCTGGATGAAACTCTCGATGGCGTAGCGATTTTCTTCGTCGCTTCTGGGGTTGAAAATGCCTGCTTGGCGCCCTAGGGCACTGACGATGCCGTGGGTCAGCGTTGACCCCATGCCCAAGGGATGGCCAATGGCCAGCACCCAATCGCCGATTTGCAAGCGGTCTGAGTCGGCCAACTGCACAGTAGGCAACCCCTGCGCCTCAATCTTGAGCAGGGCGATGTCAATCAGCGAATCAAAGCCGATGACCTTCGCCCGATAGGTGCGTCGGTCCGAGAGGGTAACTTGGATGGAGTCGGCTTCGGCGACGACGTGGTAATTGCTCAGAATGTAGCCATCGGCGCTGACGATAGTGCCGGAGCCTATGCCGCGAAAGTCTTCGGGAATTTCCGGGTGGAAGGGGGGCAATGTGCGCTTTTGCCGCGCTTGGGTCGTCGCCGAGATTAAAACCACGGCAGGCTTCGCTTGTTCGTAGGCGTGGCGGAAAGCCCTACTGAGATCCGCGATTGGCTGAGTGCTCTCCTCCGGCATTTGCGCCCCTGCCGGGCGCGCGCCCGCGAGCAACGCGGCAATAAGCGCGCTGCCCACCCAACTCAGGATGGAGGGATTGTCGCGCCTGACGGAGCGGAGAAGGTGTTTCATTGAAGGTCGTATTCGTTCAGCTTGCGGTAGAGCGTGCGAGTGCTGATGCCGAGGATGGCGGCGGCCTTCCGGCGATTGCCGCCGACGCGGTCGAGAGCCTGTTCGATGGCTTCCCGCTCGCGGTCTTTGAGCGAGGGCAAAGGCTCAATAGCTGCGTTTTCGGGGACGCGTATTGCCGCGGGGTCTTGGGAGTTTGCGGGATGGTAAGGGGTGTCCTCAACCGGATAGATCGGTTCCTCGGGCCCAACCGGTCGAACGGCCCTTGGTGCTACGGGGGGCGCAGAGGACGGCATCACGGAGGCATTGCGCTCGACCGCGGCTCTTAGCTCGGCGACCTCGCGCTTGAGATCTAAGAGCGCAAAGTAGATCAACTCGCGCTCGGATTGGTCTGGCGTCTTGTTGGTTGGCACGGGCAAATGGCGCGTGGGCTGGATCCCGAGATGGGGCACTAGGTCTTCGGGTTCGACGAGGGCACGCGGAGCGAGGAACACTAAGTGCTCGATTAGGTTGCGCAACTCGCGCACATTGCCAGGCCAAGCATAGTTTTGCAAAAGGTCCAGCGCCGCCGCTGAGAACCCTTCTAGACGGCTCTTGTTGTCTTGGGTCAACTCGCTGATGAAGTGTTCGATTAAGGGGGGAATGTCTTCGGCTCGACGGCGCAGCGGCGGAATGTCGAGCTCGACGACCTTGAGTCGGTGGTATAGGTCGAGGCGGAACTCGCGCTGGTCAACCGCCTTTTGTAGATCGCGGTTGGTCGCGGCGATGACGCGAAGGTCCACCGAGACTGGTGCGCTGCCGCCGATGCGGACTACCTCGCGCTGCTCGAGGACCCGCAAGAGGCGCACTTGCGCCGCCAGCGACATCTCGCCGATTTCGTCTAGAAAGACTGTTCCGCCGTCCGCTTGTTCAAAGATGCCTTGGTACTGGGCACGGGCGTCAGTGAAGGCTCCCTTCTCGTGACCGAAGAGTTCGTTTTCCAGCAGATTCTCCGGAATGGCACCGCAGTTGAGCGGACGAAAAGGACGTCCGCGGCGGCGGCTGTAGCGATGTAGAGCTTCGGCAACTAAGTCCTTGCCCGCGCCACTTTCGCCCGTTAGGAGGATAGAGGAAACTGGCGTCGGTGCCACGATTAAGATGCGTTCGCGCAGTTGGCGCATTAAGGGCGACTGACCTACCAGTTCGGCCCCGTGCAAAAAGTCCCTTCGCTCTAGTAGCTGGTCCAGATGTTGACGCAGGACTGCGGCCTCAAAGGGCACGGCAATTTGGTCTTTGAGAGGCGAACCCCACAAAAGTCGATCCCAATTTTCATCGGCATTGCCCAAGCCTAGCATGGGCACATCGCGGTACTGGTCGAGCGCGGCGACGCCCTCTGCGAGGACGGCGGGCGGAAGTTCCAGATCAAAGGCGACCAGATCCACTCCGCGCCGCAGTAGCCGCCCAAGCGCATCGCTGTTAGCCGCGCTGAGTACGCGCAGCCGCACGTCGTGGACTGCGGACTTGAACTCCGCTTCCAACTCTGCTCGCTGGGTTAGGAGCAGAATGTGACGTTGAGTCGGGGCCATGATATGCTCTGCTGGGGTCGCTTCAGTTGAGGGTTTCTAGCTGGCGGCGCAGGGCATCGATCCGCTCGCGGGCTATCTGTCCCTGCGGACTCTGGCCCCCTTCGCGCCGTGTGATGCGCTCGTAGATGGTCATGGCTGTGGCGTGTTCGCCCAGCGATTCGTGGCAGCGGGCGCGCTGGAAATCCGCCGAGGTGATCCACATGCTGAGTCCTTGGCTACCGTGGTAACTGACTTTGTAATAGGCTTGGATAGCCTTGCGGTACTCGCCCATGTTCTGATAGGATTCGCCGATGTAAAATCGGGCTTCAGAAGCGCCGTTGCCATCGAGTAACTGTTGGGAGAGTAGTTCGTCTAGCTGTTCAATGGCTTGAGCGTATTGGCCCTTATTCTTGAGGATGATACCCAGTTCGAGCTGGACCTCGATGGCTTTTGGGTGCTCGGGGTACTGGCTCAGTAGCTGATCGGCCACTTGGTGCGCGGCCTCGTACTCATGGGCACTCTGGTAGCTTTTGATCAGTTTCCACATTGCATCTTGGGCCTGATCACTACTGACTTCTGGCGCGTCCAAGGCGTGTTTGTAGGCTCCTGCCGCTTGCAGGAAGTTGCGCAGCGAAAAGTGGTAGTCCCCGAGGCGCAAGTAGGCATCGGCCACCTGAGGACTCGTCGGATATTCCCGGACAAAGCGCGATATGGCCTCCAACGCGAACGCCGCCCCCTCCTCGCTGGGCGTCGCCTTGTTTCGCCTCCACAGCGTTATGGCCATCCAATAGGCCCCGTCGTCGGCCCATATGCCTCCTTGCTTTTCCACCTCTTGAAACAGCTCGTAAGCCTTTTTGTAGTTGCCAGCCTGCAAATAGTAATTCCCTTCTTCAACCCGGAAGTGTTGACGCCACTCCGTCTCCTCCTTGAACTGCTTGGCAAACTGCTTGGCTGCCTTGCGTCCCTCCTCTAGGCGCTTGAGTCGGAACAAGGCGAGAACGGCTTGGCCGTGGATTAGGGTATCCTCGCTTTGCTTCAGCAAGGGCTGATAGAGTTGGTAGGCTTGTTTGTATTGCTGGCGGGCAAAGGCGATGTGGCCGGCCCGCGTCGAGGCTTCGGTTGCCAATCCGCTGGAGGCAAATTCTTGGCTGACCTTGCGGAAGAGCCGAAAGGCGTCGTCTTCCTGACCTAGCCTCAGTTGCAGTACCGCTTGGGCGAAGTAAATGCTATCTAATCCCGCCGGATTTGGCTCTTCGGCGAGTATTTGCCGATAGGTCTCCATGGCCTCGCCATAGCGGTTGAGATGGTGGTAAGCCCGGCCAATTCGTCGAAGAATCGGCCCCCTGTCGTCGGAAATGGTCGAGTTGGCAACCAACGGTAGATATAGCTCGATGGCGGCGGCGTATTGGCCGAGCTGAAAATAGGTGTCGCCCAACAGTTTCTGGGCGGCGCGGCGCTGGGGAAAGGCCGGGTAGCCCCAGCGCAACTCTTGTAGTCGGGCAATGGCTTCTTGGGTCCGCTCCTGCGCTAAGCGGATATGGCCTAGTTCAAAGAGCACCGGTGCCGTCAGCGGACTATTGAGATAATCTCGCAGAACGCGCTCGAGCAAATCGGCCGCTGCTTTGTGTTGGCCCTTTTGCACTAGGCAAAGACTCTTGCCGTATAGAGCGTGGGGGACGAGTGGACTGTCAGAAGAGAGTCGGCGGAGTTGGTCGTAGGCCGCAATGGCCCCGTCGAACCAAGTGGTATCGGTCGCTCCGAGTTGGCGGCGGGCATCGCCTAGCTGAAAAAGGGCTTGGTCTAGATGGTCCCCTTGCCCCTCGGAAAACTCGGCGACGAAAGAGGCAAACCCCTCTTCAAGCGTTAGTAACCGCAGTGAGTCGGGGCGGTCCTCGGCTTCGAGTTTAATGAGGCTAAGTCGTGCGCGCCGGGTCCATTTGTTGTCGGTGGGGATTTGCTCGACGAGAGTAGTACTGTCGGTAGGGGCTTGCTCGGTGAGAATGCTGTCGGTGGGGACTTGCTCGACGAGAACGCGGTATTCCCGTAGGGCTAGATCTCGTAGCGAGTCTGCGCTGGCAGGCTGCGCCTCTAGCTGGCGTTGACGGGCGAGTCGAAGCAGACTTTCGGCCAGAAAGTACTGCGCCTCGTCGTTGTAGGGGTCGTCTGGATAGGCCGTGGCATAATGTTTGAAAAATTGGGCAGCAGTTACAAAATCGTGATGCGAGAACAGCACTCGGGCGACCGCTAGCTGCACTAGCTGACGCGACTTGCCGCTCAACTCATCGAGCCCAGCTTTTTGCAAGGCCCGGTTGAGGCCGGCCGGGTCCAAGACGGTAAATTCGCGCAGATATTCGATTCGCTGGCGAACCTCTTCGCTCTGGCGGTCAGCGGGGAAGAGTTCGAGGAAGGCCACGTACTCGCGCAGCGCCGCACGCGGTTGTCCGCTTTGTTCAAAGGTTCGGGCGAGGGCAAATTGCGCTTTGGTTGCCACCTCGTCCTGGCCCGCAGCTAGCTGGCGATAGAGAGAAATGGCTTCTTGGTAGTAGCCGATTGAGGCATAGAGTGCGGCGAGTTCAAAGCGCACGGCGTTGGCATCGGCGGCCCCGTCGGCTTCCTGTAGATACCGGTGGTACCAAGTTATCGCGCGGCTGTGGAAAGCGGCGGTTCCTTCTCCGAAAGTCAATAACCGCAGCGAATCGGGGCGGTCCTCCGCTTCGCTGTCGCCGCGCCGCTTGTAGAGGGTGCCTAGTTCCCTCAGCGCACTAATGGCTTCGGGGCTGTCGCCGGTCTGGATCAATCCTTGAAGCAGGCCTACTGCGCGGGCGAATTGTCCGGCTTGGCCCAGAACGATGGCTCGGCCTAGCTGCGCCTTGAGGTAAGCGGGGTGGTCGGGATGGAGCATGGTGCTCAGCTTGTCGTAATGGGCGATGGCTTCGCGCGTCTGATGACTCTGGCGGCGAGCGTCGGCTAGCCCGAGGAGTGCGCTTTCTTTGAGAGCGCGGTCGCCGATTTTGTTAAAGGCCCGCTGATAGGCGTCCCCAGCTTGGCTAAAAAGGCGCGAGTTATAGAGATAGTCTGCGCGATCTATATAGGCGCTGTCGGTCTGCGCCGCTCTAGGAAAGCGCCGCTCCAGCGACTTGAACTGCTTCTCCGCAGTTTCCCTGTTGCCCATAAAGAGAGCGATGCGCCCTCCGAGGAGCAGGGCGCTAGGAGCGAGGGAAGGCGGTGGTTTAGTGGCGGCGATTTGCCCGAGGAGCTGTTGGGCTTCTGTGGCCCGACCAGTGGCAAAGCACAACTGGGCCAGCCGATAGCGCGCCAAATGCGCTTGGTCAGACCTCGCGTAATCGGCCAGCAGACGTCCATAAACAGCTTCGGCTTGCCGCAAATTTTCGGCGCGGGTATAATTAGCCGCTGCCTCAATCAAGGCACTGGCGGCGAATTCGCTGGCACTGAAACGACGCTGCAACTCTTCGTATGATCGGGCCGCCAGCAGGTATTGACCTTGCTGGGCCAAACAAGCCGCTCGCTCGCGCCGTGCGTTGGCGGCGTTCAACAAGTGATCGGGATGTTCGAGATAAAACGTCTCGTAGGCCGGCACCGCTAGGTCGCAACGGCCGCTTTGGCGGTACGCACGCGCCAGCATCAGTCGGGCCTCGGCTAGCTGTGGACTATCGGGATAATTGCGAACAAACTCGGCGAATAGCCCGGCGGCCGTGGCATAGTCGCCGGCATCCCGGAAGAGATTGCGGGCCAGTTTAAAATCGTCCTCTGCGCTCGTTTGCGCCCAACTCTGGGTGTTTAGGCAGAAGAGAAGCACTAATATCAATTTTGGAAACATATCAACTCTCAAGAGTATGCCAATCTGACACGTAAATAACAGGCTAGAGTGTAAAATATAGTAAAATGCGGTCAAGGTGTGCAGCGATGGAGAGTCTGCTGGTCGAAAAAGCATACGCAAAAGTAAACTTGGGGATTAAAATTGTCGGTCGCCGTCCCGATGGCTACCACGATATCCTCAGTGTGGCTCAATGCGTGGATTTAGCGGACGTCTTGTACTTTGAATTAGCTTCCTCCGATCAATTGACCTGTAGCCTCGATAGCCTATCGACGGGGCCGGACAATTTGGTGTGCCGCGCAGTTGATGCCTTTCATGCTCAGCTCGACCACCCGGCCCAGTCGTTCCGCATCCACCTAGAAAAGAATATACCCATAGGCGCGGGCCTAGGCGGGGGCAGTGCCGATGCGGCCGCGGCCCTGCGAGCACTCAATCGCTTCTATGGCCAGCCATTCTCGAACGCAGACCTCCGCCGGATCGCCGCCACCCTTGGTTCGGACATTCCCTTTCTAGTGGAAGGCGGCACCGCTCTAATGAGGGGCCGGGGCGAGATCCTCAACAAGCTGAGCTGGGCAGGCGCAGTCTTTTACGTGTTGGCGTACCCCGAGGTCGAGATCAGCACGGCGTGGGCTTATGGCCAACTCGGCTCCATCTTGACAGAAAATTCTCCCTATTTTAACTTTGTTGTTTCCCTGAGCGGCGGGTGCGTTGACCACGACAGGTTATTTGAAGTGCTAGAGAACGACTTCACGCCCGCGGTAGAACGCACCTATCCCATCGTCGCAGAACTTCGTTCTCAACTGGACCGAGTTGGCGCCCGCGCCACGTTGATGTCGGGCAGCGGATCCACTGTTTACGGTATCTTCGACGACCGGAAAACCGCCTCTCAGGCGCAGAGCGCACTGCAAAGGCAAGGTTGCCGGTCTTTTTTATGTCAGCCGGTCTAGCTCGGGGAAGTGCGAGGCATAGAGATAGGTAGCCCGGTCGTTCAATTGGTAGGACAACGGATTTTGGTTCCGTTTATCGAGGTTCGAGTCCTCGCCGGGCTGCCATTATGCCATTGATATTTGATCGAGTCTTTTGAGGAGATGTTTCGATGCCGCAAGTTCCACTACAGATCCAAGCGCGCGAGCAGGTGGCGCTCAAAGTCCAGGCCCGCCAAGAGCAGGGCAAGGGCCCCGTGGGCCAAATGCGCCGCCTGCAGGGCCAGTTGCCCGGAGTGATCTACGGTCACAATCAGCCCGCTGAATCTTTCAAGACAGATGCCCATAGCTTGGAGCTCATCCTGAGCAAAGGCGGGCAAAACGCCATCATCTTGATTGAGCACGAAGAGCCTGATAGAGCTCCTGAGCAGGCCCTGATTCGCGACGTCCAATACCACAAGGTCCTCGGCCATGTGCTGCACTTAGACCTTTTGCGCATCGATCCGAGCGAGACGCTGCGCGCCAATGTTCCGATCCTGACTGAGGGGGAGCCCGAAGGGGTCCGCAACGAGGGCGGGGCTTTGCAGCAGGCGCTGACTGCAATCGAAATGGAATGCGTCGTCTCGGAAATGCCCTCCGCGATGGTGATTGACATCTCTTCGCTGGTCATCGGCGATAGCCTGCACGTGAGCGATCTCATCGACCAAGAGCCGCGCATTACTACCGACCCGGATCGCACGATTGTCAATATCTTGGCTCCGCGCTTGATCACTGAGGAGGAAGAAGCCGAGGAGGTCGAAGGAGAAGAGGTCGAAGGAGAGGAAGGCGAAGGAGAGGAAGGTGGCGAAGGTGGCGAGGGCGGCGAAGGCGACGGGGGTGGCGAAGAGTAGGTTTGCAAGTAGCCTTGGGTTTGGGAAATCCCGGTGCGCGCTACGCGTCAACGCGACACAACATAGGATTTATGGTGGTGGATCACCTAGCGGCGCGCTGTGGTGTTGACTGGCAGCATCAAACAGACATACAGGGCCAAGTCGTCCGAGTAGTGCTGGGCGGTCGGGAAGTGCTCTTGGCCAAGCCCCAAGCCTATATGAACCGCAGCGGTTCGACCGCCGCCGCCCTTTGCGCCCAATGGGAGGTGCCTCCCGAAGACGTACTGGTCATCTTCGACGACTTCCTACTCGACTTCGGGCGCCTGCGCTTTCGCCGTGGCGGCAGCGATGGCGGGCACAACGGTCTGGCTTCGGTTCTCGAAGCGCTCAACACGGAAGCCGTACCGCGCCTGCGCCTAGGGATCGGCATCCCACCCGCAGACGCGGACGTCGTTGACTACGTACTGGATCCGTTTTCCCCAGAAGACGAGGTAGAAGACTTGCTTGAGCGCGGGAATGCGGCGCTCGAAGTGTACTACGCCGAAGGCATTGAGGCGGCCATGAACAAGTTCAACGGTTAAAAAGCAGCGTAGCCAAGGGAGGGTTACAGACGTATATGGAAATTTGGACAAGCGCAGCGCCATTCATCGGTCTGGGCGGTTTGCTTTGCTCGCTCCTGCTGTACTTTTACATCAAAAAGTCTCCGGCGGGCACTCCAGAGATGGTGGAAATCTCAGAGGCTATCCACGAGGGAGCTATGGCCTTTCTCAAACGCGAGTACACCATCCTCGCCGGGTTTATCGTCATCGTCTTCGCCCTCCTTTTTGCCTTCGTAGGTGCCCATACCGCGTACGCTTTCTTGGCGGGAGCCGTTTGCTCCATTTTGGCCGGTTACACTGGCATGAAGGCGGCCTGCCACGCCAATGTTCGCACCGCCCAAGCGGCCAACCAACACGGCCAAGGGCCGGCGCTGAACATCGCTTTTTCAGGGGGCGCCGTGATGGGGCTTGCCGTGGCTGGCTTGGGACTCTTCGGCGTTGGAGCACTGGCCAGCGCTATTGGTATCTGGGACGATATAAGCCAAGCATCTACGATCAACGGCTTCGCTATGGGGGCCTCTTCGATTGCTCTTTTCGCGCGCGTTGGCGGCGGCATCTTCACCAAGACCGCGGATGTGGGTGCCGACTTGGTGGGCAAAGTGGAGGCGGGGATTCCCGAGGACGATCCCCGCAATCCGGCCGTTATCGCCGACAACGTCGGCGACAATGTCGGCGATGTCGCTGGCATGGGTGCCGATATCTTTGAATCGTACGTCGGATCGGTCATCGCTACCATTGCCATCGCCGCCACCGCGTCCGCGTCACTGCTGGCCACTATTGCTCCCAATATCTCCGATCCGACCGAGGCGAAACTCGCGGCGATGAGCTTCCCGCTGATCGTCATCACGATCGGTATAGTCGCGTCGCTACTGGGCGTGTTGATGGTGCGGATACTGCAGAATTTCGACCCCGGTGCCGCATTGCGCTACTCGACTTGGGTTGCAGCCGCACTAATGATTTTGGGTGCTTGGTGGGTCGCCGGGACAATCGGCCTATCCAATCAGCCGGTGTGGGCATTGTGCGCGGGCTGCTTGGCCGGGATCGCGATAGGCCTTTTTACCGAGTACTACACCGGCGGCAAACCTATCCGCACCATCGCTGAAACCTCTAAGACTGGCGTGGCGACCAATATTATTTCCGGTCTGGCCATAGGCATGGAGAGCGTCGTCCTGCCGACCTTGGGGATCGTCGTCGCCATTGGCTTGGCCTTCCACTTTGCCGGGCTTTTTGGGATTGGCATCGCCGCCGTGGGCATGCTGGCCACAGTGGGTATCACCATGTCGGTTGACGCCTATGGCCCCATCGCCGACAACGCTGGCGGCATTACCGAAATGGCGGGCTTGGGCGAAGACACGCGCAAGATCACCGATGGTCTCGACTCACTCGGCAACACGACTGCGGCCATGGGTAAGGGGTTTGCCATTGGTTCGGCGGCGTTGACGGCATTGGCGCTTTTTTCGGCCTATTCCTCCGCTATTGAGACTGCAACCGGTGAGCCGATCGTCATTGACGTGACTACGCCGATTGTCGTCGGCGGGCTTTTTATCGGCGCGATGATTCCTTACCTAGCGGCCTCCATTACCATGACCTCGGTCGGCAAGGCCGCCTTCAATATGGTCGAGGAAGTCCGGCGTCAGTTCCGCGAGATCGAGGGCCTGATGGAAGGCAAAGCCAAGCCCGATACCCGGCGCTGCGTGGAGATCAGCACGACCGCGGCCCTGCGCGAGATGATTCTACCGGGCCTGTTGGCGGTGTTGGCTCCGGTCGCGGTTGGTTTCGGCCTCGGCCCTATCGCCTTGGGCGGTATGCTCGCTGGGGCGACGGTCAGCGGTGTCTTGTTGGCGCTGATGATGGCCAACAGCGGGGGGGCTTGGGACAACGCCAAAAAGTGGATCGAAGAGGGCCACTTGGGGGGCAAAGGATCTGATCCCCACAAAGCCGCCGTCGTCGGCGATACGGTCGGCGACCCGTTCAAGGACACTTCGGGGCCGTCGCTAAACATACTCATCAAGCTGATGTCGGTGATATCTCTCGTCCTGGCACCGCTTTTCGTCTGAGGGATGTGCCCCAGACCAGAACCAAGAAAGCGCAATACAATGAGAAACTACGAACTCGTATGTATCTTGGACCCCCAAGCCGGCGAGGGCCAATACGATCAACTCGTCGAAAAATACGAGGCTCTGCTCGAGGAAAATGGCGGACAAGTCGTCCGGATCGACAATTGGGGTCTGCGGCGTCTGGCCTATACCTCGTCTAGCCTGAAGAATCGGCATCAAGGGTACTACGTGCTCTATCAGTTTTCCGCCGAGCCGACGGCGATCGAAGGGCTAGAACAGACGCTCAAGCTTGACGAAGCGGTGCTGCGCTATCTCATCACCGCGGTCGAAGGCGAGTTTATCCACGTGCCCCAGCTAGCCGCCGACAATTTCCTCGAAGAAGCTTTTGCCCGACCGACCCGCGGCCCGAGGGACCGAGGTGGCTCCCATCGGGACTCCCGCGGCCCAACAAGGGACCGCGACGACAGCCGCCGCGATGCTGCCCCTGAGAGTAATGAGCCTAGTGAGGTGGCAGAGGAGGCACCCGAAGAGGCCGTAGTCCAAGAGTCCGACGACTCTTAGCGTCGGCAGCCGATGCTGATTCTGCTGGGCATAGCGCTGGCGGTCGTTTCGCTTTTGGCCAGTTTGCGCTACGGCTCGCGCGGTGCCCTGCCCTTGATCGGCCTGCTTTGCTTGGGCTCCGTCATGCTGCTAGGTGCCATGTTAGGGCTAGTGCCCATTATGGGGTTGCTCGCTGTTTTGCAAATAGAGCGTCAGCAGACCTATGGTCGCGTCATGGCCATGGCCTGCACGCCGCCGGCCGGCTTGTGTTTCTGGCAGTTAATTCAGGCGCGCGATGGCGCACATCGCCAAGAGCACGCCGCCGCCATCTTGGAGCAGTTTCAAGCCTTGGGGATGGCTGTAGAGGGAAGCGGCCAGACGCTAAGCGCGATGATCGACGCGGTCCTGCGAGTACAGCCGGCCATCGAGATGGCGACCCTGCTTTTGGTTTTTGTCGTGGCGTATCGGTTGAGCGAGGGCTTGGCTTTGCGGCTGGGGCTATCGCTGCCTGCTCCCCTGCCGCTGACTTTGTGGCGGCCTTGGGAAGAGTTGATCTGGGTATTGATCGCGGCCTTGGGTCTAAGTCTTTTGAGCGACGGATTGCTGGCCGATTTGGGCCTCAATCTGATCGTGTTGATGGGAATTATCTACGCAGTGCAAGGATTGGCCGTCTTGCGCTTTTTCGCCCAGCGCCAACGGGTGCCGCCTTTGGTCGAGTTGTTGTTTTACGTAGGGCTTTTCTTTGTCGCGGGCTTGGCGTTTCTGCTCTTGGCGGGCTTGGGGCTTTTGGATACGTGGTTCGATTGGCGGCGGCTGCGCCCAGCCCCCACAGAGGAAGAAGCGTAAGGCCCAAACAACATCGCCGTTTTCTATGAAGTGGAGGACAAGTCGTGAAAGTAATTCTATTAAAGGACATTGAATCCTTGGGTTCGGCTGGCGAGGTCGTGGAGGTAAAGAACGGGTATGGTCGCAACTTTCTGATTCCTCGCAACGAGGCCCTAATCGCCAGCGCCACCAACATGGCTCAATTTGAGTCTAGGCGCAAACAGCAAGAGACCTTAGCCGAGCGCGACCGCCGCGCCGCTGAGATCCTCGCCAAGAAGCTGGAAGCGGAGTCGCTCACCGCGCAGGTCAAGGTCGGCGAGGAGGATCGCCTCTTCGGTTCGGTAACCGCCCAGCATATCGCCGAATTGCTCGATGAAAAGGGCTACGAGATAGATCGCCGCGCCATCCACCTCGAAGACCCCATCCGCGAATTGGGTGTTTACAATGTCGAAGTGCGCCTCCATCCAGAGGTAGCAACAGCGGTCAAGCTCTGGGTCGTCAAGGAATAGCGCGACGCTGGGCATCCTCCCTCCTCGACGGAGGTAATTCATGCCAAGCAGGGTCTTGCTCCTTTGCTGGATATGTGCGGCGGGCACGGGCTGCGCCCTAGAACTTTCGGAAGGCCCCTTCGCGCGCGTCGGGCAGGAAGTATGGCGCACCGTAAACAGAAGCCATCGGGGTGCCGACGGCGTCTTGGTGCAGGCCGCCTTGCATACCTTCGCCTACGAAATTGCCCACGCCTATGCGCGGGCTGAGCGCGAGGACTTGGGGCAGGAGCAGCTCGAATTTCGCATCAAACAACTACTCTACTCCTACGTCGATGGCACCTATCCGGCCGAAGACGGCACGGACATCAACAGCCTTTACTTTCAGTATCTTATCTACGTAAATCCGTCCTTTGATGCGCGCAATCCCCTGCAAAAACGCGCCTTCGACATCTGGAGAGCCGAATACATACGCCGGGTCGTCGATGCCATCTACGACCCCAAGTTTCCCATCCTGCGCGACCAGTATGACGACCGTTGGGGCTTGACGCTCTACAGTCGTTTGGTCTTTACCGTTTATCTGTCGAGCGGAGAGTCTCAGCTCAAGCCCTATATTGCCGATATTGGTGCGCGCACGTTCTTGGTCAATCAGCAAGGTGTGCGCTTCCAGCCCAGCGGGACGTTTAATTTCTATCCGTACGAGAGCGACCGGCCCGAAGGAGAGGTGCTCGACGGCAAGACCTACTACCGGGTCTTCTTCCCCAATCGCAAAAGCGACGACAAGAAGCCTATTGTCGGGCTCGACGATGAATATCTAGAGTTGCAGATTGAAAACTTGGGCGACGTCCCCTTGCGAACCCTGCGCTGGGAGTTGCCGCTTGAGTATCCAGAAATGCCCGCGCGACGCTTGCCGACAGAAGCCGAGGTGGCCGAGCGCAAAGCGGCCGAGCGGGCCGAGCGCAAGGCGCGGGCCGAAGCAGCGCAGACCAAGTAGCACCATAGGTCCGTTGGTGCTATTGGGATCTCATTCTATATTTTTGCGTATTCAAACGAAAACTTTGCGGGAGCGGATGTGTGCCTGGTGGCTGCCGCGGACTTCAAATCCGTTGCGGCGTAGCGAGAGTTGCGCTGGGTGGGTTCGATTCCCACACGTTCCCGCCATTCGCCCCTATTGCAACCAAGTCTGAGGGTCCAGCCCAAGGCTCCGTGCGGCCTCGCCGATGTGGCCCCAAGTCGTGTCGTCGATGGGAATACCCTCTTCACGGCGCTGGCGTCCCGTGCGGTATTCGGGATCGCCGGGCAGTTGTATCTCACCGATGTGCGGATCGACCCGGCTGGTGGATACGTGGCGGATGAGGCTTTCGAGTTCGTCGAAGTAGAAGTCCATTTCGACGAAGTGCTCGATGTTGTACACCGTCAGATGCAGCCCGTTGCTCTGCATGACGGTCTCGCCGTTGGCACAGCCCTGACCGCTGAGAGCCCCACCTAGAATCTCAACTATCATACTCAGGCAGTACCCCTTATAGGCCACCGGCCCGCCGAAAGGCAGGATCGCGCCGGGCGGATCGCCGACAAATGCCTCTGGGTCGGTAGAAGGGTTGCCATCGTGATCGATGATTCGGCCCTCGGGTAGCTGTTCTCCGCGATTATAGGCGACGCGGACCTTGCCCTCGGCGCAGACCGAAGTGGTCATATCGACCAAGAGTGGATCGGCGTTGCGCCGAGGCGCGGCACAGGATATGGGGTTGGTGCTGAGCTTGCCGTCGATCCCGCCGTAAGGAGCGATCTGGCGCCCGAGGTGACCGGCGTTGCAAAAGGCTAACCCAATCATGCCTTGACGGGCGACCTGTAGCGGATAGGCCCCCACCCGGCCAACATGCCCGCAGTTGCGCAGCGTGGCAGTGGCGACCCCGTACTGAGTGGCCTTGTCGATGGCTAGCTGGGTAGCGAACGTCCCGCCGATCTGGCCCATGGTTCCGCCGCCATCGACGACCACGGTGCAGGGTTTTTCGCTGACGATAGAAGGCTGGCCTTGGGGATCAAAGGTGCCGTCTTGGATTTGTTCGATGTATTCGTAAAGGCGCAGACTGCCGTGCGAGTCGTGCCCGTAGAGAGACGACTCGACTAAGTGGTCGGTCACGGCGCGGGCGCTGGCAGGAGGGCAGCCAGCCGTCTCGAAAAGCTGGTAGCCGATCTGGCGCAGGTCGTCGGGTTTGATGTGCGGCATTAGTTGGTTGCTCCCTTGAGGACGCGCTCGATTTCCCGTTCCCAAGTCCCAGCGACGCGCTCGCCGTATTCGGCTCGGCCACCCGTGGCTTCCGGCCCCACCAAGATGGGCTGGCCGCGTCGTTGGCCGATGAGTCTGGCGCGATCAACGCAGGCAGTGTGTAGGAAGTGGAAGGCAAGTCCGGCGCGCTCGCGATCGGTGGTGTTGGCTTTAGTCGAGTGGGCCGTGCCGTAGCAGAAGAAGGCGACGCCACCGGCCTTTAGCTCAATGGGCACGGCGCGCTCCTCGGGTACTTGGCAGTGGATGTGGTGATCGGAGTAAGGATCGCGGTCGTGCGGGTATTCCTCCTTGAAGGAGTCATGCACGACGTGAATGGTGCCATTTTCGATGGTTGCGTCGTGAACGGCAACCCACATGGCAGTGCCTTTTAAGGGGTCGTCTATTTTGAAATAGGCGTTGTCTTGGTGCCAGTCCGTGCCGATGCCATGCCCGGCCGGCTTGAGAAACATCTGATCTAGGTGCAGGATGAAGGGCGTGCCGATGAGTTGTGAGACGGCAATGGTGATTTTTTCGTCAAAGGGCAGGGCGCGGATGAGATCGCTTTTGTCGTACAAGGGAATCAGTTGCAAGTTGACCTTGGTAGTGGAGGGGGTCTCGCCATCGCCCTCAGTGGCGACATTGCGGACCAAGCCTTCGCGTTTGAAGCGTTCGACTTCGGCTTGTATGGCTCGGACTTCGCGGGAGTCAAAAAAATCGGGAACCACAGTGTAGCCGTGATTTTTGAAATGGGTTACTTGGGAGTGGGAGAGAGACACAGATGGCTCCTTGCCTTGTGCAGAATGGCGGGACTATGTTGCGCGCTGAGATGCTCGCGCCAACTCGCATAAGAGCGCAGCCGCAGTGCGGATGCCGCGGTGAAAGTCGCGCATGGAAAAGCGCTCGTTGGGGCCGTGCCAATTGTCGGTGATTTGCCCTAGGCCGATGAGCAGGACTGGTGCCCCTGTCGCAGCGGCAAAATCGACGACGATGGGAATGGAGCCGCCTTCGCGGGTAAACACCGGCTCGACCCCGAATCCCTTGCGCATGGCCTCAAGTGTCGGCTCGACCAGTGGATGGTCTAGATCTAAGTAGTAGGACGGTGAGCAATGCTGGTTTTTGAATTCGACGCGGGTGCCTGCGGGCAGCCGAGTGCGGATGTGTCCTTCGAGGGCCGCTTGGATATGTTCGGGATTTTGGTCGGGTACTAATCGGCAGGAGATGGCCGCTCG
Source organism: Candidatus Latescibacterota bacterium (assembly GCA_022819745.1). Next base: position 24,258 of record JAJEGS010000001.1, on the reverse strand, counting down.
GGCTACAGCCGGTATGACAGTGCGCGGACTGCCGCCGCTGAGGAGGTTGATGTCGAGCGTGGGACGAGTCCAGCGTCTTTCGAGAATGGGGTACTCCTGCTCTCCCACTAGCGAGGGCACGCCCAAGGTGCGGCAATAGGCCTCCTCGTCCACCGCGAGGGCGGCGTAGAGGCTTTTTTCGCGGGCCGAAAGCGGCTGCACTTCGTCGTAGAAACCGGGCACAGTGATATGCCCTTCGGCGTCGATGAGGCCGGCCAATGCGTTGACGAGAAGTTGGTTGGGGTTGTGGACAATGCCGCCGAAAAGGCCGGAATGCACATCCTGCGTCGGCCCAAAAACCTCGACCTCGGTATAGACGATACCGCGCAGCCCCACAGTCAGCGAGGGCTGATCCGGCCCGTACATGCTGGTATCGGAAATCACCGTACAAAGCACCGGGGCAAATTCGTCAAGCCCACCCTCGGCCACAAACTGGCTCAACGCCGCGCTGCCGCATTCCTCCTCGCCTTCGATCAAGAATACCAGATTGAACGGAAGCTGATTCCCATTGGCGAAGACGACTTCGGCCGCCTTCAGATGCGCGAAACAGGGCCCCTTATTGTCGCTGGCACCCCGGGCGATGAGGAAGCCGTCGCGCTCCTCGGCGGCAAAGGGATCCACCTCCCAAGCCGAGCGCGGATTGTCCACTCCTTGTACATCGTAATGACCATAGATCAAGACAGTGGGTCGATCCGACGAGAGCGCGGGACTACGGGCGACGACTAGGGGATTGGTAGCGGCCCTTACTTGGATCTTCTCGACCTCAAATCCCATTTGGTCGAATTGGCCGACGAGGAAATCGGCTGCTTGGGCGAGGCCATCGCTGGTGTCCTCATCGGCACCAGTGCTGACGCTGGGGATGCGGATAAAGGATTTCAGTTGTTCGATATAGGTCGGCTGCCGCTCATTGATACACAGCAGCGTTTTCTCCAAGGCTATGCCTTCCTCGCGCATCGCTTCTCTGTTCTTTGATCGTCCCGTCCTTCAGCCTAGCCCGCCATTGCCCATCTCGGCCAGTGGTAGTGCTCTTGCTGAGGTCGGGTTTATTCGTTAATTTTTTGCAACGCAAAAAACGCAAAAGTTGAGAATCAAGTCCGATTTGCCCGCCTTGCACGCTTCCCGCAACTGTGCAATATAAGTTTTTACATCGGGCTGTAAAGTTCCGTTCATCCGTTTGCTACCATATTCATTTGGATCGTCGCATGGCCCGCAGGGATGAGCGGCTGACTTTTCTCAGACCCCCAAATCTACTGCTATTTACAGGAAGGAATACACTGGAAAATGGGAGAGCTACCTGTTGCTATTAATGGCTTTGGTCGAATCGGTCGCTTGGTGTTCAGGGCGGCCGTCGAGCAAGGTGGCATCGAGATCAAAGCCATTAACGATCTAACCGACGCCCAAACACTTGCCCACCTACTCAAATACGACTCCACTCACGGTCGCTTCGTCGGCGAGATAGAGGTTGCTGGCGACGACTTGGTCGTCAATGGCCAAGCGATTCGCATCTTGGCCGAGCGCGACCCGGCCAACCTGCCTTGGGGTGATTTGGGGGTCGAAGTGGTGCTGGAGTCAACGGGATTTTTCACCGAGGCCAGCAAGGCTCGTGCCCATATCGACGCTGGGGCCAACAAAGTTGTCATTTCTGCTCCGGCCAAAGGCGAAGACGTAACCGTGGTAATGGGCGTCAACGACGACGCCATCCAAGCCGACCACGCGATCATTTCGAATGCTTCGTGTACGACCAACTGTCTAGCCCCCATGGTCAAAGTCCTACACGAAAAGTTCGGTATCGTCAAAGGCATGATGAATACGATTCACTCGTACACCGGCGACCAACGCCTGCTCGATGCTCCGCACAGCGACATGCGGCGGGCGCGCTCGGCCGCGGCATCAATGGTGCCCACAACTACGGGGGCCGCGGCCGCAGTAGGTAAGGTGCTACCCGAGCTCGACGGCAAGCTCGATGGCTTGGCCATCCGCGTACCAACCCCCGACGGTTCATTGACCGACCTCACCGCCGAACTCAAAAGCGCAGCGGATGCCGAAGCAATCAACGCGGCATTCAAAGCCGCGGCGGCCAACTCGCTGGCTGGCATTCTCGAGTACTCTGAGGAGCCTTTGGTCTTGGCCGACATCGTAGGCAACCCGCACTCGTGTGTCTTCGACGCGCTATCGACGAATGTTCTCGAAGGAAATATGGTCAAGATTCTCGGATGGTACGACAATGAATGGGGCTACTCCAATCGCTGCGTAGATTTGCTGCGCAAGCTCGGCCAATGACTCAGTACAAGACCTTGCGATTTAGGTGGAGGCAGAAAGGCGAAACGCATGTTTGAGGAAGTCTGGAGAGCCTACGAAGAAAACGAACTAAGCCACAGCGCGGCGCATCACCTGATGGCGATCCACGAATTGCGCGGGGAGTACGGCTACGCCCGCGTCTCGGATATCGCCAAGCACCTGAGCATCACCAAAGGCAGCGTCTCGACGGCCATGAAGCACCTCAAGGAGCGCGGCTACGTGCAAGAGGATCCCAACCGCTTTCTCGAACTTACCGACCAGGGCTTGAAAGTGGTGCAGGAGGTCGAGGAAACGCGCTTGGTCGTGCAGCGGTTCCTCAGAGACGCCCTCGGCATGGACGAGGACGACGCAATGATCGACGCCTGTAAGGTCGAGCACCTAATCAGCACGGAAGCGCGGATGCGGCTAGTCCATTTTCTGCGCGTGTTGTTTTCGGAAAAACCTGCGGCCAATGGGTTTCTCCAGATGTTCCGCGAAGATGCCATAGAGCTTCGCAATGGCGACGTGAAAGCGTGAAACTTCTGCGATCTGTTACGGTTGCCCCATGGTTGCCCTAGCAGACAGCGAGTAGGTTCCGAGAGGATATAGCTTCTATCTATCAGGCCGGACGTTGTCCGGCCTTTTTTATGAGCGAACAATGCTAGGTTTCCTACAGCGACAATTTCTGCCTGTTGGTTTGTTGGTCGTGGCCGTGGTGGGTTTCTTCTTCCCCCGTCCGGGCCTCTACATGGCCGAACTGCCCACGCAGTACGTCGCGGTTAGCCTCATCTTTTTCTTGTCAGGGCTGATGCTGAAGACCGACGAAGTCCACGCCGCTCTCGCCGCGTGGAAGGCGACGTCGTGGGGTTGTGTTTCGATTCTCTTCGCCACGCCCTTTATAGGGGCCGCGATCGCGTTTCAACTTCCGATGGAGCCTGCCTTCCAATTCGGTCTGGCCCTGTTCTGCTGCATGCCGACGACCCTGACTTCGGGCGTGGCGCTGACGGCCCAGGCCCGAGGCAACGTAGCCTTGGCCTTGCTTTTGACGGTGCTGACCAATATCGCCGGCATCTTCACGGTGCCCTTCGTGTTGGCGCATCTTCTAAGCTCTCTAGGCCAAGTTGAGCTTTCGGCTAGCGATCTGTTCGCCAAACTCTGTCTTTCGATCTTGCTGCCCTTGGGCGTCGGCAAGTACCTGCGGCGCTTCGCCGTCAATTGGATCGACGCCCAGCGCTCGCGATTGACTTTGGCCAGCAACGCGGCGCTGATCTCGATTCCGTGGATGAAATTCAGCGAGTCCTCCGGGCGGCTAGCCCAGATAGAACCTGCGAGCTTGTTGATTCTGGTAGTGTCTGGATTGGCAATCCACGCACTCTACCTGCTACTCAATGGCGGTGCCTGCGCGCTTTTGCAGCTTGAAGCAGCGGCGCGCAAGGCCGTTGTGCTGATGGCGAGCCAGAAGACCTTGCCGGTGGCAATGACAGTGCTAGCGTTTTTGCCGGATTCGGCGGTGTCGCCCGAGCAGAAGGGGTTGCTAGCAATACCTTGTATTGTATTTCATCTAGGGCAGATTTTCATGGATGCAGTTATCGCGACGCGGTGGGGGAACCGTGCAGCAGGTTAGGTGTTCTCACAGTGCAGACGATGGCTCTCTTTTAACGGAGAGGAAGACTATGCGATACTTGATTGCGGCGGCATGGCTCGCCGTTTCCCTCGTTGCTTGTGGCGACTCGGATCCTGTTGGAGACAACAATAGCGACCAGCGGACCGAGGAAGGCGACCGTGTACAGCTAGCAGAGCTGCGACGAGAAATCGACGCGCTCATCGGCGACGCTGCGGGCGCGTCGATTGAGGACTGTCGCTATTCGGGTTTAGGCTCCAAGCCCTGCGGTGGCCCTTGGGAGTTTATAGTTTACTCCGCTTCGTCCACCGATACGACGGCACTAGCCGAGCGGCTAACAGCGTATAACGCCTTTGAAGCCGAGATGAACGAACTCTATGGGTATGCTTCGGACTGCTCACTGCCCAACGCGCCGGTGTTGACGTATGGGGATGGGCGGTGCGTCGCCGAGTGACGCCTTGCCTTTAAGAGCCGGTCAACTTGGACAGCTCTGCTCAAATCTGCGAACGGTAGATCGCATCGACCAATTCCATGGTCTTGGTCGCGTCGTCGAAATTCGTTTCTGGATCTTTTCCCTTTAACATGCAGTCCACGAAGTGGCGGTTGGTATCGTAGGGGCCGAAGGCTCGATAATCCTCTGCGCTACCGGCTAGGACGGTAGGATCCAATTCGTCGATAGGCTCGGTCTTGTTATCGGCATAGAGCTGGCCGCCCTCTTCGGGGTCGCCGAAGAAGGAGATGCCGGGGGCATGGATCTCGACGCTGAATATCCGCCGACCGGCCATGAAGTTGTTGAGCAAGAGTCCGGTGGCCCCGCTGCTGAAACGGACTAGGGCTAAATGGACATTCCAGTGGTCGGCGTCGAGGCGGCGCGAGTCGCTGGCAACGGATTCGACTTCGCCGCCGCATAGATAGCGCAAGGTATCCACGGCGTGGATGCCATCGCAGGTAAGCATGTCCAACGCTCCGCGATAGTAGGGAGCGCCGCCGACCCAGTTTTTATAGAAGCTGGCGTGGGCGGTGTGCACAGTGCCGCGTTTTTCGCACAGCGTTTTACCGCGGCGAATGACGGGGGCAAAACGGCGTTGGAAGGCGACGCCGGTCAGGACCTTGTGGCGACGGGCCAAAACGGCGAGTTGGCGAATTTGCTCAGTGGTAACGGCGGGAGGTTTTTCGATAATGAGATGGCAGCCGTGTTCAATGACGGTGGCGCAGATGTCGAAAAGGTGGTGCGGCGGCATGATGGCGTAGACCGCGTCGGGTTTTTCGCGCTCGAGCATTTGGCGATAATCGCTATAGCGGCCTTTGATGTCGTAGAGGTCACAGGTTTTGTGCAGGCGCTGTTCGTCGAGTTCGGCGACGGCGACTAGTTCGGCCTCGGGGATGTCGCGCAGTGAGGGGTAGTGGGCCATCAGGGCGCGGCCACCAGCGCCGATGAAGGCGACGCGGAGTTTCTTGCTGGCGCGACTTTTGTACTTGGGCCGCGTTTTGGCTTTGGCCATGTCTATTCTCCGGACGCAGCTAGACGCGAAGATGCGAGGGCGCGTTGCCTGTTTGAATAGCGGAATGATCGGCTCTTAGTTATGCCTCCCGCTCCTTAAAATTTCCCGCCTGACGCAGCGCCTCGACGCCGGATTCGGCGAGTGAAACCGGGAAGTGAACGGGACGGTTGCCCTCTAGCTGCGACTGGTAGGTGGCCATGACCATTTCCAACGAGCGGCGGCCCACGGTGCCGTCGCTGCGCAAGGTGCCGCGGCCTTCAAGAGCGTCGATCAACTCAGACAGTGCTGCGACGTACGTAGAGACCGGGGCCGGCCGTTCGACTTCGACTTCTTCGAGGCTGCTCCACTCAAAGCCGCTGTCAGGCTCAGACAGCGTGACCTTGGACTGAAAGAGGCGGACCTGCTCGAGGTCCATGCGGATCAGGCCGGTTGAGCCGCGCAGCTCGAAGGCGTTGTCGTTGTACTGCGTCAGTTCGGCACCGCAGATCAGTCCGGTGGCTCCCCCTTTGAATTTGAGCATAGCAGCCGAAAAATCCTCGACCGCCCAGGGACGCATGCGCTGCTCAGCCATGCCGCACAGCCAATCCACTTCGCCGGCGTAGAGATCCATCAGGTCGAAATAATGGGTGAAATCGTGTAATAAGGGCCCTTCGTTCTCGCTGCGCCACCAAGGGGCCGGCTTGCCGCCATCCATGTAGCAATAGATGTGGTTGAACTCGCCGATAGCGCCCGCGTCGAGGAGCGTTTTGGCGAGGACCCATTCGGAGTGCCAGCGGCGGTTGTGGTTGATCTGCAAGAGCACGTCCTCCGCTTGGCAGGCTGCGATCATCTGGTCGCATTCCTCCAGCGAAAGGGCCATTGGCTTTTCGCAGATGATGGCTCGGGTCGAGGTGGCTTGGGCGCAGACAGTGACCATTTCGGCATGGAGTTCAGGGTGGGTGGCGACGATGCAGATGTCGGGCTGGACTTCGGCGAGCATTTGCCGATAGTCGTGGTAGAGCGCCTTGACGCCGAAGCGCTTGCCAAAGGCGTCGAGCTTTTCGCGCCCCCGGTTGACGCCAGCGACCAACTCGCAGGAGGGATGTTGGACAATGGCGGCGGCGTGGTTGTCGGGCAGGTCGGAGAAACTGAACTGATAGCCGACGCGACCCGTGCCGATGATAGCAATGCGATGCGTGGACATGAGACCTCCAGACTTAGAAGAGATCGAGTTGAGGAGAGCTTCCCGTCGCCAGCATTGGCGACGCAAGTGCACCTTCGAGGGCGAGCAACGCTCTTTTGATAGACAGCCCTCCGGCGTAGCCGACTAGCGCGCCGTTGCTGCCGATCACTCGGTGACAAGGCACGACGATCGGCAGGGGGTTCCTGCCGTTGGCCAAGCCGACGGCGCGGACCGAGCTTGGGTTGCCGATGCGGCGAGCTAGCTCCAAATAAGAGATCGTCTCGCCATAGGGAATTTCCAAGAGTGCGGCCCAGACTTTGCGCTGAAACGCCGTTCCTTGGGGATTGAGCGGCAGGTCGAAGCTGTGCAGGTGTCCGGCGAAGTAGGAATCGAGTTGGTCGGCGACCGGATAGGGTAGAGCAGCTACGGCCTGCCAATCTGATGGTGGAGTAAAGTCGCCGCTCTCAAAATAGATGTGCCGCAAGCCCGTGGAGTCGCCGGCTAGGAGTAGCTCGCCGATGGAGCTGGACATGGTGGTGTAGAGCAGGTTCTCAGTGGACATAGCGATATCCTTTAATTTCTGACGGCAACATCGCAGTAGGGGACGGTTTAAAACCGTCCCCTACTGCGATTCCCCCAGCGTCTGAAAGTCCGTCCCGGTCGGCTCCTGAAAGACTCGCAGATCAAAGGCGGGCACAATGGCGAAGATGTGGTCGAAAATGTCGGCCTGAATCGCCTCGTAGTTGGCCCAGACGATATCCTTGCAAAAGACGTAAATTTCGAGGGGGAGTCCCTTGGAGGTCGGCGCTAGCTGACGCACGAGGAAGGTCATCTCTTGGTTGATCTGCGGATGGTTTTTCAGATAGGCCTGCACATAGGCGCGGAAGGTGCCGATATTGGTCATGCGTCGGCCATTTACCAGATGCGAAAGGTCCACTTGGTTGAGCTTGTTGTATTCGGCTAACTCTTGCTTCTTGCGCTCAATATGGGCGGTGATGTATTGGATTTTGGCGAAGCGGGTGAGCATTTCCTCGTCGCAAAATTTGATGGTGCTGACGTCGAGGTGTATTGCCCGCTTGATCCGCCGCCCGCCCGACTCCTGCATCCCGCGCCAGTTTTTGAACGACTCGCCGATTAGCGCGTACATGGGGATGGTGGTAATGGTCTTGTCCCAGTTTTGCACCTTGACCGTCGTCAGCGTGATGTCGATCACGTCGCCGTCGGCTCCGTACTGGGGCATTTCAATCCAGTCGCCGTAGGTGACCATGCGATTTACCGAGATTTGGATGCCGGCGACCAACCCGAGGATCGAGTCGCGGAAGACCAAAAGCAAAACCGCGGTCATCGCCGTCAGGCCGCCGAGCAAGTAGAGCGGTGATTGGCCGATCAGGATTGAGACGACGAGGACGCTGCCGAGCAAAAAGAGGATGATCTTGAGGAACTGCACCGGCCCCTTGATGGAGACTTCGTGCGAGGTCCTAGTGCTGTTGTAGATGCTGACGCCCGCGCTTATCAACGCCTCAACGGCTAGTAAGCCGGAGAGCACCAGATAAATATGCGCCGCGGTCTGAATGATGTTGACGGAAACGGGATGGCCTTCTAAGGCCATTGGCCCTAGGTGGTAAAAGATGAGGCCGGGCACTATATGGGCCAGCCGGTGCAAGACTCGGCACTCGATTAGGACATCGTCCCAAGGGAAATCGGTGCGGTGAATGATAGAGGCGAGGCCGCGGAGCAGAGGGCCTCTGGCTAAGCGATGGGCGAGCAAGGCGATGAAGGCCACCACGGCCAAGGCGACCAGTGCGGCGAGGTCTTCGCTGAGGTCTTGGCCGAGGCCCCATTCGAGAAATTGGCTACGCAGTAAGTTGAGCATGTGTTGTTTACCCATCCAAGGGCGGCGTCATCGATGTTCTACGCGACGATCTGTGTCCGGCTGTACCTCATCCGGCCACATTAAGTGTGGCCGGATTACTCGGGGCAAGTGGCGATGCCGTATAGGGCTTCGCCAATGAAATCGCGCCGCCACCCGCGCAGGAGGCGATGATCCTCGGGCGTGGCCGCGACCGCGGTGATGACTAGGTTATGCACTTCGGCGCGGGTCGCGACAAAGGGCGCATCAATCCGCGCCGCGTCGCTTTGCTGGCGCAAGTAATTCATGGACTGGGCGAGCTTGCGTTCGACGACTTCCTTGTCGAGTTGCGGCCGACGTGGCCGAGGAGGGCACTCCTCATCGGGGACGGCCAAGCCACGACGAATCTGTTCGAGCAGGTAGCGGTCATAGCGGTGATTGCCGAGTGCGCGGAGTCGGCCCAGTTCCTCCAGCGACCGAGGCTTGCGCCGGGCTAGTAGCACGAGGACTTCGTCCGTCAGTACGTGATTGCGCGGCCGATCGCAGCGCCGAGCTTCCTCTTCGCGCCAAGCGGTCAACTCGCGGAGGATGGCCAACTCGCGCCGGGAAGCGCGGCCCGTGCCCTTGATCCGCGTGAATTGCTCGTGTGGGTCTCGCTCCTCGTATAGCTGCGGGTCGTCGTACGCGGCCATTTCCTCTGCCAGCCAAGTGCTGCGACCAATTTCCTCGACGCGCGCCTGCAACACGTCGCGCACCTCGTGCAGATAGCGCACGTCTTCGATGGCGTACGCTAGTTGATCTTCGGAGAGCGGCCGGCGGACCCAGTTGGTGAGCGTCTCGGTTTTGTCGAGGACCACGCCGAGGGTTTGCTCCAAGAGCTCGGCTAGCGAAGTGGTAGAGCTCATATTGGCAAGCCCGGCCGCACAGCGGGTGTCGAAGACGTTGCGCGGAAAGGCACCCGTGACCCGGCGCAGAATAGCCAAGTCCTGTTGGGCGTCGTGGAGAATCAGTTCGACCTCTGGGTGCTCCAACAGGGCACCAAGGGGCGAGAGATCCGCAATCGCCACCGGGTCGATCAGGTAGCAGTCGCCGTTGGCGAGAGCCAATTGGATCACGCCTAGCTTGGGATAGTAGGTGCGGTTCCAAACGAATTCAGTGTCTAGGGCAACGCGCTCACGGTCTAGAGCTCGTTTGACGAGTTCGGCGAGGGCCTTTGCTGTGTGAATCATGCGTCCATGGGCATCTTGAAGTGAGGATTAAGCAACATACGACGGAGGCTCTAAGATGACAAGCGCCAGAAGCGGCGCACGGGGGTTTGCTCCCGGTAGCCGGCCAGCCGAGTACTGAGTAGCCAAGCCGCAACAAACGCGAACTGGACTGCACACAAGTAAAAAAGCGGTCCCTGCGAACCAGCCAGCGCAGCAGACCATTGGAAACAAGCCCCACCCGCGATGCCGCCGACAATACCCCCTAGCGCCGAAGCGTACATCGCAAGGGAGAATCCCTCGGCTTGGTGCTCTTTGGAGACGGCGTCGATCATCGCCCGCGACTGCCCCATCTGGTGGCCGCCGTCCAGCGCCCCCCAGAGCAGATAGACGCCCCCCGCCCAAAGTGCAATCCACGGAAGTCCCATAGGCAGGAAGAGCCAAGCGGGTGCCATGGCCGCCTGTAGCAACAGAGTGATAGTCAGCGGTCCCCGACTGCCGTGCCGGTCCACCATCCGACCCCAGCCATGCAGCCCCGCCACATAGCCGAGGGCTTGCACTGGCGTCATCCAGACGAAATAGCTAACGGGCAACCCCCAATCCGTGAGCGCCACGACCCACAGCGGAAAGGTCGCCGCTAGCACGGCTGTGCGGGCCATGACAAAGAGCGCGTATGCGCGCATCTGGGGCGTAGCTAAGGTTTGGCGCAAGCGGCGAATGAGGCCCTCGCCGGGCGGGGACAGAGGTCGCTCCGCTACGGCGCGCACCAAGAAGGCACCACCGCAGGTGGAGAAAACCGCTAGGGCAAAGAGCGGCCCAAAGTCGTCAGCCATGGGCTGAGAGCCGAGGTACCAGCCGATCAGGATGGGCAAGGCGAGTTCGAGCAGGCGCTGCTGAAGGCGCATGCGCGTTAGAAAGGCTCCGAGCCCACTGCTAGCGGTGTTGTCTTGGACTAGGGGCCACCAAGCGGTGTTGCCCGCTTGGTATGCGAGACCGCGCGCGCTAAACAGAGCTAGGCCGATCCAAGCGGCCCAAACCCCGTTTGCGCCATAGAACGCCAGCAGCGCCAGTGCTAGCCCAGCCGGAAACGAGCAGAGTCGGCCCCAAAAGAAGATTCCGGCCTTTCCAGTGCGGTGCATTAGTTGCAACCCGACGACGCGCCCCATCCTCTGTACATACTCGCTGGTGGCGACTAAGCCGATGAGAAAAGGCGAAGCATTGAGCGAGAGGAGAAAGAGGGGGACGAGGGAAGTGAGGAGGGCGCTACTGATCGAGCCGCTAACGGCGACGCCGATCAGCCGCGACTGGCTGCGGAGACGAGCTGCTGGGGAAAGTCTGTGACTGGGGTTTGTCGTGTTGCTTGGGGTGTCGGGCATAAAAAAAAGAAAAGGCCGACGGTACGTCCGGGCAAATTGCGCTCAGCGCTCGCGCATCAGCGCGCTAAACGGGTGCTGTTCAGCATCACTTGTGCGATCTAAATGCGGCCTTTTCCCCAGGCGTCGGCGAGTGGTCAAAGGCACCGCGTTGGATCACCGCAGCAGTCCCGCCCGCCGCTTCGATGGTTGCCCGCTGGCTGGCGTGGGCCTGCTCGTCAACCGCTTCCGGGTCGAGCAAGGCGCGCAACTCTCTTTCGCAGTCTCGCAACAGATCCTGATGTTCAGGCATGCCGGACAAATCGTTTAGCTCGTCGGGATCCTCTGCCAAGTCGAAAAGCTGCGGTGGTGCGCCGACGTAGTAATTGTACTTGTAGCGATTGCGGCGCAGCATATAGGTGCCGTGCTCGGTACCCAGCGCGTGATACTCGCTGAAGACGGTGCGCTCTTGATCGTCCTCTCGTGCGATCTGCCACAGCGAGCGGCCGGGTAGATCTTCGTCGCTCAATGCGGTCGGACTGCTACTGCCGGACTGCCCAGCCCCGACGCATTCGAGCGCGGTTGGAAAGCAATCCACCAAAGAAACCGGCGTCCGCACCACCTTCCCCTCCGGCACGTCAGGCCCAGCCATAATCATCGGCACAGCCGCCGCTTCGTCGTAGAGCGTAAACTTGCCGAAGATGCCTCGGGCTCCCAAACACTCGCCGTGGTCGGAGGTATAGAGCACGCGGGTGGAGTCCGTCAGGCCGAATTCGTCGAGCGCGCCGAGTACGCGACCGATCTGCTGGTCGAGATAGGTCGTAGTCCCGTAGTACGCGGCTGTAACGCGCCGCACCGTCTCTTCGCTGTGACCTTGGTCGAAGCCGAAGAAGCGGCGGAAGTAGGAAATCGCCGGATGATCGGGCCACGTATCGGGCGTCCACTGTGGTGGCAGCGGCACGTCTGCAAGCGGGTATTGGGCGTAGATTTCCGGCGGGGCGATATAGGGTGGATGCGGGCAGACGAAATTGAGGAAGACCACCCAAGGCTTGGCATCGTTGCGGTGTTCGGCGAGCCAGCGCAAGGCGTGTTCGGTACAGCGGGCGTCGTACTGCAAATAAGTCGAATCGCCCGCGCCCGCCCGCCCAAGCTCGCCGTGCTTGTCGCGCAAAGGCGGTTGATCGCGGATGCAGCCGAGGACATCGCCGACGCCATCGACTACGTGCAACGGTTCGATTTCCTCGCTAAACCCGTGGTCTGCGCCTTGCCCCTTGAAGTGTAGCTTGCCGATCGAGTCGCAGCAGAAGCCCTGTTCGCGCAGGCGCTGATGCCAGGAGACAGGTGTTCCGTCATAAGGATGCCCGTTGTCCCAGTAGCCGATCTGATGCACGTAGCGGCCGGTGGCCAGCGACGCGCGAGCGGGGACGCAGATCGGGCAGTTGGTGTAGGCGTTTTGGAAACGGGTGCCGCGTGCAGCTAAGGCGTCTAGGTGGGGCGTCTGCACTAGCGGATGGCCGTAGCAGCCGCTGGCGAGCCGGTGGTGCTGGTCGGACAGGATGAAGAGGAAGTTGCGAGGCTTCACGGCGCACCCACGACTTTGTCGGCACCGATCTGGGGCGGCACGGGATAATGCTGGCCGCGTTGACCAGAGAGGCTGCGGTTGGGACTGGGTGCCCATTGCTGGTCGGGCAAGCCGACGAGTTGCTCGTCTTGGATCCAAGCTTCGTCGCCGCCGTAGAGTTCGCCGCCGAGTCGCTCGCTGAGCTGGGCTTGGATTGCGGCGTGGTCGGGTGATCCAGCTAGGTCGTTCAGCTCGTTGGGATCGCTTGCGAGGTCGAAGAGCTGGACGCGGTTGCCCACTGGATAGTAGATCAGCTTGTGTCGCCCCGCGTGGATCATGCGGGAGGCGTTCGACCCTTCGCCGCATTCGCCGTAAAGGTAAGTGCGCCGTTCCTCGCCAACCATGGATAGGCCCTCGACGGTGTCGGGGATGTCGATGCCCGCTAGGTCGAGCAAGGTCGGCATGACGTCCTGCCAGCCGACGAGGCGGTCATCGACTGTGTGGTGCGGCACTCGTCCATCTCGGCCTCCGAGCAGGATCATCGGCACGTTGGCCGACTGCTCGTAGTAGAGCCGCTTGGCCCAGAGGCCGTGGTTGCCGAGCATATCGCCGTGGTCCGCTGTGAAGCAAATAATGGTATTGTCGAGCAACCCCTCCTCGCGTAGGGTGCCGATGACCACGCGGAGTTGGTGGTCGATCTGGGTGCAGAGCGCGTAAAAGGCGCGGCGAATGCGCAGAACTTCCGGCCCCTTGAGGTGGGCGTTGGCCCCTTGAATGACTTTGAGCGCATAGGGCAGATCGTCGAAGTCGTGCGACCAGCTACCGTGGTGCGGCGCGTCGATCTCAATGTCGCGGTAGAGGTCGAGATAGCTCTGCAAGGGCACCAGTGGTGGGTGCGGATGGCGGAAGGACAGGTACCAGAAGCCGGGTTTGGCCGGGTTGCGCCGCTTAATCATCCGGCTCATCTGGCGCGCCGCCCAAGTGGTGGGGTGGCAGTCCTCGGGCAAGTGCCAAGGGCGGAAGGAGTATTCGTTGTTGCCCATGCCGTGGGCAAATCCCATGCCCGCATGGCCTTGGTCTGCGAGGAATAGATCGTAGTCGTCAACAGCTCCCAAGTGCGGTCGGCCCTCTTCGTCGAGGAGCACGTCGTCGAAACCGATGCGGTCGCGCTGGGGATAGACGTGGAGCTTGCCAACGGCATACGCTTGGTAGCCTGCGTCGCGGAAAGTTTGCGCCACGGTCGGCAGTTCGGGCATGGGGGCGGTTGTTTTGAAGACTCGGTCGCCGTGGGTGCGCGGCGAAGTGCCCGTCATCAGGGTGCGACGAGCGGGGATGCAGACCGGGCATTCGCTATAGGCGTTGGAGAAGCGGGTGCCGCTGCGGGCAAGTGCGTCGAGGGTGGGGGTGAGAATGGCAGGATGATTGGCTTCGCCCAGAAGGGAAGCGGACCAATGGTCGGTGGAAATCAGGAGGACATGCGGCCTATCGTTTGCCATGGGCATCTCTATTAGAAAAGACCAGACCCGTCAGATGCGCGAGGCAGCGGGTCTAGCCTGCGGTTGATTTGCACGCCTGAAGGCGCGTTGAAGCTCGTAGATCCGCGCTAGATAGTTCAGGCCACCTCGTAGTCGCGCTCGGGCCGGGTCGGGTTGCCCCAATGGCCAGCCGGGTCGGCGGCGTTGATCAGCACGCCTTCCTTCTCCCAAGAGTAGCCGGGGATCGCGCGCACATCGGGGGTGCAGTAGCGCAGCGTTAGCCCGCAGCGACGGCGATCCGATTCGTTGTAGTGCGAGCTGTGCAAGAGCAGGTCGGAGTGGATCGAGACTTCGCCGGCCTTTAGCTCGACATCGACGATCTCGCCGTAGCGCTCAACATCATCTACCGTCTGATTGAGGACGTTGTTTTCCGAGGCGTCGCTCGGGCGGAATTCGAGTTGGCCGTGGAGATGCGAGCCAGCGACGAAGCGCATACAACCATTGTCGACGTCAGCGTCGTCAATCGCTAGCCAGACGGTCACGGTCTTGGAAGGTGTCAGCGGCCAGTAGCTGGCGTCTTGGTGCCAAGAGATGGTGGTGCCGTCCTTGGGCATCTTGCAGAAGTAGTGCGAGGCTAGGCCGATTAGCTCGGGGCCGAGGAGATCGTGGACGCAGGCGAGGATCTTGGGGTGGTGCATGAGGTCATAGACCTTGGCGAACTTGAGATGCGCCGAGCTGAGGATGAAGCTGCCATAGCCGGCGGCCATGACCTTTCTCAGTTGCTCGTCGAAGAAGGCCCGGTGCTCGGCAATCTCGGCGTCGTCGAAAATGCGGAAGCCCTTGAGGTAGCCGTCTTGGTTGAAAGCGGCGACTTGTTCGGTAGTGAGGGTGGTGGGGTCATCGACTGTGCTGGGGTAGAAGTGCAAGTCGCGGTCCATCTCGCGCAGTTCGTCGTGGGTCGGCACGGCCTTGAAGGTGTGGTCAATTTGATTTGTCATGGCGTCATTCTCCCGGCAGATAGGTTCGCAAATAAAACGCAATTAGCTCCTTGTCTCAAGGGCGGTGGGCTAGTCGGTGTAGAAGAACTTGCTGGCGGTCTCGACGAGGTTTGTCGATCTGTTGTCCTGCCGACTGTCTCGCCTTTAGGAGAGACAAGGCAGAGTGAATCATCGGCCCATCAGTTCCTCATAGACCCCACCCGCCTTGGCGTGGATGTTTTCGCCGCCAAAGGGATAGAGAAATCCCCAAAACAGAGCGCCGACTAGCATCAGACCCAGATAGAACAGCAAGATGCGGCGGCCCCAAACCGCCCCAAGCATGGTCAGGGTGGAGAACTTGGTGGCCGGCCCAGCAATGAAAAAGCCCAAGGCCGCCCCCGGACTCATCCCCATCTGCATCATGCTTTCGACAATGGGAATACTGCCGCCGCCGCAAGCGTAGAGTGGCACCCCCAGAGCCACAGCCACGGGTACGGCCCAAACGCTACCGGGGCCGACTAGCGCCAGCACTAGCTCTTGGGACAGGAAGGTCTTTACTAAGGCGGCGATGAAGATCCCTAGGCCGAAGAATTTGACAATGAAGAGCAGGTCGCCGCGAAAGCGCTGTGCCAGTATCCCGACTTCAGACTGCCCGTCCGCTGTGGCTGGAGCGTGGTCCGCAGGGACTGCTGTGCGGACGGCGAATGTTAGACGACGCAGAGCGGACTGGACTGCGAAACCGGCTAGTAGTCCGACGCTGGCCGCTGTGATCAGCCGGGCTACGGCCATTTCCATACTTATGGTGCCAGCGGTGTACACGAACAGGGCGGGGTTCATCAGCGGCGAGGCCACGACAAAGGCTACCAAGGGTGCGGCAGGGACGCCCATGTTTATCAGGCGGCCGGCCACGGGAATGGCGGCAAAGGTGCAAAGGGGCGAGATCAGGGCCAGCAGGGTGGATGCCACAATGGAGCCGTTGGCCCGCTGCTGGAGGGTGCGGCGGATCCGAGTCTTAGGCAAGTAGCGCCAAGCTAGGGTGCTGAATAGGGCACCTAGGACCACAAAGTACCAGAGTTGGGCCGCCAAGTCCCAAAAATTTGCCAAGACGCGCAGCGTGTAGGTATCCCGCAGGTAGTGCTCTGCAATGCTGGCGGCCTGCCAGAACAGATGCGTCAGGTCGTGGTAAAGGGTTTGAAGCATTTTCACGCCTGAAGGCGCGGTGAAGCCTACGCTCAACGGACCAAGGTCATGGGTCGGGTCTTGTGCAGATCGCGGGCTTTGAGGACGGCGAAGTAGGTTCCGCTGGCCACGTTGAAGCCCGAGGCATTGCGCGCGTCCCACATTACCTCGTGATAGCCCGAGGCGACTTCTCCTTCCACTAGGGTGCAGATCCACTGGCCCGCCGCATTGTAGATATCCAGCTTGGCAGAACTTGCTTGGGGCAGGGCAAAGCGGATGCGGGTGATGGGATTGAATGGATTCGGGTAGTTCTCCAGTAACGCCGGTGATTCTGGTAGGGGCTGGCTGGCCGTTGACTCTTCCACGGCCGTGGGAATCTCGCCCGGCAGCAGGAATTCGATGCCGGGCAGGCGGTCCCCGTCTTGGTCCACCACGTGCGCGGCCAGCATAGTGTTCCCGGCCGAGTTGCCGATCTTGAAGAGAAGCCTGTTTTCCCCCTGTGCTAGACGAATCGGAATCTTCTGGTCGGCCAGTTGAAAATTGCGCCGGGCGATGTTCTCATAGACTACATCGCCATTCAGCCAGACCTTGGCGTAGTCGCCGTAGCCGAGCCACAGGAAGCCTTCCTGCGCCTGCGGTGTATGCACTAGAGTGAAGGCGTAGTTGACGATGTCCTGATCCTTTCCATTGAGGTCGCCCAGCGGCAAGACTTCAGCGGTGTACCCGAGGTGTTCGACTTGTGTCCACACCACATCGCCAGCCGGTTCGCCCTCTCGGGGATATAGCTGGGCTTCGTTGGCCAGAGGTTCGGAGCTGATATCGCTGCTGTTGGGAAATGGCCCGGCGACGAGCCAACGCCGGATGCCGCGCCCGTAGAACGCGCCACTGCGACCTCCACCACGGGATTTGACGAAGTTGCGCTGCACGCTGTCGGGCGCGCGTCCCTCCACTTGGATTCGGTTTAGATCGAAAGTGCCAAAGCCCTTGGTCGCCGCTAGGTAGAGATGCTCCAAGTCGAGCGGATTGAAGCCCATGACCACGTTGGCCACGGCTTCGGTGGCGATGGGGTCGCCGCCGGCTACCACCACGTTGTGCTGGACGTTTTGTCCCCACTGCGGCCCGTCGCCTTCGGTGCCCCAGAACCCTTCGATGACGGTATAGGCCGCCGGGTTGTAGGAGAACAGGTCCACGTACCCGTGTTCGGGATTGTTCTGGTAGTGCTGGCGCTTGGAGGTGCCATCGCCGTAGGCCCCCGAGGCCAGGGTGCCGACGTAATTTTTGATGCCTAGGGTGGTGCCGTAGATGGTGGTCTTCATGGCGGCGATGGAAATTACTTTATCGGCGTCTAGGATCGGTTCGGGCATGAAGTAGCCGTCCTTGCGGAAGCTGCCGGTGCCCTCTACGTGGAAGCCGAACTGGGCACCTGGATACCGCAGGCGGGTCACGCCCAAGCGCTGAATGGCTCCGCCCGGAACCGGCTCACGGCGGAAGGGGGCGTAGTTGAGGTCGGAGGTATCCACCACGGTGGAGACCTCCATGGCGGCAAACTCTTCTAGCATCTTGATGTACGATAGATCACCGAATTCGGGATAGGTCGCGGACCAGCCATCTTCTTCTGCATTGGTAGGAAAGCCAGGCTCACCTTTGCGGGGAGATTCGGCCCCGCCCTCGGCAATGGTGATGCGCCGCGGTCCTACCTGCTCAATGAGGTAGCTAACCACGCTCTTTACCACCCGCAAATCCGTGATCTGGCCCGGGTGTTCAATGCCATTGTGGTAGTATGCCGAGGAGGGATTTCCTCTGTTGGTCACAATGTTGACTTTGACGACGACCCAGTCGCTTGGCTCGATGACGGCGCGAATGGAGCGCGCCGATTGGTCTAAATCTAGGGCGCGGCGGACGATGGCATCTACTTGCGCGAAGCTCAAGGAGGTGTTTAGGGCTGCTGGTGCGGCTAGTTCCAAATCGCTTGACGTGGCAACCGCCACGGTCGGATGGCCTTCGCCCAAGGTGAGAGTGCCGGGACGCAGGAGGGGCAGGCCTTCTACCTGCAAAGGCTCTTGGGTTTGCTGCGCCGAGCCTGCCGTCCCAACGAAAAAGGTCTGCGCTTGGTGGGCGTAGATGTCCCAGCCAATCAGAGCACCGATCAGCAGGAGCAGCGCCGAATTTGCAAGTTTGCGTTTTGTTATTTGGGGCATGATCGACTCTCCCGTATTTGAGGTCGGTACTGCGCGCAAGCGGCGGATATCCGCGCGGTCATGATGTTTATATAGTTACGGTATTTGGCGCAGTATTGAAAGTGATCCTTGGCCGGTCTTGATTTTTCCCCAGCTCAACTTCTCGATTGCGGTAGCGTCTGGACTGTACGCGTAGATCTCCACTTCATAGAAGACCGTAGGGCCCAGCGTCCATAGTTCGAGGTTGTCGGCTGTAGTGTCGGCAGGGAAATAAATCTCTATCCACTGGTCCACTGCCCGCGCATTCTCTTCGATCAGGGCGGTTTGCAATCCTTCGGGTTCGCGCAGGGTGCCGGTCTCGTCTAAGCGCCCGCCTAGAAAGGCGCGAACTTGATAGTCGTTGCCGATGGTGCCTACGTAGATCCGCAACTTTTCCAGTTGCAGCGGTTCCTCCCAGGCAAATACCAAAATCCCCTTGGTCTTCCAAGAGAAGGGCAGGGCATCGGCATCTTGGGGAACCTTGCCGTCTCCCAAGACATCAGGATCACCCTCGTGGGAATTCCAGGTCGTAGCCCGGGTCATCGCATCGGGTGTGATGTTGCGGCTGGCGGCTCCTAAAAAAAAGAAGAGCGCAAAAATTGCTGGTATGATTGTTCTCATACGGATAGCCTATGCCAAGGCGACCATGCAGGACTCGACTATCTCCGACTCTACACTGCTGATGAAGATGGCGTGAGACGGCATGTAGTGAAAGCCTTCCTCTTTGTAGTGGCGACCTTGGCAAGCACAAGTGGGGTTGTGAGCGGGTCTCCCTAAATATATCTTGGGCGCAAAAGGAGGAGGATAATGGAAGCAAACAAAACCATTTCGCCAGAGGTGGGAACGCAGTTGCTCTTTGAGAATGATCGGGTGCGGGTTTGGGATCTGCGGTTGGCACCGGGCGAGAGCACGGGCCTGCATCGGCACGAGCACGACTATCTATACGTAGTTATTGGCGACGGCCGGTTGCAGGCGGCCGATGCAGAAGGAAACCGCGGGGAGGCTAGGGATATGCAGGATGGAGACGTGCGGTTCAGCGCGATCGAAGGGGAGGCGGTACACGAGGCGTTTAACGTCGGCGAAGGGCCGTGGCGGAATATTATCGTCGAATTGAAAGACTGAAGCTGGTTGACTCAAGGAGAGAAACTGAAGCTGGTTGACTCAAGGAGAGAATATGATCCTAAGAAGACTGTTGTTCGGCCCGGCCCCCTCGGCCGGCGTTGGCTATTCACTGGGGCTGCTGCTGTTACGGGTGTCCGTCGGCGGCATGATGTTGCTCGCCCACGGCTGGGGTAAATTGACCAGCTTTGCGGAGCGTTCCTCCTCGTTTCCCGACCCCTTGGGCGTCGGCTCGTCGCTGAGCATGGCCTTGGCCACCGGTGCCGAAGCGTTTTGCGCCCTAGCGGTGATTTTGGGGTTCGCCACCCGCTGGGCTGCCGTGCCGCTCATGGTCACCATGCTAGTGGCCGCGCTTATAATACACGGGGACGACCCGTGGGCGAAAAAGGAGTTCGCGCTGTTGTACTTTTTCCCTTTTGCGACGCTGTTTCTAACGGGCGGGGGACGCTATTCTCTCGACGCCTTTTTCCGGCGCGGCGCACACTAAGTCCTACAGAATGTCGGGCGACTGCGGATCGATGCTGGCACCGCTGGGCCGCGTCCCCTGTGGCCGCTGCGGCATCTGGTCGTAAGACTGGTAGGCGATGTCTAGGTAAGGCGTCTCGACGCGGCGGTGCCCTTCGTGGCGCGAATTCATCGCCGCGTCGATAACCCCAGTCGTCAACAAGGTGCGCTCGGGCGGGTACGGGGCCTGACCCGTTTTGAAAAACTCTTGGATGTTGCGGCACAGATAGCCGAAATGGGCAAATGGCCCCTCGTTCTGCAAGTAGAACTCCGTGGCCTGCACCTGCCCTCCTACCCGTGCGGCATAGGCAAAGTCGCTGACATAGCCGCTGAGCATCAACGTCGCCGTGCGCAAGCCGTCGCCGTGTTCCATGAGGAAAACGGCTGGCTCCTTGGCATGTTCCTCCATCGGCCCATCCGGCTTTTTAGCAATCGCAGCGCAAGCGGCCTCGGCTAGTTCTCCAGACCACAGTCCCGCGTCGCGGGCGCGCCACACGTCGTCTCCTTCGAGGCACTGCACCCACGCCACTCCTCGTTCGCCACCGCTGCGTCGCTCAACCATGCACTGCAACGTCTCCAAGGCGTGGTACCCGTATGCCTCGATGCCGCCGTAGCCGATGGATAGCGCTTCCTCAATGGGCGTCTCCTTGGGGTGTTCCAGCCAAGGCGAGCGCCAAGACAAGGGCAGCGACGACCCTGCCATCAGCGGGATGGCCAGTTCTTCGGCCCGATCCCACATCCACTGGGCGTCTCTAAAGTCATACGCAAAATGCTTATCTGAAAACACGGGAACCGAGCGGCCGCTCTCGGCAAAGACGCCAGCGATTTGCTCAAAGAAATAGCGGCGCGGGTACATGTGGCGGCCCCGCTCGTTCCAAGGGTAATCGCCGTGCTCACCGATGAGCAGCACCGCATCTACATCGAGCTTGGCGGCACCGGCGTGCAGGGCGCGGCGGATGCTGGGATAGATGGGTACCCCGTAATCTTGAGCTAAGCGTACGCCGATATCGTTTTCCAGCACGTGGTCAATGTACAAGGATACTAGGTCCACTTCTGGGGGCATCAGGCCCTCGTCCGTGGACATGCCCTTCATAAACTTGGTGGCGATGACGTCGGCATGCGACTTGGGATGGTAGATGGTGGCGATGGCGGCTACTCTCATGGCAAAGCTCCTATAGCGAAGACGGCACTTGCTGCTGGCTGCCGTAGACAGTGGACGGTGATATTGTAATGTCTTGAGTCGGGTGTTGCCATGCCGAAACGAAAAGTGCTCAGGCTGCCCAGCATCCCTCCGTATAAGGCTCGCGGAGAAAGAGTTTTTTGCGTTGGGGACTGGCGCGTTCAATCCACTCGGGCGGGATCTCCTGCGTATAGCGATGCGGCGGCCCGGCTTCTTTGAAGATGTCGATGTTGAAGATGCGATAGGGCTGGGGGGAGTCCGCGGGTTTGGCCTCGACGGCGTGGAAGATCCGAGCGTTGATATAGACCATGCTGCCCGGAGGCACTGCGAGCCGCATCTCTTTTAGTTCGCGCCCAGCCTCTGCGTCGTATGCTCCGGCCAGCATGCGCTCAGGCGTGGCCTCTGCGGTCGGAGCGACGAGGTGGCTGCCGGGAATGACCTTGAGGTTGCGGTCGCCGAGTGTGAAGCCATTGGGATAGTAGAGAAGTTGAATGTAGTAGTTGTCGCGCTCGGCGAGGTTGACGGGGTTTTCGTGCTTCCAGTGGTGGTGGTCTTGGTGAAAGGGAATGGGGCCTATGTCGCGTGGGGCGAGGTTGAGGGCGGAGTGGCAGAAGTGGTAGTTTGGGCCGATGGTGGCTTGCAGCAGCGCGATAACAAAGGGATCGTCGATGAGGCGGTCGCCGCACGGGCCGCGGTCGTTCCAAGGACGGACGAAATAGGATTGGGGCGCGGCGGATTTTTCGTCCAAGGCGTCGAGGTAGTGGCGCACCGAGTCGAGGCCGAGGATTTCATTGGTTAGGCTGCGCCGTGCCTCGTCTTTGAGTACGTCTGGGTAGAAGATGTAGCCGTCTTGATGGAAGGAGTCCAAGTCGGCTGCGGAGGGCGCTTGAAGGCGAAATAGTGAGTTCATGGCGGTCCTTGGTTTTTAGCTGCCGAGTGCGACGCGGAATTTTCGCGACTCATCTAGGCGGCTGAGAGTCTATCTTTCCGATTCTACCACTTAGAGCCTTGACAGAGATATATTGGATAGCTATATAGCCTATATTAGCTAATATAACTAAATCAGGAGGCGTTTACTCTATGGAAACAAAAGTCATAGCTTCGACCAAAGCTCAAAATAACTTTGGTCAGGTAATAGACTCAGTCGTCCAAAATCGGACTAGATATATTGTCAAACGACGCAATGTATCCCAAGCAATCATAATGAGTTTAGCGGACTTTAATCAATTGTTGGCAAACTCGTCTGAAAGACAGAAGATGAGTGATATGATCGGCGAATTGGCCCCCGTTTACAGTCTCGGCGAAACAATCGGCTCTTCTGTTGAAGACGAGGCTAAAGTCCAAGATTGAGAAAGGTAGAGAGATGGTATATGCAGTGCAAACTAAAGCCGGGGAAGAATTAAACCGAATTTACGAGGAAGATCTGCCTGTCCACGAATGGTATCGGTTTGTTCTTTCCTATCCGCCTCACTTGGTTCGCCGCTATATCGAAAGGTTTGGCTTGACAAAGCACCACTGGGTCTTGGATCCATTTTGTGGTACGGGAACAACCCTAGTGGAGTGCAAGAAGAATGGTATTCCCAGTGCGGGCTTAGAGGCCAATCCTGTGGTGCAGTTCTTCGCTCAAACTAAGGTGGCATGGGATATAGATCCTGAGAAGCTTGTTAGACATGCCAAGGGTATTGCTAAAGAAGTAGAAGCTCAATTAGAAAAAGAAGGCATCGAAGACGATCCTATTTTTAAGCCTTTTGTCAACGGCAAAGAAACGAATCTGAAACCCTTAGCCCCCCAATTAGAATCGTTGCTCATCAAAAACTCCATAAGCCCAAAACCACTCCATAAGGCTCTTACACTCATAAATAACTTAGATAAAAATCCAGATGAACATCTAATTGCACATGAAAGGCTAGCACTTGCTAAACAGCTAGTTTACAGCATCAGTAATTTGCGCTTTGGTCCAGAAGTTGGGGTTGGAAAGCCGAAAGAAGATGCTCCGGTTATTGCACCTTGGTTAAAGGGCATAAAAGACATGGCGAATGATTTATGCCATACCCAGATCAAGCGCTACAGAAGTGTACCATCGCTAGTAAAACTTACGGATTCACGCAGCGTAGATCCCTGCCTAGAGCCGTTGATGTTCGATGCTGTCATAACCTCGCCTCCATATCCCAATGAAAAAGATTATACGAGAACGACTCGTCTTGAATCTGTTTTACTTGGTTACATAAACAATCGCGCCGATCTGCGTCGGCAAAAGCAGAGATTACTTCGGTCCAACACTAGGGCGGTGTATAAAGCAGATACAGACGAGAGCTGGGTTGAGGATAATGAACGCATACAAGAGTTGGCGGATCGGATAGAGGCTCGTCGGATAGAGTTGGAAAAGACGTCGGGATTTGAAAAACTCTATGCTCGAGTAGTGAGATTGTATTTTGGAGGGATGGCGCGTCACTTAGAAGAATTAAAACGAGTTTTAGCACCGGGTGCCCAGCTCGCTTATGTCGTCGGAGATCAGGCTTCTTTCTTCAGGATTTTAATTCGTACAGGAGAGCTTTTAGCAAGTATAGCGGAAGAACTTGGCTATGAAGTAATGGATATTGATTTATTTCGTACGCGGTTTTCTACAGCGACGCAAGAGCATTTACGCGAAGAGGTTGTTCTTTTGCGATGGAATAGTTAGTTACCACTTCGGAGGCTTGGGGACCAATGTATATCGAGCTTTCTTCACAACCGAAGAGGCGATAAGTTGGATAGGCTCCCTGGACAAGAATGAACGCCGATTCATGCAACAAAGCCTATTATGTCTAAAAAAGAAAAGATTGCAACAACGGAAGATTTAATTTATAGGTTGTATATATCTCGATCAGATATGATACAAGCTGATTTTTATATGCAAGAATCTGATTCCCTTACATTTTTACTTTTTGCTAGGTTTTTTGGTTTTCCTAACGGTTCTGATTCCTGTGGGTGCCAACTGTGCATTGAAGGGGGGCAAGCGTTGGCGTTGGTGGGCGATCCACCGTTTGAGCCATCTCAGGCC
>JAJEGS010000034.1 GCA_022819745.1 Candidatus Latescibacterota bacterium | reverse complement strand
CCCGATAAAAAAACATGGACGAAAAGCCATAAGCCTCTTTCGAAAAGGATTAGACCAACTCACACAAATCATACACCAAACACGAGACCAACCTAAACAAGCCCGACAATATCAACCCATGTTACTGTCGTGTACTTAGGTAAGGAGAAAAAACACCGGCAATTCTCACTTCTTGGTTTGTTCTTCTGCTGCACTTGAAGCTAGGAATACAATATTCAGTATATCTATCTTTACTTTTCTGAGATTGACGCGAATTTTTGATATCAACATGAAGTCCATCAACGTCTAGGTCATAATCCTTCCAATCGAAGTTGTTATTTTTTTCTATCTGTGTAATCGAGACGTCTTTTACCTCTTTCCCATAATTTCTATAAAAACACCTAGCTATTTTTTCTGCAGATCTTGCTGATAGTAAGCGACCTGATTCCCATTTAGCCTTGTTGTCAGTTTCTGTTAACTCTATTAATGAAGTTCTGTCGAGGTTATTCAGGAGCGGATCCCATTTTCCTACAAGCTGTATGTCATCCTCATCTAGTTCCGGAAGTGAAAAGTGTGCCCTTACATTAGGATTCATAGCCTTTTCAGACAAATTAGTGAACCGCTTTCTGTCCGTTAATTTTTGCTGGTATCTATTTATCTCTTGGATAATCTCTTCTGGCAATTTTCTCTTCTTGTTCATTGTCATTAGTCGATCATATATTTCATAAAAGGTGTTAGAAGTTGATTGATCAATCGAAGTATGTAAAGCCAGATTTCTGATTTCACAGATCATTTTGTCCGTTAATTTTTGCTGGTATTCGTTTATTTTTTGTATGTCCTGCTCGGACAATTGTCGCGTCCGATTTGCTCTCATTAGCCTATCATATATTTCATTAAAGGTATTATATGTTGATTGATCAATCGAAGGACGTGAAACCAGATTTCTAATTTCACAGATCAAATCCTCTTTTATAAAATTCCAATAACGTTTTTCTAATTCATTCTCGATTTCTCTGGGAAGTGTCAAGTGAGTGAAAACCTTTGAAAAGTGGTAGTCACCGAAGCCCCCTCCTTTTCCAAACCCAAGAAACCTGCCTAATCTCTGTCCTTCTGCAGACCCAACATCGACAAATATGCAATCATCAATTTTTTTAATTCCAACAACAGTCCTCAGTTCAGCACCATAATGTACTTGCTGACCAACGATTGAGTTCCAGATATCCAAGCAAGATCCTGCATACTTAATGAAATATTCTATCTGTTTTTGTTGGGTTATTCGGCTCATGGTTCTGTGTTCTCCGTGGGCCATTCATCCTTGATCACACCAAATCGTCGCGTCTTATTTAACTCATCCCAGACAATCGCGCGAGCAGTTCGGCGTGGCTTTGGACGCGGAAGTCGGCCTCGGTTGTCCAGAGATCTTGGCCCTCAGCGTCGTAGTAGATGGTGGCGACCTCGGCGCGGCGGCCGGCTTCGAGGTCGTAGCGGAAGTCGCCGACCATCACGGCGGTTGCTGGTTCTGCACCCCAAGCGGCGAGCAGCTTGTGGATGCCATCGGGATCGGGCTTGGGGGCGGCTTCGTCGCGGCCTAAGACGTGGGCGGGATCGAAGAATTCGGCGAGGTTGCAGATGGCGAGCGTCTGCAACGCATTGGCGTGATTGTTGCGGGTGAGGATGCCGAGCCGGAAACCGCGTTCGACGAGTGAGCTCAGCAGTGCGTGGACGCCGGGTAGGGGTTGGGCGCGAAGCGCGTACTCGCTTTCGAGTGCGGCAAGGCGGCGTCTGAGCGCAGTCGCTTCAGCAGCGGGGCGCGTGTCAATCTCTTCAAGCATCCCTTTCCCCAAAGGCAGGCCCAGTTCTTGGCGCATAGCGTTGAAATCAATGGCGCTATCGGCGAGGGTGTTGTCGAGATCGAAAATCCAGTGGGTGAAGTTTAGCGCTTTGTCGTTGGTCATAATTTTTCAATTACGAATTAGGAATTACCCCAACCGTCCCTCAGATTCGGTCGGCTTGTCACGCTCTAATTCCTAATTCTCAATTCTCAATTCCTAATTCCTAACGGCGCTCGGCAAAAGGGGTCCAGCCGCGGCCGGGGTTGCGTACGGGGGTCTGTTCGTAGCGGGTGCGGATTTCCTTGAATTCGGCGACGTCGGTGATTTCGCGCTCGGGATTTTGGGCGTCTTTGATGACAAAGTCGCCCTCCCCAGGCCAGCAGGCCATGGTGACCGGATCGCGTTCTGGGTCGAAGTCTTTGGGGTCTTCGCCGATGTTGTTCGGGATCTCGGCGTCTTGGTAGCGGAGATCGACGCTCCAGCGGACGATGTCGGTGTTGTTCTCAAAGGAGGCGTGCGGGGTGAGATTGGTCATAAAGAGCACCGAGCCGGCGCGCATTGGGCAGGCCACCGGCTCAGGAGCCGGCAGGTCTTCGCGGGCGATTTCGAGGTACCCGCCTTGTCCGCCGGTGTAGTGGCGATAGACGCCGCTGCGGTGCGATTTGGGCAAGACGTACAGACAGCCGTTTGCAATGGTGGCATCGACGAGGGGAATCCAGCAGGTCACGATCAGACTTCCGTCGCAGTGAGGCATGAAGTAGCCCGAGTCTTGGTGCCAAGGCACGGCACCGCGCGAGTAGCCGGGAGCCTTGGGGCGGACGCGGTACACGGACGAGCCGATGATGTCCGGGCCGACGAGGCTTTCGATGCAGGAGACGAGCGGCGGGTGGCGCAAAAAGCCGAGCATGGCCTGTTCCTTGAAACCGCCGCCGCCGTGCCCCATGATCGTTCGGGTCACGCGCTCGCCGACTTCGACATCGGCTTTGAAAAGGGCACCGAGCCGGGTTTCAAAGGGTTCGGCAGCAAAGGTTTCCGCGCCGAGTAGCCCTTCTTCTTGCAGAGTGGCACACGTCTGGTCAATGACGGCGGTGAGGCCGTCTTTGAGGGGTTGGAGATCGGCTTGGGAGTAGATGTCTTCTTTGACTACGTAGCCGAGGTCGTGGAATTGCTGGCGTTCGGCAGTGGTTAGGCCCATGATATGCTCCAGGTAAAAGGGTCGTCAAAGGGTATTTCCTCTGTCTGCTCTAGTCAATGGCGTCTTGGAGCAGTATTTTTCTCGCGGCCTGATTCTCCGACGCGAACAGAAATGCTGCGGCGCTGTCGAGATGAGTGGCCGTCCGCCCGTCCGCTGCTGCTTGCTGGCGAAGCTGGTATAGCGCGATGGGTAGCCGCAGATCTTCTGGGTTGTACGGAAAGGTCTTGCCGGCGTGCTTTTTGCGGTAGTTCTGTAGCGCTTCGAGATAGCGATAGCCGAATTCTATCGTCGGCTCGATTATGGTGCCCTCGCCGTAATCGTTCCAAGTGACAATCTGGATCAGCGACGCGCGCGCTCCAGCGAGTTCTAACGTCTCGCCGAAAACTGCTCCCTCTTGGTCGTCTAGGTACCCGTAGCTTTCGCGCACACCGGCTTCCTCGTAGATGTCGTGGAACTTGGGAAATGCCGTGCCAACGCCGCCCTTTTCGTAGAGCTGGCTTAGGTAGGCGCGCCAAGCGGCGGGAGATACGACGCGGTCGTCGTGTACTGGAGGCCAGCCAAATACCCCATCGGCTCCTTCCTGCAGTGAGTTCAGGGTGTAGAAGTACGGAGATTGCGGCAAGCCCGAAAATAGCTCCTTCCACGACGCCCCTTTGAAGTACTGCGGGCCGAAGACGAGAAGCAGGGGTCGGCCAGCAATCTTGGCGTATTCGTCGGCGACAAACCAGTGGTCCTGCATCCAGCGCAAGACCTCTTGGCCGTGGCTGAGGGCTTGGGTTTCGCGGAGAATTCCATCGTTGACGAGGTGTTTTATCGATTGGTCTTCGTAACATATTGCGAAGCTCAAGCCGGCCTTTTTGATGTACGCTATTAGGCGATTGGTATTGCGGTGGATCGCGGCGTAATCTCGGTGATCTTTGATGCCGTACCAGTCGATAATCGCGCCGTCGATGCCCGCGAACTTCATAAGTAATACGTGACATTCCAATGCGCGTGGGTCGTTTGAATCGTACGGCCCGATCAATGGGTAGTAATGAGAGGCTATTTCGCGGCGGCCATCGTCGGCGATGGTGTCGGGATCGAAGTGATTCATGGTCCAGTGCCAGCCCCACTCGCCGCTGACGGGTTTCGACGCATACCAAGGCATGTAGTGGACCATTATTTGGGGGGTTGCCGCGGACAGAGGCTGCATGTTCGGGTCAACGAGGCTTTTGCCGCAGGAGTGTAGCGACACACAGCACAGGGCGATGAGCAGCAGACTTTTCACTTAATTCCTGGCACTTGGGTATGTTCGCTCAGCATGACGCGCAAGCAATGCGTCGGCGGCGGTCATGCTGAGCGGAGCGAAGCGGAGTCGAAGCATCTAATACCTAGGTGCCCGTTCAGGGTTGAGGATTTTGGGGGCTGGCCTCAATGCGGAAGATGGCTTGGGTGTCTTCGTCGCTGGTCAAGTAGAGGTGTCCAGCCTCGTCGGTAGCAAGCCCAACCGGCTTACCCCACACGTTAGCGGAACTAAAAGAGAAAAAACCGAAGAGCCCACTCAAGCCGGAATCCCCGTTGTCCTCGTCGGAATCGAGCCGGAAGCCGGTGAGAAAGTCGGCGACGCGGGCGTTGGAGCCATCTGGCTCGGCAAAGAGCACCATGACCTTGTAGCCGGGATCGCTGCCCAAAGCTCCAGCGCGGCAGGCGACAAATGCGGCGTGTTTGTACTGGGGCGGGAACTGGTCGTGCGTGTAGAAATGCAGCGCCATGGGGGCCAAGTGGGCGGGAATGAGGACGGCTGGAGTATCCATGTTGGCAACCAACAGCGAATCGGCAGCGGTCAGCGGAAAGATGGACCTTCCGTAGGAGGAGAAATCGGTCCAGACTTTGTCCCCGTACGCCAACGGCCAGCCATAGAAGCCGCCGTCGCGCAGGGGGGTGATCCACTCCGGCGGTCGATCTGGGCCTTCGCGGTCGTGCCCGGTGTTGGCAGCCCACAGTTCGCCGGTGACCGGGTGCAAGGCGAGGCCGATGGCATTGCGTAGCCCAGAGGCATAGATCCGCCGACCTGTACCATCGGTGTTTATCTGCATGACGGTGGAGCGCTCTGGGTCGTCTTCGCGGCAGACGTCGCAACCTGAGCCAATGTGGAAGTAGAGCTTGTCGTTGGACTCGTCGAAAATTAGCGTATGCGTCACGTGCTCAACGGGACGACCCATGAAACCGGGCACTTCGGCGAAGACGGTGCGCTCCTCGTAGAAGCCATCCGCGTCCCGGTCTTCGAGGCGGTAGATCGCATCGTCGTCGGCGACAAAGAGCGCTCCCTGATAGAAGGCGATGCTGTGAGGCCAGTTAAGGTCATCGACCGCTTTGTACACGGTGTCGGCGCGGCCATCGCCGTCTTTGTCGGGCAGGGCTAACACCGTGCTTTGGCGGCCGGGGACCGGGTTCCATGTACTCTGAGGCTTCATGTTGGCCACGTGTAGGACGCCTTGGTCGTCCCAAGCCATGAAGCGGGCTTTATCTACTTGGTCGGAGAAGAGTTTGACCTTAAAGCCGGGGGGAAGATTGAGCGTGCGATCGGGGAGTCCCTCAACAGAGGTTGGTTCAAGGTGGAGGTTGATCTTGGGCGTTAAGCGGATTTGACTGGGAGCGTCCTCGCCGCGGAGTGTGGCAAGATACTCGTCGAACCCTTCGCGCGAGCCGTGTCGGCGCTCGTACAGCGCGGCTAAGGCCGCTTGGCAGGGATTGGGGCCCCAACTTCGGACTTCGAGGCCGGCGAGATAGGCGTCCGCCGCCTTGTCGAGCCAAGTGTCGGCTGTCTCCCGAGTCTCGGCCCCGGTCGCCATGTGCTCGAACATCTGGCCTAAGTGATAATGCGCACGGGTGTTTCTCTGCGAGAACTTCAGTGCCCGCTCAATCTCGTTGCGGCCTTCCTCGACGCGACCCGCTTTGTAGAGTGCCCACCCGAGGGCGTCGTAGATGAGGCCCAAGTAGAAGTTCATCCGACCCGACCCTCCCGCTTCCTCTTCGGCTCTATCAAGCATGGCTTGTATGACGCCCTGAGCGAGTTCGGCCGCCTCCTCGGCGTACGGCGTGCGATCAGTCATCAAGATAAGGGCACCGTACGTTACGTACGGGTTGGGCTGCTGCTCGTAGCGGACCAAGCCGCGCACCGCCTCGGCGAGTTCCTCGGCCGGAACCGGGTTCATGGCGCTTAGGGAACTAAGAAGCGCTCGGTACGGCCCCTCGCGGAAGCTATCGTCGTAGAGGGGTTTTTCGAGGAACCGATAGGCCGCGTCGCAGATGAGGCGAAGCCGATTTTGGTACTCGGGCGCGTCCCTGCGGACGATGCGCTCCAACTCAGACTGTAAGCGTTGGTACTCCCGTCGGAACTTCTCTTGGTGGACCCGCGACGCATGCCAACTCGCGGGAGCCTGCGCCATCAGCTTCGCCTCGAACGCCGCGGCCTGCTCTTCGTCCTCGAGTACGTTTCTATAAGCCATGGTGAGCAGGGCGAGGCCGCGCACGGTCTCCGGCACGGCCTGCCGATAGGCGGCGATGCTGGCCTCAATGGCGGCGCGTCGCTCGTCGGCGGGGAGCTGATCCGTCTCGTTGAGAATCTGCCAATGCAAATAGCGCACATCTGCGGAGCTTGGGGAGAGACGAATGGCCTCTTCAATTAGCGAGAGCGCCTCCTGCGGCTTGTCGGACCGGTGTAGTTGTTGCGCGGCGCTAAGGTAGCCGCTGACGTGGTCGGGCCAACGCGCTCGCAGCGTGGCCAGAGTAGCGAAGCTCGTGTCCGCATAGGCGGGATTATTCAGCGAGTACTGTGCCCGGTACTCGAGTTCCGCGCGGGCATGGAGGATTTCGGGATGCTGGAGCGTCTCCGCATCTAGGGAGTCCAGAAATGCCATTCCCGCTTCCGTATTCCTGAACCGAAGCGCCTGAAGGTACGTCGCGGCGAATTCCGGCTGGGGCAGCAGCTCCCAAGCTCGTAGGCTAGACTCGGCTGCCTCGTCGAAATGCTGCCAGTCCGTCAGAAACGCGAGTGCTTGGGCGTAGAGCCCCCACGGATTGTCCGGCTCCCGTTCCAAGATCGCGTCGGCTTGCTCTTGGATCTCTCGGCGCCCGTCCAACTGCCCCTCTAGCTGACGCGCGTAGAGCGCCCGCAGTTCGGCGTCCTCTGGCGCACGACTCGTCCATTTCTGGCCGAGGATGGCTCCCTCCTCGAACGTCCACAACCGATTGTGCTCGCGCAGTTGTGCTTTCGCCGCTTTTAGCTCTTGGGGCGAGTAGTGTTGCTCGGCTCCGTAGCTAGCACAGACGGCGAGAACGGCCAAGAAACCGACGATCAAACCGATTGGGCGTTGATATGACATTGGGATCCCTCCTTGGGGGGAGGGATTGATTGTAGGAAAACCCTCGGTGATTGTCCATGCTACGGGGCTGGCATTTACGAAGTAGCTTTTGGTCGTTTCAGTCCGTACTTGCGCATTCGATACCGCAGCTTCTCTGGGCCGATACCCAACAAACGAGCTGCCCCCCTCGGGCCATAGATCCGCCAGTTGGTGACTTTGAGGGCCGCCAAAATTTGCCGCTTTTCGGCCTCTGGTAGTGTCATCAGGGGCATAACTAATCCTTTCGGCGAAGCGTCGTTAGGACAATGGACCTGTTGGTCCCGACTTAGCTACCGGTCTGCAGCAGCGCCTTGATTTGCTCTTCAGTAGGCGGGAAATTGCCGGGTGCCTCTACAGGGACGATGCGGTTATCCCGGCCGATCAAGAAATAGCGGGGTATGCCCGTGACGCCGTAGCGCCAGGCGGTCTCGCTCGTGTCGAGAGCAATCGGGAACGAATAATCATGCTGGCCGACATAATTATCTAAGTTGTCGGCCCGATCCGCCGAATGCAGGGCAATGACGATAAAGCCCTGATCCCGATAGCGCTCGTATAGCTCGGCGACATAGGGCAGTTTTTCTATGCAGGGCGAACACCACGTAGCCCAAAAGTCGAGTAGGACCACCTTGCCCTGTAACTGCGCTAGACTGTTCAGGGGGGACTCTTCATAACCGGCGACGGGTGCCACCCAGCGCTCAATGTCAATTTCAAAGGGCACGGCTCCCTGATCCAGAGTGTGCCGCTGGTGCATGACTTCCATTTCCCTAGGGCTGATGTAGCGGACGGCAAAGGTCTGGCCGTCGTCGGTGAATTCGGCGCGGTCCCAATGTAGGATTGCCTGTTCGGATGTGGGTTTTTCCAAGGTTTTGCGCTGGGGAATAGTCAGGATGGGGGCGAGGCGGACGACGGTATGTAGCAGGGCGTCCGAGGGGCCAGAGCCGGCCCAGACCCAGTAGTCGCGTTGCCAGCGGGTCAGGTGAGTAGAAGGCTTGTCGGCAGACCGGTACGTGGATTGGGCTGTCGGGTCGCCGATCTCGGTTTCTAGGCCGGGGAAAGGCTCGCCCACCAGTGCTTGGCGGTGTCCAGACAGGCGGTTCCGGTTAAGATCGTCCCGAATATGCGACTGACCGTCCGGGTGGTGGACGACTATGGTAAAAGGGTTGACCTTCTCAATCTGCCCCGGTTGATCTGCCCGCCCGAGAATGGTATGCCACAGTTCTTGGCCCTCGGCATCCACGCGCCAAGCGTGTAGCCAGCCTTGGCGCAGTTGCGCTTGGACGGAACCGCCGACTGAGGCCGGTAGGTCCTCCGAATGGTACCAAGAGGTTGCGGCGGCTTCTGAGGCGGCGACGATCAATCCGGCTACGAGGCCGGTGCAGAGAATTTTAGCACAAGTCATGGTGAAAACCTCTCGCTAGGGGTTAGTGGGTCGGAAACTTGTCGGTGTCGTCGAGCAGGTAATTCAGTTGAGTCTGGCTCGGCGCTTCGCCGTCCTTGCTGAGCCAAGCTATTCGACACTCGCGGTTGAGGAGGACGGATTGGGGGAAGTTCCAAACGCCGTAGCGCTGGGCACTCGCGCCTTCGTCCACTGCTATGGGCAACTCATAACCGCGTTCGGCGACGAAGGCATCCGCATCGTCGGCTTCTTCGGCGCTGTGGATGGCGATGACGACGAGGCCCTGATCTTTGTGCTTTTTGTATAACTCGTCATAGTGGGCGAGTTGTTCGATGGATTCGGGCGACCAAGTAGCCCAAAAGTGCAGCAGTACCACTTTACCCTTGAACCACCCTATGCGGTCGCCGTGCTCAATGGGGTTGATCCAGCGCTGGGCTTCGATATTGAAGGGTATGGCACCCCGGGCCAACTTGTAGCGTTGCTGCTTAAAGTCCAGCATGAAAGGGGAGGCATAGCTGGCTATCAGCATTCCGCTGCTGTCCCAGACATGGGCGTCGTCCCAGGTCAAAAAAGCTCCGTCGGCGAAAGCGCCCTTATTCGGCTTTTCCGGCACGAACGTCGTGGGAGTCAGGCGAATGAGCGTATCCCAATGGTCCCTATTCGGTCCTAGAGCTACCCAGAGTTGCCCATCTTTCTCCCATTTGAAGATGCCGCGTTGCAGAACCCGAGGGGGTGAACTTTGGCCAATGCTGCTGGCGAGGCTGGCGAATGCCTCCGGCACTCGTTTTTTGATCAGAGCCAAAGTGGTGGGGTCAAGGCTGGCGAACGCCTCCGGCCCCAGTTGTTTGACCAGACCCGCCAGAGTAGTGGAGTCAACGCTGGCGAACGCCTCCGGTGGTATTTCTTGGAGCTTATCCGGAGTCATATTCACACGGTAGCTGTTCCCGTTCCCGTCAATGCCATTCTGGCGGAGGGTGGTGTCGAGGCTAGCGAATGCCTCTGGTGCCAGTTGTTGCCGATGGGCCGCTAGGGTCGAGGGGAAACTCTGAAAGGTGTCACGGACGAAGTACATGCCGTTGGCGTGGCGCACTTCGATGGCGGTGTTGCCGCCGAGTTGTTCGAGAGTAGGAGGTTGGTTTGGGTCGGCTTCGGCGAGGATGAGGTGCCAACGGGGGTTGTCGTTTTGGTCGAGGCGGCGGGCGTGCAGCAAGCCATCGACAATATATGCCTCTATGCGCTCGCCCGGACCGGTCCAAGGAGAGTCGCCAAGGGGGACGGACTCGCTCCACTGGGCTTGGTCGGCTGGGTCTGCGGCTGCGGTGATGTAGGGGCCGCTGAGGAGCAGAGCTGCCGCTGCGAGGATTTGGTACTTCATCGAACGAAAGGAACTCATCTGAAGTCTCCTTCTAGGTGTCCCCGGATAAGGTCGGGGGAGGTTGATGGACGGTCTATTGCTCTATAAGAGCCTCTCGTCCAAAATGCGTAAACTGTTTTTACGGCTCTTGGAATCGACGTAATGCACATTTTGTGCCATAAATCAGGGTCGAGAACAAAAAATCCTTTAGGAGTTACCCTAAAGGATTGAAAAACATGGGGGTTAAATAGTGAGAAATACTTTTCTACGAGGAGGGCATTAGATGTCGTTGCAAGCCTGATCTACGATTTTCCGTTCAAACAAACGACTTTTGAACGACTTTTGAACGACTTTTTACGAACGGCGACTTCTCTAATTCGCGATCTTCCGCACAAGCTCTTACTGCGAGGGCCTTTCTGGCCGTTGCAACCCGTGCTTGCGCATTCGATACCGCAGCTTCTCCGGGCCCATGCCCAACAACCGAGCCGCCCCTCGCGGACCATAGATCCGCCAGTTCGTGGCTCGGAGGGCCGCTAAAATGCGCTGCTTTTCGTCCTCATCTTCAGTATCCCCGTCGAAGTCTTGTTCAACAGGTAGGGCAAGCTCTGTCTCGGCAGCCTGAAACGGCACGTCCGCCACCTGAATGACGTCCCTGTCGCCCAACACGACCGCCTGCTGAATTACGTGCTCCAACTCGCGCACATTCCCCGGCCACGCGTATTGCTGCAAATGCGCCACCAACTCCTCGCCCAAAACCGGCGTCGGTCGCCCTAGCTGTTCGGCACACCGGCTGGCAAAATGCGCCGCCAAGAGCGGGATATCCTCCTGACGCTCCCGCAAGGGCGGCAGTACTACCGAGAGTACGCTCAGCCGATAGAACAGATCCTCGCGGAACGTCCCCGCCTGAATGGCTTCTTCGAGGTCCTTGTTGGTCGCAGCGACGACCCGCACATCTACCGGGATGGACTGCTCGCCGCCGACGCGCGTCAGGTGACCCTCCTCCAAGATGTGGAGCAAGGCCCGTTGGGAGTCTAAGGGCAGATCGCCCACTTCGTCGAGGAACAAGGTGCCGCCATCGGCCCGTTCAAAGTAGCCGATCTTTTGCGCGTTTGCGCTGGTAAAGGCCCCCTTTTCGTGGCCGAATAGTTCGCTTTCGATCAGCCCGGCGGACAGGCCCCCGCAATTGACCGCTATAAAGGGACTTGCTTGGCGCGGGCTGAGATTGTGGAGCAGCCGCGCCAGCACGCCCTTGCCGACTCCGGTCTCGCCCAGCACCAGCACCGTCATATCCGTCTCGGCCATTGATTCGACTTGTTCGAGCAGCCGTGCCATGGCTTGGCTCTGGCTGAGAAAACCCTGATTTGAGACCCGCAGCATTTGCTCTAGACGACGGAGATGAGTGGGGACTACTTGCACTTCTAGGCGAGCTACGTCCGACATCAAGCCATCCCGATCCATGGTCCTCACTTCAAAGTGGAACAGGCCAGCGGGCACGTCTTGGTACGTCACCCGATTGGCGGGCGCGAATGCGCTCCACTCTTCTGCCGGACCGTGGCCGACGAGCCGATGGCTGTAGCGCATTTGCTCGGCCCCGCTCCTGAAGCTGAGGCCCTGGAAGTGGAACTGAATCTCGGGGGTGCTCTCCGGGCAGGACACGGCTTGGGGTTCATCCCAGGTACGCCCGGCCACGACTTGGCGGATGCGGATGCGAGGCGGCGTTTCTCCAGGCTGATACGCAATGAGGCCAGCCCGCGTCCCGAACCACAGTTGGCCTTGGCTATCGCGCAGAATGGCATCGACGATATTTTCAAGCGCGGACTTGCCGAGGCGGATGCTTTGGAAGGTTTGACCGTCGTACTTCAGCACGCCGCCGCCGCTGGTTCCAATCCACAGACATGCTTGCTGCGGGTCGGCCACCAAGGCCATAATGCCATTGGCGGATAGATCGCCTTGGTCTGCCGTAAATTGGCGCACTTCTTTGGCTTGGTAGGAAATGGCGAAAAGGCCGTGAGTGGTTCCCACCCAAATCGCGTCTTGGTACTCACACAAAGCATTCACATAGCCGACGGCCTCTATGCCGGCCATGTCACACGCACGGAGATGACCATCCTTGTAATTGTATAGAGCTGGCCTTGTTCCATACAGACCCATCCAGAAGGAGCCTTCTCGATCCTGTAACACGACTCTATAACCCAGAGGCCGCAGATCTTCAATCGCAATGAAGCGGTTTGCTTCGATCCGTCCCAGTTGCCACTCGGAAGTGCAGGCGATTAAGCGCCCTTCCCGGCCTTGGAATAACATATTGATTTCTACACCCTCTGCAGTCAGCGCGACCGCTTGGGTTTCTCTACCTACCGACTTGAATACTTGTCCCTCGGGGCCATTGCTCCAAACCTGCCCTTGTCGATCTACTACCATAGACAAGACGGTATAACCGACCTCCACCGGCCGGATCTGGTTGTCCTCTAAGCAGGCCAAGCCTCCGGTCGTGCCAATCCAGATCCGGCCCTCCTGATCTTCTCTCAGACACCGAACCTCGCTGTCGGGCAGGCCGTCTTTTTTGTCGTATAGCTGAATACTGGTTGGATCGCAAAAGATCAGCCCGCCTCCCCACAGCCCTACCCAGATATTTCCCTCGCTATCCTCGTAGGTCAGGCGCGTGCCCGAAAAGTGAACACCTGGCAAGTTGGCTGAGAAAGGATGCCATTCCTCTCCGTCGTACACTAGCACACCTCGGCGGCTCAGCCAGAGCTGATCGCGGTCGTCCACGCGCACATGGCGCGTTCCATTCAGGACGACTTCCGCCCCCTCAGCCCCATCGTCCACGCGGATGATCTCGAATTGTCGGCTCGCGGGATCGTAGCGGCCTACAACCACTTCTGTGCCTACGTAGCGGAAACCGATCCACAGGTTGCCAGCAGCGTCTTGAGCGAAATTCCAAGGCCACTGCAACTGCACAGCGTCATGTTCATCACCTGAATCTGTATTCATGCGCTGGCCATCCATGCTGAGGACTCCGCGCCCCTGCGTCGCCAGCCACGTCGTACCCGCCGAGTCGGTCGCCATGTCGTACACCAGTCCTAGGGGCTTACCCGCTAGTTCCGTCATGCACTCTACGCACCGTCCTTCGACGAACCGACCCACTCCCGCTGTGGTCAGCACTCGCATCGAGCCGTCGGCTTGGGGTTGCAGACCGAATATGTCGTTGGAAGGTAGCCCGTGTTCGGTGGTGTACACCTGAAAGCCGCGCCCGTCGTAGGCTGCTATTCCACCGCCGAACGTGCCGAATAACAGCCGTCCGTCCGCATCTTCGTCAATAGCTGTTACGGAGAGATGGGGCAGCCCATCCGACAGGCCGAAGGTGTCAAAATGCGCTCCGTCGAAGCGGCTTACGCCGCCGTCGGTTGTGCCGATCCAGAGGAGGCCGTGGCGGTCTTGGTGGAAGGCTTCCACGTACATCCCAGCCAGCCCGTCGAAAACTGTGTATTGCTGTCCGAGGATGTGGCCGAATGCCTTCTGCTGGCTCGGGGCCGCGTGGTTCATCTTAACCTCGTTCATCGTTCATCGGGGCGACCGACCATAGGGGCGATTCGCGAATCGCCCCTACCCCTACGATGGCGTCGGCGCGTCTTCCCGCAACAAGCCTTCCGCCTTTAGCTCGGCCCAGAGATCCGTTGGTATTTCGTGCTGAAACCACTGGGCGTTGGTCTCGATGTGCGCCGGTGTCTGCGCTCCTGGGATAATCGCTGCGACGAGGGGATTTCCGAGCGGGAACTGCATGGCGGCGGCGGGCAAGGGCACGTCGTGCCGCTGGCAGACGGTTTGGATGCGGCGGGTCTTTGCGAGGATTTCGGGCGAGGCGGTG
This sequence comes from Candidatus Latescibacterota bacterium, assembly GCA_022819745.1. The sequence continues at coordinate 179,996 of JAJEGS010000034.1, read as the reverse complement.
TCATAGGCGTAGCGGGCACCTTCGACCGGGCCGGAGGCGAGGATGCCGGAAGCGAAAACCGCGCCGATGACGATGCGCACGTCGCGCTCCTCGCAGAGCGGGAACTCCCCGTCGAGGGAGTCCTGGTCCAAGAGCGTGTAGGGCATGGCGACGATGCAGAAGTCGAGGTCGGCCGCGTCGAGCAAGCGCGGCATGGCCCCCATGCGGTTGAGGCCCGCGCCGACGGCCTTGACTAGCCCTTGGGAGCGCAGCTCGTCGAGGGCGCGCCAGCCGCTGGTGATTAGGTGGTTGACGTGGGCGGAGAAGCGCTGCTCGCTGTCGTGGAAGAAGCTGTCGAGGTCGTGGATTAGGAGCAGGTCAATGGAGTTGAGGCCCAGCCGCTGCAAGCTGTCTTCCCACGAGCGCATGATGCCGTCGTACCCGTAGTCAAAGCGGAAGTCAAAGGGCAGGCCGCCGATCCAGAAGCCCTTTTCGAAAGAATCGAGGTCGCGGGTAGCCGTGAGCACTCGGCCGACCTTGGTCGAGAGCACGAAGTCCTTGCGCTCCTGCTGGCGGAGAAAGTAGCCGAGGCGGTGTTCGCTTTTGCCGTAGCCGTAGAACGGGGCAGTGTCGTAGTAGCGGATGCCAGCGTCCCAGGCCGCTTGTAGGGTGTCTTGGGCTTGGGTTTCGCTGACTGGATCGAACAGCTCGCCCAAAGGCGCACCGCCAAAGCCGAGCGTGCTTAGCTCGACGCCGGTGCGCAAAGCGCGCGTGGGGATGGTGGACATAGGATGCTTCCTTTCGTTTGCAGGTTGCTCTAAAGATTGTTAGAAGCGGCCGTGATGCGATTCGGCTGGCGCTTGGTACTCCACTTTGAGGTGGGGTGTTTCGAGCAGTTTGTGGCCCTCTATTTTGGAGGTCAGACAGCTTTCGAGTGCGCCGCTGACGATTAGGGTGCGCTCGGCGGGAAAGGGCGCACGGCCGGTCTCGATCATTTCCCAGATCTTGGCCACCAGACAGGCCGAGTACGTGACGTTGGGCGTTGGGGGCAAGAAAAATTGGGTCGAGATGGGATCGTCTTCGCCCGCTATCTTGCAGGCGAAGCAGTAGTCGCGGATGGCGCCGTTGAGCATCAGGAGAGTCGTCTTGAGGCCGTCGTTGTGCTCGATGAAGTACGCGGCTGGCTCTTTGACGAGCTGGGGTAGCTCGCCGTTGCCGAGCAGGTCTTGGGTGCGGCCGTCCTCGTCGGTTTTGCCGCAAGGAGAGTCGCTGCGCGAGAGGGCGGAGTCTAGCAGTCTTAGTGAATAGCGGCCGTCCTCACCCGCCTTCCACACGGCATCTCCTTCGATCAATTGCACGGATTTGACGCCGGTCTCGCCGCCGGAGCGGCGCTCGATCATGCACTGCATGGCCTCTAGCGCGTGGTAATCCATGGGGTCGGAGCCGCCGACGCCGACCATCAGTGCCTCTTCAATCTGGCAGCCCAAGGGCAGCTCGACATCGGGCAGCCGCCAAGTGACCGGCAGCGACGAACCGGCGAGAATCGGGAAGCCGAGCCGGTGGCCGTCGTCGACCATTTCTCGCGCTTTGTCAAAGCTGTAGGAGAGGTGCTTGTCGTTGTAAACTGGTACGGAACGGCCGTCTTGTTCAAAGACTTGGACGCATTCTTTGAAGAATTCGTAGCGCGGGTACAGAACTTGTCCTTTGTCGTTTCTGGGGTACTCGCCGTGCTCGCCGATGATCAGCACTGCGTCGCAAGCCAGTTCGTCGCCGCCGCAGCGCAGGGCCTCGGCGATGGTGGGGTACACGGCAAAACCGAATTCGCGCGCTCGGTCTTGGCTTTGGTCGCCTTCGGGCTGCTGATCGACGTAGAGCGAGACGATTTTGCAGTCGGGGCGGTGCCAGCGCCCGCCGTAGGGATAGCCGACTACGAAGCGGTCGGCAAAGTGCTGGGCGTGCGAGAGGTAGCGATAGATGGTAGCGATGACGGCGATGCGTTTGGTGGCCATGGGCGACGAAAGCTCCGGGGAAAGGGGCGAGAGGTTCTTAGGAGAGACTAGGTCCTCCAGAAAGTGGATTCTTCGGTGGCTTGGTAGGCAGTGTTTAGATGGGGCGTCTCGATTTGGATTTGGTCTTGCTGAAGGCTATCGACGCCGGCGATGACCAAGCCCGAAGTGAGCAGAGTGCGTTCGACTGGATAGGTTGCTTTGCCGGTTAGGAACATCTGCTCGATGTTGTTGGCCAGCGGACTGAAGAAATTGGCCAGCGTGGTGCGGGCTGGGGGCATGGGCAAGTACATCTGAGTCGAAAGCGGCTCGTCTCTTCCCGCGAGCCGAGCGGCGAAGTTGAAATCCTGGACTAGCCCGTTCATTAGCATCATGGTTGAGAGGAGGCCATCGGCGTGCTCGTACTGGTAGGCGACGGGACTCTCGACTAGGTGCTTGAGTTCGTCGATAGTAGGGAAAGGATTGTTGAACCCCGGTCGTGCCGGAGTGAGCGTGTGGCTGCGGCAGAGGCAGGCTTCAAAAAGCTCGCGCGACCACACTCCCTCGGCGTGGGCTTGCCAGAAGGCATCGTCGCGATAGGCCCGGAGCCATTTGACCCCAGTCTCGCCGCCCTTTCTGCGCTCGACCATGCACTGCAAGGTCTCCAAACCGTGGAAATCGTAGCTATCGACGCCGCCATAGCAGACGCAGACCGCTTCTTCGATCTCGGCACCAAGGGGCATGTCGAGCGAGGGGGTGCGCCAAGTAACGGGCAGCGACGAGCCAGCCATAAAGGCGAAGTCAAGTTCTTGCGAGATATCGTACATCTCTTGGCACCAGTCCCAGTTCCAAGAGAGATGCTTGTCGTTGAACACGGGCGCGCTCTTGCCGGTCGTGCGATAGACCGAGGCGATCTGTTTGAAAAGCTCGTAGCGCGGGTAGAGGTGCTGGTCCTTTTCATTGCGCCCGTAGGTGCCGTGCTCGGCGATGAGCAGGACGCCGTCAACGGCTAAATTTGACCCGCCCAGCGTCAGGGCGTCGGCGACGGTGGGGTAGATCACCATGTGAGGAAAGCGGGTCGCCCGATCTTGGCTTAGGTCGCCTTCGGGGCGCTGATCCACGTACAGCGAGACCAAATCCATGGGCGGGCGGTGGTGTCGGCTGTTCCAGCCGTAGCCTTCTAAGAAGCGGTCGCAGATGTGCTGGGCGTGGGAGTACTTGCGGTACTCGGTGACGATGCCGGCGATTTTGGGGCGATCAGCCATGATATTAGTCCTTCGATAGGGGGCGGAGATTCAGCGCATCCACCGCTTGCAGCCTTGGAATTTTTTTCTTTGGTCGGTTCTTGGCCAAATCGTGATTCCGTTGAAGATTCACCCATAACTCAGGCGTTGTGCCTAGCGCTTGAGAAAATAACTAGGCGGTCTCAAGGGTTACTCCTCGCTTGCCACGTATGATCTCGTTAATCCTCTGAAGGGGAACTTCAAGGTGCTTAGCAAAGGCTATTTGGGTTATTCCCAAGGGTTTCAGAAATTCTTCAAGGAGGATTTCACCTGGATGCGTCGGAATGCGGTTTTCTGGCAGCATGATTGTCTCCAAATTTATCCATTTCACGGTAATCGTGTAAATCATGCACCATTTTAAACCGAGAGGCAACCATGCAGACGATCATTGTATCGCGCAATGACGAAATCTATGAGGCCTTCGCCGATGTGGCTCAAGCGGCCGATGGCACCTTGGTATGCACGTACCGCGAGAGCATGGGACACAGTTCGCGCCCCTTTTCGCGCATAATCGTGCGCCGCAGCTTTGACCGCGGCCTGACTTGGAGCCCGCGCCAAGTGGTGGTAGCGCGCACGGAGGAGGAAACCGCCCAAGGGCTGGGACGGCTCAACTGCTCGCGCATCGCCGCCTGCCGCGACGGAACTTTGCTGCTCATCGTCGACTTGCTACTCAAGGATACTTTTGAAGAATACTTGGAGCCGGGCGTCTGCATGAATCTCCTGTTGCGCAGCCGCGACAACGGAGCCACGTGGGAGGGGCCGGAGGAGACCGGCATGACTGAGGGCATTGTCCCCTCCATTAAGGAGTTGTCCAACGGCGACCTGATCGTCGGTCTCACCGAGCAGTGGCCCGGCCAGCGGGGGACTGAGGATTTCGTCGAAGTGCAGACGTGCTATCTGTCTGCCGACCGGGGACGGACTTGGGAAGGGCCTTTCAAGGTGCCCGATCCCGGAGGTTCGTCCTGCACCGGGGGGCCTTGGCGCTTGAACGAGGGGGATTTCGCCGAAATGGACGACGGCACTCTGGTGCTCTACATGCGCGAGGACGGCGAGGGCCTGAGCGGCTGGAAGAGCTTTTCCGGCGACGGCGGCCGGACGTGGTCAACGCCAGTGCGCACGCACATGATGCGCTGTCTGGGCCGTCCCTCGGTGGGTCGCCTGCGCTCGGGGGAGGTGGCCATTACCTACCGGGTCGCCTGCGGCCTTTCTACGTCCTTGGGGCTTTATGTGGAGACTGCGGCGGAGGCTTTGCGCGGCTCACCTGCCCGGGCGGGTGCTTCAGCCGACCCAGAGCAATCTCAGGGCGACACTGAGGCCCGCTTCGCCTTTTTGGACAACGACCACGCTCTATCGGCCGACAGCGGCTATTCGGGCTGGGTGCAACTACCCGACGGGAGGCTCTACGTAGTCAATTACATCACCGACGACGCGCCCCGTGCCCACATTCGCGGCTATGTAGTGGGCCGCGAGGACTGGTATCTCTTTCCCGAGGGGGCGATCCGCGCCAACCATCCCTTGTCGAACAATCCCCACTACTACGACAAGGCCCAGCAAATGGCCCTTGAACAGCAACGCTGGGTTGACGAGCAAGATTGGTCGCGCCGCGTGCCGACGCAGAAATAGACTCGATCAGGCCCGTTCGAGTGCGGTCAGATCAAAGGGATTGGACCAGGCCTTTTGGCCGCGTTCGTCGATGATCTCGAGGCGCACCCAGCGGGCGTTGGCCCTGAGCGCAAAGGTCGCGGTCTCGAAGAGGGCACCGTGCTGATGGTACTCGGTGCCGAAAGAATCGGACACTGCGACGATGCGCTGCGCCGACGAGCAGGACACCGTGGCTTCGACTTGGGTGCGGTCGTCGCCTTCGCGGTCGGTGCGGCGGAGCTGGATGTCGTGGATTGCGGGGCCAGTGCTGCCGTATGACGCGCCTGCGACTAGGGCGGCGACGACTGCGTCGGCGGTGCGCTCTTTGACGCGGACATAAGTCCAGCCTTGGTACGTGTCGCGCTGGTCGGCTTCGAGGGCGTGCGAATCGTCGTTGGCCAGCGCGGGGTAGAGGCGATTCTCTAGATCCATCCAGTCGTCCCAATGCACGCTCGACTCGCCGCGTCCGGCGCAGCGGCAGGTGGTGTTGAAGACCTCAATGCCGGCGAATCCTGAAAGAGGTACCGCGTCGCGCAGGATGTTGACCGAACTCCAATGGGGGTGGGCTAGCCAGACCGCACCGCCTTGGCGGCGGACCTCGTCGATGACGTGCTGAGGCGGCATTTTCGCCGCGTCCATGTCCTCGTGAATATTGATGCAGACGAAGTGGTGCCGCTGGCCGCCGAAGGGATTGTCCGGGTGCAGTTCGGCCCCTTGGACGAGCACGAAGTCGCTTGGGGCTTGGACGGTATCGGTAAAGGTGATTTTGTGGTGGTCGGACAGGCAGAGGAAGTCGTAGCCTTGGCCGACATAGCCGTCGAGCCGCTCCTGGGGCGCAGCTTTGCCGTCGGAGTTGGTCGTGTGCGAGTGGAGGTTGCCCTTGAGCCAGGTGTAGCCGTCGTCACTGCTGAGGGCGAACGGGTTGGTCAGTGCGCCCTTGGGTGCGTTGTCCGACATTTTGGTCCTTTCTCTGGGTGGGGAGTTTGGCGTGGGTCCGCTTGAACGGCATAGTATAGAGCGGCTCTCTTCGGGGAGCAATGGGGCTTATGTTTTAGACCGCCGTCCCAGTCCCACCTGCGAGATCAGCATCCCCGCAAACATCAGCCCACAGCCGACCAGCCCGCGCAAGGGCATTTCCTCGTCTAGCAAAAGCCATCCCCCCAACGCGGCGAAAACCGTCTCCAGACTGAGGATGATGGCCGCGTGGCCGGGGGCCGCTCGCCGCTGAGCCACTACCTGCAAAGTATAGGCCACGCCCACCGACATGACGCCTCCGTAAAACACGGGTACGGCCGCATCGACGAGCGGTTGCAGGGCGATAGGCTCGGTGCCGATGGCGACGGCTGTGCTGAGTAGCGAGCAGACGAAGAATTGCAAAAAAGCCAGCATCGCCCAATCGAGCTGACGCGAGAGGCTGCCGATGACCAACACGTGCCCGGCCCAAAAGAACGCGCTCACGAGTACGAGCGCGTCGCCGCGGGCAATGGCCAGTGGCGGCTCCACACTCAGCAGGTACAGACCGCTGGTCGCCACCAGAGCGCCGGTCCAAGTGCTGCGGCGACTGCGATGCCGTAGCAAGAGACCGAGGATTGGTACCAGAATTACGTATAGCCCGGTGATGAACCCGGCCTTGCCGGCCGTAGTATAGACGATGCCGACTTGTTGCAGGGAAGCGGCGGTAAAGAGAAAAAGCCCGGCGAGTAGGCCTCCTCGGAGGGCGTGGCGGAGGCGGGATGCGAGCGGTGTGGCGGCGGTTCGCAGGATAAAAGGCAAAAGCGGCAAGCAGCCGAGGGCGAAGCGCACGCCATTGAAGAAGAAGGGGCCGACATGCTCCATGCCAGCGCGTTGGGCGACGAAGGCAAAGCCCCAGATCAGAGCTGTGAGCAGGAGCAGGAGATCGGCGCGGACTTGGGCGGAGTGCGCCGTAGCAGTGTTCATATCAGCGCCTGACAGGCAGTCGTCGGCCGGCGTATTTTTGAATCAGTGCAAAGACCACGAGGTTGGTGCCAAATTGCAGGCTGCGATTGCGGCCTGGGGCGTTGTGACTGGCCCAGAACCAGCTAATGTTGAGATCGCTGAAGATAACCGCGGTCCGGCCTTTGATCTCGATAGCTTCTAAGGCAGAGACGTTGCCTTGGCTGATGCCGCTTAGGGGTGGTCCGTCGGAGAAGTCGAAATAGGCCGAATAGAGCGGATCGTTCTTGGGCAGCTTGCGCCAGTCCTTTCCCTTACTGCCGAGGACTTGCGGGTCTTTGAGCAGGGTCTTGAACTGCTGGTCGAAGGCGGTACCGGCTATGCCGGCACCGCCTCGACTGCGGCGGAGATTCGCTCCGAGGGGCAGGATGTCCTCGGCGAAGAGCAGGCCGCCGTTTTGCAGGTATTGAGCGAGGTTTTTCTTTTCTGGCTGGGTTATGCGCATCTCCCCGTCGCAGCCGGTCATATAGAGCATCAGCGCGTCCATAATGCTCCGGTCGTGCAGGGCGAGAATGCGCCAGCTTAGCGACACTTCGAGTTCGGTCTCCGCACGGATGAAACGCACTAGTTCCTCGGGGGCCGACAAGAGGTAGTCCCGATCCTTGATAGCGTAGTTGTACTCTATTTGGACGATAGTCGAAGTGCTATCGGGAGTTGGCGTCGAGCGCTGGCGCTTGGGTTGGGGGATCGATACAGGGGGGCGCTCGTCTTGGGCTAGGGTCGGGATGGCGAGCAGGAGTGCAAGAAGGAGTTTGGATATGTGCTTGCAAGACACCATGATTTTCCCAGCATGAGCAACTAGCCGATTGGATGAGTCTTAAGTCTTGAGGCTGCACGTATAGCAAGCAGCCGAGGACGGAGCGCGCCGCACCGTGTCCATTTCAGCGCCTGAAGGGCAGTGGCTGGCCGGCGTATTTTTGCGCCAGCGCACAGATCAAGAGGTTGGTGCCGAACTGCAAGCTGCGGTCGCGGCCTTCGGCGTCGCGGTTGGCCCAGAACCAGCTAATGTTGAGGTCGCTGAAGATAACGGCGATTCGACCTTTGAATTCTATGGCTTCCAAGGCGAAGACGTTGCCCCGGTTTGTGCCGCTTAAGGGCGGCCCATCGGGGAAATCGAAATAGGCCGAGTAGAGCGGATCATTCTTGGGTAGCTTGCGCCAGTGGCCTCCCCTACTGCCGAGGACTTGTGGGTCTTTGAGCAGGGTCTTGAACTGCTGGTCGAAGGGAGTGCCGGCTACGCCAGCGGATGTGCGAAAATTCGTCTCTAGGGGCAAAATATCCTCGGCAAAGAGCAAGCCGCCACTGCGCAGGTAGTGGGAGAGGCCCTTTTTTTCTTGCTCGTCTATGCGCATGACGCAGTCAAAGCCGGTCATATAGAGCATCAGCGCGTCCGCGATACGAGGGTCGTCGAGGGAGAGGACTTGCGAGTGCAGTGGCACTTCGAGATGGGTTGATGTGCGGGTGTACTTCACCAGTTCCTGTGCGGCCAGCGAGAGGTAGTCGCGCTCCTTGATCGCGTATTTGTAGCTCACTTGGACGATAGTCAAGGGGCTGCCTAGTGTCGGCGTCGAGCGCTGGCGCTCGGGCTGGGGGATTGATACAGAGGGGCGCTCGTCTTGGGCTAGGGCCGGGGTGACGAGCAGGAGTGCAAGGAGGAGACTTGCTCTTTGTTGGGAAGCCATTGGTGAGTGTGGCGGTCTGATTTGATGAAAATGCCCTATGGATTATTGTTTATGCGTCAGATAGTTTCCAGCAAAATTAAACAGGCCACGAGAAAGGCGAAACTATGACGGATAAGAATCGCATCGAATGTCTCTTTCTTTCGCAGGAGGACCTCCTTCAAGCCGGATGTTTGGATATGCGCTTGGCCATGAGCGCGGCGGAAAACGCCATGCTCGCCTTCCGCAGAGATGAGATCCTTTTTCCAGAAAAAGTTGTCCAGATTTTCAACGACAGTACCCAAGAGCGCATCAACTGTCTACCGGCAACGCTGTTGCCCGAAAAGGTCTGCGGAGTCAAATGGGTATCTGTATTTCCCAACAATCCCGAGCAGTACGGTGTGCAGAACCTCTCTGCTGTGATCATACTATCCGAGATTGAGAGGGGATTCCCCATTGCTTTCATGGACGGCACCCTTTGCTCAAATGTGCGCGTGGGCGCGATGGGTGCCATTGCTGCAAAGCATTTCGCCAAGCCGGATTCCACAAGCATTGCTTTCATAGGCGCGGGCGAGCAGGCCAAGATGCACTTAATTGCCATGAAGACAGCGGTCCCAACCCTTGAGGAGTGCCGAATTTCCGCCAAGCATGCCCACGAAGAAAGGCAGTTCGTCGAAGAGATGAGGCCCCTCTTTGGCGATCTTCGCTTTGTTGCCTCTGATGAGAATGCACAGCGGGCCATGGAGGGTGCCGATATTCTCGTCACTGCCACTAGTGCGCAAGCGCCTCTGCTCAAAGCGGCGTGGATGAAGCCCGGAGCCTTCTACAGCCATATCGGCGGCTGGGAGGACGAATATGAAGTGGCGAAACAATGCGATAAAATTGTGTGCGACGATTGGGAGACCGTAAAGCATAGAACGCAAACGCTCAGTCGCATGTACAAGGATGGCGAGCTGTCCGACGAGGATGTTTACGCGAATTTGGTCGAGGTCGTTGCTGGCGAAAAGGGCGGCAGGGAAACAGCCGAGGAGCGGGTCTATTTCAATGCAGTGGGTCTAGCGTATGTCGATGTGGCCATTGCCCACGCCATGTACCAACGGGCTAAAGCAGCGGGAAAAGGACGGCTATCGAGCATCCAAGAGACCATGATTTTCCAGCATGAGAAACTAGCCGATTGGGTAGGGGGCGGTTTGTAAACCGCCCCCTACGTGTTGACCACTTGGATGAGGGCCTGCATGAAGCCCACGCAATGGGCGCGCCCCCTGTGTCCCCAAGGCGAGTCATCGACGATATGGGGCACGTGATCGGTGATCATAAAGCCGTCGAAACCGACCGCCTTGAGCGTCTTTACTACCTCGAAGGTATCGACTTGGCCGCAGTCGATGAAGGTCTCGTGGAAGTCCTCTACTGGCCCGATGACGTCGCGGAAGTGAATGTAGATGATTTTCTTTTGCCCGCCGAAGTGGCGGACGGCGCGGATGACGCTGTCGTGGCCGCCCATCTCCGACCAGCACCCCATGCAGAAGTCGAGGCCGTGATGCGGGCTGTCGAAGGTGTCCATGTTGCGCTTGAAGTCGTCGAACGAACTGCATATCCGCGCTATGCCGCCGAGGGTCGTGCCGGTGGGTGGGTCGTCCGGGTGCAGGGCTAGGCGCACGTCAGCTTCCTCGGCTATGGGCAAGATGCGCTCCAAGTACCAGCAGTAGTTTTCCCACATCTCCTCGTGGGTGAAGACGCGGCCGTGGGTCAGTTCTTCGGGGTCGTGTTCGGCGAGGGCAAAGCGGGTGGCGCGAGCACCGCCGCGCAAGGTCGCTGGCTCGGGCGTGCGCCAGACGCTGTTGGGGATCCAGTGGTAGCCGAGGATCGGGATGCCGGCCTTGCCCATGTTGCGCACGGTGGTGATCATGTGCTGGAGCTGTTCTTCGCGGCCGCTTTGGCCGAGCATGATCTGGTCGTAAAACGATGTGGGCACGTTTTCCAGCGCCATCAGCCGCAGCTCGGCGTCGTCGGCCCGCTTTTTGTGGGCGGCCAAGTCGGAGTATTCCCACTGCTTGTCGCCGGGGAGTTTGGGGGTATTCATCAGGAAATCGTCGCAGCCCATTTGCTTGATAAAGGCGAGCTTTTCGTCGGTGAGTTCGTTGAACTGGCCTAGACCTACGCGCATTTGCAGGGACATAAGTGGTCTCCAGAAGTAAGGGGTTGCAGAGCGGGAAATTTGTCGAAGCCGCTGGAGCAGGTCAAGCGCGGATGCCGACGCCGGCTCCGGTGGGGACGTGTACCTCTAAGCCGGCCGCAGAGTCGGCGACTAGATCGCTGTCAAAGACTATCGCCCCCGGCTCGAAAAGCAGCACGACGGTCGAGCCGCCGAATTGGAAAAAGCCCTTTTCTTGGCCGCGCTCGCAAGGCCCTATTGAGTACGTCTGGACGATGCTGGCGACGTTGATAGCACCAACCTCGATGTAAGCAATCTTGCCGAAGGTGGGCGTCGTCAACTCGCAGACGGAGCGCCGGTTGCGGTGGAAAACGTCGGGCACGCGGGCGAGGGCAATGGGGTTGACCGAGTGGTAGGTACCGTCGATCCACTGGGTTTGACCTACTTGGCCGTCGGCGGGGAAGTGGAAGCGGTGATAGTCGTAGGGGGCGAGGCGGACGACGAGGGCGGCACCGCCGTGGTATGGGGTGGGGTCGATTGCTTCGGCTAGGAGCTCGCGGGCCGAGAGTTGGTTGCTTTTGACCGGCAGCACGTCCTCGGCTGCGAGTTGCGGATAGACGAGGACCTTGCCATCGGCGGGGCAACAGAGGCGCTCGGGGTCGGGGTCGCAGGGCCTAGCTCCGGGTTTGAGGCGGCGAATGAAAAAGTCGTTGAAGCTGGAATAGTGGCTGAGGGGGTGTTCGATTTCGTCGAGATCAATGTGATAGCGCTCGACAAAAGGACGGATCTGACGCCGAGTCCAAGTGGTTTGCTTCCACCAGCCGTAGAAGCGGGAGAAAAGGGGTCGGTTGAAGACGGTGCGAAAGACAAGATGCCCCGTGCTTGTGGTGTAGAACCAGCGGAGGAGGGACTGCCCTGGGACGTGTTCGACGACTATAGACCCGGTTTGGCGGTCGCGGTAGCGGGTTGGCGTGGGGACTGTTCCAGTCACGCCCGAATCAGTGGGATAATTTTTTGTTGAAATTGAGGATCGAGATCTTGGCTTGCTATGGCAACATTATACATCATGTTGGTTTTTGTAACGTCTATTAACGCTTCGTTGATCTCGTATTTTCCAGTCTTAGTCATCCAAGCCAGAATCTGAGATAGATGCCATATCGCCGGTTTGCCATCGCGCACTGGTGCAGGAAAGGTTGCACCAGCGCGGATCATGAGTTTGCGCATGTTCTGGCGCGTGAAGCCCAATAGCTCGGCAACCTCTGTCAGCCCGACAAGGTCGGGAACAGCTTCTACCAGTTTCGCATTGGGGAGCACTTTGCGAATATCTTTTATGGCACTTGAGACAGCTTCGTAAGCAGATATCGATTCTCGCGTAAAACTGAACGCGATGCGCCCGCATTGACCAATGCCAATTAGGGCATCGTCGCATCCGGCTTTACCCAATGACTCGACGTACTCCTGCGGGTCGGCTTGCGCGTTTTGCAAGCTGAATTTCAAGGTAAATTCGTACTCGTGCATTTTCAGCCCTCGCCGTTTTCGCTCCTCATACGGATAGTGCAGTGGTCGTGGAAGGAGGTTGAGGGGCTGTCAAGTGACAACCTGTGTTCGCCTAGTTCATTCTTGCTCACGTAGCGTTCCTCCCAATACGATAACTTGACTATACTTTATCACCCTGACAACCGAACAATTTAGAGACGAGGACAAGTGGGACAGATAGACAAAGAAGCCGTCAAAGCGTATTTGCTGGGGTTACAGGATGCGATTTGCGCGGCCTTGGAAGCAGAGGACGAGGGTGCTTTCCGCGAAGATAGCTGGGAGCGGCTAGAAGGGGGCGGTGGTCGGACGCGCGTGTTGGAGGGGTCGGTGATTGAGCGGGCCGGGGTGAACTTTTCGCACGTGCGGGGCAATGAGTTGCCGCCGACGGCTACGGCGCGTCGCCCCGAGTTGGCGGGAAGGGGCTTTGAGGCGATGGGTGTCTCGACAATCGTGCATCCGCACAACCCCTATGCGCCGACCTCGCATCTGAACGTGCGGTTCTTCACGGCGGAAAAAGAAGGGGCGGAACCTGTGTGGTGGTTTGGCGGTGGGTTCGATTTGACGCCGTACTACGGTTTTGAGGAAGACGCGGTGCATTGGCATCGGACGGCTAAAGCCGCTTGCGATCCTTATGGAGAGGGACTCTACCCCAAATTCAAACAATGGTGCGATGAGTACTTTTTCCTGCCGCACCGCGACGAGCCGCGCGGGATCGGCGGCCTGTTCTTCGACGATTTCAACGAAGGGGGCTTTGAGCATTGCTTTGCCTTTATTCGTAGCGTCGGCGATGGCTATATAGCCGCGTACATGCCGATTTTGCATCGGCGCAAGGGATGGGAGTACGGCCGTCAGCAGCGGCAGTTCCAGCTCTATCGCCGGGGCCGCTACGTGGAGTTCAACTTGGTTTACGACCGGGGCACGCTCTTCGGCCTGCAATCCAAGGGACGCATAGAGTCAGTCTTGGTCTCGTTGCCGCCCTTGGTGCGTTGGGCGTACGATTGGCAGCCAGCGGCAGAGTCGGAGGAGGCGCGGCTCTACGAGGTGTTTCTCAAGCCGCGAGATTGGGCCACGAAAGTGGACTAGGGCAGTAGGTCGGCGACGGAGATGGAGGCGTCGGGAAGAGTGAGTGGGGAGACCGTGGCGTTGGAGGTAAGTACTGTGCAGGACCGATAGGTTTCTAGGTCTTGGTCTGGGTCTCTATAGACCTCTAGGCGGGAATCTATCAGATTGAGGATCCAGTATTCGGGAGTACCGCTGGCGGCGTACAACCCTTTTTTGTATTCGCGATCGTACCTCAGCGAGGAATCCGAGATTTCGACGACTAGCGCAGCGACCGTGGGATGACACGCGAGGTAATCGCGTGGTTGGCCGCGGACTACGGCGACATCGGGTTCAGGCTCGGACGACTCTCCCAAGGCCATGGGGACTTGGACGCGCACGCTAAAGCCTTGGACATATACTGCGCTCAGAGCTTCATCCACTAGACAGACTGCTGTAGCGTGGGCCCTGCTCTGTGGTGTCATTTCGAGGATTTCCCCATTGATTAGCTCAAGTCGGTCCTCTGGATGAAAGACGCCAGCGGACACCATTTTTTCGTATTCTCCCCGCGTCCATAGATGGGGTTGTAGGGACACTGCATTCATAGACCGCGATCTCCGTTTTTTGATAATTTAACATACCACTTTAGCCCTGCCAATCGGGATTGGGTTGGGAAATTTTGGCTTCCACTTTTTCGCGCCACTCGCGCAACAGCGCGTGCAGCCGGTCGCGGATTTGCGGCATTTGCTCGGCTAGGTTGTGATCCTCGCCGATGTCGTCGCGCAGGTTGTACAGTTCCAGCCGCCCGTCTTCAAAAAACTCGATCAGCTTGTAGTCGCCGGAGCGCACGGACGAGCCGGGAGTGCCGCCCTGATTGCCGTAGTGAGGGTAGTGCCAGAAGATGGCCTCGCGCTCAATGGACTCGGCTCCGCGCATAAGCGGCGCGATGTTGGTGCCGTCGCAGTGCTGTGCGGGGATGGGGTCTAAGCCGGCCAGTTCGAGGATCGTTGGGTAGAAGTCGGGGCTGGTTATTGGGACTGGACAGGTGCTGCCGGCGGCGACCCGGCCGGGCCAGCGCACCAGCAAGGGTTCGCGGGTGCCGCCCTCGTACATCCAGCCCTTGCCCTCGGCCAGCGGCGCATTGCAGGTCGGCGAGCTTTCGGAGGTGGCGAGGCCGCCGTTGTCCGAGGTGAAAAACACGGCGGTGTTTTCGGTTTCGCCGAGTGCGTCGAGCAGGTTGAAGAGGCGGCCTAAGTTTTCGTCGAGGCTCTCGATCATGGACGCATAGACCGGGTCGGATTGGATGAGCCGCCGTTTGACGCGCTGGTTCTTTTTGTGCTCGCAGGGGAAGTACTCTCCCTCGGCAAAAGTTTCTACTTGGTCCAAGCCGAGGGCGCGGGCTTTGGCTTCGTACTTGGCGATTTTTTCTGGTTTGGCTTGGATCGGCGTGTGGACGGTGTAGTACCAGAGATTTAAAAAGAAGGGCCGCTCGTCCCGGTTGTTTATCAAGTCGAGCACTTGGTCGGTCAGGTAGTCGGTTAGGTACGTGCCCTCTGGGACATCGGCGTCGGCGAGCGGGGGGATGGTCCAAGGGCTGAAGTACCCGCCCTGCCCGGGCGAGCCTTGGTGCGCGCCGCCAATGTTGACCTCAAAGCCGTGGTCTTCGGGCAGGTGTCCGTCGCCGCCCAAGTGCCATTTGCCGACGTGCCACGTCTGATAGCCACCCTCGTTGAGAGCGCGGGCCAGCGAATGCTCGTGCGTCGGTAGTTGCTTGAGATACGGCACATCGACGAGCTGGCCACGCGCTGGGTGGACGTGTCCGTGCACGTCGATCCAGTCGGTGATGCCGACGGTGGCTGGATACTTGCCGGTGAGGATGCTGGCGCGGGTCGGCGAGCAGACCGGGCAGGCCGCGTACGCGTCGGTGAAGCGCATGCCCTCGCGGGCGAGGCGGTCGATGTTGGGCGTTTCGTAGAAGGAACTGCCGTAGCAGACGAGATCCTTCCAGCCCATATCGTCAATGAGAATGAAGACGATGTTGGGCCGCGTCACGCGAGGGCCTCTTCGATGGCGGCGACTACGGCCGGATCGTTGGGGGTGGTTCGAGGCGCGAAACGGGCCAGCGGTTGGCCGTCCTTGTCGATGAGGAATTTCTCAAAGTTCCAAGAGATGTCGCCGGGGAAAGCCGCGCCCTCGCCAGCGAGGTAGGCGTAGAGCGGATGACGGTTGGGGCCGTTGACTTCGATCTTGCTAAAGAGCGGGAAACTCACGTCGTAGCGGGTCTGGCAGAAGTCGAGGATCTGCTCCTCGTTGCCCGGCTCTTGCCCCTTGAATTGGTTGCAGGGAAAGCCGAGGACCGCTAGCCCCTGGTCGGCGTATTGGCGGTGCAGTGCCTCTAGGTCGGCGTATTGCGGGGTCAGGCCGCACTCGCTGGCCACGTTGACGACGAGGAGTGCCTTACCGGCGTAGTCGGCTAGGTCGGCGGCTTGGCCGTGGATGGTTTGGGCGGTGAAGTCGTGGACGCTGCTCATGTTTTTCTCCTTGAATTGGACGGTGCGGTTGAAATCTAAACGACGGGCGACCACAAGAGTCGCCCCTACATAACGTGACGTACTCAAAGTTTATGAGATAATTCTAATATTGCCACTCGCCTAGTTACGTTCAATGCCCGGTGCATGGCCGGTTCATCTTGCCTATCTTTTTACGCCCTTCTAACACAACCGCAGAGAAAGAGACTATGAGCGAGCGACCGGCCATAGAAATTTACTCAATCGGCACCGAGCTTTTAAACGGACAGATCCAAGACACCAATTCCTTCTGGATGGCGCAGCAGATCGCCGCGCTCGGCGGCTATGTGCGTCGGATTGCGATTCTCGACGACGATATGGACGAGTTGACCGGCGTGCTCAAAGACGCCTGCCAGCGCGGAACCCAGGTGGTGATCACTACCGGAGGACTTGGGCCGACGCCCGACGACATGACGGTTGAGGCCATCGCCAAGATCATGGAGGTGGGCACGGAAGTCGATGAAACCTTGGTCGAGCGCTATATGGAAAGCCGCGGTATTGAAAAGCGCGCTGACGTCAGCGAAGGGCTGATTAAGATGGCGACTAAACCGGAAGGTTCCGTGGCCCATCCCAACCCGGCGGGCGTGGCTCCCTGCGTGGAGTCGAGGGTCGGCGAGACCACGATTTACAGCCTGCCCGGGCCACCGCGCGAGGTCGAGGCGCTGTTCCGCCAGTCGGTAGAGGATGCCTTGGCCGGGATATACGACGATGTGCGGCTTTCGCTACGGGTGGCCGTCAACCTGCCCGAATCGCAGTGCGGCCCAATCCTACACAGCGTGATGAGCCAATATCCCAATACCTATCTCAAGGCCTTCGTCGCGTTGAGGGAGCGCACGGCCGATGGTCAGCGACTGCCAGTGGATATTGTCGTTTGGGGCAAGGAGGCCGAGGAAGCGCAGGCCCTGCTCGACAAGGCGTTGGCTGAGTTTAAGGCGCAGGCGTTTGAGAAGGGCAGCGAGGTCGAGATCCGCGACGAGTAGTAGAGCCGCTAAGTACCAACAGTAATGACAGCCTAGCGGTCCCGGTCGATGTGCATAGGCAATAGGTCCTCAACGCCTCGCTGCCTCTGCCGCTACGTGTCCAGCCAACTCGCTTAGGAATGTTCTTAGACCGGTCATATTGCTCATCTCGGAATATTCGCCGGTATCAATGGCTGAACGCGGCGAAACAATGATCGATGCTGCCGTGTAGAGCTGTTCCTGCATTAGCTTACGGCACAAAATGTTGTAGCGATCCGCGTAGGATGCATTTTCAAATTCCTTGAACACTGAATAATGCGGTGTCGCATCCGCAACCGGCGCACGGGACTCGGGCGCATCTTCAAGAAGTATCATCCATCCGGCAAAAGGCCGTGGCTGTTCGCCAAAAGCTCCCTCGCGGTAGGCGGTCCAAAAATCGTGCGCCGTGCCGATGGCTTCCTCTGCCCGGTTGTTGGCATTGTTACCAAAGGACGGCCCGACTTGGCTTTTGAACTCAATAGCTGCGATTAGGCGGCCTTCGTTCATTACCAATAGATCCCAGAGCTTTGTCGGACGAAAATACCCCGGCAGCGTGAGTACGCGGCGCTCTTGATGAATCTCGGCATTTTCAAGTCCATTGGCCCTGACGATATCCACTACCAAGGCTAAAAACCCGTCCATGTTTTTTCCGGCAGTAACGCCGGCGCGCTCGCCTTGGTCTGCCTTGCCAGCGTCGACCTGTTTTTGCCGCGCCTGTCCGCGACTCTCCCAAAATGTCTTGACAGCTTCACGCGCTTTTTGTTCGTAATTCGCCAGATCAATCGCCATCAAAATTCTTTCTTATTCACCATTGCCACCGAGCGCAGCCCGTTCGTCCTTTGATAATCCATAGAACTCGAATACAGCCGCGTTGCAGGCGTCAATGTCGCGGCGATTAGCAGCTTCCCTCAGAGCATTTTTGAGCGTTTCATCCGCGTCCTGCCAGTAAGGCAAGCGGATACGGCGTAGATATTGCGCCTGAAATCGCAAGTACCCGCCGCGCATCCGGGTCGAATAGATCGAGACAAACAGGCGGGCGATACCCGATAGCAGTACGGCTTGCAGCGCGTACAAATCCCATTCGTCGCTCGTGATAAAGTAGAGATTGTGGTGCGGGTAAAGCTTGCCGCATTCATAGACGATATGGGCTTGGCCCTTGATATCAGGGATTAGCAGTTTCGGCTTACTGGCAAGGGATGGATAGATGCGATCAATCGTGCGATACCAGTTAGCAGGTGCTTTCTTTGCAACATGCCGTTTTGCTATCTGGTGCTTGCGGGCTTCCAGATAGGTTTTGAGTTTGGGGAATTTTGCTAGGTCAACAAGCCCCCCCTCATCGGCAAACGGATTGACGACGCCAAGGCCGCGCCATTTGACGGTACCTGTGATAATATCGCGAGTCATCGCCAGCGGTAGTTTGCGATCCGGCTCTACATCCAGTTCGTCATAGGGACCGATAAAGGCTTGATCGGCACCGGTAGCGACACCGATGCCGATCTTACACCCTACCTCTTCGATTAGCGGAAAATCTCGCTCTAGTCGCCGGACAAGGGCCAGTTGGTCTGACGACGCCAATATCCAAGGTTCGGCTCCCGCCGCAACTCCGGTCATTTCCTTGACCCCACTCCCTGAAGTGGGCGTTTCTTTGGAGAGCAGGGTCTTGCTTAAAGCCTTGAGCGCTGCCGACTTAATCTCAGGACGATGCGCGACGCGAGTTTTGCCCGGCTTTTCATTGGCGATAATAGTAATAGCCGGATAGGCAATAACGTCTGCGTGGAAGGCCGGTGTATCGACCATATCGACATACATTTTCAAATGAAATTTATCAGCAGTTAGTTTGCGCAGCGGCCCTCCATAACGGTTTTTCATCCAGCGGTCGGCGCAGATAAATCCAAGCGTACCGCTCGGCTCCAGTAGGTTGAGCGAACGTTCGATAAATGGGATGTAAAGGTCGGCGCGGTCAAATATGGTCGTATAGCGAGTGCGGTATTCGGCAAGAAGTGCAGCGGGAATCAGTTCTTGCCGCACGTAAGGTGGATTGCCAACTACGCAATCAAACGCAAACGGCAGCGGCGTGAGGAGAAAATCGCCCTTGATGAGCCAAGTATTGGCAAGAGTGGTGGCCGGCTTTGTTTCAATCCCTTCTGCCTTGAGCGCGGCGATGACCTTCTCGCGCGTTGCCTGAAATGTATCGTCGTGCAACTCGACCGCCCGAATGGCATTAGCCAGCATTTCTCCTGGGTCGCCTTTACCCTCTCGCTTGCTCCACACCTTGAACAAGCGCTCAATCGCAATAAGAAGGAAGTCGCCACCGCCAAAAGAAGGCTCCAGCAGGCGAATTTTGTGCAAAGGCCGGTCTGCGGTATAGTTGACAAGATCGAGGATGAACTCGACTACCTCGCGCTTTGTAAAGATTGCGCCGCGTTCCGCGACTCCGGCTTGCGCCAGCTTGGTCAGCGCATCCTCGACCGGGCACATGCCGAGGAAGGAGGCTTGAGTTGCCTGTTGTAGTGCGCTCTGCGTCATGGACCCCTTCGTCCTCTCAGTTCGCGTGCTTGACCATCTGTATACGATGTTCGATAAACTCGCGCAAGGAGTGCTAAATAAGCTAGGAGGCCGTCACATCGCTATGCTAGGCTATGAGGTCAAAACGATTATTAGGTACTAAAAATATTATGGGGAGTATCGACCGGACCGGGGATCCACCACCAACAAGAGATGGCCTTCGCCTCGCGGGGCGTCAAGGTTTACACCTGCTCTTTCAAGCTACCCCACGAAATGGGCGCGACATTCGTCTGCTCTGCAGTAGGATACAATCCAGCGCCAATGTAATAGGATGCACCATCAAGCTCGATGGGAGCCACGTAGCTTACCTTGGGGGACTCGTCTTCGCCTTCGATCGCTGGGCTATCCCAGAGGTATTCCACAAAGCCGCCTCCGGCTTGTGCCGCCGCGACAGCCTGATGTACGATCTTAACGCCATTGCTGTCTTCTTGGTCGATATTATTGGTGCCTTCGTGCGAGGGGATGGTCGCGTGAAAGAAGTTGGTGCCCTCAAAATCGACGATGAAGATATAAATCGGCCCATGTCGCCATTCTTCGTCGGTCCTGAAGGTCTCCAAAATGGCCGTCCGTTCCGCCTCGTCTTGCGCAGACTCCAGCAGACTCTTCGCTTCCAGCACGAAATTCTTCAGCGTCTCTCGATCTACTACATCCCTTGCGGCGGCGTCTGCTTTTTCTACTCCGCCGAGCAGCCCTATCGCAACTAGGACAAATGACAATATTCGGATCATGATTTCCTTCCCGTAGCTCCTAGCTCGATGCCCGCCGCGCCGCAGCCAGCACGTCGTAGCAAAACTGCGCTGTACTCCAGGCGTCGTACCCAGTTGCGTTCCAGATCTGGCCAGTGACTTCTGGGCAGATATACTGGTCCCAGCCAGCGTCTTGTATGGCCTTGTAGTAAGCCTTCATGTCCAGCTTGCCGCTGCCGGGCAGGAGATAGCGGACCCGCCCCTCCTCGTCGAGATAGCCGTCCTTGATGTGATTGTGGACTGAGTACTGGAGATTGAGGTCAATCGAGTGCTGCAAGTCGATGCCCTCCACCCAGAAGTGGCTGTAGTCGAAGTTGAGGCCGAGGTGCGGGTGATTGGTTTGCTGCATGAGCCAAGCGGCCTTTTCCGGCGTCTCAAAGTCGTCGCCGGCATGTGGCTCGATGGCGACGATGACGTCGTATTCGGCGGCCATGTCGCCTAGTTCGAGTACCAGCTCGACGATGCGCTCTTTGCCGGTCTCCCAGGCAGGTTTGCCGCCGAGAGTGGTGCTGACGACCATTGGGCGGTCGTCGAGCCGGAGCGCGCGGCTCAGTTCAAAGGTCGCTCTAAACTGCGCGAGTGCGGCGGCGCGGCCCTCGCCTTCGACGCAGGGCGAGAGCAGGGCCATTAGCACTGGTGTGGGGAAGCCGAGTTGGCGGAAGAGGTCGGCGAGTCTTTTGCGCGCGGCCGCGTCCATGTTGGCTGGCTCGGTCGGCCAGCCGGGGGTGACGGCGATTTCCATGCCCTCGTAGCCCATGTCGGCGAGGCGCGGCAGGGCTTCGAAGACGTCGAGTTGCTTCATGCCATAGGTGCTGTAGTAAAGTTTCACGCGGTGACGGCCTCCTGTTGTGCGCCCATGCGCTCGCGCTCGGCGATGAGCAAGTTGATCCAGTGTTTCATGTAGTGCCCGTGGTCGTGCCAAGTGCGGCCGCTGATGAGGTTGCCATCAACGACGCAGGGCGCGTCGATAAAGGTGCCGCCGCAGACTTCGAGGTCGAATTGGCACTTGGGCACAGTGGCCATGCGCCGCCCTTGGACGCAACCGGCGCGGGCGGGGATTTCGACTCCATGGCAGACGCAGCCTATGGGCTTGTCATGGTCAAAAAAGTAGCGGGTTATGCGAATTAGGTCCGGGTCGTCGCGGATGTATTCGGGGGCGCGCCCTCCGGAGAAAAAGATTCCGACGTATTCTTCTGGCACGACGTGGCGGAAGGCGATGTCCGCTTGGATGGTATAGCCCTCGAATTCGCGGGTGATGTCCCAACCTTCGGCCGGAACCTCGTGCAGGACCATGTTATAGCGGCGGGCTTCCGGCCCGGCCACCACGGGCGCGAATCCCTCTTCTTGGACGCGCAGGTAGGGATAGAGCGTATCGACGGTTTCGGTGGCATCGCCGACGATGATGAGGACTTTGGCGGTCACTGCATTCTCCCTTGATGATATGCGGTTCCGGTCCTTGGGGACCGTTGAATATGTTGGACCGAGCGCTACATAGAGTATTGAAGCAGTCTTTTCAGCTACTTCAATGCCGTGCAGGGTTTTCGCTATAAAGTGCGCTGGGATTTCATAAGAATCAGAGCCTCGTCCGAGGATCTGTCAATCCATTTAAATACTGCTGCTCTCAGTTTTCTAGATAATACTTCGGAAAGTTTTTATAAGCCGCTGATAAACGAAGAATTAAATACGCTGGTTATAAAATTCGTAAATTACAATAAATTAAAGACTTATGTGTTTAAAGATAGTAGAAATACGCCTAAAACACACAGAAATGGCCTATGAATAAGTAGTCTCGCCTCAAGGCGAACAAACGGCGGAGAAGGAAACCTCCTTCTTTTATGTCTTGACGTTATCTCAATTATGTTTTATAATATGAAAATTGTCGATAGCATATATGCAGCAAATATTCATTAAACAGCTAAGGAGGCTCCTAATTATGTCTTTTTTTTATCATGCCGCCGCAATTGCGCGTCTACGCATAGAAGCAGATGTCACTCAAGCCCAAGTCGCAGCAGAATCGGGGATAGACCAGAGCCGAGTGTCTCGCATTGAAAAGGGTGAGATACTAACCCCCACCGATAGAGACCGCGTACTAGATGCACTTGCAGCCCTCGGCTCGACAGAGGCCCAAGCGTATAAAGAATACATAGCCCGAGAGTGGAAGCATATTAAGCCGCCCTCGTTCTGGAATCCTGAACGTGCGTCTCTCGAAATCACTGAAGATATTCTTGAAGGAATCGACGAATTTCTAAGTGATAGTGAACACCCTTGGCCACTTCGCCGACTAATCGAGGGGCATAAGAGATCGTTGTTAAGTAAGGCCCACTTCCTTGGTCTTTTAGATCACAATGTTGCCTTTATAGGTGATATAGGAGTCGGCAAATCCACTGCAATCAGCTTCGTTTTTGACCTATTGTTATCGCCATCAGTAAAGGCCCGACCGACCGACCGACCGATCCTAGAAACCGGTGCAGGCAGAACGACCATCTGCGAAGTTCACGTGAAGACTGGTCCTGAATTTGGCCTTTCTTTATTGCCGATGAGCAACAACGAACTACTTCATATTGTAGCGGATTTTTGTACCGCCAAGTGGTCAACCTACTCCGGCAATCACCAAGGCGAAGAAAGGGGTATGGTTAGTCGAGAGCTGGAACGTGCAATACGCAATATGTCCGGCCTCCTCCGGTCGAGTAAGATCATCGAAGGGAAACGGGTCTACCATGATCCCATCCACGACCTTATAGATACGTGCTCTAACGAAGACGAGTTTAGAGCTCGTCTTCTCAAATGTATAGCGTTAGAAAACCGGACTCAAAGGGAGTTGTGGTATGATAAGTCAACTCAAAAGGATCCGATAGAATGGATCACAGAGACTTTCAAGGCTGTCAATAACGGTCGATTGGAAGATGTATCTCTTCCAAAAAGTATTGATCTGCTCATACCAAACTTTGGGAAAAATTTCGGAGAATTGGAAATTACGGTGATTGATACCAAGGGAGTCGACGATGTATCAATTCGAGAAGACCTTGATCGTCGTCTAAAGGATCCTAGAACAGCCGTGGTACTCTGCTCGCGCTTTAACGATGCACCTGGAGCAACCGCACAATCACTACTCAAGCATATGCAAGAGACCTTTGCCGAACCCGTAGATACAGGGAAGGTTTCTATACTTGCACTTCCTCGTGCTGGGGAGGCACTTGAGGTGAAAAACGACGCGGGAGAGCAAGCCCTGTCCGATGACGAGGGATATGAGTTAAAGGAAATGCAGGTAGATATGGATATAGAAGATAGGGGTCTCTCTGGGATTCCAATCATCTTCTACAATGTTGAGACAGACTCTCCCGAGCAAACACGATCTCAGCTACTTTGTCAGCTTCACCGGATGAGGAAGACGGTCGCGGAGAGTCTATCTGATCTAGGTAAGGCTGTACAGGACATAATCAAGAATCATGAAGAACAGGCCATCAATGCGGCAATTGAGGAGGTAGCCAAGCGGCTGAACAGCTTTTTTGTAGGTAATAAAGACCTAGGAGAACGCGAAAAACTGCCCTATGAAGCAGCTATCGAAAGAGTCAAGGCTGTACGCTATGCGTCAATGCTGTGGGCATCGACACGCCGAGGTGGTGAATATACTGGATTGAATATCATCCATTTCATTGGTGTCGGCGCAGCACAAGATGCTTACCTGCGGAGCGAACGCTGGTTTAATAGCCTAGAAGATCACCTCAAAGCACTGAAGGCAGATCCCGATCTGGCGTTGGCAGCACGTTCAATTGATCAGATTGCCGCAAGTGCCGCTGAATCTAAAAGGGAATTTCTTAGCGCTGTTCAACATTGGGGTATTGAAGTATATCGGAAGCATCTTGTGCAAGCATCAGTCTGGAAGGATTGTATAGATGAATGGGGTAAAGGGCCAGGTTTCAATTCCCGCGTCGCAACGCACCTTGGGGTTTGGTTTAGACAAGAGACAGACCTAAAAGAAAAACTAGAAGAAGGGATCCATCGCCTATGGAAGCGAGAGGTCATTGCACCATTATTGCATCTTGCTAATGAAGAGCCGCTAAATGAGAAGTAACCAATAAATGAGAAGTGCGCCGGGTATCCGATAGGGAATTATATACTTGGCTACAATATCCTCAAAGTGCATGGAGTAAGGTCTATAGATGCAACCTGCTTTTGATTCAGCCGATTTCATCAGGCGGATTGGGTGCGACTTGGTCAGGGCGTTCGGAGACGCCCGCGAAGCGACCACTCCCGAACTCGTCGGGGACGCAATGGAGCAGCCCGTCAGAGATAGGCTCGAACAGATTCTGCCGCGAGGGATTGGCGTCGGTTCGGGTTGCGTGATCGACACCAAAGGCGGCACTAGTCGGCAGATGGATGTTGTTCTCTACGAAAGGGACTTGTGCCCGGTGTTCTGTATCAATAACAGCCCTGAAACTACGTACTATCCATGTGAAGGCGTGATGGCCGTGGGCGAAGTCAAGAGTGCCATTGGTAAGAGTGAACTCGTTGACGCTTTCCAGAAAATTCGCTCAGTGAAGGAGCTGCACAGGGATTTTGAAGAGATGGAAGATGGCCTCTCTGTGGGCAGAATGTACTGCGGTCCCGGGTCTACGACCGCATTAGGTTTTTATCGAGACCGCACCAATAAGGGCGATATTTTCGGATTCGTCTTAGCGGAAAAATCTACTATCGCTGTAACTCTGCCTGACCCATCGAAGACACACAAGTCTGGCCCGAAAGCAACATTGTTGGGGCATTACGCCCAGAACATAAGTGAAATGAACGACGATGTATTGTGCCCAGATATAGTTGCATTTCTCGACGGTACGTTGTTGGTTCCTCAAACAATTCCACAGAAGGAGCATAACTGTGCAGATTCGACGCCTTACATCCCGACACGAGCCAAGAACGTGCTTCCCCATATAATACATCCAGCGAGAGCGGAATCTCCTTTTGGGGAGCTAGTTAAGGAGATATGGAAGAGGTCCCAAGGTGGAGTTACGACACGCATACCGTTAGAGCATTACTTGAACTACAAGGCTGAGACGGAGCCGAACTTGACGTGGGCTGTATTTGCCAATGTCTCCCCAGAACAGATAGAAGCTCAACCCATCGTAACGCCAACAGATCATCTTCGGGACGATGTACAAATATTGGGTCGTAGGAACATATAGATATTGTAGCCAAGTATATAATGCCCATCCGATAGGTGTTCGACGGCGCGGTTTTTTGATCTTGTCCGGCGAGCTAACGCGCCATATTGGGCACAGCAAGCTGTAAGCGCTTCTTAACGACGCAAGGAGGGTTATTGTGGAATATCGCCGCTTTGGACAGATGGATATGGAGTTGAGTACCATCGGCTTGGGTGGGCTGTTGGCCCGCTACGAGGGCGTCAACGGCCATCCGCCGCCCGAGGAGAAACGTCGGATTTACCTGCGGGCCGCCGAGTTGGGCGTCAACCTTTTCGACATGGGTTATGGAGACGAGGTCTACATCCCGGACGAGTTGAAAGGCCCGCGAGACGACCGCTTCTTCTCGCTCAAGGTGGGTGCGCCGGCAGCCGCTGAGGTGGAGGGGACTATCGACAAACACCTCGCCAATGTGCGCCGCGAGACCATCGATATTTTGCGGGTACACCACTATGCCTATCTGCAAAACGAAGGCTTGGCCGAGCGCATCGCCGAGTGCAAGGCCAAAGGCAAAGTGCGCGCCCTGTGCTTGATTCGGCACATGCTGGCCGATCAACAAGCCTACGCTGAGCGCGGGCCCGAGCCCGAGGCGGACGCCGATTTGGTCATCTACAACTACGTCTGTCGCTGGCAGGCTCCGGGCATTGCGGCGTCGGCGCGGGCTGGGAAGGGCGTGCTAATTATGAAGGCCCTGGGCGGCCAGTGGCTTAGTTGGGCTGACAAGGCGCAGACCGACTGGGCGGCCGTGGACGAGTCGAAGGTCGAGGAGCTATCGCCGAGGGGGGAAGGCATTCGCGGAGAGTTGCCGCTGGTCTATCCGATTGTCTCGGGCCCTTGGCGCGAGCTAGCCGAGCCGGGTGAGCTGGTGCCGCGCACTGAGCGGGCGATACAGTGGGTGCTGGCGACCGAGGGGGTGCATTGCACTTTGGTGGCTTTTGCTAGCGTCGAGGAACTGGAGGAAGGGTTGGGGGTGGTCAACCACTGACGTCTAAATCAGTCAGCTTGTCCCTACCTACCCAGCCGCCAGAGCGGGGGCCGGTGAAACTTTAGGCGCATTGACGGACGCCCTTGCCCGGATATTCCGGGCGGCGTTGTGATCAGCGTGAGCAGAGTACCCACACTGCTTACAACGAAATTCGGATTGAGAGGAGCGATTCCCGCGCTCGAGATGTTTGCACTGAGAACACATCTGAGAGGTATGCTTGGGATCGACGAGTTGGAGCAGGACGCCTGCTTGCTCCGCTTTGTAGGCTATAAACTGCCTCAGTTGGTCAAATCCCCAAGACCCTATGCGGTTGCGTTGCGGCTTGCGAAACCGTATCCGGTCGCGTATGCCCTTCAAATCCTCAAGGGCGATGCCGCGCCCGGTGCCTTTGGCCTTCGCAACGAGTCGCTTGGAAAGCGTGTGATTGGTGTTACGACGAAACCGTGCCTCACGGTCGCCGATGCGTTTGAGCTTCTTACGGATGCGCTTGCGGCGTCGGTGGTTCTTGGCAAGATCCGCCGCCGATTGCAGGGCTTGCTTATGGGTCTGGTTCTTGACGCGCACCTGCTCTACGTCCTCGCCCGTGTGCTGTTCGCCATCCGAGTCCGTAGCCAAGTTGACGATACCGAGATCGACGCCAAGAAAATCATCAGTATCACACGGCGGCTCGGGTTCATGCTCTACGGTCGCCATGAGAAAGAACGGACCATCCTTACGCCGTACCAGTTCAGCAAACAGCCGGACGTTGCCAAACTGTGCCGCTTGGTAGTCCCCCATCACCATCGGGATGTCGTGGCGAACGCCATCCGCGGTCTTGATGTTCAAGGTCTCAAGCCCTTTGTAGCGAAAGGCTCCCTTGCGATAGGGAATAGCCGCCAGCGGACGAAACGACACCTGCGTACTCTTGTCGTGCTTGTAGCAGGAGGCAACCTGAGCAAACGTCTGGATTGCAATATCCGCTGGCAGATCAAACGTCTCGCGTACCTCGTAGTAAAAGAGCTTATGCAGCGCATACCGATTGGCAAGCTGACGCTCAAACGCCTGTTCAGCTACCCAGTTACAGGCGGCATTGAAGCGACGCATCGTTTCTTCGAGCGCGTCGGCCTGCTCCGGCGTGGGAAGGAGCTTGATTTGAATAACCCGTTTCATAATACCAAATACAACCATATACCAAATACAACCATTACCTGAGCATAAGGAAAGGCTTATTGTTGGCCTTCGCTCAAGGGACGCAAGGCCCCGGCGCTCAGGCCACACCTATCCCCCTGAACGGCTAAAGCCGTCAGTCCATCGGTGATTTTTTATGGAGGTAAGTGCCGTCAATTAGGAACTGCTGTTACGCCGCTATCGTTATCTGCGGTTTCCTACCGCCCCGCTTGGTGTCATTCCCGCGCAAGCGGGAATCCAGTCTTATACGCGATGCGGATTGGGTGGGGGCGGTTTGAAACCGCCCCCTACGGGTGCCGACATGACAAACGCTGCGGAACAGCAATCAGGAATTAGTCGGGGTGAATGGGATTTAGTAGGCCACGGAAACGATTCGGCTGACCTGGTCGGTACGTGCGTCGCCGCTGACCTCGACGCGCAGGACGTAGTTCCCCGGTGCGACTAGACCACCAGCGTGGTCGCGTCCGTCCCATTCTAAGGCCACTCGTCCGGCCACTTGCTCCGCTTCACTCAAGAGATGCACTCGACGCCCGGTCAGGTCGAAAATGGCTACTCGCACGGTGCGCGGATCCAGCACTTTGAGCAGATTGAATTCGAGGACGAGTCGGTCGCCAACGCCGTCGCCGTTAGGCGTTAGCACTTGGGTTGAAATCGTCAGGTCTTCGAGCAAACCGGGGTCCGCGGGCAAGGCTACGGACACTGTCTCGCTCGCTACGTCCGCACTGGCATTTCCCGCATCGACTTGTTGCACCTGACCCTCTATATTGCTGTTGAAGAGCAACGCGTCAAAACGAGTCTGGTTGAGGTAGAGCGTACTCTCGAAATCGATCTCCAAAAGCCCCGAGCGCCGCACGGTGCGGTCGAGGACGAGCAGGATCCCGTCGTCCCGCTCCTCGATTTGGACGGAGGCTTCTTCCCCGTTGATGCGCAAGGCCCTGAAGCGCACGGCGGCTGATGAACTCAGCAGGATTTGGTCGAATCCTCGGTTGGCCGAAGTTGCGGTTGTGCGAAGGAAATAGGTGAAGTTTTGCGGCGCGCCCGGCTCGACCTCGGCCGGGTAGATTTCCGCCTGCGTCTGTTGCACCAGCGGCGGGTGGAAGTGCAGGGTCAGCGTTTCCAGTGCTGGGGCGCTAAACGGATCTTCGCTCAAAAGCTGCACCTCGATTTGGGCGAACTGTCGCGGTCCCGGCGACAAAAACCCCTGGCCAGAAACCTCGTAAACCGGACTCCAGTTGCTCCAGTCCGAGCCTATTGTGCGCACCGTGTCGATCCGTCCGCGAAAAGAGGGAATGAGCTTGTCGTATTTCCTTGCGGTGACTTCTTTGCCGTTTTTGTCGTAGAAAGAGTACTCTTCGTCGAGCAAATTGCCGGTGCGGCTGCGAATCTCTAGACGAGTATTGAGCGGCACTTGGGATTGCCAATCGAGCGCCGAGATCGTCTTTTTCCCGCCCAAGTCGAAAATTGGCGAGAGCGCTGTCAAGGCGGCGGGAAATCCTTCGCCAAAGACTTGAAACTCCGCGGTCGTGCCCGAGAGCGCGCCAGAGGTCATGCCAAAGAGGAGTCGGACGTAGCGCAACTTAGTCGAGGGAAAGCGCTCCTCAAAGTGGACTATATCGCGGCGATTGCGCAGCGATTCGGGCAGTTCCCCCAACGAGACCCAGCGCAGTGAGCCGTCCGGGGCCAGCGATCCATCCGACCCCGACATCTTGTACCACAGGTAATTGATGGATCCAAAGCGGGTGCGGGCTCTCTCGCCGGTCGTCGGCAGCCCGGTGAAATCCCCCAACAACCGCACTCGATCGACCCAAAAGAGCACGCCCAAGTCGAGGACGAAGAGCCCCACCGGCGTCACCCCGCGTCCCTCCTTGCGACCCCAGTACGAGGTAATGTCCCCGTCAATTAGGTTGCGGCTGATCAAGGGGTTCTCATGGCGCTCATCCCGGCCGGAGCCGACTAGGCTATGCACATCGATCTGACCGCCGCGTTCTCGCGCACCTAGGGACAGATTGTCGCCCACGCTCTCTACCGACAACTCACTGAACTGGGTACCAAGCGTCTTCTTGTCGGCTTGGATGCGAATGTGCTTGAGGGGCTTGAGGCCAAAGTCGATCTCGATGACCCGATCTTGGTTAAAGCTGTACAGGCGGCGCTTGTTGTAGCGTAGGGTGCCCTCAATGGCCACGCCAGCGTTGGTGAAGAAAGGCTCGCCGTCGGAAGTGAAAACCTTGAAGAATTCGAGCGGCGCGCCGCCCTCGGCAAAATGCAGCCGTATTGTGCGCGCCGAGACCACCCGGCCTAGATCGACCTCTATCCACCAGTCCTCCAGCGGCGCTTCTGCGGCAGGTGCCCAAGCTGTCTCTGCGTCTCCGTCTATCAGCAGGGCTGCACGACCCAGCGCTGTACCAGCATCGCGGATACCGCCGCCAAAAGTCGCGGCGTTTTGCACTGCGTCGATATTCTGGCGCACGAACGCGGGTTTGAGCACGCCGTCGGCGACATCGACCGCGTCGCCGGGCAGCGTCCACTCGCTCCAGCCGCCCGGCCCGCCGAGGCGCAGTTCCTCGGCTCCGAGGGCTTGGGCGGCGAGCAGGAGTGCGCCCAGTATCGACAAGTACAGGCGGATTTTTGCCGCTAAACGATCGCACATAGCATTGAACCTACCTATCCAGCCTCGCTGGTGGGAGATTCTTCGACTCCGCTACGCTCAGAATGACAGGAACATAGCTTTACCGCCTACCTATTTTTGACGGCTATTTAACTTGCGTACACGGCTTCGCGCAGCCCCTTGATATAGCCGATGGCAAACAAGCGCCCGATTGACGAATAGCCCGGCTGGTCGTTGCGGTCGCCCTCCATCGTCGGCACGTGGTCGGGACGCAGGACGCCCTCGAAGCCGATGTCGCGGTAGGCTTCCATGCAGGCGCGCATGTCGGTCTTTCCTTCGTCGTGGAAGGTCTCGACGAATTTTTCGGGCGTGCCGCGCACGTCGCGGAAGTGGACGAAGTAGATGCGGTCGCCAAAGTGGCGAATGACCTCGGGCAAGTCGTCGGTCATCAAGGTGAAGTTGCCTTGGCACAGGCAGATGCCGTTGGCGGGACTGGGCACTAAGTCGATGAGCTTTTGGTAGTTTTCGACGCTGCGCATGATTCGCCCCATGCCGCGCAGGGGCGACAGCGGCGGATCGTCGGGGTGCATGGCGAGCTTGACGCCGGCTTCCTCGGCGACTGGCACGACCTTTTCGAGGAAGTACTTCAGGTTGTCCCAAAGCTGCTCTTCGGTGACGACGCCGGCGTCGGTTAGCGGCGCGTTTTTCATCAGCTCGTTGTCAAAGCCGGTGACCATGGCACCGCCGCGTCCGGGCGCGGCCATTGAGGTGCGGGTCCAGTTGAGCACGGGCATCCACTCGGGGCACCAGACCGGAATGCCGACCTTGCCCATGTTGCGAATCAGCTCGCAGGCGTATTCGATCTCCTCGTCGCGGTCGGACAGGCCGAGCTTGGCCTTGTTGAGCGGCGGGCGGGCCTCGATGACGTCGAGGGAAAAGCCGCCGTCGTTAAACGCGGTTTTCATCCGCACGAGGTTGGTGAAGCTCCAGGGCCGTTGATCGGGGTGAATGTCGGCGGGGTCGCCCTGTGTGGAGAAACCGCCGACTACGTGGTCAACGCCGCATTGCTTGACCATCCGCCACAGCGGCGTGGGGTGATCGGGCAGGACTTCGGCAATTTTGATCATGTCGTTCCTTTTCTTGGCGAGGTGAAGGTTGGGATGAGTAACGGATGTTACGCACGGGCTCCTTGGGTGTGGGATGCTTCGCTCAGCATGACAAGGAAATATCTGCCGTTAGGCGGAGTGCGGTCAACATAGCTCAGCGAATAAACGGGTACACTAGGCCGGTCAGGGCGTCCGCGATGCGGATGCGGTGCGAGAGCAAGGTCTGTGCGGGCAGAGCATCGGCGGCAAAATAGCCGATGTTGGTGCTTTCTGAGGAGAGCTGCAATGCACCGGCGACGGGTTCGCAGATAAAAACGTGGGTGACGTAGTGGACGATGGTGCCGTCGGGATAGCGCATAAATGGGTAGCTCTCCGGCTCGGAGTAAATCCCGATCAGCCGCTCGACGCGCACCTCCAAGCCCGTTTCCTCATAGACTTCGCGCACTACGGTCTGCTCGACGGATTCGCCGAGTTCGACTTGGCCGCCGGGCAGGCCCCAAAAGCCGTTGTCCGCGCGCTGTTGCAGCAGGATTTTGCCAGTCTTGTCGCGGATAAATCCATTGGCCGCCACGCCGAGCCGGTCTGGCATTTTCTTCAGCGGCGCGCCCGTGCTATCGCACCATTTGGTATAGTCGAATTCCTCTGCGTTCATGGCGTGTTACGCAAGCGGCCCATAGGCGCTGAGAGCCGAGTCGTGGAAAAGCGCTTGGCGCTCGTCGTCTGAAAAGTTGGCGCTCCACTCGAGGAACTTGGCGTAGAGATAGCCGATGCTAATGCCCCGCAGTTTATCGACGGGATAGTTGCTGGCAAACATGCAGCGGCTACAGCCAAAGCGTTCGATTAGCTCTTGGACGACTGCGGCGATTTTGGCCTCTTTGGTTGCGTCCTCGTGGAAGGCGTCTCGCGCAAACCACGCCATGGACAGCTTCATATAGATGTTGGGCAATGCGGCTAGCGCGGCCATGTTTTTGCGCCAGAGGTCCTCGTGCGCTTCGTCTTCGCCGTCGTGGAGGAAGCCGAGGTGGTTGGTGACGACGCGGAGGTTGGGGAAGTCGCGGAAAACTGCGACCGCATCGGCCACTTGGTGGGGATTGCAGGAGAGGTCGAAGGCGAGGTTGTGGCGTTCTAAAAGCGCCAAGCCCTCGCGGAAGCGGCTGCTCTGCAAGACGCCGTCTTCTATCTGCGGCCAAGTCAGGTCGGGATTGTCGGGATGGTGATTGAGGATCATGCGCACGCCGCACAGACGGCCCTTAGCGGCCGCTAGGTGTTGTTCAATGGTGTGCTCGGCTGCGGCGATGTCGCGCTCCAGATGCACGTACGCGACAATGCCAAAGGGCTGTTCGGCTGAGGTTGGTTCGAGTTGGCCGCGCACCCAGCGGGTTTCTTCTATGGTATCGACGGGGACGCCGTTAGGGACTTGGCCGACGACGGTTTCGACGTGGACGCCACTGACTCGCTGCAACTCAGGGGGTAGTTCGCTCATGTCTTGGGCGTAGTCGGCAGCTCGGTATGCTGGCATGACATCGCCGAGGTTGGGGTTGGGCCGCTCGGCTAGGTCCCAGAGGTGGAAGTGAGGGTCGCACAGGGGGATGGGAGTCTGCATGG
Source organism: Candidatus Latescibacterota bacterium (assembly GCA_022819745.1). The sequence continues at coordinate 147,214 of JAJEGS010000034.1, read as the reverse complement.
AGAAAAGCCTTTCGGTGATGTGTAGGGGCGACTCTTGTAGTCGCCCGTTGCTCTAAGCAAACGCCGCCTTCACGACTTCGGGCAGCGGACAATGGGCACCCGGGTGCTGCACCGCGCTGGCACCGGCAGCGCAGGCTAGGTCTAGGGCCTGTTGCGGGTCGGTGCCGAGCAGGGCACTGGCGGCCAGAACTCCACTAAAGGCGTCGCCAGCCCCGACCGCATCGACGACGGACACGGGCGCGGGCCGTGCGGCGAACGAGGCCCCTGGAATATGGAGTTGAGCGCCGTCGCCGCCAAAGGTAATCGCTAGGCAATCCAGCGCGTAGTGGGCGATTAAGTCATCGGGTGCGGCGACCTCGGCAATGTCCCGCACGGCTTCCCATTCCTCGTCGTTGAGCTTGACAATGGTCGCCGCTTCGAGGCCAAAGAGTACGGTCTGCGGCGTATAGCAGTCCTTGCGCAGGTTGACGTCGAAAAGACGATGCCGAGGCTTGGCGGCCAGCAAGTGTTCTAGCCCCGGACGATTGGCCGGGCTGCGCTGCGCGGCCGTGCCGTAGTAGATCAGGTCGGGGGGCTGGTCCAACGCCGGCTTAGTTTCGATGTAGTCCCAAGCCACGCCAGCGCGGATGGTGTAGGAGGGTTGCCCATCGTCGAGCAATACATCGACCGTGCCCGTAGGCTCAGGCCGGTCGCCGACCCATTGCTGATTGATGTCGGCGCGTCGGAGAAAACCCCGCGCCTGCTGTCCCAGTTCGTCCTGCCCCACGGCGCTGATCATGGCCACGGGAAAGCCGAGCTGGCGCAGATTCCAGGCGAAGTTCAGGGAAGCACCTCCCAAGCAGGTGCGGTCGGGGAAGCAGTCGTAGAGGATCTCGCCGAAGACGATAGAAGTGAAGTTCGCTTTATCCATAGTAATGTTACAACGGCGGAAAGAGCACGTAGCCTACGGCGCTGCGCTCTAACCAGATTTTGCAGAATTCCGCGAGGTCGTACGCTCGTGCGACCTCGGCGTCTGCGGCTGGATCGTTGACCAGTACGGTATCCCCTGCGCAGCCTCGGACGACTAGCAAGTGCCCAGACGTATGCTCAATGGCCGCCCGACTCAACTCGCCCGCCTCGTAGCGCACGGAGGCAACGATGGGAAAGCCCGCGTCGAGCAGTGCGCGCGCCGCCTCCCAAGAGGGAAAGTGCAATAGATAGCCCAAGAGGCCCCGGCGAGCGGCCGCGTGGATATTGGCCGGCCACACGCCGTACAGCCCGCTGGGCTGGTGGCGCGCCTCAGCGATCACGTCGTAGATGTCCGCGCTATGGCCGTAATAGGCAAGGAGCATGGCGACGCTGGTCGGCGAGCAGACGTGGGAAGCCAACTCGGGCCGCAGAACCATCTGGCTTTGCGAAGGCACGGCGAGAGCCGTATCTCGGCTAGTGAGCGTCGGAGAGGGCACTGCGCCTTTGCGGCGCACCGAGACCGAGAGCAAGGCCGGGACCGTGGGGGCGACGCCTTGGACGCGCAGGTGTAGGGTGGCCGTTTGCAAGGGGCTGCGGATGCGCAGGAGGTCGATTTCCGCAGCGACCGCTTCGTTTGTCGCGCTCGCTGCGGCTCCGACAAACGAGCCGATCGGGTCGAGGACGGTCCGGCTGCTGTGGCCAGCTTTGGTTTCAAATTCTATCGCGAACTGATAGCCCCACGCGCCGCCGTGGACGACCGAGAGGCACGGCAGGATTTCTAGGGCACCTGCTAGCGCTGCGGGTGGCAAGTCGAACGAGAACTCGTCGCCATTCCATGCCAATGGTTCGACTCGCTTTGGCCGGATGGACAGCGGGATGGCGCGTTGTAACGCGGACTCATCCAGCCCTTGGGCAAATAATAGAAGTGCGTTGCTCATTAGGTTCGTTTGGGAAGAACTAAGTACACGACAGTAATCCAGTGGACGTTAGGCATGGGAGCGCTGAGATGCTTCGACTCCGCTTTGCTGCGCTCAGCATGACAGGTGCTGACGCCCATGGTGTCATGCTGAGCGCAGCAAAGCATCCCATACCGCTTTACTGTCGTGTACTTAGGGGAAGAATACATTTAATCACCACCTGCGTCCAGCAAGGTTTGCCGACGCGCGAGTCGCCTATCCCCAAAGCTGAGGATGGGGCGGATGGAGGAGGCTGCCTTCGTAACGCAGCCCGTGCTCCCGATCTTTTTGTAGAAGCAAGGGACCGTCGAGATCGACGAAGCGGGCTTGTTGCGCCAGCAGGACAGCCGGTGCCATGGCCAGCGAGGTGGCGATCATGCAGCCGACCATCAAATCCAATCCGCACGCGCGCGCCTCGGCGGCCAAGCGTAGGCCCTCGCTGAAGCCGCCGGTCTTGTCGAGCTTGAGGTTGACGTATTCGTAGCGGGCGGCTAGTTCCGCGATATCGGAGGCAGTGTGGCAGGATTCGTCGGCGCAGAAGGGGACTGGGTGTTCGAACTCGGCGAGCAGGGCGTCTTGGGCGGCGGGTAAAGGCTGTTCGATGAGCGCGACGCCCAAGCGAGCTAGTTCGGCTGAGAGCGGCTCGACTTGGTCGGCGGACCAGCCTTCGTTGGCATCGACGATCAGAGTTGAGTCTGGGGCATTGGCGCGGATTGCGGCGACGCGGTCGAGATCGTCGCGACCGGCGAGTTTGATCTTGAGCAGAGGGCGGTCGGCGTGCTGGGCAGCGGCTTGGCCCATGGTCTCTGGATCGTCGAGTGAGAGGGTGTAGGCCGTCGATATTGGACGCGGTGTTGCTAATCCGGCCAGTTCATAGGCAGGGCGGTCGCTGATTTTAGCTTCTAGATCCCAGAGCGCACAGTCCAAGGCGTTGCGGGCGGCACCGGGCGGCAGAGTGCGTTGCAATGCCGCTCGGACTTCGGCGAGCTCAGACTTCGGCGAGCTCAGTTGAGTCGTCGAGCCGTCGAGGCCGGCTTCTACCTGTGGGCGCAGCGATTCTAGCGCGTCTATGGTTCCGGCCACGCTTTCGTTGTAGCGGGGGTAAGGGACGCACTCGCCGCGACCAACGCAGCCGTCGCGGCTCAGCTCGACGACGACGACATCGGCGGTGGTTTTGGCACCGCGCGAGATGGTGAAGGTCTGGGCGAGGGGAAAGCGCTCGCTGCGAACGGAGAAGCGAGTCACAGGGCATCGACCAAGCGTGCGGCCCCTTGGCGCAGTGGATCGACTGCGGGCAGGCCGGCTTGGCGTTCAATGGTTTTGAGCAGTTCGGCGGCGCGGTCTTCCGGCAAGTGCGAGGTGTTGACTGCAATGCCAATAGTGCGACAGGCCGGATTGGTGAGCCGGCCGCACTGCTCGTTGAGGCGAATGCAGTCGAGCAGATCGGGCAGTTGGTATTCGGGTAGGCCGCGCATGTGAGGGCGGTTGGGATCGTGGCAGAGGACGAGCGCGTCGGGTTGGGCACCGTGCATGAGGCCCAGCGATACGCCGGCGTAGGAGGCGTGGAACAGCGAACCTTGGCCTTCGACTAGGTCCCAGTGCTCGGGGTGGTTGGCCGGGGTCAGGACCTCGACGGAGCCAGCGAGGAAGTCGGACACCACGGCGTCAACGGCAACGCCAGTTCCGGCGATGAAGATGCCGGTTTGGCCAGTGGCGCGGAAGGTGCAGGCCATGCCTCGCGCCTGCATCTCGCGCTCAATGGCCAGCGCGGTGAACATCTTGCCGACCGAGCAGTCGGTGCCAACGGTGAGCAGGCGTTTGCCCGGGCGTTTGACGCCGGTTGCAATGGGAAAAGCGCGGTCGGAAAATCGCGCATCTACGAGGCGAGTGCCCTTTGCGCGGGCGCGGTCGGCCAAGCCGGGAATGGTGCCAAGGCGCGTGTGCAGGCCGCTGGCGAGGTCGTAGCCGAGGTCGATGGCCTGCAAGAAGGTATCGCGCCAGAGGTCGGAGATGGTGCCGCCGCGATTGGCGACGCCGATGATGAGGGTGCGGGCACCAGCGGCGCGCGCTTCGGCGAGGGTTTGGTCGGGTAGTCCGAGGTCGGCGTGGCAGTCGGGCAGGCGGAGCTGACCAATGCACTGTTCGGGCCGCCACTGGGCGACGCCAACGGCCGTTTTGGCGGCTAGCTGGTCGGCGGCGTCGCCGAGGAACAATAGGTATGGGGGCGCGAGTTGGATCACGGGGCGACCGGCATGTCTTCGGCGAGCTCAGCCGAGTCGTCGAGGCGGCGACGGCGCTGTTGCCAGCTCCACTTGTCGCTGCCGGCAATGAGCGGCTTGAGGGGTTCGGGCGTTTGAGCGATGAATTCAGCGCTCGGCTCTTGGCCGTTCCAGGCTTGGAACATGGGCGGGGTGTAGCCGCCGATGACGATGACGCGCTCGCGGTCGGAGCGGATCTGGCCGGTGGCGTGGATCAGGGCCTCGCCAAAGAGCAGGGTTGAACCGGCGGGCGCGACCACTTGGTGGATCAGCGCGGGGTCCTCGTACGCCGCGGCGATGATGGTCTCGCGGTCGCATTTGACCTTGTGGCTGCCGGCGATGACCACGGTGCCGCCGTCGTCTGGGCCGAGTTCCGTGAGGTTGGTCAGGGTTTTGACAAAGGTGCAGTGATAAAGGCCGTTTTCGACGTACGTGCCCACGTCTGGGCTGGTACCGGTGTGGAAGCCGTAGCGCGGCGCGGCAGTGAGGTCGAGCTCTGGGTCGCGCTCGTTGACGGCGGCCTCGGATTCTTCGAGGCGCACGGTGCCGCCGACGAGTTCCTCGGCCATGCCGACCAAGCGCGGATGAGTTAGGTATTCGAAAATCGCGGGATCGGCTTCGAGGATGTGGGCAAAGTGCAGGTAGTGAGGCCGATAGGAGGAGAGACGGCAGTTGCGGACGCGGGCCGTGGCCGGGTCTGGGGCGGACAGGAGGTCGCGTTTGAGCCGGAGCATGGCCTCTATCAGGCGCTCGGTCAGGTCTTGCTCGATCGCGTTTTCAACCACCACATAGCCATAGACTTCGAGGTGATAGCGCTGGGCGGAGGTGAGGGCGGGAAAGGGCCGGATGAATTCACCGTCGGACATGATCGAAAATATAAGAGCGGGAAAAGGGAATGCCAACGGGGAAGCAAATGAGCTGTTATTGCCTGCATTAGTGCTATCTAGGTATGAGATACTTCGACTCCGCTGCGCTCCGCTCAGCATGACATTGGACAGCAGGGCGCGAGCATCTTTCATGCCGAGCGCAGTACCTCACCACGACCTTATACTGCGGACGTTAGGCGCGAATTACGTAGAAAAAAACGACTCGTATCCAAGCAGATCGCAGTTGGCATCCCATCGCATCTGATTGAAAAATTTAGCTTTGCATTAAAGTACTCTTTTTAGTACTGTTAAATGTACGCACAATTGCGTGCCTTTTTCAAGGATTTCATATATAGAGTGTTATCAATAGGTTATTCATTGGCAATTTCCACGCTCTTGCAGATTCACGGAGAAATCCTACAATTGTGGGCCATCCAGACAGTCGCTAAGAGTACTTAATTTAGTACCATATACGGTACAAAAGAGGAAATATGCTCCAATCTATGCCCATCGCCGAAGCCCGCAAAGTCCTGAATCAATTGCCCGATCGCTTCGCCGCCGAACCCGAAGCAAGTGCCCTCGCCGTAACGCGCCGTGGGCAGCCAGTGCTCGCGCTGATGCCGTGGTCGCTTTACCAAGGCATTGTCGAAACGTTAGAGGTACTCGGCGACGAGGCCGAGTGCGCCGCGCTGCGCGAAGGCATCCGCCAGATTGAGGCGGGCGAGCGCGCCGTCTGGGAGGGGCAATGACGCTGCGCGTCGTCTTGGCGCAGCGCGCCTTAGAGTCGCGGCAAGGTCTGCTCAACCGGCGGATTGCCGAGCAAGTGGACCAATACATCACAGGGCTAGCAATCGATCCCGAGGAACAGGGGTGGCCCTTGGTCGGCGAGTTAAAGGGCTACCGCTGCCTGCGGCCGCCGAGCGGGTGGTTCCGCATCGTCTATCGGGTAGGGCTTGGGGAGGTCGAGGTGGTGTTGGTGTCGGTGGGGCAGACTCATTTGGCTGGTGAGCGGGATGTGCGTGCGCTGGCGCGGACGTTGTTTAGCGAGCGGCTGCTGCGCTAGGCGAAGGAGCGCAGTAGTTTAGTTGCTGGCTGAGCCCGCGCCGATATAGACGAAGCCCTGTTCTACCTTTACTGGGTAGATATTGATGCTGTACTCCTCGCCGGCGAGGTTCCTTCCGTCGATCAGCGAGAATGTCTTCTTGTGTTGGGGGCAGGCGACTTTGGGCGTGCCTTCTTGATCGCCGATCAAGCCGCGAGAGAGTACCATATCGCGCTTGTGGGGGCACATGTTCTGGCAGGCGTACCAATCGCGGTACGAGGCAAAATTGAATACTGCGATCTGCTCGTCTCCCAGCTTGACACAGGCTCCAGCATTGCTGGGGAAGTCCTCGACTCGGGCGACTCGCACCCACTGCTCTACTGCTATGGCTTCGCTCATGCTACTATCTCCCAGTTGACGGGCCGCTTTTGCTCCCGTTCGTGTGTCCACTGCAAATTGTCGTCCTCGTCGTCGCTGTTGACGAAGTGGCGGAAGCGCTTGCGGCGCTCCGGGTCTTCGACGACCGCCTTCCACTCGCATTGATAGGTCGCCACTAAGTGGGCCATATCCTCCTCTAGCTGCGCGCAGATCCCGAGGTGATCGTCGATGATTACCCGGCGCAGATATTCGATGCCGCCTTCGAGCTGATTGAACCAAGTGGCGGTGCGGGTCAGCTTGTCAGCGGTGTGGATGTAATACATGAGGAAGCGATCGATGTATTTGGTACAGGTCTCCTCGTCGAGATCCGCGGCGAGCAGGACCCCGTGCTGAGGTTTGGCACCGCCGTTGCCGCAAACGTAGAGATTCCAGCCCTTTTCAGTGGCGACTAAGCCGAAGTCCTTGCCTTGGGCCTCGGCGCACTCGCGCACGCAGCCCGAGCAGGCGGCCTTGATTTTGTGGGGGGCGCGGATGCCTCGGTAGCGCTCTTCGATGCGGATGGCGAAGTCGGTAGAATCCTGCACGGCGTAGCGGCACCAAGTGGTGCCGACGCAGCTTTTGACCGTGCGCAGGGCCTTGCCATAGGCGTGCCCGCTCTCAAAGCCCGCGGCGATTAGCTCCTCCCAAATGAAGGGTAGCTGATTGACCCGTGCGCCGAGCAAATCGACGCGCTGGCCGCCGGTGATTTTGCAGTAGAGGTCGTATTTTTGCGCGACTTGGCCGAGGACAATCAGCTTGGCGGGCGTAATCTCGCCGCCGGGCACCCGGGGAATGACCGAATACGTGCCACCGCGCTGAATGTTGGCGAGGAAGCGGTCGTTGGTGTCCTGCAGTTCCTCCTGTTCGAGGATGAGGTCGTTCCAGGTGCTAGCTAAGATAGAGGCGACGGCGGGTTTGCAGATCTCGCAGCCGTGCCCTTGGCCATAGCGGGCCAGCAAGTCGCCGTAGTGCTTGACGCGGTTGATTTTGACGATCTGGAACAGCTCCTGCCGCGAATAGGCGAAGTGCTCGCAGAGGTGGGTATTGACTTCTAGGCCTTGGGCTGTGAGTTCGGCGTTGAGGATGTCGGTTACCAAGGGTATGCAGCCGCCGCAGCCCGTGCCGGCGCGCGTGGCGTCCTTGAGCGGGCCGAGTTGGGTATAGCCTTCGGCTACAGCGCGGACGAGTGCGCCCTTGGCGACGTTGTTGCACGAGCAGATTTGCGCGTCGTCGGGCAGGTCCTGTGGATTGAGGCCGACCGCCTTGCCGTTGGATGCGCCGAGCAGCAGTTCGTGGGGATCGCCGGGCAAGGGGGTCTTGTTTTTGACCATCTGCAAGAAGTGGTTGTATTCCGAGGCGTCGCCGACTAGCATGCCGCCAAGCAGGTGCTCCCCGCTAACGGTCAGGCGTTTGTACACGCGGGCGACATCGCTGTGGAAATAGATAACCCGGCTGCCGGGTGTTTCGCCGAAGGCGTCGCCGAAATTGGCTACATCGACGCCCATGAGCTTGAGCTTGGTCGAGAAGTCGCCCGAGGTAAAGACGGGGTTTTCCGGCCCGCAGAGGCGCTCGGCGAGAATGGCGGCCATGTCATAGCCCGGGGCGACTAAGCCATAGATAATGCCGCGATGCAGGGCCACTTCGCCAATGGCGTAGATGTGTGGGTCGTTGGTGGTGAGCGCATCGTTTACGACCACGCCGCCGCGCTCGCCGATTGCTAGTCCGCACTCGCGCGCCAGCTCGTCGCGCGGGCGGATGCCGGTGGAGATGACGACCATGTCGAAGGCCCGCTCATCCTCCCCGCCAAAGGAGACGGCCGTGACTTTGTCGTCGCCGAGAAAGCGCTGGGCACCTTTGCCGAGTAGGACTTCGACCCCGAGGGCCTCCATTTCCTCAACCAGCAACGATGAGGCCGCGTCGTCGATCTGGCGAGGCATCAGCCGGGTGTTGAATTCGACGACGGTAGTCTCCAGCCCCATATCGACGAGGGCCTTGGCCGCTTCGAGGCCCAATAGCCCACCGCCTAGCACGAGCGCGCCGTGCCTTTTGGCCGTAGGCGGCAATGGCTTCTAGATCTTCTATCGTGCGATAGACGAATACACCTTCTTTGGCGACGCCGTCGATGGGTGGGACGAAAGGGGCGGACCCAGTGGCCAGTACGAGGCGGTCGTACTCTATGGCCTCGCCGCGCAGGGAGGTGACGATGCCTTGCTCGCGCTGGATGGCCGTGGCCCGGTCGCCAATATGGGTTTCAATCCCGTGCTCTTGATACCATTCAATTTTCCCGAGCATCAGGTCGGCGACCGGGGTGCCCGAGAAGTATTTACTGAGGCCGACGCGGTCGTAGGCCAAGCGCGGCTCTTCGCAGAAGACGTGGATGCGAAACTGCTGCTGGCCGTCGCGCGCGACCATTTCCTCACAAAAGCGGTGCCCCACCATGCCATTGCCAACGACGACTAAGTGGGGCCGATTAGATGCTATCATCGGTTTTCTCCTGTAAACATAGCTTGAGGCCAATAAGCAAAACACAGGCCAGCTTGTGGATACAGGAGTTCGACGAATCGCTGTATTTATATGTTTATCAACTGTTTAGGTGTTATTTAATTATATTTCACTCTGCTGCTATGGAGCGCACATTTTTGCAGAAAACCGACAAAAATGTCCTAATTATCACAAATATGTGTTCTCCAACACCTCGTGGTGGCAAAGTCGAAATTTGATCGGGCAGAAAGCACTCGTGTGGCGATCCAAGAAATACAAAAATGGGGTTTATTGACGGCAAATAATACAATTTTTGTAGTTTTTGGACAGTTTCCTAAGGTCGAATCACCTTGCAAAAAAACCATTTTTTTATTCGATAAGTATATTTTTATCAATAACTTGAGACATAATCACACCGTCTTTCTCTCCATTCTTGGCATTACTCTTGCTTAAAGTCTGTAGCTCGATCATTTGCGCCCCAACAGAATCATGGATAATGGATATAATAGAAAAGCCCGACCTGCCCGGTTTTCGCACAGACAACCGCTCGACCCAGACGCGCTTCCACTTCCACATGGATCTCTGCGTCGGCTGCCACGCCTGCGAGGTGGCCTGTAGTGAACAGAATGGCCTGCCCGTAGATACCCAGTGGCGGCGCGTCGGCGAAGTCGAGGGCGGCGAGTATCCCGACACATTGCGCTTTTTCCTTTCTAGCGGCTGCAACCACTGCTTGGATGCCCCTTGCGCCAAGGGCTGCCCGGTTGATGCCTACAAAATTGACGAGAGCGGCATCGTCATTCACCAAGCGGATGTCTGCATTGGCTGCCAGTACTGCACTTGGAACTGCCCGTATAGCGTGCCGAGCTTCCAGCCTGAGCGCGGCGTGGTGTCCAAGTGCGACATGTGCGTCAATCGGCTCGAAGAAGGCCGCGAGCCCGCTTGCGCACAGGCGTGCCCGGCCGGGGCGATTGAGATTGAGACCGTGCCGCTTGAGGAGGTGTTCGCAACCTACGAGGACGCTGGTGCCGCCCCGGGAATGCCCGCGCCAGAAATCTCCATGCCTTCGACGAAAATCACCTTGCCCGAAGGCGTCGATCCCAGCAGTCTGCACCCAGTCACCGGCGACTTTGTCGAGCCAGAGGAGCCGCATTCGCCGCTGATCTTTATGACGGTGCTGACCCAGATCGGCTTGGGAGGCTTTGCGGCGATATACGCGGTGGATTTGCTGCGTTCGCTCAGCGGCGCAGTGCAGCTAGCGGGTACCGCGCTCGGCGCGCTGGCCGCCGTGCTGATGGGGCTGATCGGTCTTTCGCTCACCGCATCGACTTTGCATCTGGGGCGACCAGCCTTTGCCTTCCGCGCGATTCGCAACTGGCACACGTCGTGGTTGTCGCGCGAAGTGCTGGCACTGTCGCTTTTTGCCAAAGTCGCCTTTGCCTATGCGGCGTTCCTGTTGGCGACCGAAGGTTTGGGGTGGGTGAGTGCGGAAGCCTTGGGTGGAGTCGGTGCGCGGCTGTCATTGGGGGCGGTAGCGGTTTTGGCGGGCATCGCCGGCATTTACGCCAGCGCTCGGCTCTATCGGGTGCCGGCTCGTCCGGCGTGGAATTTCCGCAAGACCACGGTCGATTTCTTTGCCGTGGCATGGATCGTCGGTCCGGCGGTACTGGCGCTGGCACTGGTATTAGGTGGGGAAGCGGGATGGAGTGTGCAGGCGTCGGCTTTGGCGGCGGCGCTGGCGCTGCTAGCCTACGCGAAATTGCACTCGGATTTCGTCTGTCACTTGGCGGAAAGCGAGACCTTTGAGCTCAAGGCCAGCGCCGAACTCTACCGCGATCACTTCGCCCGCTTGCGGATGTACAAAAATGGTGCGGCCCTGTTGGCGCTGATGGGACTCTTGGCCTTGGGCGTTGGTGTGGTCTCGATCGCTGCGGCGACCGTGGGCGTCGCTGGCTTGGTGGCCTATGTATTCTTGCAGCGCTACCTGTTTTTTACCACGGTCGTCGGCACTAATATCGCGGGCAATTTCATCGTCGAAGCCCACCGCTCGGTAGCGCGACGGGGCTAGCGATGACACTCGTACAGAAAATCAAGGAATCCCTCGGTTTTGACATTAAGGCGGACGAGTACGCCTTTGGTCGCGACCCTCAGTACGGATATCTGGCGCAAGAGAAAATCCCCGAACGCTGGGTCAAGACTACCTGTGGCTACTGCTCGGTGGGTTGCGGCATGGTAGTGGGAGTCAAAGGCGGCGAAATAGTCTCGGTGCACGGCGATGAGGAACACCCGGTCAACGAGGGCAGCCTCTGTCCGAAAGGCTTGAGCGAGCACCTGCCCCTGAAAAGCCCCAATCGCGCTCACGCCCCGCTGTGGCGCGGCGAACCCGTCTCTTGGGAACGGGCTTACGAGGAGATGGTGGGACGGGTGCGCCGGGTTCAGGAGCAGTACGGGAAAGAGAGTTTTGCCGTGCTGTCAACCGGCCAGCTCGTCACCGAGGAGTTTTACGCGCTAGGCAAACTAGTGCAACTGGGCTTTGGCACGAGCAATTACGACGGCAATACCACGCTGTGCATGAGCTCGGCGGTAGCTGGTTACAAACAGAGCTTTGGCTCGGACGGCCCGCCGGGATCGTATCGCGGTCTGCGAGAGGCCGATACAGTCTTTTTGATCGGTGCGAATATCGCCGACAATCACCCCATCCTCTGGCATCATCTCAACCAGAACGAAGATTACACGCTGGTCGTCTGCGACCCGCGCAAGACCAAGACGGCGATGTTTGCCGACCTCTATCTGCCGATCCGGCCGCGCGGCGATGTGTATCTGCTCAACGGCGTGATCAACTTGGTGATTGAGCACGGCTATGTGGACCGAGACTTTGTCGATGACCATACCACTGGTTTTGAGGCGCTGGCCGAACACGCTAGGCACTATCCCATTGAACTGGTGTCCGAACACACAGGTTTAAGCCCCGAAGCGATCTGGGCGGCCTTTGAGGCCATCGCCAAGGCCGATAACGTCCTCTTCGCGTGGACGATGGGCGTCAATCACTCGACGCAAGGGACGGATACCGTCAGCTTGATCAACACCCTCGCGCTGATTACCGGCAACATCGGCCGCACAGGAGCTGCGCCGTTGTCCATCACCGGCCAGTGCAATGCCATGGGCACCCGCGAGTTTGGCTTTGCCTCATCGCTGCCGGGCTACCGCAAGTTTGAAAGCCGGGTAGATCGCGAGGAACTAGCGGCGTTGTGGGAGTTGGACGCGGAACGACTGCCGAAAAAGCGCGGCTTGGCCTATCCCGACATCATCAACGCCATCATAGCGGGCCGCATCAAGGCACTGTGGGTGATTGCCACTAATCCGCTGGCCAGCTTTCCCGATCAGGAGCGGTTGCGCCAGGCGCTGGCTGGCCTCGATCTGCTCGTAGTGCAAGACGGTTTCCACCCGACGCCTACTACCGAACTGGCCGACTTGGTCTTGCCGACGGCTGTGTGGGGCGAGAAGAGCGGCAGTTATACCAACAGCGAGCGCCGCGCTAGCCGGGTGCGGCAAGCCGTGTCGCCGCCGGGGGAAGCCAAGGCCGATTTCGATATTTTCATGGATTTGTCCCGAGTGCTCGGGGTCAGCGACGAACTCTTTCCCGGATGGCGCGGCGCGGCCGATGCATTCGCGGAAATGCGCCGAATATCCAAGGGACAGCTCTGCGATTACAGCGGCATGAGCTATGAGAAGATGGACGCCTTGGGCGGGATACAGTGGCCCTGCAACGACGCGCATCCCGAGGGTGCTGACAGCCTGTACACCGATGGGCGCTTCCCCACTGAGGACAGCCGGGCGCGATTGTTGTACACTGCGCCGCTGCCGCTGCCCGAGCCGCCGGACGACGAGTATCCCATTCTGCTCAACACCGGACGCACGGTAGAGCACTGGCACACGCGGACCAAGACCCGCGACGTGCCGATGCTGGAAAAGCTCTCGCCCGAGCCTTGGGTCGAGATCCATCCGCAGACCGCGCGACGCTTCCGCCTCGGCCCGCGCACCCGCGTCTCTTTGGTCTCCAGACGCGGGCGCGTCGAGGGCTTGCTGCTGAGGATTACCGAGACGATTCAGCCAGACCAGGTCTTTGTGCCCTTTCACTTTGCCGAGCAGTGCGTCAACCAGCTCACCCTCCCAGCGTTCTGCCCGAAGTCGCGCGAGCCTAACTACAAGCAGTGCGCCGTGCGCATCGAAGAAACCACCGCTAAATGAGGAGATTATGAAAGCAATTACCGCCATTGCCTTGGCCGTCTTGTCCTGCGCCGAGGGAATCGGTGCTAGGGAACTATCGCTGGAAAAAGACGAACTCAAGTTCGGTTTCATCAAGCTGACCGACTGTGCGCCCTTGGTCATTGCCAAAGAGCAGTTCTTCTTCGAGGACGAGGGGCTTTTCGTCACTTTGGAGGCGCAGGCCAATTGGAAGGTGCTACTCGACCGCGTCATCGACGGCGAACTCGACGGAGCGCACATGCTGGCTGGGCAGCCGATTGGCGCGACCATTGGCTTCGGCACCCAAGCCCACATTATTACCGCTTGCAGCATGGATCTCAACGGCAATGGCATCACTGTTTCCAGCGAGGTCTGGGAGCAAATGAAGCCCCACGTGCCCAAGCGCGCAGACGGCAAGCCAGCCCACCCGATCAAGGCCGATGCGCTCAAGCCGATTGTGGAAGCCTACCGAGACGAGGGCCGCCAGTTCAAGATGGGCATGGTCTTTCCGGTTTCGACGCACAACTATGAGTTGCGGTACTGGCTGGCCGCAGCCGGCATGAGTCCGGGTTACTACACTAGCGAGGACATAACCGGCATGACCGATGCCGATGTGCTGCTGTCGGTGACGCCGCCGCCGCAGATGCCAGCGACCTTGGAAGCAGGCACCATCTACGGGTACTGCGTGGGCGAGCCGTGGAACCAACAGGCCGTGTTCAAGGGCATTGGCGTGCCGGTGACGACCAACTACGACGTGTGGAAGAACAGCCCGGAAAAGGTTTTTGGCGTGAGCAAGGCTTGGGCCGACAAGCACCCCAACACGCACAAAGCGGTGGTCAAGGCGCTAATTCGCGCTGGCAAGTGGCTGGACGAGGAAGGCGAAAATGGCGAGCCAAAAAACCGCGTTGAAGCAGCGCGGATCCTCTCCCGCTCGGAGTATGTCGGCGCTGACTTTGAGGTCATCGCCAACAGCATGACCGGCACCTTTGAGTTTGAAAAGGGCGACAAGCGCGCCATGCCCGACTTCAATGTGTTCTACCGCTACGACGCCACGTACCCTTTCTACAGCGACGGCATTTGGTTCTTGACCCAGATGCGGCGCTGGGGCCAGATCGACGCCCCCAAACCCGACTCTTGGTATCACGCGACGATTAAGGAGATCTATCGGCCCGACATCTGGCGCGAGGCCGCGGCTCTGCTCGTAGAGGATGGCTACCTGACGGCCGACGAGATTCCCCAAACCGACGGCTACAAGGAGCCGACCAGCGACTTTATAGATGGAGTCGAGTACAATGGCCGCGCGCCCAACGCCTATCTGCACAAATTTCGCGTGGGTATCAAGGACGACTACACCAAAACGTCGATGAAATAGGAGGCGGTAGATTGATAGTCGATAAGCTGAACAAAATCCTCGTCTTCGTCGGGCTGACTTGGCTGACGCCGGTGGTCAAACTGGCCGCCGGGGAAAACCCCGGTCAGCAGGTCCGCGACATCTGGACCCTGATCGGCGTACCCGTGAGTGCGTTCGTCGCCTTCCTGATGCTGTGGTCGCTGACTGCCGCCCAAATCGAGACTAGCTTGGGCAATATCCCCGGGCCGATGCAGGCCTACCAGCAGGCGGTCGTGCTGTGGGAAGAGCACGTGGGAGAACGGGAAAAAGCGCAGGCGTTCTACGAGCGGCAGCAAAAGCGCAACGCCGAGAAATTGGCCGCAAACCCACAAGCTCAAGTCAAAATTCGCCAATATACCGGCAAGCCGACGTATCTCGATCAGATCGGCACTAGCCTATACACTGTTTTCGCCGGCTTTGCGCTGGCCTCGCTAGTGGCCGTGCCACTCGGCCTGTTTTGTGGTATGAGCCGCACGATGATGAATGCCTTTAATCCACTGATCCAGATATTCAAGCCCGTGTCGCCGCTGGCTTGGCTGCCGCTGGTGACGATGGTGGTCAGTGCCCTCTACACGACCAACGACGGGCTTTTTGCAAAGTCCTTTATCAATTCGGCGGTCACGGTGTCGCTGTGCTCGCTGTGGCCCGCGCTGATCAACACCGCCTTGGGCGTGTCGTCGCTAAGTCAGGATTACGTCAATGTGGCGCGGGTGCTCAACCTCGGGGTCAAGGACCGGATTTTTAAGATCGTTCTGCCGGCCTCGCTGCCCTACATATTTACGGGCCTGCGCATTTCGCTCGGCGTTGGCTGGATGGTGCTGATCGCCGCGGAGATGCTGGCACAAAACCCAGGCTTGGGCAAGTTTGTGTGGGACGAATTTCAAAACGGCAGCAGCCACTCGCTGGCGCGAATCTTGGTAGCCGTACTGACCATTGGCTTTATCGGCTTTATGCTCGACCGGGCGATGGTAATCCTGCACAAGTTAGTCAGCTTCGGCGACGAGCCGGTCAGCACCTGAGGTGCATGGGCATGGCTTTTCTCGAATTGCGCAATGTCAGTAAAGCCTATGGCGAAGGTGCCGAGCGCACCGAGGTGCTCGCGAACGTCAGCTTGGATATCGAACGGGGCGAATTCGTGGCCATCGTCGGTTTTTCGGGCAGCGGCAAGACTACGCTGATCTCGCTGATCGCCGGTCTGATCGAGCCCGACGAGGGCGAAATCCTCATCGACGGCAAGCGGATCGCCGGCCCCGGTCCCGAGCGCGGCGTCATCTTCCAGAACTATTCGCTGCTGCCGTGGCTGACCGTCTATGGCAACGTGGCCTTGGTGGTCAATCACCTGTTTCCCGCTTGGCCGGCGAAAAAGCGCCGCGCCCATGTCGAGCGCTACGTCGAGATGGTTCATCTGACGCCGGCACTGCAAAAGCGGCCGGTCGAGCTTTCAGGGGGTATGCGCCAGCGGGTGGCTGTTGCGCGCGCCTTGGCGATGGACCCGGAGATTTTGCTGATGGACGAGCCGCTCAGCGCCCTCGATGCGCTGACGCGGGGCACCTTGCAGGCCGAGATTGAGAAGATCTGGCGCGAGGAGCGCAAGACCGCAGTGTTGATTACCAACGATGTTGACGAGGGCCTAGTCCTCGCCGACCGCATCATCCCGCTCAAGCCCGGAGCCGCGTCGCAGGCCGCGACGCTGGGACCTCATTTTCAGGTGGAATTGGACCGGCCCCGAGATCGCACCGAGCTCAATAGCGATGTCGGCTACAAAGTCGTCCGCAATGCCATCAACAGTTACTTGCTCGAAGTGCGGCCCGACCAAGGGTTGGCTCAGCACGCTGAGTTCAAGGAACTCGCGTTGCCTAATCTAGAACCTATGGAGTTGTCGCAATGAATGAATACATCCAATTCTCGGATCTCGCCAAGGTCTATCCGACGGTTGATGGGCCAGTGGCCGTGGTCAAGGGCTTTGATTTGCAGGTTGAACAAGGGGAATTCGTCTCCATCATTGGCCACTCGGGCTGCGGCAAGTCAACGGTGCTGTCGATGATCGCCGGCCTCAACGAGATCTCCGACGGGGCCATTTACATGGACGGACGCCGGGTTACAGGCCCGGGACCCGACCGAGGGGTGGTCTTCCAGTCGCCGAGTCTGTTTCCGTGGATGACGGCCATGGAGAATGTGCTGCTGGGCGTAGAACAGGTCTTTCCGCACGGCAGCAAGCGCGAGCGGCGGGAAATTGCCGAGTACTATCTCAACCGCGTGGGTTTGGTTGACGCGCTCGACAAGCGCGCTGCCGAGCTGTCGCAGGGGATGCGCCAGCGCGTGGGTATTGCCCGCGCCTTTGCGCTCAAGCCCAAGCTGCTGCTGCTCGACGAGCCATTTGGAATGCTCGATTCGCTGACCCGCACCGAGTTGCAAGACGTGCTGTTGGAAGTCTGGCGGCGAGACCGGATTACCGCCATCATGGTGACCCACGATGTGGATGAGGCGCTTTTTCTCTCCGATCGCGTAGTGATGATGACCAGCGGCCCGCAGGCCAAGGTCGGCGACATTCTGCCGGTGGAATTCCCGCGGCCGAGGGATCGACGCACGGTGTGTGAGCACGAGCACTTCTACGATTTGCGCGGTCACCTACTGCGCTTCCTCGACGGCCCGACATTGGTCGAACCGGGCGTAGCTCCGGATGAGGAACGGGAAACGCTAGACGAAACCACCCAAAAGCAGGTAGCTTGACCGAGATTCGCGGTTTACCTTAATCTACATCCATGTCATCTTTACGTTGGAGGAACGCCGTGCGTCTTGCAATCTATTCCGCATTTCTTTTGAGCGTAGTTGCATCCAGTGCTAGCTACGCTAAAAAGGAGATCGTCTGGGGTGGCCAGATTCGGCCGCGCTACGAGTTCCGCGACCCGTTCGCAAACAACTACGATTCCTTCACCTCCATGCGGGTGCGGACTCAGATGGTGGCCTCGCTCGATAGCGATGTCGATCTGATGATCCAGCTTCAAGACGTGCGCTTGTGGGGCGAGGAAAAAAATACCCTGACGGATTACAGCGCCGATAAGTTTGACCTGCATCAGGGCTATGTCCACTTGAAGAAACTGGGCGACGGAGACCACTCGCTCAAAATAGGTCGTCAGATGGTAGCCCTTGGCGGTCAGCGGCTGATCGGCGCGGTCGAGTGGACTCAGCAAGGCCGGGTTTTCGACGGTTTGCAACTGCTGCTGGCACCCTCTTGGGGGCGGGTGAATCTGACGGCGATTCAGGTGGCCGAGTCGGATTCGACCTCGGGGCAGTTTGCAGACGACGCCTATTTGACGGGCGCGTACGCGACCTTGGACCAACTGCCGTCCGGCAGCTTGGATCTCTACGCGCTCTACAACAAGGACGGAGCCAAAGACACGGATCAGGTTACTATGGGGGCGCGTCTGGCGGGGAAGAAGACGGCGTATTCCTACCGTTTTGAGGGTTCGTTCCAGACGGGTCAGCGCAGCGCCCAGGACGTATCGGCTTTCATGTTCGGCGGGCGCATTGGCGGGTCTTTAGGTGGGCTAGACCTCACCCTGTGGTACGACTACCTGTCTGGCGACGACGATTTGGCCGATGACAAGACCAAGGTCTTTGACACGCTCTTTGCGACCAACCACAAGTACTATGGGTACGCCGATTTGTTTCTCAATATTCCGGTCCACACGGGCGGGCTAGGATTGCAGGACTTGGCTCTCAAGGCGGCGCTGCCGTTGAGTGACCAAGTATCGCTTGGAGTCCACGGGCACTCTTTCCGCACCGCGCAAAAAGGCGACTTGGAGTCGAGCCATTTGGGCGAGGAAGTTGATTTGACGCTTACGTACAAATATCGCCCCGGCTTTACCGTCGTCGCTGGACTGTCGAAGGTGATAGCTGGCGACAGCATGACCCGCGTTACTCGTTACAAGAATTCGATTGAAGATTGGAACGGGGATATGACCTTTGCTTACCTTATGACCAACACGACCTTCTGAGGGTGTTTTTTAATTCGACATGCCACGTCGCATCACAAAGCCAATATCTCAATCCGGACTGCGGTCCTTCTTCCAACGGTTGGTCTTCCCTGGGTTTACTTCGTTGGGCATTGCCGACCGCGAAGTGGTCGAGTACGTCGTCGATCTGCTGACGAGCTTCGCGCGCACCGATCAGCTCTATCGCATACGCGATCTGCGCGGCCAGCCGCTTGAAACCATCGCCGAGATGATGGTGGAACTAGGGCGGCAGCGGCAACCAGAACGGCGTTGGTCCTTCGACCGCGAGATGGATATCCGCCGACACGTAGGCGACTACGCGCTTTTTACCACTGGGCTTTTCCGCACGTGGGTCGAGCGGCAGGGGCTTGGCGGCTACTACTTAGAGCAGGGTAGAAGGGCTTATGGAGCCGCCGCCGAATTGGCCCAGCTCGGCTTTGTGTCGCAAGCGCGGCTCTTCGGTGCCCTAGAGGAGCAGTTTGAGCATTTGTCTGGCGGGCTCGACTACGTGCGCAAGGTCTATATGCGGCCCGAACTGCACGGTGGCGCGCACGGGGCGCTGATGCGCGAGCTAGGGGTTTAGTAGCTCAGGCCGATGCTGCGGACCAAGGTGCGGGTGGCGGAGTCGCCAGCGATCTGCAAGCGAAAGAGGTAGAGGCCGGGTGGGGCTAGCGCGCCGGAGTCGCCGTGGCCGTCCCAAGTTAGCTGGTAGTGGCCGGCCACGCCTGCGGCGTCTCGCAGCGTGCGGACTGGTCGGCCGCGCAGGTCGTAGACGCGGGCTTCAATGGGGCGGGCGTCGATGACCTTGAGCACGTCGAAAGAGATGGCGAGCGCGTCGTTGACGCCGTCGCCGTTGGGAGTAAAAATCCCCGCGCCCATGTCGAGGCGTGTGATTAAATTCTCATCCACGGGCAGCGAGACCGCATCGCCCGCTCCCGCTAAATCGGGAATTGCATCGCCTGGATCGACCTGCTGACGCAGCGTGTCAAGCCCGCTTTCGCGCTCTAGAAAGGCGCGGAAGCGGGTATTATTTTGGAAGACAGTGGCGGCGAACTCTAGCTCGACGCGCTCGGCGGCCGCGATGCGCTCGGGCAAGTGCAAGCGGAGGCCCGCATTCGTCTGTTCCACCTCGGCGTCGATTGCCGTGCCGTCGATTTGCAGGGCGCGAAAAGCGAGGGGCACCGAGGCTTCGAGGGCGATAGCTTCAAAGCCTTGGCTGTCGCTGGCAAATTCTGGGCGGAGGAAGTACGTGAAGTCGGTTTGCTCACCCGGCGCAACGCGCGCGGGATGGACTTCGCCGACAGCGGTGCGCGCCAGAGGACGGGAGTAGATCAAAGCAAGCGCGTCGAGGGCAATGCCGGCCTGCGGGTCATCGGCGCGCATTTCGGCTTCGAGCTGGACGTAGCGCCGGGGCGAAGCCGAGCGGAAGCGGGTGCCCGTGCGGAGGTATTCCTCGCTCCACACGCTCCAGCCATCGCCCGGTTGGAGCGTGGTTTCGATGGGGCCGCGGAACGAGGCGATCAGCTTTTCGTAGCGCCTTTTGGTAACCTCTTTGCCGTTTTTGTCGAAATAGCGCATCTGCTCGACGACGTGGTCGCCGGTGCGGCTGCGCAAGGAGAATTGGGCCCCGAGCGGTGCGTCAATTGCCCACTCAACCGCCGTGATATTCCAATTGGTGCCGAGGTCGATAACGGGCGAGCGCAGGACGACGCGGGCGGGGTACCCTTCGCCGTACACTTGAAACTCACTAACTAGGCCTAGCCCGTCCAAGCGACCGGTGTTGGCGATATCGCTGCTCGACAGGCCGCCGCCGATGATGTTGCCGCCTTGGCTAGTGGGATAGATCAAACGCAGGTAGCGAGCGGCGATTAGGGGGACATCGTGGCGAAAGTTGCGCACATCGAAGAGATAGCGGGGGTCGGGGGGAATAGAGGCCAACGCCTGCCAAGCCAGCGAGCCGTCGGGAGCCAGCGAGCCGTCGGAGTACTGTAGCTTATAGGAGAGGAAGTTGGCGTAGTAATGCCGCACCCGCGGCGGAATGCCCAGTGGCTCGCCCAAGAGCCAGACCGAATCGATCCAGTAGGTGGCCCCTAGGTCAATGCGGTAGTCGCCGAAGGTCTCGCTGTCGCCGCTGGAGCCTTTGGCGAGGGGATTGACGCGCCACATGGTCGAGAGGTCGCCGTCGAACATGACAGAAGGAACGCCAGCCACGGCGACGACGGCAGCCTCGACATCGACGGTGCCGCCGTTGGCAATCAGGTCAAAGGCGATGTTGTCGCCAAAGGCCCTGATCTGGATTTCGGCGAGCGCAGGAGTACCGGTCATTTCGCGGGTGGCTTCGATGCGGAGGACTTGGACGAGCTCGTCGTTGAGGTCAATCACCACGTCGCGCCCCTCGTTGAAGGCAAAGCGCTCGCTGTGGCTGTAGAGCAGGGTGCCTTTGACGACGACGTTGGCACTGTTGATAAAGCGCTCGCCCTTGGAGAGCGAGAGGTTAAAAAAGGGCAGGGGCGGCGCGCTGTCGGCAAAGCGCAGGCGAATCTGTTGGACGGGAAACACTTGTCCCAAGTCGATTTCAAGCCACCAGTCCTCTGGGGCCGTGCCCGGCGGTGGATTCCAACTAGTGGCGAGGTCGCCGTCAAAGGCGCGGGCCGCCGTAGATCGCGCCGCACCGGCCCCGCGGACCGTAGCCTCCGAGAGCGGGTCGATGTCTTTGCCGAGCCACACCGGCCGCAACGAGCCGGCTTCGTCTAGGCGCAGGCCGCCAGGGGGATAGACCCAGTTTTCCCCGATATCTGCCGCAGTCATAACTAGGCGCTCGGCGCGAATGGAACTGCTGCATGGCACGAGCATGCACAGTGCTAAGGGCAAGAGGCGGAATGGCGACACGGGCGATCTGCTATTTTTTTAGAGAAAAGCACGGCTCAAGCGTCGGATACAAGATATATTGGATTAAGGGCTGATGCATCTTATAAGCGAAAACAGACCGGTACGAGATGTTTAAGCGCAGCAACATTACCTTTATCATCGTTCCAGAAAAGGGTCGCAAGACCTTTGAGTTTAAGACCTCCCGCACATTCGTGTGGTTGCTAGGGTTGTGTTGCGTTGCCGTGCTCGTAATCTTGTCCTTGGGGATTGGTTCCTATTTCGACAAGCGCGAGCTAACGCAGAAGGCAGCCCAGCTTGAGCAGGACAAGGCCCTGCTCTTGGAGCAAGTAAGCCAGATAGAGCAGCTCGAAGAAATGCTGGTCCGGCTCACGCGCGGCAATGATCAGTTGCGCGCGATCTTGGGCAGACCCGAGGCATTAGACGAGGCGGCGGCGCAGCCCAGCGAGGAGACTCCTTACATCTCCTTCATGCAGCGGCTGCGTTGGGGGCACGTGCATACCGTCCCCACCTTGTGGCCGCTGCGCGGGCCCGTGATCAGGCCCTTTAGCGAGGAGCATCCCTCGGTTGTCATTGCCGCGGCTGCCGGCAGCTTGGTACAGGCTAGTGCTGCGGGCAAAGTGCTGCAAGTGGGCTACGACGCGGACCTCGGTTACATGGTGACTCTCGACCACGGCAACGGTCTGCTGACCCAATACGGATACAACGCGCGCCTGCTCGTCGATGTGGGGGACTACGTGCTCAAGGGGCAATCTATTGCGCTGTTGGATGAGGGGCGAGGATCTCGGAGGCCGGGGTTGCACTATGCCGTCCAAGAGGATGGGCGGTTCCGCGACCCCTCGCGCTATAGATTGTGGATGTGATCGTGCCCTTTATCGCGCTTCAGGTGCTGCTGTTGGTGGGGTTGTGGTTGGCTGCGTATCTACCGGCGAGAGTGTTCGGGCGCGGATAGGCTGCGACCATTCGGTCGAATTCGCGGTATGACTTCGACCATTTGGTCGAATGGGCCGCCCCCAACCGGCCGGGCTTTTGCCGCGATGTTTAGCTTTTCTCTCTGTAAAATGGCATTATTGCAAAAACTTTTCCAACGTGGTACGCATCTTGCTCTAATATCGGACGAATAGCGTATTCAATCACGTCTCATAAATACCTCGCGTGAGACCCCCGGATTAATCCGGGGGATGGATAGCGATTCAATCGGCGATGGGCGGGCAACGCACGAGGCGTTGGCTGTCCCTGAGCCGCTTGAAATCTACCATAGATATTTCCTATAAGTCCGAGTTGACTTATAGGCAGAATCAATTGGACGCGGCGCAGGCTGTGTCCTAGCTTTTGGCTCAGGTGGACACAGCCACCTTCAGAACCCACCGGCTCAACCTTCGGGGCGGGTAGCACGCGGCGCAAGCTGCCTCTGTCGCCTCTGGCGTTCTCCGGTGGTAGGAGCGACAAGGCTAAGCTGTGATAACGCAGTCGCTCCAAGCGGGCCAGCAGCGAGGGGCGACGCCTCCTGTGCCGAGCAGCCAGTACGGTTGTAATGGGTCCTCGAATACTCCTCCGGTTCGTTCCATGCCGGGTCGCGGCGGTAGGGCCGGAGAGGGTAAAGCCGATTGCTTTAGCTATCGGTGGCATTACTATCACTACGACGTAATCGCGTTTGTTTTGGAGGAGAAGAATGAATAGAAGAGATGTTTTGAAGCGCGTGGGGGGTGTTGGTCTGATAGGCTTTGGAGGCCTGATTATGAAGGCTTGCAGCAAGGATGCGGTCGCTGGCAGTGAAGAGCTCCTCTTGAGTGAGGAAAGTTGCATTTTAATACCGCGAGAAACAGAAGGGCCTTTTCCATTAGATTTAAGCAATAATCCCGAATATTTTCGACGGGATATTGCGGAAGACATACCGGGCGTGCCGCTTAATTTGACTTTGAAAGTGGTGAATGCAAATGCCGGATGCACACCAATTGCCAATGCTCGCGTCGATGTGTGGCATTGCGATACGCGCGGGGTTTATTCCGGATTCTCCAATCAATCTGGCGGGGTCAATGCGCGTGGACAGACTTTTTGCCGGGGTATTCAGTTGAGCGACGAGAATGGAAATGCCACATTTACAACGGTTTATCCGGGATGGTATCGGGGTAGAGCAACGCATATTCACTTTCAGGTTTTTTTAAATAATGGATTGGTGGCAACATCGCAACTGGCTTTTCCCGAAGAGATCAATACAGCGGTGTACAATACAACGGAATATTCTGCTCGGGGCCAGAATTCCACAAAAAATACCGGCGATGGCATTTTTCGTTCGCCAGCCAATACACTCCAATACCAACTGGCCAATGTGATTGCCAATGCCGAGACGGGAGGCTATGATGCCGCGCTACAAGTTGGTATAGTTGGTCCGCGCGTCGATTTCAGTGCGATCGAGAGCGTGGTCGAGGCGAATAGCTGGGGTCGCATCAAGTCCGCTTACGTCCAGTAAGCGGGCCGTGTTTAGGATGCAAGAACGAGGGAGGATGAGCTAGGCGACGTAGCGTTTCCCGCTTGGTGGCCTCTACGACCTCAGCCCGGACCTGCTTGGTCGTCTGGCGGTTTATAAAAAAAGGCTCGCTGCCAAAGAAGCAGCGAGCCTTTTCTATTTGCGACAGAGGGATGTTACATGCCCATCCCGCCGCCGTACATCGTCGTTCGCTCTCGGCCCTGCTGCGGCCTGAAGTCTGAGTCCCAGTGCTCGCACCACCTTGAGCACTGTGGCGAACTCGGGGTTGCCGTCGGCTGATAGAGACTTGTACAAGCTCTCCTTGCCCAGCCCCGTCTCTTGGGCCACCACCGTCATTCTCCGAGCGCGGGCGATGTCTCCGATGGTCGCCATGATCAGGCTCAAGTCACCCTCTTCCAAGGCGATGTTCAGGTAGGCGGCCATGTCCTCCTCGGTCTCTAGGTGCTCCGCCGGATCCCACGGTTTCGTCTGTGTCTTTGCCATAGCTGATGCTCTCCTATAGCCCTCTGGCCAGCTCCAGCGCCCTTCGTATGTCCCGCTCTTGGCTGTCCTTGTCGCCTCCCGCCAGAAGGACGACCAGGGCCTCACCTCTCTGCGCTAAGTACACCCGGTAGCCGGGTCCGTAGTCGATGCGAATCTCGGAAACCCCCTCGCCCACCGGCCTCACGTCGCCGGGATTGCCTAGGGACAGTCGGCGGATGCGGTTGTCGATTCTCACCCTGGCCTGCCTGTCCCGAAGCCGCCTGAACCATCGGGAGTAGACCTCGGTTTGGCGAATCTCGACCATCACCATATTGTAGGCCACAGGATACCTAGGGCGCAAGAGGGAAGGACCGTCTTTCGGCGGCAACAAGTCAACCCGGGCCCGCGCACAGACTTTCCTCAGAAGGCACGAGATTCATGGGGCCAATGACGGTTTTTCACCCATAGCGTTCCTGCTTGGTGGCCTCTACGACCTCAGCCCGCACTTGCTTGGTCGTCTGGCGGTTTATAAAAAAAGGCTCGCTGCCAAAGAAGCAGCGAGCCTTTTCTATTTGCGACAGAGGGATGTTACATGCCCATCCCGCCGCCGTACATGTCGCCGCCAGGAGGGCCGGCCGGGGCCGGAGCGGATTTTTCGGGCAGCTCGGCGATCAGTGCTTCGGTGGTTAGCAGCAGCGACGCGATGCTAGCGCCGTTTTCGAGCGCGGTGCGCGAAACCTTGGCTGGGTCCACGACACCGGCTTCGACGAGATCCTCGTATTCCTCGGTGCGGGCGTTAAAGCCAAAGGCTCCACTCTCATCGGCGACCTTACGGACGACAATGGCCCCTTCGACCCCCGCGTTAGAGGCGATCATCCGCAGCGGCTCTTCGAGAGCGCGGCGAATGATGCTGACGCCCACGCCCTCGTCGCCTGCGGCTTCGGTCTGATCGAGCGCCGCTTGAGCCCGGAGGAAGACGACGCCTCCACCGGCGACGACGCCTTCTTCAACGGCGGCGCGGGTTGCGTGCAGCGCGTCTTCGACGCGGGCCTTCTTTTCCTTCATTTCGGTCTCGGTCGGAGCGCCGACATTGATCACGGCGACGCCACCGGCGAGCTTGGCCAACCGCTCTTGCAACTTCTCGCGGTCGTAGTCCGAAGTCGTTTCCTCGATCTGGCGGCGGATTTGGGCGACGCGGCCTTGGATGTCCGCGGCCTGACCTGCGCCTTCGACGATCGTGGTGTTGTCCTTGTCGAGGACGACGCGCTTGGCTTGGCCCAAGTCGTCGAGGGTGACGCCTTCGAGCTTGAGCCCTGCTTCCTCGGAGATGACCCGGCCGCCGGTGAGGGTGGCGATGTCTTCGAGCATGGCCGTGCGGCGGTCGCCGAAGCCCGGGGCCTTGACCGCGGCGACCCGGATGGTGCCGCGAATTTTGTTGACGACTAGCGTTGCTAGGGCTTCGCCTTCGACGTCCTCGGCGATAATCAGCAGGGGCTTGCTGAGTTGGGCGGTCTTTTCGAGAACCGGGACCAAATCGCGCATGGAGGAGATTTTCTTGTCGTGGATCAGGATGTAGCTGTCTTCGAGTTCGGCGGTCATTGACTCCTGATCGGTGACGAAGTAGGGCGAGAGGTAGCCGCGGTCGAACTGCATGCCCTCGACCACATCTAAGTTGGTGTCGGTGCCCTTGGCTTCTTCGACGGTGATGACGCCGTCCTTGCCGACCTTTTCCATGGCGTCGGCGATCAGCTCGCCGATGGCCGAGTCGTTGTTGGCTGAGATGGTGCCGACTTGGGCGATTTCCTCGCGTGACTTGACTTCCTTGCTGGACTTGCGGATCTCGTCCACAACGACTGCAACGGCTTTGTCGATGCCGCGCTTGAGGTCCATGGGGTTGGCACCGGCGGTTACGTTTTTGAGACCCTCGCGGAAGATGGTCTGAGCAAAGACTGTGGCGGTGGTGGTGCCGTCGCCGGCGACATCGCTGGTTTTGGAAGCGACTTCCTTGACCATCTGCGCGCCCATGTTTTCATAGGCGTCTTTGAGTTCGATTTCCTTGGCGACGGTGACGCCGTCTTTGGTGACGGTCGGCGATCCGAACTTCTTGTCTAACACTACGTTGCGGCCTTTTGGCCCCAGCGTTACCTTGACGGCATCGGCCAACTGATCGACGCCTCGCTGCAGCGCGTCGCGCGCCGCTCTATCAAATTCTAGCTGTTTGGCAGCCATAACACATGTCTCCTATTAAGAATGGTGGTGGGTGGATGAAAAAATTCGTTTTGCACAAAAATCTGGCACTCAAAAAAAGAGAGTGCTAAAAAACAAAGCTGAGCAACTAAATATAGAGATTGCGTCGTTTTTGTGCAAGAATAGCTCTTTGTCTGGACTGTGCATTCCGAATGTACGCAGGGATAAGCTGCCGACTGTCGGGGTTCTGCTCTGGAATGCTAATCGAGCAAGCTCTGAAGCTCGGGCGGCAAGCCTTGGCGCAAGGAGTCGGGAAAGTTGTCGCGGTACTTGGTTCGGCGAACTAGTTCGATTAAGCGGGCCGCTGAGGGGTGATAGAACGAGGTGAAATACACGTAGCGGGGCCGATCTGTCCGGTTGGGAGAACTGGCGTGGTAACACAGGGGATTGAAGACGATGAGGTCTCCGTCGTTGGCGCAAATTTCAATGCCGTCGTCGTCATTGGCGTCGGGGACTAGGGCGGTGTGATTCTGGATAGGACCTCGTCCCTCCGCTCGCTCTGCCTTATCGCTGGCTTCGAGAGACAACTTGTGCGAGCCGGGCACGATCATAAACGCGGCCCCTCCGGCAGAAACCGTACTACAGCAATGCAGCATCTGGTAATAGACCTGTCGCGGCCTGACTTCAAACTCTGCGCGGCAAAAGGCTGCATCGATGTGCCATTGCGGAGCTTGGTACGGTGGCGGCGAAGGGTCGCTGCGGATGAAAACTTGCTCGCGCAGGCGAAGATCGCGCGACCCGATCAATGTGGCAGCGAGTTCGAGGGTCGCGGGATTGTTCACTAAGCGGGCCATGATCGCCCCTTGAATGGGATGCCGTAGGTCGCGTCTAGCGGCGGTGTGATTGCCGGACACTATGGGGCCGACGAGGCTGTCGATATGAGCGCGAATGGCGGCGGTAGTGTCGCGGTCGAGATACTCGGGGAATACGGTGTACCCTTGGCTTTCCAACTCCTGCAATCGGGTGCTGAGGTCAGTCAACTCGGGATAGGCGTCGTTTTCCATGGTCAGCTTCTCCATATCCCTTTTGAATATGTCGAATACCTCCTGTACATTTTCACTCAAAGGCCCCAGACGTTCAGCTTGTAAATCCATGGCGTAAGCATGGACAAAGAAGTGTCGAAACGCCAAGTATGGTTTCAATGCGTCGGCAGTAGAAGACGCGATTAGGCCGGCAGAAACCGCGAGATTCACTAGGTCTCGGTGCCAAGAAGGACCGGCTGGAACAGTCAATCCTCGATCCTGCACGACATATTTCAGGATGTTTTCAATACCGTTGTAGAAATTGTGCAGGAGGGTAGATACACCTGCCAGTTCGAGGGTGGACAAATCGGTGTACAACCGATTCTGAGGAAATTCCTTCAAGACCCGTTCGATCTGTTCAAACTCAGCTTCAATGTGTTTTCTGAGCAGCCTCATACAGAGGAAGTCCTTCTTTGCGGATTAGGCGGGTCAGCTTTGAGTTTTGCGAAAGATCAATGAGGTCAACGGGCTTAGAGACACTGAAGAGTAGATCGCCGTAGAAGCGAAAAAAGTCCTGTGGAGGCAGGCCTTCTACGGCCAAGTCAATGTCGCGACCTTCGCGGGTGGGGTCAATGCTAGAGCCAAAGAGGAGTAGGCGCGTGATTGAATAGTGCTCGGCGAGGCGGGTGATGGCTTCTCGGTCTTGATCCAGAATCATTTGAGGGATGCGTCTTTTTTAGGCATTCCGTGATGGGGCACAAGGAGCGCGTAGGGCATGAGCGGTTCCTTGGCGAAAAAGGTACATTGTGAAAGGCGATTGAGGCAAGTGGCTTTACGCGGCATATTTCTAACCCAGATTCTGACTCTAGGCCATTCCCCCAGTCGGCGTTCAACAAAAAAGAAGCTACCCATGAATGAAACGCGCGTTTGCCGAGTCGGGCGGATCGATTTCGCTCGGGCTTGGGCTTGGCAGGAGTCGCTGCGCCAATTGCGGCGCGCCGAGCAAATTCCAGACACGCTGATGTTGGTCGAACACCCGCCAACCTATACCGGCGGCCGGGCGACGCTGCCCGAGCATCTCCTAACCCAAGGGCTAGATGTGGTCGAGATTGACCGCGGGGGCAGCGTGACGTTTCACGGGCCGGGCCAGATCGTGGCCTATCCGATTGTCGATCTGCGCCAGCGCGGTCGGGATGTACATCAGTACTTGCGCGATTTGGAGGATGTGCTGATTCGCACGTTGGCTGCCTATGGCTTGGAGGGAGAGGCTCGGGGCGGCTTGACGGGGGCTTGGGTCGGCTCGTCCAAGGTGGCGTCGATCGGCGTGAACGTGCGGCACTGGATCACGACGCATGGTCTGGCCCTGAATGTGGCTACCGACCTGAGCCACTTTGCGGCGATCAAGCCCTGCGGCTTGGGCAGCGAGGAGATAACTACGATGGCCGCGCTTTTGGGCCGTGCGTTGGATCGGCGCGAAGTCGAATCTGCACTGCTGTGCGCCTATGCCGATGTATTCGCCTGCGAATTGGTCGAGGTCGAACGCAGTGTCTTGGCGGCTTGCATTGGCCGTCTTGGGCGAAAGCCTTAAATTCAAAGGCTGCAACAGACAGGCCCTCGACCACAGCAGTCGAACCGGGCCGATTATTCCATAAAACAAAAGACGAGGAGTTTTATCCTATGGCCGATTGGCAGCCCAAGGTCCCCGCAAACGGCGAAAAAATAACTTTAGTGGATGGCGAACTCAGTGTTCCGGATCAGCCCATCATCCCCTTTATCGAAGGCGACGGCACGGGGCCGGATATCTGGACGGCGGCCGTGCGCGTTTTCGACGCAGCCGTCGAGAAGGCTTATGGCGGTCAGCGAAAGATCGCTTGGATGGAGGTTTTGGCCGGCGGGAAGGCCTTCGACCGGACCGCTAGCTGGCTGCCCGACGCCACAGTGGAGGCCTTCGGTGCCTATCTGGTCGGCATCAAGGGACCGCTGACGACGCCGGTCGGCGGCGGGATCCGCAGCCTTAACGTAGCTTTGCGCCAGATCCTCGATCTCTACGTGTGTCTGCGCCCGGTGCGCTACTTCAGCGGCGTGCCCTCGCCGGTGCGGCAGCCCGAACTGGTGGATATGGTCATCTTCCGCGAAAACACCGAGGACATCTACGCCGGGATCGAATTTGAGCAGGGCACGGACGACAACGCGCGTTTTAAGGATCTGCTCGCAGAGCACTTTGCCGATCGCTACGGCAAGATTCGCTTTCCAGACACCGCTGGCTTGGGCGTCAAGCCGATCTCACAAGAGGGCACTGAGCGGCTGGTTCGCGCTGCGATTGACTACGCCGCCGCCCAGGGCCGCGACAGCGTGACCTTGGTCCACAAAGGCAACATCATGAAGTTCACCGAAGGGGCCTTCCGCGACTGGGGCTACGAGGTGGCGCAAAAGGCTTATGGCGGCGCAGAGATCGACGGCGGCCCTTGGACTAGTATCGTCGTCGATGGCAACGAGATCACCGTCAAGGACGCGATTGCCGACGCCTTTTTGCAGCAGATTCTCACGCGCCCGGCCGAGTACTCGGTCATCGCCACGATGAACCTCAACGGCGATTACATCAGCGACGCGCTGGCCGCTTGCGTCGGCGGCATCGGCATTGCTCCAGGCGGCAACATCAACTACACCACGGGCCACGCCATCTTTGAGGCCACCCACGGCACCGCTCCCAAGTACGCCGGCCAAGACAAGGTCAACCCCGGTTCGGTGATCCTGTCGGGCGACATGATGCTCCGCCACTTGGGCTGGAACGAGGCCGCCGACCTGATCGTCAAGGGGCTGGAGCAGACGATAGCGAACCGGGTCGTCACCTACGACTTTGCGCGGCTGATGGACGACCCGACCGAGGTCAAGTGCTCGGAGTTTGGCGCGGCAATTATCGAGAACATGACTTCGGCGAGCTCAGTCGAGTCGTAGTGGCCGACGCGCTGACTCACCTCGACGAGCAGGGCCGCCTCAAGATGGTCGATATAGGCGGCAAGGAGCCGACCGCGCGGCTGGCGCGGGTGCGTGGCGAGATCCGCATGGCCCCCGCGACGGCGCAGCTAATCGCCGAGAATAAAGTCGCCAAGGGAAACGTCTTGGAAGCGGCGCGACTGGCCGGGATCATGGCCGCCAAGCGCACGGGAGAGCTAATCCCCTTGTGCCACCCGCTCAACCTCACGGCGGTCAGCGTGGATTTGCACGTCGGCGAGGATCGGGTCGAGGTCGAGGCCGAGGCCAAAATTGACGACCGCACGGGCGTGGAAATGGAGGCCTTGGTGGCGGCAAGCACGGCGCTTTTGACCATTTACGACATGTGCAAGGGCGTCGATCGCGGAATGGTGATTTCCGAGTTGCGGCTGATGGAGAAGCGGGGGGGGCAGAGCGGGACGTGGGTGCGGGAAGAGGGGTAGGTTTAGAAAATCTTCACTGGGATCAGCGCGGATCCTCGCTACCGGGATAAATCTCATTCTAGGGCATTCGCCAGCTTGAGCAGCACGGCCTTCTGGCTGTGCAGGCGGTTTTTGGCTTGGGTGAAGATCAGCGAGCGCTCGTCGTGCAAGAGTGCGCCTTCGATCTCATAGCCGTGATGGGCGGGGAGGCAGTGCAGGATTTTCAGGTCTAGACCGGCGAGCAATTCGCGGTTGAGCTGATAGGGCTGAAAGGTCTGGATCCGACGCTCTTTTTCGCGGGCGAACTTGGGATCGGTGAAAAATTCCATGTCGATCCAAGTGTCGGTGTACACGGCGTCAGACTTTGCCAGCGCCGGATGCAGTTCCTCAGTGTGTTCGTAGAGTCCCAAGCGCTTGGCTTCGGCGTAGAGTTCGTCATCGCGTGCGGCGGCGTTGACTTCGGGGCAGACGCATGTGACGTGCATGCCCACTTTGGCCCCGGCGGCAATGAGCGAGTTGGCGACGTTGTTGAGCACCCCGACGTATGTCAGTCGCACCCCTTCGAGCCGCCCAAAAGCCTCCTGTAGGGTCATCAAGTCGGCCAATGCCTGCAAGGGGTGATAGCGGTTGCAGCAACCGTTTACCAGCGGCACCTGCGCGGCGGCACCTGCGCGGCGCACATCGGCGTGTTCGAGCAGGCGGGCGACGATGAAGTCGGAGTAGCCGGAGAGCACGCGGAATTCGTCGCCTAAGTCGGCTAGGCCGAAGTTGGTGTCTTGCCAGTTCAGGTAGAGGGCGTGGCCGCCTAGCTGGGCAGTGCCGATTTCGCCTGCGCAGCGGGTGCGGGTCGAAGTCTTCTGGAAGAGCAAAACCACCGTGCGCCCAGAGAGGGCGTCGGCGTAGTGCTGCGGGGTGGCCTTGACGGCTAGGCCGAGTTCGACAGCTTGCTGCACGTCGGCTGAGGACCAGTCTTTTAAGGTAATTAAATGCAATGGAATGCCTTTCTTACCCTTCTTTCTGTGGAAAAATAAAGTAATGTAATAAATAAAAATTTATAATCAAGAATAATTATTACTATTTCAAATAGCGGCTGATCTCAGTCAATATATCCTCAACAATATCTTCGGATGCACCCGTCAGCTCCAGTCCGGCGGCGCGGGCGTGTCCGCCGCCGCCAAAAGTGCCGGCGACTTGACT
The DNA here is from genome assembly GCA_022819745.1 of Candidatus Latescibacterota bacterium. The sequence continues at coordinate 114,964 of JAJEGS010000034.1, read as the reverse complement.
GACATCGACCTTGTCGCGGGAGCGCAGGCTGACGCGGTAGCATCCGGGAGCGCGTTCCTTGAGCAGCACGGCCACTTCGACTCCCTTAATCATCAGGCCGTAGTTGACGACCTCGTCCGGCTCGCCCGCGCTCATGGCCTCGCGGTCGAGATGGAGCACTGCTACTCGGCCCCCGAGGCGCAGCACCAAGCTCTCAATGGCTTGGCCGCGCTGTTTGACCGAGCCGAAGCTCTTGTTGCCGAAGACGTCCTGAGCGATGGCGTCGAGACGTGCGCCGCGCCGCACTAAATCGGCCGCCACTTCAAAGGTGGTGTCCGTGGTTAGCGAGAAGCGAAAGCCGCCGGTATCGAATAGAATCCCCGCATAGAGCTGGTCGGCGGCGACGCTATCGATCTCATAGCCGAGGCCGCTGGCCAGATGGTAGAGAAGCTCGCAGGTAGAGCTGACTTCCTCCATGATATTCACTGCGCCGAAGCACTCATTGTCTTGGTGGTGATCGATGTTGAGGAGACGAATATCGGGGCTGAGACCTGGGCGCACTGGGCCGATGCGATCGAGGGAGGAGCAGTCGGAGACAATGGCGCAGCGATAGCGGGCCAAGTCGAGGTCGGCGAAGTGGCGCACGCCGTCCCAGCCAGCGAGAAAGGAGCACTGGCTAGCCGGTGGCTCGGGCAGGCCGATGTCAGCGCGCTTGCCGAGGCCCCTCAGCAAGTGGGCCCAAGCCATGCAGGCACCGATACCGTCGGCGTCGCTGTTGACATGGGTAGTAAGCAGGAAGTCATCTGCTTCCTCAATGAATGCGCGCGTTGCTGTTAGCTGCAGGTCCAAAGTTATTTCTCCGCTGGCGGAGCGCGGAGGACGAAATGAACGCGGTCGGATTCCTCAGTCCCCTCGTCAAATGTGAAACCGTCGAAGAGCGCGAGCAACTCCCAAGCACTCGCTTCGACGTGGTCGGCGACGGCGGCGACCGGATAGATGCGCTGGACATGGGTTTCCTCGAATGCGACATCGCTCTTGTCGCGGCGGATGCGAAAGTGATTGCGCTGTAGCCGCCGGTCTGGATCGTAGGTGCTGTGCCGCTCGTAGGAAAAGCCCGGCCCCTGTCCGCTGTCGCGCATGTTGCGGAAATAGCGTAGCGAATTGCGCTCGGTGCAGATGTCGAAGACAAAAAGCCCACCCGGCTGCACAATGCCCTGTGCGCCGCGCAGGGCCGCGTCGATGTCGGCTGGTGCGAGCAGATAGTTGATGCTGTCGTACAGGCAAGTGGCCGCGTCAAAAGGCCCTAGGGCCCCTAGCTGGCGCAGGTCTTGCTGGACGAATTCGACGCCGGTGCCAGCGGCCTTTTCGCGCGCGACCTGCAGCATGGCCTCGGAGCGGTCCACGCCCGTTACCTCATAGCCGAGGTGGTGGAGTGCAAAAGACACGTTGCCAGTGCCGCAGGCCAAGTCCACGACGCGAGTGGTGTCGGGGGCAAAGCGGGCAAAGAGCGCGTGGATATAAGCGGCCCATTCGCCGTAACCGACGTGAGCCATTACATAGTCGTAAATGGGGGCTAGCCCTTGATAGGGCGACTGCGCGGCGCTACCCACAGTTCACATCCTAAAAGCTCAAGTCTTCGTAGGGGTCGAGATACTCCTCGCGGAGGATCCGATAAAAGCGCCGGCGGTCCCGGCGGGAGGGCGGGCGCTCTGGGATGCCGAGCACCTCGATGTCGAGCAGGCGAGAGGGGGTCGCAATGTGTATCTGCTCCCCCACGACCACGGCGTGCGAAGCCTTGGCCTGCTGGCCGCCGATCTGGACTCGCCCGGCGTCACAGGCCCGCTTGGCTTCACTGCGCTGCTTGATCAGCCCCGTGTTCTTCAGAAAGATATCCAGTCGCATTCTGTACTGGTCGGCGCAAGTTTTCCTCGTCGAGCCGAACCTCGATGTGGATTTGCTGCCGGTATTCGTCGATTAATTGGCGCACGGCTTGGGCGGTGCGGCTTTCGCGGATCAGGCCCTCGATTATGGCTTGATCGTCGTCAATTTTGACGATGAGACCGCCATCGTCAAAAAAGAAGGGTTCGCTGACCTCGCCCAGCTTGAGATTGCGGAGGTAAGGCTGGAGGAATTCGGGGATCTGGTTTTTAGGGAAGGTGCCCCAGAAACCGCCCTGCATGGCCGTCTGCGGGTTGGCCGAATACTGGCGGGCGAGTTGGGAAAACTCCTCGCCGTTCTGGGCGCGGTGGCGCAAATCCTCTAGGGTTTCCCGCGCCCGCTCTTGGTCGCTTTCCGAGGTTTGGGCCAAGACGAGAATGTGGCTGGCGCAGATGGAGTCTTCGCGCTTTTCGCGCACCTGTATCAAGTGGTAGCCATAGGGACTCAAAACCGGCTCGCTGGTCTGGCCCGGTTTGAGGGCAAAGGCCGCTTCTTCGAACTCGGGCACCAAAGTCCTAGGCGAGAAACAGCCCAAGTCGCCGCCGAGCGAGGCGCTGCCGGGATCTTCAGAGTGGGTGCGGGCTATGGTAGCGAAATCGCCGCCAGCGTCCAGCAGAGCCTGAATCTCTTCGACTCGCGCCCGCTTTTCTTGTAGCACTTCATCGCTGGGCAGGACCTGGATCAGAATGTGGCTGAGCGAGATTTGGGAAGGCAAGGTGTCTTGGTGGGCGACGAGGAATTCTTCTACGTCGCGGTGGCTGACGTGTACCCGGTACGAGACAAAGGCGCGTAGCTGGCGCGAAAGCAGGCGATGGCGGATTTCCTTGCGGTAGCGGGCCTTGAGCTGGCGCTCGCTCAAGCCCACGCGCTCTAGCATCTGCGCGAATTCTCCGTCGTCCATGCTGCTCTTGGCCAGCTGGAACTGCTGGCCGAGCATTTCCTCAACTTCTGAGGGGTCGATCTGAATGCTGTCCTGTTGGGCCTTGAGAACCAGTACTTGCTCGTCGATCATGGCGTCGAGGATCTCGCGGCGGAGCGCCTTGATTTGCTCGGATTCGATAAAGACCGAGATTCCGCGCTGCTCGGCCTCAAAGCGCAATCGGTAGTTGAGTTCGGACCAAAGGATCGTATGATTGTCAACGGTGGCGACGATGCGGTCGATGAGTTCGGGCAAGGCCCCTGCTCGCGGCGCGATACACAGCGCGAGGCAGAGCGCAAACAACAGGCGAGTTGGCGAATGCAGTAGCATAATCAGGGCTTGGTGGGGGCTGCGATAGCCCAATCTGTGGATTTCTTGAGTTTGGCGACGAGTTGGTCGAGCTGAGATTGGTGATGCTCGCGCACCAGCGCCTCGACAATCTGGGAACGAACCTGTGTTAGGTCGCGGACCGTGCCAGCCTCGCAGTGCTCTAGGACCTGAATGAGGTGATAGCCGTACTCGGTCGGCACTGGCTCGGAAATGATCTTGAGCGGTAGTCCTTGGCACGCGTCCCACAGGATGGGATTTTCTACTTCGGAGAAATAGCCCACCTCGCCTCCTTCGTTGCGGGTGGCGGCATCGTGCGAGTACTTGCGAGCCACCTCGGCAAAACTCTCGCCGCGCTGCAGCAGAGTTTGACGCCGGGCGCTGGCCTCGCGCTGGCTAGTCAAGAGAATGTGCCGCGCCCTAATCTCGGGGTGCTGTCGGCGAAAATCGGCTTGATGCTCGTCGTAGTAGCGACGGATTGCAGCCTCGCTGAAGACGAGTTCTTGGTCTTGGAACTCGGAGTCGAGCAGGGCCGCCACCAGCAGGTCTCGCCGCATCTGGGCTATGAGCGTTTTGAGCCGCGCTTGTTGGTGAAGCCCGCGGTCGAGCGCTTCCTGATAGAGCAGTTCTTGGCGCACCCAGTCCTCGATTAGTTGCGCCCGCTCTTCTTCGGCGAGCTCGGCGTCGAGGTCGGGCGCGAGTTGACTGGCAATCTCGCTCTCGGTGAGTTCGGCATCTCCGACGTGGGCGACGATGTCGCGGCTGCGCGACGATTCGCACCCCGGCAGTGCGCCGATTGCGAGCGCGATGGCAAGCAGTGCGTTCAGAGGATTTCCTCCAGGGTATTGCGCGCCTTTTCCAAGCGCTCTATCTCGTCGCGGCCCAGCACCCGAACCTCGATCTTGAGCTGCTCGCCCAAGTCGAAGTCTAGCTGGGCGGAACATTGCTCCACCATCTTCTGGATGTCGGCTGGTGAGACTGGCCTGTCTGGCGGAAAGGCCAGGCGCAAGCGACTCTGCTCCAACTGAACGCTTTCGAGGCCGAGCTGGCGGGCCATGATCTTGATTTCCATGATGTGCATTAGCGAGCGCGCTGGCTGGGGCAGGCGCCCAAAGCGATCCTGCATCTCTTCGCGGATATCCAAAAGTTCGACAATGCGGCCAGCGTCAGCTAAGCGCTGGTAGAACTCCATCTTTTGGTCTGGGTCGTGCAGGTACTCATCTGGAATATAAGCCGAGACCGCAATTTTTATTTCCGGTTCGGGGTTGTCGGGCGAGTACTCGCCCTTGATCTCGCGCATGGCCTCGTCGAGCAAGCGGCAGTAGAGGTCGAAGCCGACCGCGGCGATAAATCCGTGTTGCTGCGCCCCGACTAGGTTGCCAGCACCGCGAATCTCTAGATCGCGCATGGCGATGTTAAACCCAGAACCTAAATCGGCGAATTCCTCAATGGCGCGCAGGCGCATGCGGCTCTTCTTGGTCAGCCTTTTGCCCTTGGGTACCAGCAGATAGGCGTAGGCGCGCTCATTGGAGCGGCCGACCCGGCCTCTGATTTGGTAGAGCTGGCTCAGGCCCAGCGCGTCGGCGCGGTTGACGATGATGGTGTTGACCGAAGGGATGTCGATACCCGATTCAATGATCATAGTGCAGACTAAACAGTCGTACTTTCGTTCCAAGAAATCGACCATGACTTTTTCTAGCTGTCTGGGGGGCATCTGCCCGTGGGCGACGCCGAAGCGCACTTGCGGCAGGAGGTCTTGTAGGTATTCCCCAAGCCGCTGAATCGACTGCACTCGGTTGTGGACGACGTAAACCTGGCCGCCGCGCTCGACCTCGCGGTGGATGGCCTCGGCAATGCGGCTCTCGTCAAAAGCTAGAATCTCGGTGTGGATGGGCAAGCGATCCTGCGGCGGGGTGTTGATCACCGACATGTCCCGAGCGCCCATCATCGACATGTGCAGGGTGCGCGGAATCGGGGTCGCCGTCAGGGTCAGCACATCGACGAGCCGCTTTAGCTGCTTGAGCCGCTCCTTGTGGCGGACCCCAAAGCGCTGCTCCTCATCGACGATCAAAAGCCCTAAGTCGCGGAAGCGGATGTCCTTGGAGAGGATGCGATGGGTGCCGATGAGTACATCGATGCGGCCGTTTTTGAGGTCTTGGAGGATCTGCTGCTGTTCCTTGGGGGAGCGGAAGCGGCTGAGCACCTCGACGCGCGCTGGGGTGTGCTCCATGCGTTCGGAGAAGGTCTGGTAGTGCTGCTCGGCGAGAATGGTGGTGGGCACCAGCACGGCGGTCTGCTTGTGGTCGCAGATGGCCTTGAAGGCAGCGCGCACGGCGACTTCGGTTTTGCCGTAGCCCACGTCGCCGCAGACTAGGCGATCCATGGGATGCGGCGCTTCCATGTCCTTTTTGACTTCTTCCATGGTGCGCAACTGGTCGGGCGTTTCTTGGAAGGGAAAAGCTGCCTCTAGCTCGCGGTGGAGAGGACCATCGGCAGAGAACACAAAGCCGGGCCGGGCCTTGCGCTCGGCGTAGAGGTGTACCAGCTCGCTGGCCATTTTGAAGATCTCTTCGCGCGTGCGCTCCTTGAGTTTTTCCCAAGCGGCACTGCCCAGCTTGCTGAGCAGGGGGACCTCGCCTTCGGCGCTGGAATACTTGCGCAGACGGTCGAGTTGTTCGACGGGGACGAAGACGCGGTCTTGGTCCTGATAGGTCACGACGAGGCAATCGTGCTCGCGTCCGCCGATCCGCAGGCGGCGGATGCCCGAGTAGCGGCCAATGCCGTGGTCGATGTGGACGACGAAATCGCCGCGCTGCAAGGCTCCGTAGTTGGAGATGGATTTGGCTGTGCGGAATCGGCGGTAGCGGTAGCGGCGCTTCTGGCGGCTGAAGATCTCGTGGTCGTTGAGCAGGGCTAGCTGGGCTTGCGGAAAGGTGAAGCCTTGGTGCAGCGAGCCAAGCCCAAAGTGGATCTCGGGGCAGTCGGCAAAAATTTCCTGTAAGCGGCTGGCTTGCCCCTTGGTCTCGCAGCGGATGTGGATGGCGTAGGACTCGGTGGCAAGCCGGTCGATTTCCTGCTGGAGGAGGGTGCGCTCGCCGGCAAAGACGCGCGGCTCTGTGGCCTCAAAGCGGACGGCCTTGTCGAGCTGGCCCAAAGGCGCTGGTTCGAGCCGGGTGCGGTTTTCTAGCTGCGCGAGGAGCCAGTCCCCGTCGCGCAGGAGTGCCGACGGGGGCAGCAGCGATTCTTTGTGCCGCGACCGCTCGTATTCTTGGCGCGGCTTGGCTAGGGCCTTGTCGAGGGCTGCGGCGATTTCCTCGCGCTCCTCCAAAAGGAGCACTGGCTCTTTGAGGTACTCGAACAACCCGTCATCGCGGCCGTAGAGCAGGGCGGTGTAGCACTCAATGCCGTCGAGCGATTCGCCTAACTCTAGCTGGTCTTTCAGCGGAGCGAGGGCTTCTGCCGCGCTAGCGGCTTCAATCCGCTGGAGGTAATCTTCGTAAAAGGGAGAATCGAGCAGCACTTCGCGCGCCGGTAGCACCCAAGCCTCTTCGCAGGTGCTCAGTGAGCGCTGGGTGCTGACGTCGAAGTGGCGGATGGATTCGATCTCATCGCCGAAAAACTCGCAGCGGTAGGGATGCTCAACGCCGAAAGGGTATATGTCGAGGATGCCGCCGCGCAGGCTGAACTGTCCGATGCCGTCGATAGATGCCACGCGATCGAAGCCGCAGGCGACCCAGTGCGAGCAGAGCGCGTCGAGGTCGCGTTCCTCTCCTACCTTGAGAATCTCCGTGCCCAATTCGAGGGCATGAGGCGGGATTAGCGGATCGAGCAGGGCTGAGGCCGGGGCGACGACGATGGCTGGTTCGCCGCGCATGAGCCGAGCGGCAGTGGCCACGCGCAAGCTGATAATCTCGGGGTCCGGGGACTGCCGGTCGTAGATTCCAACGTCCCAAGCGGGGAAGTAGTGGACGATCTGCTCGCCGGCGATGATTTGGAGGTCGTCGCGCCACTGTTCGGCGCGGTCCTCGTCGGCCGCGACGATGAGGACGGGGCGTTCGAGGGCTGTGCGGATGTGGCTGGCGAGAAACGCGGCTAGGGCCGTAGGCAGCCCGTGGAACAGGATGTGTTGCTGTCCATTGGCAAGCCGGGCGACGACCTCTTTGAAACGATCCGTCTGGGACGTCAGGCGAACGATGTGGTCGAGTGAATGGGCTGAATCCATTCCGTTGTTCTCAACGTGCTAGTAGAGAATTTTGTGCGGCGACAACAGCCGGAGGGGCATGTTCACGGTCGGAATATCCGAAAAAAAGGGTCTGCGACGGCATGTCGTAAACCCTTTACTACCTGACAGCTTATCATGGTGGAGCTGAGGGGAATCGAACCCCTGACCTCCTGAATGCCATTCAGGCGCTCTCCCAACTGAGCTACAGCCCCACAAGAGCAAAAAAGATAAGCAATCCCCCGCTACATCGTCAAGGAGGCGAGTTTAGCCGCCGTTAATCACCACGCCCATGTTGAGGTCGGCGGCGGTGTAGGAGTCGCGGTCGGAGAAACTGGGTCCTAGCGAGAAGAAGGCCACGCGCACTTGCACTTGCATCCCCGCGTCGAAGCCGTCGCTGGTCCTCAGCGTGAGTGTCCCTAGGATATCGTCGCCCTTTTTGGTTTCGGTGATGCTCGCGCCGCCGGTGCGCCACAGCCCTTCTTCCGTTAGTTCAATGCTAAAGGGCGGGGTGAGAAAGGGATCGGTAGCGGCGAAAGAAGAGCCCTCAAAAGCCAAAACGTTGGCCGGTTCGATTTCTAGGCGCAACTCAAACTGTTTGACGTTTACCATGCCTTGGGCTGCAAAGGTGAGGACGATCTCTTGACCGGGGCCAGTAGCCGTGAATCGGTCCTCCTCAATGAGGATGCTTTGCGCATAGCGGCCGTCGAGTTGGGCGGAGCGTGCTGGCGGATGGGCGTTGGGGCTTTGGGTCGAGTCCGTGCCGCAGGAAGCGAGCAACGCGGCGAGAAGGAGTAAGGCGCAATGGCGAATTTTCATGGGATACCTCAAATCGGTTTTACAGCGTGATAAAGACAACTATAGAGTGAGCTTGAGCCAACGGGCTGTGTATTGGATATTTAGGGCGATGCCGAGGACGATATGTTCTACTACTTCACATATATAGCCTGCGGGGTCTTCCTAATCTGCCTAGCCTATGCGGCCTATGCCATATTGGGGCGGCTCGTCGTCTTGCGCAGGCTGCGGCAGCTCGCCTTCCGGGTGCAGATGCTGGCCCATGGTCGCACTGCGCGGCTCGGCAGCCTGCTCAACGCCCATCCGCTGGTGTTGTTTTTCTCCGACCGGCTCTCCATCGAACTCGAGCGCGAGCTCACCTACTTGGAGCGCCGTCGCCGGATCCAAACTACCTACCACTACTTTTGGCAGTATATGCCGTTCGCATTCGACCGGCTCAAACTGCTGAGACGCCGAGTCGAGCGAATTGAGCAGCGCCGCTAAGGCAGCGGTGCTTTCAGCCTAAGCCACGCTTTGTCGCGCTGCATCTCCACTTGCATCGCAGCCCCAAAGTCCGCAAGGTGGGCATCGACATAGGCGTCGATGGCGGCCAAGGAGACCGAGAGCGCGAAGTAAAGCAGGCGATTGTTGCGGCGGGCGGTGCGGTCTTGGTGCTCCTCGGGCGTGGGCGCAGAGCGGATGCGGCGATGCTCGACCACAACCGAGGCGAGGGCCGTCGCGCTTGCCGCGCCGAAGAACAGCCCCTTGACAGGGCGGCCATTGTAGAACTGCCCCCAGCCGGGCAACACGGCTGAGCGCAGGAGCGCACCATGCGCCGAAGGTAGAGAATCAGTGCGGGTCGAATCGGCCTCTACTTCTGTGGCGCAGGCCGGTCGCCCTGCGAATAGGACGAAAACTAGGCTAGCCCAGCCGCATACCAGCCGCAATCGGATAGCCTCGCACAAAGGCCGTTCCCTCCATGACAGCTTTGCCCGCCGGTTGTACTCGGGTCAGTTGTAGAGCACCCTCGCCGCAGGCCACGGTTAAACCTCGACGGTTGTCGGCGCAGAGTACGGTGCCAGGTGCGCCGCCGCTCGCAGCGTGCTGAGTCCGATGCACTTTAAGCATTTTGCCCTGCCAGCGGGTATAGGCCCCGGGGACGGGGTTCATGCTGCGGACGAGGTTGCGCACCCGCTCCGCCGGTTGGTGCCAGTCAATCTGGCCGTCCTCTTTGGTCAGCTTGGGGGCGCGACTGACGCCCTCCATGCCTTGGGGCTGTCCAGTGAGGCGGCCTTCTTCCAGTCCATCGACGGTCTCCACGACCATCTTGGCACCCTCTACGCACAAGCGGGCCTCCAGCTCACCGGCCGTTTCATCATGGCCGATGGCAAAGTGGCGCTGGAGTAGGATATGCCCGGCGTCGATGCTCGGGTTGAGTTGGAAAGTGGTGATGCCCGTCTCCTGCTCGCCATTGGCCACTGCCCAGATAATGGGAGCCGCACCGCGATAGGCTGGCAAAAGCGAAGGATGTAGGTTGATCGATCCAAGGCGGGGAATGGCGAGTAGGTGCCGAGGGAGAATTGAAAAGGCGACGACGACAAAGAGGTCGGGCGTGTGCGCAGCTAGCGTCGCGGCTAGCTCAGGGCCGTTGACCGCGGCCGGTTGCAGTACTTCTAATCCTAACTTTAGGGCTTGTTGTTTGATGGGCGGACTGGCAAGCTGGCGGCCCCGCCCCTGCGGTCGGTCGGGATTGGTGACGACGGCGATGATTTGGTGGCGGCTCTGGGCGAGGGCTTTTAAGGAGGGAACCGCAAAGCGCGGAGTTCCCATAAACACGAGCCTCACTACTTCCCCTTGTCGTCTTCTTTATTCTTTACCCGCGAAACGGCCGCCCGCGAGACCTCGATCTTGACGTTGTCGGCGATTTTGACCACGAGGATGTCGTCTTTGATGTTGAGGATGGTGCCGTGGATCCCGCCGCTGGTGACGATTTCATCGTTTTTTTCGAGTTCGTCGATCATCCGCTGTTGGTTTCTCTGCTTCTTCATCTGCGGCCGCAAGATCAAGAGGTAGAGCACTAGAAACATCAGCGCAAAGGGCAGGAGCGAGGCGATGGGGTTGGGCTGGCCGTCGGAGGGCCCGCCGCCGAGGGCGTAGGCCGTGGAAATGAGATCGAACACGGGCAAATTCCTTTCAGTAGATTAAAAGTCATAGGAAATTTAATAAAAATCCCCGTGCTGAGTAATACCGGCGCAAGATAATCCGCAGATGGACGCAGAATCGTAGAGGCGAGCGGCCGCTCGCCCTACTTCAAACCCTTTGACATTGCAGCACGCTCGTCATTAAGATGTGATGACAAAATTGAGACAGGAGAATTGGACATGAGCAGAAAAGGGCGCAAGGCGCGGTACCAAGGGCTGAACAAGCATCAGCGGGCGGCTTTTCGCCAAGGCGAGCAGCGCGTGGGACGCGAAGAGATTCAGGAGCTGTTGCAATTGTCGCGCAGTGCCGATCCAGAAGATCGCTTACAGGCGGCATCCTTTTTGTGCCCCTGCCACGTGCGTCGCAGCATAGACGAGGTCTGGAAGGCGCTCTATCGGATGCTCGAAGATCAAGACGCGCGGGTGCGCCGCGCCGCTTGGCACACGCTCGAAGACGGCGGCAAACCCGACGACCCAGCGCTCGACGCGATCATAGAGCGGACCTTGGAGCGCGATACGGACCGGCAAGTACTCAATTTTGCACGGCTATTTTCCCAAGGGCGCGAAAAGCGCAAACAGGTCGAGTTTGAACTAGGGGCGATTCCCGAATACGCAGAGCGCGGTAGGTGTGATTTCTGCGGCGAGCAGTCCGTGCCAGTCAAGAAGGATTTTGCCACCGAACTCGACGTAGGCGGTGCGCGGCGTTTCGCCCTAGTCTGCGCGCCCTGCGATCAAGCGGCCTGAGCCAAGCCTGCTAGCGGTTTTGGTAGCAGGCGAGAAATTCCGCCTGATAGGCCGCGAAGTGCCCCCCGATGATCGCATCGCGCATCTCGCGCATTAGCTGCTGAAAGAAAAAGATGTTGTGGAAGGTGGCTAGGCGCAGGCCGACTATTTCATTGGTCTGGAATAGATGGCGTAGGTAAGCTCGGCTGTAGTGGCGGCAAGTGACACAAGCGCAATCCGCGTCGAGTGGCTGCGGGTCTTCGGCGTGGCAGGCGTTTTTGAGGCGCAGGCGTCCTCGTCTGGTAAAGGCCGTGGCGTTGCGCGCATTGCGGGTGGGAACCACGCAGTCGAACATATCGACGCCAGCCGCGACGGCCTCAGCCAAGTCGTGCGGCAACCCCACGCCCATTAGGTAGCGGGGTTTTTCTGTTGGCAAGTAGGTGGTGGTCTGGCGCACGACCTCGAACAGGTCCTCGCGCGGTTCGCCTACGGCTAAGCCGCCAATGGCATAGCCGGGCAGATCGAGCTGAATCAGGGCTTGGGCGCAATCGCGGCGCAAATCTGGATAGATGCTTCCTTGAACAATGCCAAACAGTGCTTGGGGGGGCCGGTTGACGCGTTCAGCCGCCAATTCCCGATGGCGGCTCAGGCAGCGCTCGGCCCAGCGCAATGTGCGCTGCATGGACTCTTGTGCGTAGGAGCGCTCACAGGGATAGGGCGTGCATTCGTCGAAAGCCATGATGATGTCGGCACCGAGTCCGTGCTCAATTTCCATGACCTTTTCAGGGGTGAAGAAGTGATGCGAGCCATCCAAGTGCGATTGGAAGCGCACGCCGTCTGCGGTGACCTCGTTGCGGTCGCTGAGGCTGAAGACCTGAAAGCCGCCGCTGTCGGTGAGGATCGGCCGCGGCCAATTCATAAAGGCGTGGAGGCCCCCCATCCGGTCGATGAGCTGGTGGCCGGGACGCAAGTAGAGGTGGTAGGCGTTGCCGAGGATGATCTGCGCTTGGGCCGCAGCTAGGTCCTGTTGGTCAAGGGTCTTGACCGTGGCTTGGGTACCGACGGGCATGAAAACCGGCGTCTCCACAGGGCCGTGCGGCGTGTGGAGGACGCCGGCCCGTGCCCCGGTTGCCGCGTCTTGCGCGATGAGTTCAAAGCGGAAGGCGCTCATGGCAGTAGCCGGGAGACGGGGACGAAGCGAAAGCCGCGCTTCTCAAGCTGCGGCAACGCAGCCAATAGGGCGAGGAGCGTCTCTCTGCGGTTGTGCCCCACGCCGATGGCTTGGCCCGACTGAGCCGCGATCGCGGCGAGTTCCCAGAGTTTTCCCTGAATGGTTTGGGCATCGGCGATCTCGTCGATAAAGAGGTCGCGGTTAATGGCCCTGATGTCCATATCTACCGCTAGTTGATAGGCGACAGACGAGGCCGTGGTGCGGCTGTCGAGAAACAGCAGGTTGCGGTCCTTTAGTTCAGAAAGCACTAGACGCATGACTCGCTCGTTGGCCGTGGCCTTGGAACCCATGTGGTTGTTGACCCCGCGGGCGTGGGGCACGTTGCGCAAGGCGCGGCGCACTCGGCGGCGGATTTCCTCGTCGTCGAGGCCCACGAGGATGGCGTTCGCACTGAGAGAGGCCCCTCCTTGGGGTTCCATCGGCAGATGGACCAACACCTCGTGTCCGTTGGCGCGCACCCGCTCGGCGAGGGCGGGCGCTTGGCTTGCTCTGGGCAAGATAGAGAACGTCAGGGGCTGCGGTATGGCGCAGAAGTGCGCGGCGATGGGGTCGTCGTCGGTGAAGTCGTCGATAACAATAGCAATGTTGCCGGTGCGGCGGCGCTTAGCAACCGGAGCTAAAAGAAAAACGGTCGTCTGCACCTCGCCAAAGCCGCTGCGGATTTCGACTTGGCCCTGCCGCTCGCTAGCGCTGAGGACTTGGCCGCCGAGCCGCTGGACAAAGCGCGAGATGCCCAAGTTGGCCTCGGCTAGCGGCAGGTCGGCCGGTACCCCGACCTCAATTCGATCGAAGTACTCTTGGCGGCTCTTGGAATAGAGTGCCGGCCAGATGCCCAAATCGGCCAAGGCACTGTCGATGCCCGCGTAGAGCGCGTCGGCTAGTTGATCGGCGTTGGCTGCTTGGTGAGGAACAGGCGTGTCGGTTGGCGCGATGACGGGCAGATCGCTAATTCGTTCTTCTGCCGCGGGCCTGTAGAGCAAGAAGGTGGTCGCGCCAGCCAGCAACAAACCCGAGAGAGCCAAGTGCCAGCCGGGGTGGCGCTGGCGCTTGACCAAGCGTTTACTCACTGGCTCAGGGCGCGACTTGTTGCTTTAGTGCCGCCCAGCTCAGGGCGTTTGTCAAGCGCTTACCGGCTCCACCGCAGTCGCCTTCCAAAGCATCGTTTTCCCAGCGGACGATTTTCCACAGGCCGTCTTCTGGATCGAGGCGGAGCTTGTAGGTCATAATCTGATCTACGCGAAAGCCGTCGCCATTTTCGTCGAGCATGCGCATCTGGACCCGGCCACGGAAGACCTCCCAATCTTCATCCGGGTGGCCTTTGGGATCCCCGGGAAAGTTACCCGGATGTTCAGAGCCGAGTTCTTGAAAGCGGCGGATAAGCTCAAAGTCAAAATCGAAATCGCGATATACGTCGAAAATGCCCGGCTGTGAGCCATCGCGACTGCCGCCCATCATCGTCAATTCTTCTTCCAGTCCGTTGTCGTATATCACTTCAAGAAGGCAGTTAGTCTCAGTAAATAAAAAATTTTCATCAAGCAAGCTCTCGTAGAGATCCTTGTCTCGAGTGCGCATGGCGCGAGCGAGGTTGTCCATGAGTTGCTCGGGGGTTGTGGCCGATGGGGCCGGTGAGGCGGACAGGTCTATTTCAGTGGGTCGTTGGGTGTCGGGAGCAAAGGGATTGCTGCAAGAACTCAAGATGAGGAGGCCGCAAAAGGCCAAGAGGGCGAAAAATTTCACGATAGTACTCCGCTTTTGTTACAAGGGTAGGTCTGTCCCTTAAATATAATCATTCTCCAGAAATATAGGAGAATGGACTACCGATAACAAAGGTTAAACCCAATACGGGAGAGGGGCTGATTCCCTCGTCTACATTTTTTCTAAAAATTAAATTACAAAAAACACTTGACGCCTAAGTGTTTTTTTTTTTTAGACTTACGTCATATTTGAGTTTCGATACGGCCTCTTGGTCAAACGAGCCAGCTATGACAAACGCATTGAAGCAGGACTGTTCTCTGCCGACGATTAGCGAGATGGCGATTCTGGTCGATATACTCTCGTGTTGATTCCACAGGCACTGCCGAAAGTGGAAGCCAGAGCAGAGGTCGCCTATCCGGTCATCGTGTTGCTCGTATATCTATAATCTAACCGCTCTCAAGGAGGATTGTACCATGAAGAACATGCTCATTACCTGCACTTTGGTTCTATGCTGCCTTATGCCGGTCAATCAAGCCGAAGGACACGGGAACCAAGCTACCGGTAGTCAAGCTGTCTCCAGTGGGATGGCGCTTATTCGCAATGATAGAGCCCAGTATTTGGGCTGCTGCCATGAGTCCTGTGGTTCGTCGACCAAGGTCCGTTGGAGCCGAGAAAGACTATTCCGGGCCTTCGTCAGATACAATGACGACTACGAAGAGTATTACCACTACCACACGATAACCGATTCGTCTAACGATTGTGTCGGACCCGGCAATTCAGGCTACTCCTCAAGTTGCGATAGGTTTGAACAGGATTGCTACGAAGTAAAAAACCAAAAGGCTCTTTGCCTGACCACAAATGTGTCTCCTGAGGATGTCACTAGTTGCCGGAATACAAATAAAAACAAATACGACGAGGAGGAGTGGGACGAAGGAACTAAAATGTATATATATTATGATCTGGATGAGGAATGCTACGATTCAGACACGCTAATATCAAATAGCTGTTTTTAGCAGCAAAATCTCCCTTCTCTACTAGTAAAATCGCCACGACCTGTTTTTTGAATATCTATTTACTGGCATACTGTGGCTACTTTATTAGAGAGAAGCAAATTCCATAAAAGGGCGCATCTCTTCTTTGAAATACCGCCAATTTGTATTAGTAACTGATGTTACGCAGTTTTCCAGAAAATCCTTAATTTCGACCCAATATTTTGGGTAAACCACAAGAGAGGGAACTTCTACGTAACGTCAGTCAGTTTCTTTACGATTGCTAGGCGAGCTTTATCGCCGAAAGACTCGTTCCCAGAAGAAACGCGCCGAGCATTCACTGCGCAAAGAGCGCCCGCAGCTCCCCCATAGAGAACTTCGCCGAAGCCCGGTCGCGCTGGTCGTGCCAAACCGCGATTGACCACACGGGATTTTCCACCGTAGGCGTCACCAACTCGATTGTCGCAAGGCCCTTGATGCCGATTGTGTTGAACGTCGTTTCCCCGGAGTCTGCCCCGGCCGCGCTGATTATCTCGACGAACTCAGCTTCGTAGGGAAAGACGAATATCTCGCGCAGATCGTCGTCGGACGGGATGCGCTCGTCCAAGGACGATTTGAACCAGCGCGTAAAGTGCGCGCTGAGGATCCGCTCCGGCGAGAGCACGATGCGGGCGAAATTGCGCTCTTCAGTCGCTCCCCAAACGGTGGTGTCGCGGTTAGCACCGTAGATCTCCGGGTATAGCTGCACATCCTCGGGATCGGGGATGAAGATAAAGTCCTCGGTAAACTGCTCCATGTACTGTTGAGGGCTGCGGAACTCGGGTTGGGCCTGAAAGATAGAAGTGAGATTGGCCAGCACGGCTTCGGGGCGCGTGCGCTCGCGCAGGAAGAGTTGTGGTCCGCTGGGGCAGTCGGGAATCTGGGTTGATAGCGGGGTCGTAGGGTCGGGGCGCTCCTCGACCGCGTCGGCGCAATGGGGAAAAATCTCGATACTCGTGTCGGGTGCGCAGCGACAATCCACTTGTTCGCTGTCGCCGATAGCGCAGCCAACCAACAGGGCCGCGAGCAGAAATGTTCGGAACGAGATCATGGCAAGGCTCAATAGGTGACAAAAGGCACGGGAGCGAAACATACGACAAAGACTAGCAGACAGAGGTAGCCGACGAAGTACCGGCCGCGGTCCAGCTCGATAAAGGGATCGTAGGGGGCCGGGTGGTCCTTGCCAAAAAGCGCGAGGAGCAAGGCCAGCGCTAGCCACCCCGGCCATCCTTGCGGCCATTCCCACACCAGCGCTAGGACTCCATAAAGCCCCAAGGCCAACAACGCGACGTAGGCCGTGCGGGCGATCTGCCGGTGCCGGGGGCCAAAGAGCGCGTACGCGATATGGCCGCCATCGAGCTGGCCGATCGGAAAGAGATTGAAGGCCGTAATAAACAGCCCGACCCAACCGGCAAAAGCCACCGGGTCTAGGAGGACCATTTGGTTAGGCCCAATGGCGGGCAACACGAGCGCGGCGATGCCGGAAAAGAGCAAGGGGGCCCCCAATTCGATGGGGGCAGCGTGAAAGTACTCGGCTGAGACCACGGTCGAGCGCGAAAGCCCAGCGAAGCAGGCTGCGAGGGCGACGACAAAGCCCGCTAAAGGACCAGCGGCACCAATGTCGAGGAGCGCGCGCTTGTTGGGGATGGGGGAGCGAATTTTGATGACGGCACCCAACGTGCCGAGGAAGGAAACATAGGGCAGGGGAAGAAAATAGGGCAGCGAAGCCCTGACGCCCCAGCGGCGCGCAGCAAAGTAATGGCCGAATTCGTGGACCGTGAGAATAAAGAGCAGAGTCGCGGCAAAAGGGAGGCCCTCGACGAGGTGGACCAAGGCCGCGAGACTGGTCAGCGGATCAACGCCTTGCTGCATGGCACCAGCGGTCGCAGTCGAAGCAATGGTACAGAAAAACAATAGCAGGTGGACCCACAAGCGCGAGGAGTTAGCGTGCTGTACCGGAAGTGCGGTCGGAGTTGGTGGGGCTGGCGGCACCACCGGCGACACTGTCTTGCGCCAGAAGTTCAAGGAGTTGCGCTTTCCAACTGGAGACTGAGCCAGTGCGCGTCGCCCAAGCCCGAGCCAAAAGGCACATAGGCGTAGTCGATGACCCACTGCTTGGCCGCGAGCCCCACTCCGGCTGAGAGGCTGCGGTTTTCGGTAGTCTGGTAGCCGGCACGCAGGCGCAGGTGCTCGCCAGCTCGGCACTCGCCACCCAGATGCAACGTGAGATCGCTGCCGCGCACCTTTTGCGCTTCGACGGCCACGAGCAGGTCTGCGCGACCGACGTAGGCAGCGCCGAAACGAGCTTCTAAAGGCAGGTCCGTCTCTCGCTGATCGAGGCGGTTCATGCGGCCCAAGTTGCGCATCGTGGCCCCCAAGCGCAAGCGGGTCGCAACATCGTACACCAGCCCGAGGTCGGCAGCTAAGCCGCTGGCGTTTTGGGTGAAAATAGACTGGTGGATGAATTTTAGCTGCAGGCCGAGGCGCGTCTGCTCCATCTGGCGGGCGTAGCTCAGGCCAACCGCTCCCTCATACACGCCAAAGCGCCCCAGCGGTTCAGCCGAGGGTCCAGTGCGACGCTCTAGGTCGTTGGCTTGCCACAATTGAGCGGAAAGCCCCCAAGTGCCGCGGCCGCGGGCTTGCGTCAGGTGCAAGTGGTTTTGGCGGATCTGCTGGATCGAGGCTTGGTGGTTAAAGGCGATGCTGCGTCCACGCGATTGCCGCGCTGCCGGATTGAGGGCTTGGGCGACGAACAGGGCAGTCTCCGCGCCAGCCAAACTCGCAGCGTGGGCCCCGCCGCCTTGGCGCAGCGCGGGCAGGCCGACGGCAGCGAGAGCCGTGGGCAGCGTTAAAAGCGCAATCAATAAGAGAGCTATCACTTGTCAGAACGCCAGCGCCAGACCCACGGTTGTGCGGCCCCCAGCGCCGAGGGGATCGGATAAGTAAGCGTATTGGAATTGCACGGTTTCGCGCCGCGCCGGGCGCAAGGTCAAGCCCGCCGAGAGTTGGCCACCGTCTTCGGCCCCGAGGCGGTGCAGGCCGCCGCGCACCTCAAGCAGCGCACTTAGCTGCCACTCGGCCCCCAGATTGACGCTCTGTTCCCCGTCGTCGCGCACCTCGGCAGCCAACAGCAGGGCGTCCAAAAGCCGCTGCGACGCGCCAAAGACGAAGATGCGTGGCAGGGCATTCTCGGTGGCATTCGACCGCTGATCGGCGTGGCGCACCTTCCAGGCGAGGTTGGTGCTGAGATTGGATATGCCGGCCCCGAGCCAAGTATGCTCGGCCGCGCGGAACTGCACCCCCAAGTCGAAGCCGCTGCCGTTGGCCGTGGCCGTGGGAGTTGAGGGCACATCAATGCTCTGTCTGAGAACTTTAACGGCCAAACCAATTGCTAGGCGAGACCCAAGGGAACGGCCTACTCCGAAGATAAAAGCATTGGCTCGGTCCTCAATCGTCCCAGTGTACTGGCCGCTAGCGGTGCGGCCCTTGATTCCGCCGACTGCGGCATGGGACCAAGCGAAACCAAAGCCCATATCGCCGCGAACGTTGAACGCAACAGCGGCACTGCCTTGCCGCCGCCCCAGCGAGAGCGACTGAATGGAGGTCTCTAGGGTCTTGCCGCGCAAGCGGGCTAGGCCGGCCGGATTCCAGTAGGGAGACGACGCATCATCGGCCGCGGCGACAAAGGCTCCCAGCCCTAGGCCGCGGGCACCCAGCCCGGTTCTGAGAAAGGCGGCCGCGAAATCAGCCCCGTGCGCGGCAGAGGCCGCGAGCAATAGCGCGAAGAGCGTTTTCAATCGAGCACCACCACTCTGCCAAAGGCCTGTTGG
Source organism: Candidatus Latescibacterota bacterium (assembly GCA_022819745.1). The sequence continues at coordinate 96,100 of JAJEGS010000034.1, read as the reverse complement.
CCAGTGTTTAGCGCAATGCGATAGAAATACGTGCCGTTGGCCACTATTTGGCCGTCTTGATCGAGGCCATCCCAGAGGATGCGGTGATCGCCGCTGGCAAAAGGCACATCCGTTGCAAGGCGGCGGACTAGGCTGCTGGCAAAGTCGTAAATCGCCACGGAGACTTCTGCGTCGCGTGACAGACTAAAGACTATGGTCGTGGTTTCGCGCGAGGGGGCGAAAGGATTGGGTGCTGCGTACGCAAGCGCCGTGCTGTCGGGCACGCCTCCGGTGCTGACGAAGGTCCTATCGTCGAGCGTGCGCGTGCGGACTAGGTCGCGGATGACGCGCCAAGTGCTCCCTTCGTCCTCAGAGCGCCCGAGGCCGTGTTCGGCCCCCGCCCAGAGCACATCACCCACCGCTGCAAGCCCGACGAAGGTGCCGGTCAGGGGCTGTCCATCGACGACTTCTATGGCGTCCCAGACGCGTTCTGAGTCGGTCGGCAGGGTTGGGTCTGGGCTGGCTAGCAAACCTTGGTCCGTGCCGGCCCAGACAAAATTGGGGGTAAAAGCGAAATCCCAAGCAAAGGTCGGCCCAGTGTGGCCCCAGGTCTGGCCGAGGTCGTGGCTGACGCTGATGGCTTGGGTTTGGCCGGGCGATGTAGTGGTGTTGGTTCCCGCCCAGATAGCCGTGGTGCCGTCGGGCAGTACTTGGCGTTTGAGAGCGACGATCCAGTTGCCAGCCGGATGGCTTGGGAGGGGAGTGCCCTCTGCGCCGAGGCGCACTTTGGCATTTTGCCAATGCTGACCTCCATCAAAGGTGAAGGCGATCCCACTGGCAGTGCCGATCCACACCGTATCCCCGTAAGCTACAACCGCAAAAGTGCGATGCAGGAATTCTTGGCTGGCCAAGCTGTCGGCGTCCGCGCGCAACTGGGCGATGTCGTCTGGACCGGCATTTGCGCTGGCGAGACTATCGGCCACCATCCGCAAGCTGTCGGCCGCCGTGTCGCTGGCGAAGAAGACGATCTCGTCTGCGCCGCCGGGCAAGAAGGGTTCCCAAGTGCGGCCTTGGTCGAGCGAACGCACAGTGGAGCCAGCGAAGAAGGCGGCGTACACAGCTTCGCCGTCGATAGAGAGGTCAAAACAAGCATTGAGGATGGTCGTGCCGGGGCTGCGCTCAAAACCGGCCTTGGTGGGGTCGAAGATGAACTCGTTGGGAATGTGATGCCAAGAGTCGCCGCCGTCGTGGGAGAAACTCAATCCGGTGCCCGCTTGGTTCACGCCCTGTCCGGTGGTGACCGAATCGACCAAGGTCGCTACCCACACGGTATCGCCGACCGCGTCGAGGGCGCTGACTGCGCCGCGGCCGAGGCCGTTGAGTTCGGTAAAGGTGACCCAATCCGTGGAGTTGAGACCGCTGTTTTGCGCTGGATTGAGCCGCGCCACTCCATTTTCGGTGCTGACCCATAGATAGCGCCCGCTCCAGACGACGTCGCCGATTGACGTGCCGAAAAGCCCGCGGATAGGCTCGGATGCTTGGTGGAAGCGCTGGGGCCGGAGCGCATGTCCGGGCGATAGATGGGGCGCGAGGACGAGTAGCGAGAAAGAGAAGAGGAGGGTCTGGCGAAAAAGGAAATTGGTCATCAAGCGAGCATTTTTACTGCGGCCAGCAATGGGCCACTCAAGCATAGGTAGCGGCCCGCTCGCGCATGGCCTCGATTACTTCGTAGCCGACTCCGTAGTCGCCGATGCGGGTGCCCTCGCTGTCGCCGTGGCTATCGGACCCTCCCGACTTGATTAGGCCGTAGCGGTCGGCGAGTTGGTCGTAGTATTCCATTTGCGCTGGCTGGTGGGACGGGTGGAAGACCTCAATGCCGTCGAGTCCGTAGGCGACTAACTGCTCGATAATGGACTCGGGGAGACTGATGCTAGGGTGGGCGAGCACCGCTACTCCCCCCGTGCGATGGATGAGGGCGATGAGGTCTTGGGCTGCGGCGTAGGGTTTGGGCCTGAAGGCTGGCCCGCGATCGCCGATGTAGCGGCTGAAGGCTTCATCTCTGTCGGCTACTAGGCCGTTTTCCACCATGGCCGCGGCGATGTGCGGCCGCCCAAGGGGGCTGCCGTTGGCTTGGGAGAGCACGTCGTCGAGGCTGACGGTCAGCCCCATGCTGTTGAGCGCTTTGACGATCGCGATCCCCCGCTGGTGGCGGGCTTGAAAAGACTTGGCGAGGGTCGTACCGAGCTGATCGTCTTGGTAGTCGATGCAGTAGGCGAGAATGTGTACTTCGCGATCCCGGATGTGGGCGCTCAGTTCGGTGCCGGGCACCACTTCCATGTGCATCCGCTCGCCGGCCGCAGTGGCTTCGGGGACGCCTTGGACTGTGTCGTGATCGGTCAAACTCATCGCTTGCAAGCCCGCTTCGCATGCCTCTTCGACCGCTTCAGTCGGCGTCCGCAACCCGTCGGAGCACAGAGAATGGGTGTGGAGATCGGCTAAATTGTAAGACATAAAGTATTTTTATCCTGTGAGAATACTATTCAAAGTTCTAAATAAAAAAGAAAGCCTTTTGCCGTACTCAATCAAGCCCTATGCCTCCGCCTCGCACCGCGTGCGCGTCTTGCTACATGGGACTGTTGGAAAGCTCAAGCAGTAGATCGCCAGCGTGGGTTCGCACTTTATCGAGAGCTTGGTCCCTGAGCTGGCGCACTCGCTCGCGCGTGAGGCCCAATTGCATGCCGATTTGTTCCAGTGTCTGGGGATCTTGGTCGTCGAGGCCGAAATAGGCGCGGACGACTAGGCGCTCGCGTCGGTCCAGCAGGTCGAGGCACGCGTGTAAGGTATGAGAAAGCGCGGCGCGCTCATAGCTATCGGCTGGATCGGGCGTGCGAGCCGCAAAAGTGGCTATTAGTGGCTCCCTTTCATCGGGAAAGGTCGGCGTGTCCATCGAAACATCGGGTTGGGCCATGTAAAGGGCATTGTGCGTCCGCTCCAGTGATAATTCAGCGCTGTTGGCGATTTCCTCGGGGGAGGGGTCGCGACCCAGTTTTTGGGCGAGGATACTCGTCCACCGCTCGACTTTTTGCAGGTCGTTGACCCGGCTCAATGGCGGGCGAGCAATTTTGCCGTGTTCGGCTAGGGCGCGGAGGATCGCTTGGCGAATCCACCACACCGCATAGGTGATGAACTTAAAGCCACGCGTTTCGTCGAAGCGCTGGATGGCTTCCAACAGCCCGAGGTTGCCCTCGGAAATCAACTCCATAAAGGAAAGCCCACGCCCGTGGTATCCCCGTGCGATGCGGACGACAAAGCGCAAATTAGCTTCGACCATCTGGTGCATGGCGCGCTCGTCGCCAGCGCGTGCTCTGTGCACCAGTTCGATCTCTCGTTGGCGGCTCAGCGGCTGAAAATGCTGAATGTCGCGCCAGTAGGACTCGGCTAGACCTCGCGAATCGAGGCTGCTTTTTCCCATAAGTAGCCAAAACGTCGAAAAGAGAGAAATATCGGTTCTTAAGTAAGACGGCTGAGCAAGAGCACGGTTCCAGCCCGGGATCAGGCCGGAGAGAGTAGCGAGCGGAAACGGTCGTATGCCGCGTCCCAAGCGGCGGTTTGTTCCGGCTCGTACACAACGGGCGCGAAGGAGTGGCGCACGACTTGGCGGATTTCGGCCAGCGAGGCCATCTGGCCTAAGCCTATGAGCTGGAGCATTAGATTGCCGATGGCCGTGGCTTCGAGCGGCCCGGCGATGACCGGGCGACCGGTAGCCGAGGCGGTAAACTGGCAGAGCAGGCGGTTTTGGATCCCGCCACCGACTATGTGGATGCATTCGAGGCGGCGGCTGAGAATAGTCTCTAGCGCGTCGAGGACGTAGCGGTACTTAAACGCTAGGCTTTCGAGGGCCACGCGCGCGACTTGCCCCTCGTCGGCGGGCATGGCTTGGTCCGTCTCTTGGCAATAGGCGCGGATTCTGGCGGGCATGTCGCCCGGCGCGAGAAAGTACTCGGCGTCTGGATCGACGAAAGCGGTAAAGGGGGCAGCGCTTTGGGCCATGGCCGTCAGCTCGTCGTAGGAAAAGGCGCGTCCCGCGCGCTGCCACGCGCGTCGGCACTCCTGTATTAGCCACAGCCCCATGATGTTTTTGAGGAAGCGGTAGGTCGGCCCGACACCCCCTTCATTGGTGAAGTTGTACTGGAATGCCTGATCGTTGATGAGTGGTTGGTCGAGTTCGACGCCCATCAGCGACCAAGTTCCCGAACTGATATAGGCGTAGTCGCGGACTTCGGCGGGCACTGCGGCCACAGCCGCGCCCGTATCGTGGGTAGCTGGAGCGACGACCGGAACCGAGCCAAGCCCTGTTTCAGCAGCAATAGAGGGCAGGAGCGAGCCTAGGCGGGTTCCGGGCTGGACGATCCGGGGCAGAAAATGGGTCGGTAGCCCCAATCCTTCTAGAAGTTCGACCGACCAAGTGCCTTGGCGCGGATCGTAAAATTGGGTGGTAGTGGCGTTGGAAAATTCGCAGGTCTTGGTGCCGGTAAAATAAAAATTGAAAAGATCGGCCATCATCAGGAAGGTCTGCGCCCATTCCAGCAAAGGCGAGTCGCGCAGCGAAAGCAGTTGATACAAGGTGTTGAGCTTCAAAAACTGCACGCCGGTGCGCGCAAAAATTTCCTTGCGTGGCACCCGCGCAAAGGCTTCCTCTAACATGCCGTCGGTGCGCGGGTCGCGGTAGTTGCGCGGATTGTCCAAGAGCACGTCCCCAGGCCCGAGGAGGGCGAAATCGACGCCCCAGGTATCGACGCCAATGGCATCAAGAGCCTTGCCGTGTGTGCGGGCAAACAGGCCAAGAGCCTGTTTCATCTCGGCGAAGAGGCGCAAAGGGTCCCAGTAGAGACGGTCAAAGAGTTGCACCGGACCGTTTGCAAAGCGGTGCAACTCTTCCAGCGCTAGGCGCTCGCCGTCGAAATGCCCGACAATGGCGCGGCCACTCTCGGCCCCTAAGTCAAAGGCCAGCAGCTTACTCATAGGTAATTGAGACCGAGTTCGGAAACCAGCTCGCGCGTGTCGTTGTCGAGCAGGGCGCAGATCAGGGCAATGCCCAACTCGCGCTCCATGCCCGCGGCATACGCGGTGTGTTCGTCGCGAAAGTTGATCCGCTGGAAGCCGAGGACGGCCTCTTTGAAATCCTCGCGCCGCTCGTAGAGGACAACTTGGGCAATGGGCGCGTTGGCGAGGGCCTCGGAGACAAAGGATACGCCGAAAATTTCCTCCAAGGCGTTTCTGAGCTGGCGATGCAGCATTAGAAGGGATAGACCTCGTCGAGCCGGCGCTTGAGCGCACTGCTGCGCTGCTCGCCGTCGTCTTCAATCACGTACTGGACGATGGGCGCGCGCCGCCAATAGCTCAACATGGTCTCAAAATTGAGGGTGGGCTGGTGAAACTCTAGGCGGAAGACCAAAAAGGCGCGGAGCAAGTTTTTGACCATAGCGCTCTAATTAGTTGATGTACTCCGCAATCCGCTCCTCAATGCGCTGTAGGACGGGCGTTGCGCCGAGTTCGGCGTCGAAGTCTGTGCCTGTAACCCGTTGGAAAAGGTCGATATAGCGCTCGGCGACTTGGATGCGGATATCGTCGTCGAGTTCGGGGATATTGTCGTCGGAAATGCCCTTGTCGCGGAGCCAGAGGCGCAAAAATTCCTTGTCGAGGCTTTCGGGCTCTTCGCCGCGGGCGTGGCGCTCTGCGTAGGTGTCGCTGATCCAGAAGCGCGACGAGTCGGGCGTGTGAATCTCGTCGGCGAGCGTGATGCGCCCGTCTGCGTCTAGCCCCATTTCGTACTTAGTATCGACGAGGATTAAGCCTTGCTTGGCCGCTAGCTCTTCGCCGCGCGCAAAGAGTGCGAGGGCGATCTCCTCGACTTGGGTCCAGATGTCTTCTGACACCAAGCCTTGGGCGATGATCTCGTCGCGCGAAATCAGCTCGTCGTGGACCTCGTCCTTGGTAGTTGGCGTGATAATCGCCTCGTCGAAGGGCTGGTTTTTGACCATGCCGTCGGGCAACGTGTGGCCGCAATAGTGGCGCACGCCGCTGTTGTAATGGGTCCAGATAGCGGTGTCCGAACTGCCCGTCATATACTTGCGCACTACCACCTCGACGGGCAGGATATCCAACTCGCGGGCGACGGTGATGTTGGCATCGGGCACGGAGATGATTTGATTGGGGGCGATGTCTTGGGTCTGCTCAAACCAGTACTGGGCAATGCGGTTGAGCACTTGGCCCTTGAGGGGAATGGTGCCGAGCACGTGGTCGAACGCGCTTTGGCGATCGGTAGTGATCAGCACGCGATGGTCTTCGAGCAAGTACATATCGCGCACCTTGCCGCGCTTATAGCTCGACTCCCACTGGGGGAATTTGGCCTCCAGCAGACAGTTATCGAGCTGGGATTGGATCTGTTCGCGAGTTACCATAAGAATAGATGTCCTTAAGTAAGAGCGTGGGATGTGAAAAGTTGATATTATGAGGGCGCATAAGCGCCGTCAATAGGGTCCAGCGGAGAGAGAGCTTGATTTTCCCTCCTCGTCGGTGTATTTTGAGGCCGACTGAACAGACAATCTCACCCCTATAGGGAGGTCTATATGTCGAGGATAATGGCTGTGTTGGCACTGGCAGTAGGTTTGGTCGGGTGTGGGACCGAGGAGGAAGACAAGAGAATACTCATCGAGTATGTGACGAAGTTGAAGGGGCTGGACGGCAAAAACCGACAGATTGTCGATACTATTGAGCATCTGAGAAAGCCGATCAGCGAGATCTCCGAAGGAGACCTCGCCAAGGCGCGTCAGCTCATCAACGACTACGTAGCGGAACTGCAGGCCTTTCCCCGAGATCTCACGTACCGCGAACTGCGCGTGACCCACAACCTCTATGTTGACAAGGTTTCGCAGTCCATAGAGTTGTCCGGCGATAAGGGGCGCGAAATGCGGCGCGAGAAGAGCAATGTCGATATCGGCGTGCGCCACATCGAGAAATTCACCAAGCGACATCACAACGGCATGAACGTCTTGTGGGATCGCCATAATTTGCCGGATTTTCCGCTGGAGTGGCCCCAGTAATTCAGACGGTATTCAAGCGAGCCAAGCCCCCGGCCCGAGCGGCCCGGGGGCTTTTTGCGTTTTAGGACGCTCGGTGCAACCAGCGCTGGCCGCTGGAGAGCAAGCCGGTGTAGAGAAAGCCGGCGTGGAACAGCAGCAGGAAGGGCATCCCCAAATAGAGGCCAGTTGCATAGGCGTGGTAGAGGGCAAAGACGAAGTAGAGCGCCATGCCCAACTCGCCCAAAGACAGCAGCGGCCAGCGGCTTAGGTACTTGCGCCGCTGGCTTTGTTTGCGGCTCCGATGCTGAGGCCGGACAGCGCGGCGTCCGGTAAGCCCGTATTTGGGAGTGCGGTGGAAAGCGGTTTGGTACCCGACGAGGCCCTCGACTACCGCTCGGGTGTTGTTGATGCAGAGACTCATGCCAATGGCCATCAACATGGGCAAGTACTTGATCTGTCGTCGCCAATCTGGATAGAGCACGCGCTGGGAGGTAATGTAGAAGCCGGAAATGGCCATGGTGGCAAAAGAAAACAGCGGCAGGTCAATGATAAAAAACCGCTCCCAGCCGAGTTGCGAGCGTATAGAAAGTACCGGAACGGTCAATAGGGCCATCAAGAGCATCATAATATAGCAGAGGTTGGCCGTTAGATGGAAGGTGGCCTCGACCTTGACCTTGGCTGGTAGCGCAGAACGCCAGATTCGCGGCAGCACTTTTTTGGCCGTCTGGACCGCGCCTTTGGTCCAACGGTGCTGTTGCGACTTGAAGGCATTGATCTCGACAGGGATCTCGCCGGGCACTTCAATTTCGGGCAGATAGAGAAACTGCCAGCCCGCTAGCTGGGCGCGGTAGCTCAAATCGAGGTCTTCGGTGAGCGTGTCGTGCTGCCAGCCGCCGGCGTCGTAGATGGCCTTTTTGCGCCAGATCCCTCCGGTGCCGTTGAAGTTGAAGAAGCGACCCGAGCGGTTGCGGGCCGTGTGTTCGACGACGAAGTGGCCGTCGAGAAAGATCGACTGGATGCGCGTCAGGAGCGAGTAGGAGCGGTTGAGGTGTCCCCAACGCATCTGTACCATGCCGATAGAATCGTCGGTAAAGTAGTGAATGGCTCGTTGTAGGATGTCGGGAGTGGGCACAAAATCGGCGTCGAGCACCAACACAAATTCGCCTTGGGCGCGCTCTAGCCCAGCAGCCAAGGCCCCGGCCTTAAAGCCGTGGCGATTGGTGCGGCCGAGGTACTCGATATCCAGCCCTTGGTCCGCTAGCCGTGCGACCCCTTTTCTCGCCTTGTCGCGGGTTTCGTCCTGCGAGTCGTCGAGGACTTGGATTTGCAGGCGGTCGCGGGGATAGTCGATCTGGCCCACGGTCTCTAGCAGGCGCTCGACCACGTGATATTCGTTGTAGAGCGGTAGCTGGATCGTGACGAAGGGCAACTCGGCAAAGTGGTCGGGCTGGGGAACTGGGGTTGGGTGATGCCGATAAAACAGGCGCAGTAGCTGGTAGCGGTGAAGGCCGTAAACCCCTAAAACGGCGATGATGATGCTGTACAACACCAGACAGAGTACTTCCCAGAAGGTCATGTCGTTCCCCGAGCTTAGGCACTGACCCCGCAGCACTTTTTGAACTTCTTGCCGCTGCCGCAGGGGCAGGGGGCGTTGCGCCCGACTTTGGGTTGTTCGCGGACGACCGGCTGGCGCGCGGCTTGGGCTTGCCCCTCGCTGCTACCGCCGCCCGAGCCGCGCAGTTGCGCGGGCTGGCCGGGTACGCCCGTCGGGGCTGGCCCGACGCCGCGAAAGCCCATGTTGGTAGCGTCTTGGTGAACCGCGTTGATGCGACTTGGCCGCCGCGCCGGCTCCAAAGCCTCGGTCCCGATGTCGATGCGTAGCTGGAAGAGGTTGCGCAGCGTCTCTTGGGCAATGCGGCCGATTAGGCTCTCAAACATGTCGTAGGCCCCCTTCTTGTATTCTATGAGGGGGTTTTTCCCGCCGACGCCGACAAAGCCGATCCCGTCCCTGAGTTCGTCGATCTCGTGGAGGTGTTCCTGCCAGCAAGTGTCGATGGTGCGCAGGGAGATGCCCTTTTCGACTTCGCGGAAAATCTCTTCGCCGACGACGTCAATGCGCCGTTGGTAGGCTTCGCGCACAGTGGTGAGTAGCTGCTCGCGCAGACTATCGATGCTGGCGTGGGCGCGCTCGTCTTCGGAGATGGAATAGCCCAAAAAGAAGGTGCTGCCAAACTCGGTTTGCAGGCCCTCCCAATCCCATTCCTCTGCTAGGTCGTCTGCATCGACGTGCGAGGCCAATATGTTATCGACGCTCTCTTCGATCATTTCCGCGATTTGCTCGCGGGCGCTTTCTTGCTCTAGTAGGTCGCGGCGGCGATTGTAGATGACTTGGCGCTGCTGGTTCATGACGTCGTCGTAGTCGAGCACGTGCTTGCGCATCTCGAAGTTGCGGGCCTCGACCTTTTTTTGCGCCCGCTCAATCGACCGCGTGACCATACCAGCCTCGATGACCTCGCCCTCTTCGGCCCCGAGCTTATCCATGACGGCGGCGATGCGCTCCGAGCCGAACAGCCGCATCAGGTCGTCTTCGAGCGACAGGTAGAAGCGCGAGGAACCAGGGTCGCCTTGGCGTCCCGCGCGACCGCGCAACTGGCGATCGATGCGCCGAGCTTCGTGGCGCTCGGTGCCGATGACCTGCAAGCCGCTGGGGTTTTCTTGCAGGTATTGGCGCAAGCCTTGGCCGACTGGCAGCTTGTCTTCGAGGGTGAGGGCGGACTCGACGATCTGGCGGTCGAGGTGGACGACCTTGGGCGCTAGCTTAATGTCCGTGCCGCGCCCGGCCATATTGGTGGCAATGGTGACTGCACCAGCTCGACCGGCTTCGGCGACGATTTGGGCTTCTTTGTCGTGGTGGCGGGCGTTGAGTAGCTGGTGCTTGATGCCGCGTCGGCTGAGCATTCGGCTGAGCAACTCGGAGACCTCGACCGAGATGGTGCCCACTAGCACTGGCAGGCCGAGCTTGTGCAGGCGGTCGATCTCCTCGATGATCGCGTTGTATTTCTCGCGCTTGGTGCGGAATATTTGGTCTTCTTGGTCAAAGCGGCGAATCGGGCGGTTGGTGGGGATGACGGCCACGTCGAGCTTGTAGATCTCCCACAGTTCGCTGGCCTCGGTCTCGGCTGTGCCGGTCATGCCGGCCAGCTTGTGGTACATGCGGAAGAGATTCTGCACGGTTATGGAGGCGACGGTGCGGGTTTCTTTCTCCAGCTTCACTCCCTCTTTGGCCTCTAGCGCTTGGTGTAGGCCATCGGCAAAGCGCCGACCGGGCTGCGGTCGGCCCGTAGCTTCATCGACAATGATCACCCGCCCGTCTTCGGAGACGAGGTACTGCACGTCCTTTTCGAAGAGCGTATAGGCCTTCATCAGTTGATTGATGTTGTGCACCGCTTGACTTTTCTCGGCGTACGTGCGGTGTGCCTCCTCCTCCTTGCGGGCCTTGTCCTCGGCGCTCAGGTCCGGGTCGTTGCGAATTGCATCAACCTCAATACTGATGTCGGGCAGTACGAAGAGGGCCTGCTCATTGGGTGAGAGCAAGTCGCGCCCCTTCTCGGTTAGGTCGATGGTGTTGCCCTTCTCATCGACGACGAAGTAGAGGTCCTCGTCAAGCTCGTTGAGGCGCTTGTCGCGCATGTAGTCGGCCTCGATCCGGTTGATCAGCCGCTTGACGCCTTCCTCCTGTAGAATTTTGGCTAGGCGGCGATTGGTCGGAGCGCCGCGGGTGGCCTTGAGCAGTGCAATCCCCGTGTCGTAGTCGTAATCTCCCGATTCCTTGCCCGCCTGCTCGGCCCCGGCGATGATCTTATTGACGAAGTTGGTCTGGGCCCTCATCAGCCGTTCCACGAGCGGGCGCATCTCTTTGTATTGATTGGTGGAGTCGGGGACGGCCCCGGAAAGAATGAGCGGGGTCCGCGCCTCGTCGATGAGGATCGAGTCGGCCTCATCGACGATGGCGTAGTTGAATTCGCGCTGCATCAGGTCTTCGAGCAGTACAGCCGTGTTGTCGCGGAGGTAATCAAAGCCAACTTGGCTGTGATTGGCGTACACAATATCGGCCTTGTACGCGGCTGTGTGGTCGGTCCGCTCCCAATGGAACTTCTCGGGCACGTCTTCAGGCGCTTGGAGTATGTATGCCTCGGCACCAGTCTGAAACACGTCTTGGATGATGCCCACGGACATCCCCAAGAAATTGTAGATCGGCCCCATCCACATAGCGTCGCGCCGGGCGAGGTATTCGTTGTGGGTAACTAAGTGGACGCCGCGTTGGGGGATGGCGTTGAGGAAAAGGGGCATCGTCGCCACTAGGGTCTTGCCCTCACCGGTAGCCATTTCGGCGATCTTGCCTTGGTGCAGCGAGATGCCGCCGAAAATCTGCACGTCGTAGGGCACCATGTCCCACTCGACGGATTCGCCGGCGCGGTCCCACGTGCGGCCCAAGAGCCGGCGGCAGGTCTCGACGATCATAGCGAAGGCTTCGGGCATGATTTCTTCGAGAAAGGCCGCCTCCACATCGCGGATGGCGTTGTCTAGCTCTCCGTACCGGTCGTTGAGCTGTTCGCGCTCTTCAGGTTCTAGATCGCCGCGCAGGTGCTCCTCGATGGCTTCGAGCTGCTGGCGGCTGTCCGCGTTGCGCGCCTGTAGGTCTTGGCGGAAGGTCGCGGTTTTGGCTTGGAGCTGCGCGTCGCTTAGAGATTGGTACGAAGCCGCTAGCTGAGTGATCTGGCTTACTTGTGGCAGCGTGCGCTTGAACTGGCGCGTCGCCTGCGAGCCAAGGAATTTTTTTACGAGCGAGTTGAGCATACTAAATCCTCTTAACTAGTACCGCGTCGCGGGCCTCTACACATGGTCAACCTCAAACGCTGAGTCCCTTCTGGCGCACGACGCCGTCGAGAACACCATTGACGAACGCATAGGACTTATCGGTGCTGTAGGACTTGGCTAGTTCGACAGCCTCAAAAATGGAGACCCGGACGGGAATTTCCTCGATAAAGAGCATTTCGGCCAAGGCCAAGCGCAAAATTAAGCGATCAATGCGGGCAATGCGCTCCCAGCGCCAGTGCTGAACCCGGGCCGCAGCCAGCGCATCCAATTCGTCCGCGTGCTCGGCTGCGCGCTGCAAGAGTTCAGCCGCAAAGGATTGCACCTCTTGCGCCAAGCCAAAGCGCGCACAGAGCTGATCCAAAGCACCGAGTGAGTCGGTTGCCGCACTCTGTTTCCAGTACAGGGCCTGCAGGGCCACTTGACGGGCACCGTGGCGATTGTTGGGAGGTGCCTCGTCGCCCGAGGTTCCATCGCCAAAAAAATCGTCCTCGCCGCTCATCCTAACTCGGCCATCAAGCTGGCCATTTCAACTGCGTTGAGGGCGGCGTCCCAGCCGCGATTGCCGGCCTTGACACCCGCGCGCTGCACGGCCTGCTCGACCGTGTCGGCAGTGATGACGCCAAAGATCACTGGAGTACCGCTGTCGAGGCCGACGCGGGCGATGCCCTTGGCCGACTCGGCGGCCACGTAGTCGAAATGGGGCGTATCGCTGCGGACGATGGCCCCCAAGCAGATGACGACGTCAAAGCGACCTGTGCCGACTAGCTTCTTAGCGGCAATAGGCAGCTCAAAAGCTCCGGGGACCCAAGCAATTTCTATGTCGCCGCCGTCGCCGCCGTGTCGCTGGATGCAGTCCAATGCGCCGTCGAGGAGCCGGGTGGTCACCAAGTCGTTGAAGCGGCTGACCGCAATGCCGAACTTGCGGCCTCGGGCGTCGAGCTGTCCTTCATGCACTTTGGGCATGGTTTTCGTCCTCGGCGGCTGGGCGCTTGAGCAAGAGGGCGTGGCCCATCTTGTCGCGCTTGGTTGTTAGATAGCGGATATTGTGCGGGTTGGGAGCGGCCTCAATGGGCACTTGCTCGACGACGGTCAGGCCATAGGCATCCAAGCCGACCCGCTTTTTGGGATTGTTGGTCAAAAAGCGCACTCGGCGCAAACCTAGATCGTAGAGCACTTGAGCACCAATGCCGTAGTCGCGCGAGTCCATGGGGTGGCCGAGGGCGTGGTTGGCTTCGATGGTGTCGAGGCCCTGTTGCTGTTGCAGCTCGTATGCCTTGAGCTTGTGCAAAATGCCGATGCCGCGCCCCTCGTGGTGCTGAATATAGACGATGACGCCGCGCCCCTCTGCGGCAATAAGTTGCATGGATTGCGCTAGCTGATCACCGCAGTCGCACAGCAGCGAGCCGAGCGCGTCGCCAGTTAGACAACCCGAGTGCATGCGCACCAAAGTGTCGCGGCCGTCGGCGACCTCGCCGTACACGAGGGCGAGGTACGGGTTGTCGTCAACCAAGCTGCGGTACGCATAGGCCGTGAATTCGCCGTAGCGGGTTGGCATGGGCGACTGAGCCTCTAGCTGAATCAGTTTCTCGGTGCGGCGGCGATGGGCAATCAGGTCGTGGATGGTGGTGATCTTGAGGTCGTGTTCGCGCGCGAAGTTGAGCAGGTAGGACGCGTCGGCCAGCGCACCCGCTTCGTCGAGGATGGCGGCGATCAAGGCCACGGGCTGGCAATCGGCCATCTGCGCCAAATCGACCGAGGCTTCAGTGTGGCCGGCGCGGCGCAACACCCCGCCCGGTTGGGCTTGGAGCGGCGTGACGTGCCCGGGCTGGACGAAGTCTTCGGGCGCACTGTCGGAGTCGGCTAGTTTGCGGATAGTCACGGCGCGGTCCTGAGCCGAAACGCCGGTGCCCTCAATAGCGCGGGCACTGACCGAGACCATGATCGAGGCGTCCATCGGCTCGTGGGCCTTGGGGATCTGCATGTGCAGTTCAAGGGCTTTGAGGTGCTCCTCGGTGGCGGCAACCACGGGCGGGCTGCTGGCACAGCGGGTCATGAAGTTGACCGAGGTGGCAGTGGCTTGCTCGGCGAGCATTACCAACACGCCCTCGCCCACAGCTTCGCACTCGTCGACGAGCACGACCATGCGGCCGTTTTGCAGGTCTTCGACGACTTCTTCAATGGTGTTGAAATCGAGCATTGCTCAGTATCCCATATCGCGCAAGTCCTCGAAGCTGAGCTGAGGTTGTTCGCCGAGCAAACGCTCGACGTAACGGGCAATCACATCGACTTCGAGGTTGACAGAATCACCGGCGCGCCGGTGGCTAAGCGTTGTGTTATCAAATGTATGCGGAATGACCGCAATCGTAAAGGCATCGCCGCTGACTTCGGCCACCGTCAGGCTGATGCCGTCGAGGGCCACTGAGCCTTTGGCGGCGATGTAGCGGGCGAGCGCGGGCGGTGGCTCGATCTCGAAGCGATGCTCGCCATCGCGCTCCGTGCGCCGACGAATGCGGGCTATGCCATCGACGTGTCCCAAGACGAGGTGGCCTCCGAGCCGCTGGTCGGCGCGGAGGCCACGCTCTAGGTTGACCGCTTGCCCGATACCGAGGGTGCCCAAGGTCGTGCGGGCGAGCGTTTCGGCGACTGTTTCGACTGAAAAACCACTCTCTCCGATGGCTACTGCGGTCTGGCAAACTCCGTCGATATTGACGCTATCTCCCACCTGCAAGTCGGCGAGAACGCGCTCGGCGGCGATCTCCAACTGCTGGAATGCGCCTCGGCGTACGCGACCGCGCACGCTCCCGAGTTCCTCTACGAGTCCGGTGAACAAGAGTATTGAACCTCAGCCGTGTAAAGCAGATCAGGGCCTAGCCGCTGGGTGCGACAGGACGCAAGGTGAATGGCCTCGGCAGCGCGCTCGATTCCTAAGTCGCCAATGGCAGCGACCCCCTCTCCCATCAGCCTCGGTGCGAGGTAGAGCAGCACTTGGTCAACGACGCGGTCGCCGAGTGCGGCCGCGGCCAACTGACCACCGCCTTCGATGAGGACGCTGGTCATGCCCTCTTGCGCCATGCGCCCAAGGGGCAAGCGCAAGTCGATGCGTCCGGCAGAAGCCGGAAAAGTCCAAACCTCGACCCCTTTGATCGCGTAGGCCCGGCGCTTGTCGGCGGGTGTGTCCTCTGCGGTGACGAGCACGGCACCGGACCGCTGATAGACGCGAGCCTCGGGCGCGGTGCGCAAGCGCCCGTCTATGACGATGGGCCGCGGGTCGCGCCCGGGCACGTGGCGCACCGTCAAAAGGGGATCGTCGGCTTGTACTGTGCCCGCGCCCACGGCCACGGCATCGACCCAAGAGCGCCAGCGATGGACGTGGCGTCGCGCTCGCTCACCGGTGATCCAACGCGCATCGCCGCTGCGCGCCGCAATGCGGCCGTCGAGGGTCTGCGCCAGCTTGAGCAGGACCAAGGGCAGGTTTTGGGTGCGGTGTTTGATGTAAGCCGCGTTGAGGCGGTGCGCCTCTTCAGCGCAAAGTCCGACCTCAATGGCGACTCCCCCTTCCCGCAGCGCGGCGATTCCCCGCCCCGCCACGCGCTCATCGGGGTCTTCCATCGCGCAATAGAGTTTTTTAATGCCAGCGTGCAGTACAGCTTCAGTACAAGGCGGGGTGCGGCCGTGGAAGGAGCAAGGTTCCAGCGTGACATAGAGATCGGCCCCTTGCGCCTCGTCGCCGGCCCGGCGCAGGGCGTGAACCTCGGCGTGAGGTCCGCCGACCTTCAGGTGGGCCCCTTCGCCGACGATGCAGTCCCCGCGCACCACCACCGCGCCGACCATGGGATTGGGGCTGACTTTGCCGCGTCCCCGCTGCGCTAACCGCAAGGCGCGGCGCATGTATTGCAATTTTAAATCATTCATAAGATGATCCGCAGATGGACGCAGAATAGTATTCACAAGACGATCCACAGCTCGACCGGATCGCTACATTGCACAGGCTGGTTCACTTGATCTGGATGACGATTTGCCGCACGCCGATGTTGTCGAGGGCGTCGAGGGCCCGCACGACAATAACGTGCTCGCCCGACGCCAACCCTTCGACGGCAAAGCGCGCCTTTTCGCTGCGGCTGTCAAAGACACCGTCCAACGGCGCGATTGGGTGCTGTTGTTTGTCGTAATCAATGGTGTAATAGGCTTTTTGCACCGCTGAGATGCGGTCGCTAATTGCCACTTCGACGACTGCACCATCGGCGCTGATCTGCGCGTCGAGTGCAACGGTTGGCGGGCTGTTGTCGATGGCAAAGGGCGCGCTTTCGCGCTCGTCGCGCAGTCGTTCAGCCGCTGGGTTATCCATGCGATCGGAGGCCACTAGCTTGAGTTGGGTCTGGCCTTCGGGCATGGATTCGGTGTCCCAGAGAACCGAAGTTTGCGCGATGTTTTCTTCGACTAACTTCCACGCTCGCTGATCCTCGCCCTTGAGATAGAGGTCGTACACCAGTTCGTCCTCGTTGGGATCCTGGGCGTGCCAGCGCACTAGGCGCAGACTTTTCGCTTGGGGGGGGCGATTGTTGCGCCGCCCTGGGCCAGCTTGAGGTGCGCCTTGGGGCTGGCCGCCGTTGCCGGATTGTTGCGGCCGGAAGGGAAAGGTTTGCAACTCGGTAATGCGGGGCTTGAGATTGACTTGGACGCCGCGGATTTCGATCGAGTTGAGTTGGGGCGTGGCCCCGTCGCGCTCGGATTCCATCTCGACCCGGTACTGGATAAAGCGGGCGGAGGGACTGGCGATGGTTTGGCCGCTCTCGGTCAGCGGCTCGGACCACGCGCTCCAAGTTTTGTCCGGCTCTTCGCTGTTACCGGTGCGCGTCTGCACAGTTAGGCGGGTATCTGCGGGTTGGGTGCCGCGCCATTCGAGCGCGCCCCATCGCGCGTGGATGGCAAAGTCTTCGACTGCTGATTCAAAGTGCCCCTTGCGGCGGCCCTGCTCGGGTAGGGTGGAGACGACGGCGTTTTGCGCCCCGCCCAAGTGGAGCGCGCCGTCTGGCCCGAACAAGAGGCGGCTGGGGACGAGGCTCTCGAACTGCACGACCAGTGCACGGCGGCCCTCGGCGCTGAGGCGCAAAAGCTGCGCCGGGTCGGAGGTGCTGAGCAGCAGGTGCTCGTCGGCTGCAACGAGATTGACGAGTTTGGCTTCGGTGTCCTCCCAAATGGGATAAACCGCCCCCTCCGCTCCGACGCGGTACACGGCTGCTGGGACCTTGTGGGAATTTTCGCCTTTGGTCGGCTTGGGAATCGCGCTGGCGAAAATCTCTCCGTTGACCCCTACCACTAGGTTGTGGATTTCTTCTTGCTCGCTTTCAAAAAGCAGCCGCCCGCGGCCCTCGCCGTTGATCTCGTAGATGCGGCCCTTGCTGGACGTACCGGCGTACAAGCGGTCTTTGTGGGCGAGCAGAGTTATAACGTGGCGATCTTCTGGCGCAAAGAAGACCTCGTGCGACCCATCTCTGGCGATTTTGAGCACTTGGCCGGGTTCACCTGTGGCCGCGTAGAGCTGGCCATCGACTAAGGCGAAGTCCCACACGTAGCGGCTGCCGGTCTGGAGCAAGGTTTTTGCCGGCCCCTCGCCATCGATCTCGTAGATTAGGCCGTCGGGAGCCGAGCCAGCGTAGAGCTGCCCGTCGGACCCGGTGATCAGGGCATGGAGGACGAGTTCGGGCGAATCGAACAGCAACTCGGCTTCCCCCTCGTCATCGACGGCAAAGAGCCGGCCCGAGTCGCCGGTGCCCACGTAGAGACCTCCCTTGGGGTTGGGTGTCATGGACCAGACGCGCTCGGCTTCTAAGGATGCCAGTTCGACAAGCTCGGGCGCTAGCTCCAGCGCACCGTCCGCGGCAATGGAGATACCTTCGCTCTCGCCTTCGGCGAAGTCGTCGTACGCGTGCTGCTGCCAAGCCTTGGCGCGTCCCGCCTCGGTCGCGCTGGCCGCCGACAGTAGCAAGAAAAACAAAAACAGAGCTCGGGTTGTAAGTATCATCAGATCAGGGCTTTCTCAATGTCATGTCGAGACTTTGCTCGCCGGAGAGGACGTAGTCAGTGGTTAGGGTGCGGCGGAGGACGACCTCGCCTTGGACCGGCCCCAGATGCCCAGCCGAACGGTCCGCGCTCAGCACGGCCAATGCCGAGGGCGGCAGCCCGGGCAACTCGCGCCCGTTCACCGTAAAACCCGGCTTCGCGCGAAAGACCTCGACGACCAGTTCGTCGGCTGCACCCGTGCGCTCGAGCAATGCGAGCACGTCAGCGGCATTGCGCGGCACAAACGCATCGGGCTGGCGCTGTACTTCCCAACTCGCGCTCGCCACACCGCTGCCGACGCGCACGACGAAGGGGCCGGGTTCGAGATGCGCGGGCAAGTCCAGTTCCAAGCGCTCTGTAACTGGCGCGGCGCGATACGGTTGCAACGTCGCTTGCAGCGAGACCCGCTGCCCAACCTTGGGTTCGGGCGGCGACAGCCGCAGGCCCGTGATGCGGGCTTGGGCTAGGGTTTCGTCGATTTCCAACTCAAAGTGCAGCGAGTCTAAGGTCAGTCCTGCGAAGGGGTTGTTGAGCAACACGCCGACTGGCCGCACGGCGTCTATCACGGCGCGAAGTAGCGCGGTTCCACTGCTGTACATTTGCTCGCGCTCCACCGTGCGGCCATCGGCTAGGGCGATGTGGCTGCGCATCCGCAGCGTGGCGTCGCCAAAGAGCTTTTCAGTGGTTTCGAGGGAGTTGAACAAAACCGAGCGGACCAAGGACGCGCTCCATTCGGGATGGCGCAGCACCTCGCAGCGGAAGGCATGGTCGTCAGCCGCCGACTGAAGGGCAACCCGCACTGGCAGCATGTCCGGCGTCTCACCGAGTGTCCCGGCGATCGCGGGTAGGCGGTCTTGGCGCACCGCTCCCACAGCAGCACCGGTCGGCGTCCCCAACTTAAAGGAGAAAGCCTGAATGGGAATGACTTGGTGGATATAGGCACCAGTGGCGGGCAGGTTGGTGGCCCCCAGAAAAAACATGGGATGCCCGAATCCGACGAAACGCCCGTCGCCGACCCAAGTAAGGGTGCCGATCCCTGCGGCGCTGTAATCGCCGCGGATTAGCTGCACGGCCAGCGGGGCTCCAGGTACGAAGGGTACCTCGGTTCGGCTGAGCTCACCGTCGAAGCCTTGATCCGATAATCCCTGCCCCGACGGGCTGTCCAAAAGCTGGATGTTTGGCGCGTCGAGCGCGTCGCGCAACACTTGCCGCCCCCTCGGACTGAAGCCAGCAAGCGCTATGGGCATCCCCAGCGGCGCTAGGGTGCTGACGCCCTCGCCGCCGAGCAGGCGGGTGGTTTCTTCATCTAGGTCTAAGGTTTTTCCGTACTGACTCGGCGCGGGATGTTCGCGCGTGGCGACGTCGAGCATGTGGGCGATGGGGGTGATGCCACCGATGGGATCCTTGGAAAAGGACCAGCCGTAGGCGATGGCACCGATGAGCCGCCCGTCAATGTACACCGGGCTACCGCTCATGCCCCGTATTAGGCCCGTGTGCTCCAATGGGCCACCGGAGAATCGCGCTAGAATCATGTCCATGCGCGGCCCCAAGTACCCTTTTAACACCCCCAAGATTTCGACTTGGAAGGTGTCGATTTTGGTGCCTTGGAAGGTCGTCAGCCCAAAGCCGCTCATGCCTCGGCGCAACTCGCTTGGCTCCATGATGGGTTGAGCGCGGAGCGCGGGAGCGGCCAAGAACAACGACGCCAGTGCAACTAGTATGCGAAATGAGGTCTGCAAGACCTTTTGCTTGCCTTTCCCTTAGAGAAAAGAATTAAAAAAGCTATACTTGGGCTAGGGAAAAGTCAAGGTAAGCCAAGCGTTGATAGGCGTTGTAACATTTTGTTTGACAATGAGTTGCCTCTTTTGTATTTGGGGCAGTCCCTTGACAAACGCCGCGCTAGATACATTACTGTTGCTCTCGCAACCACCTACGTCCCAATAGGAGAAGATCATGCTTAATATCGGTTTTATCGGCTGCGGCGGCATTGCCCGCCATCACGCCAGTTGCCTATCCCGGATCCGGGGTGCGCGCATTGTCGCGGCTGCGGATGTCGTCGCCGACGCGGCTGAAGCGTTCGCCCGCGACTTTGGAGCCGAGCACCACTTTGCGGACTTCCGAGCGGTGCTCGACCTGCCCGAGATCGACGCGGTGTGGGTCTGCACCCCCACCTTCCAGCACCCCGCGCCGGTCATTGCCGCAGCCAAAGCCGGCAAGCACGTCTTCTGCGAGAAGCCCATGGCGCTGAAGGTGGCTGATGCGCGGCGCATGGCGAATGCTTGCCGCCAAGCCGATGTGCGGCTGACCATTGGCTTTGTGCGCCGCTTTGACGCGCAGTGGGGCAAGCTCAAGGACATCGTCCAATCCGGTGCCGTTGGCTCGCCGGTCATCTGGCGCTTTGCTGCGGGGGGCCGCCCGGGCCGCCCGTGGTTCCGCGATGTGAATAAAGGCGGCGGCCCGCTGATGGACGGCGCTGTGCACAACTACGATTTCGCCTTGCAGATTTTCGGCCCGGCCGCTTCGGCGCAGGCTTCTTCCCTGCAATTCGACCCCACCAGCGTCGGCGCGGATACCGCTAGCGTTATCATCAACTTTGCCAGCGGCGACCAGCACGCCTTGATCTGGTCGTGGGGCGTGGCCGCCGGCGCGCCCGTGGCGGGCCTCAACGACGTGATTGGCCCGGCCGGCACCTTGCAATTTGGCATGACCGCGCAGAAGGCTCCGGCGCGCTTCAACCCGCAAAGAAGCGGGGCTTTTACGCTCAAGATGGGCGAAGGCCGCGAGCGGGTGTACTCCTATCCGCTCAAGGACATGTTCGCCGATCAGGACAAACACGTGGTCAAGTGCTTTGCCAATGGCGAACAGCCCTTGGTGACTGGAGAAGATGGGATTGCCGCCTTGGAGATTGCGACGGCTGTGTTGCGGGCTGGGAAGGGGCAGCGGACGGTGAAGATCTGAGCGCGAGAATTACATTTTTGCGGCACTCCATCAGGGCATTTTTGCTATAGAACACTGCCTTGACATTCCTAGGCTTATCGTAGAAAATTCTCAGGGTATGGCCGACTTTGATATCGTCTCTAAGTATTTGATTCAACACTACCCCGACGACGTCGCCCGCTTCGCGCTCGGCCGCGACGACGTCGAGGTCGTAGAATGGCTCGACACCGAACAGACCGCCTTCCAAGCACGCCGCCCCGATAGTCTGCTGCGGGTGCGCTTGGGTGGCGAAGCGGTGGTCGTCCATACGGAGTTTCAAACCACCGACAGCACCCGTCCGCCGATGCCGCAGCGGATGGCCGGGTATATCTGGCGAGCCATCGAGCAATACGGCCTGCCGGTGTATTCCAGCGTTATCTACATGCGGCCGGACGCCGGTCGGCGCGACCCAGGATATTACCTACAGGATCGTCCCGGCCACCGCATCCTGATAGAGTACAAGGTGGTCCGGCTGAGCCAACAGGCCGGTCCGCCGGTGTTGGCAGCGGGGCCGGCGGGGTTGATGGCGTTGGCACCATTGATGCAACCGGCACCTGGCCAGTCCGCCGAGGCGTGGCTGCGTCAATGTATGCAGGCGGTCCAAGCACTGCCGCTGGCCGAGTCGGCGCGGGGCAATTTGGTCGGCGGCTTGGCGGTGCTCAGCGGGTTGGTGTACGCGCCTGAAACTATTGCTGCTATTCTTTCTCAGGAGGGGATCATGGACCTTATCCGCGAATCATCGTTTGCCCAGTACTTGACCCAACAAGCCCGCGAGGAAGGGCTTGAGCAAGGCATTGAGCAAGGCATTGAACGAGGGGGCCGAGAACGCGCCATTGAAGATCTGCTCGACGTGCTGGAGATTCGCTTTGCGCTCGGCGCGGCGGATCCGTTGGCTGCCCGCATACGGGGCATTGAGGATTTGCAGCGTCTCAAGCAGTTGCATCGAGCGGCCGTACAGGTACCCAGCCTCGAAGCATTTGGGCACCTGCTAGATGCCGCCGAGTAGGGGCACTGCGCAATATTCATATTTTAATGTAAAGGAATTGACCGCATGAAGTTGTTTGTCGGCGGTCTCATTGGACTGGTATTGAGCGTTAGTGCCGGTGCGGAGCCGCTGCTTGAGGGACAAGTGCGGCTGTCGTCTGGGCAGCCAGCGGTGGGTGTGCAGGTGCGGCTGTTTGACTTGGCCGATCTGCGTCGGTTCGTCGGCACGACGACGGACGAGGCCGGGTATTTCGCGCTATCTTTGCAAGCGTTTTCTACGGACAAGGGCACGGCTCTACCGACTAGCTTTTCGCTAGGGCAAAACTATCCCAATCCGTTCAATCCTTCGACCATTGTTCCTTATCAGATACCGGTGTCCACGCATGTGCGCTTGGAGGTGTTCAACCTCTTGGGGCAGCGGCTGGCGACGTTAGTGGATGCGGAACGGTCGGCGGGGGCGCACATGGCACAATGGGATGGAACGGATGTGGCGGGGCGGGCTGTGGGAGCGGGGGTGTACATCTATCGGCTGAGTGGGGGCGGGATGACGGAGAGTCGGCGGATGGTACTAGTGGATGGGCAGGCGGGGATTTCGGCGGTGGGGGCAACGACCCCAAGGCCGGTGTGGTCGGCGGTCGAGGGTTCGGTGGAAATGGATGGGCCGGTCTATGGGTTGACGGTTTCGGGTCAAGGGTTGGTTCCGTATGTGGACCCGGCTTTTCGGGTGGGGGTTGATGAGGCGGATATTGTGGTCGAACCGTATGGCGGCATCCCACGAATGAAGATCGCCACAAGCGGGATTTTAGGGGACGTGGACGGCAATGGCCAGGTCGATATTATCGATGCCCTACTCGTGGCGATGTACAGTGTTGATCCCTCAATTCCCGCAGACCATATCCCCAACATTGCCCTCGGCGATGTGGATGGAGATGGCGACATCGATTTTACCGATGCGTATCTGATTGGTACGTATAGCGTTAATCCGTCCGATCCCACGTTGCCGCCAGGAATCGGCGATGATCATGGGGGTACCCTTTCTGAGGCGACCCAAGTGTCTTTAGGGAGCTCGATTGAGGGCTCGCTGTCGGCTGGTGATACGGACTACTTTCGCGTTACGATGAACAGTTCGGGCACCTTGGTAGCCTATACGACGGGCAGCACGGATACCTATGGCTCTATCTTGGATGGCTCTGGTGCCGTCCTAGCTATTGATGACGAGGGGGGAGAGAGTTCTAATTTTCGGGTCTTTACTTCCGTCAGTTCAGGCACCTACTACATAGAAGTACGGGGTTACGGGTCTTCGACCACAGGAAATTATACGCTTCACGTAGCTAGCGGTCTATCGGACTTGGTAGTTGAGTCGCCTTCGGTAAGTGATAGCACCCTAACATTTAGGCAACCGTTCACGCTACAGGCGACAGTGCGAAACCAAGGAGCCTTTCCATCCGATGCAACTATGCTTTACTACTACCGCTCGGTTGACGCGACAATCTCTTCAAGCGACACGCGAGTCGGCAGCGACGACGTGAGCCTTCTTTTAGCCTCGGACACTAGTGAGAAGTCGATCTCTTTGAGAGCTCCGGAAGATGCGGGTACCTACTACTACGGGCTCTGTGTGCAGAGTGTCGTCGGTGAAAGCAACACCAATAACAACTGCTCAGGTGCGGTGCGTGTGATAGTGTCGCAGATGCCGAAGATGTACTGGATAGAATGGTCGGATTGGGGTACGGGTGTCATCCTTCGTGATGACTTGGATGGTTCCAATATCAAAGTCCTCGTCGCCGGATTGTTTACCCCATTCGGCCTTGCCTTGGATGTGGCTGGGGGCAAGATGTACTGGACAGATAGTGAAATGGGTATCATATATCGTGCCGACTTGGATGGTTCCAATATCGAAGCCCCCATCACCGGATTGGAGGATCCAGCCGACCTTGCCTTGGATGTGGCTGGGGGCAAGATGTACTGGACTGCTTTGGGCCCAGATGTCATCCAGCGTGCCAACCTCGACGGGTCCCAAATCGAAGACCTCGTTACCGGATTGGAGAGCCCATCTGACCTTGCCTTGGATGTGGCTGGGGGTAAGGTGTACTGGACTGCTTTGGGCCCGGGTGTCATCCAGCGTGCCAACCTCGACGGGTCCCAAATCGAAGACCTCGTTACCGGATTGGAGATGGGGAACACATCCGACCTTGCCTTGGATGTGGCTGGAGGGAAGATGTACTGGACAGACGGGGGTATAGGTGTCATCCAGCGTGCCAACCTCGACGGGTCCCAGATCGAAGACCTCGTCACCGGATTGGAGAGGCCATCCGGCCTTGCCTTGGATGTGGCTGGAGGGAAGATGTACTGGACAGACGGGGGTATAGGTGTCATCCAGCGTGCCGACTTGGATGGTTCCAATATTGAAGACCTCGTCACCGACTTGGTGAGCCTATACGCATACGACCTTGCCTTGGACCTGTCGGGGAATAGGAGTCAGCTAACGTCTAAGATCATAGCTTTATACGGCACGCTGATCTCCAGTTTTACAAATATCTTCTTTGCCGCGCTAGTTCCCGGTACAACGTCGGTGCCAGGGGAAGGCGGCGGCTCAGTAGAAATCTCAGGCAACGACTGGACGTTGCGGGATTATTCGCCCGATGGCGCGTTGATAATCAGCGGGGCCTTGAACGTCGGGGTGGATCAGACGCCAATTCCGCTGACCGGGACAATTACTTTTTCTGGATCACAGGAAGCGGAGTTGGTAATCGATATGCTAATCATGGTCGGAGCCGACGGTCTTTCCGCTACCGGGACGATAACTATCGACGGCACAGAATTTGACGTCGCCGAGATCCTTGAAGCGGCTGAGGCGGAATGACCGGTCTTCTAGGAGACGATAGGGGACTTGTGAAGCGGCGTGGATGTCTGCGTCGCGTGTCAGTCGGCGCAGGGGCGACATTAGCTATCGTCCCCTATACTTCTGGCATAGCTCCCTCGTATTCGGCGATCCATTTTTCGGCGTCTTCTTCTTTGTAGGCTCCCGGAATAGCATTTTTCGGCGGTTGATGGCTTGCCGGTTTGCCGATGTGGGGTTCCAGTTTTTCTCGCAACTCTTTTGCTTTTTTATCAGGGAAGCTTTCGAGGAGAGAGTCTAAGTCTTCTCGGCTCAGCCCACCCTCAAAGATCGCTCCAGACAGATCGCTTTTTTGGCCGATCAACTCTCTCATGCGTTGTGAAAATTTAGGGGAAATCTTTATTTGACTTTGGGCTCCTCGCAGGTCCGCTCTGGCCAGATCAGCCCCTTGCAGGCGTGCTTCGGAAAGAAAAGCTCCTTGCAGTTGTGCCCCGTCAAGCGTAGCCCCTTGCAGGTTTGTCGTGTTAAGCGTAGCCCCTTGTAGTTGTGCCCCAAGAAGCCAAGCCCCTTGCAGGCGGACATAAGAAAGCCAAGTCCCTTGCAGGCAGGCCTCACGAAGCAAAGCTCCTTGCAGTTGTGCCGCGCTAAGTGTAGCCCCTCGCATATTTACTTTTATAAGAGTAGCCATTTGCAGATCCGCTCCGACCAAATCAGCCTCTTGAAGATGCGCCTCGGTTAGGATGGCTTTTTCCAAACGCGCTTCTTCAAGATTGACGCCATTCAGCCAGCTTTCTTGCAAGTTGACGTGGCAACCTTTGAAAACCTCGTGTTTCTGTACGAACAACAACCTCAACAGGTTTTGAATTTCCTCCGAGGGTTTCGACTTGTGCGTTTCCCGATATTTTGTCTTGCCCGTCGTCTGGCGAATGTGGGCGCAGAGAATGTCGAGTACTGTCTGGCTCAACTTTTCTTTGGTATCTTCCAGCAGAGTATCTTTTGCCAGATGGAAGAGTTCGTAGGCACCGCCTAGGCGCACGGAGTCCGATTTATGCCCCAAGTGTTCAATAGCGTTTTTTAGGCGATCCTGCCGCTGGCCCTGCTCGGTTTTCTCTACGGCATCCTCCATAGCCTTGGCACGCCTGTGGGACATCAGGGCTTGTAAGACGACCAGCACACCGCCCATGCCGATTCCCAGAAATTTCAGGGCCTCGTACTTAGGGTTGTCTTTTCCAGCTACCCCTAAAAGATTGAAAATCCACTTGGGGCAGTCGGTGAGCATGACGACCACAAAAATTGCCAGCAAGGCACCGAGCAGGCCGATGAGAAAGCTCAAGAGAGGATTATCTTTGATTTTCTGGGCTAAGCGGCGTAATTTGCGGCGCAATTTAGAAAGGAGGTTCATCTCCCCAACAATAGTCGTGTTACGGTGCTCCGATGCGTATGACCTGACCGCGTTTCGAGGTCTCCAAGACATCCCTCGCCATATCAATCGTCTTGATTGCCTGCTCACGGCTTACACTCGGGAAGTCGTCCAGAAATTCGTCCAGACTGTGCCCGCCCGCCAGATAATCAAATAGGTTCTTTATTGGTACACGGGTCCCCACAAAAATGGGCGCGCCGCTCACAAAGCCCTCTTTGCTGTGAAACACACCGTTCTCGATTGTGAGTATTGCGTTTTCGGTTGCTTGTGTCATAGTGTTCCTCCTAGGGAAAGAGGATTTTCCGCCATATCAATAAGCAGGTTGTACCCGCAATGCGTCGGCTGGATCGCTTTGTTGGATTTGTTCGTTATAGGCCGTCTTGCGGCGTTGCCAAGTTTCGTAAATGCCTTTCCACCGGCTGAAATCCGTTCGGGTTTCGTCAAAATCGTCGTAGCGCGATAGCTTTCCCGCTTTTAAGATGTTGTAAAAATCTTGGCTGAGAATGCCGTATTTTTCTTCGTAGAGCGTGAGCCGTCGTTCAAGCTGCTTCATCTCAAGGACGAGTTCGTGAAGCTCCATTGCAGTTCTCCTTTTTTCAGTGCTCCTCCGGTTGATGCGCCGTTTCGCCTCCACCCTACCAATCCACAACCGCCCCATCGTCGGGATCAAGGCGAACGCGATAGGGACTCGGTTCGCCGACTTGGGCCATGAGCTTGTCTTCGTCGATGGTGATGCCGAGGCCGGGATCCGTGGGCAGGGGGCGGTGGCCGTTGGCGACTGGTGGCAAGGGTTTGGCGAGTAGGTCTGCGTATTCGTTGTCGCCGCGCTCTTGGATGAGGAAGTTAGGGATGGCAGCGGCGATCTGCAGACTCGCGGCAAGCGAACAGGGGCCTTGGGGATTGTGCGGGGCCAGCGGCGAGTAGTAGGCTTCGGCCATGCCAGCGATGATCTTCAATTCGGTGATGCCGCCGGCATAGCAAACGTCTGGCTGGAGGATGTGGGCGGCGCGTTTTTCGAGAATTTCCTTGAACCCCCACTTGGTAAAGATGCGCTCGCCCGTGGCAATGGGGATGTGGGTCTTTGCGGCGATTTCGGCCATGACATCGACGTTGAGGGCCTGCACAATTTCCTCGTAGAACCAGGGATGATACGGTTCGAGTGCCTTGACGAGCAGCAGGGCGGTAGGGGGTTGCACTGCGCCGTGAAAGTCAACGGCGATATCGACGCCGGAGCCGTGTTGTTCGCGCAGCGCCTTGAAACGCTCGACGATCTCATCGACGAATTTTTGGCCCTCGATGTATTTGAAGGGGGACCGCGACGTGCCCGGACCCACCTTCATGGCGTTGACTCCGGTCTTCTCACTCACTTCGCCGTAAACCCGAATCCGCTCGCGCGTGGGGCCGCCGAGCAGCTTGTACACGGGCACGCCATAGCATTTGCCGGTGATGTCCCAAAGGGCCATGTCAATGCCGGAGGAGATGGCGGTTTTGATCGGGCCGCCGCGATAGAAAGCGCCGCGATGGATGGCCTGCCAGTGGTGAGTGACTGGGCGGGGATCTTTGCCCACTAAGTAGTCGGCGACTTCGAGCGCGCCGGCGGCACAGGCCCTGGCGTCGTCCTTGAGCATCTCGCCCCAACCGGTGATGCCCGCGTCCGTCGAGATCTTGACGAAGACCCAGGAATTTTTGAGAACGAACGTCTCGATCTTGGTGACTTTAATTGCATCGTTGGGTCCGATAGGGGCTTCAGTGCCCGGCATGGTGGTACTCCTTTAGCTATGGGTGATTACTTGTTGGGTCCTTACGGCGCAGTAGATGCAGCCGAAGTTGCGCTGGCAATGCGCCAGCGTCCGTCGAGATCACAGGCTTCGTAGAACATGCGGAAGCGGCCGTCGGCAAGGTCAATCACACACGGCTCTGAGGCCTTGGCTGCGTCCCACAGTCCCCCATTGTCAATGCAAATTCCCGGATCCTTGACCCACTGCAGACCGTCCTCAGAAAATGCACTGAAAATTCTGCCGTGATACTTTGATCCACGGGGGACCTCCGGAGCCGACGTCCAGCCTGCGTAGTACATCCGAAAGCCGCCCTCGCCTAGGCGCAAGACCTCCGGGGCATAGACGGCATAGCTTTCGAGCGCTTGGTCTTGAGGTATGCGAACGCCGGGCTCCAACTCGAACACTAGACCATCTTCTGACACGGTGCTGACGATCTTTTTGTTGCCAGCAACATCTGGATAGGGATAAGCACTGGCGTAGAGGCGAAAGCGGGAGCCGCCCTTTTCTGCGGCTGGGTCGAGGTGAAGGCAGCGAGGTGCCAGATAGGAGACACTTGCTCCGGCTAGGCGCAGGCCCGGCTCTTGTTCCCAGACCAGACCGTCGGCGGAAACAGCACTCACAATTGCGGCCTTGACTTGGCCGTCCCCCGTCTCGGTCTTCCCCTCGTAGTACATGCGGTAGCGGCCATCTGCTAGCGGAATGACGTCCGGGCTCCAGATGTAGTGCTCGGCACCCTCTCCGCCCGCATCTATCCTGACGCCCGGCTCCTTCTCCCAGTGCTCGGCATCGGTGGAGAAGGCACTGAGGATGTACCCCTTTGAAGCCGCGTTTGGACGCCCCGGCCCGAGGCCGTGATAGTACATGCGGTATCCGCCGTCCATTTTGACCACATTCGGAGTGAGGGTGCGGTCTGCGTCGAGCGGTCCGTCGGAATCGATGGCGACGTCGGCGTCCTTGATCCACTGAGTTCCGGGATCCACGTCCTGATAGTGGACGGCTCTCAGCATGTTTGCAGATGTCATTGCGGTTGCTACTTGCGGCCCCCAACTCGATGGCTACTCGCCGTATAGGTCAGCGTCTGCCCAGGCTGCATCTGTACCACCTTTGTATTCGGCGAGAGGAATTGTACTGCTTCGCTCAACGCACCGATGTCGGCCGGCTGATTCATAATCGGCCCGTAGTGGCAGGGAATGACGATGTCGGGGCGGATCAGGCTAGCTGCCCGTGCGGCCTCGCGGATTCCCATGGTGTACTGCCCGCCGACCGGCATAATCGCGATCTGCGGTCCGTACATCTGGCCGATGAGCTGCATGTCGCTGAACAGGCAGGTGTCTCCCGTGTCGTAGATGGAGATGCCGTTGTTGTAGGCCACGACGAAACCGTTGACTGCGCTGTCGGGGTGGAAGAGCAGGCCCTCCGGCAGCTCGCCGCCGATGACGTGCGGCGATAGCGACTGCGAGTGGTGGCCCTGCACCATGGTGATCGTGGCGTCTTTGACCTTGACCTCGCCGCCGGGGTTCATCGACAGCGCCCGCGAGCCCATTTTGAGCCCATGCACGGCCTCGGCGACCGAGCAGAGTTCGTAGTTGCCGACGAACTTGGCCTTGGTGCGCTTGCAGATCTCGTACGAGTCGCCGATGTGGTCGCTGTGGCCGTGGGTGGCGATGACGATATCGGCTTTTCTCACTTGGCTGAGCTTCATCTTGGCGGTGGGATTGTCGTCGAGCCAAGCGTCGAAGTAGGTGACTGAGCCCTTGTCGGACTCGAAGCGGAAAGAAGCGTGGCCGATAAAGGTGATCTTCACGGATGCCATAGGACTAGTCCTTTCTGTTAGCGTTGGCTTAGATCGTCGCCGAGGTCCGTTGAGTCGAACTGCCCCTTCTCGGCGCAGACGGCGACGACCAGTAATTCGAGATTTTCTTGCGTGTGGTTATAGAGGCCGTGGCTGCCTCCCAGCCGACTGGGAATCGCATCCCACTGCGCGACCTCCTGCGTCTCATCATCTACTGTCATCCGCCCGCTGCCTTCGATGATGATATAGACTTCCTCGACGCCTTCGTGGCGGTGGTAGCCGAGCGAGGTGTCCGGCGGCAACAGACAGTGGACCAAACAGTAAAAATTGCTGCGGAAATCCTCCGGCCCCCAGATAAGCCGACCGCCGACTTCGCCTTTGCCGCCGTGCGCTTGGCCGTATTTTAGCGCACCGCGATCCAGCCGCCCCACCGGCAGGCGGTCGGTGGATTCTAATTCAGCGCCGACCCGGTCGTCGCCCAAGTCGGTCGATTTGGGTTCTCCTCCGGGAACCACGCAGTGGACGTTGAACCAGCGCGTCTCGCGGTCGGTGTGGTTGTAGATGGCGTGGATCTCGCCCGAGCGCAGCGGCACTGCGGCCCCGCCCTCGACGACGGCCGTGCGCCCGTTGTGGGTGAATTGCGAGGCATTGTCAACGGCGATGAAAATTTCCTCGCTATCGTCGTGGCGGTGGTAGCCGATCCCGCTGCCGGGTAGGAGGATCGCGCAGTGGACGAAGGCGAAGGGCGTCGCGAAATCAGCGCGCTCCCACAGGCGGTCGAAGAGGATCGCCCCGGCGCCGCCGTGGACGTCGCTCAGTTCCTGCATATCCGCACGGTCGGCTCTGGCTATGCGCATGACGGCCTCATTTCTCGCGGTGAAAGAGCTGAAGGTTTAGTTGGTTCGGCCCCGCGAAAAAACTCAAGGTGATGCCGGTGCCCCCACCGACGTCGAAAGGCTCTTTGGTGATGGTGACGCCCTTGTCCTTCAATTCCTGCGCGCTGTCTTCCACGCTATCGACATCAAATGAGATGTGGTGGAAGCCGGGGTCCTGCCCCATGCTCTTCTGCGGCATGAGTTCTAGCAGGATTCCGCCGGCGTCGAGGAAGACATAGTCCTCGTCGTCCTCATTGTGAAACCGCTCTACCACGGTCAGTCCTAGTTTCTGCGTGTAGAACGCCACTGCTCCTTCGATGTCGTCGGTTATGACCGCGATCTTGTGGATTTTTTGTACCATCGAATCTCTCCTCGTCGTTAGCTAACCTGTTCGTGGTCTAGGTGCTTGCGCAGCCGTCGCCCGACTACGCCGATTTGGTGCTTGAAGTCTTGAAAAGTATAGCTCGGATGCGATTTCCAGTAGGAGTTCCACAGCGCGTCGTCTTTATCCTTGATCTCGGCTAGCTGCGTCAGCGAGCGGCCCAGTTCGGTGCGGCGGAAGTTGCGGTAGGCCTGCTCGGTCAGGTAGTAGCCGTATTGGGGATCGGCCACCTCGTAGCCGTATTTGATCATGGAGCGCGGCTTGGCGGACAAATGCGCGGCGCGAGCGTGGAGAATCGAGGGGAAGGTCACGGCGAGGGCACCGGCCTTGACGACCACTTTTTGCTGCCCGCGGATCCAGCCCAGCTTAGCGGTCTGCGGGGGCGTGTAGAGCCGCCGGTGGCTGCCGGGCAACAGCATGGTCGGCCCCATGTCTTCCTCCACGTCCTGCGGGTAGTACATGCACAAGATCTCGGTCAGCGGCCGGTCGGCCATATAGGTGTCGTCCACGTGCCAGCCGCCGCCATCGCTTTGCCCACCTTGCGTGAGGTGATTCCAGAAGCGGAAGGGGCTGATGGCCACCTCCGGCGTCTCCAGCAGGAAGGCGATGAATTCGACGACCTTGGCGTGGCAGAGCAAATCGCCGACGCTCTCGCACTCGAAGATGTCGATGCCCCCGGATTGGTGGGCGTCCTGATTGGTCCGTTCTACCAACTCAGGCTCGATCCAGCCGTCGAGGACGACGTAGCCGGTGTCGAAGAATTCTTTTTTGAGCTCTTTCCAGTTGGCGTCCATGTTCCTCTCCGTTTATTGGCGCTGGCCGTGCGGCGTGAAGTCCAACCCCTCGTCGGGCTGGAAATAGCGCTCTAGGATAAACTCAAAACCGAGTTGGTTGTGGGCATTTTCCATCGGGTATTCCACGCCCGGAAAAGACACCACCCGCCACCCGTCGGCCATGGCCGCAGCCGCGCTGGCATACGGACATTCGTTTTTGGGATCGAAGCGGAACTCGCTGTCGAAGGGGCCGAAGTAGTTCCACGCGATGACGCCTGCGTCGATGCGGTCTTGTTCGGCCCAGATGTAGAGGAGGTGCTGCTGCTCGCCGTTTTGTAGATCGCGCAGCGCGTCTAAATCCTGCAAGGTGACGCTCGCGCCGCTTAAAATTTTCTCTTGCGACTGGCGTATCCAGCCGTCTATGGCAGTGGTCATGTCGGCCCCGGTAGGTTCAATTTGCGGCAGCAAATATAGAGCGGGCGAACGAATCGCCGCAAGCTCGGCAGGGCTTGGCCGCTGCTAGCCGCGCCCCTATGTTCTGAAGCCCAATAAAATCAGGAGGCAGTTATGTCCCATCCGCTCTTCGACCTATCCAACCGCGTCGCCTTGGTCTCTGGTGCGGCCAGCGGCCTCGGCAAAGCTATGGCCACTGGTTTTGCCGAAGCAGGGGCCGACCTCGTCTTGGCCGACATCAACGCCGACGGTCTGGCCACGACAGCCCGCGAACTGGGTGCCTTGGGCCGCCGCGTTCTCCCAGCGGTGTGCGATATGTCGAAACCCAATCAAATCCGCACCATGTTTGAATTAATAGACGCAAAATACGGCCGCATCGACATCGTCGGCAATGTGGCCGGCAATGCGCGGCGCAACACCCCGCTCGACCTGACGCCCGAGGAGGTTGAGTTTACCTTGCAAAACCTCGTCGTCGGTCGCTTGGTCTGCTGCCAAGAGGCCGGCCGGCGCATGATGGCCTCGGGCCACGGCGGCAGCATCATCAACCTCGTGTCGATCGCCGGTATCAACGCCCTCGGCCGCAGTCACCTCTCGTACAGCATGGGCATGGGTGCGGCCGCGCAGATGACCCGCGAGCTGAGCACGGAGTGGGCCGCCAAGGGGGTGCGCGTCAACGCCATTGTCTGCGCCCAGCTAATGAACGAGGACCTAAAGGAGCGCATCGCCGCGGATCCCGGGCTGGGCGAAACCTATTTGCGCGGCCTCCCCATGGGCCGTCTCGGCGACTCCAACGACATCAAGGGCGCGGCGATTTTCCTCGCCTCGGACGCTTCGGCTTGGATCACTGGTGTGATGTTGCCTCTAGACGGCGGCAATCTCTCTAAGAATGCCGGTGGCTCGCATCCGGGTATGCCCGGTGCGCCCGCCGAACAGATTGGTCTCTAGGCGATGGATATTGGCATCTGGCAGACTATTCCCCAACCGGCGATTTCCCGCTACTTAGGGCTGATGGGCTGGGACTGGATCGTCCTCGACCTCCAGCACGGCCCGATGAATTGGGAGACCGCCTATGAGTGCATCTACGCCGCTCGCCCAACCGGCGCTCGCCCTCTGATCCGCACCTCCATCGGCAATCCCGGCGAAGTGGAAAAAGCCCTCGATATAGGAGCAGGCGGAGTAGTAGTGCCCATGGTCAACTCGCTCGCCGCAGCCCAAGCCGTCGCCCGCGCCGCCAAGTACCCGCCCACTGGGGTGCGCTCGCTGGGTGGCGACCACTATCTCCACTACGGCGACGATTACTTTGAAAAGGCCAACTCTGAGACCTTGCTGCTGGTGCAAATGGAACACATTGATGCCGTCGAGCAAGCCGAAGAAATCATGGCCCTGCCCGGCGTCGATGGCTGCTTTGTCGGGCCGGTTGACTTGGCGCTATCGATGGGCTTGTCGCGCCATCGCTCCAGCTACGAACAGCACTCCGACTATCAGGCGGCGATGGAGCGGATTGTCACTACAACCCTTGCGGTCGGCAAAAAACCCTGCTGCAACACGTATTCCCCCGAGGACTTCGCGGCCAAAAAAGCCGCAGGCTTTCAGGCTCTTACCTTCAAGTCGGACCTCGACCTGCTGATGGACCGAGGGACTCAACTGCTGGACTGTCTCAAGGGAAATACCGAGCACTAAGACCGAGACGAACGGAGACCGCCATGACCCTCACCTGCGCCGATGTAGATTTCGACCTCAAGCTCGCCGAATTCAAAATCAACGGCTACGTCGTCTTTGAGGACATGATCCCCGAGGAAAAGATCGACCGGATCCGCGAGGCATTCCTGCCGCTGCTGGCGCACATCGAGGAGCGCGAGACAGAAGTTTCCAATGTCGAACTCGGCGACCCGCGCATCGGCCAGGGGCGCTTGCAGACGACCAACCGCTACACCTTGACCATCCCGTGGATCGAACCGTTCGCCGACCCGGCCATTTACGAACACCCTGTCATCTTAGAATTCCTCGACCGCTTCTGGCGTCCCGATAGCTACGTCATCACCTGCTACCACTCCAATACCCCCTGCGCGGAAAGCGCCTTCCAACACTGGCACCGCGACACCGGCATCGCCCGCGAGATCCCCCACGTCGGCCTCGAAACCGTTCCGGTGGTAGGAATCAAGTTCCCCTTGGTCGAGACCTCGGAAGAGAATGGCAGCTTTGAAGTGCTTCCTTCGACCCAATACATAGCTGACCCAGAACTTGAAGGCCGCTACGACGAAATCCTCCTCAAAGGTCACTTTCCCTCGGCCCACCGCCTCAACCTCAAAAAAGGCTCGATGTGGGTCCAGGACGTGCGCACCCTCCACCGAGGCACGC
Organism: Candidatus Latescibacterota bacterium; assembly: GCA_022819745.1. Next base: position 61,474 of record JAJEGS010000034.1, on the reverse strand, counting down.
CCAACCGCACCCCAGACCCGCGCCCCGAGCTTGTCGTCTGCTACTGCCGCGACTGGTATGCTATCGCGCAAAATATCGAGATGCCGCAGGCTTCCTACGAGTCGCTCTCCGAAAAAGGTCAGCAGTTGCTAAAGCGCTACCGGAAGGTCGATTGGGACTGATTCGTGAGTGTTGGCTCCCTACTCTCCCAACACTTCCCGAGCAACTCTGAGGATGTTGCCGCCGAGGATTTTGCGGATGTCGTCATCGGCATAACCGCGTTGCACCATGCCGACGGTAAACAGCGGGAAGTTCGTCCACGCCGTGCTCTGGAACATGCGCTCTTGACGCCACTCGGAGCGTTGCACGGGGTCGTTGATCTCCCACAGTGCCTCCCAGCGCGGGCGGCTGCCCGGTCGCGCTGGCACCTTGGCGCTTTCTTCTTGGGCGCGGCAGCTAATGTAAGGTCGATCCGTGCCAATGGTCACGTGATCGACGCCGACGGTTTGCACCGCGTGGTTGATGTGGTCGAGCATGGCGTCGATGCAGCCGCTGCCGCCGATAAAAGCCGGCACATTGGTGATGCCCACGGTTCCGCCCTTGTCGGCGATTGCCCGCATCACTTCGTCCGGCTTGCAGCGATGGTGGTGGTTCAGGGCCGCGCAGGCCGAATGGCTGGCGACGATTGGCTTTTGCGATACCTCGGCCGCGTCTAGGCAGGTCTGCCAGCCGGAGTGGGCCACGTCGGCAATCACACCGACCTTGTTCATCTCGGCGATCACAGCACGGCCAAAGTCGCTCAGACCGGCGTTGGCTGGCTCGGCACAGCCGTCGCCGATTGGGTTGCGGCGGTTGTAGGTCAGGTGCATCATGCGGCAGCCAAGCTCGAAGAACTGGCTGATGAAACGCAGCTCCTGCTCGACCGTGGCCTGTTCTCCTGGGAGGGGCACGCCGTTACACGTCTGGTAGATGCAGTGGCGTCCAACGGCTTTTGCGGCGACGATGTCGGAGGGGAAGGCGGCGCGTGCCACGTGATCGCGCATGCGATCCGTCAGATGCGTATAATGCGCCAGCCGCCCCAACATGCGCATGGGGTTGTTGCCCTCTTCGCCGGCGTTTTGAAAGGCGCAAGTCACCCCAGACGCCTCCCAGGCCCCCAAATACTCGGCCTTTAGCTCGTCGTCATAGGCCCAGCGCGTCATTCGCATCTGCTCCGACAGGTACTGCAGCTCGACTTCCGAGGCGCACGCCTCCACGGCCTGCGCCATGGCCTCGCCGTCGATCGGCGCTATTAGCCCGAGGCTGTACGACTCGCACACGATGGCGTCGCGGTGCAAGGCCAACCCGTGCTCTAATTGCGATGCGGACGGTTGCAAAATTTCGAGCGCTACAGTTCTCGCTTGCTGGATGTTTTCTTTCCAGGCGGTCATTGCTTCTTACCTTTCTTCGGACTGGGGAACGGATGAGGATGGCCGGTGTAGGCCCGCTCGCCGCGTACGAGGATTGCGTCCTCGGGTGTACGCGAGCTGGTGCTGGTTTCCCACACGACGGGCTCTGCTAGGGGTGCGATCTGTTCGTCCGTGACCGCGTTCAGGCGAGCCACCAGCCTTCTCGGCAGGGTTCGCGCTACTCGGTGGAAGCCGTTGTGGCGGAAGTACCAGGCTTCTTCCTGGGTCATTTTTCTTTCCTTGGCACGGGGCCGACGACTGTGCTATTTGTTGGCCTAGTCCTAAAAGCGTTGACTTCTTCGCCGTAATCTGTCATAGTATGGTAGGTTTACCATAAGATAGGGAAAAGCGGTATTTTGAATGCGGCTCTGAGAGACGTAACATGGGTTGGAGATTCTCGTGAACAAGTCCGAAGTTTTCCCCAAGCTGCGAGGAGAATCGTCGGTGAAGCCCTGCGTTTTGCTCAGCAGGGAGAGAAACATCCAAAAGCAAAACCGTTGCGGGGGCTCGGTCCGGGCGTGTTGGAGATTGTAGCCCGTTACGACACGGACACCTATCGCGCCGTCTATGCCGTTAGAATTAGCGAGACCATTTATGTGCTTCATGCGTTCCAAAAGAAGTCTATTCGTGGCAGCAGCACTCCGAAAAAAGAGATTGATTTGATTCGACAGCGATTGAACAGGATAAGAGCGATGGAGACAGAAAATGACTGAAAACATTCGGTTTGAGCAAAGCTCTGGGAATGTGTTTAAGGACATTGGGTTCCCTGAAGCAGAAGCAGAACGCGAATTGTTGAAGGCCGATCTCGCCATTGAAATCTACCGCATTATCGCGGGACGGAAACTGACGCAGGCAAAAGCTGGGGAACTCCTCGGCGTTGATCAGGCGGATGTGTCGCGCCTGAAGAACGGGGATTTTGACCGTTTCAGCGTGGAACGGCTATTTGCATTTCTCAACCGACTTAATCGCAATGTCGAAATTCGCATTACGCCGGCGGAAAACGCAAAGGGACACCAGCGGGTCGTCGCAGTGTAGAGACGAATCGGAGGAACAAGACATGTCAGAGAAACTATACGAAGCTGCTTTTCCGTATGCCGAGGACATTCTCGCCTTGCCGGTGGAAGACCTCGACCAAACTGCGAAGTGGTACGGCGCGGCCTTTGGACTTGTGGAGGTCGAAAGGCGCGACGATCCCGTACCGACGGTCATTCTCGAACGCGATGGTGTGCAGATCGGGTTTGCGGTCAATGGCGGCGACGCCAGCCAAGAGGGCGCGGCTATTTTGGTGAATGACATCCACAAGGCCCGCGACGAGATAGAGGCGAATGGCGTTGAGACGGGCAATTGGCGAGTAGAAGAGCGCGATGAGAAAAAGTATCAGGTTTTCTTCGTAGTCGCCCCCGACGGGCTTTGTTACTACTTCCACCAGCCGATTGAAGACGCCAGATAGCGATTGTTGCGATTAATCCGGTCGGCTTACGTCGATCACGCAGACTGAGATTTTGCGCGCCTCGTCGGGGGACAGGGTTGCTTCTAGTCGCTTTTGCAGCTCCTCGGCGTTAGTGGGGCGGGTGCCGGAGGGTGGGGGCGGTGTGCGGTCTTTGCCGAACCAGAATACCAAGTAGATGCCGTAGCCGTCTGTGTCTGGGTCGATCGTGTACTGGGTGATCAATTGGTTTCGCAGTGCGCTCCAGAGCTCTTGATGAGAGTTCTTTTTAATCTCCACCGGCACTTGAAAATCTGGATAGACAACACATATATCGGTTCGTGTGTTGCCGATATGCTGCACCTCGGGTTCGGCACTGGGGAAGTACGGACGTAGATCGCGGAGTAGCGCATCTCGACAGGAATTCTCGTGCTTCGGATTTGTAGGGTTCTGGTTTTTGTCCTCGTTCCAGTACGGACGCCAATAATTGGCATTGTTCGTACTGATTCGATCTGCGATTTCATCGAAACGATCTACCAAAAGAGCTGCGAGATCGGCAGCATTGGCTGGCTTACCGTCATTCAACGTCTGGCAGACCTGCTCGATAGTGGGGCGACGATAGCTGGCGTCGCGCCAAGTCACCCGTTGGGCATCTTGCGCCCGCGATAGTACGTCGCGCCAGCGGGATATGGCCGGGTCGGCAAGAAGGCGATCCAAGGCATCGCTCGCATCTTTGGCGGGAGAAGCGGTGAGGCGTTGTATCAGGCCGTTGACAAGGAGAGAGGCTTGCGTTTCAGGTGTAACCCATCCTTCCACATTCAACTGATCGGAGCCGACGTAGCTGCCAACGAGGCGGATGAGGAGTTCCAACGACGCAATCCCCAACTCATCAATTGGGAACTGCATACTATGTTTGAAATAAAAGAACCCCACCACCCTTCGAGTCCGGCGCTCGTGTCCCTCTACAAAGTCTCTCAGGAGATTATTGTACGCCCTTGGAGAAACGATGATGCCCGCCGCCAACCAATGCAAGCGCTGGGCGTCGTTCATGCTCTTTCGGGATAGCTTCTTTTTAATCAGTTCCTGAAGCGATGACCTGTCGGCGTACTGAATTGCGGCCCAGAGCAGATAATCTAGGTCTTCGACCTGCTTCAGCTTGCAACGGGTCGGAAAGGCACGAAGCAGGGGTAAGCTAGCGTGTTTGGCGACTTGCGCGTGGGCTTTGTCATGTGCGAGCGCAAAGAGCCCAGAAATATGATCGCTACCGCCACGGAGTTCGGACTTGCCGGATTGTATCAGCACATCGGCTACGATACTAGGGCGAGAATCGAGGAGTCGCCAATACCAATTGGGATTTTTGGAACTGGACAACCAATAATGGAACGCGAGCCCCTTGCATATCTGACCTTCGGTGAACCGACATATCTGCTCCGGTGCCGTCCTTTCGATTTCCGCCAAACCCGCCAGAAAAGGCCAGCCGAGAGTGTGCCTGTGGTCCTTTTCTCTGAGCTCGAGAATCTCCTCGACATCCGGCACATCCTCCCGGTCAATAACGCCACGAATGCCCAGACGAACTGCATCGATTAAGTTTCGATCCTTTAGCTCCTGCTCAATATCCTTCGGTCCGCCTGGAATGTGAAAATTGATGGAGTCTCCGAAGTACCTGAGTGCAATTCGGTAAAGTAAGCAGGGGTCGGCTCGGTTCTCACGCAGTGCAGCCTCATTGGAGCGGACATATTCAAGCCATTGTTCCTCTTGCTGATTTCGATCTTCGGCGTATTGTCTGTCCCGTTCTTGCAATTCCTGTTGTCGTGGCGAAGTGGACGGAGGAGTAAGCAGTTGATTCAAGTACGCCGCTAGCGTCTCGTTCCTCTGCGTGTATTCTTGTAGGACTTCGAGAGACAAGCCCTCGTTGCCGATTTGATCGGTATGGGCCGAGAAAGCCCATTCGAGCAGGAGTTTGGCAACTCGCGGTTTGGTGTCCGCCATGGAGACGGCCTGCTTTAGGCACCAACAGCCGAAGTCGGGCGGTGGACTGGCACCGTACAGGCGATGATAGCCATTAAAAACGAAATGTTGCCACTCGTCGGATTCGTGCCACCGCTCTAGTCCTTCCATGACGGCGGCCTTCTGAACTTCAGGATGTTGCTCTAGCCACAAACGTATCTCTTGGATGGCCTCTTCGGCACTGCCCCAGAATCCGTCCTGATTCTCTGCGAAATTCGCATTGAGCCAGTCGTAGAGACGCTTGGTTTCTAGTTCCTCTCCGTGTGCTTTCAGGCCGCGAACCAAGAGCTTTAGGAGAAGGTCGCTCAAATCCCAGACATCCAGAGCAAGCCGCAAGCTGGGAAGCCTCTGCTGCAAATGGTCGAGAAGTTCACCTACCTGCTCGTCCGAGGACTTCTCGATAAGGTCAATCTCCCAGAACAGACAGTATCTCCCGATGGGTCCCGATTTTTCTATCTCGGAAAGGTAGTCCCACACTTCCGCCGGCGGTAACTCTTGGGGGTAGAGTTGGGTTAGCAAAGTGCCGAGAAGCTCGTTGTTGGAAACGGAGGCGCTCCCGTTTTGAATATCTGCTAGCAGCGCTTTGAGCTTGCCCGTTTTGTCCGGGCTGTCCGGGCAGTTGTGGATGAAGGCATCAAGGGTCAATGTATTGATGTGCGGCCACCACGTGTCGTCGCGGACGATTTTGAGCAGAAGCTCAGAAAGACTCGGCAGGGGTTCTCCTTTCGTCAAAATGTCCAATACGAATTCGGTAAACATCTGACTGTCTTGGATATGATTACTGTCAGTCAGGATTTCCTCAATCACGGGTTCCATATCGGGCGTGGCGAGCGCACCAAAGGGCGCGGTCTTCAGAAACACAGAACGGAGCCGGACCCCCTCGCGGTGTAAGGATTCCAGTAGCGCACGTTTCTCGTCGGTGGAAAACTCGCGGATGTCGCCGTATAGCCCAACGCCGATGGGGTCGCGTTCGATTAGATCCGCCCGGGCGTCTTTGCAATGGGCCGCGAGCCAAGCGGACAAGCCTCTCATCTCCGTAACCACAATGCCGTCCTCTCCCACAATCAGGGCGGTTACGCGCCGAGCGGGAAGCCCGCGTTTGATGACTTCGGCGAGGTGCCGAGCACCGAGGAATTCGGCAATGTGACGATGGATCGGGGTGAAGCGGTTATCGGATGCGCTCTTGAATAGCTTTGTGGCGAGTGCATAACGAAGCATTTCAAGGCTGCCAGAGTCGCCCTGGTCCAGAGCGGGATACTTTTCGTCCGCTTGGCCGCGCAACGTGTACCCAGCCGCACCCGAAATCAATTGAATAGCGCAGAGCCGCCCGGCGGTGTCGAGAAGCTGCTCGGACGAAGGTGGACCTTTCGACGCTTGCGCCTCTTTGTGTCCTAGGTGGTGCTCGTCAACAATCTCACGACAAGCCATCTCGAAAGTCTCTTTGCGGCTCTCTGGCCAGCCTCTGCCGCTAGCGACTGCCTTGGCCAACATATCAAGGCTTAGGGGGTTGGCGAGTAGTCCGTCTACTCCTTTGTCTTTGGCTGTCTCGATGAATGTATGGGCGTCTGGGATATCCGACCGAGCATTCAGGATTTTCTTCACGTCAGAGTCTGTCAGGGGATCGAGGCGTAGCACCCTCACCTTGGAATCCGGTGACACAGATTCTAGGCGCTCTTGATCACTGGTCCCTAGCCAGTCCGCTTGTCGACACGACAGCCGAAAGCGCGGCTTGCCCAGTGCGCGAAGAAACTTCCTAATCTCTCTGAACGCACTCTCGCCTTGTGAGCCAGCCCTAACCTCATCTAGTCCATCAATGAACAGTGTCTTCTCCCTCCATTCGGACGGAATATCACTCACGTCGTATGTGAGGAATTCATCGACGGTGATCACACGGGAATAGGCCTTCTCCCCAAGCGCCTCGCACTCGGCCTCAAACGCAGTCGTCTTACCTGCCCCAGGATCGCCGAGCAACACATAGGCTGGCACATCCCGGAACGCTTCGAGAGGTCGGGATTCCTTCTCCTGATACTGCTCCTCATTCCTTGCCGAAATCTCGGTGCAGGTACGGAGAACGATCATGCTCATGCTTCCTCGAACCAGTAATGGGCCGGCACTGTGAGAAACTCATTCAGCGGGATGCCACCTTCCCCAACGAGCAACAAACGGTGGGGATTAAAGCACCTTTCAAACTCGTCCATGCCTCCCAAGAGCATCCTGTTCGCGCCGCTCTTCACTTCGATGGCGATGATCCGAGCGCCCCGTTGCAGGACGAAATCCACCTCGTGCGACCCGTCTCGCCAATAGTGAAGACGGACGTCGGATGTTGCGGTATTGAACAAGTGCGCGCCGACTGCGCTCTCGACTATACGCCCCCAGAAGCTGCGGTCTGCCTGCGCCTCACCGAAGGAATACCCCGAACCGGCGGTCATCAGGGCCGTGTTGAGCACATTGAGCTTGGGACTTGAAGCGCGAACCCGATGCACTCGGCCAGCGTATTTCGGCACCCCAGCCAGCAATCCGGCGCTTGCGAGCAAATCGAGGTAGCGCGCTAGAGTGGTCGTATTCCCAGCGTCTTGGAGCTGTCCCAGCATCTTGGTGTACGACAGGATTTGCCCGGAATAGACGGCTCCCAATTCAAAGAGCCGCTTCAGCAGCGCCGGTTTGTCCACCCGGGTCATGGCGAGGAGGTCGCGCTCAATGTTCGGCTCGACGAGCGCGCCGAGGATATAATTGCGCCACCGATCTGGGTCCCGAACGAATGGGACCGCGCCTGGGTAGCCGCCGAAGTAGAGGTAGCGAGGCAGGTCGAAGTCGAAGGCTGCGGACATTTCGTCGAATGACCAGTGCGCGACGCGAATAGATTCAAAGCGGCCGGCGAGGCTCTCGCTCAATCCCGATTGCATGAGCAGCGGGGCCGAGCCGAGGATGACCACGTACAAGGGACAATCTCTGGCGCGGTCGGCGTCCCACAATCCCTTGATGATCTCCGACCACTGGGGAACCTTCTGAATCTCGTCGAACACCAGCACGAATCCCCCTAATTGTTCCGCCTCTCGCCGGGCTTCTTCCCAGTGGCGCACCAGCCATTCCGCATCTCGCACTTGTGGTGCAAGGAAGGTCGCCTCTGTCTCAGCGGATGGGACGCGAAATTCGGTAGAGTCGGGTTCGTCAACAGCCAAGTAGCGGTTTTCGAGGTCAATCTGCCGCAATGCTTGGCGCACGATGGTGGTCTTGCCGGTTTGGCGCGGCCCGAACAGGGCAATAAGCTGCCGGGGCGGCTCGGCAAGCCGGCGACAGAGTGTGGCGACTTGAGAACGTTGAAAGGGTGCCATAGAGATTAAATTATGCTATTGAGTAAAATTACTCAATAGCGTAATTAGAGACAGAGCGGTCGGTGCGAATTGGAATTAAAAATCGCTACTCAGATCGCCCAGCCAAGGGGGATCCAGCACTTCTGGAGAGACGCCGACAGCAGTGGGCGAATCGGTTGCTCCGACTCGGATCGCCGCCGACAAAGACAAGAGAATTAGAATTAGAGACATTCACACTACCTGTGTAGTTCGAGGGCTCCGCCGATTTCCACGGCGAGGTCTAGGATAACGGCCCCGTCTTCCACTGGTAATTCGAAGGCGGCGGATTTTTCTAGGCAGCGGTCGTAAACCTGGACTTGGAGGCATTCGCCTTCGACGCCTTCTAGACGAGTGTAGAGGCGCTCTTGGGCACCGCCGTTGAGGATCCACATGCGGCGGATATTCTCCGATGGCACTGCGAGTACGCCGGGGAAGGTGGGGGTAAAAGCGCCCCAGAGTGCTTCGTCGCCGAGATGCAGAGAAAAAAGCGAGTGGTGCGGATCGGCGCTGAGAAGCTGATGGCGACCGAAGAGCAACAAGTCGCGGTGCTGGCGGTAAAAGGCGAGCCAGGCGCGGGTGATGCGCTGGTGCTCTGCGGGCAAAGCGCGCAAGTCCATCGAGAGCATGGGCACGGCACTTGTGACGAGGCTGGCCATAAAGCGGGCGACGTTTGCGGGGCTTTCCTCGGGTAGCCAATAGGCCGGGTCCGTATGCACGGCCACGTTGCCTGAGCGGCCAGCTTCCGGGTTGAGAATATAGCTTTTGAGCCGAGTACACATGCGGCGGATGTGGTCGGGGTCGAAGGGTGCGTCTTGGGCGCGGTGGCTGGTGGCAAAGGGCCGGGTGGCGAGGGTCGAGTAGTTCATGCGGTATTCGAGCAGGGCGTCGGCGCGCACTTGCGTGGCGGTCTGGTAGATGCCTTGGAGCAAGTCGTACACGGCCTCGCCGTAGTCGGCGATATCGTGCTCGTGGTCGGTGGTGCAGGGCAGGCTGGCGCGGTCTTGCAGCGGGTCGATGAAATCGATCTTGAGGCCGTTGCAGCCGTAGGTCTGCATCAGGTGTTTGACCGTGCGATAGGCGTATTGGCGCACCCCAGGGCAGCGGGGACAGAGGAAGTTGCTCGCTTCGTCGGAGCCTGCGGCTTGGAAACGGTGCTTCTGTATGAAGGGCTCGTCGGCTAGCTCGCTGATATTGAACAGCGGCGCGCACCACAGCAGGATGGTCAAGCCCTCGGACTGGACCTCTTCGACGAGACCCTTGAGGTCGGGGAATTTGCTTGCGTCGGGAATGTAGTGGCCGGTGTCGGGGTCGAAGCCGTCGTTTTTGAACCAGCCTGCATCGACGATGATATTGCCAATGCCCCATTCTTTGAGCAGGGGCACCATAGAGCGGATATAGTCGGCATCAACATCGTTTTTGATGCCGTACCAAGAGCACCAGACCGGCTCCCACACCGAGGGTGGCGCTGACGGCAAGGCGACTTTGTGCAGCTCGTCGTAGGCGCGCGAGAAGGCGCGCACCTCGTCGAAGATGGGGCGGTCCTCGCAGGACAGGTAGAGCGTCTCTTCCCAGACGCTCGTCTCGCGGGGGGCGGGATCGAAGAGGCGTTGCAAGGACATGTTGGCGTCTTCGTCGTAGCAGCTATGACGGGTATCCGCCGCATGGACGTGGTCCATAAAGCCCATGCAGAAGCGGTTCTGGTCAAAGCGGTTTAGCGCGGCGACGAAGGGAAAGGACCAAGAGGTGAAGGTGCGCTCCTCGACGCCCCAAGGCAGACTGATTAGGTCGCGCTTGCCGATGGCTTCGTGTAGCACGGGCACGAAGACGCGATGCAGATCTAGGCCGGGGACTGCGGCTTCCACCTTGAACGCGGTGACTTTGAATGGGCTGCCATCCACCCGGCGCAATTGCAATTTCAGCAGCAGACTTTTGGGGCCGAGCGGCGTTTCGGTACAGGAGTACTCGTAGTGGTCATCCGCATAGGTGCCGGGGGCGTCGATTTGCTGGTCGTCCAACGCCGGGTCCGCCGTGAGGGTGACGGACAAGGGGATGCCGTTGAAGCGGGTGGCGTAGCGCATAGAGGTCTCTATCTTGCATTTCTTTTGGCAATCGCCAGAAAGCCTAGCCGAGTGGGAGCAGGCTCAGGTGGCGTGTTCTTGATTTGCAGAGCGATAGCGCCTACTTTCGTCGTAGCTCTAGCCCATTTGCGAGTAGTGCGTGATTAGGCTTCGTTTGCGATTTACGCTCTAGAAAACACTCCTGTTAGGTAACATCCCAGCTTTAGAAACAATAGTATAAGCATCGTTTATATCTCAATCTATACTACTCGGCCTCGTTGAATTGTACAGCGATGGTTCCGAGTTTGGATCTATGGTCAGCTCGGTCGATGAATTACGCACATTACACGGTCATATTTCAGATTTAGCGGAACATATGAACCGTCTTAGTGGGAGATACTCTCCTCTTTAGAAACGAATACGCGACGCAAATAGAGGTCTTTCGCGCACAGGTAGAGGCCCTCGTCCGCAACACATGAGGAGGCTGAAGTGGTAAGAGTTGAAGGGAACATACCGTTTGTCGAGCCGCCCCAATGGGCCGTTCTCGAGCGCAGCCTAATCGACCTGATGGACGCCTCCGTCCATCCGCTCATGGAGCGCTACGTGCGTCCGGACGGCTCGGTGCTGTGGCCGCCCACAGAGGACTTTAGCAGCATCGATGGTTTGGACGACGCGTACGAGAGCTTCCACAACTGGCCGCTTTTCTATCTGATGGGCGGCGGCGAGCACGTGCTCGAATATTCCCATCGCACTTGGGAGGGCATCACCCAACAGTTCACCCGCTATGACAGCGGCCACGGCCATCCCATGGTCGTCAAAGAATACGAGCAAGGGTACGACTGGATGCACCAAGGCGAGGGGTACTTGTTTTTCTATTTGCTGTGCCTCGCCGATCCGACCGAAAAGAACGTCGAGCGCGCCAAGCGCTATGCGGGATTCTATCTCAACGAAGACCCCGAAGCTCCCAATTACGACGCGGAGAGAAAGCTCATCCGCTGTGCCCACAACGGCAGCATGGGACCGGCGCATCGCAATTTTGACAAGCACTACACGGTCTATCGCTACGCCCAGTGGAAACCTTGGCCCTTGCCCTTTCACGACATTCCCGGCATTGAGACGGTCGAGGATTTGCAAAAGCCGGGCATGGAAGAGAAGATGGGCCAAACCCTCGTCGAGCGCATGAGCCGCGGCGACGTGGCCTGCAACCTCGCCGCCACCAGCATGGTGACCAACGCCTATCTGTGCAGCGGTGACGACAAGTACCGAGCTTGGGTCGAGGAATACACCAACGCTTGGATCGAGCGCACCCGGCAAAACAACGGCATCCTGCCCGACAACGTTGGCCTTTCGGGGCAGATCGGCGAATACATCGACGGCAAGTGGTACGGCGGGTACTATGGCTGGACGTGGCCGCACGGCTGGCATCATTTGAGCGACGCCTGCATTGCGGCCGCGGAAAACGCGGCCTTGCTCTCCGGCGACTTGCGCTACATGGACTTTCCGCGCTCGCAAATCGACGTGCTGATGCAGCAGGGGGAAATGAGGGGACAGACGCTGTACGCGCCGCACTTCTACCACGACAAAGGCTGGGACGGGTACAGCCCCATGCAGGCCCATCCCACGACGCACCTCTGGTGCATGAGCATGCAGCAGGAGGACATGGCGCGGCTCCAACAGCAGCGCAACCACGACAGCGACAATTGGCGGCAGGTAAGCTCGCACTTTTCCAAGCACGGCGGCGGCCACGAAGCGGCTTGGACTGCGTATCTCGGAGGCGAATACCCGGACTACCCGGTGGACATCCTGCGGCACAACCACGCGCAGGTATATCAGCGCTTGGCCTTTATGCGCGACGACCAGCAAGATCCTGCTACGTACGGCGACTGGTATCTGCAGGTGCGCAATCCCATCACTGTCGAGGGCTTGGTGCAACTGACGATGGGTGCCCCGCTCTTCATGTACAACGGCGGCCTGCTCATGGCCCGCCTGCGCTACTTCGACCCGCAACGCCGCCGGCCAGGCTTGCCGCTAGACGTGGCTGCCTTGGTGGAATCGCTGGCAGACGAGCGGGCCGTCCTGCACTTGGTCAATTTGCATCCGACAGAAGAGCGCGAGGTTTTGTTACAGGCCGGAGCCTTTGGCGAGCACAGTTTCACCCGCGTTGCCTATCAGCAGCGCCGGTCCATCTCGGCTGAAGAAGCTGGCGCTGGACACTCGCACGCCACTCAATATCAGCAGACCGTGCAGGAGCAGCTAGAGGACCATGCGGTAGAAGTGGAAGGCCGACACTTTACCGTCTGCCTCCAGCCTGGATCGGCGATTCGGCTCGACTTGGGGATGGAGCGCTTCGTCAATAAGCCCTCGTATGACCTGCCGTGGAATTAGGAACTGACGTTACGCAGCGTTTGTCCTGCCGGCGCACGTAGGGGGCGGTTTGCAAACCGCCCCCTACAGGGTGTCGCTCCCAATCCGCATCGCGTACAAGACTGGATTCCCGTTTGCGCGGGAATGACACCGGGCAGGGCGGTAGGAAACCGCGGATGACCATAGCTGCGTAACATCTGTTAGGAGGCTACATGCACAACCGCATCAAAGACCAATTCGCCGCGGGCAAACCCGCTTTTGGTACCCAACTCCGCTTTGGCTCTCCGGCGATTGCCGAACTCTGCGGCCACTCGGGCTTTGACTTTCTCATCATCGACTCGGAACACGCGCCGCAGACCCCCACTGGCATCCAGGCGCAATTGCAGGCCATCGGCAATACCCCGGCCACGCCCATCGTCCGCCTGCCGCGCATCGATGAGGAGCAGATCCGCCTCTACCTCGACATGGGCGCGCTGGGCATCCTCGCCCCGTTCGTCAACACTGCCGCCCAAGCTGCAGAAGGCGCTCGCGCCTGCCGCTATCCTCCGGTTGGCATTCGCGGTTTTGGACCGCATCGGGCGGCCCAGTATGGGTTGCGCACTGACGAGTACTTCGCGGAGATAAACGACTTGGTGATATTCATCGCGCTGATTGAAACGGCCGAGGCGGTCACCAATATCGACGAAATCCTCGCCGTCGAGGGCGTCGATACGTTCGTCATCGGTCCGGTTGATCTGTCGATCTCGCTGGGGGTGCCCTTTGACTACGAGGGGTCCGTCTTCCAAGACGCTCAGGCCGAGCTGGCCGCAGCCGCTCGTCGCGCTGGTAAGCCCGCTGGCATTGGGGTCTATCGCTCGGCTGGCGACCCGCAGTCAATCCAACGCGCCATAGACGACGGCTTCTCGCTGATTCTCGCTGGCGGCGACGAGCCGTTTCTCGCGGCTGGCTGCCAACAGATGGCGCGCGTTCGCGCCGACTTGGGGTACTAGGTATGCGCCGACTTGAGGTTCTTTTTCTGCCCCACCCAGTTGCTGCGATCGCCTCGCCTTGGACGACCGACGTGATCAAGGCCGTAAGCGCCCGACACAATCTCCGCGTCTTCGACCGTACCCAGCCGGCCGCACCGCAAATGGCGGGCATTGAAGCCATCGTCGATTTGGGGGGTAATATCAGCCCAGAGTTGCTGACCGCTGCGGCCGACGCTGGCGTCAAATTCCTCCAGGTCCAGACTACCGGCCTCGACCACGTCGATGTCGAAGGGATTCTCAGTACTGGACTGTTGCTCGCCCATTGCCCTGGGCAGCTCAGCAGCGTGGCGTTGGCTCAGAGTGCGATGATGTTCATCCTCATGCACGCTCACCGCTACGGAGAGGCGCGGCGGAACTTTGACGCTGGCAAGATGTACGTGCCTACGGGCGTCGAGCTGGAGGGTCTGACGCTCGGCCTGATTGGTTTTGGCGCGAGTGCGCAAGATTTGGCGCGCCGGGCCAAGCCCTTTGGCCTGCGGATCTTGGCCATCGACATCCGCCCCATTGAAGAGGAAATTCTCGCCGAGATTCAACCCGAGTTTCTCGGCGGCCCCGAGGACGTCGACCGCGTGGTGGCCGAGAGCGATTACCTGTCGCTGCACCTGCATCTGACGCCGGAAACTCGGCACACTATTGACGCGCGGCGCATCGGCCTGATGAAGGAAACCGCGTGCTTGATCAACGTGGCGCGAGGGGCGCTTGTCGATGAGGACGCCCTGTACGAGGCTCTGGTGGAAGGCCGCCTGAGTGGGGCCGGGCTCGATGTGTTCGCTCAGGAGCCACCCGACGCTACGGCCCCCGTTTTCCAATTGCCCAATGTGGTTGCCATGCCCCACACCGCTGGTTCGACCGACGGCACCTCGCGCAAGCGAGCGCGTCTGGCCGCGGACAACCTCGACCGCTATGCGCGGGGCGAGGCGCTCGTGGGGCAAATCACGACTAGATTTATCTAAATTTTCGTCGCATCGAAAAGTATTCTTGACATGGTTGTACTGCTCTTTTTGATTGCGGAATAGGTGCTTTAAGGGAGCCCCCTAGTCCGCCAAAAGGGCCAAGCCCACCTCTCTCGGAATATCTCCTGCTGTGTACTCTTTTCTGCCTGATCTACGCGGACATCAGGCGCAACGAAGGGAGATCACATGCAGCGATACCCCCGGATTCATCCTGCTGCAAACCCTGTCCTCACCCGTTTTGTCTCCGCCTCCGCCGAGAACGGAACGGCGGTAAGAAAAAGCCAATTCATCGCATTCCTCGTCGCACTGAATTTTTTAGGGGGTATAGTCTGGGCTGCGGAAACGCCCGAGACGGTCTTGATCCGCCAGGTTTTGAGCACTGAAAAATCCGGCCATCGTCGGGGGAACGCAGACGTAGCCATCCAAGCCTATGCCGATCACGTCGTCGTCTATGAAGGGCATCATTCGGCGGATCCACGAGGGTGGACCGTGCTCCGCGAAAACCGAGCGGCCTTGGCTCGAGCCTTGGCCGCTGATTTTGAGCATCGGCGCTACGATCTCAACCGCACGGTGTTGTTTATTCTCGCCCGCAACGACAAAGCCATCGTCGCTACTCAGGACTCTGGTCTCGTCATCAATCGGCAAAGCGGTAATAGCCAGTCCCTCGACATGTATCGCCTGTGGACCTTTACCAAAGACGATGACCACTGGCGCGCTGTCAGCGTCTTCCAAAATATCGCAGATACCACGGCTGTAGCACCTGCCCCCGCGGCGAGCGCGACGGACATCGCGGCCATAGTGGAGCGGGAAGCCGAGGCTTGGCAAAACAAAGACATCGGTGCCATAGTGGCGGCCGTTGATGAGGACTTCGTCGCCTACGACGCCTACTATCTGATGGACCGAACTAAGTGGCGCATCGCATTCAGCGACGCCGAGGAATTTGAGGCTTGGCTGAAAAAGCGATTGACGTATGCGAACTATACCATCGATCGGCGCGTGATTTACACCAATCTAGGTGAAAATGGGCTGACGGCCTTGGCCGTGACGCAGGAGACGGTCTCTGTCTCCTATGAAAAAGGCTCGGCGATCCATAGCATGAAGCGATATGTATTTTGGGGATTGAGTCGCAGGTCCGGGGCTTGGAAAATTACCCAATTACTCACGAACTTGCCGATTCCCCAGCGGGATATAGAAGAGTGGCCTTAGGCACTGAGAAAGGAGTGTGTATGTCTCCGGCTGCGCTTCCGCCCAACCCCAACCTAGAGCAACTCAAGAAGCAAGCCAAAAGCCTGCTGAAGGGCCACCGATCTGCCGACCCCGCGAGTGCGCAGCGGCTCAGGCAAACCTTGTCGCATTTGTCCGAGCAGACGGACGACGAGATTTTTCAGACCAAGTTCTCCTTGAGAAACGCCCAATTGGTCATTGCCCGCGAGTATGGCTTCGAGCGATGGGTTGATCTGAAGCGGCACGTCGAGTCTGGTCGGGCGGCCGAGGCTATGCCCGATGAGGAAAGTGGGCGCGCTTGGCCGTCGGCAACCTCGGGGCGAGGTGCTCGTGGGGCAAGTTATTTATAGGTTTATCTGAGTGATTGACAGATTATCAGGAGATATCTCACAGTGAATGCACTTATCACAGGTGCCAGTTCTGGCATTGGCGAGACTATCGCGCGGCGGCTAGCTGCGGCCGGGCACCGAGTTGCGTTGATGGCGCGGCGTGCGGAGCAGGTACAGGCTATCGCCGCTGAGTTGGACGGCGCGATAGCGGTGTCGGGTGATGTGGGGATTGTTGCGGATTGCGAAGCTGCGGTGCGGGAGTCAGTGGAGGCGTTTGGGAGCCTTGATGCGCTGGTCAATGCGGCGGGTACTTGGGTGGAGGGGCCGCTTGCCGAGGTCAGCTACGAGGACCTGCGCACCTTTGTCGATACGGATGTAAATGGCGCGTTGCAGATTACGCGCGCTGCCTTGCCGATGCTGATGCAAAGCGGCGGGAGGATGCTGCATATCAACGGCTTGCAGGGGCTGATCCGCGCGCGGCAGCCGGTGCTCTATGCGGCGGTCGAGTCCGCGGTGCGCGGGCTGTGCGAGAGTTTGCGCTGGGAGGTGGCGGAGCAGGGAGTCCACGTCGGTTTGATCACGCTAGGTGCGGTGGCTAGCCCCGATCCGGTGCCGTTGCACGAGGGCGACCGGCGTTGTCGCTTGAGCCGCGATGAAGTTGCCGACGCTGTGTGCTTTGTACTGGCGCAGCCGAGCGGGGTCAATGTCGATGAACTGGTGCTGACGCCGCTGGGGCAGCAGTGGTGATATGTTTGAAGACTTACAACCGATTATGCGACGAGCCGTTGCCGCTTGTCCTGTAAGTTTACATTTACGTTGGTACGCGAGTAGAAGCATCCAACACTGTAACGCCCACTAGCTGGCTATCCCGATAGCGCAACAGGAGGCCCTCATCGGTCAGGGCTGTATCCGTAGCCTGCTGCGGACGTGCAAAGCTGATGTAGAGCACGTCCGCCTCTTGGTCGTAATCCACCCAAAAACGCGAGGCGGGAAAATCGAGCAGGAAAGGTACGGCCTGCGCGAGCGCGAGCTCATGGTCAGGAGTTAGGGTTTCTTCCATATAGCCTTCCTTCTATCAACCTTACGTGTGAAGTACGCAGTAATAATGAAACCGTCTTCTAAGGACACCTGTCGATAGACGACCATCAAATATCGCTGGCGTCCGTAGGGTCTCGCCGCAACCAGTGAGCCTCGATACCCCCGGAGGATAAAATCAGGATTCTCAACAAGATCGAGTACATCCTCGTAGTATCCTGCCATGTCATCGTGGTTTTCGGCAATATGGAACCACCGCTCATGTGTCAGACGGATAGGTACGCCTTCAACAGATATGGCAATATCCATTGGCTGCATTCATCTCTAGAGCCGAGGCCACTAAGCGAAATATGGCCCCGAGTAGGGTCGGCTGCAACAATACTGCGTCTGCTCAAAAGACTCCGTCTCAAGCCGCGACGGGCGTGGGCAATTCCGGCACGTATTCGTAGTCTGGTTCGGCCTTTTGCCGTTCTAGAATGGCGGCGATCTCCGTCCACGCTTCGTACAGCCCCTGCGGACAGTGTGGCAGATCGCTTTTGATGGCCGCGTGTAGTTTGCCGAGCCGGTAGCACGGCACGCCGGCGTACATGTGGTGTTCGATGTGGTAGTTCATGTGCCAGTAGAGGAAGCGGAAGAACGGATTCAAGATGACCGTGCGGGTGCAGAGCCGAAAGTCCGGCACGTCGTCCTGTAAGCCGATGTGCTGGGTGTTGTTGCACAAAAACAGCAACCAGCCGCCGTAGAACGGAGCCAGCGTAACGAGCACAGGTACCATCCACAGGCCGAAGTACAAGGATACCACCACGATTAGGGCGTGACCCACTAGCAAGAAGCGATCCCAGCGGATGAGCCGTCGCCGCTTGTCTGGATCCGACTCGGGAAAGAGCGCCAGTTCCCATTCGCCTTCTAATTTCCCGCGTGCCCGCCGCCAAGTCGTCTTGTAGCGCGCGTACAAGCCCCACGGATTTACAACGGCACTCTTGAGAAAATCCATGAATCGCAACCGGGCCGGCAGGACCACTTCGAGATCGTCGGGGGGGTGCAGGGTGTACTTGTGGTGCTCGGCGTGACTGGTCCAGAAATGGATGTGGTTGTACGCGCCGAGAAAGCTGAACACGCGCAGGAAGAAATAGTTGAGGAACTTGCTCTTGAAGACCGTGGAATGACACAATTCGTGGAAGCCGTTGAGCAAAAAGGCGTAGAACGTGCCGTGGAAAAAGAGGATCAGCAGCAACCACGGCAGGGCCAAGTGCTCGGCCGCGTACCAAGCCCCCGCGCCCGTCGCCGCTAGCAGACCTAGGTGCCCCAGCGTTTGCAGCAGCCCCCAAAAGTCACTGCGTTGGTTGAGCGCGGCGAGCGTCTCGCGCGGCAAGGGACAGCGATACCAGTTTATTTTGCGCTGGTTTTTTGTCATTTCCATGGGATGTTCTCCTCTAAAAAAGCTAGCTTTACTGTCGCAATTTTGCGCTGGCTGGGCAAGTTGTATTCATCGACCTACAAGTGCCCCTTCCTTATGTCCTCGACGATGCGGACCAACACCTCGACCGCGGCGCTGATGAAGCGCTCTCCCTTTTCGGCGGATCCGAAAGTGGGGTCGCCGTAGGTGCCTTGGTCGGTCGATTGGTGGATCCAGCGGTAGCGGGAGACTTGGCCGGCGCGCTCGGACTGCGGCGGGTGGCCGTCCTTTTGCAGGCGATCTGCTTTGACCCACTCGGGATGCAGGGCCATCATTACCGAGGTCTCCATCTCGCCCGCGTGTCCCCAGCCGTGGGGCCCTGCCTCTCTGATCTCGCCGAGCTCGTCGTAGGCAAACCAAGAGGTCCCATAAATTCTCGCGTCCGGGCACTTCTCCATCAGGCGCTGGAGGGAGACGTTCATATTGGGAACGTTGCCGCCGTGGCCGTTGACGATGAGGATTTTGTCGAAGTCGGCGTGGACCATGCTGCTGACGGTATCGACGATCATGTTGATGTGGGTCTCTGATTGGGCTGTTATGGTGCCCTTGAACCGCAGGTGGTGCGGGGAATAGCCCAGCCACTGCGCCGGGAGACAGAGGACCTGATCGGGAATCTCTGCGTCGAGGCGATCGACGATGGCGGCGACCTCGGCGGTGTCCGTTATAAACGGCAGATGCGGCCCGTGCTGTTCAAACGCCGCTATGGGATATACTACTACCGCGTCTCTGGATACCTGCTCCAAGTCGGGCCAAGTGAGTTCAGCTAGTTTCACAATTAGTTCCCCCAGCGGTCTGGATTGATGCCCGGTGCGTCGCTCTGCATGCCCTGGGGTTTGTGGACCTGTTTCCACTCCTTGCCGGTGGTGTTGCGGCTTTGGAGAAAAGGTTTGGCCACGGCCGGCGCGTTTTCCACCCATTCTGGATCCCAATCGTCCATCGGCTGAACTGGCCCCGCCCAAGCCGGCCGGTAGCCGAACTGGATCAGTTCCCGAGGGGCCAAGTCCTTGTTGGGATGGGTGCCGTGGAAAAGGAGGGCGGGTATCATTACTACCGAACCAGCTTTGGCGCAGAGCGTGATTTCCTGCGGGTGCGAGACATAGCGCACGTACGGGTTGGCTTGGGCGTGAAACGAGAGATGGGAGCGCGGGATGAGCCGGAAGGGCGCGCGCTCGGGCGGCAGGTCGTCGAGGTAGTAGAGCACCCGCAAAAGGCGCGGCGAAGAGCCTTCGAAGCCAAAGATCGACGAGCCGAATGGCTGGCCGTCAGTGTGCATTGAAATCCCCGGCGAGCCGGAGAGGGTGCGGGTAAAAAGCCCGTGCGTGAAGACGATGTCTGGCCCCATAAGCACTTTGAGGAATTCCGCAATCGGCGGATAGCCGATCAGTTCGGCTACCAACCGGCTCGTGCACTGGGGCTCGTGGTGGACGGTTTGGGCCTTGCTGTAGTCCTTGTGCGTCATCGGCAGGTCCTTTAGCTCGGCCTTTAACGCCGCAATGTGCTCGGCGTCGAGCACATCCGGCATGAGCACGTAGCCCTCCATTTCGAGATGGCGGATCTGCTGGCTCAGGGAGAAAGCGGCAAAATCAGTCTCATCGACCGTCATAAAGCCGATTTCTTCTTTGGGATCAATTTTTACGGTGGTGGTCTCCATGCTGTCCTCCTTTGCTAGGCGCTGCCCGTTGCGATGACTGGCGGGTGGCGATGAAGGCAACCACAAGGGTTGCCCCTACCGGCGCGATTCTCGCCACTTGGCGAGGGAAAAGTCGTCTGAATCGTACAGGGCAAAAATCTTGGCTTCCTTGTCCCGC
Organism: Candidatus Latescibacterota bacterium; assembly: GCA_022819745.1. The sequence continues at coordinate 41,010 of JAJEGS010000034.1, read as the reverse complement.
ACTTCTGCGGCCAATTCCAACACTTCCTCGGCGTGCTCCAGGGGAATGCGCACGCAGCCGTCGCCGTCGCCGAAGATCAGGTCTCCCGGTCGAATCCGCACGGACCCTACGGTAATTGGCGCGTTGACCCGCGTCGCGTTGAATACGCCGTGCCCTGGCACTGTCCCCCAGGCGAAGATCGGCAGCCCGACCCGGCGGATTCCCTCCAAGTCGCGCACTGTTCCATCGACAACGGCCCCCACCGCGCCTAGCCGCTGGTGCAGCCGCGCCATGCCGTCGCCAAAACTGGCTCCGCGTCCGGGACGCGAGTCCACGTCCTTCATCACTGCGAACACGGGTCCTTCCATGGCGTCGATTGCCTCGTAGTACCCGTCCCAAGGAACCGCTACGGAGTCCGGGTCGTTAGTCGTTACCTCTGCGGTCACTGCATAGCCGATGACCGGCCCCAATTCCGGCAGCAAATAGCGAATTCGATGGTCGGTGTACTCTTCATTGGGCAGGCCGCACTTTAACACGATGGCGTTGAAAATCGTCGGCGAGTCGAATTCCTTAAAGGCTTCTAGTACTTCGGGTTTGACCATAAAAAAGTTGCTCCTTTTTGCAATGGCGCGATTAGCCGCTGATTCCGAACAATTAACGGACTCAACACGTTGATCTAAGGGAATAGAGCGCATTCGCAAGGTGATTGTCAATCCGCTTGGATCGGCAGCGGCGCGTTGGCTCTTGCCTAAGACTGGATTGACGCCTGCACAAGACCTATACTTTGCGCTGCCCTAACGACTGCTCACCAAATCGGAGGATTCCATGACTGCCGCGCCCGACTACACATCAAAGGTCCCTTACTACACTTTCCCGGATACCCTAGCCGAACAAGAGGAGGCCCTAGCTACCAATCCGCTGATGCTGCGCATGATCGAAGCGCGCCGCTCGTACGCCGGCGATCCGCATCGCCCCATCTACCACTACATCAACCCCGAAGCCAATCTCAACGACCCCAATGGACTGTGTTTCTGGCAGGGCCGCTATCATCTCTTCTACCAAGCCTATCCACCGGAGGATACTCGCCAACACTGGGGTCACGCCATAAGCGACGATCTCGTCCACTGGCGCGACCTGCCGTACTGCATCTATCCGAACCCAGAGCGCTGCTGCTTTTCGGGAGCCGCGCTAGTCGAGGAAGACCGCGTCATTGCCATGTACCACGGCACTGAGGTCGGCAACATGGTCGCCACTTCTTCGGACCCGCTATTGCTCAACTGGGAAAAGGTCGCCAACAAGGCCGTGATCCCCATTCGCGCCGACGCGCCCTACCGAGTCTTTGATCCCTGCATCTGGAAGCAAGGCGACGCGTACTACTCGCTGTCGGCGGGCACTAAGCCCGAAGGCCCGGCCGGCAAGCCCGTGCGCGCCAACTTTCTCTTCAGGTCGAGCGATCTCGAACACTGGGAGTACCTCCACCCCTTCGCGGAGGACGACGGGTACACGCTAGTCGGCGACGACGGAGCCTGTCCTTATTTTTGGCCGATTGGCGACCGCCACATCCTCCTCTTCTTCAGCCATAGAAGCGGCGGCCAGTACTTGCTCGGCGACTACGACACTGAGCGCGACAAGTTCGTCGTGACCTACGGTGCCAAGTTTAACTTTGGCGCGGCCGCGCCGTCGGGCGTCCACGCCCCTTCGGCGACCCCTGACGGCCAAGGCGGCGTCTTGGTCCTCTTCAACATGAACCCCGGCAAACCGACCAAGGACTGGAACCAGATTATGACCTTGCCCCGTCGGCTGACCGTGGTCGGCGACGACTTAGCCATGGAGCCGGCCGGGGACCTTGAGTCGCTCCGGCGAGACCATCAGCGCGTTGGCAAAACTACCCTCCCCGCCAACGAAGAACTCGTCCTCGATGCGGTCCGAGGCAACGCCATAGAACTCGTCGCTGAAATCAATCCGCAAGACGCGCCCATGGTCGAACTCAATGTCCTGCGCGCGCCCGGCAAAGAGGAGCACACGCGCATTGCCTTTTTCAAAAACCGGGGCTTTAGCAACCGCGTCTTTGGCAGCGACCACCACCAGAGCCTGATCTCGCTCGACACTTCGTATTCTTCTGTCGCGCCCGACGTGCTCTCCCGCGCCCCAGAGACCGCTCCGGTCATCCTCGCCCCGAGTGAGACGCTCAAGCTGCGGGTTTTTGTCGATAAGAGCGTCGTCGAAGTCTTTGCCAACGGCCAGCAATGCGTGGCCGCACGCGTCTATCCCGACCGCACCGACAGCGTCGGGGTCTCGCTGCGCGCACAGGGCCAGAGCGCCGAATTGCTCTCGCTCGATGCCTATCAGATGCAGGACATCTACGCATAAAGGAGCACGCCATGAATGAAGAAGAAAAATTCGTCTTTGACCTAGAGGGCTATCTGGTCATCAAAGACGTCCTCAGCCAGCAGGAACTGGACGATCTCAACGCGCTGGTGGACCGGTATATCAACGGCTGGGACAACCACCCCCGCAACGACCTGAACAAGGTCAGTAGCTGGGGCCAAGCTACCAAAAACCTGATCGACCATCCCAAAATCCTGCCCTACTTAATCGAACTCATCGGCCCCAAGGTCCGCATCGACCACGACTATGCCATTATCATGGATCGCGGCGACACCCGTGGCGGTCTCCACGGCGGCCCGAGCCAAGATACCGACCACTGGTTTAGCTACCGCGACGGCCAGATGCGCAATGGCCTGAGCGTGGTGACCTTTTTTCTCGCCGATGCCAATGAGGGCGATGGCGGCTTTGCCTGCGTACCGGGCAGCCACAAGACCAACTACCCCCGCAACCTGCCGCAAGACGTCAGGCACTTTGAGCGCGACGCGCACTACGTGGTCCAACCGACGGCCAAGGCCGGGGATGCGCTGTTCTTTACCGAGGCCCTCATCCACGGCACCATGCCGTGGCGCGCCGAGCACCAACGCCGCACGTTGCTCTACAAGTACAGCCCCGGGTACTCGACGTGGGCCAAGGAGTTTTACAACCTCGAAGAGTACGGCGAGCTGACCGAACGCCAAAAGCGCATTATGGCCACCCCCTCGATTCACGAACATCCCGAGATCGTTTAACGCAAGGAGTACACCATGTCCGACCCATATTTGCTAAGTGGAAAGAAAGCCTTCGTCACCGGCGGCAAGCGCCGCATTGGCCGCGGCATTGCCCTGTCTTTAGCCGAAGCGGGCTGCGACGTGGGGATCAACGACCTGCACGAGGACGACGATGCCGGCAAAACCTTGGACCTGATCCGCGCCATGGGCCGGGATGCCGAATTCTTCGCTGGCGATATTTCCGATAGAGTCCAAGTCGAGGCGATGTTTGCGGCCTTTCTCGAACGGTTCGGCCGCATTGACATTTTGGTCAACAACCCCTACGGCGGCACGGGCGAGCCTTTCCTCGAACTCAGCGAGGAGAATTGGGACCAAAATCTCGACGTGGGCCTCAAAGGTTTTTTTCTGTGCTCGCAACAAGCGGCGCGCGCCATGGTGGCGCAAGGCGGCGGCGGAGCCATCGTCAGCACCTCCTCGGTACACGGGCGGAGAGCGTGGAAAAACGACACGGCCTACGGGGCCGCCAAAGCCGGCGTCTTGCGCCTGACCGAAAGCATGGCCGTTGACTTGGGCGAACACGGAATCCGCTGCAACGCCATCATGCCTGGATACATGGACACCGATCACGTCTTCAACGAATCGCCTCCGGCATTGGGCGTTCTCAATGAACGGCTCCACAACATAGTTCCCCTGCGTCGTCCGGGAACCCCCGAAGACATTGGCCGGGCCGTGGTTTTCCTCTGCTCGCCGGCCGCTGGCTGCATTACCGGGGCGTCCCTGCCGGTGGATGGGGGGCTTTTGGCCGCCTCGGCTGCTGAGTAGGGTAATCGACGGAACTCGTCGGCCCATACATGCCCAAATCGCTTTTCAGCATCAAGGGACTGCTAACCGGCATAGCCCTCTCCCTAGCGGTGGGTCTGCTCGCGCCGTACGGGGTCGTGTTCAATTACTACTGGGTCGGCTTTAATCCCTCTTCGCCGGGAGCGCTCTTTCTCTTTTTTGTCCTGACCTTTGCCGTCAATGGATTTGTGGCTCTGCTCGGCCGCCATTTCGCTCTGTCCAAAGCCGATCTGGTCCTAATTTACTGCATGTTGATGATGGCGGTCACCGTGCCGACTTGGGGCCTGATGTTCTTCCTCATTGGCACCATCGTCTATCCCTTCTACTACGCCACCCCCGAAAACAACTACGCCGAGCTGTTCTACGACTTTATCCCTTCGTGGATTGCGCCGCAGGACTTCGAGGCGATCAAGAATTACTACGAGGGCCTGCCAAAAGGTGAGTCCATCCCGTGGGGCGTCTGGGTGGAGCCGATGGCCTACTGGCTGGCGTTGATCGTGGCCATGAGCTTCATGCTGATCTGCATGAGCGCCATCCTCCACCGCCAGTGGTCGGAGCACGAGCGGCTGACCTATCCGATGGTTCAGCTACCGCAGAATATGATTGAGAAGGAAGCCCAGATGCGCGTGGCTCCTTTCTTTAAGGATCAGCGGATGTGGCTGGGGTTTGCCGTGCCCTGCATCCTGCTCAGTCTCAACGCCCTCAACCACTACTTCCCCATCGTGCCCGAATACAACCCTCGCGGCCGGTTTTCCTTCTTAAACCATACCTTGCACCTGCCGGTTGCACTCAACTTGGCTTGGGTCGGCTTCTTCTACTTGGTCAATCTCGAGATCACGTTCAGCATTTGGTTTTTCTACGTGTTCTCCAAGGTGGAGGAAGGGGTCTTTAAGACGCTCGGCATTGCCAGCACCGAACGCCTGAGCGCGTACGAGTACTCGCAGCCGGCTGACCTGACCCATCAAGCCACCGGCGCGGTCATTGTGTTGGTGCTCTTTGGACTGTGGACGGCCCGGCCCCATCTCAAAGAGGTATGGCGCAAACTCTGGGACCCGCGCGGCGGCGTCGATGACAGCGAGGAGTTGCTCAGCTATCGCACGGCCTTGCTCGGCTTTTTGGGCAGCTTGCTGTTCGTCGCCGTTTGGCTCTGGCGCTCGGGGGTGCCGATTGCAGTGCTCCCGGTCCTACTCGTCGTCAGCTTGCTGTTCTTCATCTTGGTCGCGCGCGTGGTGGCTACCGGCGGCGTGGCCACCGCTCGCAGCCCCATTGTCCCGGCGTACTTCATCATTTCGGGTTTGGGCACCTCGGTCCTCGGGGCCAAGGGCTTGGTCGCCCTCAACTTCACCTTTATTTGGCAGGGCGAATCGCGCACTTCGCCGATGGTCGCGTGCGCCAATGGCCTCAAACTCGCCGAGCTGATCCCCGGCCCCAAGACGCGGCTGTTTTGGGGCCTGATGCTGGCGCTGGTGTGCAGTCTTTTGGCCGCGGCCTACATGACCTTGAAACTGGCCTACACCCATGGAGCGGTTAATCTGTCGCTGATCAATTGGGCCGGTGCCCACGGCTGGCCCTATATCGGCCCGACCATTCTCAATATGCCCGAGGCCGACATGCGCGGCTGGCTCTTCAAGGGGATCGGCGCGGCCGTGGAGGGCTTTCTAATGTGGGCGCAGCACCGGTGGTTTTGGTGGCCCTTTCACCCGATCGGCTTTGCTATTGCCGTGGGTTGGCTGACGAGTCAGATCTGGTTCTCGGCGTTGATCGCTTGGTTGTTGAAGCTGATCATCTTGCGCTTTGGTGGCGTGCGCCTATTCCAGAACGCCAAGCCGTTTTTTCTCGGGTTGATTTTGGGCGAGGTGTCCGTGTCGGGGATATGGGGCGCGATTTATGCGCTGACTGCGGAGAAGGGGCGCTGGCTGACGAATATGTGATAGTTTGCGCGGATGCGCCGCGCTATTGAACACACAAGATATTGTAGCCCGGTCAATGAACCATTTTCTTGACTCTTTCTTTTTATGAAAATTATATATATGAGTATCCATGAGTGCCCATGATCAAGTAGGCTGAGTACGTTAGGGCCATTACCAACGGAACATCCTCATTAGACGATGCTTATCCAGGACTCACGTTAAGATCGCTTCCAAGGAGACTAGACCATACTGAGGTTTACCGAAGAGATCCTGTTGCTACTCTACAGTGAAGACCGAGGCGATTTCGCGCCCGGTCTTGCACCGCATTCGTTGCACACCGTCCTCGCTGGTGCCGTGTTGATGGATTTGGCCTTGGAAAATCGCATCGATACGGATCCCGAGCATCTCATTTTGGTTGATGCCACGCCTCTTGCAGACGATCTGCTCGATCCCACCCTAGCTGACATCGCACAGGATACAGGCGCACGCGACCTAGGGGATTGGGTCGCACAGACGGCCAAACGAGGCGACGAAATCCGCGACAAGGCACTTGCGCGGTTGGTCAACCGGGGCGTCTTGGAAGCTGAGTCCGAAGGGATTTTTTCCCTTTCGCGCTTGGTGTCGCGCTCCCGCCGCTATCCAGCCATTGATGGGCAACGAGTAGAAGAAGTTCGGTTGCGCATTATGCGCGTGTTGTTCACCGATGAAATTCCGGACCCGCGCGACATCGTCATTATCTGTCTGGCAGAGGCCTCCGGCGTTTTCAAGAATATTCTGTCCCAGTCGGAACTATCGGAGGTACAAGAACGGATCGACCTGATTCGCAAAATGGACCTGATCGGGCAATCGGTCACTAGGGCGATCCGCGAGCAGGAGTCTCCTGCCCCTGTCCCGGCTCCGCGCAAAGAAATACCCCAGGCACCGGGGTTGCCGCTTGTTGGCAACACCATCGGCATGACGCGCGATTTGCGCTCGCTGCTCGTCAAACAATACCGAAACTTAGGTCCGATTTTTCGCATCAAGGCATTCAATCGCCGCTTCGTCGCCCTCGTAGGTCCCGAGGCGAATACCTTCGTAAAGCGAGGGGGTAAGTACTTTCGCACGCTTGAAAACTGGGTGGATTACAACAAAGCTGGAGGAGTCGGACGCAACATAATCAGCATGGATGGCCCAGAGCATATTCGCCTGCGCAAAGAACTGGTGGATGTGTACACCCACCGCCTCATTGAAGGCCGCGAGGCAGACGTTGTCCGCGTTCTTCAACAAGATATCGCCCGATGGCCCCAAGACAAGCCGCTGCCGGGCTTATACACTTGGCAGCGCATCGTCTTAGATCAGATCGGTGTGCTGGCCCTCAGCATGCCTGTGCGGGACTACTTAGACGATATTATGGTTTATTTTCACAGCAAGATGAAAACCTATATCATGCGGCAGCAACCTAGGCTGATGCTATATCGACCACGCGTCCGGCGTGCCTTCAAGCGGATGGAAGAGCTGACTCAGCGCATTCTGGCAGACCACGAACCAGAAAAACGCCACAACAAGCCACCGGATTCCATTGACCTTTTGCTGGAACTGCACCGCAGAGATCCGCAATTTCTTCCCGAGACCGATTTAGACATGCTGGGTCCTCTCACGGCCGGTCTCGATACCGTGGCAAATACCTGTGCCTTCATGTTATATGAACTGTTGAAGCGACCCGATTTGCGCGAGCAGGTAATTGCTGAAGCAGACGCCCTCTTTGACCAGGGTATGCCTACGGTGAGCGATCTACGTCAACTCGACGTCCTGCACCGCACGGCAATGGAAACCCTGCGCCTCTATCCCCTTGCACCAGCAATGTCATTGCGCACGGTAGCCAACTCATTTGAATTTGAGGGCTATAAAGTCTCTGCTGGCGAGACCCTTCTTATTGGATTCACAGTACCGCACCGGATGTCAGAATATTTCCCCAATCCGGACGCTTTGATATCGACCGCTACACCGCAGAACGCGCTGAGCATCGCCAGCACGGGGTCTATGCGCCCTTCGGCTTAGGAGCGCATCGGTGCTTGGGTAGCAATCTCGCCGAGGCGCTCATTGCACTCAACATGGCGGCCATCCTCCGCGAGACCGAATTGGTTCTCGATCCGCCCGATTGCGAATTGAAGACCAAACAGACCCATTCCCTCTGTCCCGACTTCAAGTTCCGCCTGGTGCGTCGGCATCGATAGCAAAATGGAGCGTCAAAATACCTACTAAGAAGCCACAAACCCAGAGTGTAGGTCACCCCAACACGCCCGCGCCGCTGCGCGTTTGGGCGAGGCTCCTCTGGGGTCAGGACGGGGTGAGGGTTGCGCCCCAGCACCGGGGACGAGTGAGGCGAATTCTCCTTGGCTCGGCCCTGATGGTACCACTACGCTTGATCGAGAAGATGCGCTACGGGCGCGCTGTGGCTCGGACGAAGATCGCGCATCCACCGATCTTTATCATTGGCCATGCCCGCACGGGCACGACGCACTTGCACTATCTCCTGACGCGCGATCCGCAGTTCGCAATCGTCTCGTTGTTCCAATCCTTCGTCCCGACATTCTTTCTGATCGGTCGCGGTTGGATCAAGCGTTTCATGGCCAAACAGCTCGATCCGAAACGTCCGCAGGATGATGTCAAAATAACTATAGACATGCCGAACGAGGAAGAATTTGCGATTGCCAATTCCTCTGAGCTATCCTTTGTTCACTTCCTCACATTCCCAACCAAGACGATGGAATACTTTGAAAAATATGTCTTCATGAGGGGGCTAACCGATCAGCAACTGGCACGCTGGGATGCCGTCATCACGGACATAATTAAAAAAGCCACACTTGCGGATGGCGGAAAGCAGTTGGTACTCAAAAGCCCCACCAACACCGGCCGAATCCCCCACATCCTGCGCCTTTTCCCCAATGCGAAGTTCGTTCATATCGCAAGAAATCCATGCGATGTCTATTACTCGACAAACCATACATTCAGAAAGATGTTTGAGTTGTTCCTGCTGGAGGAGCATCCGGGCGATGTTGCGGATTTCGTCATCACCGAGTACAAGGCTCTAATGGAACAATACCTGAAAGACAGAGCTTTGATACCGGCAGGCAATCTGGCGGAAGTGAAGTACGAGGACCTCGTATCTGATCCACTGGGCGAAATGGAACGCATCTACGCGGCACTCGGATTGTCCGGTTGGGAAAACGGAGGAAAGCAGGCAGTAGTCGAGTACCTGAGCACACTCTCGGACTACCAAAAAAATACATTCGAGCCGGATCCCGCCGCTATGGAGCGCGTCTCACGCGAATGGCGATTTGCTTTCGAAGAATGGAATTATGAACTACCGGTGAAGCGAAAGACTGACCCAACCGATGTGCCAAGCCGTCTTTTAGAAGAATTACGCTAAACAGCCTTCGCCCTAAACACTAGCCTCCACCATCACCTCAATAGCTGCTAGATGCGCCGCAACGCGCACATCCATTGGCTGCGCCGTCGGGGTTTCTGATGTCACCAGATGCCCCGTATGGCCTCGCTGGACCAAAGCGATAGGTATGCCCTCCCCGTACTTCCGCCTTGCCACCTCCATATTGGGATGAATCACCCCATTGACCGCAACCTCGACCTCAATCTCGGCATTCTTGTTAATCGGACAAACCCGTGCCACCCGCTCGACTATCTCCCGTCCCAGAGATCCCCGGTCTCCAAACATCTCGTATAGATAAAATCCCGGACTCTCCCAATCCTCGTGCAAATCGATCACACCCGCAAAAACTCTTCCCGCCAAAAAACCCTTCAAAATTTCAATCTCGGGCACATCATCGCGCAAAAACGCCCAATTCACATCGACATCCTGTGCATTGAGCCGGGCATTGTGAACATAGCTCCACGGACACAAACACGGAATAACTTCAAAACGCACCCTATCAGCCCAGCGCTCCCATCTGCCCTGCAAAAAAGCGAGCGCGGCTTCCACCCCAGCCGGTTCATCGCCGTGCGTCCCTCCATTGATATAAACAACAGGCGCGTCTCCCCTGCCAGCAGACGCACACAAAATCGGCAAACCTTCAACCTCGCCCAATATCTGCACATCAATACCAGACACCGCTTCCACGCGCCTGACAACAGCATCGTAATCCCGTTGGCCCATCACATATCCCGAAGCAGATGAAAAAGAGTTTCTTCGACGTTCATGGTCTATGCCTCCTAGTGGCAGTTGATTTGTGCGAATCTGTTAGGTAACATCAGATACCTAATATTCTAAAACCTTTTAAAAACCGAGAGAAGGGAGAAGGGTTATGCCGATGTTCAGAAGTGAGGACCAGTACCCCGATTGGTGTGAGTTGGAACACTTTGAGGTCGTGCAGCTCAAGGCAGGCGATGAACACAGCTTTGCGCGTCGTGGCGAGGTGGAGAAGCTGATTGTGGGAGGGGGACGCTGTCGGTTGCGGGTGGGTGCTGAGGAGGTGGAAGCCGCCACGGGTGCCAATATAGATTTGACTGGTCCAGGTTCTTTTGAGGTGTTGGAAGTGGAAGAGGCGGCTACGCTGGTGCGCTTTTGCGGACGCTGGGGAGCGGAGACGGGCGGCTCGGGGATCTTCAACATGGATAATAGTCCCCAGCCCGAGGATAAAGGCGATCCGGTCCCGTACGAGAAGTGGACCAATTTCGATAGCCACTTTCACGACTGCGACGAGTATTGGGTCATCTTGGAAGGTCAGGCTCGCGCCGTTTCTGAGGGCAAGACGTACGAAATGAAGCCGGGAGACTGTCTGGCTACGGGCATGGGGCATCATCACGATATGCCGTTGGTGCACGAGCCGGTGCAGGGGGTGTACTTTGAAACGACGCTAGAAGGCCAGAAGCGGCGGGGGCATTTGTGGGATCACACCCACGGGCTGGCCGAACCCCAGGCCGAGCGGGTGTAGCAGGTCACCCGCTCATCTTCAATTCCCAAGACCTGTCAGGCTTGGGTGGTTGACGCGAACGTCGCATCGGCTAGCTGTTCCCCGGTGACCCGCTCTCGGCGAGCCTGTGCAAGCTCATAGCTCGCCTGCATCCGCATCCAGTGCTCGGCGGTGCCCCAGCCGATGTGCTCCAATGCCAGCGCCATGTTTGCGGACATGCCGGCTTTGCCGTTCAGGAGGCGCGAAAGTGTCCCGCGTTCGCAGCCTAGGCGGCCCGCCGTCTCGGTGACATTCCAGCCGATCTCTTCCATGCTCTCACGGATCAGTTCTCCTAGGTGCGGTGGGTTCAGCATGGGTCCCACCCGTTCGCCATCGTTGTTGCTCATAGTCGCCGTTCCTTTCCAATTAGTGATAGTCGATTAAGTCCACATCTACGGCCTCGCCATCCTCAAAGCGGAACACCACGCGCCAGTTGCCGGATACGCGCACACTCCACTTGCCCACCCGATCCCCCTTCAACGGATGCAGCCGGAAGCCTGGCGCGTCTGCGCTGCCGGGATGTGTTGCCTCTTGCAGCCGAAACAGGATGCGCCGAAGACGTGGTACTAGGCCCGCCGGCAGCCGTGCCGGGTCGTCCCGCTCGTGCAGTGCCCGCAGTCCCTTGTGCCTGATCTTCATGGATTCTGAATGTAGTGTGCAACGTTACACGCTGCAAGCAGGCGACTTGGAGCGCTGCGGTCCTGTCGTCACTGGAAGCAGGCGACAGCAGCATCCAGCCCCAGAGCAGTGGGGAGAAGCTGGTCTTCGGGGCGGTTGACGGCGGTGGCCGGATGGGGCGGTGGACGCACCATCCTGACTAGGGTGAACTGCATCAAATACAGCGAGTAAAAGCAAGGGCGAGGCGAGGTTTTCCTTGCCTCGCCCTGCCTAATACCAAGAGGGCGGCTATTGGTAATCTTCAGGCAACGAGGTGCTAATCCCTATCTGGTATGTGCCTTCTGCTTTGCCGGTTTCAGATGTGACCCGCAACAAATAGTCGCCCGGCTCCAAGATCCGCTGGAAGGCGAAGTTGCCCCCATCGGCCCATTTGCCGGTGCCCGCGATAGGCTTGATCAAGTCTTTTTCGACTTTGTACAAGTCGCCCCACGTGTCGGCTCCCCCGGTGGAGTAAACGAAGTAATACAATGTTTCTTTAATCGTAAAGAGGAAGAAATCGGCTTTCCCGTCGGTCAGGTTAAAAGTCTGTCTGGTTTTTTGGGATTCCCCCAAAGGCGGCACGGCCACCCGGTAGGTGGAGGAGGTGTCCTCAAACCGTGCTCGCAGAAAAGCCTCGTTGCCCTCGACCTTCAAGCGCACGTCGGCGACCGAAGGTGGGGTGGGATCTGGCTGTAGCCGTCGCAGGTGTAATCGACGTCTCGCGTGCCTTCGAGGCCGTCGCATAAGGTGTAGTGGGGGATGTCGCCGCCGGGCGATACCCCTGTGTCTGAAGGCCCCGCCCCACCAGCCGCACAATCGGCCCGGTACTCTGTGCCGTCTATCGTAACGGCATCGATAACGGCGCGGCCTCCGCGCACGGCGTACGACAGTTCAATGGAAAGGTCGGTCTGGTTGGCTTTGCCCGCCGCCAACCGGTAGGCGTGGCCGTCGTACTGGATGATCTGTACCGGTTCGCCGTTGGAGATGGTCGGCTGGCGGTCGCCGCAAGCGGTAGTCAGCATACAGGCGGCGAGAAGAATGGAAAAACGATGCATGGTCGGTTCCTCCTTTGTGCTGTTTATGAGCCGGGCGAGACTCTGTTCGCCCTGCCGAAGATAGGGACTGAAGCCGCTGGGACGCAAGCGGGGCTTATGGGTCGTCCTTCAGCCCCAATAACACCTCGGTTTACTACCTCAACAGCGAAGGCTCTTTCCTCGCATGGTCCTGTTTGAGGATATCACGCTCAAGCCGCCGAGCGGCGAGATTCCCAAAGTGCCCGTATCTATGCATCCCTACTTCGACAAGTGAGAAGCTGTTTTACAGTGGTTAGTGGTTAGTGCCAGCCCAACTTTGGTGCGGGCGCTAACCACTAATCAGACGCCGGTGAAGGCTTTGGCCTTGTCGTCAGTCTTGGGTGGCCGCGTCGGGCGGTCGGTGCGCAGTTCGCCCCACAGGGCGATGGCGATGCCCGCGAGGATAATGCCACCGCCGATGAGTTGGGCAGGCATGGGCACCTCGCCTAGGATGAGACCGGCGAAGAGTACACCGGCCACCGGCGAGAAGGATGACGCTGTGGCAATGTCGGCGGGGCGCACGCGCTTGATGCCGGCAAACCACGCCAACTGACCGCAAGCCACCACAATCCCTCCGTACAGCAGCATCCAGCCCCAGAGCAGCGGGGAGAAGATGTCGGCGAAGTGTTCAAGACCGAAAATGTATAGGCCAATGACGAGGAAGAAGAGCGCGCCGACGAGGTTGCGGAAGACGCTGAAGATGCCCAAGGGGATAGTCTGGAGTTGTTTGCGGCCGATTTCGGCACCGCAGACGAGGAGCACGGTAGCGGCGGCGGCAAAGAATTCACCGTAGCCTACGCCGCCCTGCATCCGCGCTGCTGCCATGCTCTCTGGCGACGAGTCCATTTGCAGAATGAGGGTCGTGGCTACGCCGCCGAGGGCGCACAAGGCTCCCAGCACGGCAGTCCAGTTCGACTTTTCTCGATAGAGCAGCCAAGCCAACAACAGGCCGAGGGGAATTTCTATGGTCTCGATCAGGACGATATTGGTGACGGAGGTGTGGGCGATGGCCGTGAACATCATGGCCGGGGCTATCGCGCCGGAGGTAAGGGCCAAGGCCGTCTGGATCAGCCATTGCCGACGCGAGAGGGTGCGCAGGTTGGTGGGGCTCCATTCTCGGTGATTGAGGGCGAACAGGGTTAGCGCCGCTACGAGGTTGCCAGCGAAAAGCAGGTTGCAAAAGGAGATGGGATTGCGGCCGTCTATCAGGTTTGCCTCGCCGATTTCGACGAGGCGGGCCACCACCGAAGCGGCGGCGGCGAAGATCAGTATGGCGATCCACAGGTATGTTCGTCCCCAGGTCATGTTTCAGGATTGGCCGAAATCTTTTATCGTCAGTCCGTCATGTCCCTGATCGCGCAAGCCGACGTTATTCCACAGGTCGAGTTCAAACAAGTTGAGGGTGCGAACGATTTCGTCGCTGCTGCCAAGCGAGTATCTGGGAAATCGGGTGGAATCCATCTCAGTGCCAAATGCACAACGATTACCGAACTCTTCATATTGAAGTCCTCGCTGGATTCGAACATCTGCAACTTTCTTTAGCACAGCTAAACGCGGCAAGGGATATCCGTGAATACGAGTTTCCAATTCTAAAGCGTATTCAGCTACCGGGGATCCAGCATGATTTCTGAGTCTATCGATCCAGACCAGCAAATTGGCAAATATGGTAATCAGCCATTCAGCAGGTAGGATGCCTCCATATTGTTCTTTTGGGTAAAAGAGTAGTTGTTCTGTTGAACGGGAAGAAGTCAGGCCTAGTTCAACGAGTCCGTTACAGTGTATTTCTCGGTACAATTTTTTAATCAAGCTGTGGTCAGTTTTAATCGAATTGCGGTCACCAACACTGCGATAGTGATATTCATTCCCTTCCATCCTTGCCCCGCGTAAAATCGGTCGCCAGTTGTTCGTAGAAGGAATTTTAAGGCCTCCACCTCTTAATTCGCAGAAATCATCGCCTAAGTGGGCTGTAACGCTGTGCCAATCCAACTCATCCCTCAATGCTTCATGGCTAGGGTCAAACCATATTTCGTCGCCCAAGGGTACAGCAGTTGCCCGGATGCCTATCGCATTCTGGTTCCAATTATTAAAGCTACGGAATTCCTCCTCGAACCGTTCTGACCGCTCAGTAAGCAACGTATCGAGTCTTTCTGTTCCTCTTGCGATATTGAGCACAAGGTCTTGGATCTCACGCATGGTCATTTTCTCGCATCGATCAGATCGTCGGATAGGACAAACAAGGCTAGGTATGACACGGTGTGGAGCCAGCCTTGTTGAACGGCCAACGCGAATGACGACGGCACCGGCATCGTCTTGTGTTCTTATAGGAATGATTTCAAGCCCCGGAATGTGTGGTTCCACGCAATCACGGAATATCAACTCTAGGCTATTGGCTAGGTCGGCACAACGGGGGATGGGTAAAATTTTATTGGCGACTCCTGGCCCATTTTCAGACTCTTGCTCGTCTATGCCCAGTATGAAGACACCACCAAAAGCGTTTGCAAAAGCGACTGACTCCTCAAGAATCTCGATTTTCGCTTTTCTACCTAGCTTCCCGCCATTGTACCAAGTATCTACTTGTCCCTTTTCTGCTGATAAACCTCTCTTAAATTCAATCCGCTCGTCCTCCTGAACACTTGAATCAATCAGTGCTTGCAGATCATTGATCCCCAACTGGTCGGCAGGTTTGGTGAGTATGTCTATCATGGGTCAGGTTTACCCCTTTGTTACCATTATATCTTTTAGGCGGTCGGTTCGTTTTACTTTCCCTCTTCAATCCACTCAGGTTCTGGCAGTCCTTCGACGATGCGGTTGGTTTCCATGCTGACGCGGATGACGCAGGCGAGGAGTTTTAGCGGATAGGATGGGTCGCCGACGGTTTCGGTGGCGTAGCGGTTGGCGTCGTTGACGATGCCGCTGGCTTTGTCGGTGGATACGGCCTGTCGCTCCATGACCCATTTGAGGGCAGGCTTGCCGTTGACTTCGTAGTCCCAAGCAGTGGCAGGAATGCCGGTAACGGTAATGTTGTTATTGTAGATGATCGTCGTGAGGTCGGGGGCTTTTTGAGTGCCGCCGAGTTTCATCTTTCGGACGCGGAAGTAGGTCGCTGGATCGGTGTTAGCTGGCGCGTCCCAATCGCCGTTGGCGAATTCGAGCGGCCACGGGTCAACGCGGTCGAAGCCGACGTGTAGATTGCCTAACTCGCGTCCGGCAACGACGAGGGCGGTGAAGTGATCGGGGTCGGTGGCGAGCGGGATGCGCGGTAGCTCTTTGGAGAGATTGTTGGAGAAGCGCTGGCGGTAGGATGGGACGTGGAGCAGGCCATAGATGTAGTGGAAGATGTCGTGCTTGGAGACAGTGTCGCCGTAAGCAGCGCAGAATTTGGCGAGCGCGTCGTCGGTGATGGCGTCACGGCGGGTGTAGCCATGGGAATCGGGTGTGTCGGAAGACTGCCCGAACAGGCTGTCGTCGCTGTCGAGCTTGTCGTAGAGGTAGGAAGGAAAGCATTGGCCCGTGTCCATCGTGTGAAGATTCGGGATAGCATCAACCATCAGTACCGAAAATCCAGCCCGCACCCCGACCCCCGTCACGCAGATAACGCGGTTTTCGGTATCCATGTGCGGAAAAACCTTGGGGATCTGGCCGATTCGATCATTCACAGAAGAACTGAAATACAGCCATTGCCGCATGAACGGACGGTAAATGCAAGGTACGATCCGACCTTCATCAAAGTTGATTCGGATTTTTCTTTTGAAGTAGCTTAATAGCGAACTGGACCAACTTATATTCCTTGGATCTTTGTTTACAAAGAGATTGGTGTCTACTTTGGAACTGTCAGGTCGATTGCCCTCAAACCGATCAAGCTCCGAATTGTAAAAGGAGATCATTGACCGGACATTCGCCCCGAGGGCACTGGACGAGAAATTGTAGCACCAAGTGTCTCGGTTGGTTGAAACACCATGTGAATATTTCTCGAAGAGCCGCGCTTCTAGATCCCCCTTCTTCTTACTTCCGATCGTCGTAAACCGACCAAATTCCGTATCCCCTTGTCCAAGCCAATCATACTTTGCATCCGGCTTTATCCGAGTCCAGCCATCCGATTGCGTTATTCCACGGATACCACCGAATTGCAAAATCTCCTTGAACTTCGCCTCGCGATCGAGACCATCACCGATGTCGTGGAACAAGATGCGGCCATGTTCCCCTGCGTCTGGATTCTTCACCAAAATAGTAATAGAGCATCCAGTCATGCTGCCTTGTCCGAATACGTTACCGCCTTCGCCGGCCCTGCCACCGCTCAACATATCCTTACGGATGTCCCCTCGCAGATGAAAGACATACAGACTACTGAATTCCTCTGCCAAACACTTCCTCATTCCGTCGGCAAACGTGCGTTCGAGCCATGCACTCCCCGACACAAACCCAATCACGCCACTCGTGCCGATCCGGTCGCTCGCCCAGCGGATCGCACGAATGTAGCTGTCGCGTAGTAAGCGTTTTAATTGAGCACGGGAATATCTTGCGTAGCTTTCTTCGATGCGCCCGTCCACCCCTGGATACTCTTGGTTTGCGGCGTTGTCATTCGCGCTCCGTTGCCCAGCCGACCACGGCGGATTCCCCATAATTACGCGAATATCCGTCTCCTTCTGTCGCGTTCGACGCCCCGAATTATCCGGCATGATCTGCGCCAGCAAATCGTCGCCTTCCTGCATTTCAAAGGTGTCCGTCAAGCAAATGCCGTCAAAAGGTTTGTAGTCCCCGCCGACAATCCCGTGATAGGCGGTCTCGATATTCACCGCTGCGATGTAATAGGCCAGCAAGACGATCTCATTGGCGTGAATCTCATTAGCGTACTTGCGCGGCAAATCCTCCGGTGTAATCAAGCCCGACTGCAAAAGCCGCGTAACAAACGTGCCGGTGCCGGTGAAAGGATCGAGAATATGTACGCCCTCGGAACCCAACGTCGTGCCGAATTCGTCCTCCAAAACATCGTTCACCGAGCGGATAATGAAATCGACAATCTCCACTGGCGTATAGACGATTCCTAGCCGCTGCGTCATGTTGGGGAAGGCGTTGCGGAAAAATTTGTCGTATAGCTCGACAACAATCTTCTGCTTGGCCTCGTCAGTAGCCGCCCCAGCCACCCGTCGCCGGACGCTGGCGTAAAACTCGTCGAGATTAGCCGCTTCCGCGTCGATGTTCGACGGCTTGAGCACATCCAACACATCTTGGATGCCTTGGCTAACCGGATTACGCGAAACGAACTCAGTCTCGCCGAACAGCGCGTCGAATACAGGTCCGGTCACCGAATGCTGCGCCAGCATTTCAATCGCGTCGTCGTCGGTGATGCCCTCGTTTAGATCATCTCGCAACTCAGTGACGAACTCTTGAAAAATCTCCCGCTCGGCGTCGCCAGATTTGACGATGGCCGTGATGCGCTCGATGTGCCGACGGGCAATGTCCGCGACATCTCCAGCCCATTCGTCCCAGTACTTACGGTCACCGCATTTCTCAACGATTTTCGCCCGAATTACCTCCGGCAGTCCGTCGAACAAGGTCTGTTGAAGATCCTCCGGCTGGGTGCGCGTGGCGTCCGGGTCCCTCGCTGCCCCTCTCCCAATATCTGCCCTGTCCCCAGCCTGAGTCGCGGCTGGCTCCCAGTCCGCTAGCGCGATAAGGCCAATACGGTCGCCCGGTTCGCCTAGTTCAATCCGGTTTATCATCCCCTCAAACCGCTCGTCGTGGCTGCGGATCGCATTCAGCGTCTGCCAGACGACCTCAAATGCCTTGTTGTCGTTGAGCGCGGCTTCTGGCGGAGTGCCCGACGGAATGACTACCGGCAGCACGATATAGCCCATGTGTTTGTCGGGGGCTTTACGCATAACCCGCCCCACCGCCTGCACCACATCGATTTGGCTCTTGCGCGGGTGCATGAACAGAATGGCGTCCAATGCTGGTACATCTACCCCTTCGGAAAGGCAGCGGGCATTGGTGAGCACCCGGCAACCGCCGTTGGCGTCGGCTTCGTCCAACCAGTTCAGTGCTACCGAACGCTTTATGGCGTTGAAGGTGCCATCGACATGCTGGGCCGCAACCGGGTATTCCGTCAGGTCCGCCCCCTCATGCTCGCGGTATTCCTCGGTGACTTGGGCAAAGAGCCGCTCTACTTGCTGTGAAGATTTTATGTCGCGGCAAAAGGCAATGGCGCGGCGCATTCCTTCGCGGTCGTTTTCCGGGAACTGGTCGGTATCCACCTTGGCCAAGGCCCGCCAGCAACCAAGCAGTTTGGCCCCGTCGTCGAGTTTCAATTCGCCGTCCTCGGCAAGACTGCGCTGGATCGCTCGGGCCGCCGCGTCCTCTGGGACCGTTAGGACGATCACTTTGTAATCAGTTAGCAAGCCCTGCTCCACAGCCGCGCCGAAGGTAAGTCCGTAGAGTAGCGGCCCATAGAAGCGCTCATCCTCCATGGAGCAGAGGGCCGCCGCCAGTTCGCCAGCTCGGGTCCGTGCGCTGGCGGCATAGACCTTTGGTGTTGCGGTCATATAGAGCCGCCGGTAGCAGCGGATGTGCTCGTCTTGGTGGATGCGGACGAAATGCGATGAGTCTTCGCCCTCGATCAGTGCCCCAGCAGTGCGGTGCGCCTCGTCGCAGATCGCCAAGTCGAAGGCGGGCACTCCGTGTACCTTCTGTGCCTCCTCGATTACCGGGCTGGATTGGTAAGTGGCAAAGACGACGGTCAGGGCATCCGGTGCTGGCGGTGCTGCGACGGCGGCGAGGCGGGCAGCATCCGTAGTGGCGGGAAACGCCAAATCCAGCGCGTCCATGTCAATGAGGTCGTCATTGCGACGTCGGCGCTTGCCGACTTGCGAGTCGGAACACACCGCGAACGAGCGCAGCGGAATGTTCGCGTCTCGCGCCCATTCGCGCACCGTCTGCGCCATCAGCGCCAGACTGGGTACGAGATAGAGAACTCTCCCTTCAGTACCGACGATCTGTTCGGCGATGCGGAGGGATGTCAGCGTTTTACCGGTGCCGCAGGCCATGATCATTTTGCCGCGACTGCCCGGGTTCGCTAATCCGCCAGTGACTGCTTCCAGCGCCTTGCGCTGATGCGGAAGGAGTCTGCGCTGTTCGGCGACGCGAACTTTGCCGCTGGTCGCAAAGTCCTGCCAACGGATTGAGCTGGCCTGCAATTCCTGTAGGCCGATCCGCCGGACCGGCACCGCTTGGTTCCTCAGCATCTGCTCTGCTTGGGTGCTCCACTCGCGACCGGTCGTGTCGATGATCAGCCGCTGCCGGAAGTCCCTATGGCCCGAAGCAGCCAAAAAGGAATCGATCTCTGCCTTGGCGATGCGGCTACCCTTTGCATGGAATTTGCATTGAATGGCGCACCATCCCTCCTCATCTTTCAGCTTGGCGACCAAGTCGATACCGAGGTCTTGCGCTGATCGCTCCGGCTCGATGTAGAATCCCAGCGGCTCAGCTACCCGGTCGTCGCGCCGCTCCGGTGCTTGGGCCCAATCCGAATAGAGCATGGGCTGTTCGTATTGCCGGGCTTGGATCGGGTCGTTTTGTAGGTAGGCGATGCAAAGATTCTCGAATGCGGTTCCCTTGTCGCGCTCGCGGCTGTACTGGGCCGTGACGGCCTGTTGTCGCCAGCCGGTAAGCAAGTCGTCTAAGACGGTGGTGTTGTCCTGAGTCATTATTGAGTTCTCTCGTTGAATTTTTAACGCGCTTCCGCTGTCGTCAGCACCATCTGCCCGACATCGTCCACGCGCACTTGGTAGTGAGGATGGACGACGGTGGTTGAATCGATCTCCTCGACGATGGCTGGTCCTTGCACTACCGCGCCAGCTCTCAGCGCATAGCGGTCGTACACTGGGCAATCGACGAATCCCTCACTCTCGGCGAAATACACTGGTCGCTGTCCTTTGGCCGTCGCCTCTCCGGTTGCCTCTGCCAGCGGTGCCAGCGCGGGTTTGGCGATCTGGCCGATGGCTGAGAGTCGGACGCTGACCAGTTCGACGTCCTCGCCCGGTGCGCTAAAGCCATAGGCGCGATCGTGCGTGCGGTGGAACTGTTCCAATAGCTGGTCTAGCTGTGCTGGACCCAAGGCTTCGGTTGTCAACGGCAGCGTCAGCTCGTGGCTCTGTCCAACGTAGCGCAGATCTACTTGGCGTCTGAAGTCCATCGCCGCTTCCGCCATGCCCTCGCGCCCAAGCGTTTCCCGCCCCTGCGCTTCTAACTCGCGGAAGGTTTGCTCCAAGGCTTGGGGAACTACTTGGTCTAGCCGCTGGATGTGGGTGGTCGCGTAATCGTGTTTTAAGTCCGTCACCAACAATCCCAAGGCTGAAGCTGTACCCGGACTTTGGGGAATAATCGCCACGGGAATCTCGGTCAGGGCGGCGAGGCGGTTGGCGTGGGCTGGCCCTGCGCCGCCAAAGGCTACCAGCGCAAAGTCTCGCGGGTCGTAGCCGCGTTGCACGGAGACCAGCCGCAGCGCGTTGACCATGGCGGTGTTGGCGATCTCGACGATGCCGTGGGCCGCTTCGACCAAGTCCATGTCCAGCGGCTGGGCGCAGTGTTGTTCGATGGCGCGTTGCGCGGCCGTCGGGTCGAGGGCGATTTCGCCGCCGAGGAAATAGTTAGGGTTGAGCCGACCCAATACGAGGTTGGCGTCGGTGACTGTGGGTTGCGTGCCGCCTTGACCATAGCAGACCGGCCCGGGATCGGCCCCGGCGCTTTGGGGGCCGACTCGGAGGATGCCGCCGGGGTCCACCCAAGCGATGGAGCCGCCACCTGCGCCGATTTCCACGAGGTCGATTACTGGCGTGCGGATTGGATAGCCAGCGCCGCGAGTCGCCCCGACGCCCGATTGCGCCGTCGTCCCGACCTCGTAGTCCTTGGTCACGCTGGGCGAGCCGCCTTGGATCAGCCCGGCTTTGGCGGTCGTCCCGCCCATGTCGAAGGAAATCACTTGGTCGTAGCCCCGCGCCTGCCCCAGATGCGCGGCTGCGATCACTCCGGCGGCCGGACCGGATTCGACCATGTACACCGGCTTTTGCCGCGCTGCCGCAAAGGTGTACACTCCGCCGCTGCTCTGCATTACGAGCAACTCAGCGGCGATACCGGCCTGGGCCAACCGATCTTCGATCCGCTGCAAATAGCGCGCGACCACCGGGCGGATGCAGCTATTGATCACGGTTGTGCTGGCCCGCAAGTACTCGCGGAACTCAGGTGCGACTTCTGCGGATAGCGAGATGACGGCCTCTGGGAAAACCTCGGCGAGAATCTCTCCGGCCCGCTGCTCGTGGGTGGGATTGGCATAGGCGTGCAGAAAGCAGACGGCGATGGACTCGACGCCCTCGTCGCGCAGCTTGTCGGCTACTTGGCGCAGGGCGTCTTCGTCGAGCGGTGTCAGCTCTGCGCCGCTGGCGTCGAGGCGCTCGGGCACGCCAAAGCAGCGGTGGCGCGGCACGAGCGGGCGGGGTTTTTCAAACTGCAAATCGTAGAGGGTGGGGCGAATCTGGCGGGCGATTTCCAGCATGTCGCGGAAGCCCTCGGTGGTGATAAAGCCGGTCGGCGCGACTTTGCCTTCGATGATGGCGTTGGTGGCGACTGTGGTGCCGTGGACGATGTAGGCTACGTCTTGGGCGGCGATCTGCTGCTTGGCGAGCAGCCGCTGCACGGCTTCCATAAATCCGCCGGATGGGTCTTGGGGAGTCGAGGAGACTTTGCCGGTATAGATTTGCCCGGTCGCTTCGTCGATGAGCGCGATGTCGGTAAAGGTGCCGCCGATATCGACGCCGAGTCTATAGGCCATTGTCTGCCATCTCCCGTCGCCGCGCCTCGGTTGCCGCTTGATCGACTTGCCCAGTGGCGCTGTCGATGACTACGCCGTACTCGTCTCGCGCCCGCTCCGCGCTCACCTTGCCTTCGCGCACATCCTCGGCCACCGCTTGGGGGTCGCGCTGATGGGGTGGGCCATAGCCGCCGCCGCCGCAAGTGCGATAGCTGAAGACTGTATCGGCCGCGAGTGCAATCGTCGTTTTGGAGCCTAATTCGACGTGCTGGCCTTCGGGGTCGAGGATATAACGCGCTTTGCCTCCTGCTTGGCCCCCAGCCAGCCCTTCCGGCCCCCAGCGGTCTCGGTCCGACAGCACGGTAAAGGACACTTCGTGATCGATAAAACGGTAGTCGCGCCGCAGTCCCAAGCCGCCGCGATACTGCCCAGCCCCCTCTGAATCCTCTATCAGCTCATAGCGGTCAATCCGCAGTGGGTAGTTGATTTCGATCTCTTCAATCGGCGCGTTCTCGGTGTTTTGACCGTGGCACTGCACGGCGTCTGGCCCGTCCTTGGTACTGCGCCCTCCGTAGCCGCCGGCCATGGTCTCGTAGTAGGAATAAAGCTGCCCGGTGCGCGGGTCGGTGCCGCCGAAGCCGACTTGGCACATCGTCCCTTTGGTGGCGGCCGGAATCTTATCGGGCAGCGCCGGATGCAGGGCCTTGAGAATGATATCGGAGAGCCGCACCTGGGTCTCCCAGCCCCCGACCACCGGCGAGGGTGCCGTGCAATTGACGACCGTTCCCTCGGGGGCCACGAGCCGCACTTGCTCGTAAAACCCGGCGTTGACCGGCACGTCTTGGTCGATCAGGCACTTGAGCACGTACGCGCAGGCCGCAAAGGTCTGGGAGTAGGTGGAATTGACCGGTGCCCGGCGCTGCGGATCGCATCCCGTCAGGTCGAAGAGCACGCCTTCGTCGTCGATGGCGACGCGGACTTGGAGCCGCACCGGCTCGTCGGTGAAGCCGTCGTTATCGACGACGCCTGTGGCCGTGAACTCCCCCTTGGGCAACTTGGCCAATTCGGATAGCGTCCGCTCTCGGGTGTAGTCGATGAGCCGATCCATGTAGAAAGACGCTTCCGCCAACCCCACCTGCTCGGCGAGGGCGTTGAGCCGGCGAATCCCCGAGTGATTGGCCGCCACTTGGGCGCGAAAGTCGCCGCGCGTCTCGCGCTTGGAGCGGATTTGGGCGATGACTAGTTCGAAGACATCGGCCGAGATTTTCCCGCCGCGCACTAGCTTTACCGGAGGAATGATGATGCCCTCTTGATACACCTGCTGGAAGGCACCAATGCTGGCTGGCGCACCGCCGCCGACATCGACGTGATGGGCGAGGTTGGCCACATAGCCGAAGAGTTCCGCGCCGCAATAGACGGGCGAAATCAGCGTGATGTCGTTGAGGTGCACCCCGCCGCGATAGGGGTCGTTGACGAGGATTGCGTCTCCGGCCTGCAAGTTCTCAGGGCCGTATTCGGCGACCGCGCGAGGCGTGAGGATCGTCAGCGAGCCGAGGTGTACTGGCTGGGTAAACGCCTGGGCGACGGGCCGCAACTGGCGGTCGAAAAAGGCGCAGGAGAAGTCGGCGCGGGTTTTGATGTTGGTCGAATACGCGCTGCGCCGGAGGGCAATGGCCATCTCCTCGGTGGCTTCGAGCAGGGCGTTGCGAATGACCTCGAATTGGATGGGGTCGATCTGGTCGGGCATGGCTTCTCGCGGTTAATGGGTTGGGTAATATACGACAGACGCCGCTTGGGGTCAGCGGCGGCCTAGACGGCAATCTGCGCTAGGTAAATACTGGTTTTTCCTTCGTGCGATGAGTAGTAACTCATCCACAGCAAGCCCTCGTGCTCGACCATGCCGGGGTAGCTACAGTCGCCGCCGCTGGGCAGCCATAGCACTGGCTCGTAACTGGTCGGCGTCATCCGCGCCAGGACCGTGGCCGCGCCGCCGTCGGGGTGCCGGCTGCGAGCGCTGGCCCACAGCGCACCATCGGACCAGCGGATAAAATTAGGTCCTCCCATTGGGTAGTCGATTTGGGTCCACTGCCAGTCCGTGTACGGAGCTTGGCTGGTGCCGATCCAGTCGGGCCGCACTAGGGCAATCATGGTGCCGTCGGGCATAAAGCGCAGCGTGGTCTCGCTGGCCGTCCAGGTGTCGTTGGGCAGGAAAAACTCGGTGATCCACTGCCAGTCGAGGCCGTCGGTGCTGGAGTAGAGGAATCCCCGGCGCGGATGGGAGCCCTCGCCCAGCTTTGATACGCTGTAGGCGACTCCCTCGTGCCAGGTGACGCGCCACAGCCAGTGGTCTTCGGCCAGCACTTTCTGCGGCGTAGTCCAGGTGTAGCCGTCGTCTGAAAAGGCAATGCGCGGTGAGCGAGTGCCGTACTCGGTGCCCGCGTACAGGCTGCCGCCGGCCACCAGCATTAGGCGTCCGTCGCTGGCGATTGACAGCTTGGGGTCGCGCAGGTCTATCTCCTGTTCTGCTAGGACTGCTGCTGACTCATAGGTGTGGCCATCGTCTGAGCAAATGACTCGTATGGTGCCGATGCTCGGCCCGTGGTCTTGGGCCTCGCGGAAGGTACACCACCACCGATCGGCGAAGCGCACTAGGTCGGTGAAGGCGTTGTGGGGGCCGCGGTCCCAGATCTTCTCGACCGAGAGGATTTGTGGGGTTGTAGGGTGGTTAAGCTCTGTCGAAGTGTTCATCTCGCCTCCTCGTTAGACTTGGCGCGAAAGCTGTTTTACGCCCCATTTTACGTCAAGTGTTACTCTACTGTCGATGTGGAACTCGTTGACATCTTGAATATGCAAGTTTGATTGTGATGCACTACACGCAAGTTGTACTGGCTCCAAACGAAGATTGAGATCACGCTTGGGCAAACCTCGTTTTTCGCTTAAACCTATTGCACAATTGATCCTTTGACCCTTGTTATTATGTTCCTCAAACATAATGTTTGAGAAGCATAATAAAGAAGCATCGACTCACCGAAATCGGTGCGCGGCTGGGCAAACCCGCAGGTCATTTGACCTGCCCCCTCGCTCAGTTGATCGAACTGGGCTATATCCGGCGAGAAGTGCCCTTTGGCGAGACCACCAAATCGACTAGGCGCTCTCTATACAAACTGAACGACCGTTTCTGATCTTCTGGTATCGCTATGCCCGGCTGGTAAAGAGGTCAGTGGGGTATTGCAGCTCGCAACGCCTGAGTTACTCTCCGCTGGTCATCCTCGGTCAAGTGCCCCACTTTACTGAGGAGGAGTCTGTTGTCCAACGTGAATAGCTTCATCCGGGCAAGACAGGGTTTTCGCAAGCCCGCTTGGCTCCACTGCGCGAGAGATACGTCGAGGTGCCAAGCGCTGCGGGTAGCGCTGGTGATCATCATGAGCAGACTGGAGGCGTTTTTCTGGTTGAAAACAGAGTCGGACAGGACCAGTGCCTTGCGGCGTTTGGAGCGGGGCAGATCACTAAACGGAAAAGGCACTTCGACGATGTCAAAACGGCTACAGATCATCGTCCTCCTCGTCCTGCCACTCCGCCAGGGTCTGTTCGAGGGCCTTGGCCCACTCCAAGTCGATTTTCGCGGCTTTGTGGATGCTGACCTTATCGCCCTCTACTTCATAGGCGATGGCGTCTCCCGGATGTAGATCGAGGGTGCGGCGAATGGCCACGGGAACCGTGGTTTGGCCTTTAGATGAGATCGTGCTGATTTTGATCGGGGCCATAAGTAGAGTGACCTTGTTAAAGGTAAAGAGAGTAAAGTTCCTTGTATTCTTTACTAGTAAAGATAGAGTTTCTTGGACGGCTTACAAGCATTGACGGCTCGATGGCTCCAGCTATCTTTCGCCAGAAGGCCATATTACGACAAAAAAGGATCAGACCATGACCCCAATAGACGCCGTTCCCATTCTTATCGGCGAGCACTGGATAACGCCGGAAGTCGAGGCCCACACGCCGGTGTACCGTCCTGCTACCGGGGAAGTGATCGGACGCACGCCGCAGTGCGACCGGGTCGAAGTCGATCTAGCGGTCGAGGCTGCGAGCCGGGCCTTTGCGAACTGGTCGGCGACGCCAGCACCGGAACGGGCGCGGGTTTTGTTCCGCTACCGCGAGCTGCTGGAGGAGGAGTTTGAGCATCTGGCTGAGATTCTCTGCGGCGAGAACGGCAAGACGCGCGAGGAAGCGCGGGGCGATGTGCGCCGTGGCATTGAGGTCGTCGAGTTGGCCTGCGGTATCGGTCAGATGGCCAAGGGCGAGGTGCTGCCGGAGCTGGCCGCTGGCATTGATGGCGCTGCCACGCGCGAGCCGGTGGGTGTGTGCGCTGGCATCACGCCGTTCAACTTCCCGGCCATGGTGCCCATGTGGATGTACCCGCTGGCCATCGCCTGTGGCAACTGCTTCGTGCTGAAGCCGAGCGAGAAGGTGCCGTTTACGGCCAACCGCTTGGCGGAACTGTTCATTGAGGCGGGGCTCTCGCCAGGGGTGCTGAACGTCGTACATGGTGGTCGGGATGTGGTCGAAGCGCTCTGTCGGCACCCCGGTATTGCGGCGGTCTCCTTCGTCGGTTCGTCGCCGGTGGCGCGCCGGGTGTACGAGCTGACCGGGCAGACGGGCAAGCGCTGTCAGGCGGCGGGCGGAGCCAAAAACGTACTCCTCGTCATGCCAGACGCGGTCGAGTCCGGCCTGTTCGGCGAGGCGGCTGCGGCAGATCCGGCGCTGAACGCGGTTATGCACTCGGCCTTTGGCTGTGCCGGCCAGCGCTGCATGGCTGGTTCCTTGCTGATGGGCATTGGCAACGCCAGTGACGGCCTGCGCGATCAACTGGCCTCTGCCATGGACACGATGACGGTGGGGGACACCTTGCGCGACGATGTGGACATGGGGCCGGTTATCGACGGTGCCGCCCAGCAGCGCCTCGTCGGCCGCATCGCCGATGCTGCCTCGGCGGACTTGGCTGTGGTGCGCGACGGGCGCGAAGGCGTGCCGGACACCGGCTTCTACGTCGGGCCGACTCTGCTCGACGGCGTGACTCCGGGCCACGGCTTGTTCGCAGAGGAACTGTTTGGCCCGGTCTTGGGGCTGATGCGGCCCGAGACGCTGGACCAGGCGATCGACTGGATCAATCGCATCCCGTACGGCAATGCGGCGACCATTTTTACCCGCGATGGTGGGGCGGCGCGGACCTTTACGCGCGAGGCGGAGTGCGGGATGATTGGCGTGAACGTAGGCGTACCGGCACCCATGGCCCTGTTCTCGTTTTCCGGCTGGGATCAGTCGTTTTTTGGCGACCTACACGTGCAGGGGACCGAGGGAATTTTGTTCTACACGCGACAGAAGACGGTGTTGTCGCGATGGCCCTGAGGGAAAAGGCGCGGCGCTCAGCCCAAGTCCAGATTGAAATCCGCGGGGTCGAGGCCGCTGTCTTCGGCCAGTCCCCGCAGGCTGATCAAGACATCCTCGGGCATGACAATACCCTCGGCTAGCGCTTGCTCCCGCTTGTTCCACTCGATCTCGCCCGGCAGGAAGATAGTCCCGCCTTTGGCTGGAGAAGCGCCCTTGATTTCTTTGCACATGACGTCCATGCGGGCGTGGAATTCCTCCAGCGGCATCATTGCGCCGACATCAATGGCGATAAAGGCATGACCTTGGTTTGAAGGCTCGTCTGTGTCGGCGACCCAGCTTTGGACGCTGCTCATCATTGCCGCCCCGCTAAGGGTCGCCGTTAGCAGTTCCACTAGCACGGCCAACCCGTAGCCTTTGTGTCCGGCCATGGGTAACTGCGCGCCTTTTTCCGGAAACTCGGTGGGATCGGTCGTTGGAATGCCCTCTTCATCTACCAGCCAGGTGTCGGGAATTTCGCGACCTTCGTTTTTGGCCGCGAATATTTTGGTGGCTGCAACTGCGCTGGTGGCAATGTCGAGCATGACGGTGCGGTCGGTGCCGGTGGGTGCGGCGTAGGCGATTGGGTTGGTTCCCAGCACTCTGCTCTTGCCGCCGGGTACGGTCATGCAGGGTTCCACATTGCACATGGACAGACCGATCATGTCGTTTTCGGCGATCATGTTGGCGTAAAAGCCGGCGGCACCGTAGTGGCTGCTGCCTCGAATGCCGATGTAGCACATGCCGCTTTGGCGGGCTTTGGCAACGGCTAACTCCACGGCGCGGCAGGAGATGGCGGGCGGCATGCCGTCGCAGGCGTCGATAATAGCCCAAGATGGTCCATCAGCGACGATTTTCTCTTTTGCGGTTGCGACTAGACGGCCGCGCCGCGCGTTCTGCATCAAGCCGCGGATCTGCCGGGTGCCGTGCGTAAAGGTGCCCCAGGTGTCGGTGGTGACGAAGACGTGGGCGCTTAGTGCGGCGTCTTCTTGGCTGAGGCCGGCTTTGACCATGGCGGCGGTGCAAAAGTTCTTCAGGTCGTCCGGTTGGATGTTTTGGCGGGTAGATTCAGTCAATGGATTGGCTCCTTTTTAGTTGGTGCGTGGTGTATGGATAAAGAGATTTTTTGCAGCCTAGTCAAGGAGGGGTGCCGTTTGTTGTTGCCGACTTACAACGGAGCCGCTCCTTGACTAGTGTCCAAAAGGGCCTTTTAATGCCCTCCACATTGATTACTTGCATAACGCTAGGAGACAAATCTATGAACGGTAGTGTGGGACTTGAGCAGTACGTAACGATGGAAGAATACCTCAAGGGTCGGCGCTGCATTATCACCGGCTCCAGCGGGACGATTGGCAAAATATTTGCGACCTTTATCGCCTCGCGCGGTGGAATCCCCATCCTAGTCGATGTGGTGCCGCAGGACGACACTGTGGAGGCGGTTGCGTCCTATGGTGGCGAGTACAGCGTCCATCGCGTGGACCTCAGCGATGTCGCGCAGATCAAGTCTTTCTACGCTGAAATCGCCGAACAGTACGACGGCCTCGATCTGCTCATCAATAACGCTGGGCTGCTCAGCGAGGTAAAGTTGCTCGACATGACCGAGGACAACTGGGATCGCGTCCTCAATGTAAATGCAAAAGGCGCGGCTTTTATGAGCCAGGGCGCGGTCGGCTTGATGCAGCATGGCAGCGATGACCGGCAAATCATTAATATCGTGTCGCTGGCCGCACTGGTGGGCGGGCTGTACGTAGGGGCACCTTATGTTTGCAGCAAGGCGGCCCTGCTCGGTCTCAGCCGCAATTATACGGTGCAGGCGGGTAAGGAATTCGGGATTCGCGTCAATTCCATCAGCCCGGTCATTGTCAGCGGCCAGATGATTTCCAACACGCCGAGCGAGGCCATTGACGGGGTCAAAAACCTAATGAAGGTGTGGAATCAGGAAGTGCCTCCGGTGCATCTGCTTTACGTTTTTGAAATGCTGTGCAGGACTCCGTCGATGACGGGTAAAAACATCGTCCTCGACGGCGGCATTCTGCTGGAGTAGGGGCTGCCGCAATGACGCCGCGCTACCTGAGCAGCAGCTTCCTGACTCGACGAAATCGCCACCTTGGAGCCGGTAGAAATACAACTCCGACGACAGGCGCGTAAACAACCCATCGGTGTGTGCTTGCCGACACAGTAGGAACCGCCCACAAGCCCCGCTACCAGACCAGCGACGCTGGCACAGATATTGCCTTTACAAAATGAGGACCGCCCGCTTGTTGCGTCTCTTTGGGGCGTTTCGCGGTCGGCCCCATGCAGCCGCCCCATCCTCGCAACCGTGCAAAGTAGCTTGGAAATTGACACCCCCCTATACTATCTAGTACTTTCGCTACAATAAGGATAACAGTTATGACCAACCCGCCCCTGACCCCGGAAGAGCGTCTGTCGCGGCTTGAAGGCGTCTATGAGCATCTTGCCACGAAGGCCGATATCGCCCGGCTGGAAGGCGAAATCAAGGCCGAAAGCACCCGGCTGGAAGGCGAAATCAAGGGCGCGGTGGCCGAACTCAAAACCGAATTGCACAAGGGACTGAACCGCAACCTGTACATTACTATCGGTGCCGTTGTGGCGGTGGCGACGATTATGAAATATCTGCCGTGAAGGGCTTAGGCGGACGTACTCATGCACAGTTCAACACTCGGCGACAGCGATTTTGAGATAATTGCCAGCGGCCACCCAGTCGCACTGGCAGATTACTTTCGCGGCTTTACCAATACCAAGAGGCTCGGGGTGCTATCGCCCAATCGCCTTGAGGGCGTCGGGGCCGTCAATTTGATCATGGCCCACGTAACTGCCTTTTACAATACCTACCGCGCCACGGGCGAGGATTTTTTCGCATATCCCGATAACTTCACCTTCCAATCGCGCGAGCCCAAGGCAGCCTACGGAATGTTCGACATCTGGCCGGAGCACAAAGACGTGCTGGTCGGCACGGATGCGGTCGAGCGGCTCAACGCGATTACCGACCGCGGCGTCAACATCTTACTCGTGCCCGACGGGCCTCCAGTTCCGTGTGAGTACCAGCGTCAGCAGGTAGCCGCGGCTGAACGGCTTATCGAAACCTTCTATGCGTATTCGGCCACAGGTGCGGTCGCCGATCCCGACTTGGTGATCCGCTGCCCGGCAGATCCGCTCGCTGATTGGTGCCAAAACGTCTTCGACTCCGTGCCCGATGGCGAACGCGAGGAGGGCTGGCAGGATCAAGGCCCCGTGCTCGAACAATCTTTCCGCCGCATCAGCCGGCAAGAGGCGCTCGCCCGCCTCGCTTAAGACCAAAAGGAGCTTTCCATGACCGTTCTCCACGCCTCCGAGCTAAGTGCTGACGAACTCGACCAGTTTCACGATCAGGGCTACGTGCGCCTCGGCCACGTCGCTTCCCGCGAGGAAATCGACGGCCTCTGCCAGCGCATCGACCAGATCATGCTCGGCGAAGTGCGCTACGACAACATGCTCATGCAGCTATGCCCTTCGGCTGGCAATCCCGAGCTTTCGCGGCAGACCAAGGAGTTTAAAGGCTCTTCGCTCAAGTACCGCAAAATTCAGGATCTGGAGCAGGATCCGCTGTTCTTGGACTACATGCAAAAGCCGCTCTTCCGCGACTTAACCGCTAAAATCGTCAGCGCGGAGGTCTCGATTTTTCGCGCCATGTTTTTCAACAAGCCCGCCGAGCAGGGCGTCATGATCAACTGGCACCAAGACGGCGCTGGCGGTTGGCAACTGAGCATTCCCCCCAAGGTTACGGTGTGGACCGCGCTCGACGACACGTGCGTTGCCAACGGCTGCCTACAGATCATCCCCAGCTCGCACCACACCATGATCCCCGAGACGGGCGATCAGCTCTCGGAGGACGAGCGCGCGCAGCACGCACCGGATGAGAAGCGGCTCTATTTGGAAATGGAAAAAGGCGAGGTGGTGCTTTTGCACAACTGGACCTTGCACCGCTCGGAGACGAATAACACCAACCGCCCGCGCCGTGCGTTCAGCGTCTGCTACATCGACGCGGCTACCCACCAAAAGACCACGGGCTGCACCTTTCCCCGCGTCTTCCCGACCTACCAGCCTATCAGTGGTAATTGATAAAGGCGACTTTGTGCTCGGTGAAGAACTCGATTCCGGTGTCGCCCGATTCCGGGATCCCGTGCCCGGAAGCCTTGACCCCGCCGAATGAGAGTTGGGGCTCGCGGTAGGCCGTCATCATGTTGACGTGCGTCAGCCCCACGTCGGTCTCTTCTAAGAACTGAAAAGCCCGCCCAATGTCCCGCGTGAAAATAGACGACGCTAGCCCAAACTCCACGCCATTGGCGATTTCTAGGGCTTCAGAAAAATCCTCTGCCACCATTAGGCACAACACCGGGCCGAAAATTTCTTCCTGAGCGATGCGCATCTGCGGCTGGACATTGGTGAAGACCGTCGGCGCAATAAAACACCCTTTGTCGAGTCCGTTGTCGGTCAGGCGCTCGCCGCCGTGTGCGATGCAGGCTCCCTCTGCTTTGCCGATCTCGATGTAGCCCTCGATGGTTTCGAGCTGGTCCGTGCCGCACACCGGCCCCATATCCACCCCCTCTTCTGTGCCATTTCCCACGCGGATTTGCTTGACGCGCTCTAGCACTTTGTCGGTGAAGGCTGCGGCGACCTCGCGCTCGGCGATTGCGCGGCTCGTCGAAGTACACCACTGTCCGGCGCAGGCGTAGGCCGCCTTGACGACGGCGTCCGCGGCCATGTCGAGGTCGGCGTCGGCCAAGATAACTGCGGGATTTTTGCCGCCCATCTCCAGTTGCGTGCGGATTAGCTCTTGGGCGGCGCGCTGCTGAATGCCCCGGCCCACTTGGGTCGAGCCGGTAAAGGAAATCGACTGCACCAATGGATGCGTGATCATGGTTTCTCCGACGGTGCTGCCGCCGCCGCAGACGAAGTTCAGCACGCCCGGGGGCAGCCCAGCCTCGGCAAAGATATCGACAAAAGCCCGCCCGGCTCCGGGCGTCAGACTCGCTGGCTTGAAGACGATGGTGTTGCCGCTGATTAGTGCTGGCGTACACTTGCGCCCCGGCACGTTGAACGGAAAGTTCCACGGGCTGATGATCGACGCCACTCCGAGGGGCCGCCGCACGCTGTAAGCAAACACCCCAGCTTGCGCCGAAGGCGCGGTCTGGCCGCACATGGAAATCCCTTGGGCGATCTGGAACCCCATCTCGCGCACTGCCGATCCTATTTCGGTGCGCGCTTCGTCGAGCGTCTTGCCGTTTTCTGCGGTGAGGATGGCGGCGATTTCTTCGGCCCGTCCCTTTAACACGGCGACTGCCCGCGACAAGTACTCCGCCCGCTGGTACACGCCCATGTCGGCCCACGCTGGAAATGCCGCATGCGCTGCTTCAATGGCCTGCTCGGCGTCGGCGCTGGTGCCTTGGGGCCACTCTCCGGTTACGTGCTCTAGGTCGGCTGGATTGCGCTGGGCAAAGGTCTTTCCGTCCGAGGCTCCGACCCACTGGCCGTTGATGTAGTTTTGAGATTTCATAGTAGCTCCTAATGATAGTAACAGACGTTACGCAGCTATGGTTATCTGCGGTTTCCTACCGCCCTGCCCGGTGTCATTCCCGCGCAAGCGGGAACCCAGTCTTGTACGCGATACGGATTTGGCGCGACCACCCTGTAGGGGGCGGTTTGCAAACCGCCCCCTACTCAGGACCACAGCGGCACCCCGGCAGGTAGCGCGGCGGCGATGGCTTCTTCGTCTAGATCGACGCCCAAGCCAGGGCCGTCGGGCACGGCGATGTAACCCTGCTGAATTGGGTTCTTGATGTCGAGCATGGTGCTCCACAGCGGGATGTTGCGCGAGTGGTGCTCTAGGGCGAGGAAATTGGGCAGGGTGGAACAGATATGCACCGCGGCCATGCCCGTAATTGCGCTCCGCATATAGTGGGGAGCTACCGACATGTGATACATCTCGGCCAGTTCGGCGATGCGGCGGATTTCAATGGCTCCGCCGCTGTGGGGGATGTCTGGTTCTAGCAGGTCGCACGCTTGTTGTTCCATCAATTCGCGGAACATCTTGGCTCCGTAAAAGATCTCGCCGGTGCAGATCGGCGTCTCAGTCTGCTGGCAGATCTTGGCCAAGGCGGCGACATTGCCCCACTCCCAGCGGATGGGATCCTCCAACCACAGCAGGTCGAGGTGTTCCACGTCTTTGCAGATGCGCAGGGCGTCGGCGAGGTTGAAGGAACCGTGCAAGTCGATGGATAAGTCGATGTAAGGGCCTATCGCTTGACGCAGGCTTTCGATGGTGGAGACGATGTGATGGTGCTGTCGGCGGCTAATGGAGCGGTCGTACGCGTCGAGCTTCCAAGGGTTGGGCACATCAAGGTCGAACTTGATCGCGGTGTATCCTTCGGCCACCACTTCTTTGGCCATGGACACGTAGGCGCTGGTTTCGTACACCGGATCCAATTGCCCACTGGCCCGCGTCTCCTGCCAGCGCCGCTGGTAGTCTTCCCGCGTCCAGTGCGCGCCCGAGTGGCAGTCGCAGTACACGCGGATGCGGTCGCGCAGTTTGCCGCCCAGCAGTTCGTGCATGGGCGCGTTTAGCTGCTTGCCTCGGATGTCCCACAGGGCGATTTCCACGCCAGCGCCGCGACCCTGCATCTGCCACAGGTGGTCGTAGTGAAGCTGATTGATGTTGGTTGGGTCGCGGCCGATGAGCATTTTTTTGAGCTGCTCGATGGGGCCTCCAGCCCACTCGCCGAGGCCGACAATGCCTTCGTCGGTGAAAATTTTCAG
The DNA here is from genome assembly GCA_022819745.1 of Candidatus Latescibacterota bacterium. The sequence goes on along the minus strand of JAJEGS010000034.1, from coordinate 6,480 downwards.
CAAGGACCAGTGGCGATGTTCCGCGCCGAGCGAGGGCGTAACTTTAATGTCGGTGATCTTCATGGTCTCTCTTTTCTAGGCAAACATAGAAAGCGCGACTTCGGATGTGCAGAAGTCGCGCTTGAAGATGGTGGAGGGCTTGCAGCCTTTCCAAAATCCGCGCTCTCCTTATTCGTTCGTTGACTTACAGATCGTTACAAACATCAGCGGATGACTCTCCGAGGTGCTGATCACGGAAGGTTCCGTCTTCTAGGGTCAAAATAGGCTCCGCTGAGGCATGGGGTCAAGGATGTCCGGATCGTTGTTCCGGACGCTGTTCACTCACCTTTATTCGTCCACGATCTCCAGTATAGAGCCGTCGGGCTGAATCCGCCGCCTTTCCGCCTCGACTTCCTCAAACCATGTCTCCAATGCCCCTAACATCCGGCTCGTGCGCTCCGGCTCGGACGACGCCATGTTGTTCTGTTCAAGCGGGTCGTCGTCGATATTATACAACTCCAAATCAGCCGGTGGCGGGACGATCAACTCGGGATCCGGCTCGCTCATCAGCTCCGTCACCTCGTCGGGGTGGTATTTGTATTGGATATCCACTTCCACGTAGCGCTCCATCACGCGCTTATCCGCATCGGTCTTGGGCTTTTGCGCCAACTGGGGACGGACCAGCTTCCACGGCCCCTCGCGCATCGCCGCGTTGATCCAGCCGACGGGCTGAAATTGGTTGAGCTGCCAAAATCGCGCCGGAGCGTCATCGCTGGCACCGCGCAACACCGCGGCCGCGTCGCGCCCGTCCAAGGCCCGCCCGCCGGGCCGCTCGATGCCGCACAACCCGGCTAATGTCGGCAACCAGTCCATACCGTGCACCAACTCATCGACCTGCCGCCCTCCCTCCAACCCGCCGCGCCAGCGCACGATCATCGGCACTCGGATGCCGCCCTCGTAAACCGACCCTTTCTGCCCGTTAAAGCCGCAATTGTAGCGCCGCAAATCCGTGCTCATCCCCTCGGGCACTTGGTCGGGCCGCGCTCCAAACGCCGGTCCGTTGTCGCTGGTGAACATCAGGATCGTATCGTCCGCCAGCCCCAGCGCATCCAAGGTTTCCGCGATCCGCCCGACGCCCCGATCCATGATCTCGTTCATCGCGTAGGTAATCGCCACGCCCGGGCTCATCCCCGCGTCGAGATAGGGTTGTACCGCCTCGTCGGGGGCCTGCAACGGCGTATGCGGCGCATTGTACATCATGCAGAGCAGAAAGGGGTCCTGCCGGTGCCGCGCAATAAAATCCATCGCCTCGTCGGTGAACACATCGGTCAAATAGCGCCCGTCCGCGGTCTCGCGCCGCCCGTTGCGCTCGACCCACCAGTCAAAATAATCCATCCACCCGCCGCGAAAGCCCAAAAATTCATCGAAGCCGCGTGCATTGGGATGATAGCGATCGTCGAGCGCGCCATTGTGCCACTTGCCGATCAGCCCCGTCGCATACCCCGCGTGTTTGAACGCATCACCGATGGTCACCTCGTCGAGCGCGATGCGGTCCATCCCGCGCACCTCCATCGGCGTCAACGCGCCAGTGCGGTGCGGGTAACGACCCGTAAGAAGTGCCGCCCGCGACGGCGAGCAGGCCGGCGAGCCAGCGTAGTGTTGGGTCAGACAGACTCCTTCGCCAACCAGCGCGTCGAGATAGGGCGTTTTGGCCGGGCCGTCGTTAAAAACGCCGAAATCGCCATAGCCCATGTCGTCGGCGACGATAAGAATCACATTGGGTCGTTTTGGCATTGTGATTTCCAGACTTTGGAGACGATGGGAGCGGTATTCATGTGGGGGCGTTCTTCCGTTTGATTTGTTCAGCGAGCGCCTCGCCTTGAGCGGTTCGGCGATAGCGCTGGTTTTGGCTGTTCGGCTTGTCGGGGAGGGTCATTTCAACCAGCTCAGCCCTGAGGGCGGGTCTTAGATAGGCGGTGGTGAAGTGGCGGCGGTGTCTCAATTGCAGCGCCATTTGCAATTCTGTCCGACTCATCTCTCTGGTGAGCGCAATCACCAGTTGCTCAACTTGGTCGGTCACTTGGTCGGTCACTTGGTCGGTATGCCGCATATCGTCTTGTTTTATCAATGACTTATCATGTAGGGTATCATGGTCGGTCGCCGCAAGAGAAGCCCGTTCATGCACCGGTAGGCACACTCGAAACCAAGTGCGGTCGTCGTCGCTCTCAAAAATTGGATCCGGGGAGCCGTTCTGCCGCATGGCCCGGAAAATTTTCGGTACGCCGGTTGAGCGCGCCTCGGCGAGGTCGAGTTCTTTCAGAAATTCACCAATACGCCGGTTCCGGTAGCGCCTGCTCACGGCCTGCCCCTTCTTGAAGTCATCCATACGGATGGAGCGGTCTGCACCGGGATAACTCAAGACCAGCAATTCTTCGCGGGTGATCCGAACTTCAACCGGCTCCCGCTCCTCGTATGAGCGATGGTAGATGGCGTTCACCAGCGCCTCTTCGATGGCACCAATCGGAAAATTCCAGAATCGCTCGGCCTCCGGCTTGTGGGGATACTTGACGACGGTTTCCTTCAGGTAGTTCCGCTCAATGTAACTGATCGCCTCGCTGAGAATGATGGACAACGGCCCACGGAACTCCTTTTCCTCGAACTGATCGCCGCCCGGCCCATCGGGAAACCACACGACATCGATCTGGGTGGCCGGAAAAAAACTGTCTGGCCGCTCATTGAAGAACAGCAGACCGACGTTCTTCGGAAACATCGCCTCGGGCGGGCCGCCGACGATATTCAGGCGCTTGCCCAAGTCCTCAACAGATAGGCCCTCTGCTTCCGCTGCCAGTTCGCTGCCGATTTCCCCTAAAAACTCACGGATCAGCCGATGGGACAGGTCATCAAGCGAAGCAGTCTGGCGATAGCGGTCGTCAAAAGGTACTGTGGCCGCCAGACTGAGCAGCTCACGCTCGTCCTGACCCTTGGCGCGCACCGTGCTGCTGTGTCTGCGAATGAAGTAAGCCCAATCGTTGCGCTCCGCACTCAGATTCACTTTGGCTTTGTAGGGACGGGTTTCACCGCCGGGCACCCAGAGGACGAGGATGGTTTGGCCATCGACGTTATAGGTAGCGGTGAGGGGATGGTAATGCGGCTGTATGGCGGCATGCCCCAGATTGAGCAGTTCCTGCTGTATCGCATCGATGGCATCGGGGCTGATGCCTTTGGGCGGTAAAATTGGGCGGCCATTTTGTTCCTCGACGCCTAAGACCACGTAACCACCGCCTAGATTGTGGAAGTCGTTGGCGAAGGCGCAGATGGTGTGCAGCACGCTCTGCGGATTCCAACCAGCTTTGTACTCGATGCGTTCGCCTTCGATGGGGCGCTGGCGCAGCAGGTGGTCAATGTTGATGGGAAGTTTGCCGGTCATAGGGCGTAACCTTAATGTCGGTGATCTCCATGTTCTCGCTTTCTTCGGCTTAAAATCAATTTAGTGGACCGATGATGCTAGTGGGTAGACCGTGATCTAGGGCGTTCCTTGCGCTGAAGGTTTGCACTAATTCAGTCTAGTCAATTTTATAATAGCCCTGTTCTATCGCATCGACAATCAGGGATAGAGTGGAGCGTGTCGCGGTCAAACAGGTGGAAGAAGTGCGCCTTGACTTGCCGGACGACGCCGAAACCAAGGATGAAACACCCCAAAGAGCTACGCATCATCTCGCTGAAGTACGCCGGACGCTGCCGATCGTGCGCAATGCGGCTAGAGGTGGGCCAGCGCGCCTACTGGTCACCATCGTCAAAAAAGGTCTGGTGTATTGACTGCGCAGGTAGTAAGGGTTCCTCGGCCCAAGCCGCATCGGATAGCGTAGCGGGCGGTTCGCGGAACACGGCAACGAACGCAAGTCCCAGCGTTTCAAGCTCTTCAAAGCTGGCTGCCAACAGCGGACAAACTCCTTGGCAGCAATTATGCGACTATGCACAACGGTGCATTGAAGCGGAAGCAGCGAAATCACTGGTCCCGTACGTCAAAGAGAACTCTCTGTGGTTCTTGCACCGTGGGGAAGAAAAACTGGTTGTCGGGCAGAGCGACTCGACGCCGGCACCCGGAGAACTCCCCGATAAACTGAGGTCTCGCACCGGGTCGATCATTTACGGCTGGCCGACCATCGTTGTAACCGACCGCGATCACACACCCAAAGTTGCTCCTCTTTTCGCTGTCCAAATCGAACCGGAACAAGGCCCCGATAACCAGTGGGAACTTCACGCTACTATGGAGCCAGAGTTCAATTTGGCCATCACGGCAAGCGGTATCTTTGACCCTTCGATCACCGAAGACATCAGCGACCTGTTAAGTCACGGCTTGCCGTTCGGAGATGCCGACGCGTTTGGTGTCCTCGCCGAACGAACGGCCGACCTGCTCGGGCTCCAGATACTATCGCCTCTCAACGCGAGAATCCTCGAATCGAACATCGATCGCAAACAAGGTATCTACAACGCCGCGATTTCGGTCGTGGCCGAGTGGTCTGGAGGCTACACTAGCACCCTTCGTGAGGAATTGCGACGCCTGCAGACTCGCGATGACTGGGCGACTACGGCTGCGGCACATCTTCTCCTCGACGGTTTCGCGCAGAAGGAAGACAAGCGACCTGCGTCCGAGCCTCTCGCAGCTCCACTTGTATGCAACCAATCACAGGAAGAAACACTCGAACGTCTCCGCAGGGATCCTCTGACGGTCGTGACCGGCCCACCTGGGACCGGCAAGACGCAACTCGTAGTGAACGCGGTTGCGAACGCGTGGCTGGACGGCGACAAAGTCTTGGTGACTTCGACCAACAATGGTGCAGTTGACGTGGCTGGAAATTGGACGAGCTAAACGTCAACAACTGGAGTCCGAAGTGGGCGACCCGACGACCAGTGTGCGCGAAGCAGACCAGAAATGGGCGGATGCAAGCCTCTACGCAATCCGCGTGGACACGGCAACGCGAATCTCCTCCGGCGCTAACCGTCTAGCACTCTTCGGCACAATTCCTGTCAGCAGCGACCGATTCAGACGAGTAATAAGCAATTCGTTTCGCTACGTACGAGGCTGGGCGTGTACGGCATTAACAGCGCATTCCAACTTCCCCTTGGAATCAGGATTGTTTGACCTCGTGATCGTCGACGAGGCCAGCCAGTGCAGCCTCGCGGCCGTATTGCCATTGGCCTACCGCGCAAAACGCTTGGCGGTCGTGGGGGATCCATACCAACTGAATCCGATCGTTTCCCTTAGCGATGGACTTTTACAGGAAATCGCCACACAGGCGGGGTTCGACAACGACGATCTACGCGACCGCGGCATCCACTACAAAGACAGTTCGGCGTACTCCGCGTTTGAGTTTGTCGCAAAACCCCAAACACCAGTTCTTCTCAACGAGCACTACCGCTGCCACCCACACATCGCCCGGTGGTTCAACAAGACGTTCTACAAGGGTGAACTCACCGTATTGACGGATGTCTCCGATACATCCCAGCGTGATCGTGCCATCTACTGGTGCGATATCGACGGCGCGGCAGTACGGCCCGCCACTGGAAGCTGGCTAAATCGGGCAGAGGCAGAGGAAACAGTGAAACAACTTCGTGGCGCAATCGAATCCGGTTACAAGACCGTCGGCGTGGTAACTCCGTTTACCGCGCAGGCGCGACTCATCGATCAGATAGCCAAAACGCAATTCGGCCAGGATTTCCTAGACGACATCGATTTTGTAAGTGGAACTGCACATCGTCTGCAGGGAGACGAGCGTGATGCGGTCATTCTTTCTTCCGTGCTCTCGCCCGGCATGTCTAAGAGCGGTGCCCGTTGGATAGAAAAAGAGAGAAACCTCCTCAACGTGGCTGTTAGCCGCGCCCGCCGAGCACTAATCGTTCTCGGTCACCCGCTCATGGAAGACTTGGGGAGTCCAACCTTGGCCTCCCTGCGGGTCTATTTGCGCGATGAGGTCGCCCGGAATGAGGGGACTGGTTCGCTGTCCGCCGAGTTCCGCACGGACAGCACGTCTGAGAAGATCCTGCTCGACGCCATGCAACTCCAAGATCTCTTACCCTATGGCAAGCTCGAGGTAGAGGGGTACGAGCTGGACTTTGCGCTGCTAGAAGAAGGAATCAAGCTGAACATTGAGGTTGACGGCGATCAGCACCTTGACGCCAGAAGCCAACAACGGCGCCAGGATATTACACGAGACCGCGTCCTAGTCAATCTCGGTTGGACAATCCTGCGAATACCGGCGTGGCGATGCCACGAGGAAATTGACTCAGTGATTGAAGAAATCAGGAAGACACAGGACCGATTGCTTGACGAAGCCTCTCGCCGGACATTTTAGTGCTTACTCTAAGTACACGACAGTAATGTAAGTTGTGGTACGGCCCTGCTTTAGGTTTTATTTGCAATCGCCCAAGATTGCATTTAAATCCTAAATACAGGAGCCGCACCGTGCTTATTCATATGCTAAAGAAAGCCCTCATGCAAGG
>JAJEGS010000058.1 GCA_022819745.1 Candidatus Latescibacterota bacterium | reverse complement strand
TCATCACCGATCACGGCACCCCGGCCGACAGACACCTCCGGTCGCGTGTCCCTATCGACGACTACACCGCAGGCCGGGCAATCCATCACCGCGACGCTTTCCGACCCGGATACGCCGATCACCGTTCAGCGTTGGACTTGGTTTTCGGCCAATGCCTCGGCGGCGGACGACGCATCCGAGTCAGTTGAAGACGCCGATGTGGAAGGAGCCAGCGGGTCGCTGTCGAGATCTCTGACGATTAGCAATGCGCTGGTTGGGAAGAAGCTCAAAGCACGGGTTTCTTATACGGATTCTTTCGGCTCGCAGACCGCCGAGAGCGCCTACACGTCGCCGGTGGCCGCTGCCTCAGACCAACCCGGTAGCATCAGCCTATCGACGACTAAGCCGCAAGTGGGGCAGCCGATCACGGCGACGCTTTCCGATCCCGATGGGCGCGTATCGAACCTGCGGTGGAGTTGGTTGTACTTTAGTGCGTCGGGGGCGTCGGAGGGGTCGGAAGAAGTCAGTGGAACAGGCCTTTCTTCGACGTTCACGCCGAGCTCGGTGCTCGCGGGGATTCGGCTGCGGGCGCGTGTCTTGTATGACGACGGGCATGGCACCGGCAAGAGCGCCGAAAGTGACAAGACTGACCCGGTGACCCGCTCGTCGAGCAAACCGGTCGCCGCTAGCTTGACAACGCCGCCGGATTCGGAACTGGCCTTCCGCGTCGCACCCAACCCGTTCAATCCAACCACCAGCCTGCAACTCCAAGTGCCGGCTAGCGCCCCCGTCTGGCTAACCATTTACAACATAACCGGGCAAGTCGTATATACGCTCTTGGAAGGGCGTATGCTTGAAGCGGGCTACCACACCTTCCATTGGGACGGACGCGACCAACAGGGATTCCCTCTCACTTCGGGCGTGTATGTCTATCAAGTGCGAACCAACAACCAAAGACAAACCGGAAAAATGGCCCTGATTCGATAAGGCGTTACCAAATGGAGAGCAATAGAGCGACTGTGATGAAATTCTGGCAGCGGGGCGACCCTTTTATCTGGCTTACGGGCGGGGCGTTGGCCCTGTGTTTGGCGATGATCGCCGGCTTGGTGGGGATCATTGTCTATTACGGCGCGGGCGTGTTCTGGCCGCAGGATTTGACCCTGTTGCGCCTCAAAGACGGTCCGCCGGTCATGGGCAAACTGATGGATCGCCAGCCCATTCCCGGGGCCGCAGGGCGCTATCGGGTGCAGCTAAAGGTCGGCAACCGCGACGCGTATGGCCAAGACTTTCGCTGGGTGGATGAAGACGCGATTGCCGAGCGCGAAACGCCGGCTGAGGCCGTGGTTTTCGAGCGGGTCGAGTGGGGCGATATGCACGGCTTTATCGCGGCCTTGTACGAGGAGGAGCGGCTGCTGGCAAAAGGGGAGGGGGTTTGGGAAGTCTTACAGGAACTGCTGGACCAGGTCGGCGAGCTGGACGAGCGCATTCACACCTTGGAGCGCGGCGAGCTGGACAAGCTCAACCGCGCCATAGATGACTTGCGCCTGCAAGAGCGTCGCTTGCAACGCGAGCAAAATGACGCACAACTAGTCGCAAACGAGGTTCGTCGCCAGGCCCTGTGGGATGAGCACGAGGCCCTGTCTGAGCGCTTGGACGAGTTGCGGGAGCAGCAGGAACGCTGGGAGGTGGAAGTCGCGCTGGCCGGGGGTGAGACGCGCCGCGTCGCGGTGGCGGCCATTGTCCGCGCCTATCGCCCCAATTTGATGGGGGTCGGGGCCAAGGTACAGACCTATCTGTCCAAGGGCTGGGAGTTCGTGGCCGGCGAGCCGCGCGAATCCAACACCGAGGGCGGCATCTTCCCCGCGCTGTTTGGCACGGTGATGATGGTGATGCTGATGAGCTTGGCGGCCGTGCCCTTTGGAGTCCTTGCGGCACTCTACCTGCGCGAGTACGCCCGGCAGGGATTTTTGGTGCGCCTCGTGCGCATTGCGGTCAACAACTTGGCGGGCGTGCCTTCTATTGTCTTTGGCATGTTCGGGTTGGGCTTCTTCGTGTATGGCATCGGCGGCAGCATTGACCAGCTCTTTTACGCGGATGCCCTGCCGACGCCCACCTTTGGCACCGGCGGCATTCTCTGGGCCTCGCTGACCTTGGCCCTGCTGACGGTGCCGGTCGTCATCGTTGCCACGGAGGAGAGCTTGGCGGCCGTGCCCCGCGAGATGCGCGAAGGCGCGCTGGCTTTGGGGGCGACCAAATTTCAGATGATTTGGAGCGTGGTACTGCCCAGTGCCCTGCCGGGTATTCTCACGGGCGTCATCTTGGCCACGGCGCGCGGGGCCGGCGAGGTCGCACCGCTAATGATCACTGGCGTCGTTAAGCTAGCGCCGGATTTACCGCTCGATGCATTTGCGCCGTTTTTCCACTTGGAGCGCAAGTTTATGCACTTGGGCTTCCACATCTACGACGTGGGCTTCCAATCGCCCAATGTGGAGGCGGCCCGGCCCATGGTGTACACTACGGCCCTGCTGTTGTTGACTATTGTACTGCTCCTGAACTTGACGGCCATTGTCGTCCGCAACAAATTGCGCAGGAAGTACGCCACCGCGGCCTTTTAGGAGATGCCATGAGCAAGCCTTTAGCCTCGGACCAGGCAAATTCCATCGTCGAGGTGGAAAATCTGAACATGTTCTACGGCGAAACTCAGGCTTTGCACGACATTGACCTGAGTATTCCCGAGCGCGAGGTGACCGCGTTTATCGGGCCTTCGGGCTGCGGTAAATCGACGCTCTTGCGTTGCTTCAATCGCCTCAACGACCTGATCGAATCCGCGCGCATTGAAGGGTCCGTGCGGGTCAGTGGCCGCGACATTTACGCGCCCGATTGCGATGTGATCGACTTGCGGCGGCGGGTGGGCATGGTGTTCCAAAAGTCCAATCCTTTCCCTAAGTCCATCTACGAAAACGTGGCCTACGGTCTGCGCATCGCCGGGGAAAACCGCCGTCGGGTGCTCGACGAGGCTGTGGAGAAGAGTTTGAAAGCTGCGGCGCTGTGGGACGAGGTCAAGGACCGGCTCAAGGACAACGCGCTGAGCCTGTCCGGCGGCCAGCAGCAGCGGCTGTGCATCGCGCGCACCCTTGCCGTCGAGCCGGAGGTGGTGCTGATGGATGAGCCGTGCTCGGCGCTGGACCCGATTGCCACTGCGCGGGTCGAGGAGACGATCACCGAACTGAAGTCCGATTACACCATCATCGTCGTCACGCACAATCTGCAACAGGCTGCGCGGATTTCGACCTATACGGCCTTCTACTATCTAGGTTCCTTGATCGAGTTTAACCAGACCGAAGACATGTTTACCAACCCCCGTAACAACCAGACCGAAGACTACGTAACCGGCCGCTTTGGCTGAGGGAGGAAGGTGCCATGGAACGAAGGTTCGACCAGCAATTAGACGAGCTCAAGCAGGACATATTAAAAATGAGCGGGGCCGTCGAGGAGTCCATTGAGCAGGCCGTGCGCGCCCTCGTGGACCGCGACGACGAGCTAGGACAGGCCGTGATTGAGGGGGGAAAGAAGATCGACGATTGGGAAATCGGCATTGAGGAGACCTGCCTGAAGGTGTTTGCGACCCAAGGGCCGATGGCCAGCGACCTGCGGCTGTTGGCCTGCATCCTGAAAATCAACGAAGACCTAGAACGCATCAACGACGAAGCTGTCAACATCGTCCAACGCGCCGAGGTACTCAACAAACTGCCGCTGCTCAAACCGCTGATCGACATCCCGCGCATGTCTGAATTGGCCCAGGGCATGGTCAAGGACGCCCTCGATGCGTTCGTGCGCCGCGATGTGGACTTGGCGCGCGACGTTGGTCAGCGCGATGAGGAACTCGACCTGTTGCGCGATCAGATTTTTCGCGAGCTGCTCACGTACATGCACGCGCCGTCGATTGGGCCGGATACCATCGACCGCGGCATCTACCTGATCTTGGTGTCGCGGCACCTCGAAAGGATCGGCGATCACGCCTCCAACATTGCGGAGAACGTGGCGTTCCTCGTGGAGGGGCGCATCGTGCGGCACCAAAAAGAAGAATGGTGGGAGGAAAAGGACTCATGAACGACAAAATCCTAGTCGTCGAGGACGAGCCCGACATTCTCGCCTTGGTCTCGTACCATTTAGAACAATCCGGTTTTGCCGTCGTGCCAGCCGAGGACGAAGAGCAGGCCCTGAGCGCGATTGAGCAAGAGCCGGTTTGCCTCGTGGTTTTGGATTTGATGCTGCCGGGCATCGGTGGCTTAGAGGTTTGCCGCCTCCTCAAGCAAAGCCCCCGCACTAAGGACATACCGGTCTTGATGCTGACGGCGCGCGCCGGCGAGATCGACCGCATCGTCGGCTTGGAGTTGGGCGCGGACGATTACTTGGTCAAACCCTTTTCCCCGCGAGAACTCGTCTTGCGCATCCGCGCCATCTTGCGCCGCGTCCAAGGCCGCGACGAAGCGGAAGACGCGCAGATCGTGGCCGGGCCCTTGGCCATTGATCCGGTGGGATGTCAGGTGCAACTCGACAGCGATCCCATCGATCTGACGGCGACCGAGTTCAAGCTCTTGACGACCCTTGCGCAGCGGCGCGGGCGGGTGCAGTCGCGGGAAGAGTTGCTCAAGGTGGTGTGGGGCTACGAGTACGTTGGCTATCGCCGTACGGTTGACACGCACATCCGCCGCTTGCGGGAAAAGCTCGGGGTGGCAGCCGAGATGGTCGAAACCGTGCGCGGCATGGGTTATCGCTTTCGCCGCGAGGGACGATAGGGTGCACCTCGGGTGGGTCGCGCTCCTGAGCAACGCGCTGTTGGTCGCGCTCGTCTGGTGGAGTGGTCACATCGCACTCGCACTTGTGTTGGCCGCGCTTTGGACTGGCGGCCAAATTTGGTTCTGGGGTCGCGCGGCTCGCCGGCAGGGAGAGCGGTTGCGCCAACTCGACCAAGCGACTCCCGGCGACTCGACTTGGCTGGAAGCTTTCCATCCCGAGTTGGCGCGTCCGCTAGAGGAACTCGCCGAGCGCATTCAACAGCGCGTCGGTCAGCTAGAAAGCGAAAATAATCGCTTAGAGGTCATCCTCGAAAGCATTACCGAGGCCATCTTGGTCGTCGATCGCGATGGTCGGGTGGTGCTGGCCAATAAGGCGCTGGCCAACCTGTTTGGCTTAGACCCGCCGCTAGAGGGATTGTTGACCGCTGAGGTTGTGCGCTACTCGGCTATCCAAGACGCGCTAGCCGGGTGTTTGGCCGAAGGCCGACGCCGAGAAATGGAAGTGGAGCTGACCGGAGCGCCGGAGCGCCATTTGGACATGCAGGTCGCGCCCGTCTTCGAAGGGAACGAGTGTATTGGCGCGGTGGCGGTCCTCTACGATATTACGCGCTTGCGCCAACTCGAGCGGATGCGCCGCGACTTTGTGGCCAATGTGTCGCACGAGTTGTGTACGCCATTGACAGCCATTAAGGGCTATGCCGAGATTTTATCCGATGGCGCGGTCGATGACCGGGAGACGGCGCGTCGCTTTACCGGCATCATTGAGAATCACGCCGACCGCTTGACCTGCTTGCTCTGCGATTTGCTCGATCTGTCGCGGCTGGAATCCGATCAACTGGAAGTCGAGCTGATTCCTTGTGAGCTAAAGCCCTTAGTCGATACGTCCGTCGGTTCGGTCAGCCAAGCGGCCGCGCAAAAACAAATCGCCATTCACTGCGACATTCCGCCGTCTGTCCAGGTGATCTGCGACCCCAAATTGATTGAACAGGCCCTAATCAACTTGCTCGACAACGCCGTCAAATACACGCCTGCCGGTGGGAAAGTCCTCATTGGCACGCGGCCCGTAGAGGGCACCGATCGCCTGACGATTTACGTCGAAGATACCGGCATTGGCATCCCTTCCGAGGACTTGGGCCGGATTTTCGAGCGCTTCTACCGGGTTGACAAGGGGCGCTCGCGCGATCTCGGCGGCACGGGCTTGGGATTGTCCATCGTGCGCCACATCGCCGAAGCCCACGGCGAGCAAGTGTCCGTGCAGAGCAAGTTAGGGGCGGGGACGACCTTCAGCTTTGAACTGCAGAGCCGCGTTGTCTAAGGCAGCGATAGTGCGCTGGACGTTGGTTGCCTTGGCGGCTGGCTGCGCTGGCGAGAGCGACGACGGCGACGACGGCGCGGTGGCCGAAGGCAAAGCGCTCTTTACGCGCAATGGATGCGCAGTGTGCCACGGCCCGGACGGTCGCGGCGATGGCCAGATCGCGGCAACGCTCAAGCCGCCTCCACGCGATTTCCGCGATCCCGCAGCGTACAAAAACGGCCACAGCAAGGCCGCCATCGCCTGGACGATTCAGAAGGGAATGCCCGGTACTTCCATGCCAGGCTATCGACATCTGTCAGAGGAGGAACGCGAGCAGATTGCCGCTTATATCCGCTCTTTGCTAAAAGAAGAGGAAAATGAAGACACGCCTTAGCTTGATATTCATATTTGCACTCACCCTGCTGTTTTTTGCCTCCCCTAGTTCAGTTCACGCCCACAAGCTCAACACCAGTTACACGAATTTGATCGCCGAGGACGCCGCGCTCAAAGTGCGCGTGCGCATGGACGATTTCGATCTCCTGAAAATCGGCATCGATCAAGACGGGGACAGCCTGTTGTTCTACGAAGAGATAGAGGCCGGCCTCGACGACGTATTCGCCTTTGTCGAAGAGCAGATGCGCCTGCGGGCCAACGGCGAGCCGCTCGCTCTCGTGCGCGACAGGGGAGACATCACCCCGGACGATCAGGGCAATATGTTTGCCAACGTGTACTTCAGCGCCGAGTTAGAGGAACCCCTCAGCGAGCTGGAGGTCTGGGTCGGTTGGCCGGAGCGCTTTGGGGACGCGCACAAAAATTTGGCCAAAGTCATGTTACCCGGTCAGCCGCTAGTCCAAGCTGTGTTTTCCGCGGAATCGCCGCAGCAGACCTTTGCTGGAGAGAAGTCGCTGTGGGACCATCTATACGAGTTCACAGTGCTCGGGGTGGAGCACATTTTCCTCGGCTACGACCACGTCATGTTTTTGCTGGCGCTGATCGTGGTGGGTGGTCGGCTGCTCACTTTGGTCAAGGTAGTAACGGCCTTTACCATTGCCCACAGCATCACCCTCTGTTTGGCGGCCCTCGAAATCGTCCGCTTGCCGAGCCAGTGGATAGAGGCTGGCATTGCCTTGAGCATCGTGTACGTCGCGGTGGAGAACTTCTGGCTCAAGCGCATGGATTACCGCTGGATAATCACCTTTGCCTTTGGGCTGGTGCACGGGTTTGGCTTCGCCAATGTGCTGCGCGAGTTGGGGTTGCCGACCAAGGGGCTGGTCGCCTCGCTGTTTGCGTTCAACGCCGGCGTGGAAATCGGTCAGGTAGCCATTGTCGCGCTCGTCTTTCCCTTGATCGCTTGGCTCAGCCGGCAGTCCTATCAGCGGACGGTCGTCTTGGTGGTGTCGGCGCTCATTGGACTTTTTGGGCTGGGTTGGTTTGTCGAGCGGGTTTTGGGGCTGGAGTACATGCCGCTGTAAGTGCGGCCAGCTAAAAATCCGCGAAGGAGCCGTCCTCTGGGTGGCGGCGCATCGTCCGTTGCCGCCAAGGGCCGCGATGGGTAGCCGCCTCCAGACCGTCTGGATCAATCTCCACGCCTAGCCCCGGCCCTCGGGGCAATTCCACAAATCCATCCTGCATTTGCAACGGGTTGGTGAAGAAACCTTCGCCGCCACCACCGCCGTATTCCATGATGAGGAAGTTGGGCGTGCCGGCCATCGCGTGTACAGAGGCGACGATGCCGAGGGGGTCGGCGGCGTTGTGAGGCGCGACGGTGATTTCGTGGACTTCGGCTAAGGCGGCGATCTTCTTCATTTCGAGGATGCCGCCGCAGTGGCGGATATCGGGTTGGACGATAGCCGCGGCCTTGCGCTCGCACAATTCGCGGAAGCCCCAGCGGGTGGCGCAGCGCTCGCCGGTGGCAATGGGGATAGAAGTCGAGCGCGTCAGTTCCAGCAGGGGGCCGATATTGTCGGTGGAACGGGTCGGCTCCTCGACGAAGAGCGGCTTGAGTGGCTCGAGCTCGCGCAGGAGCACTTTGGCCAACGCCGGGCTGGTGGCACGGTGGAAGTCGATGGCGATGTCGATGGCTGGGCCGACGGCTTCGCGCATAGCCGCAATATGGGACACGACTCGTTCAATGCCCGCCGGGGTCTCGATGGGACGCACGGGATTGGGGAAGGGGGTGGTTTTGAGCGCTGTAAAGCCTTGTTCGACGCGCTGGCTGGCGGCTTGGGCGGCTTGCTCTGGGGTGGCACCTCCAGCCGATCCATAGACGCGGATTCTCTCTCGCACTGATCCACCTAATAGCTTCCACATGGGTAAGTTAGCGATTTTACCTAATAGATCCAGACAAGCCATTTCTATGCCGCTGAGGGCCGCCAACAGGATCGGCATCTGGCGGGAGTAGCTGGAGCGGTAGAGGGTCTGCCAGTGGTCTTCGATTTGCAGGGGGTCGCGGCCAATCAGGTAATCGCCCATGTCGAGGATGGCCCGCTCCACCGTGCGGCCGTGTTCGTAGTTCATGGGCGCGCCTAAGCCCGTGAGGCCAGCGTCGGTTTCGACTTGGAGCAGGAGGCCGCGATTGTTGAGCGGGGTGATGTCGAAGCGGGTTATTTTCACAGCCTTACTCCTTGAGCCACGCCTTGACTCGTGGGTGGTCGAGGACCTCTGGATTGAGGATGTGTTCAGGCTGACGGCCGGCGATGGCGGCTGAGACTTGCTCGATGCCTTTGGCGTCGAGGCGCATGGTGGATTCGACCGTAATGCCGGCGTTGTGGTTGGTGCAGATGATGCGCGGGTGGTCCTTGTGGATGGCGCGGGTGTCGTTGACTGGATCGTCCACCACGTAGTAATGGAGTTTTTCCTCCTCAATGGCGCGGTGGACGTCCTCGTCGTTGACGAGATTGCCGCGCGAGGGATTGATCAGCGAGGCGTGGGGTTGCATCAGGCTGAGCAGGTCGTAGTGGACGATGGTCTCGTCGCCCGAGACGTGGAGCGAAACTGTGTCGCACTCGCGAAAGAGCGCTTCGGGCGAGTCGGCGACTTCAGCCCCGTATTGGGCGGCGATGTCGGCGATGTCGGGACGGGTGTCATAGATGATCAAGCGACCGTCTTCGCCTAAGAGCGGCACGGCGCGCTTGGCTACCTCTTGGCCGATGCGGCCGCAGCCGTACAGGCCGAGGGTGGTGTATTGGGCCTCATAGGTGCGGATGATAGAGAAATCGCCTCGGTGGGAGAGGTGATTGAGGGTATAGACCCGCTTGAGGGTGGCCATCCACTGGGCAATGGCGTATTCGGCGACCGCGTCCATGTGAACCGGCGTCACGGTGATGATCACGCCGTAGCGCGTGGCCCCTGGGACATTGACCTTGTCAAAACCGACGCCCCAGCGGGCGACGATGCGCAAATCCTCGGCCGCGGCGTAAAATTCGTCCGTATAGACCGATGAACTGGCGATAGAGGCGATCAGGTCGGGAGCGTGTTCGGGGGCGAGAACGGCTGGCTCTGGGACGAGGGTGCCCAAGGAGCGGAGGTGTTCGAGGCCCTGTTCTCGCTCGCTGGAGGCGAATTCGGCGTTCTGGAACTGGGCGGTGAGCATGATATTCGGCATGTGTATTCCTTTCTACTACAATGGTTTAATCTATTTCATCTGCGGCTGGAATTGAATCCATGGCCCCCGGACGAGTGACGCATAAAGCCGCGGCTTTTACCGCACGGGCCATGGCGTCTCGCGCCGTCATGCTGGCGGTCAGGCCCTGAAGAAAATAGCCGATGAAAGTGTCTCCCGCACCTGTCGTATCGACCGCTTTGACCTGTGGTGCTGGAAGGTGGAATTCCTCGGTTGGGGAATGGTACTGAGCACCAGCGGCCCCTAGTGTGAGCGCGATCTGAGCGTGGGGGCAGAGCGAGGCCAGCGCGGTAGGCTCCGATGCACCCGCAAGGCCGGTGGCCTCGGTTTCATTGACGATGAGCAAATCGACCAATTCGAGGGGATACGCGCAAACTTCCGGGCCAAAGGGCGCGGGGTTTAAGCATATCGTCAGACCCCGCTCAGCGGCTGAGGTGATGATGTAAGCAATGTCGTTTATCTCATTCTGCAAGAGGAGGATATCCTCTCTGTCAAAATGGGATAGCGCGGCGTCTATAGCCTCTCTATCTATTTGGGCATTGGCTCCGGCAAAGAGGACGATGCTGTTTTGGCCTTGGCGGTCAACTTGGATAATGGCGTGGCCGGTAGGCACATCGCCGACGCGGATGTGCTGCACATCCACGCCCAGCCCAGCCAATTTATCGACCAGCCATTGCCCGTCTGGCCCGACTTGACCAGCGTGAAAGACACTTGCGCCAGCGCGGGCAAGGGCGGCCGATTGATTCGCGCCTTTGCCGCCGGCAAAGACTTGGTGAGAAGAACTGGCGATGGTCTCGCCCGGGCGGGCGATGTGCTCGACTTGATAAACGAGGTCGATGTTGAGCGAGCCGAAGTTGAGGATGTTCATCCAGCCGTGGCTTCGCGGTAGGCGGCTTGCGCCGTGGCTTCTAAAAACCGCATATCGTTGCTGAAGTCGATGAACTGGAAGCCCTCGGCGATGCGCTGTTTGACTTCGGCGGAGTCCTTGACTGGGATGCCGCTGGGTTTGCCGGCTTTGACGCAGCCAGCGCGAAAAGCCTGCAAGGCGGCCTCGTGGTCGGGGTGGCCAGCGGCGACGCCCATGGACATGGCCAAATCGCCCGGCCCGAGGAAGCCGATATCGATGCCTTCGACGCGGGCGATGGCCTCGGCGTTTTCAATGCCCTCCATGTCCTCGATCTGCGGGATGCAGAGGACGGCGTCATCAAAGCGCTGGCGATAGTCCGGGGCCAATGTGACGCAGCGGCCCGTGCCTACCGACCGGTTGCCGCGCGGTGGATAGCGCACGGCTTGGGCCAACTTTTCGGCCTGCTCCGGGGTGCTGACGTGCGGGAAGACCAAGCCCCAAGCCCCGGCGTCGAGCAGGCGAGCGGCCGTGGTCGGGTCGTGGTCCCAGGCGCGGGCCAAGGGCAGGGCACCCCGCGCCTCGATGGCGCGGAAGGTATGGGCGATGTGGCCGAGGTCGAAGGCCGAGTGCTCGGCATCGACTACCAGCCATTTGAAGCCGGCCGCGGCCATGACTTCGGCTGCCAGCGGCGAGGTTAGGTTGAGCCAGGAGCCGATGGAGGGTTGCCCAGCGGCAAGTTGTTCTTTGATAGGATTTTGCATGGGATACCTAATCTGTGGGTGTAATTGGGTTTACGGTCTAAGGAACGGCAGCGAGTGTCTCAAATCCGCGTTTCTAGCCACCGCTTCAAGGATTTTTGGCTCTCACCGGAAGGCCTACCCGCTAGCAATCCCTCCACGCTGATATCCTCGTCTAGGTCGGGCCAGTGGATTCCTTGGCCTACACCGATAAGCCGCCAGTTGCGTCTTTCTGCGGGCGTTGCATGCACTAACCTAGGATACCAAGCCAACGGAACGGAGATGGTCCGCCCGTCGGAAAGATCCGCCATTAGGGTATCGTCGGTAATTTCCACTCTCTCAGCTTCCGGCACTTTTGATATTTCCTTAAGGACCTAGCCAACGGCAATCAACTCGTCGACTTGCTCTTTGAGCACATCGAGGACCTCGTCGTACGGAAACTGGCCGATAAGCTGGGGGCCGCGCTTGAGGTTGACGAAGTTCGGGGCGCACCACAGTCCCAAGTCGGCGTCGTCGGTCTCGCCTGGGCCGTTGACCCGGCAGCCCATGACGGCGATGGTGATCTGGTGGTCGCGGGCGTACTCGGTTAGCTCGCGCACTTGGTGGGCTAAGTCGATGAAGGCTTCGTTTTCCACCCGCGAGCAAGAGGGACAGGAAATGATGTTTAGCCCGGCCGGGAGCAACTTGGGGACTGAGCGGAAGCGGCCCGAGTAGATATCGTCGAGGATCTGTCGCCCGACTTTGACCTCTTCGCCCTTGTCGTCAAACGGCAAGGTCAGCGACACGCGAATGGTGTCGCCAATACCGGCGCTGATGAGTTGTTCAAAGGCAATGCGGGTTTTGATCACGCCTTCGGGGGGCATCCCGGCCTCGGTGACGCCGAGGTGCAGGGGCACGTCGGGCCGCTGTTGGGCAAAGCGAGTGTTGGCGGCAATGACCTTGGCGGGATCGGAGTCCTTGAGCGAGACGCAGTAGCGCGTAAAGCCCAAGCCGTCAAGCAATTCGCAGTGCTCTAAAGCCGAGGCGATCATGGGCGAGATGGAATCGTCGGTCGGAAAGCGCTCGGCTTGGGCCGGATCGACCGAGCCGCAGTTGACCCCCACGCGCAGGGCGCAGTCGTGCTTGGCGGCCTCGTCGGCAATAAAGGCGACCTTGTCGGCGACCGGCTTGTTCTTTTCGTGGTGGTAGAGGTGCCCGGGGTTGTAGCGTATTTTTTCTACGTGCGGTGCCACGCTGCGCACCAACCGATAGTTTTCTTGCAAATCCACGGATAGCGGCACGTCAACGGTAGGCGCGATTTGGGCAAGGGCTTCCACGTCTTTTTTGCTATCTACGGCCACGCGGATGACGTCTGCTCCGGCCTCAGCTAAGAGCCGGAGCTGGCGGATGGTGGCCTCTGTGTCTTGGGTGCGAGTTGCGGCCATGCTTTGTACGGCAATGGGGTTATCGCCGCCAATGGTCGTGCGGCCGATTTGAACTGAGCGGGTGGGATTCCGAGTCGTTGGATTCATGTTCCAAAAGTTAAAGGCGAGGTCCTGTTTGTCAAAGGAAGAAGGAGGCAGCGGGTCGTTGTCTCTTGCTGGAAACGCGCCTCTTTGTGTATTTGTGTATGTTGCAGTGCATTCAATTGATTAAGGAGTTTTTGCAGTGAAAATGTTGGTGTTAGAAGCCGGTGGTTTTGTGGGAAGCACGCTAGATCTGGAAGACGGACGCGACCGTGCAGCCTAAAGTGCCCCAGACTAGGCCCTGCATCCCCGAGGAGGATGTGGCCGCGCTGCTCGAGGATTTTGCCGCTATCCTCCGCAGTGGACGCCTGACGATGGGGCCTTACTTGGAGCGGTTCGAGCAGGAGTTCGCCGCGTGTGTGGGCGCGGAACACGCCGTAGGTATGAGCTCGGGGACCGCGCCGTTAGAGGTAGCCTTGCGCTATTGGGGAGTCGAAGGGCGGGAAGTGGTAGTGCCGACGAATACGTTCATTGCCTCGTCCAACGCTGCGCTGTTGGCCGGAGGACGGCCCGTCCTCTGCGACATTGACCCGCAGACCCTGTCGAGTGGCCTGCCGCAGATCGAGGCGCAGGTCGGGGAAAAGACGCGGGCCGTCGTTGTGGTCCACATCGCCGGTCTAATTGCGCCCGACATTGAGGCCATTCGCTCGTTTTGCCGCGCGCACGGACTGTTGCTGCTCGAAGACGCAGCCCACGCTCACGGTGCTAGTGCCGACGGCCAACCGGCCGGGAGTTTGGGCGATGCTGCGGGCTTTTCCTTTTTTCCGACCAAGCCGCTGACGACAGGTGAGGGGGGCATGTTGAGTACCAATGATCGCGATTTGGCCGACTTTGCGCGGAGCTTCCGCACGCATGGGGTCAGCGCAAAGGGCCGCTCGTTGGAGCGCTTGGGCAACAACTACCGCTTGCCCGAATTGAGTGCGGCCCTCGGCTTGCGGCAATTGGCGCGGCTGGCCGAGCACACAGCCGCGCGCAACCGCCTCGCCACCCGCTACCGAGACGCGCTCACGCGCTTGGGGTGCGGCGAGGTGCTCTTGCCGGAATTCGCGGGCCAATTACACGCATATTACAAGTTTCCCGTGCGCTTGCCCGCCGGGAAAAGACGCGAGTGGGTAGTCGCCCAGTTGCGCGAGCGCTGGGGGATTGAAGCGGGCAGCGTGTACTGGCCGCCGTGCCATCTGACGCCGTTTTACCAGCGGGAGTTAGGCTATGGCCTTGGGGATTTTCCCGTTGCCGAGGAAGTGCTAGCGCAGGTGGTGAGCCTGCCGATGTTTCCGGGCTTGAGAGACGAGGCCGTGGAAATGGTGTGCTGTGGCTTGGCGGAGGTATTGGCAGAGACAGAAGGAGATTGTCGTGACGGCAAATAACCGGGTCTTGGTACTCGCGCCGCACACGGACGACGGCGAGCTCGGCTGTGGAGGGACGATCAGCCGCATGGTAGAAGAGGGGCGCGAGGTGTACTACGCGGCCTTTTCCACGGCGGCCGAGTCAGTGCCGCCGCCCTTTCCGCCCGACATTCTGGAAAAGGAGGTGCGGGAGGGGACGAAGGTGCTGGGGATCCCTGCGGCGAACCTGCTGGTCTATAAGTACAAAGTGCGCCACCTGCCCCACATGCGCCAAGAAATCCTCGAAGAGTTGGTGAGGATGAAAAGAGAAATTGATCCAGGAACCGTGTTCTTGCCCAGCGCCCAAGACCTGCACCAAGATCACCAGACTGTTCACATTGAGGGCCTGCGCGCCTTTAAGACGGTCACCGTGCTCGGCTACGAGCTGCCGTGGAACAACTTAAGTTTTGACTACCGACATTTTTGCGTGCTCACTCGCGAGCACGTTCAGACCAAAATTGCCGCGCTGCGCTGCTACCAGTCCCAACAGCATCGTCCGTACACCCAAGAGGAGTTTATATGGAGCTGGGCGCGAACCCGGGGTGGGCAGATTATGGTGGAGTACGCCGAGGCATTTGATGTGCTCAGGTGGATAAGGTAATGAGCCGGGTGCTGGCGGCGCACCAGCCCAACTTCCTGCCTTGGCTGGGCTTGTTTCACAAGGTGGGGCAAGCCGACGTGTGGGTCTTGGCCGACGACGTGCAATACAGCCGTGGTAGTCTGACCAATCGCAACCGCATCCGCACGGCCGATGGCTGGCAATGGCTGACCGTGCCGGTGCTGACGCGGGGCCGAGGCCAGCAGCGAATATGCGATGTGCAGATCCCGCCCGACGGCGATTGGCGGCGCAAGCACTGCCAAGCCCTGCGCTGGCACTACGGGCACGCGCCTTTTTTTGATGAGTACGCTCCGGCGATAGAGGACTTATACGCGAGTGCGTGGACTCAGTTACTCGACTTAAACGTGGCTCTGATGCGTCACCTGTTGCAGCTCTTGGATTTGGAGGTCGAAGTCCGCTTCAGCTCGCAGATGGACCTGCGGGACGAGCGGACCTTGCGCTTGGTGGATATGACCAAGTCGTGCGGCTGCCAGGTGTACCTGTCGGGGGAAGGGGCCTCGAAGGCGTATGTGGATGTGGAGGCATTTGCCGCGGAAGGCGTTGAGTGCCGCTTTACTCGCTTTGAACACCCGGAGTACCCCCAGTGTCACGCGGGTTTTGTCGCCGAGATGTCGGTGTTGGATTTGCTGTTTAATTGCGGCCCGCAAAGTCGGGAGGTGCTTTTTGGCTGCGCCTGAGGTGTACCACCTGACGAATGTCCACAGCCCGTTTGACGCGCGGATTTTCTACAAGCAGGCGCAGACCTTGGCGCGGGTCGGATACGCGGTGACGGTGGTGGGGCCAGGGCCGGAGGAGTGGAATGGGGTGCGAGCAGGGGTGCGCGTGCAGACCGTGCCAGTGGCGCGAGGGGTAGGCCAGCGGATTTTGAATCTGTGGCGTTTGCTGCGCGTCGGGCTAGGTGCGAACGCCGCTTGTTTCCACTTCCACGACCCCGAGCTGTTGCCGGTGGGCGCGGTGCTCAAGCTCTGTGGCCGCCGGGTCATCTACGACGTCCACGAGCACTTCCCACTGGTAGCCATGGTGCGGCCGTGGGTGCCCGAGCGGCTGCGGCGGCCTCTTGCGCGGTTAGTCGATTGGGGGGAACGCGTGCTCGCGCGCTACTTTGTCACGGCCGTGGTCGGAGTGGTTGAGGAGCAAGAAGATCGCTTTGCCAAGCGTCCCTTTGCGGTGGTGAAGAATTATCCGCGCTTGGAGTGGTATTCCCCCGGCTGCAGCGAGTTAGGTCCTTGCGCCTTGGTCCACATTGGCTCGCTATCCGAAGATCGGGGCGGACTGTTCCTGCTCGAAATCATGCGCGAACTGGCCAAGACCCACCCGCAGGTTCGCCTCTTGAGCGTCGGGACGTTTCACTCGCAGGAGCTGCGGGAGCGGTTTGAGGCCTTCCGACGGGAGTGGGGACTGGAAGAACAGATCCACTACAGTGAAAAGCGCGTGCCGTACGACGAATTAGGGGCGACGATTGCCGCGTGCCAGATTGGCTTGGTGCCAGGGCAGATCTCGCCCAAGAATTTGGCCTCCTTCGTGCCGACCAAGCTCTTTGAGTATCTAGCCTGCGGCTTGCCCGTAGTCGCCAGTGATTTACCTTCCATACGCAGATTTCTCTCGGTCGCGGATTGGGGACTGCTCGCAGACCCGAGCGACCCGGCCGCCCATGCGCGCGCCATCGGGTGCTTGCTCGACGACCCGGCGGCAGCGCAGGCCAAGGCAGCGCAGGCGCGGCAAGCTGCTGAAGAGCATTTTAACTGGGAGGCCGAGGGCGAGAAACTGTTAGCACTTTACGAGCGGATTGTACCGCAGAAAGGGGTTGGGAAATGCGTTGGTTAGCAATGGGCCTGTTGGCCCTGTGTTGGGCCGGCGAGGTCTGGGCCGGGGCTTGGAGCCAGCCTCGCGGAGGCTACTACGCCAAACTATCGGGAATCCATTACTCGACCACTGAGGTCTTTAACGACATGGGCAAACGTGCGCTCATGGGCATGGACGACAACCAATTCCGCGCCCGCCAGATCCTTGCCTACGGCGAGTACGGGTTGCTCGATCGATTGACGCTGACCGGGCAGGTCGGCGCGGGGCGGCTGGTATCTGAGGATAGCTTTATCGAGCGCATCACTTGGGGGCTGGGAGACGTGCATCTCGGCGCGAAATACCAGCTCACCGAAGGCAGACTGGTGCTGTCGCCGCAGGTCGATGTCGCGTTTCCCAGCGGGTACGACCGAGAGTTCGACCCGGCCCTTGGCACTGGTTATTCCGACCAAGGTGCGCGACTCTTGGCGGGGCTGTCGCTCTATCCGCTGCCGCTCTACGCGGGTGGCGAAGTGGGATACAAGCGGCGCGGCGGCCCGTTTTCCAATCAAGCGTCCTATTTTGTCGAGCTAGGGGCTACGCCGCGTCCGTGGCTGTTTGCCAAGGGTTTTGTCGCCAGCGTGTACACACTCGCGGCGGACTCAGAGGGGGGAGTGGTCGGAGTAGTGCAGGTTTCGGAGGGGGATTTCACCGAAATGGGTTTCAATGTGGCCGTGCAGGTGGTTGGCCCGCTGTGGATCGACTTGTTGTGGAAGTCGGTCGTCACGGGTGAGGACATCGGGGCTGGATCGTCGTTGGGCCTAGGGTTGGCCCTCATTCGTTAAAGGAGTCGTCATGAATAGATCAACTAGGCGTCAGTTTCTCAAGTCGAGCGGGGCGGCTATCGCCACCGCGATTCTCCCCACTTGGGGTTGCGACGGCAACGAGGTGCGCTTCAAGAGCATGCCCACCGGGCCGGACATGGACGTGATGGACATGGACGTGGAAGAGATGTCCGTGGAAAAGATGGCAGACATGCTACCGCTGCCGCCGATTACTTCCAATGCGCGGCACTATCTCCAGTCGATTAACGGGAAAAACTACGACCCGAAGATCTCGGCCAATAGTTGGCGCTTGGCGGTGGACGGGTTGGTGGATCAGCCTCTGGCGGGCTTGACGTACGCGGATATTACTGCGCTGCCCATGCAGCGGCAGGTCTTGACCATGCAGTGCATTGGCAACTGGATCGGCGGACCGTTGGTGGGCAATGCCGAGTGGGGCGGCACGCCGCTGTCTGAGGTTCTTAACCTAGCCGGGATCAAGAGCGAGGCGATCCGAGTCAAGTTTTACAGCGACAGCTCCGATGGCTATACCACGTCGATTCCGCTAGAGCGGGCGCTGCGCGACGAGGTGATTCTCGCTTGGGAAATGAATGGCGAGCCGCTGCCGTCTAAGCACGGGTTTCCCCTGCGCTTGATAAATCCCGGGCACTACGGCCAAAAGATGCCCAAGTGGATCACTCGCATCGAGTTGATCGACGAAGAGTATTTAGGCTACTGGGAAAGCAAGCCCGAGAACAAGCCCTTCAAGTGGTCGGACGAGGCCGTGGCGACCGTGAACTCGCGGATTGACGCGCCCCTGTCGGTGTGGGACGATGTGAAAGACCCTGCCAACGGCGGCGTTTCAGTGGTGCTGCAAACCCTGCGCGGGGTCGAAGGCAGCTCGTTTATCATCCACGGGATCGCCATGGCTGGCGAGCGCACGGTCGAATCGGTGCGGGTTAGCACCAATGGCGGGCGGGCTTGGCACGAGGCGCAGATTACCACCCAGCGCTTGCCCAACATTTGGGTCACGTGGGCGTACGAATGGGCATTGCCCGCGTCGGGCGAGTACGAAATCGTCGCGCGGGCAACGGATAGCGAGGGGGACTCCCAGCCGCGGACCGACGCTGGAGCCGATCTGTACGATGGCCGCACAGGCTGGCACCGCGTGAAGGTGAAGGTCGCTAGCAGAGCAGGGTAAGCTGCGCGTCTATTCTGGGGGGAACCAGTCTTGTATCTTGCTGCAGATCGCGCGCGCTTGCGCGGCGCTTGACACCTCAAACTTGCTGCGCTGCAAAAAGGTGCCGTCGCGCTTCTGGTAGCGGCGAATGGATATTTTGCTCGGGCCGTATTCGCCGGTTGTGCGGTTGAGGTCTTGGTAGAGGTACATAATCGTCGCCCAAGCCCCTTTGCTGAGCACTTCCTTGGCTACTTCTTTGCGCAAGACCTTGCCGTCTTCCTCGTACTGGATGGTGAGTTCGTCAATCGTTTCGGCCATTGCTAACTCTACGTTGTGGATTAAAGGGTGGCGTATGTCTGTGGTACTGTTGTCTATTATATATACAATATAGGATAACGGACAAGAGCTACCGGGAGGGCGTAGCTCAAGAGCCTCTTATGAAGCTGGACATTCAGGACAAATTTCTACAGCGCGATGGCCGGGTTTTTCTCACGGGCATGGAGGCGATTGTACGTCTCGTGCGCGAAAAACAGGAGCGCGACCAAGCCACCGGCCACGTCAACCAGACCTATTTCACCGGCTATGAAGGGTCGCCGCTGGGTGGGCTGGACCTGAAGGTCGTCGCCCAACTCGAAATGCTCAACGAACTGGGGCGCACGGTGCATCAGTTCGGCATCAACGAGAAAACTGCGGCTTCTGCTGTATTAGGCAGCCAGTTTGCGGCCAGTGGGGACATAGATGCCTTTTGGTACGGCAAGGCGCACGGCACGATGTGGATTCCCGACGAGGTGTGGTTGGCCAACCTCAGCGGCACGGGGGCACGCGGAGCCATGGTCCTGCTGTCGGGAGAAGATCACCGCTCCAAGAGTTCGGTCTCGCCCGGGGCCAGCGATTGGGTGTTGCGCAGCAGCATGGTGCCGATTTTCTATCCGGCCAGCATCGAGGACGTCATTCGCTTGGGGCTGCACGCGGTCGCCCTGTCGCGCCACGCTGGCGTGGTAACCGCGCTCAAGCTGGCAACGCCGGTGTGCGATGGCGCGAGCACGGTCGATTTGGCCGGTGTGCGGCCAGACATCGCCTTGCCCGAGCGCGCGTTTGCCAAGCGATTCAACCAGATCGTCATGGCTACGGGCGCATTGCCCATGCAGCAGCAACTGGTGGAGGAAAAGTGGCCGCTGGTGGAAGCGTATGTCCGCGCCAACGACCTCAACCGCATAGTGGATGCGGATGCAGGCGGTGGGGTCGGCATCGTCGCTGTGGGCAAGAGCTACGCGGACGTGCGGCAGGCCCTCGACTATTTGGGGCTGCGCGTGCCGATGTTGCACCTCGCGGTGAGCTATCCGCTCGACTACGAGGTTGTGCGCACCTTCGCCCGAGGTCTGCGGCACATCTACGTGGTCGAAGAGCCTGGCCCTTTTGTCGAAGAGGGCGTCAAAGCCGCGCTGTGGGGAACGGATGTGGAGGCCGTGTACGGCCAGTGGGACGAGGACGGGCAGCCGCTGATTCCGGCGCACGGCGAAGTCGATCCCGAGGAATTGGCGCTCAAGCTCGGCCCGCGTCTGGGGGCATCCCCCGAGCGCCTCGCCGAACTCCAGCGCGTGCTCGACCGCACCTATCCGACCGTGCCCCGCGTCACGCCCATGTCCTGCGGCGGCTGTCCGTACAACACCTTCCGCGATTTGCACGAAAAGCCTGGGGGGGCCATTGGCTGCTCCTCTATCCGGGCGATTGAAGCCTACGACTCCGGCGTGCTGTACATCCCCACCATGGGGGCTGGTGGGTCCATTTACAGCGGCTGGGCACCCTTCAACGGCAACCAGCACATCTACCAATACTTGGGCGACGGAAGCTATTTCCACAGCGGCCGCGGCGCGATTCAAAGCTGCGTCCAAGGCGAAGTGAACATCACCTTTTTGCTGCTTTTTAACGGGGCAGTCGCGCTCACCGGTGGGCAGACGCCTGGGGGACAGCGGCCGGTGTCGGATGTCGTGCAGGAGCTTTTGGGGCTGGGGGTAGTGAAGGTGGGGATCGTCAGCGAGGATACTACGCGCTATCGCCACTTGGACGGGGAGCGGATCGAGGTTTTCGGCTTGGAGCGCCACGCCGAGGCCCTTGAGCAGTTTAAGGAGATTGCCGGGACCACGGTGCTCATCCTCGACAAGGAATGCGCCACCGAGAAGGGCCGTCGTCGCCGCCGCCAAGGTTTGACGCCCGACGAGTACGTGCTCATTGACGAGGATATTTGCGAGGGCTGCGGCGACTGTTACGCCCAGTCCGAAGGCTGCGCCGCGCTCTACAGCGTGGCGACCGAGTTCGGCGACAAGACGCAGGTTCGGCAGGCCCAATGCGCTCAAGATGGGCTGTGCATCGACGGCGAGTGCCCGTCCTTTGCCGTGGTCAAGCCGGCCAAGGGCACGCGTTTGCGCCGTCGTCGTCCGGAGCCTTTGGACGAGTTGCCAGAGCCGCCGGAGTGCCCGCTGAACCGGCCGTACGCGATCTTCGCCATGGGTCGGGGCGGGACGGGCGTGGTGACGATTTCACATCTCATTGCGTACGCGGCCATGATGGAGGGCAAATACGTGTATTTGTCCAACAACACTGGCTTGGCGCAAAAGGGCGGGCCGGTCGAAGCGCCGATGGTGATAAGCGCCGCCGAGCAGCCCGTGTTCAACCGCCTTTTCCCGGGGGAAGTCGATCTGTACTTGGGGTTTGATCTGCTGCGGGCGTCCGAGCCGGACAACCTCAAATACGCCGCGCCCGAGCGCACCCGCGCCTTCGTCAGCACCGCTGAAATCGCCAACGCGGAGATGAATCGCAACCCGCGCATGCAGCCCTTTCCCGACGCGGCCCAACTGCGCGCCCTGATCGACCGCTGCACGAGCAAGGACAACATCTACCTCGATACCTATTGGTTGGCCGAGCGGCTGTTCTCGGACACAATTTTTGCCAACATGCTCCTGTTGGGGGCTGCGTATCAGGCCGGGGTGCTGCCCTTACAAGCGGCCTCCATTGAGCAGGCCATTGTCCTAAACGGGCAGGCCGTGGAGAACAATATTCAGGCTTTTCGCTGGGGGCGCTTGGCTGTGGCTGATCCGGCGCAGGTGGAGCGGGCGTTGGGAACTCAGCAAGTGTCTGCGGACCAAACGTTGGCCGAGGTAAAGGAGCGGCTGGCTCATGACGCGGCTGCTGGGGCGCTGCTCGACGAGGGGCTGGCCGCGTTGGCGGATTTAGATGCGGAGGGGCAGAAGGAGTTGGGGGTGCGGCTGGCCGAGTTGTGCGCGTATCAGGACGTCTCGTATGCCCAGCGCTACTTGGGGTTTGTGCGCCAAGTGTGGGAAGTTGATCGGGGCTTATCGCACGGCTTGCAACTCACTCGGGCCGTGGTGCGGGGCCTGTACAAGCTGATGGCGTACAAGGACGAATACGAGGTTGCGCGGTTGGCGACGCGCAACAACAGCGAGGAGCGGATGCGCGCCCTGTTTGACGGGGAGGTGGAAATCGTCCGGCAACTGCATCCGCCTACGATGCGGCGCTTGCTCAAGGGCAAGATCGGCTTCGGCAAGGGCATGCGCCCGGCGCTGGTGCTGCTGAGCCGGCTGAAGGGGTTGAGGGGAACCGCCTTCGACCTCTTCGGACGCACGGAGGCACGCCGCTTGGAACGCGAACTGATTGGTTGGTACTGCGGGTTGATCGAAGAGGTCTTGCCGGTGCTGGCCGAAGAAAGCTATGGGCTGGCCGTGGAAATCGCCGAGTTGCCGGACGGCATTCGTGGGTACGAGCATGTAAAAGAGGCGTCGGCGGCCCAAGCTAAGCAGCGGGCTGCGCGCTTGTTGACGGAGTTTCGCTCATTAGAATAGGAGAAGAGGTACTCTATGTCTACGACTCTGAAACCAGAAATGGAGGCCCAAATCGAGGCATTGGCGGAACGGTTGGCTCTTACTGACCCCGATCCTCACGAGCGGGTGCTGAAAATGGCCTTGGATGACTTGGACGCAAAAGTTCCTCCATTGAGGCGTAAGATGACGCCGGAAGAAATCACCGAGGAGAAGGCGCATTGGTTAGAAGTCGGTCGCCAGTTGCGTGCGAAATATCCTTACGATGACGACCATCCGCCGTCCAAAGTTTGGCAAGAGGAGCTATACGACGAGCAAGGGCTGCCGAAATGATGGTACGCCGACTCGGGCAAGGCCACGAAAACTCTTGAAAAAGTAGAAGCGTGGTGAAAAAAGTTTATATTGAGACGACGATCATCAGCTACCTTACGGCCAAGCCATCGAAAAATATCTTGGCTGCGGCTTGGCAAGAGCTTACAAGAGAATGGTGGGCCCATCGACGTACCCATTTTGATTTATTTACTTCTGAGTTGGTGCTGTCCGAAGCCCATAAAGGTGATGCGGAAGCCGCCCGTCAACGACTGAATGCCCTAGAGGGAATACCTATACTCACAACGACAGATTCTGCGGTTGAGTTAGCCCGGAAAATGATAAACGAAGGCCCCTTACCGGAAAAAGCAATAGATGATGCGCTTCATATCGCGTTCTCTGCTGTTCATCGCATCGATTATCTTATGACTTGGAACTTCAAACATATCGATAACGCGGAGATGAAACCAAGCATCCGTGAACTTTGTAGGCTGTATAGTCATTATTGTCCGGAAATCTGTACTCCACAAGAACTCATGGGAGAAGATCTATGATGAAAGATGAAATAATTGAAGAGGTATGGAAGGCGAAAGACGAACTGGCCCGGCAATTTGAATATGATCTTGATCGCTTGGCGACAGCGTTGCGACAGAAAGAGCAGGAGCATGGGTCTAAGGTTGTCGATTTCTCCCAAACTCCTCAGCCTACAAATCAGGAAGCATGAGAATTCGGACGAGATACGACCCTGAAACCGGAGATGGACTTCTAGCCAATGAACCTGTAATCGCTGGAGTTTGCTATTTGTTCTCGGATTTGGCGTCCTTTAGCATCATTTTTATGAAGTCGCCCATTGATCCATGAATCGTCTCCCCATCCTTCTCAGCAAGTGACCAAAACCGGCTGGCGCGTCCTCAGCGCCCGCCGCAGGCCGCTGAGCAGGGCTTGGCCGCTGTTGTCTGAGTGCTCGCTCGGCGCATTCTCTTTTTCCAAAAAATCGCGCAACCACGCTAGTTCAGCCGGGGGAGTTGCCGCGTCGGGCACGACTTGGGTTCCCTTGGCGCTGGCTAGGGCGATTCCGCTGTGTGCGGCGCTGGCTGAGATTACGCCGCCTCGGCCCAACAAGGTCAACTCGGCGATTGCTGACTGCGGGGCGACGACTATCTGAATCGACGCGCCGCTGGGAGCCGTGGCGGTCAGCACTACTTGATAGGCGCGGCCGTGACGGTTGGCGCAAAGATGTACTTGGGTAGGGCTTTCGTCTAGCAGGTCGCTGGCAAGGGCTAGCTGGCCACAGGCGGCCCACCACGCCGGTAGCAATCCCGGCTCTTGGACGCCGGCCACGAGGCGCAGATAGACCGGCTCGGCAAACGAAGGATCGCGCCGCTTCTGTAGCGCCTTGGCAAACAAGGGCGACCCGCGATGGATGCCGCCAGTGGCGATGGGCTGGTTGGCCTTGGGCACTGGCCCGGCGCAGAGGACGGCGACGCCAGCTTGGAGGCAGGTGCGGACGTCGTTGTGAAGGTCTGCATACGGCGAGAGGAAGGCGCAGACGCGGGGGCTGGTTGCCTGGAGCATGGCTGGCAAGTCGCTAAAAAAAGGCAGGTCGGTGTTGGGGTTCCGACGCGCTGGATAGTATAGGCTCTTGATCGGCAGGGCGGCGGTGAGTTGGCCGACGAGTGGGTTGAGAGCCGGATGGGCGCTGAGGGCGATAGTCATAGCTTTTGCTCCAGCGGCAGGTCAATGGCCGCGTTGCACTCGACGGCGCGGTAGCCAGCGAGAATAATTTCCATTAAATCGCGCGCTTGGCGCACGCCATAGCGGGTCGGGCGGTCGTCGTCGATAGCGGCGACCAAATCGTCGAGCCCGGCTGCTAGGCCCGCTGTGTCCTCGGATAGGGCGACGGTTGGAACGGGCGGTCCTCCGTGCCACTGCATGGGATCCTTGGGATCGGGCTGATAGTCGTAGCCGGTGCTGTAGTCGCGCAGATAGGCGTCCAATGCCGGTCTTTTTGCGTCGATGGTGGCACTCTGGCGGGTGCCGATTAGGTAGGCCCGTGACGGTCCACCTTGGGGATGGGAGGCCGTGCCAATGCGCCCGCCGCACAAGGTGGCTACGCGCCCGTCGGCATCGGTCATGGTCAGGGTGCCAAAATCGTCGCAGCCGTGAGCACCGTGTTCGGGGAAGAAGAAAGCCCCAGCGTGGCCGACGACGTGGCGGATGGGGCCGAGGCATTCTTGGATTAGGCCGACGGCGTATGCACCCACTGTCAGCAACTCTCTTTTGATATCGGGGTATTTCCACCGGCCATTGGGTGCGACAAAGGCGCGGCGTTGGGTTATGGGGCGCGGCCAGCCCTTGCCGAACATTACATCGACGTGAACGCCAAGTAGAGTGCCCAAGTCGCCGCTGGCGAGGACTTGGCGGGTGTGTTGGGCGAGGGTGCCGTAGGCGTAGCCGGGGATGATCGCGCGGACGCCAGTGCGCTCGACCGCGGCTGCGGACGCTTCGGACTCGGCGAGGGTGGCCCCAGGAAACTTGTCGATCCACAGGTGCTTGTCGGCCTCGGCGGCGCGGACGATAAGCGCGGATCGGCGTTCGATCTCGCAGCCGACGCTGACGATATCGACGGCTGAGTCGTCGATGGACTCGTCGAGGTCCTCTGAGTAGGGCACGCCGAGTTGGCCAGCCCATTGCTGGTTGTAGGTGCGCAAGTCCGGGGCGATGTCGGGGTAGTCGGCGACGCCGATGATACGCAGGCGGGGATGGGCCTGATACAGGGGGATGAAGTGCTGCTGGTGGCTGTGCTTGCTGAAGCTGACCAGCAGAATACCATAGGTTTCAGCGGGCATGATGGTTCCTCGTTGGCCTTGGGGGCTTGGGCGTGGTAATGCAGTCGGAATTTACTTGCATTTTTATTCTCATAAAAGTGCTTCACCGGGCATAGGGCTGGGCTACACCTAGGCCGGGCACCATCCGATAATGCTTGAGGTTGAAGGTACACAGCGTCGCTGACGAACCAATCGCACAAGCTGCAATTAAGGCATCCAACAAGCCTAGGTTATGCGAGAGGTGATAGGACGTAAAATCAGTCAAGGCACGTTGGCAGTCAGCAGCGGTGGGCCACACCACTGGTAAGGGCGCGACTAATTTCAACGCCCGCTGAACCTGCCCAGCATTTTGGGCGTCCTGAATCAGTTCCATGATCACGAAGCCAGGCACAGCCGGAAGTTCGGTCAAGCCAGCAAACCAAGTCAGCGCTGGAGTATGCTCGCGCTGAATGTCAATGAGTACATCGGTATCGAGGAGATACAAAGACTATTCCCGCATTCGTTTTTCCGCCTTGTGACGGAGTTGACGGGCAAGCGCTTGGCTATCAGCGGTATGAGATCGCGTGCCAAGGAGCCCCTCGCGTTGCCAATAGGCGACCAGTTCTGCACCCGTGGTCGGCGCAGCCTCAACAGACGACCTAGCGGAGAGAAGACGTAAGACGTACTCAGCGAGAGATACCCCCATTTGTGTAGCTTCCGTTGTCAGTTCACGTTCCAATTCTTTAGGTAAGTCGAGCCTGATACTCATAGTCGGTCTCCTTGGCTTTCTCTACTTCTGCTATTGCTGAATTAGGTAATGACGATAGCAGCGCCGATAGTGCTTCTGATATACGGCAAATCGACTTAGGCCGCAATTAGCTTGACAGCAGTCGGCCCCCAAGCCTATCCTAGCAACTCCACACAAGGAGGAAATGATGGTCAATATCGGCATTGTCGGCATCGGTTTTATGGGCATGACCCACTACAAGGCTATGGCCCAAGTCAACGGGGGCCAGGTTGCAGCTATCGTCTCCCGCGACCCCAAAAAGCGCGCGGGGGATTGGAACGACATTCAAGGCAATTTCGGCGACAGCGGGGGGGTGCAGGACTTGTCGGGAATACGGTGCTATGAAACGTTGGACGAGCTGCTCGCTGATGGGGAGATTGACTTGGTGGATATATGTCTGCCGACGAACATGCACGTCGAGACTAGCATCCGCGCTTTATCTGCGGGCAAGCACGTGCTATTGGAAAAACCTATTGCATTGGCCTTGGACGACTCCGATCGGATCGTGGCGGCGGCCCAGGAACACCAGCGGCAGTTTATGGTTGCCCACGTGCTGCGGTATTTTCCCGAATTCCGGCTGATCAAACAGCTCGTTGACGACGCGGAACACGGCCCCGTGCTCGCCGCTCATTTTAAGCGGATTATTTCGCGACCGGCGTGGTGGGCACCAGAGGACTTAGAGCGCACCGGCGGCCCAGCAATCGACCTACACATCCACGACGCGGACTTTGTGCAGTTTTTGTTCGGGATGCCCACCGCGGTCAGCGCGCAAGGATACATTGGCCGGGGAGAGACGGTCGAGTACATCAACGTCCACTACCAATACGACGGCCCAATGGCCATCAGCGCCGAAGGTGGCTGGTTGGCGCAACAGGGCTGTCCTTTTGAGCACGGTTATGACGTGTACTTTGAGGAGGCCACGCTCAAGTTCAACTCGTCTTGGGGCGAGCCGCCGCAACTGTTGACCAAGGACGGCGAGGTCAGTACGCCATCATTGCCGGGTGAGGACGGCTTCGTCGGCGAGTTGCAGGAAGCGGTGGATGCGATCGCGCAGGGCAGGGCGTCGCAGGAGATAGGTGGTCAGAGTGCGCGGAACTCGCTGCTGCTGTGTTTGAAGGGAATTGAGTCGGTGCAGACGGGGGAGAAGGTAGCGATATAGCTAATGCCCTTCGTGCGCCTCCATGCCATGCCCGTGGATGGCGCTGGATTCGACGAAATACAGTACGTAGGCGAGGCCGATTCCCACGAGGAGGGAGACGATGAGCTTGCCGCGATCGTGGCTGTGGAAATGGATCTCCGGCAGCAGGTCGCTCAAGGCAATGCACAAAAACGCGCCCGCCGCAAAGGACAGCACATAGCCGACCACCGCCCCTTCTTCCGGGCCAAGCAATTCCACCCCCCCAAAGCTCGCTATAGCCACCACAGGGCACAGGATGGCAAAGCCGACATTGGCCAATGTCCGGGCACGCGGGCTGTGACCGGCGGATTTCATCATGCCGATAATGGAGTACGCATCGAGCGGCTTGTGCAGCATAATGGCGAGGAATACCCCTAGGCCTGCCAAGGCGACGTCGTTTTCATGTGGCGGCCCCAACCTCATGCTGGTACCCAGCGCGATTCCTTCGGTCACGGTGTGCACCCCTAGGCCGATGGCAACGCCGAATAAACTCCGCGAATGGACGACACCGTGGTCGTGACCGTGGTCATCGTACAGATCACTCGCCTCGCTGCTGAAGTCGTGCTGATGAAAGTGAAAGATACGCAGCAAGAAAATCATCAGGACCATGCCGAACACCATCCATCCCACAGCTTTTTCTACAATCGCAGAGCCGGAAATGCGATCGAGGCTGTGGGGTAGCAGGTGGAACATGGCGATGCCGAGGATGAAGCCGGCCACCAAACTCATCACGACCTGAGTCCGCGTGTGCGTCATGGTTCCCAAGGCCGCCAGCTTCCCGCCCATAAAAGAAACGACAAAGATACCGGCTGAGTACGCCAATAAGATCAGTATGGAATGTGAATCCATGATGGATATAACCGAAAACTATAGGCGCAAACCGGCGGACCTAGGTTGCGAAGAATGGAAGCGGAAGAAGAAAGCCGAGAAGTGCCCTCGACAAAGGAACCTTCTCGCTTAGAAGAATAGCGTTATCAGGATGAGACTGCTCAGTCCGCCGAGCATGAACCCCCCGGTGCTGACCACGCCAGATGCCATGGCAAAGTCGGCAATGCGAAAAGTCATATCGCCGACCGTAAACATCACTTGGTTGCGATCGATCTCCCCATCGACGAATTGTTTTAAGGCCTCCTCGGCGCTGTGGGCCTCTTTTACCGCGACTAGGGCTACCAGAATCATCGTTAGGGCTGACGCAAGGGTGCCGATCGCAAACATGAGCAGCGTCGCCAAGGCGAACCAGTGGTAGGCCGCGTCTTCGTTGCCCGAAGACGTGCTCATGAACCCAATAATCAACGCCGCTCCACCTGCATTGCCGAGCAGCAACAGGCGGGCCGATTCGGTAATCAATCTGAACATAGTACCGCGCCGTACCGCGACGACTTTGTACAGCTCGCGTAGCCACTCTTCGCCGATTTCTTCGCCAGAAAATTCATCTACCTTTTTCAAGGGCTACTCTCCTCCGAGATCGGTCAACCGGATGTAGGTCGAACCCGTATTGGTACCGGGCTCGAATTCAAGGGTCCAATCGTCAATTGCTATCGGCCCGGACGACAAAGCCTGTTCCATGAAGTTCTCCCGCGTCAGTTCATCGCCCATGCGCTCTAGTACGGCGATGACGAAGCGGCCCAATATGTAACCTTCTAGACATACTTCATTGATTATGTGTTCGTGATCTATCTTCGATTTCGGCGATTGGGTAGCTCGCTGGAATTGCTGCACGACTTTACTGGTCTGGTCTTCTGGGTTAGGCACCACCTCGGTCACCAAGATTCTATCGTTTGGCGCGCTGAGCCGCTCCCTAAGCTCGCGGGACAAGACAAAGGACAAGTTGCCCATGATGTATTCATGGCCTAGGGAATTCGCTAGATTGATGATTTCCGCGTTGGTGGTATAGGTGCCGACGATCAAGATAGCGTCTAGGTCGGCCTTGGATAGGGCGAAGAGGGTTGCTTGGACGGCGTGGGTGTTCCGCGAGAAGGCGGTTTTCCCTAGGATGGGAATACCGTGCTCATCAAGCACCGTCTTGTAGTTTTTCAAGACGGAACGTCCGAAGGCGTCGTCCTGATAGATGATGCCGAACCGGGTCTTGCCGCGCTCGCGGAGGATGTGATCGACCAGCGTCTGAGTTTCGTCGAAATAGCCCGCTCTCAGGTTAATGACATTGGGAAACCGCTTGGCATCGCGCAGAAAAGCAGCGCCAGTAAAGGGGCCGACAAAGGGGATTTTTGCCGTCCTGAGTACCGGCGCGATGCGTTTGGCTGTCGGCGTTCCCACCCCGCCGATCACGGCCAGGACTTCGTTGTCGGCGACGAACCGTTCCGCGTTTGCGGCTGCCAGTTCAGGCTCGTAGGCATCGTCGAGAGAAACCAGTTTCAGCAACCTGCCGTTGACCCCGCCGCGATCGTTCTGTACTTGGAAAGCAGACAAAATGCCAGCCCGATAGCGCAAACCCAGAATTTTGCTCGGACCGGAGAAACAAGCGCTCTGCCCGAACACGATCGTACTATCGCTAACGCCTGGAGCGGCCGCCGTAGGCATCGCGGTCAACAGCAGGACGAGGCAGACCGCCAACAGCATACTAATGCTCTTTACCTCCATCCTCTTCCTTCTTCTTAGCCTCGCCGTCTTCTTGGCCTTCGGTGGCGAGCTTCTCGACCATCGGCCTCTCGTCTTTCGGTAGTCCGGCCGGTTTATCGCGCACGTGGCGATGAGAGAAAATGGACGGCGTATCGAATATGAGCGACCGCGGGTTGGCGATGCTCATGTGACTGCGTTCCGCGCGTATGTTATGAAATCGACCGTCCAGCAGGAGGTTGTCCGCATCGACCGTTTCGATGGTATGTACGTTCTCCATGGTCGTTGACGACATCAGCACTCCGTCAACGGCCTCGCCACTGGAGGGCGGTGTTCCTAGCACCATGTCCGCTGGGGTGAACCCTGCAACGCCGTCGATCATATTGATGTCAATGGCCGACTCGCTGCTCGGATTGACCGCCGCTAGGCTCGCCTCCGCGAAAATTTTGCGCATCCGGTCCCAATAGCGCGTGATGCCCACGTGCGCGGGCTGTTTTTTGTATTCGGCTAACAAGGCCGAGAACGCGCCAGCGCTGCTTTGCGCCTGCACGATGCGCTCCCTCGCCTTGGCCTGCGCGTTTAGCACCAAGGCCTCGGCCTGTCCGCGGCTGTGCGCGATCAACTGCTCCCGCTTGCGATTGGCGTCGCTGACGGCCTTCACGCGCTCGGCGAACGCATCGCTTACGTCGCGAAACGCCGCGATTGTTTCTTCGATCGGGCGCACATCGACGATGTCGAGCGAAACCAGCTCGATGCCGATGTCGCGGGCTTCTAGGCGCTCGGCGATCCGGTCCAACAGTTTGCTTTGGATGATATTGCGGTTCGAGGTGAGGATCAGGTCGATGAAATTCTGCCCTAGGATGTTGACCAGTTCCTCTCTAGTGTACGCGGTCAGCATCGCGAGGGGGTCGGACGTGACGAACAGATAATTCCTGAGGTTGTCGATCTTGTATTGGAGGGCGACATCCACTTCGAGCAGGTTCACGTCGCCCGACAAGATGGTGAAGTTGACCGTATCGCCTTCCTTGCTGACTACTTGGTGCCGGGTAATCCGCTTGACCTTGTGGACATAGGTCTTTTCGATGATGGGGATGCAGTAGTGCACTCCGGGGCCGATGCTCGAATGCACCACCTTGCCGAACCGGGTGCGCACGCCTTGCTCTTCTTTCTTGACGATGTACAACCCGCTGGCCAAGAAGCCGATGACGACTGCGGCCACGGTCCCCGCGATGATTCGCCGGTGGTGCTCCTGCAGGAAGTCGAATACGGCGTAAATGACGCGCGTACTCGGCGGCAATGGTTGTTGTTCACTCATTAGCTTAGCTCTTGATTTATCTGGGTCTTGCTTTGCTGTCGAGGTATTTGAACAGTTCGTTGTCGGCCGGGAGCATCAGCGTCGTGTTCCGGTCGATGATCCGATCGTAGCTATCGAGCGCACGGATGAACTTGTAGAATTCCGGGTCCTTCTTATATGCTTGGCCGAGGATGGCCATGGCCTCGGCCTCGGCTTCGCCGAGAATGGTCGTCGCCTCGGCGTGGGCGTCGGCAATCAGCTTCTCGTGTTCGTTGATGGCCAGGGCCTCAATGCGCAAGGCCCGCTCCTCTCCCTCGCTGCGATAGCGGGCGGCGATGCGCGCGCGCTCGGCGATCATGCGCTGGATGACGCTGGGCCGGTTTTCCACCGGCAGAGTGTATTCGACAATCCCGGCCTCGACTACCTCGATTCCGTAGCTTTCCTTGGCAATCGGCGCGATTCTGCCGAGAATCTCCTGGGACGCCTCGTTCAAGTCTTCGTGTTCCAGACCTAGGCCGATGAAGGCGTCGAGGGACTTGTTGCTGATGATGATCCCGCTACTCGAAAGGTAGAGATCCTGCAAGCGCTCGACCGCGTTCTGACCGGTGCGGATCGCCTCGACGAAGAGAATCGGGTCCACGGTGCGCCAGAGCAGGTACCCGTCGACGAGGATGCTCTTTTGATCTTCGGTGATCAGCTCATGGGGGATGTTGCTCAGCGTGTGAAGGCGGCGATCGACCTTGTAGATTTTTGAGATAGGGCGGGGCCACTTCAGGTGGAATCCGGGCTGCCGCACGGGCGGCGAGATTTTGCCGAAGTGGGTCAATACGCCCTGTTGAGTCTCGTTGATGATGTAAAAGCTGTCGTAGATGATCGCGCCGATGATCACGGCGATGGTTACGCCGATTGTTTTTCCCTTCAACTTCATTGCCTTTTCCCCTAGTGATGGGCCCCTTTGCCTGCTGTGGAGCCGTTCCTCTTCCACAGCGCGACCTTATCGAGGCTCTCCTTGTTGGGCACTATGACCTTGGCGTTGCCAGACAACGCAGTCTCCAGCTTTTCACGCCACAACATGTTCTGTAGAACATCGGGCGCGCTCCGCACGGCATCGGACACCAGCGAAATCGCCTCGGCCTCCGCGGCAGATGTCGTCACTTTGCGATAGGCCTCGCCGTCTGCTTGCTCCACTTCCCAGGCGGCATTGCCGTGCGCTTGGGGAGTCAGTGATACCAAGAAACGCTGCGCATTGACGATGATCCGCTCCCGGTCTTCCTGGGCGCTCGATACGTCTCGGAATGCACTCATGGTTTCCGCTACAGGATTGATGGCCAACAGGTTTATCTTGACCAGATCGACGGTCTTGAGCACTTGGTTCGACAGGTGGACGTCGGGCGCAAAGGACTCGGTGATGTGCTGTTCTATGGTTACGCGATGGACGTTGAGCAGTTTCTCCAGGTCCCGGGCGGATACGAAGGAACGGATATGGGCTTGGACGACGTCCGAGATGATCTCTTCTGGATTCGTCGTCCGGTAATGATAGTTGTACGGATCCTTGACTCGATATTGCACATTGACGGTCAAGCTAATGAGATTGAGGTCGCCAGACACGTAATCCTGGGGCGTGTCGCACAGGATGGACTTCACTTCCCGCACTGGCCACTTGTCAACTTGGACCAAGGGCCGGGGGGCGAGGTAGTGCAGCCCCGGCGGCAGGTCGCGCCAGTACACCTCGCCGAACAGGCGGCCGTAGCCGACATAGCCGGGAGGTACGGTCGTGAAGCCGCTGCCGAGGAAGAGGACGAGGGCCAGAGCCCAGAGCATTAGGCCCATTGGCGCGGTGGGGGAGATGAGGCCCCGGACGGAGAAGGAACGGCCGCGAGTTAGGCTTCCCCATGTCTGCCGCCAGCTCTTGGATAGGGGCCGGAGATTGAGCAGCAGATCCTCCCAGCCGCTTTTCAAGGCACCGGCCCGGAAGCGCCAGATGATCAGGGCGATGAGGAGGAAAGCGCCGCCCCATTGCACGAACTGGATGGCCGGCGAGTCTGAGGCGGAGAGATTTACCGAGATCGTCAGGCCGAAGGCCAAAAGTAAGGCGTCAATCGCGATGCCGAGGAGGGCCGTAACCACGATGACCGAGGCGACGTAGATGGATGCGAAGCGGGCGCCGAACTGGCTGACGATGATTGCGATGGTGCCCGTGTTGGTGGCCGGCCCGGTCATGAGAAAGATCAGCGCTGCGCCGGGGCTGAACCCTCTGGCGACTAGGGCGGCGGCGATCGGGGTGCTCGCGGATGCGCAGATATAAAGGGGAATGCCGATCAGTATCATGACCGGATAGGACAACCAACGCGCATATTCGTTCGACATTAAGTCGCTCGGAATCGCCAAAAAGAGTACGCCTCCCAGCGCGACTCCCACCAGCAGCGCAAAGAGAATGTCGTCGGCTATCTCGACGAAACCGTAGCGAAAGATGTGCTTGACGATCCGCTTAAAGTCTAGCTCCTGATTCGCTGGTGCGTCGCCTGAAGGAGCTTCTCCGGCCTTTTCCGATAACAGTGCTTCTTCGCGATAAAAGTCCGGTTTTACCCATGAGCCGAATCTCCACCGGCCGGCCGCCGTGGCGACTCGCTTCAACCACTCGATGGCGAGGACCTTCAGTTGCGAGGGGCTGACGTAGCAGTCGTCAGCGTCGGATATGAGCGGCTCGTGCCCATGGTCGTGGTCGTGGTCGTGGTCGTGGTCGTGGTCGTGGTCGTGGTCGTGGTCGTGGTCGTGGTCTTTTCTTATGAGACCGATACAGAAGATTCCGGCGACGACCGCGGTGATGAAGCTGATGATGGGGCGGACAATGGCAACGATGGGTCCGAAAAAGGCGTTGGTGACTAGGATCGAGTCCGCACCCGTCTCTGGCGCGGTGATCAGGAAGGACATGCAGGACGAACGGGACGCTCCCTTATTGCGCATCTCGGCGACCACAGGCACGACCGAACAACTGCACAGCGGCACGGGTACGCCGATGGCCGAACTCATGGTTACGGATTTCAGGCTATCGTCACGGAGCCAGCGGAGTATGGCCTGACGGGAGATGAATACGTGGATCAGGCCGGAGAGGAACAGCCCCAGCAACAGCATAGGGGCTAGCAGCAGGAAGGAGGACCAGAGAAAGTCGAAAAAACCCGTCAGGATCCCAAGAGATTCGGCCACTCAACAGCCTCCTGTGCATTGGGGTGATGCGGCGATTTCAGGGCTTAGGGCGGTAAGCATAATGAAAGATTACAAACAGGTCAAGAATAGGCACAAAGACAAACGATTGCATAGCAAAAATAACATTTGTCGGCAAGCATAAATGAAAGATTACAAACAGATCGAAAAGAGTCGTATAGATACGATCAGGCCCCCCGCTCACCTGTCGCTAGCCCCATTGCAGGATAGAAATCGTATGTATATCGTAAGGGCGCCTACGGCATTTTACAGGGGAGAAAAAGCACATGCACGTGCACGTAGAAGAACAAAGTGAAAAAAAGAGGCTCCGGGAAGCTACGGCTATCATTACGGTAGGTGGCGTCACAAACGGCGTGCTGGGAACCGCAAAGGTCGTCCTCGGCAGCTTTACCGGGTACCTGCCATTGACTGCTTCGGGAGTCCACTCGCTGTCGGACATTGTATCCGATCTCATCGCTTGGGTCGCCGTACTGATGGGAGCGCAGTCTGCCAGACAGGGGGAGAGTTCAAGATTCCACTACGGCCGCCGCCGCATCGAAACACTCTTGGCGCTTTTTGCAGCGTTTCTTATCGCGTTTGTGAGCGTGGAGCTGATCTTGGATGCTTTTGGCTATCACGAGCACGGGCATGGAGCGTCCACAACCAGCGTGGAAGAAGCGGAAACTCATGGTGTAGAAGAACACGACGACGATGATCACGGTCAGGGGCACGAGGATGATGAAGAGGGCTTAGGCCATTTTTTCTTTCTCATCAGCGGGGCAATCCTCGTTTCAGTGATTGCCAAGGAAATACTTTTCCACGCGACTCGGCGCAGGGGCATACGCCTGAACAGCCCCATGCTGATCGCGAAAGCATGGCATCATCGGGCCGATGCCATCAGTGCCTTGGCCGTCCTCGTGAGCCTGTGCATTTCATCCTTTTTCCCTCACCTTGAGCTGGTCGATCAGATCACCACGGTCGTGATTGCGAGCCTGATTCTGCACAGTGCTTGGGAGGTTGGCAGCAAGGCGGTCAAAGAGCTGATCGATTTCGCGCCCTCCTTGGAGACGATAGCCTTGGTTGAAGAGATGGCGGACGGAGTACAAGGCGTGACGTTTACGCACAATATTCGCATCCGCTCCATGGGGGGTGCCTTATACGTCGAATTAACTGCGGAAACCGACCCGGATATGACGGTAACAGAGGGCTACGCGGTCATTAAACAGATCCGCGAGCAGATCATGGATCGAGTGCCTAACGTGATTGACGTCACCACCCTGCTGACGCCGAAAGGTGAGTACCTGCGGCAGTTTTTGGGGTCAGAGACATAACGAGAAGGGTTAGAAGGTCACTTCTTCTCGCTATGCCACTAGTTCTTCTGCCTCTCTGCGATTCGATTGCACGGCAAACCACTTGTAGAGCGCTGGCAGCACCAGCAAAGTCAATACGGTGGAACTGACTAGACCGCCGACGACTACCGTAGCTAGCGGTCGCTGTACTTCGCTGCCGGTGCCGCTGGAAAACAACAGCGGAATCAGCCCAAGGGCCGTCGTCAGGGCCGTCATCAGCACC
Organism: Candidatus Latescibacterota bacterium; assembly: GCA_022819745.1. Next base: position 28,073 of record JAJEGS010000058.1, on the reverse strand, counting down.
GGCCGCACCCGCAGACAGGCTCCTTGGATGGACGCTTCATCCAAGTCCACGCCATCGCGGACGAGCTGGTTGAAGTAAGTCACCAGTACCATGCTATTTTCCAGGGCAATGCCGAATAGGGCGATGAAGCCGACCGAGGACGGCACGGACAGGTTTTGCCCGGTCAGCCACAAAGCCACCACTCCGCCCACTAGTGCCAGCGGGATATTGAGCAAGATCAGAGTCGCGTTTTTGAGCGAATTAAAGCTGGAAAACAGCAGCAAGAAGAGCACGAAGAGAGTGATGGGCACGACAATGGCCAGCCGCTTGTTGGCTTCTTGCTGCAGGCGGAATTGGCCGCCCCAAGTTACCAGATAGCCCGGCGGCAGGTCCACTTGGTCGGCGATGGCCTGTTGCGCGTCTGCGACAAAGGAGCCAATGTCCCGGTCGGTGACATTGCACTGAACTGTGATGAAGCGCTGGCTCTTTTCGCGGGTGATCTGGCGCGGCCCGACCACTTCTTCGATCTGGGCTAGCTGAACGAGAGGGAGTTGGACGCCTTGGGGGGACTGGATCAGGATTTGGGCAATGTCCTCGGCGCTGCTGCGGAATTGCGGGGAAAAGCGCACCACAATGTCGAAACGGCGCGTTCCTTCGAATACTTGTCCTACTGTCTCGCCGCCTACAGCCGCCTGCACCACCTTTTGCACATCGGCCACGTTGACGCCGTACCGGGCAATGGTCTGCCGGTCCACCCGGATGAGTAACTGGGGCGTGCCGCTGATTTGATCCACTTGGACATCGGCGGCTCCAGTAACTGAGTTGACCACTTGGGCGATCTCGTCGGCCTTTTGTTTTAACACGTCTAGATCGTCGCCAAAGAGCTTGACCGCCAGTTCAGCTCGCACCCCTTCGAGCAGCTCATCCACAGTCATGGCAATGGGTTGAGTGAAGTTGGTCAGCACACCGGGAACTTCCCCCAATTCGGCGCGAATGATCTCGCGCAGCTCTTCTTGGTCGCGGGCCTCGCGCCACTGATCCTTGGGTTTGAGCAGGAGAAACATCTCGGCGCTGTTGATGGGATCGGTATGAGCGCCAACTTCGCCGCGACCAATGCGCGAAACCGCGCCGGTAACTTCGGGGATCTGCAACAGACGGCGCTCGACCAGCATGGTGATGCGAGTGCTTTCCTTGAGCGAGATGGACGGAGCCATGGTCAGCCGCAGGACCATGGTGCCCTCCTGTAAGGCCGGGGTAAACTCCGACCCAAGGCGCGGAAAAATCAACACTCCGATGAGTAGGAGGCCGCCCGCTGAGCCGAGTGCCCAGAAGCGGTGGGCGACGAAGCGCGTGACAATGGGGCGATAAGCGGCGACCAAGCGGCGCATCATCCAGCCTTCGCTGGCTTGGGTGCCTGAGTCCGTAGATTTTGGTGCTCGCAGCAGCAGGTTCGACAACACCGGGGCCAGAAACAGGGCAAAAATCAATGACCCCAACATGGCCATAGCCACAGTGTAGGCGAGGGGGCGGAACGTTTTGCCCTCTACTCCTTGCAGGGTGAACAAGGGTAGGAACACGAGAATGATGATGACGATGGCAAATACAATGGGACGGCCCACTTCCACACAGGCGCGGGCTACGACTTGGATGCGTCCCTCGTCCGGTTCGGCCTGCCGCAGGATGCGGTCCACGTTTTCGACCACGACGATGGTGCCGTCCACCATCATGCCGATGGCGATGGCTAGGCCGCCGAGAGACATGAGGTTGGCGGAGAGGCCGAAGTAGTGCATGCCGAGGGTGGCGAACAACACCGAAAAGGGGATGGACAGGGCCACCACTAGGCTGGGCCGGACGCTGCCCATGAAGAGGACCAACACGAGTGTGACTAGGACTATACCCTGAATCAAGGCATTGGTGACCGTGGCCACGCAGGCGGCCACTAGGGTCTTTTGCTCGTAGTAGGGCACTAGGCGCACCCCGGCGGGCAAAATGCGATTGATCTCTTCCATCTTGGCTTCGACCTGCTCGATCACGGTCGAGGAATTGGTGCCGAAGAGCTTTATCACCATGCCGGCCACTACTTCTTCCACGCCGTTGCGGGTCTGCACGCCGCGCCGGATGGCCCCGCCAATGCCCACCTCGGCTACTTGGTTGAGAAAGATGGGCGTTCCATCGGCGGCTTTGATGACGATGTTTTCGATGTCCTCGACCGTAGAGGCCAGACCCACCGAGCGCACGACGTATTCCTCGGCGTCCTTTTCAATGAACTGAGCACCGACGTTGAGATTGTTGGCTTCGATTTGTTCGATGACGTTGTGTACCGTCACTCCGTAGCGCAGCAAGGCGTGGGGATCAACTACGACGTGAAACTGTTTCTCATAGCCGCCGATGCCCAAAATCTCGGTGACGCCGGGCACGGTTTGCAGGTGGAATTTGACTAGCCAATCTTGGATTGTGCGTAGCTCTTCGAGCGAGTGCTCGCCGGTCGCGTCTTCGAGATAGTAGAACAGGACCAATCCCATGCCGGTCGAAATCGGCCCCAATTCGGGTTCGCCAAAGCCTTCCGGGATCTGTTCCCGCGCCTCCTGGAGTCGTTCGTTGACCAACTGGCGGGCAAAGTAGATATCTATTCCGTCTGCAAAGTAGATGTTGACAACTGAGAGACCGAAATTGGACACGGAGCGGATGTTCTCGATGCTCGGCAGGCCGTTCATCACCGTCTCGATGGGATAGGTGACATAGGTTTCAATTTCTTCGGGAGCTAGGCCTTCGGTGACGGTGAAGACCTGGACTAGGTTGGGCGAGACATCAGGAAAGGCATCGACAGGCAACTGCCGATAGCTGTAGTAACCGCTCACCACGACCACACCTCCCAAAACCAGCATGAGTAACCGATTGTTCAACGCTAGCTGAATAATGCGATCTATCATCTAGGTCTATCCTCTCCGCTGATTAATGGGCGTGGCCATCCCCGAAAGCGCCTTTGGCCAACTGAGCTTTCAGGATGAAGGCACCTTGGGCGACGTAAGGCTGTCCCGCCTCTAGCCCGTCGAGGATTTCGGCGTGGGTGGGGTTGGTGCGGCCGACTTGGACGGGTTGGGGCACAAACCCCTCGTCGGTCTCGACAAAGACGACGGAGTGGTCTTCCATCATTTGGATCGCTGAGCGGGGCACTAAGAGAGGTACTTCGACGCCCTCTATATCAATCGTGGCTGTGACAAAGGAGCCGGGCCGCCATTGGCCGTCTGGGTTGGAGAGCGCCACGCGGATCGAAGCCGTCCGCAGCGCCTCGTTTATGATGGGGCTGATATAATCCACAGTCCCCGTCGTCTCTGGGCCGCCTTGGCTGGATTGGATGTGGACAGGTTGGCCGACGCGGAGGAAGGGCAGGTCTTTCTGATAAGCTGTCAACAAGACCCACACCGAGCGGAGGTCGGCGACGATGAAGGCTTCGGAATCGTCCTTGAGCACCTCGCCTTGGGTTATGTGTTGGTAGATGATAGTGCCGCTGAAGGGAGCCCTTATTTCGTAGTGGGTAAAGCGGGTGTCGCTGTCGAAGGATAGCTTTTTGAGGTCGGCGGCTGAAAAACCCAGCCCGAGGAGCTTTTGTTCGGCTACGCGTAGTTCAATGCGCGCTTCGGCCAGCTTGGTTTTGGCCTCGAGAAAAACTCGCTCCGAAGAGATGGCTTGGTTCCACAGCGTTTCTTCTCGGTCAAAGGTTGCTTGGGCGAGTGCTAAGCGTTCCTGGGACACTAAATAGGCCGATTTCATTTCGGATAGCTCTTGGCTTTCCAGTACGGCCAGCACTTGATTCTGCTCCACTTGATCGCCGATATTGGCGTGGATCTGGCGAGCTACCCCCGGGACGCGCGGCACGATGTGGGCCAGCAAATTGGGATTGACTTGCACTTCGCCGGGCGTATTCACTTGAATTGCCAACTGGCCCGCCGCGGCTTGGGCGACCTCGATGCCAAATTCGGCCCGTTCTGCCGAGCTCAGCCGCAGCCCTTCTTCTTCGGCGTGGTCTTCCTCCTCCTCGTCGTGATCCTCCTCAGCAGCCCAAACCGGCTGGTTCCAGGAAGAAAAGGCCGTACTATCTCCTAGCGCGAAGAGAGCTATCAGCAGACCAATAATTCCCAAGCTCGTCGTGTAGATACGCATTCTCATTCTCCAGAATTAGCGGACAGGGGACCAGCGATGGCCCGTTCCAACGCAGCCGTGGCCGCGCGATACGCAAACAGGGCATGGGCGTATTCTATCTGCGTCTCGATCCAAGTGCGCTGGGTTTCGAGCAGTTCTAGGTAAGTCAATTTGCCTTCGTCGTAGCTGCGACCGGCCACCTCGAATGCCCGTTTTGCTTCGGGTAGAATCTGGCCTTGGAATAAGGCTACCTGTTCTTCGGCGGTCTTGAGGTCCAAATAGGCCTGTTCTGTTTCCAAAAGAACTTGATAGCGCACCGCGTCCCGTTCGGCTGCGACCTTGTTCGCTTCGGCTTTGGCTTCGGTGCGTTCGCCGCGTTGGCGGGAAAAGGCCCATAGCGGCACTTCTAGGCCGAAACGCACTTGCCAAGAATCCTCCTCGTGGCCTCCAGCTTCATGCCGCCGTTGGCGACCCAAACCCACATTCAGATCCGGCCAATAGGCCGCGGTTGCCGCGGCTTGCTGGCTCTGTAGGGCTTTTAGCTGCATCTCGGTCCCCGCCAAATCGGGCCGTTGCTTTAGGGCGGCTGAGGTCAATGGATCGAGATCGGTCTCAACAGGCTGATAGACCAAACTGTCGGCTATTGCGAATGGGGTTTGCAGCGGTCGGGCTAGGAGGGCATTGAGCGCGGTCTTGGCCACGGACAGGTCGTTTTTCGCCGCAGTCAAGCGATTGATAGCTCGACCGACCTCGACGCTGGCCCGCATGACGTCCAATTGGGGCACATCGCCTGCCTCGAAACGGATGTTGGCTTGGCGCAAAATGCTCTGTGCCAAGCCAAGGTCTTGACGGGCATGATGGAGTAGGGACTTTTGCAGGGCGATCCGGTCATAAGCCTGCTTTGCCTGTAGGCTTATATCGAGCTTGGTCATCTCGAAGACGGCGAGACGAGTTGCTTCGGCGTGCTGGCGACCGGCTTGAAGGCGGTGCCACCACTTCAGGGGCAATTCAACCCGTTGGCTGAGTTCGATCGTGCGCTCGCCATAATGGCCCAAGCTACCCAACCCGGGGACCTCTTCGAACTCGAACTCCAACTCTGGATCGGGTAGGGCACCGGCTTGTAGTGCCCGGGCACGGGCGGCCTCATAGGCATTGCGGGCGGCTTCCACTTGTGGGTTGCGCTCGAGGACCAAGCGGATAGCCTCCATCCGCGACATGGCCTCGGCATGTGCGCGTTCCAGAGGAATCAGCCCTTCTGAAAGGGCTAGCAGCAGGAATGGGAGGATGTACCTGCTAGGTGATTTAGCGGCAAACATGGGTACTCCCTTACCAAATAAGGGCCTTATTTTGCATGCGGCGCTCAGGACAGCCATGCACTGGCAAACACGAGTGCTCCCGGAATGCCGAAAAATGCACCGAGAATGTAGATGATGGCCAACCATTTCCGTTCACTTCCCAGCCTTGCAATCCACTCGGCTCCCGCGAGCGGAATCTCCCGCAGCCAAGGGACGCCATAGATGACAATAACGCCAAGCAGATTGTAGAGAAAGTGCGCAATCGCGATCTGGTGCGCGACGGCATGGGTAGCGCCCGTGATCGCGGTCGCGGCGAGGAGCGCAGTGATCGTCGTCCCGATGTTGGCACCGAGCGTGAACGGGTAAACATGACGAAGCCCGATCACGCCTGACCCTGCCAAAGGCACGATGAGGCTTGTGGTGGTCGAGGACGACTGCACGAGCACTGTAACGACAGTCCCGGAAAATATGCCGGTTATCGGCCCCCTGCCGACGGCTGTCTGCAGGAGCTTCTGGGCCCTACCTACGAATACGCTTTTCAGCGCAGTTCCAAGATACATGATCGAGAGCAGAATGAGCGCGATTCCTGCGGCGATCAGAACCAGACCCTCCCACACGTCGGGGAGCGAGGACGTCAGCGACTCTACAAGCCCGGTACCGAAACCGATGACGATCTTGACTATGCCCTTTCCCCCTGCATCAACAGACCCGATGTTCTCAATGATATGGGTCAACACGCCGCTCAGTTTTTCAAGAAAACCGAATGCCAATTCCAACGGCAGAAATATCAGGATGCTCAGAAGATTGAAAAAATCGTGTACGGTGGCGGCCGCAAACGCATTGCGGAACTCTCCCGATCGACCCACGTGACCGAAACTGACGAGCGTATTGGTAATCGTCGTCCCGACATTGGCACCCATTACCATGGGTATCGCCATGGCAATGGGCATTCCCCCCGCGACAAGGCCGACGATGATGGATGTAACGGTGCTGGAAGATTGGAGCAATGCAGTCGCCAGTATGCCGAGAACCAGTCCGACGAACGGGTTCGTCGCAAGTGCGAATAGGGATTCGACGCCCTCCGCATCGCCGAATTCCATGCGAAAGCCCTTGCCGATCAGGCCAACGGCCACGAGCAGCACGTATATAGACGCGGCAACGACAAGCCAACGAACGAGCTCTGACTGAATAGCTAGCCGTTTTTTCGGTTCCATGTGCGCAAGCCCATCTTCAGGTTCATTGGAAGTCATTTCGTCCCTCCTGTGAAATATTCTGAGTAGGCGCAACCTTCTGGAATCGTTACGTGCAACTATTGAACTATAACAAAAAACAGGTGTTGCTAAACCCCGGTAGCTGCTCTTTCACTAAATTTTACTGCCCGAACTTTTTTGAATTTGCTTTTTTGAGGGGGAACACTATACTAAAATCCAAAGTCATGCTAACGCGCAAAACGGACATCTCGATGTGCTCGGCGTACTCGCTGGCTCTGCTGGTGCTGACAGTGATCTTTGTCGCTGTAATCGGCGGCCTACCCTTCAGCCACCAGCTTTTCCACGATAGCCTCGTCGAGCCTGAGAACTGCCCGGCTTACCTGTTGCAGAGCAGCCTATCGCTCCTTTTTGGGAGCTTGGTGCTCGTGCTCGTGGTGATGAATGTCTCTGAGTCAAGCCCGTCCGCGCCGCGCACAGTACCATTACCCCTTTTTACCCCTCGCTTTACTCATCTCAACCGAGGCCCGCCCCGGTGCTAGTGCATCCACGCTGGTAAACCGCCTTAGTGCGTGGGTGCCCTCTCCATATCCATTTCGCGTACCATTAAACTCCTGTCCGTGCGCAACGCCTATAAGTGTGCGCGTGGACGGTCAAACCATTGGAGACTAGCACCATGTTTAAAAGCATATCCGCGTTGAGTATCTTCGCCCTAGCCCTCTTTATCGCTGGCTGCGGCGACGACGACAACCCCGTTGATACCGAGCACGAAGAAGAACACGCCGAGGCCGTCGGCCTGATTATTCGCAACAGCGGCGAGGAGATCGTCCGCTACGAAAACGGCGAAGTCGAAGGTGAAATCGAAGTAGGCCACGGCTTGGAAACGGCCCTGCTGTCCGTGCGCTTTATCGCCGAAGACGGCGACCTCTTCACCCCAGACGCAGACGAAGGCTTCGCCCTCGACTGGGAAATTGCCGACGAGAGCATCGCCGAAGTCGAACATCACGAGGAAGACGGCGCTTGGGCTTTTCACATCGTCGGTTTGGAGGAAGGCCAGACTACCATCCTCATCAAAATCAGCCACGATGGCCACGCCGATTTCGTCTCTAAGGAAATCGAAATCCACGTCGAAGAGGGCGGTCCTGGCTCTGAGGATTCCCACGCCGATGAGGACCACGACGAGGAAGGCTAGGCTTGCGCCGCTACGCCTTCATATCTCTTTTCCTTTTTAGCTTAGCGGTGGGATCAGCCTCTGGTGACGATCACGCGACTGGCGCTCTAGCCGGTCACGTGATCGACGCAGAAAGCGGCCAATTCGTCGAGTGGACAGTGCCTAAAAAGGGCAAGTCCGCTGGGGGTTGAAGTTGCGTTTTTTTGCTAAACCACTAAAATCAAAGATCATGCTAACGCGCAGAACGGACATCTCGATAGGCTCGGCGTCCTCGCTGGCTCTGCTAGCGCTGACCGTGCTCTTTGCGGCTGTAAGCGGCGGCCTACCCTTTGGCCACCAGCTTTGCCACGAGAGCCACGTCGAGCCTGAGAACTGTCCGGCTTGCCTGTTGCAGAGCAGCCTGTCGCTCCTTTTTGGGGGCTTGGCGCTCGCGCTCGTGGCGCTGAATGCCTCTGAGTCAAAGCCGTCCGCTCTGCGCACAGTACCGTTACCCCTTTTTTCTCCTCGCTTTACCCATCTCAACCGAGGCCCGCCCCGGTGCTAGTGCATCCACGCTGGTAAACTGCCTTAGAAGCGGTCTGAAAACCCCTCGTGCGGTCCTCTGCGGCCCATAGATGGCTTGGGTTGCCCTCGCATGGTGGGGGGCGAGACGCCCTCCATCCTAGGACCTAACGGCCTGACGCGAGTTTTCAGACAGCCTCTTAGTGCGTGGGTGCCTCTCTCCAGATCCAATTCGCGTACCATTAAATTCCCGTTCTGCGCACAACGCCTTAGGTGAATTGCGCGTGGACGGTCAAACCATTGGAGACTAGCACCATGCTTAAAAGAAGTATGTCTGCGTTGAGCATTTTCGCCTTGGCCCTCTTTGTTGTTAGCTGCGGCGACGACGATAATCCCGTCGATCCTGACCACCATGATGACCATGCCGAGGCCATCGGCCTGATCGTGCGCGATAGCGGCACTGAAATCGTCCGCGTTGAAAGCGGTGATGTGACCGGCGAGATTGAGGTTGGCCACGGCAAGGAAACCGCTCTGCTTTCCGTGCGCTTTATCGCCGAAGACGGCGATCTCTTCACCCCAGACGAAGACGATGAATATGCCCTCGGTTGGGAAATTGCCGACGAGAGCATCGCCGAAGTCGAGCATCACGCCGAGGATGGTGCTTGGGCTTTTCACAGCCTCGGCTTAGAGGAAGGCGAGACTACCATCCGCATCAAGATCAACCACGGAGACCACACCGATTTCGTCTCGCCGGAGATTGAAATCCACGTCAGCGAAGACGGACCCGGTGAGGAACACGACGAGCACGATGATGAAGGGTAAAGTGGTTAGATCTGCTGCGGCTTTCATAGGTAAAAGCGACGCGGGACCGGACGCAAACTCCGGTCCCGTGCACTTATGTCAAGCGCAACTGGATAGCCGACAGATAAAAAACGCAAGCCGTAGAATCTGGTCCCGGCTGCTTTTGAGGTTCGCCCCTGTACTCGGCCTAGCAGTAAGTTCCGCTTGGGGCGACCAGACTGGTTCGCTAGCCGGTCACGTGATCGACGCCGAAAGCGGCCAATCCGTCGGTTGGACTACTGTCGTCATTGAGGGGCTCAAACGAGCGCGGATGAGCGATGCCGAGGGGTACTTCTTTTTCGCCAACGTACCCGCTGGCGCGCACGTCTTGCAAAGCCTACACGTCGGCTACCGCGAGGAGCGCTTTAAGGTCGAGGTCGTCGCCGGGGATACCACCCACGTTGATCTAGTTATCGGCCACGAGTCCCTGCAGGTAGAGGGGATTCTCATCGAAGGCGAACGCAAGAGCCCTGTTTCTCCACTGCAAGCCCCCGAAGTTGTCTTCAGCGGTAGCAAGCTGCGGCAGAATTTGAGCCGCACCATCGCCGAGACCATCGCCTACGAGCCGGGCATTGCCCAGCGCTCAATGGGGCCAGCGCCTGCGCGTCCGGTGCTGCGCGGGCTAGGAGGCGACCGCTTGTTGATGGTCGAAGACGGCGAGCGCACTGGTGATTTATCCGGCACCTGTTCGGACCACGCCGTGGCTATCGAGCCGATGACCACCGAGCGCATCGAGGTCGTGCGCGGCCCCCACACCTTGCTCTACGGCTCCAATGCTTTAGCCGGGGTCGTCAACGTGGTGCGGGGGTACGTGCCCTCCGAGCGGCCCGATGGTTTGGGGGGATCTGTGACGTATCAGGGGGAGAGCGTCAATCGCGGTTTGTCCGGCGGCCTGACCCTCGAACAGCCGCTCGGCCCACTGGCCCTGCGCTTCGACAGCAGCTTGCGCAATGCCGACGATATTGCCACGCCGCGTGGAGTACTCGCCAATACGGATATCCGCACGGGCAATGCTTCGGTCGGCCTGAGTCTGGTGCGTCCTTGGGGGCACGTGGGTGCGTCCGGTAGCTTGTACAACTCCGACTACGGCATCCCGCCCGATCCGGAGGGCGGCCACCCGCACGGCATATCCATTGATCTCCAGCGCCAGCACCTCGAAGGGCGCGGCGAAATTCTCACCGGGCCGGACTGGCTCCAGCGTCTAGAACTGCACCACTCGTTTTCGCGCTATCAGCACGGCGAATTCGAAGCCAGTGGCGCCTTGGGGCTGGAGTTCGGTGTGCTCACGCACAACAGCGGCGCGCTAGCCCACTTGGATCGCATGGGGCCTTTTGAAAACGGCGCGGTTGGTCTGTGGTACGAGTACCGCAACTATGCCGCGGCCGGGCTCAACTTCACGCCGCAGGCCGAGGAATACGCCGGTGCTTTGTTCGCGTACCAGGAGTGGGAGCATGGGCCTTGGGCGGCCAATGCGGCTTGGCGCGTTGACGCCCGCCGCGTCGAGCCACGCGAGGAGCGCTATTCGCGCCGGGTTGGCAGCATCCAGACGCGCGATTTTGCCGGGATGTCTGCCGGTTTGTCCAATCACTATCGCGCCAGTTCGACTTTGACGCTGGGCACGACCTTAATGCGCACTTTTCGCGCTCCCGGTATCGAAGAGTTGTTCTCCGAAGGACCGCATCTGGCCGCCTATTCGTACGAGGTGGGCAATGGCACCCTCGACAGCGAACGCGGCCTAGGTTTGGAACTGTTCGCCGACTACCACCGCGAAGAAGACCATGTACACGTGGCCGTCTTCCGCAACGCAATTAACGGGTACATTTTCCCCAAGAACAGCGGTGAGCACAGCTTGCGGCGCGCCGATCTCTTTCTCTACCGGACTGTAGGGGAGCGCGTCCTCATGTACGGTGCCGAAGTTACCTTCGATTGGCGTCTGGTGGAGCCTTGGAAAGTAGCCGGTACCCTCAGCTATGTGCGGGGCCGACTCATTGACCTAGACGACGAACCTCTGCCGCGTCTGCCGCCCCTGCAAGGGCATCTGGGCCTGACTTGCGAACCCACTGAGGCGCTGAGTGCGACCATTGACGTACGCTTGGCTGCGGAACAGGACCAGGTCGGCGAGTTTGAAGAGCCTACGGAAGGCTACGCAGTGCTGGATCTTTCGAGCCAGTACTACGTGCAGTGGGGGGGGCGTCTGCACACCTTCTCCCTGACCTTGGAAAACGCCACTGACGCGGTGTACCGCAACCACCTCAACCGCGTCAAAGAGATCCTGCCCGAGCCAGGCCGCAACCTGCGCCTGCTGCACAAGATATTCTTCTAAGAATTCGTCGCGAGACCTCAGCAGTGGCAAGTATTAACCCGAACTCACATTAAAGGAGAGATTCTATATGAACACGCCGCGCAAAGTACCTGTTACCATCCTCACCGGCTTCCTCGGCTCTGGAAAGACGACCCTACTCAACCGGATCTTGAGTGAGGAGCATGGCAAGCGCATTGCCGTGATCGAGAACGAGTACGGGGAAGTCGGCATCGATCAGGCGCTCGTCATCAACGCTGACGAGGAGATTTTTGAGATGTCGAACGGTTGCATCTGCTGCACGGTGCGCGGAGACCTGATTCGCGTGCTCGGCAATCTCATGAAGCGCCGCGACAAGTTTGACTATGTGTTGGTGGAAACCACAGGGCTCGCCGATCCCGGTCCGGTCGCTCAGACGTTCTTCATGGACGACGAGATTCGCGCGGAGTTCTCGCTTGACGGCATCGTCACGCTCGTCGATGCAGTCCACATTGAGCAGCAGCTCGGCCGAAGCGACGAAAGCACGGAGCAAATCGCGTTCGCAGACATCCTCGTGCTCAATAAGACGGACCTCGTCAACGGCGAGGCGCTCAACAGACTCGAATCTCGGCTCCGAGACATGAACCGAATGGCGCGAGTCGTGCGCAGCGAGCGGGCGAACGTCTCCGTCGATACTGTACTCAATCTCGACGCCTTCGACTTGGACCAGGCGCTCGAGCGTCGCCCGACCTTCCTCGAGCCGGAGTATCCGTTCGAATGGACTGGAGTCTATTCGCTCGATAGCGGCCGCTACGAACTCAGCCTCGCCGATGGACCGGACCCGGAGATGTCGCTCGTCGTCGTGTCCGACCAAGGCACGGATGACGCTGCCCTCCGTGAGGGTGCGGAGTGGTGTGTGCGGCGGTACGCCGAACCTGCGGAGCTCATTCGCCCGGGGGAAAAGATTCCGGTCGGAAAGCATGTGAACCTCCGGCTCGATTCCCCAGGGCGCAAGTCGTTCTTCTTGGAGGTCGATACGCAGGTGCGGGTTGGCCTCTACGCCCAGCACCTCGCGGAGGAGTTCGATCTCCAACTGACGAACAAGGGAACGGTGGTTCCCGTCGAGGTCGAGCGAACCTGGGTCGCACAGCACGAGCACGACGACGAGGTGGGCTCGATCGCGATCGAGAGGGACGGCGACGTCGATATCGTCAGGCTCAACGCCTGGCTTGGCAAACTGCTCGGTGAGCGCGGGGTGGACATCTTCCGAATGAAGGGCTTCATCAGCCTCGCAGGTGAGTCGCGTCGCTTCGTCTTCCAGGGGGTTCACATGCTCTTTGACGGCCAGCCGGATCGCGAATGGGGGGACGCGCCCCGCCACAATCAACTCGTCTTCATCGGGCGCAATCTCGATGAGCAGAGCATGCGGCAAGAGTTCGAAGCATGTCTGATTTGAATGTCGGCAGCCCGAGAGGTGTTCTTCGCCGGGGCTGGTCTGCCGCGGTTGGCGACTACGCTATCGCTGGGGGTTGGAGCCTACGCGGTGAGGTGCTGATGGTCGGTGATGCTGCGGGTGGCGTTTACGCATTCGACAGCAAGTCTGGCGCGACCGTCTGGGAGCGGCGCGGGGTTCATGAAGGTGGTGTGCTCGCGGTGGCGATCCACCCAAGCGGAACCGCGTTCGCTACGGCCGGCCAGGACAGCCGAATCTTAATCTGGAGTGCCGCCGAAGGTCAGGTAAGCCGGGCTATCGACGTCGGAAGCGGTTGGGTAGAAAACGTGGCATGGTCGCCGGACGGCCAATGGTTGGCGGTCTCCTGCTCCCGGCAGGTTCGCGCGTATGGCGCGGACGGCGCGGAGGTTTGGCGATCTGATGATCATCCCAGCACCGTCAGCGCGCTCGCCTGGTCGAGCGTAGGGGAGCTGGCGACGGCCTGTTACGGTCGAGTGACGTTCTTCGACGCGCCCACCGGCGAGCTTCGCCAGAAGCTGGAGTGGCAGGGATCCTTGGTGTCGATGGTACTGAGCCCGGACGGGGATATCGTGGCCTGCGGCAGTCAGGACAACTCGGTACACTTCTGGCGTCGTTCCACGGAGGAGGACTCCATGATGTCAGGATATCCTGCCAAACCGTCGGCCCTGGCTTTCGATGACACCGGTACCCTTTTGGCCACCGGCGGAGGGGAGGCGGTGACGGTCTGGAGCTTCCAAGGAAGTGGTCCCGAAGGCACGCGGCCCGGCGTTCTAGAGCTTCATGTTCAACCCGTCACGACGCTTGCCTTCGCTCCCGGCGCGATGCGCTTGGCATCGGGAGACCGCGAGGGTGCCGTAGTTGTGTGGTCGCTTCAGAGAGATGGAGAAGGCGATCCGATAGGGGCCGCGGTTGTGGCGGGCGCAGTGGCCGAATTGTACTGGCGGCCTGACGGGCGCGCGCTTGCCGCGCTCGACGCGCGGGGTGGCGTGACGGTTTGGCGGATAGGATGAACAGAGTATAGTCATCATGGATGCAAACGCTCTACTGGTTTTGTCGGCCTACTCAGTCGCCATCTTTGCCGCTTCCCTACTCGGCGGCAAATTGGCGGCATTGGGCACCATGACGCATACGCGCACTCAGGTCGTGATGAGTCTCGTAGCCGGCTTCATCCTCGGCATCGCCATGTTTCACCTGCTACCCGATAGCCTCGATCACATTCCTGGACCTAGCGCTTTAGAAAAAGCCGTGGGATGGATGGTGTTAGGCATGGTGTTGATGATTCTCTTACAGCATATCTTTCACTTTCACCAGCACGACTTCAGCCGCGAGGCGAGCGAGCTGTATGATGACCACGACCACGACCACGGTGTCGTCCATTCGCCGAGTTTGTTCGGCGTTGCCATAGGCCTAGGGGTGCATACCGCGACCGAAGGGATCGCGTTGGGTACCAGCATGAGGTTGGAATCGCCGTATGAAGACGGAGTCTCCTTGGCGGGACTAGGGGTATTTCTCGTCATTCTGCTGCACAAGCCGCTCGATGCGTACTCCGTTATCAGCATGATGAAGTACGCCGGTCACAGCCAGCGCGCCCGGACATTGACCAATGTCGGCTTTGCCATCCTGTGCCCGGTAGTGGCTATAGCGAGCTTTGGGGGGGTGGAATTGCTTGGCCCGGAAGAAGGGGCGGTGATCGGCTATGTGCTGTCCTTTGCGGCGGGCGCGTTCTTGTGCATTGCCTTGAGCGACCTGTTACCGGAGATTCATTTCCACCGCCACGATCGCGGCAAGCTCATCGTCTCCCTCCTCGTGGGAATCAGTCTCGCCTATGTACTTTGAATCCAGCACCCTTTGTGGCGCACGAAGGGCATTAGCTATATCGCTACCTTCTGCCCGGTTTGCACCGACTCAATCTCCTTCAAACTGGTCCCGACTGCTTTTGAGGTTCGTCCCTGTACTCGGCTTAGCAGTAAGTTCCGCTTGGGGCGATCAGACTGGTTCGCTAGCCGGTCACGTGATCGACGCCGAAAGCAGTCAATCCGTCGGTTGGACTACCGTCGTCATTGAAAGGCTCGAACGGGCGCGGATGAGCGACGCCGAGGGGTACTTCTTCTTTGCCAATGTACCTCCCGGTGAGCACGTCTTGCAAAGCCTACACGTCGGCTACCACGAGGCCCGCTTTAAGGTCGAGGTCGTCGCTGGGGATACCACCCACGTCGATCTGGTTATCGGCCATGAGTCCCTGCAGGTAGAGGGGATTCTCATCGAAGGCGAACACACGAGCCCTGTTTCTCCACTGCAAGCACCCGAAGTTGTCTTCAGCGGCAGCAAGCTGCGGCAGAATTTGAGCCGCACCATCGCCGAAACCATTGACTACGAGCCAGGCATTGCCCAGCGTTCGATGGGGCCTGCGCCTGCGCGTCCGGTGCTGCGCGGACTGGGCGGCGACCGCTTGCTGGTGGTCGAAGACGGCGAGCGCACTGGTGATTTGTCTGGTACTTCCTCGGATCACGCCGTAGCCATTGAGCCGATGACTACCGAGCGTATCGAGGTCGTGCGCGGCCCCCGCACCTTGCTCTACGGCTCCAATGCCTTGGCCGGGGTCGTCAACGTAGTGCGCGGATACGTGCCCTCCGAGCAGCCCAACGGCTTCGGAGGCACGGTGACCTATCAGGGGGAGAGCGTCAATCGAGGTTTGTCCGGCGGTCTGACCCTTGAACAGCCGCTCGGCCCACTGGCCTTGCGCTTCGACAGCAGTCTGCGCAATGCCGACGATATCGCCACGCCGCACGGGGTTCTCGCCAATACGGACATCCGCACGGGCAATGCTTCAGTCGGCCTGAGTCTGGTGCGCCCTTGGGGGCACATGGGAGCGTCCGGCAGTCTGTACGACTCCGACTACGGCATCCCTCCCGACCCAGAGGGCGGCCATCCGCACGGCGTATCTATTGATCTCCAGCGCCAGCACCTTGAAGGGCGCGGCGAAATTGTCACCGGGCCGGACTGGCTCCAGCGCCTAGAACTGCACCACTCGTTTTCGCGCTATCAACACGGCGAATTTGAAGCCAGCGGCGACTTGGGCATGGAGTTCGGCGTGCTTACGCACAACAGCGGTACTCTGGCCCACTTGGATCGCATGGGGCCTTTTGAAAACGGTGCTATCGGTCTGTGGTACGAGTACCGCAACTATGCCGCGGCCGGGCTCAATTTCACGCCGCCGGCCGAGGAGTACGCCGGTGCGCTGTTCACGTACCAGGAGTGGGAATATGGGCCTTGGGCGGCTAATGCGGCTTGGCGCGTTGACGCCCGCCGCGTTGAGCCGCGCGAGGAGCGCGACTCGCGCAGGGTCGGCAGCATCCAGACGCGTGACTTTGCTGGTATGTCTGCCGGTTTGTCCAACCATTACCGTCCTAGTTCGACCCTGACGCTAGGTACGACCTTGATGCGCACCTTTCGCGCTCCCGGTATCGAAGAGCTATTCTCCGAAGGGCCGCATTTGGCCGCCTACTCGTACGAGGTGGGCAATGGTGCTCTCGGCAGCGAACGTGGTTTGGGACTGGAGCTGTTTGTCGATTACCATCACGAAGAAGGCCATGTACACGTGGCCGTCTTCCGCAATGCGATCAATGGGTTCATTTTCCCCAAGAACAGCGGTGAGCGCAGTCTGCGGCGCGCCGATCTCTTTCTCTACCGGACTGTGGGGGAACGCGTCCTCATGTACGGTGCCGAAGCCAACTTTGATTGGCATCTGATGCAGCCTTGGAAAGTGGCTGGTAATCTCAGCTATGTGCGTGGCCTTCTCATCGATCTCGACGATGAACCCCTGCCGCGTCTGCCGCCCCTGCAAGGGCACTTGGGTTTGACCTGCGAACCCACCGAGGCGCTGAGTGTGACCATTGACGTGCGCTTAGCGGCGGAGCAGAACCAGATCGGCGAGTTTGAAGAGCCTACGGAGGGCTACGCAGTGCTGGATCTTTCAGGTCAGTACTATGCGGAGTGGGGGGGACGGTTGCACACCTTCTCCTTGACCTTGGAAAACGCCACCGACGCGGTGTACCGCAATCACCTCAACCGCGTCAAAGAGATCCTGCCCGAGCCAGGCCGCAATCTGCGCCTGCTGCACAAGATATTCTTCTGAGAAGCTAGGCAATATCCCTTTAACACATCTCAACACTTACCGGCGCAATCGAGCAGAGATACGTCGGTTGTGGTTCAGCTCCCCGGCTGCCACTCGTTGAGCGTGCGGGCGAAGAGGATATCCGAGCGGGTGACGGCCCCTTCGCTGTGGGTTGTTACCGAGACGGCGATGGTGCGCTTGCCGGTGTCCAAGGAGAAGTCGGGGTGGTGGTTCTGCTCGGTGATGGTACGGGTCAGGTGGTTGAGGAATGAGGTGATGTCCTTGAAGTTGGCAAAGACGAAGTCGCGCGAGATAATGATGCCGTCGCGGCTCCAGCCTTCGAGGGTTTGCAATTCAACATCTACTTCGGCGGCAGTGAGGGTGGTTTTGTCTTCGGTCATGGCGGATTGGCTCCTCGTTGGAGATGGTTAGAGGGTTAGGATGCGGTGGAGGCGGTCGGCGATGATTTCGGCTTCGCCGTCTAAGAGGGTTTGCGGCCCGACGCTGAGGGAGGTATTGCCGCCGCTGACGAGGATCGACGGCTCGCCTTGTTCGAGCGCGCGCACTACGTCGCCAGCCGAGAGGGGGGCCGAGTCGCCGAATTCCAGATGCACCAGCGGCGAGGCGGGTGGGAATTTGTTCTCGTAGGCTTTGGTAAAACTGGCCTCAATGCCGGCGATGCCTTCGACGGCCTCGGCGACGATTCGACAGCGGCGTTCCCACTCGGCGACGACCGCGGTTTCGTCCATTTCAAAGAACAGTTCGACGGCGCGGAGCAGGCCGCAGATTTCCTCTTTGCCGACCTTCATGCCGCGGCCGATAGCCGAGTGCGGGTTGGAGTTGAGGTGGCACGCGGCAATCAGGTCTTTGCGCCCCAAGATCAGGCCCGATGACTGCGGCCCAAACAGGCCCTTGCCGCCGCTGAAGACGGATAGATCGCAGCCCATAGCTGGCAGGTCAGTCAGGTTGGAGCGCGGCGGCAATTGCGCGGCCGCATCGACGATGACTGGCACATTGCGCTCGTGGGCAGCGGCGACGAGCGCGGGCAGTTCGGACAGGGGCTGGCTGCCGAGGAAGTACACTACCGCTGCGGTCTTGGGACCGATGCCGGCGACGTAATCGTCGAGCGTCACGGCCTCTGTGGTCCCCACTTTGACCAGTTCACCGCCGCTGAGGCGGAAGCCCTGGTGAATGTAGTAATGCGAATCGACCAAGCTGATGACGAACTGGTTGGGCCGATCTCCAACATCGGGAAGCTGGGCAATGGCGCGGGTGTCAGTGCCGGTCAGGCAGGCTGCACCGGCCAAGAGCATGCCGCCGGCCGCGCCTGAGGATACAAAGGCCGCTTCTGCGCCGGTGAGCGCGGCGATGCGGGCGCCGGCTTTTTCGTGCAGCTCGTTGAGGTGGACAAATTGGCGCGATGCTTCGGCCATGGCCTCGACTACGGGCGCGGGCATGATGGAGCCGCCAAGTGTGGTGATGGTGCCTCGGGCGTTGATGAAAGGGCGCAGGCCGAGGCGTTGGTATAGGGTGGGCATGTGTAGGTCCTTAGGGAAACGGTAGGGGCGGTTCGCGAACCGCCCCTACGCAACATCAGTAAATAAAAAGAAAGCGGGCGGGATGAAACACCCCGCCCGCTTTTACATGTGTGCCAAGCGTCCCTTAGTGCGGGTGCGCGTGGCCGTGACCGCTCGCTTCTTCTTCCTCTTCCGGCTCTTCGGCCACCAAGGCGTCGGTGGTCAGCAAGAGGGTGGCGATGCTAGCGGCATTGCTGAGTGCGGTGCGCACGACCTTAGTCGGGTCGATGACGCCCATGGACACGAGGTCGCCGTATTCTTCGCTTTGGGCGTTGAATCCGTACGCGCCCTCTTGGCTGGCGACTTCCGCGACGATGACCGCGCCTTCGTGCCCGGCGTTGTCGGCGATCTGACGCATTGGTTCCTCTAGGGCGCGCCGCACGATACGGACGCCGGTGGTCTCGCCCTCGGTCTCGCCAGAGACAGAGTCCAGCGCGGCGATGGAGCGCACAAGGGCGACGCCGCCCCCGGGCACGATGCCTTCCTCGACCGCGGCGCGAGTCGCGTGCAGCGCGTCCTCGACGCGGGCCTTCTTCTCCTTCATCTCGGTCTCGGTGGGTGCGCCAACCGCAATGACGGCTACGCCGCCGGCCAGCTTGGCCAGCCGCTCCTGCAACTTCTCGCGGTCGTAGTCCGAGGTGGTCTCGTCGATCTGGTTGCGGATTTGTTCGACCCGGCCCTTGATGTCAGCGGTCTTGCCCTCGCCCTCGACGATGGTGGTGTTGTCCTTGTCGATGGCGATGCGCTTGGCTTGACCGAGGTCGGTTAGCTGGACGCTTTCGAGATTGATGCCCAAGTCTTCGGTGATCACGGTGCCGCCAGTGAGGGTGGCGATGTCTTGGAGCATGGCCTTGCGACGGTCGCCGTAGCCAGGGGCCTTGACCGCAGCCACCTGCAGGGTGCCGCGAATTTTGTTGACCACCAGCGTAGCGAGGGCTTCGCCTTCCACGTCCTCGGCGATGACCAACAGGGGCTTGCCGGCCTTGCTGACCTTTTCGAGCAAGGGCAGCAGGTCCTTGAGGTTGGAAATTTTACTCTCGTGAATCAGCAGATAGCAATCCTCCAAGGAGGCTTCCATGTTCTCCTGATCGGTGACGAAATAGGGCGACAGGTAGCCGCGGTCGAACTGCATACCCTCGACCACGTCGAGAGTAGTGTCCGTGCTCTTGGCTTCCTCGACGGTGATGGTACCGTCCTTGCCGACCTTGTCCATGGCTTCGGCAATTAGCTGGCCGATGTCGCTGTCGCCGTTGGCGGAGATGGTGCCGATTTGCTCGACCTCGGAGTGATCTTGGACGGTCTTGCTCTGGGCTTTGAGGCTTTTGACCACCTCGGCGACGGCTTGGTCGATGCCGCGCTTAATCTCCATGGGGTTGTAGCCCGAAGTGACGGCTTGCAGGCCCTGGACGTACATAGCTTCGGCGAGGACGGTGGCAGTGGTGGTGCCATCACCGGCCACATCGCTGGTCTTGGAAGCGACCTCCTTGACCATTTGCGCGCCCATGTTCTCATAGGCGTCGGGCAGCTCGACCTCTTTGGCGACGGTGACGCCGTCTTTGGTGACGGTGGGCGAGCCCCAGCTTTTGGCCAAGACGACGTTGCGGCCCCGGGGCCCGAGCGTCACCTTGACGGCTTTGCTGAGCTGTTGGACGCCGGAGAGGATGTTCTCGCGGGCGTCTCTGCGAAAGGCAATCTGTTTGGCAGCCATAAGTATTGTACCTCCCTTAGGCTACAACGGCGAGGATGTCATCTTCGCGCATAATCAGATATTCTTCGCCCTCGATCTTGACCTCGGTGCCCGAGTATTTGCCGATGAGGACCTTGTCGCCCACGCTCACTTCCAAGCCGACGCGCTCGCCGTCTTCAACGCGCCCGGGGCCGACGGCGACGATTTCGGCTTCTTGGGGCTTTTCCTTGGCCGTGTCCGGGATGATGATCCCACCGACCTTTTGCTCTTCGGCCTCGTCGAGACGCTTGGCTAACACGCGGTCGGCGAGAGGTTTAATATTGATGGTGGCCATGATTGACTCCTCCTTTTAGGGTAAAATGGCTATGGGATGCTACATGCAAAGTTCGTGCCAATGGACGAAAATTTTGCTAGTGCTTTGTTTATAAAGCACTTATGCCGTATCTTGACGCAGGGCAGCAAACGAACGTTTTCCCATATTGATAATATATTTAGAAAATAAGGGCGAAAAATATAGATAAGTGTATTAAAAATAATTTATTGCGGTATTTTCTCTAAATGAAAATAGAAACCTCTGATTCTCATTATGAAAAAATTGAGGGAATAATGGACTGGGATGACCAGCGAGTTGTGCTTACTGGGGCCAGCAGCGGCATCGGGCGCGCCTTGGCTCTCGTGCTGGCCGAGCGCGGGGCGCGCTTAGTGTTGGTGGCGCGCCGCGCCGAGGCGCTAGCAGAATTGGGATCGGCCATTGAAGAAAGCGGCGGTCGCCAGCCGCTAGTGGTGCCGTGCGACGTAAGCGATCTGTCCCAAGTCGGCGCTTTGCACGCCAAAGTGGAAGCGCAATGGGGCGGGGCCGACGTGCTGATCAATAACGCGGGGCGGGGGCATTACCGCTCGTTTGCCGACGCGGATGTGCGCGAATGCGAGGCCGTGGTGCAAACTAATCTGCTCGGTGCCATTTACTGCACCCGCGCCTTTTTGCCGGGGATGCTGGCGCAAGGGCGGGGCCGGTTGGTCTTCATATCGAGTATTGTCGGCGAATTTCCCGTGCCCAAGCACGCCGTGTACTGCGCGACAAAATTCGCATTAAACGGCTTGGCCGAAAGCCTCGACTACGAGCTAACGCCCCAAGGCATTGGCGTCCACTTGGTAGGGCCGGGCTTGGTGCATACTGAGTTTGCCGAGCGGGCCGGTTCGAAGCATTTACCCGTGCAGAAAAAATTCGCCAAGTCGGCCGAGGAAGTGGCCGAAGCCATCGCAGACGCCGTAGCCGCGGGCAAGCGCAAGAGCGTCCCAGACGCAGCCGCACTTTTGCTGATCAAGCTGCGCCAGCACTTGCCCCGCTTGACGCGGTTCGCTTTTAGGAGGGTCTGCCGTCGGCTCTAGGCCGTGCTACATACGCGACGTAGGGGGCGGTTTGAAACCGCCCCCTACTGGGCGGTGTACCCGCCATCGACGACTAGGGTCGATCCGGTGGTAAAGCCCGATGCTTCTGAGGCGAAGTAGAGGACGGCCGTGGCCAGTTCGGCTGGGTCGCCCCAACGGTCCATGGGGACCTTGGCGATCATTTCGCGCGCCTTGTCTGGGTCTTGCAGTAGGATGGCGTTGATGGGGGTGATAAAGGGGCCGGGGCAGATGGCGTTGACAGTGATCCCGTGCGCTGCCCATTCAAGGGCGAGGGTTTTGGTGAGCTGGACGATGCCGCCTTTACTCGATGCATAGGGCGTGCGGTCGGCAATTGAGACCTGCGACACCGTGGAGCCGAGGTTGATGACGCGGCCGTAACCGCGTTCGATCATCTGCGGCCCCACAGCCCGGCAGTAGTACATCGGGCCGGTGAGGTTGATGGCGATGACTGCGTCCCAATCCTCGTCGCGCAACTCGACGATAGGGCTGCGGATGTTGATGCCGGCGTTGTTGACTAGGATGTCGATGGGGCCTAAGGCGTCGTTGGTTTGGCTCACTGAGGCTTCCACTTGGGCGCGGTCCGCTGCATCGGCTTGGAAAGCGAGCACGCGGCCGTTGGTGTGAGCGCTGATTTGCTCGGCTGCGGCGCGGGCTTCTTCCAGATCGCGACTGGTGAGGGCCACGTCGGCACCGGCCGCGGACAGCGCGCAGGCCATAGCTTCGCCGAGGCCCTTGCTGCCGCCCGTCACCAAGGCCGTGCGACCCTTGAGGTTGAAGAGGTCGAGCGAGGAGGGTGGAATCATCATAGCGAGGACCAGCCTTCGGCTTCGACCATGGACTTGGCGAGGTCGCCCAGTTCGGCGACTAGCTCCGCTTGATCTTGGGCGCGGGCCTTATTGGTGATCTGCATGGTTAGGGCGATCAGCCCCAAGCCGAAGATTCGCTGCAAACTCTGCGGCGAGTCTGGTTCGAGGTCGGGAATCAGCTCGGACAGGCGGTTGAGCAGGTCGCGGTGCTCGGCGGGAATTTCGATGACTTCCAAGGACATAGCGGCGTTAAAATAACGCACGGCTTGGGTGCGGTCAAAGAGGACTGTGATTTGTGGGATTTGTGGGATTTATAGGATGAAAAGCCGTGGTCAAAGTTCGACATTGCGGGCGACGAAGTGGTCGCCGTCTTGGGCGATGCGGCTCCACGGCGCGTCGGGATCGTGGTCCCAAGCCACGATCCACTTCTGAGCAGCGGCTTCGGCGGTAAATTGCTGTTTGCGGGTCAAAGTCTGGTAGGGGAACATGTCGTAGGCCATGTTCCAATAGGGCCGCAGGTGGGAGCGCGTGGGGATTAGCTCTCCGGGATAGATTAGGGTGTGGCCGCCAGCTTCGAGGCGAAACCCCTGATGGGCGCGGGTGTGGCCGCCGGTGACAAAGGCCGTCAGTCCAGGTGCCAATTCGCCGTCGCCGTCGAGGAAGCGCAGCTCGACTTGACGGGAGAGGGCATGGAGCTCTTCGGGCCGGTAGCTGCTCCGCATGGTGCTGCGGCCGGCTAAGGCGTCGTCCCACTCGCCGCGCTGTACCGCGTGGATGGCGTTGGGAAAGAGCGGGATCAGGCCCGCAGGCTCTTCGACGAGACAGCCGCTGAAGTGGTCGAAGTGCAGGTGGGTGAGCGCGACCATGGTGATCGCCTCCGGGGCTACACCTGCGGCCGCGAGCGAGCCGCGCAGCGTCTGCTCGCCGTCCATGCCGTACATGGTGCGCTCGCGCGGGGAGAAGCGCTCGCCAAATCCCGTGTCGAGCAGCACGAGCTCGCGGCCCGTTTTCAGGAGCAGGCAGTTGCACGACAGGCGGATGCGGTTGTGCTCATCGGCAGTGGCAGTGCGCTGCCACAGGGCCTTGGGCACCAAGCCGAACATGGTCCCTCCGTCGAGACGAAAGTCGCCGCCGGGCAGGTGTACGGCCTCTGCGTCGCCTAGGTCGAGGGTGTGCATCAGATGTGGATGAGGATCTGGACGCCCTTGGTGGCAAATTGGCAGCGCATCTCGCGCAGGCCCTCTTGGGCCATGGTTGTGCGCAGTTTGGCGTGGTGTTCCGCCGGGCAATAGAACATGAGGAAACCACCGCCACCGGCCCCTAGCAGCTTGCCGCCGAGGGCACCGGCGGCGCGGCCGGCCGCGTACCAGTGGTCGATATCCGCATTGGATATCTGCTGCGTCCGCTGCTTTTTGGCCAGCCAGTGTTCGTGGAGCAATTCGCCGAAGCGGTCGAGTTCGTCTCGTTCGAGCGCCTCCTTGATCTGGTAGCCGATCTGCTTGGTCTGATGCAGGCTGTCTAAGACTCGGTCGTCGCCTTGTTGGGTGTCTTGGTTTTGCTGGGCGAGGATGTCCGAACTCTCGCGCCGGATGCCGGTAAAAAAGACCAGCATGTTAGCCGCTAGGGTCTCGGCAGTGGGCGCGGAAATCGCGAGGGGTGCGACGGCGACGCGCCCGCTGGTGTCGATGTCGAGGCAAGTCAGGCCGCCGAAGGTGCCCAAGTAGTGGTCGTGTTTGCCCGCTGGCTGGGCGGCCCGCACCGTTTCGATATAGTGGGCTTCCTCGGCTAGCGCTTGGGGGGAGGGCTGTTCGCGCTTATAGGCGTGGAGTGCGGCTAGCAATGCTACGGTGAACGCGCCTGACGACCCCAAACCCGTGCGTCCAGGTACGTCGGACATCGCGCTTATTTCGATCCCGCCCTCTATCCCGGCGTAGATCAGGGATTCGCGCAGCAGGGGGTGTTGGATATGGACGGGTGCATCGACCTTTTCGGTCTGAGAGTACTTGACGCGAATGAAGTCTTCCACCTTGAGGTCGTTGAGTTGGATATAGACGTATTTGTCGATGCCAGCACTGAGTACAAAACCCCCATGATGGGTGTAATAGGAGGCTAGGTCGGTACCGCCGCCGCCGAGCGGAATGCGCAGGGGCGCTCTGGTGATGATCAAACTATCCTCGTTTCAGGGAAGGGCAAAGGTTCCCGAGTCCACGCACTGGCTGGCGTGGCGGTAGCGCTCCGGCGTATCGGTCGAGAGGAGCTGACCGCGCAGGGGATGCCCGAGCAGGGGGCGGCCTACGGCGAGTAAGTCGGTGAAGACTTCGCTGAAGTCGCAAGGGGTGTCCGGCGGGATGCGGTCGAGGATTTCGGGTTGTAGGACGTAGATTCCGGCGTTGACCCAATAGTTGGTGAATACTTGGTCGGGCCGCGGTTTTTCGACGAAGCGGGTGATGCGGTGGTGCGCGTCGAGGCCGATGATGCCCCGCGTGGTCGGGTCGTCCATCCACAAGAGTCCGATACTGGCGATTTCGCCCTCGCGCTGGTGGGTTTGCCACAAGTCGCCTAAGTCGAAGTTGGTCAGGTTGTCTCCGTAGTACAGTAAAAAAGGGCCGTCGAAGAAGTCGGCAACTTGCCGCACAGCACCGGCGGTGCCGAGTAGGTCGTCCTCCAGCGAATAGGTAATCGACACGTTCCAGGCCCGACCATCGCCAAAATAGTCGGTGATGACTTGGGGCAAGTGGTGGAGGTTGATGACGAGGTCGTCGAATCCGTGCTGTGCCAACAGACGCACGACGTATTCGAGCAGGGGTTTGTCGGCAAAGGGGACCATCGCCTTGGGAAGCTCGTCGGTGAGCGGGCGCAGGCGCGTGCCGCGGCCGGCGGCTAGGATCATCGCCTTCACGCGCTAGCCCTGCGCAGGACGTTGGCGGCGCGCATATTCGCTTGGGCCGCGGCGTAGAAGTCCGCGAGGTTGGGTTGCTCTTTGACCCACTCGATGTATTCGCCAATGGTTTGTTCGAGCGAGATCTCGGGCTGCCAGCCAAGGGCTTGCAGGGCCGCGCCGGAGGAGACGGTGTGGCGGGTGTCGCCAAAGCGGTATTCGCCGCTTACGAGCGGTTCGATGGCCCGCCCGGCGATGCGCGTTACTAGCTGGGCGTATTCGAGGACGGTGGTGCCGCACTGCCCGGCGACATTGAAGGAGCGAAAATTGGCACGCTCGTCTTCGAGACAGAGGACATTGGCGCGGGCCACATCGCCGACATAGACGTAGTCGCGCAGCGATTGGCCGTCCTCGTAGCAGACGGGGGGCTGGCCGTGCAGGACGCGGAGGGCAAAAATGCGGCCGATGCCCGAGTAGGCATTGAAAAAGGAGTTGCGCGGCCCTTGGACGATGGAGTAGCGCATGTTGACCGTGGGAATGTCGTATTTGCGGCCGAGGCTGAAGGAGGTCAGTTCGGCTGCGTATTTGGAAATGCCATAGGGAGTGTGGGGGTTGACGGTGTCTTCGGTGATCGGCTGGTGTTCAAGTTCAGCAGCGCAGTGGGGGCAGCGGACCTCCCACTCGGCTCTGGCTAGCTGCGCGTCGGGACGGGCGTCGGGATAGACGACGCCGTGCTCGGCACAGCGGTACTTGCCCTCTCCATAGACAGCTTGAGACGAGGCTAGGACGACTTTCCGCACAGGTAGCTTCTCGGCGACGATCAGTTCGTAGAGCAGGGTGGCACCGACGGTGTTGACGTGGTGGAAGGTGGAGAAGTCGGGCATGTAGTCTTGGTAGGCCGCTAGATGAATGACGCCGTCGATGCCGTCGAGCGCGGCTAGCCAGTCGGCGCGTTGACGCACGTCGCCGCGCATCTTTTCTACGCCTGCGGGCAAATAGGTGGGCCAGCCTTCGGGGTGGACTCGCTCCTGTAGGGAGTCGAGGATGCGGACGCGATAGCCCGCGGCGACGAGGCGATCTACGGTGTGCGAGCCGATAAAGCCGGCGCCGCCTGTGACTAGAATGTGGCGCATGGGTTAGGGCAGGGGTACTTCGCTACACAGTACGGCATTTTTCATCAACCGATGGAAACAACAAGGTTCAAATTTTCCTTTCGCAGCATATCTTGTAATGCAAGCTGAACCCAAAAACTTTCTGGTTCGCCAAGTTTCCCGGCAATTTTAGCTGCCCTACTGGGACTTGGAATTCTTCTTTCTTTTTCAATATCACAAAGGCTTTGAGGTGAAATACCCAAAAAAATAGCAAACTCTCTCTGGCTTTTTTCTTCTCCTATTCGATAGCTTGACAGAGCATTTCCAAATGTCAGACATCCAAAATCTCTCTCCAAATTAGAAATCCCATATTGTCCTTTAGTAATCATGTTTATTGATCGGGGCAAGATAGTTCGGTGGCTAAAACGGCGGCGCAAACCCGTCCTTTCCTTCACCTAAAGGCGGCAAACCGCGATGGCGCAGTTTGTTGTCGAGCACTCCGAAGAACTGCCGATAGCGTTCCAGATACTCAGATTCAAAATCACTGCGCCCGCAGCCCAGCTTCTGCGCCATTAGGTCATACGCCCCGTCCCGCGTACCGGCCAGAAACTTCCCTTGCCGGAAGTGAAAAGGCTGGGCGATGAATTTCTTGACGCCAGTATCAATCAAGGCATCGGCAAAGTCGCGATTGCTATTGACCAGCAGCAGGGGTGTCATTGTGATGCAGGTATCAAGGCTGGCTGCCTGTACTTCCTTGATGGCCTCCAGTCTCCGGTGATTAGCCGGGCAGAACGGCTCAAAAGTCCGCCGGATGTCCTCATCGTCGGTGGTGACCGTCATATTGACCTGTACCCGTCCTCCGTTATTCTCAATGCGCTGGAACAGATCACAGTCCCGCACCACCAGCGGGCTGCGGGTTTGGACGACCAACTTGGGCTTGTGCCGCTCGGCCATAATTTCCAGCAGGCGGCGAGTGAGTTCCAACTCTCGCTCGATGGGCTGATAAGGATCGGTGACGCTACTCATATAAATGAGCTTGTCGTCCAGCGACTTCCGACGCTTATCCAGCAGCTCGATTGCGTTTTCTTTTACATCGACCCAATAACCCCACGTATCGCGCTTTTCGGTATCCCGACTGAAAAACGCCGCGTAGCAGTAGGTACAGCCAAACGAGCAGCCGCTATACGGGTTGAGCGTAAAATCGTACGCATTCATAAATCCGGTCGGCTTCGTCAGCAACTGTCCCGTCTGGACATACGTTACGTCAGCCTTACCGGATTTATCGGGGCCAGAAACGTCCTGCGACACACCAGGATCAAAGGAATTAAACAGGTCTTGCTGTATAGAGTCTGTCATTGCAAAACTTCCTTTAGGAAGGCGGCGGTAATAGGCGAAAGGCGATGCGCTTACGTTTCGGACTGATGGAGCTAACTCGAACCCGGACT
Organism: Candidatus Latescibacterota bacterium; assembly: GCA_022819745.1. The sequence goes on along the minus strand of JAJEGS010000058.1, from coordinate 179 downwards.
TCATCTCCTACTCGCACCAGGTGGACGCGGTTATGAGAGAGTCTGATTCCCTTACATTTTTACTTTTTGCTAGGTTTTTTGGTTTTCCTAACGGTTCTGATTCCTGTGGGTGCCAACTGTGCATTGAAGGGGGGCAAGCGTTGGCGTTGGTGGGCGATCCACCGTTTGAGCCATCTCAG
>JAJEGS010000062.1 GCA_022819745.1 Candidatus Latescibacterota bacterium | reverse complement strand
CCCGATAAAAAAACATGGACGAAAAGCCATAAGCCTCTTTCGAAAAGGATTAGACCAACTCACACAAATCATACACCAAACACGAGACCAACCTAAACAAGCCCGACAATATCAACCCATGTTACTGTCGTGTACTTAGGTGCTTACTAAGTGATGTTACGCAGCTTTTGTCCCCAACCCTCCATTGCTGTATCCATTCCGCTACACTCCAGCGCCTCCTAGCCCGCTCCTCCCCTCTGAGCCGCCGCCTTGGCACGATTCTTGCCTATTGCGGATACCACCCTACCCGCAATCCAGTTCGGATAGCTTGCCAAGCCCTAATTCCCAACCGATCCCATGGCCGAAATCGACATCGTTTCCAAGCACCTAATCCAAACCTACCCGGCCGACTTCGCCCGCTTCGCCCTCCAGCGCGACGACATCGAAGGCGTTGAAGTGCTCGACACCGAGCAACCCTCCGTCCGCCGCCCGGACAGCCTCCTCCGCGTGTGCATCGGCGGCGACGAGGTATTGGTCCACCACGAGTTTCAAACCACCGATAGCACCGATACCCCCATGCCCCTCCGCATGGCCAGCTACATCGGCCGCCTGATCGAACGCTACGGCCTGCCGGTGTATGCTCACGTCCTCTACCTGCGACCCGACGCCGGACGACGCGATCCGGGCTACTACCTGCAAGAGCATCCCGACTATCCCGTCGTGATCCGCTACAAAGTGCTCCGGTTAAGCCAACTTCCCGGCCAAGCCGTGCTCGACAGCGGGTCGGTGGGCTTGCTGCCGTTTGCGCCCCTGATGCAGCCGCCGGCCGGACAGGCTGAGGCCGCGTGGCTGGAGCAATGTGTGGCCAAGGCGTGGGACATGCCGCTGGCGCGGTCGGTTAGAGCCGATGTGCTCACCGGGTTGACGCTGTTGAGCGACTTAGTGTATAATCCTCAGACGATCACGGCCATCGTTTCCAAGGAGTATCTCATGGATCTCATGCGCGAATCCTCGTTTGCCCAATACCTGACCCAACAAGCCCGCGAGGAAGGCATTGAGCAAGGCATTGAGCAAGGCATTGAGCAAGGCATTGAGCAAGGTATCCGCGAAAGCATCCAAGAAGTGCTAGAATTGCGCTTTCAGCCGGAGGCCATGCGCCGCTTGGCTGCCCGCCTTGGGGCCATTGACGATGTGCCGCGTCTCAAGCAGTTGTTTCGGGCGGCCATACAGGTGCCCAGCCTCGAAGCCTTTAGGCTTCTGTTAGACCAAGCCGAATAGGGCCGCTGCGTAACGTCAGTTACTAAGAGGCTCTGCCAAAACGCCTATCATCAGCCCGAAAACATAGCGGTCAACCGCAATGATGATCGCTAGAAGCTCTCATTTTCATCATCTCTCCTCAACGCTTAATTCACCACGATGAACGGCACGATGATGTGCGCGATGGTGTTCCGGGGTGTCGGGCGGGCACTCGCCCTTGAGGAGTGGCCGATGAGCGTGCCCGGTTCGGGGCGGACGCATTCGACCATAGCGCAGATGAGGGCGCGCGGCGTGAAATACTGGCCTGCGCCTGACTTGGTATCTGTGGTGCAGAAGTTCCAGACTTTGGAGACGATGGGAGCGGTGTTCATGTGGGGGCGTTCTTCCGTTTGATTTGTTCAGCGAGCGCCTCGCCTTGAGCGGTTCGGCGGTACTGCTGGTTTTGGCTGTTCGGTTTGTCGGGGAGGGTCATTTCAACATCGCTTTCAAAGATCGGTTCCGGTGAGCCGTTCTGACGGTTCGTGTCGCTGCTGAAGGCCAAGCGCCATGAAGAATCAGGTTGTTGAAGTTTAGTAGGCCACCGAAATGATTTCCTGCGCCTTCTCTCCGCCGATATCGCCTTCGACGAGAATTTCCAGAATGTAGAGGCCGGGGGCGACGCGGCCCCCCGCATCGTCGCGGCCGTCCCAGGTGAACTGGTGCTGGCCGGCGCGGCCGTCCTCGCCGCGGGCGTAGATGGGGCGACCGGCCAGATCGTAGAGGCGCAGCCACAAGGGACGCGGTTCGAGCACGTTGACTAGGTCGATCGAGAGTTGCAATGCGTCGTTGACGCCATCGCCATTGGGGGTAATCACCGGCGAAGAGAGCGCCACGTTGGCGAAGAGATTGCGGCTGACGGGCAGGCTGACGACGTTGGTGTTACTCTCGATTAGTTCGGAGGCGTTACCGGGGTCGACGCGCTGGCGCACGCTAGCGTCCTGGCGGCTGTCTTGGAGAAAGACGTCGAAGCGGGTCGATTGCCGGAATACGGAAGATTTGAACTTCAACTCAATGAGCTGGTCGGTGCGGATGCGATTGGGCAAGTGGATCAGAAAGCCATTGGCGGTGGTGTCCATCTGTACGTCGAGGTCGGTGCCGTTGCGCGAAACGCTCATAAAATGCACCAGCGCGGCCGACTCGACGGCGAGGCGGTCGAAGCCGCTGGCGTTTTCGGGTTTTAAGTAATAGGTGAATTCGGTCAGTATGCCCGGTTCGGCCTGCTGGGGAAATATCTCGCCGAGCACGCGGCCGGCCAGCGGCTCGGTGAAGTTGGCGGCGAGGAAGTCGAGGGTGGCGGCGCGGTCGGGGGAGTCGGAGACCATGCGCACGTCGATTTCCATGTAGCGGCGCGGCGAGGGCGAGAGGAAGGCCTCGCCGGAGAAGCTATAGATCCGGCTCCAGGCGCTCCAGTCGCCGCCGGCGGCGAGGGTGGTGTCGATGGGGCCTTTGAAGCTGGGGATCAGCTTGTTGTACTTCCTCTCGGTGACTTCCTTGCCGTTCTTGTCGTGGTAGGTCAAGGTCTCGACGACTTCATTGCCGGTGCGAGTGCGGATCTCGATCAGGGTGCCCAGCGGCTGGTCGCCGCTCCATTCTATCGAGTTGAGGTTTTTGCTCTCGCCCAGATCGATCAGCGGCGAGCGAAAACCGACTTCCTGGGGGAAGCCGCGGCCGAAAATTTGGATCTCGTCGGTGCCACCGCCAGCGCTGCAGCCGGGCACTCTGAAGCTACCGCCCCTCACGCCTAGGCTCTGGAAGGAGAAGCAGCTAGTGTCCCAGAATTTCCAGAAGATGCGCATGTAGCGGGTAGGCTGCAGGTCGAAATGGTGGTCCACCAGCCCTTTGGACCGCTGGTGGACGGGCGCTTCGCCCGAGAAGTGCTTGGTCCACAGGCGCGAGCCGTCGGGTGAGAGCGAGCCATCGGAGGTCATCAACTCGTAGAAGCGAAAGCCCCAGCGCCGCCGGGAGACAATGTGTCTGCTGGTGATGGCACCGCCAAAAAACGACTTCTCAACCACGCCGCCGATGACCCGGATCTGGTCGACCCAGTAGACAGCGCCCAGGTCGAGGACCATGTGTGAGAGAATATCATTGAGGCCTCGCCCGGCGCTGCCGGCTCTCCAGCCTAAGTAGAGGTCGCCATCGAAGAGGGCTCTGGCCTTGCCAAGGGGTTGCTGGTCAATCTGGGCGAGGTTGGTATTGACGTCGACGGCTCCCCCCCGTTCCAGCAGACCGAGAGCGATATTGTCGCCGATGGTCTCGACTTCGACCTCGACCAGGCGGGCATCGGGCACTATCAGTAAGGGATCGAAGCGGATAAACTGCAGCGGCTCGACGTCGATTTCCGCTATTTCGTAGGTCACCCGGTGGCGGGTGTTTTCCTTGAAGCGCTCCTTAGTGCGGTAAACGAGCGACCCCTCGATGGGCGCGGCGATAACGTCGGTTTCGGGTTCGCCGGTAGAAATCAGCAGATCGAAGAGTTCGAAGGGGGCTGCTGCTTCGTCGAAGACCAAGGTGACGCTGTGGGCCGAAACGGCGCGGCCGAGGTCGACTTCGAGAAACCAATTCTCGGGTTCGGCTTCCGGGTCGGGTGCCCAGCCGGTCGCCGGGTCGCCATCGATGGCGAAGCGGGCCAGGTTGAGGTTGGAGCCGGCGTTGCGGATGCCGCCATCGAAGGCGTCCAAGTCGCGCACGGCGTCGGTCAGCCTTTCGATACGGGTGGGCTGGATCACGCCCAGCGCCGTCAGGTCCACCGCGCCCAGGGGCAACTCCCACTGCCGCCAGTCGCGCGCCGAGTCGTAGCGCAACTGCTCGGCCGACAGGGTGGACTCGCACCAGAGCACCAGAGCGGCAGTCGAAACAAATGCGGTGTAACGGATCGAGTTGAGATGCTGTTTCATTGAGAGCCTCTCGAACTGTACGTCGCCGATTAGAGATAGAAAATATAAAAGGCCTCTTAGGGATGACACAACAAAATAGAAAGCGCGACCTCGGTGTGCAGAGGTCGCGCTTAAAGATGGTGGAGGCGGCGGGAATCGAACCCGCGTCCGAGACCGGTTCTACCGAAATATGCTACGTGCGTAGTCGGCCTTAGTTATCTCGCCTGTTGCGCTGCCGACCGACGGGCCTCGCAACGAGCCAGCCCGAAAAATCTCGTCCCATTCCCTCGGGCGAAAGTTTGGGACCAGCCTGCTAAGAGTTGACATTGGGGCCTGCCGCGCAGGCTCAACAGACCCCAATGGGCTGCGCTAAATTTAGGCAGCCAGAGCGTACGTGTTAGTTTCGTCGCTTAATTGTTTCCCGAGGATTTACGAGGTGTCGGGACCTCGGCACGCAATTTGGGCTTCTCCGACCCCGTCGAAGCCAAGTCGCCCCCATAACGTTCTATTTTTATTGGGGAAAGTAAATATAGAGGGCCTTCGTACCCCTGTCAATCGGGAGTCCGCGACGGCGTTCTGCCTAGCGCTGCTATCCGTGGCTATCGGCCGCTAACTAAACCGTATTGTTCTTAAAATTCTCGTCAGACTACTTTGTGGGACTGTCGAGTCTTTTATCGCCTGCGGGCGCGTTGCTGGCTTTGGCGGCCTTTGCTTTTGCTGAGCCAATTTGCTTTTCCAAGCGAGCGATCGCATCTCGCTGTTCGCGTACTATTCTCTTGAGTTCGCGTACTTGGCCTTGCACTTCTGCGATCTTGCCGATCTCTTTTAATAGCTCATTCGAGGATGGTGGACTTTCTGATACGCGGGAGCGCGATGCAACTTCGGCTGCTAGCTGAAGTGCTCCAAAATAACCTCCATGTGCAGAGACTTTTCCACCTCGCTCTGCCCCCAATTCCTTTGCTATGCGTTCCATGTCTAGCGTCGTGCTCATGGCTTACTCCTCTGAAAAACTTCGGAACGCTAGGTACTCGTCCCCAATCACGAGCCCCACTTCTCCTTGACGTGCCTCACGCCCCATTCTTCGACAGAAATTCCCGAGTTGGGCAAGACGCTCAGGGTCATTGAGATCATCAGGCGTCGTATAACAGTGAATGATGACCGGCTCATCCTCGACTAGCACTGCACCCATTTCATCATCTCGCCATACCCCTCTAGCCCGTGGAAATGCCGTAGCGCCTCCATATAAGCGTCCAAAAATTCTGAGTGCTTCCGTTACCCAATAATCTTGGTCTACCGATGTAATGCCATCCCGTTCGACGCTTGGTATAAAAATTACTACCAAGACCGTCTTACGACTGACCTGCAAATCCGATGTCTCCACTCGTACCTCTATACGTTGTGGCCATACCCGTCAAGACCAAACGGGCTTTTTCTCTAATATTGTGCTCATTCGAGCGCTACTTAAATTCTCGAAAACATAGCGGTCAACCGCAATGATGATCGATAGAAGCTCTCATTTTCATCGTCTCTCCTCAACGCTTATACTACGGGTCAGGAATGACCAGTTCCGCCGGCTGCAGGCGGCTGTCCGGTGAGTAGATCCGCACGATCCGGTCGTCGGCACGGATGGTCAGGTCGCGGGCTAGGACTTCGCCGGGAGCCAGTGCGTAATCGAAGCGCTCACTGACGGCCGAGGTGCTCGTCTCCACCACGACCGTGCCTTGGGCCGAGTCGGTACCATCGTTGCGCAACCGCAAGCGCAGCTCTGTCGGCTCGCTGCCCAGTTCTAGGGCGGTGCGCACGCGCGGCGGCACGGTGGCGCGGGTAGCATCCCGGATCAGGCCGATCTCGTCGAGCGGAATCACGCCACACCCCAAGCCCTGCGCCGGTGACCCCGGGCCGAGGGTCAGCACCCCGAAGGCTTCGTCCGTGAATTTTGGATCGATGCCGACTAGGTTGTCTTTCTCGATAATGCCGTTGTCTGCCCCGGTCGGCCAAGGCTCGCCGATCCAGGGTGAGTGCCAACAGATGTTGCGCTCGACTCGGTTGTGCTCTGGGGGCACACCCTTCCCTGCCGCATAGTGCGGGTCCACTCCCGCGATCTCGGGATAGCGCTCGCTGTAGGGGGGCTTGTCGTAGCGCATCGCCTTGAGGCTTTCCCACAGGCCCTTGATGTTGTTCTGCCAGACCGGATTGGTGTCTATCCCTCGGGCGTCGGCACCGATGGCGAGAAGACACTCCACGAAGACGTTCTGCTCGACGACGAAGTCGCGGCCACCGCCCAGTACGACAGCGGTCTGGCAGCGCCAGAGGGTGTTCTCTGCAATGTGGGTGCCGCTGACGCAGTCATCCATGTAGATGGCCATGGTGCCCATGCCGACGCCGCCCATGTGGTGGATGAAATTGCGGCGGATGACGTTGCCCCGGTAGGTGAAGTCGCGGCCGGTGTAGATGGCCCCGGCGTCCCCGGTCTCCAAGCAGACCCGGTGGATCTCGTTGTTCTCGATCAAGAAATCGTTGCCCCAGAACAGGATGGCATTGTGCGGCGCGTCGTGGATCAGGTTGTGGGCGAAGCGCATGCCGACCCCGCCAGCCCCGATGCCGGCGACATAGCAGCGGGTCCAGCGCGCAAAGTGGTGGATGTGGTTGTTGACGACGGCGTGGTTGCAGGGGGTCAGACTGGGGCGGTCGCCGCCGTTGACGCTGATGCCGCCGTCGCCGCAGCCGTAGATGTCGCATCCGGCCACGGTGTGGTCGGTGCCGCCCTCGATCCGCACGGCCCAGGTCCCGCAGTTGCGAATGGTGCAGCCGATGACGCGCAGCCCCTCGCCGCCCTCGGCTTCGATGCCGCTGCCGCGAGTCGCCTCCACGGTCAGGCCGCGGAGCTCCACGTGGCTGACGTCCTGCAGCGTCAGCAGCGGCTCGCTCACCTCTGATACCACAGTCTCTGCCCCGGACAGATCGCTCGGAGGCCAGAAGTAGAGGATGCCGTTGACGCGGTCCACGTAGTACTCGCCGGGTTGGTCGAGTTCTTCTAGGATATTGAGGAAGTAGAACCGCTGCCCTGGGGTGAAGTGGTGGTTGCCGTGGGGCGGAGCGGTTTCCACTAAGCGGTTTTCGGGATCGAGACGGTTGATCCGCTCGTAGGAGTTGGCCCAGTCATAGCCCCAGTACCCGTGCACCCAGATGTCGTCGGCCGGTGCCCAGCCGCTCGGCCGATCCCCGTCGTAGGTGAACCCGCCGGTCAGATCCCCCGCTTCTTGGCCCCAGGGGTTGGACATGGGTTTGGTGAAGCCGGTGATTTCGGCGAACTGCCCGGCATTGGGCCACTGGGCCACGGTCATGGGCAGGTCGTTGAAGAATAGTTCCAGATGGGCCGATGTCGCGTCGCGGCCGAATCCGCGCGAGGCAAAAGCGCCGAGGTCTGTTACACCTTGGGAGGCCAGATCGATCTGCACGACGTGTTCCTGCGCCCCTTCGGCTAGACGGGCTCGCACCGAGGGATCAGTCACCGGCGTCCACGCCGCTGGGTCGAGCTGCCGGCCACCTAGGAGGCGCACTGTCTCGCCCTCGGCAGGGCAATACGCGACGGGTGCTGCGGCAGTGCCCGAGTCCTGCGGGCCGAAACACACGCCGTGCGCCAGCGCGTGAACTCCGCTGCGCACCCGGACCTTGAGGCCGCCGGTGGGTAGGCCGGAGGTCGCCTTTAGTTCCCGGACCGCATCGCGGGCGTCTTCGAGCGTGGCGAACGGCCGGCCGTCATTAAGCTCTGCCATGTCACTCTCCTCAGTTCACCACGTTGATCGGCGCGCCGTCTAGAAATGCTTGCACGTTTTCTGCCGTCATCTGCATCAGTCGCTTGCGCGCCTCTAGCGTGGCCCAAGCCATGTGCGGCGTGATGAGCAGATTGGGGGCTTGCAAGAGCGGGTTGCCGCTGGTGATTGGCTCGACGGAAGCTACGTCTGTTGCCGCCGCCCGAGGCTTGCCGGTGCGCAGGGCTTGCAAAAGGGCCTGTTCATCGACGAGTGCGCCGCGCGCCGTGTTGATGAAGAGCGATCCTTCCTTCATAGTCGCCAACAACTCGGCGTTGACAAAGCCAGTGTTGTCCGGCGTTTGCGGGCAGTGCAAGCTGACCACGTCGGCTCCGGCGAAAATCTCCGCCGTACTCTTGAGAGCAAACGGCTCGTACCCCGGTGGGTCCTTTGGCGACGGCGCATAAGCCCAGACTTCCATGCCAAAAGCGTGGGCTAGCTCGCCGACGCGCTGGCCGATGCGTCCAAAGCCCACTAGGCCGATGACTTTCCCGGCCAGCTCCGTAAGCGGCGTCTCCCAGAAACACCAATGGCCCGATCCAGCCCAGCCTCCTTGATGCACGGCAGCGTCGTGGCGACCGACGTGGTGGCACAGCTCCAGCAGTAGCGCCATGGTGTATTGGGCGACCGAGTCGGTGCCGTACACTGGAATGTTTGATACGGGGATGGCGCGGGCGCGCGCCGCTTCTACATCGACGACGTTGTAGCCAGTGGCCGTAACCGACACGAAGCGCAGGTTGGGTAGCTGGGCAAACGTCTCGGCTGTCAGCGGCACCTTGTTGGTCAAAATCACGTCGGCGTCCGCGGCCCTTTCCAAGATCAAGTCATTGGGAGTTTTGTCGTACACTGAAAACTCGCCCAGCGCTGAGACTGGATCCCAGGGGTTGTCGCCGGGGTTTAGGGTGTGTCCGTCTAGTACTGTGATTTTCATGGGATTCCTTTTGTGTAAAAGTTATTTCTGTAGCTGACCCACGTCCCGCACGGCTCCGTGCGCTGCACTCGTCGTCAGCGCGGCATACGCCTGTAGCGATTGGGGGATGTGGCGTTGGCGGTTGCGGGGGCGATAGGCGTCTATTTTTTGCCGACGCGCGGACAGTTCGGCGTCTGCGATTAGCACGTCGATTTTGCGATTGGGGATGTCGATGCGAATCCGGTCGCCGGTTTCCAACAGGGCTAATGCTCCACCCTCGGCTGCCTCCGGCGAGACGTGGCCAATCGACAGCCCGGAGGTGCCGCCGGAAAAGCGGCCGTCGGTCAACAGTGCGCAGGTCTTGCCCAGCCCCATGGACTTGATGTACGACGTTGGATAGAGCATCTCCTGCATCCCCGGCCCGCCCTTGGGGCCCTCGTAGCGGATCACGACCACGTCGCCGTCGTGGACTTTGCCGCCGAGGATGCCCTCGCAGGCTTCGTCCTGCGACTCGAAGATCTGGGCCGTGCCTTCAAACACCCAGATCGACTCATCGACACCAGCCGTCTTCACGATGCAGCCTTCCTCGGCGATGTTGCCGAACAGCACGGCCAGCCCGCCGTCCTGCGAATAAGCGTGCGCGACCGAGCGGATGCAGCCCGTTTGATCGTCCGTATCCGACTCGGCGTAAAAGTTGTTCTGGGAGAAGGCGGTTTTGGTCCGCACGTTGCCCGGAGCTGCCAACGCCCGCTGCACGGCCTGCGATTCCACCGGACCTGCCCCGCGAATGTCGTTGGCGGCGATTAGGTCGCCTAGCGACGGCCCGGCAACGGTCTGCGGCTCGGGGTGGATTTTGCCGCCGCGCAAAAGCTCGCCTAAGATGCTCATAACGCCGCCGGCGCGTGCGACATCCTCTATATGAAATTCCTGCGTGGCCGGTGCCACTTTGCAGATACAGGGGACTTGCCGCGAGAGCCGGTCGATGTCGGCCATGGTGAAATTGACTTCGGCCTCGCGGGCCATGGCCAACAGGTGCAGGACCGTGTTGGTGGAGCCGCCCATGGCAATGTCTAAGGTCATGGCGTTTTCAAAGGCCGCGAAGTTCGCAATGCTGCGCGGCAACACGGACGCGTCGCCTTCTAGGTAAAATGCCTTGGCCATTTCGACGATCCGCTTGCCGGCCGCGGCAAAAAGCTCCCAGCGCAGCGCGTGCGTGGCGAGGATGGTGCCGTTGCCTGGCAGGGCCAGGCCGATGGCCTCGTTGAGGCAGTTCATGGAGTTGGCGGTGAACATGCCCGAGCACGAGCCACAAGTCGGGCAGGCTTGTTCCTCCATTTTAGCCACGTCCTCGTCGCTCAAGTTGGGATCGGCCGCGGCGACCATGGAGTCAACCAAATCGAGCTTGGCGCGGCCCGTTGATAGCTCGGTTTTGCCAGCCTCCATTGGCCCGCCCGAGACGAAGATCGCCGGGATGTTGAGCCTGAGCGCGGCCAGCAACATGCCCGGAGTGATCTTGTCGCAATTGGAGATGCAGACGAGGGCGTCGGCCTTGTGGGCCTGCACCATGTACTCGACACTGTCGGCGATTAGCTCGCGGCTCGGCAGGGAGTAGAGCATGCCGTCGTGGCCCATGGCAATGCCGTCATCTACGGCAATGGTGTTGAACTCCACGCCGTAGCCGCCGTGTTGGTCGATCACTTCCTTGACCTTCTGGCCGATGGGGTGAAGATGCACGTGCCCGGGCACGAACTGGGTAAAGGAGTTGGCGATGGCGACGATGGGCTTTTGGAAGTCCTCGGTCTTCATGCCAGTGGCGCGCCACAAGGCACGCGCGCCGGCCATGCGCCGCCCCTGCGTGGTGGTACTGCTGCGAAATGATTGCATAAAAGCTCTTTCAAAAAGCTGCCGTCTGGCAGCGGGTTTTAGGTAGTAAAATCAATTTCTAGCGCATCTCCCAAAGGCACGTAGCCGATTTTCATATAGATGCTGTTGGAGGTTGGATTGGCTTGATCGGCAAATAGGCTGCAAAACGAATAGCGCTCGGAGAGCAGTTTTTTGGTCAGCGACGCGACGCACGAAGTGGAGTATCCTTTGTTGCGCTGCTCGGGCGGCGTGTACACCGCGGTGACTGTTATGCCGTTTCGCATTGGGCGCGTCGTTTTGGCAATAGAGACCGGCCCATTGCAATCCCAAATGTACAGTTGTTTGTCGGCGATGAATCGCTCGGCGCTTCTCTCGGCCTTGTCGAGATCGGCTGGTTCCCCTAATGCCTCTTGCGAAAAGGCGTCTATCCACTGCGCCATGAGCGGATGGTCGTCCATGCTGGCCAAGCGCAACGCCCCCGCCGCAAGGGGCACGTCGGCGACCGCGCGCGTCTCAAATACGCGCATCCGCATGGTTTCCTTAGGTGCTGCGCTTGGTACGGCCTTGGCCCAGCAAGCGGCAAAGGCTTGCGCTTCGGACGCTGGTCCGACAACGCCGGGGATGGATACATCCGTTTCAAGTAGGTCGCGCACGAGATGGGCGATAGCCCCATTGATATTCGCAACGAATTTGCTGAGGATGATTCTCCTCGGCGGCGTCATTACGGCTGCGCCGATCGCGTTGTTTTGCTCCAAGACGCTCAATAATAACGGTGGCTCAGGCCCGTAGCACAGGGGATCTTTGGCGAGCGCGTATGCGAGGCCGATTGGCAGGTTGTTTTCGCTCTCGTGTACTTCGAGGCAAGCACCTGCAAGCTCAATCAGCTCGCTGGCGTCGGCGTGGTGTATTATTTCGACCATCTAAAAAGCCTGACCAATGGAAAAATAAAAGTGCCGCCGCTCATACAACCGCCACCACCACTGTTTCTCGTCAGATCTGCTGTCGAGGGATCCATCGTTGAAAGCTATGTCGAGCCGGAGGGGAAATCCCAAGACGTAGCGCAGCCCCACTCCATAGCCATCGACCATGTTCCACAGGGTTGCTTGGCTTGGTTTGCGCCAGACCTGCGCCCGATCCCAAAAGCCAACGAGGCCGAAGTTTTTTCGCTGATAGCGCAATTCCCCACGCATATTCAGGCCGAGGCGTCCGCCGCCCGGTGCGTTTATGGTTTCGTGCTCGACACCGCGCAGGGAACCCTCGCCCCCGTATGATCTCCAGTACTTCTGCGGCAGTCGCCGTCCCTCGCGCAACGAAGCTGCCCCTCCCCCTTGCAGGGCTAGGGCCAATATCAGCCGACGCGAGAGTGGCTGATAATATGCGAATGCGGCTTCGCCGTCGATCACATAGGTCTGATGCTGCCCCAGAATGAACGAGGAGGCGTAGAGTCCGGTCAACTGCAAGAGTGCGCCGCGCGTGGGGGCAAAGGGGTCGTCGCGCGAATCGCGCAGAAACTCGGTTTTCAAATTGACCGAGCGCTCGCGTTCGGTCAGAATCCGCAACCAGTCCGTCGTTACTGGAATTTTGCCGTCGCTGTAGTCTATGAAGTCGTCTTGGGCGAGGAAACTGCCTTCAGAGTAATCAAATTCGTCGTCATCAAACAAACCTTCCGCGTCGGTTGTCTCATTGCTGTCGGTTGACTCGCCGCTGTCGGGTTCTCCTTCATCTCCGTCGTCCCGGTAGGCGATGTGCTCGCTTGGATCGGGCCGGATGCGCGAGTCTTCCCCGCTAAGGGAGACTTGGGCGCGGTAAATTTCGCGCCAGCCTTTGGTGAGCGTTGCTTCAGCTTTCCACAAGTGCTCGACCGAGAGGTAGTCGAAGGTGGACGCGCTGATGTACCTTCCTGCCCTCTCTTCCCCGGCAAAGAATAAGATGCCTCCGAGTACCGAATCGTTAGCCGTCAAAAGGTCGAATTGCCGCTGGTCGTTCGGGTTGCCGAAGTCCGTTTTCTCGTCCCATTCGTCGGTGACCCCTGCCGACAGCACCAAGTCAGCCCCCATGCCAAGCAAGTTGCGCTCGGTAAAGGACGCGGTGACGCCCTGTTCCGGCTGTCCCCAACTGGCGTCGAGGCTTAGCCGAGCACCGCGACCTAGCCAGTTGTTGTGCTGCACGACCCCAGTCACGCGCGGCTCTTTATTGCTGAATAGAGCTTCGGTACTTAGGGAAATGCGCTTCCTTTCTGTTAGGCGAACCACGACTGGCTGCAAGCTGTCGCCCGTCTCGGGAGTGAACAAAAAGACCGAGCGAAACAGGCCGGTTCTCGCTAGTTGCTCGCGGCTTTTGGCTAGCTGTTCGGGATTGTACAAGTCCCCCTGCTCAAATTGCAGATAGTGCTCGATTAGTTCCCGGCGCGTGTATAATTGGTCGAGGTTTTCGATCTCGACGGCACCGAAGTACATCTTGCGCCCGGGATCGATGTGGAAGACAACCTCGGTGTTGCGGTTGGCGCGGTCGTCCCCCACCCACTCGTTGTGCACTGCAGCGTGAGGATAGCCCTTTTGATTGAGGAAGACCTGTAGTTGGCGCTCGTCTTCGAGCACCTTGCCGTAGTCGAGGGGCGCGCCGGCGCGCAAGCCGACCTGAGCGCGCAGGGTGTCGGCCACAAAGGGGGCACCCCCTACGAGGGTTAGGGCGCGCACTGTCCACAGCGCACCGCTGTCTATTTCAAGGTGAATGTGGACTCGGTTTTTGGCGTCCAAGCGCAGGAGCTTGCGGACGATCTTGGCGTCGCGATAGCCCTTGCTGTAATAGAGATTGACCAGTCCGGTCAGATCGTTTTTGAAGAAGCGACGGTGGAAGCGCTTCCCTTCTTGGGTCAGCATGGCCGAGCGCAAAAGATCGCCTCTGATGCGCTTGTCACCTCGGTGAATGAAGCGTATCTGAGCCACCTTGTGATCATCGGCTTCGCGGGCCGATATTTCGCGCAGATCGCCTTGGGCCAAGGCCGTCCCAACAAGGACCAGACAGAGCACGGCGGCGAGCGCACTCATCGGAATTCTCGCTTCAGGCCGATGCCTAGCCCATAGTGATCGTACTCGCTTTGCGCCAAGCCGACGATGGTTAGAAAGGACTTGATTTTGTGTTCGACTCGCACCTCTCCCTCTTCCATCTCTTTTAGCATCGCTTCGTATCGCACCCAGAGGGGTAGGGGCAACCCACCGATGTACTTGCCCGCACGCAGGGCGGGAGACCCAGGCTCGGCCCCGGCGATCTCACTCGATGGCAGGACCGTGAATTCATTAAGACCCACCTTCTCGATCTGCTTGCTCAAAAGCTGGCCGGCGGTGGTGCCAAAGACTGCGGCGGCTGTGCCAAGGGCCTCAGAGGTCGAGCCAAAGGCTTCAGCGTAGTCAGGGTCGGCCATGTTAAAGGCCAGTAAGTTGACGGTACGCCTAGTACCTAGCGTCTCCGAGTTCTCGTTATCAATTGGTTCTGCGGAAAGCCGCGGCGTGATTTTCTGAGCCGGCCCTTGCAGCGTCAAATTCGCGATGTATTTCGCATCGTCTTGAATGTCTTTGATTTCCTCGGTCTTAGCCTCTAAATCGAGTATAGGATTCAATTCGAAAGGATCGTACATCACGTCGAGGATCGATTTAGTCGGCGCTAGGCGGTTGAAGACGACGCGCCCTTGGGTGATGTTGAACTGCTGATTGAGTACGAAGACCTGCCCTTCGTCTATTATTATGTCGCCTTGGAAGAGCGGCTTGTAGAAGGTGCCGCCGACCTCGACCGCGCCCGATGCTTCGACCTCAGCTAGCTCGCTGTCGAGGGCGAGACCGCGGATCTCGACCTCGACGGCGAGGGCCATGTTCTCTAAAAACTCGTCGCGCAGCGCCGGCGGTGGCGGTGGCACGGGCAGCGTGAGGACTACGAGGCTCGCCTCGGACTGCGGTCGGTCGAGGAGGACGCGCCCCGCCAACTTGGACGCGCTGAGCGAGCCGGCGAAAGATATATCTAAGTCGATGTCGTTTGCTCTAAACAACTGCCCAACATTCTCGTAGTAAGAGGTCATCCGCTCGGCGCGGAGTTGCAAGTCAAAGCTAGGGTCGTCGAGCGGCGATAGGTCGAGCTGCCCGGTGAGCGACGCGCTGCGAAACCCCCGCTTAGGTTCGTTCTCGACGGAGAAACCCACCAGCTCGACCTGACGGCCATTGAATTGCAACTGTCCGTCGGGCAGCGCGTAGGTCGGCTCTAAGTCAAGGAGGGCAAATTCGAGACCCTCGACCCCTATTTGACCTTGCAATGAGAGCGTTGAGTCCAACCCTTCGGCCCGGAGATCGGCGCTGATCCGGCCGTCGAGATAATCCAGTTCGGCTATTAGATTGGTGCCAAGGAAGAGGAGTCCGATGCCGTCGGAATGCGCCTCCAGCCAGCCCTCGTCTAGGGAGAGGGCACCAGCCTGTAAATTCCAGGGCACTCGACCGGTTACGGTGAGGCTGTCGTCGAGCGAGGTCGTCCAGTTCAAATGCCAATCGCCGCCGTGCCGGTCGCCGTCGAGCCGACCGCGCAGCTTGCCCAAGTCCGCGGATTCTACGGCTAGATCGGCGGTAACTTGAGGAGCGGATGCCGTGCCGCGGACCTCGGCGTCGAGTTGAACTAGCCCTTTGGGGCCACCAAAAAAAGCCAAGTCCACGTCTTCGAGGTCCAGCTCAATTTTCGAGGGCTTGGTGTCCACTAGTTGGCCCGCCAGCCGCAGAGTGCCAGCCGGCTGCAAGGCGAGACGGTCGCGGTCGTAGCGCCGCAAGCCAATCGCCACTGAGTCCAGGACCACGCGGCCCTCACCGAACGCGAATTGTCCTCCAGACAGGAGATCCAGCCGCAGCGAGTCGGCTGCAGCTCGGCTCTCGATGGCCAAGCCGTACACGTCGATATGCCCAGCCAAGTCCCGCCAGCTCGGCATGGAATCCCCTAAGGCCGTTTCTAAGTGTCCGTCGAGGTCGAGCCGCCCGTACAGCGGGCGTTCCAAAGCATAGCTGAGCACTGGCCCCAAGTCTGCCGCCTTCGCCTCGATTGAGAGCTGCGCGGGGGCTGCCCCCGGCCCGAAGAGCGGCGCGGCTGGGCAGGTGAGCGCGAGGCGCACGCCGGCATCGGCGGTAAACTCGGTCGTGAGCGTATCCGCCAATGAGAGACGCAGCCGAGCATTGCCGAGGGCGAGAGTGTCGAGGCGCATCTCCTCCATCGTCACCACGCCCTGTGCCTCTGGCCTCGCTAGGGTGCCGCCGACCCGCAGATGCCCGCCGCCTGTCGCGCTGAGGTCGGACGCGAGGTTGGATAGCTCAAGAGCGGATAACTCCGCTGCAACGGAGAGCGAATCCCGTCCGACCCAACCCGAAAAATCCACTAGGCCGACTGACGTTTGCAGATGTAGCGCGGTGAGATCCATGCGCCCGTTGCCATAGTCGATTTGGAGGGGACCGTGGTTTTGCAGTTCCCATTCCCCCTGCCGCAGCAAGAGCGAGTCTAGGGCGAGGTCCGCTTGGACTGCGTCTAGGTCCTCCAGCGGTCCCTCCCAGCGCAAAGCACCGCCCAATGCGGCCACTGCGCCATCTATCCCCCGCAACAAGGTATCGGCAAAATCCGCTTGGGCCGTTAAGTGCCTGTCCACGTCTAGCTCCGCTAGCACGCTCACGCCCGGTCCGCCGCCGGATACCCGTGCTGCGCCTTGGTCCCAGTCCACGTCCAGCGCAAGCTCGCCGGTCTGCCACCCCGCGTACTCTAGCGGCGTGGTCGCAACGCGCCCGGCCAGCCGCAGTGCTTCGAGCGACAGCCCGCCCCCCCCGCGCAAATCCGCTTCGAGGTGCCCGCTCAACCCGGGCATGACCCGCTCCAGTGCCAGTCCGTTTACACCCGTCACTAGCGTATCGATCTCGCTGTGCCCTAGGTCAATATCTGCCCGCGCTACTAGGAGATCGCGCTCTAAGCGCAGATCGGCCGCGAGATAGCGGTTGGCGGACAGGTGTAGATCGGCCGCGAGCGGTCCGAATTCCTCGCCCAATTCGCCGGGGAGATGGCTGGCCGTCAGCCGCAACGCCAGCGTATCGGGCTTGGCCTGCCCGGCGATGGCTATGGGCGCTGCGCCGCGCAAAAAGGACGCCGCCTGCAACACGCCCTTTAGCGCGAGATCGTAGTCTCCCTCTAAGTCGGAAGAGCCGGTAGCTACCAACTCCAGCAAGGGCGATTGCAGGTCGATACGAGTCGCCCCATCGGGCCGATGCCAAGCCGTTATCTCGGCGTCGAACCGCTGATCGGAAATTAGCTCTACATCGCGCAGGAGGGCGGCAAAGTCCGCTGCATAACGCCGGTGTTGCAATTGTACGCCAGCCGCTAAATCGAATTCCGCCCGTCCCCCAAAGGGAGCCGCTAGCGCGAGGTCAAATCCCTTGCCCCGCAGTTGGGCCTGCAAGCTGTCGCGGGTGAAGAAATAAGTCACCTCGCCCGTCAGGGTGCCGTCGAACAAAGAGACGAGCAGAGAATCCACCACTAGGCGCGTGCTGTTGGCGCGCATGTCCCCTCGCAGATCCACTGCGGAGATCGTCGGTGTGCTTCCCTGGCCTCTGAGCGTTCCGCGCAGTTGCAGGGGCGTCAATGCCCCATCTATCTCCGCTGCTAGGGAACCCCGCGCGGAATCGGTCGCTACCGTCGCCTTGGCATCTACCTGCAAAGGCCGCGGCAACTTCAGCCCCAAGGCAAACGAGGCGTGCAGGTCAGACCTTAGACTGTCGCCAGCGCCCACGGCCCGTATCTCGCCGCGGTCAATGCGGTGCGGACTGAGCGCAAGATCTAGCGTCAATGAGCGCAGCGGCACGCCCTGCAATTCGGACAAGGACAACTCTAAGTGCGCCGAGGTGTCTGCTACTGCGCGATACGCGCCGTGCCAGTCCCGCGCCACGATCCGCGTTTCGCCCAACTGCCAATCGAGCGCACCGGCTTTGGCGTTGAGGTTGGGGAGAAAGGCAAGGGGTAGCTCGATGTCCGTGGCTGCGGTAGTTGAATCGGCCCCGGTGCCTGGCTCAATCCGCACCTTGGGTCCCTGTATGTCGATTTCCCAAGACCACGGCCACGCGGCGAGGTACTCGGCATTGACGGTCACCCCTAGCGCGGGGTTTTTGCAGTACACGTCGGAAAAGGAAAACGCGTAGAGCAAGCCTCCCCTACGACTGCCGATGGAGATCTGCCATCCCCCAACTCCTCGCTCTAGCAGGTGTGCAAGTGCGGCGGGCCCTATAGGCGTGACCGCAATGAGGAAGAGGACGGCACCCAAAACGGCCGCCGCCCCGAGCAGCTTTCTCTTCATTCGGATTCGAGGCGAGTCAGGGCCTTAGACACGTGGAAGAGCGAGTCGGGCAATGGCGCGTACGCCATGGCCTTGATCGTGCGGTCTAAGCGGAATACTTGGCTGAGCTTCTCTTTCTCGGGGAGCTTGACTGCGGCCGTCAAGGTGGAGCGCAGCGCGAAACCTTTGAGTTCCTCGGCGTTCTCTAGCTCCTCGCTCAGGGCTTCGTGATCTTCTAGCCCTTCCAGCCCTCCGCCGATTAGCGATGGATAGGACGTGCTAGCGTTCTGTAAGGCCATAAACGCGGCGATCTCCTGAAAGCCGGGGAAATCCTTGGCAATGCAGGCATCGTACGTGTAGCGGTTTTCGCGGCGGAGCTCTTGGGTTTTGGGGTCGAGGTAGCGGGCGCGCATCTGCGCGACGACCCGCCGACAGGGAATGCCAGCGATACGCGCCGTGTCTCCCGGCACCTTGACCGCAAGGGCTCTCTGCGGCCCGCCGGGAGCGGCTTCCGGCTTGGCAACGGCCTTGCGCGCCGGAGGGGCTTTCTGCTGGACGAAGGTCTGAGCCGTCAGGTCGATTTCGTACACTTGCGCTTGGTCCAGCCGCAAAATGGTGCTGGTATTGAGAGACTGGCCCTGTCGCCGGAGAGCCTTCGCCATTTTTGCGTCGGCCTCAATCCGCTGCTCGACCCGCTGGCTTTTGCCCTTGATGTAGATTTTGTTGGTCGTTTTGCGCGCTCCAGTTTTGTCTTTGCCAAAGCCTCGATTGACGACCTCTTCCTCGAAATACACATCGGCACCGGCGACCGCCGCGCTGACGAGCAATGCACATACCAGTAAAATCATGCTCGCACTCTCCTGTGGTAGGTAGGATGGAAGACGTGTGCCATATATAACACCATAGGGGAGGGAAAAGAGCCCCATAAACGACAATAGAAGCATAATATAGCTAAACGCAGTTGCTAGCCCATAAACAAAAAAAGGCCCCTGCCCGCAAGGGCGAGGGGCCTCGGAGCTTCTTTCCGCGTCTGCTGTTATTCGTCTGAGCCGCGCATAAGCAAAAAACCCACTAGCTGTAGCACGGCGGTCGCGGCGGCTGCTACGTAGGTCATGGCTGCTGCGTTGAGTACCCGCCGAGCCGAGCGCACCTCGTCGTTGGCTAGGTAGCCCTGCGAGAGGATGGCCATGGCCCGCGAGCTGGCGTTGAACTCTACCGGCAGGGTGACGAGTTGGAACAGGACCGCGCCGGCGAAGAACATGATGCCGATATTCATCAGGCCGGTGGCCCCGAAGAACATCCCCGCCAGAATCAGGGGAAAGCCCAGAGACGAGCCTAAGTTGGCGATGGGCAGGATCGCGTGCCGCAAGTTGAGCGGCGCGTAGCCGTGGGCGTGTTGGATCGCATGGCCGACCTCGTGCGCTGCCACGGCCAAGCCGGCTAGATGGTGCCCGTGGAAGTTGTCCGAAGAGAGGCGCACGGCTTTGGCGCGGGGGTCGTAGTGATCGGAGAGCATCCCGCTCGTCTCCTCGACTGACACGTCGTAGATGCGTTGCTGGTGCAGGATGCGCCGTGCGGTCTCAGCGCCCGAAAGCTGTGCGGCCGAAGCCACTTGGCTGTACTTCTTGAAAGCGCTGCGAACCCGCATCTGGGCCCAAGCGACCAAGATCATCGGCAGAATGAAAAACGGATTAAAAAGAAACGAAAACATCTCCTCATCTCCTCAATATGCAAAGGACTCTATTAGGACACTAAATGGACGCTCTAGGTTTCTAGCAGAATAACGAAAGCACCTGAAAATCGCAAGATCGGGGAATTAGATCTTCTCTTCAGCTTCAGCAGGAAGAGCAAGAGCCGGGGGCACAGCGACGCCAGCCGAAACGATCATTTTTAGGGCCTCTTCAACGCGGAGTTCGGTAGGACGCAATTGTTCGGGCGGCACGATGAGCATGAAGCCGGTGGTGGGATTGGGGGCGGTGGGCACGAAGATGCTGTGTGCCGGCACTGCCTCGTCTTCGCGGGGGACGTTGCCGGCCAAAAAGCCCAAAGTCCACATCCCAATGCGCGGATATTCGACGAGTACGACTTTCTCGAAACCGGCCTTGCCCGGAGAAGTCAGCGACTCCACGAGCTGCTGTATGGGTGCGTAGATCGTGCGCACTAAAGGCAGGCCCTCTAGCGCTTCGCGTGCGAATTGCCACAGGCTGCGGCCAACCACATTGGTGGCGAGCGCGCCGACGACCCACAGAATGATAAAGGTCAGTATAAAGCCCAAGCCGGGGATGTGGAACTCGTCGTAGCCGAACGGCTTAGCTACTTGGCCGATCAACGGCGCGGAGAAGCCGTCGGCCCAGTTGAACAGCGTCTTGAGAACCCAGCCAGTAAGCCACAGGGGCGCGATGATCGTCAGGCCGGCCATTATCGTGCGCCGCAGCCGCTGGAGTCGGGTGGGGCTTCGGCGCGGAGGTGTATCACTCATAGCATAAATACCTTATAAATTGACATTTTTTGAATATCCAACTGAGTCAAATTACTGTCAATACAAAGGATGCGCCCGCGCGCAAGGCTTACGTTTTTTGCGCGGTGGCCTATTTTATCTTTTATGACGGCAATTTTACTCAGCGGCGGCATGGACTCGACCACCTTGCTCTGGTGGCTAAAAGCGCGGCAACAAGGCCCTATCCACGCCATTAGCATTGACTACGGCCAGCGCCACCGCATCGAGTTAGAATATGCAGCGCGCCTCGCCCGCCGCGCCGAGGTCGCGGCCCACGAGACGCTGGCGTTGGACTTGGCGGCCTTGGGGGGCAACCCGCTGACCGATCCCACGCTGGATGTGCCCACCGCTGAATCTAAACGCCAACGCGACACCGTGGTTCCCTTCCGCAACATGCTCTTTGCGACGCTAGCGGCGGCGTATTGCGCAACCAAGGGCATTACCGATCTGTATATGGCCCCGGTCAAAGACGACTACGCGGCCTACCGAGACTGCCGTCGTCCCTTTTACGAAAGCCTCGCACAGAGCCTGCGCCTAGGGGCGGCCCATGACGCGCCTTGGGCGATCCACGTCCCTTTTGTCAAGCTATGGAAACGGGACATCGTTGCCATCGGGCTCAATCTCGGCGTTCCCTACGAAGAGACCCACACCTGCTACGAGGGCTTGCGGCCGGCCTGCGGCGTGTGCGACGCCTGCTGTGAGCGGCTCGCGGCCTTTGCGGCGAACCGAGCCTGTGATCCGCTGGCGTATGCCGCTAGTGAGCAGACGCCGTGACCGCCCAGATGCCAGCCGAAGAGCGCGCCGAGCGCCTGCCGGTGTGGAACGATTCCGGGCGCGTCCTGCAGATCAACGAGATTTTCTACTCGATTGAGGGCGAGGGCCTGCGCGTCGGTGAGCCTACCACTTTTGTGCGCTTGGCGCGCTGCAATCTGCGCTGCCCGTTCTGCGACACGGAGTTCGACCGCTTCACGCCAATGGACGTTGAGGATATTGCCGCTGAGGTGGCGCGTCACCCGGCCGAATGGGTGTGCTTGACCGGCGGCGAGCCTTTGGGCCAAAATCTCGCGGCGCTGGCTGGTCGGCTCAAAGAAGCGGGCTACAAGCTCCACATCGAGACCAACGGCACGATCGCGCCCGATCCGGTACTATTCGAGCTGATTGACCATTGGACCGTGTCGCCGAAGTGCCACCCGGTCGTCGTTGGTTTTGCGCGCATTACCGAGCTCAAATACGTCGTTGGCCGGGCTTTTCGCGAGGAGCGCGTCGAGGAGCACCTTGCCGACTACGTCTATTTGCAGCCCGAATCCTCTGAGCCGCGCTACGTGCAGAAGGCCCTTGAGATACTCAAGCGCCATCCGCGCTGGCGCCTCTCCACTCGCATCCACAAGACGCTCGGCTTGCCTTGAGCAACCATATCAAAGGAGATATCATGCCCGACGTAGCTGAAATTTACAAGTTCGACGAGCTTACTTGGCCCGAAGTCAACCAAGCCGTGGCGATGGGCAAAATTCCCATCATACCCACCGGCTCGGTTGAACAACACGGCCACCACCTGCCGCTCAAGGTGGATCACCTGTGCGCCAACGCAGTGGCGACGGAAGCCGCGCGGCTAAAGCCCGAGCTCGCTCTCGTCCTGCCGCCGGTGAGCTACGGCTATGTCCACCACGTGATGGACTTTCCGGGTTCGCTCAACATTCACTACGAGCACTTTATCCAATACGTGCTCGACATCACCAAGAGCTTGGCCTATCACGGCTTCAAGAAGATGATCCTCGTCAATGGCCACGGGTCCAACCACAACCTCGTGGATATGGTTGCCCGGCGCACCATAGTCGAGACCGACGCGAGTTGCACGTTTTGCTCGTGGTGGCATTTGCTGCGGGTCCATCCCGACTTCGACAAAGAGTGGCGCGAGAGCGTGTTCCCGGGCGGCTGCTCGCACGCGTGTGAGCTGGAGACTTCGATGCTGCTGTATCTCGCGCCGGAGAGCGTGCGCAAGGACAAGATCAAGAGCGAGATCGCCAAGACGAACAAGCTCGGCTCCAAGTTCTTGTACACCGATTTATTTTCACACGGGCCGATGGGGTTGATCGAGTGGACGAGTCAGTATTCGGATACTGGGGTGATGGGCGAGGCGGAGAAGGCGACGGCTGAGAAGGGCAAAATCGTCTTTGAGGAGGCGAGCCGGAACTTGGCCGAATTTGTCGAGGAATACCACGCGATGAAGATCGAGTCGCGCACTCGTCATCAGGACCAGGAGCCGACGTTTCCGCTGTCGTTTCCGACGGATTAGGGTGGCGTATTAATTTAATCTGTCAGGCGTCCATTACGTAGCACCTACATGGAGGCACAACGAGATGAAGAGAACATTGACCATTGACTACGGAGATGAGGTTCTACTGGCCTTGGGATGTTCACCCGAGCAATTCAGTGAAGAGGCCAAGCTCCTCGTCGCCATCAAGCTCTACGAGTTGGGACGGCTATCCTCGGGGGCGGCAGCCAAGTTGGCTGATATACCTAAGCCCTTGTTCCTAATGAAGCTAGCCGACTACGGCGTCGATTCCTTCCAACTGACCGAGGAAGACCTTCAACAGGACTTGGCTAGTGCCCGACGTAATCTGTAATACTTCTCCGCTCCAGTACCTACACCAAGCTGGCGTGTT
The DNA here is from genome assembly GCA_022819745.1 of Candidatus Latescibacterota bacterium. Next base: position 100,190 of record JAJEGS010000062.1, on the reverse strand, counting down.
GGAACTTCTACCGGCACTCGCCGGACAGGTGTACGTCCCTGAAGCAGTGGTTGCAGAGTTGAGGGAGGGGCAGCGTCGAAATGTACTTCTACCTACGCTGGAGGAGCTTTCGTGGCTAACCGTGCAGCCGGTGCGAGACCGGACACTGCTACCGCTAGTCACGCATCTTGGGAATGGAGAGAAGGAAGTGCTCGCTTTGGGACTGGAAACAGAGGATGCCCTGCTGATCCTCGATGATCGAGACGCACGGCGGTATGCTCAGGCGTTGGAATTGGAGATAACCGGCACCCTCGGCCTCTTGTTGCGGGCCAAGGAGCGCGGTATTCTCGACGCGGTCCGACCCGTTTTGGATCGTCTCCAAGTACTGGGATTTCGGCTAAACACTAGGACGCGCCAGATGGTGCTGAAGCGTGCTAGCGAGACGACGTGATTCCATCGTCGCCGAGGGGGCAGAGCATCATCTTCCGATAAAACAAAGAGCCGACGTTTTCGCTGTCGTTTCCGACGAATTAGAGAACGGATTTGCTTAACTCTCTCCCGAAAAGGTCCTTTATAATTTCTAAAATAGTGGAAGGAGCACCATGAGTATCCCCAACATCTTCAAATACGCGCCCTCCGAACTCTCGCAGGACGCCGTCATCTGCTGGCTAGTTGCCTGTGCTGCCGAAGCCACTGGAGACCTCCAGGAGTGTGGGCGGGCCTTCGTTCGCGCTCTTTTTCGAGCCGGAATGTCGGATGGAATCGAGGGTGTTCCGGTGCTAGGAGCTAATGGTAAGCCGACGGCTCCCTACGATGGGCGGTGCGATGTGAGCGACGTAAGCAGCCCCATCCCTCAGTATTGCCGAATCGATGTGTATTTCCAAGCCAAAGTGGATGGGAAGAAGGTCTCTTTTATCATCGAAGACAAAACATACACGAAGTATCATAGCTGCCAATTGGCGCGGTATATAAAGGACGTCAGTGCGGATGGCGAGGAGAAAAATCTAATCAAGCCCGTCTATTTCAAGACTGGATATGTGTTCAATGATGAGAAAGAGGTCGTCGAATGTGCCAAGTATTCCGTGTTTAAGGCGGAAGACATGGCGAGTTTCCTCGGCAGTCAGGACGTAACTCAGGAAAACGAGATTCTGCGTCAGTACGCGGAGTATCTGGCCTGCCAGATGAAAACGAGAGACGATGCCCAAGCGAATTGGGACCTCAATCAGGACCATGTGCAGTGGGAGTTCATGCTGAAGCTCCGTGATAGGCTGGAAAATGCGGCTGGCGAATGGCGGCCCTTTATCCCCGACAAATTGTCCGGTCTTCCGCCGAATCCGAATTGGCTTTGGCGAAGGGTGGGTAGAGGCGGGAGTCGCGGCAGGCCGTGGACGCAGTACTGGTTCGCACGGCATCTGTTTTGGCGACTCGATTCGGGGAGGATGTTTTGTGTGGAGAATCCGCTGCGTCTGATGATTGACTTTAAAAACGCGGGGATCAACGGCGCGGGGATCAACGAGGCGGAGATCAATGAGATGGTAGGTAGATACCAAGAAGGCTTCAGAGAAGTCCGCGAACAAGAAGGACTAGAAGGAACGGTTCCAGGAAGAGGAGGGGTTCCCCGAACTTGGGGCAATCAACGCACCGTTGGATCCATCAAGACTACCAATTTTCAGGGTATGACGGTGTGCGAATTTCTGGACAAGGTAACGCGGGTGCATATCAGGTTCCTTGAGTCGGTCTCGGCAAGCAGACACTCATAGGCGACACTCGGCAGTTCTGTCGTTTCCGACGGACTGAACACCTCAAGGCAGCGGTCGCAGCCGCCCCGCGTCCTCCTCGTAGCCCGCGCCGCATTCCGCACAGATCAGGTTACCGCTCAGCGTGACGCCGCAGCGGCAGGCCCAGCCCGTCTGCCGCCCGGGCACGCCGGTTATCAGCGCATAGGCTGGCACATCGCGAGTTACGACTGCTCCGGCACCAATGAGAGCATACTCGCCGATTTCGACGCCGCAGACGATGGTCGAGTTGGCCCCTAGCGAAGCCCCCTTGCGCACCCGCGTCTCTTGGAACTCGTGCCGGCGGTCGATAAAAGAGCGGGGGTTGACGACGTTGGTGAATACCATTGACGGGCCGCAGAAGACCTCGTCTTCGAGGGTAACTCCCTTGTAGATCGAGACGTTGTTCTGTATTTTGCACCCGTCGCCGATCACCACGCCGCGATCGATATAGACGTTTTGGCCGAGATTGCAGTTTTGGCCGATCTGGGCGTCAGGCATCAGGTGGCAGAAATGCCATATATGGGTTCCCGCGCCAATGGCGACCGGCTCATCGACGCAAGTGCTGGGATGGATGAAGTAGTCTTTTGCCATGCTGACCGAATATAAATTGTCCCTATCTATTTACCAATGCACCGACCGAAGGGTCGGCGCAGAAACCCTTTGCATACGGAGGAAATTGTGAAACTAGCCACGTACTCTGCCGCTGGCGAACAGCGCGTGGGCGCAGTAGTTGGCGACGACAATATCGTCGTGGATCTCGCCGCTGTCGATCGCGTCTTGGCCCGCCGTGAAAAGCGCAAAACGCACCCCTTCTTTACTGACATGCTGACCCTGCTCTCGGCAGGTGCCAAGGGCCAGCGCGCTGCCAAACAGGCCGCGGCGTACGCTGCGGATAAGGAACCTAACGGCAAAACTATCCACGCCCTCAGCAAGGTCCGCCTCCGCGCTCCCGTGCCCAACCCGCGCAAGGTGTTCTGCTTGGCCGGCAACTACCAAGACCACATTGAAGAGGGTGGCGGCAAAATGGATGCCCAAGACAAGGAAACCCCGCGCGTCTTTATGAAGCCGCCGACGACCACCGTCGTTGGCCCCGGGGACCGCATTCTCATTCCCCCGATCGCCAACAGCATCGATTGGGAGGGCGAGTTGGCCGTAGTTATTGGCCGCAAGACCAAGGGCGTCAAGGCCAAGGACGCGCTCAGATACGTGGCCGGGTACACCGTTATGAACGACGTATCCGAACGCGAGTTGGTCATCAAGAAGCGCACTGACAGCCGCCCGCGCGACGAGTGGTTCGACTGGCTCAACGGCAAATGGCTCGACACCTTTGCCCCGCAGGGACCTTGGATCGTCACCTCGGACGAGATCAAGGATCCCCAGGTTCTCGACATCAGCACGTACATCAACGGCAAGCGCAAGCAACACAACAACACCGGCCAGATGCTCTACCCGGTTAATAAAATCATCGAGTACATCTCGGCGATTATTACCCTAGAACCGGGCGATCTGATTAGCACCGGCACTATATCGGGCGTCGGCGCGACCACTGGCACCTTTATGAAAAAGGGCGACAAGGTCGAAATCGAGATCTCTGGGATCGGCGTACTCAAAAACTCGGTCGCCGAGAGCAAGAAATAACCTCTTGGACTCAGCGTCTGCGACCACGGGCCAGGAAGGCGGGCTGCTCAGCCGCGCTTTCCTGGCCCTTTGTTTGATTTACTTTTTCGAGAGCTTCCTCGTCGCCCCCTTCCAAGCGCTCTTTCCCGTCTATATCGAAGCCGACTTGGCGCGGCCGCCGTGGTTTACTGGATACCTGCGCGGGCTAATGCTGCTCTTAGGCGGGATATTTGCCGTGGTTGCCGGCCGGCTCTGCGACCGCTTTGGCCGCAAGACGACCCTGATGATTGGCCTCGTCGGCAGCGCGTTCACCGGCTTGGTCTTTCGCACCGCAGACCCTTGGGGGCTTTCGTGCCTGCTCTTGGTGATGGGCGCGGCCAGCGGCCCTTGGTCCACGGCTGGGCAGAGCATCCTCATCACCGCGGTCACTCCCGCTCGACTCGGTTTGGGCGGTGCTTTGTACTTTCTCAGCAATACGCTCGGCAACGCGCTCGGCAGCTTTTGTACCGGTTTGGTCAAAACCGCCTATTCCTTCGCCCAGATCGGCGCTGTTATGAGCATCGGCATGGTCGCGGTAGTCGTCCTAGCTTTTGCGCTGTTGCCCGGCGACGCGCCCTCTCCGACCACTGCACAGACGGCGCGCCTCAATACGTGGACGGCCTATCGTCCGCTTTTGGGACGCGGCAATGTGCATCTCCTGCTCAGCCTGCGCCTGACCATCACCACCTTCTGGGGCATGGCGACGCTGGCGCTGCCCCTGTTGATCTATCGAGTCAGCGAAAGCGAGGCCCTACCTGCGTTCTTTGCCTCCCTCTCGCTGGTAGCGGCGGCCTGTTGCCAGCTCAGCGTCGGCTATCTCAACGACCGCCTCGGCCGCACGGCACCGCTCCTCGGCTCGGCGTCCGGCGTCTTCCTCAGCGCCTTGGGACTGGCCCTGTGGCACGATTCCCTCGTCGGCCTGTTTGCTTGCGGCACCGCCCTCACCGCTACGGCTTGGGCCGTCTCGACGCTGATCCCCCGGCTCATCAACGACGTTGCCGCTCCCGAAGAAAAAAACCGCCTCGTCGGTTTGGGCCACTTCGCTTGGAGCGGCTCGATGGTGGTCGGCAGCCTGCTCGGCGGCTATCTGATCGAGATCAATGCCGCCCTGCCCTTCTATCTCGGCACGGTCCTCACGGCGCTCGGTGCGCTCGGTGCCTTTGGCCTCTGCCGCCGTCTGGACGGCGCGGAGGTTACGGTTTAGACTAGGCGAATGCAAAAACTCCGCTTGTTCGTTATTACGATCTCGCACTTTTGCGTCGATAGCTACGCCACGATGTTGGCCCCGCTGTTGCCCTTGCTCAAGGTCAACTTGGGGCTGAGCTTGGCGCAAGTTGGATTTTTGGGTTCCATCGTTTCTATATGCAATATCAGCCAGCCGCTCATGGGCTTGTGGGCCGACCGCATGGCTTGGCGCTGGCTGATCGTCGGTGGCTTGGCCTTGGCGACCATTTTCTCTCCGCTCATGGGGCTGGCTCACAATTATCTGACTCTCGTCGGCATCCTGACGCTGGGCGGGCTCGGAGTCGCCGCTTTCCACCCCCAAGTCTTCTCGCTGGCCGGCGAACTCAGCGGACCGCGCCGCTCCTTCGGCTTGGCACTCTTTATCTTTGGTGGGACGCTGGGACTGGGGCTAACGCCGCTGTGGGCACCGGCGTACACCAATTCCTTCGGGCTGGACTCCTTGCCCTATCTCTCCATTCCCGGCCTGTTGTTCCTTTTGCTCGTCTGGCGCGCGGTGCCGCTGGGCAACCCCAACTTTGCCCACGGCAGAAGCACGGCCCAGTGGCGCAGTCTCGGCGACCAAGCGGGTCCTCTCGTGCTGATCACCGCGATCGTCGTTTTGCGCTCGGTATCGGGACTGGGATTTGGCACGTTTTTGACGCTTATGGCCCAGGAGCGCGGCCTCGGTCTCGTCGCGGGTGGCATCCCCTTGGGAATCTACAATATCGCCGGCGTGGTCGGCGCGCTCGTCGTTGGCTATCTAGCTGATCGCATCGATCCTAAACCGCTGGTTTGGGGGTCGCTGCTGTGCTCGGTGCCGCCGCTTTTCGCCTTTATCTATGTCGAGGGAACGCTAGCTAGCTATACTCTGCTTTTTTTGGGCGGCGGCCTGCTGCTGTCTTCCAATTCGATTATGGTCGCCATGGCCCAAGAGTTTTCACCGGAAAATACGGGCTTGGTCTCCAGCCTGCCGCTGGGCTTTAGCTGGGGCTTGGCCAGCCTCACGCTGCCGCTGATCGGCCATTTCGGCGACCAGATCGGCGTGGCTGAGACCTTGAAATACCTAGCCTTGCTGCCGATATTGCCCGCTGGACTGGCCTTCTTCCTACCTAATAAGGACACCGCGCCATGAGCTTGCTCATTTTAGATCCCGAGCAGAAGCAGTTCTTCGACGACAACGGCTATCTCTTGCTCAAAGGCTTCTATGACTCTGCGGAAATGGAGCAGATGCGCGGCGAGTTTCATCGCTTGGTGACCGAGATCGAATCTCGGCCCAAGAACGTCAAATACTCCTTCATGGACGCGCCGGACGGCTACGCGCCCGACCCCTTCAACCCGCGCAATGTCATCGGCATGATGGATCAGACGTTGGCTGGCGACTACTGGTTCGATCAGTTTACCGAGCCGCGCATTGTCTCGGTCATGGTCGATCTTTTGGGCCAGGACCTCGATTTCCACAACGGCAAGATCCGCAATAAACCCCCCGGCTTTGTCTGCACCCAGAGCTGGCACCAAGACTGGCCGTACGAGCGCCACACCGAGCCAGATTTGGCCGCGGCCATTACGTATCTCGATCCGAGTGGATTTGAAGCCGGGGCTACTGAGGTCCTGCCCGGCAGCCATCTTAAGGGCGAGTACCCCACCGTAGAAAACAGCCACACTATTCCCGACGAGTACGTTCCTGCCAGTGAGCAGGTCGTCTTGGAGGCCGAGCCGGGCGACGTGGCCATCATTCACGTCCTCGTCGTCCACCGCGCCGGCCACAACTACACGCCGCGTGCGCGCCACGCCATCATTAACGAGTACAAAACCGCGGCTACCATCGACCAGTGGGGCAACTCCTGCGCCTTTGCCGGCTTGCCGCTGGCTCGCAACGGCCAGCTTTTGATGCCGCGCGTTTACAGTGGTCCTTGATATTATTGTACCCTACCTGTAAATACTTGATACGCAATGCCCGATTTCTGTTCGGTGCGCTTCGATGTCGGCATTTGGGCAACCACAAGGGTTGCCCCTACGGTGGATGGACGGGATCGCGGTTATCGGGATTGCAGGCAACTCGCAGGGACGAATCTACGTGTTCGCCCTCGGGACTAATACCGGAGGCCCCATGAGCAAAGCATTCTACGTCACCACGCCGATCTACTATGTCAACGACGTGCCCCATATCGGCCACGCCTATACCACCGTGATAGCCGATTTTCTCGCGCGGTTTCACCGCCTCGATGGATTCGACACCTACTTCCTGACTGGCACCGATGAGCACGGGGAAAAAATTTATCAGGCTGCCCGCGAGGCTGGCATTGACCCGCAGCAGTTTTGCGACCGCATCAGCCAGCGCTTCCGCGACGCTTGGCAGGTGCTCGACATCTCCCACGACGATTTTATTCGCACCACTGAGGAGCGGCACAGGGCGGTCGTGCGCCAGATCTTAGAGGCGGTTCACGCGGCTGGGGACATCTACTACGACGAGTACGAGGGGCTGTACTGCGTGGGCTGCGAACGCTTTCTCACCGACAAGGAACTGGTCAACGGCCTGTGCCCCGATCACCTGCGCGCACCGGAGCGTCGCCGCGAGGGCAACTACTTCTTTCGCATGGAAAAGTATCGCGATTGGCTGCGCGACTACATCCGCGACCACCCGGATTTTATTCGTCCCACCGGGTACAGAAACGAGGTGCTGGCCCTGCTCGGCGAGCCGATCGGCGACCTGTCGATTTCGCGGCCCAAAGGCCGGGTGCCCTGGGGCATTGAGTTGCCGTGGGACGCCGAGCACGTGGCGTACGTGTGGGTCGATGCCCTGATCAACTATACTTCCGCGCTTGGCTTTCCCGACGGCGCACGCTACAACGCGTATTGGCCGGTGGCTCAGCACCTAATCGGCAAGGACATTCTCAAGCCCCACGCGGTGTTTTGGCCAACCGTGCTCAAAGCGGCTGGGGTGCCGCTATACCAACACCTCAATGTCGGCGGCTTCTTGAAGGGACACGACGACGAGCAGAAGATGAGCAAGAGCTTGGGCAACGTCATTGATCCCTTTGAAATGGCGGAAAAATACGGCACCGACGCCGTGCGCTACTACTTGCTGAAGGATACGGTGTACGGCCAAGACTCTTCCATTGGGGAACAATTTTTGGTCGAGCGCTACAACGCGGATTTGGCCAATGACTTGGGCAACTTGCTGTCCCGCGTCCGCGCCTTGCTCACGCGGCATACCGAGGGCGTCTTGCCCGCGCCATCGCAGCAGGAAGCCGACGAGGAGTTAATTGCGGTGGGCACTGCGCTGGTGGGGCAGGTGCGGTCTTTGGTGGGCCGGTTGCGGATGTTCGAGGCGCTGGAGACGGTGATGCAGTTCGTGCGGCAGCTCAATCGCTATTTCAACGACGAGGCTCCGTGGAAGCTAGCGAAAGACCCAGATGGGCGCGAGCGGTTGGGGACGGTCCTCTACAATATCGCGGAGGGGCTGCGCATCGTCTCGGTGCTGTTGGAGCCGGCCATGCCGAGCAAGGCGCGGCAGGTGCGGACAGATCTAGGGTTGGGAGATTATGCGTTCGCCGATCTAGAGGCTTGGGGCCAAGCCGCGCCCGGAACGAAAATACCGGCGGAAGCGGATATCCTGTTCCCCAAGTCGGAGACTGGAAAGCCCAAGCGACAAACGCCACCAAAGAAAGAGGCTCCACAAGTGGAACAGATTTCGATCGAAGAGTTTGCCAAGGTGCAATTGCGCGTAGCCGAGGTCAAAGCTGCCGAAAAGGTCGAAGGCGCTGACAGACTCCTCAAACTGACGCTCGACCTAGGCGACGAGACGCGCACCGTGGTCAGCGGCATCGCCCAGTGGTATCAGCCCGAGGACCTGCCGGGCCGGAAGGTAGTTTTGGTCGCCAACCTCAAACCAGCCAAACTGCGGGGCATTGTCTCGGAAGGGATGATCTTGGCAGCCGACGACGGAAAGGGAAATCTCGTGTTAGTCGGGCCAGAGCAGGACATCGCGACGGGAGCCGAGGTGAGCTGATCACCGGCGACTTCTTCAACCAAACGGAAAAGAGAGGAAGATGGACAAAATTCGCGTGGGATTTATCGGCTGTGGTGGAAATGCCAGTGGGCACATAGGGCGAGTGCTCGACATCCCCGAGGCCGAAGTGGTGGCCTTGTGCGATGTGGATCAGGCCAGCCTGCAGCGGGCTAAAGAGCGCCACTCGCAGGCCGCAGAGTTGCCGGAGTTTACCCACTACCAAGAGATGCTGGAGCAAGTCGAACTGGACGCGGTAGAGATTTCCACGCCGCACACATTGCACTTTGAGCAGATTATGGCCGCGCTGGACAAGGGTCTGCATGTGCTGACCGAAAAGCCGATGGTCTGTACTGTAGATCACGCGCGCCAAGTTATCGCCAAAGCCGAGGAGACCGGCAAAGTCCTAATGATCTCCTATCAGCGGCACTTGCAGGCCCAGTACCGCTATGTGCGCAACCAGATTGCGGCCGGGGAATTGGGGGACATCCAGTTTATATCGGCGCTCCAAGACCAGAAGTGGTATCAGGGGACGATTGGGCTGTGGCGGCAGCAGATGGCGCTGTCGGGCGGTGGACAGCTCAACGACTCGGGCAGCCACCTGCTGGACATCGCGCTGTGGATGACCGGGCTGGAGGTGGCAGAGGTGCAGGCCTACATGGAGTATTTCGACTCCGAGGTGGATATCAACTCGGCGCTGTCGCTGCGCTTTCGCAACGGCGCGCTGGGGACGATTGCGGTGGTGGGCAACTCGCCGACCGGTGGGATGTGGGAGGACATCACCATCTGGGGAACCAAGGCCGTGGTCTATATCCGCCAAGGACAGATTTTTTACAAAACGCAGCACAGCAATGAGGTGTACGAAGTAAATAACTTGCCTGGCTCGACGACGCCCGACCAGAATTTCATCGACGCGATTCTCGGCCGCGATCAAGTGCAGGTGCCCCCCGAATGCGGCCTGCGGGTCATTGAATTGACCGAAGCGGCATGGGCCTCGGCCGCTAGCGGACAGCCGGTAAAGGTAAAAAGCATTTGACATGGTTCTTCGGCGTTTGCCATATTAAACGCAAGTCGAGTTCGGGGGCCACAAACCCCTGTTACCGCCACGCTGAGGCTCGAGGCTATGCGAGCGGGCCAACCCGACTTTGTAATTGGCCGCAACGACGCGCAGAGTTGGAGTATGGATTATGAGGCGCGCACAAGCGAAAGGAGGTGGTCCATTGAGTAGTAATCGTACCGCAGGGAGGTTGATCACTTGATCAACTCCAGGTGATCGACTACCTGGTCAGAAGCACAGTCGCCTCGGCGACATAGCTTCTGAGAGTACAGCCGGGCGCACTCCACCTTTAGTGGGTGCGCCCGGTTTTTTTTGTCCGCGCTGCACTAAGTTGGTTTCCACGCGGTATTTTTGCCATATTGTCCGCGAGGAGGCCATCTATGAAACGCATCGCCAAGCCCGCAGGGGCCTATAACATAGTAGTAGAAGAGGTCGAGACTCCAGCCATTGCCTCGACCGAGATTTTGATTCGCGCCGAATGTTCACTAATTAGCCGAGGATCGGAGATTTGGCGGCGCTACGTGCGCGAAGAGGCGATCGACCACCGATCCATGGGCTACTCGCTGGTGGGCCGAGTTGCTGAAGCAGGCGCGGAGGTCGAAGAGTTCAAAACCGGCGATCTGGTCGCGGCTCTCGCGCCGCACGCCGAATACGTGGCGGTCGAAGTCGCGGCCACCCAACACAAGCCCGCGGCCGTGCGCCTGCCAGCGGGCCTGTCGCCCGAGGCGGGTACCTTCTGGCCGCTGGGAACCAGTTCGGTCCTGTGGATGTGGGAGACCGGGGCCGGGCCGGACGATGTCATGGTCATTCAGGGGCAGGGCTTGGTCGGCAGCGGTTGTATGCAGGCGGCCAAAGCACAAGGCGCGGGGCGCGTCATTGGGATTGACACTTTGCCTTTGCGCTGCGAACTGGCGCGCGAGTTAGGGGCCGACGAGGTGATAGACGCTAGCGCCGGCGACTCTGTTGCACAGGTCTTGGAGCTGACGGACGGAAAGGGTGCCGACATCGTGGTTGAAGCTGTAGGCGGGCGGGCCGGGGCGCAGGCTTTTGCCGAGGCGCAGGACATGCTCAAGAGCGGCGGCCTCTTGCAGGTGCTGGGCCTGTACGAGAACGAACCTCTGCCGCTCTACTCGGAAAAAATCATGGGCAAGCGCCTCATAGGCAGCTACCTCGACGCCAGTCGGCGGCCCGAAGGATCGGCACGGACGCTAGAACTGCTGGCTACGGATCAGATCCAGTTCGCCAAGATGATCACCCACCGCTTCCCCTACACTGAAGCGGCCGCGGCCTTCGATCTGCTCTACAATCGGTTGGGCGAGACGATGGCCGTATTGTTGATGTGGGACAACTGACTCAGGAGACGACGATGAGTAGAACCGTAGAGAAGCTCTTCCGCGCCCCCTACGGGGTGCCCAACGCGCTGCAAGTAGTAGAAGAAGGACTGTGGATTACCGACCAAATTACCGATCGGGTGGCGCTGATCGAAATCGCCGAGCCGTCTGAATACGGCGTCACCCGCTTGATCCGCGACATCCCTAGCGAATCGTCCAATACTAGCGGCATGGCTTGGGGCGGCGGTTCGCTGTGGTTGGCGGCCAATGGGGCGGGTACGCTCTGGCGGCCCGCACGGCCGACGGACGCCGAGCAAGGGGCGGGCGAAATTTTCGAGGTTGATCCGGCTACCGGCGCGACCTGCAATCGCTATCCAGTGCCCGGCGGGGGTGGGGTGCATGGGATGGAGTACGATCCGTTAGAAGAAGGCTACGTGTGGATTACCACCCTCAAAAGCCAGACGCTGAGCAAAGTCAAGATCGCCGGCTGGTCGGTCGAGCACGTGCTGGACCTGCCCTACGGGCGCGCGCACGGCGTGGTGCGAGTCGCCGACGGCATCTGGGTGGTGCATACCGCTGACCGCGTGATCGTCAAGCTCGACGTAGAGAGCGGAGCCGAGTTGGATCGAATTGTGGTGCCCGATAGCGACCCCGAGCCGCATGGCCTGTCGATTTTTGGCGAGGATTTGATCTATTGCGACGCCACGTCTGGATGGGTCACCAAAATTAGTCTGTGAGGATGATGCGATGACGCGCATAGCAACATCGTCTTGGAGCTTGCACCGGACGTTAGGAGCGTCAATGTACCAATGGCCCGACCCCAAGGGCGAGCCGGTGCTAGAAGGGACCGGGCAGGGCGATCTCACCTTGTTAGAGCTACCGGAGCAGCTTGCCGCACGCGGTATCGGCCTGTTGGAGATTTGCCACTTCCACTTCCCGAGGCTCGACGATGATTATATCAGCCAGTTGCGGCAAGCACTTGCCGAAAGCGGTGTGGAGCTTTTCAGCGTGCTGATTGACGCTGGGGACATCGCGCATCCCGATGCGGCCCAACGCGCAAAGGAAGTGGCTTGGGTACGCGAGTGGATGGAGATTGCCGCCCGCTGCGGTGCGCAGTGTGTGCGGGTGATCGCCGGGGAGGCAAGCGACGGCGAAGCCGTGCAGGTCAGTGCGGAGAATTTGCGGGCGTTTGCCAGCTTTGGTCGCACCTTGGGTATTGAGGTGATGACGGAGAATTTTCGGACGCTAGGCACGTCGGTCGGAGCGCTCAACGCGGTCCTCGACTTGTGCGACGGCGAGGTGGGGCTGTGCGCTGACTTCGGCAACTTCAAGGGGCCGGATAAATACAGCGATCTGGCGGATATTCTGCCGAGGGCGACTTCCGTGCACGCTAAGGCCGACTTTTCCGAAGAGGGGCAGATGGACCGCGAGGATTTTGTGCGCTGTCTCCGTTTGACCCGTGATGCGGGGTTCGCAGGGCCGTACTCGCTGATTTTTTCTAGTCCAGGAGACGAGTGGGAGGGCATAGCAAAGACGCGGGAAGTGGTCGAGGAATGGCTGTGAGTAAGCGGGAGAAAGGGAAGTACTGGCTCGTCAAGTGCGAATTCGACGAGTGTTCCTTTGACGAGCTGAAGCAGCGTCCGCAAAGCACGGGCTACTGGCGGGGTGTGCGCAACTATCAGGCGCGCAATCTCATTCGCGACGACATGAAAGAGGGGGATCTGGCGTTCTTCTATCATTCCAATTGCGACGAGCCGGGGATTGCTGGAATCGCGACGATTACAAGAGCGGGGTATCCTGACCCAAGTCAGTTTGACGATAAGCACGACTACTACGATGAAAAATCCACCGAGGATGAGCCGCGCTGGTTTTCCTTCGACGTGAAGTGGAAGCGCAAATTCAAAAAGTTTGTCCACCTCGCCGACCTCAAGGCCAATGACAAGCTCGCCGACATGCGGGTGGTGCAGCGGGGTCAGCGGCTGTCGATCCAGCCGGTCACCGAGCAGGAGTGGAAGGAAGTCTGCAAGATGGGAGGCGTCAGTTCGGCGTGATGCGCTGCGAGCGCAACGAGGAGCGTATGAGGAGGTTTGAACATGGCGACCAGCGGAACCACTTACAATGATTCAGTCTTTCGCAAACCGAGATACGGAGCAACTATTCTATACCGAAAACAGTCGCCGTTTTGCGGCCATATCTCGCGTTGCCTTGAGGAAGCTAATACAGATGAATCAAGCTCGTACTCTCAGCGACCTTGCCATTCCACCAGGTAACCGCCTAGAAGCTCTCAGAGGCAACCTGTTAGGCTTTCACTCTATTCGAATCAACGACCAATGGCGCATTATCTTCCGGTGGACCAATGAGGGGCCGGAACGGGTAGCTATTGTAGATTACCATTGACAAGCCCCTTGTAACGTCATAGGGTGTGAGGACATGAAAAACCCAATTACACCTGGCGAGATTCTGCTAGAAGAATACCTCAAGCCCATGGGGATTTCGCAGAATGCTATGGCCCGCGCCATCGGTGTCGCCCCACGGGCAATCAACGAAATCGTCCACGCTAGGCGTTCGATTACCCCTGCGATGTCCATTCGCTTTGGCGCGTTCTTCGATCAGTCCGACGAATTTTGGTACGGGCTCCAAGTCGAGTGCGACTTTCGCAAACTGGCCCGAGAAAAGAAGAGGCTTATCGACGGCATTCGCCCGGCTTCGACGCTGAGCCAGACGCGCTGACTGCGCGACGGCACCGCTCCGGAGGTCAATTGGTCGTTGAACAGTACCTCCTGTCGGTCTAGGCCACGCTATACCTGATTAGAGAATGGGCGCGACGTTTTCTCGTCGAACTGTTCCGCAATGTTAGCTATAGATACGATGGAGCGATCCTGAGCTAGCTGCTTGGAACGGGATGGCCGACATGTTGCGTTGCCCTTCAGAGATACACAAGCTAAGGAAAGACGAAATGGCTAATCTGCCTCTCATCGTCCTAATCGGCGACTCGATCCGCATGGGTTATCAGGACCATGTCGCCAGCCAGTTGGCGGATCGAGCCGAGGTTTGGGTACCCGAAGAAAATGGCGGCGACAGCCGCAATGTACTCGCCCATCTGGACCAGTGGGTTTTCTCTCGCCAGCCGGACCTAGTCCACGTCAATTGTGGATTGCACGATTTGAAGCGGGCCTTTGGCGCAAAATCCTCAGTTCCCTTGGATGAATACGAGGGCAACGTGCGCCAGATATTGCAGAAGCTGCAACGCGAGTTGGACGGCGTCGTCGTCTGGGCCACTACCACGCCGGTGGATGAAAATTGGCACCACCAGAATAAAGGTTTCGACCGCTTGGAGGCCGATGTAGAAGCCTACAATGCGGCGGCCCACGCCGTGGCAGAGGATATAGGGGTGCCGATTGACGATCTCTTTGCCGTTGTTGAGCGCGAAGGGAAGGCGCGGCTTTTGACCCAAGACGGAGTGCATTTTACTGAGGAGGGATCGCAGCTATTGGGACGTGTGGTGGCTGAGTGCGTCTGGGGGCATCTGGCGGACCGCTAACCATGGAAGCGACTGTAGCGCAATTGGCACAGACGCGGCGGGAGCGGGCGCAGGAAATCGCTGCAGCCGGGGGTTTTGGGGTGCTGGGCCGCCGCATCGATACTACGGTATCCGAGGCGCTAGTCCTGGGGCTTTGGTTGCAAGGCGTCAGGACTTTCTTTTGCGTCTTTGGCCACGGCTCGACCGAGATCGGCGAGGTCTTGCGGATTTATCAGGACGCTGGGCTAGTGCGCGTCTGTGGGGTGCGCAGCGAAATCGAGGCGTCGCACGCGGCCGCGGCCCTGCGCTGGGTGCGCGGCGAAAAGGCCGCGGTCGTCACTTCGATCGGTCCGGGCGCACTGCAAGCGCTGGCGGCCTCTATTGTCCCGCGCTCGGACGGGTTGGGCATCTGGTATCTGCTCGGGGACGAGACGACCCAAGACGAGGGGCCGAACATGCAGCAGATTCCTGGGACCGAACAAAGCGCCTTCCTGCGGCTGTTCGGCACCATGAGCCGGACGTACTCGCTGCACACGCCGCTGGCGCTTGCCACTGCGCTCCGGCGTGGACTCAACGCGGTGGATCATCCGCATCAGGCCGAGCCGTTTTTCTTGCTCTTGCCGCTCAACGTGCAACCGGCGGAACTGGCGCAATTCAATTTGGATGAGTTGCCCGTGGGCGCACCGCCGCCGTTGGGTGCGGCCGCAGATGAGGGACGCTACGCAGAGGCGGCAGCCGCTATTGCCGCGGCCGAGCGCGTGGTCGTCAAGGTCGGCGGCGGTGCGCGTGGGGCCGGGGCGGAGTTGGCTGAGTTGTTAGAGCTAGCCGACGCAGTGGCTGTGACTAGTCCCCTAGTCTCCGGTGTCTTGCCGTACGACCATCCTCGCAACATGACTGTTGGCGGCAGCAAGGGGTCGATCTGTGGCAACTATGCGATGGAGGAAGCTGATTTCTTGATCGCCGTGGGCTCGCGCTTTGTCTGCCAGTCGGATTCGTCGCGCACGGGCTATCCGCGAGTGCAGGGAGTCGTCAATATCAACGCCGATCCAGAAACTGCTACTCACTACGGCAAGACTATGGCCTTGGTCGGCGATGCCGCGCGGACGCTGCGAGAATTGAACCGCGCTCTCAGCGCGAGTCGCGTGCAAAACGGCTCTCCTTCGGCTTGGTTGCAAGCCTGTAGCGACAAGAAGCGGGAGTGGGTGGAGTTTAAGGCCGTGCGCTATCGCAAGTCGGTGCTGTACGACGAGACGTGGGACGCGGAGGTTATGACGCAGCCGACGGCCATCAAGGTGGCCACGGATTGGGCGCGCGCCCGCGATGCGGTGTGTTTTTTCGACGCCGGCGACGTGCAGGCCAATGGCTTCCAAGTCGTAGAGGACGATCGCTTGGGCCGCACCTTTACCGAGACCGGGGCCAGCTATATGGGTTTTGCAGTCTCGGCGCTGTTGGCCACGGCGGTAGCTACTGAGCCGTTCTACGGGTTGGCTATTAGCGGCGATGGCTCTTTCACCATGAATCCGCAGGTGCTCATCGACGGGGTAGAGCACGGAGCGACCGGGTGCATTCTGCTGTTGGACAATCGGCGGATGGGGGCGATCTCGGGTTTGCAATTGGCCCAGTACGGGGCTGACTGTGGCACTTGGGACCGCGTGGCTGTTGACTACGTGGCTTGGGCGAGTGCAGTAGAGGGCGTGGTCGCGTTGAGCGGCGGGTATTCGCCCGAGTCGCTGGAAAGGGCGTTGGACCAGGCGCGGGCGCACGGCGGCTTGTCGCTGATACACGTCCCCGTTTATTTCGGATCAGATGAGCGCGGTAGCTTGGGGGCCTTTGGTCGCTGGAACGTCGGCAACTGGTGCGCCGATACCGAGGCGCTGCGCCACGAAATTGGACTTTAACAGCCGGAGGAATCGCATGAAAATTGCCATGTTGCACGGTCCGCGAGATTTGCGGATTGAAGATCTGACGCTGGACACGGAGAACTTGGAGGACGACCAGATTTGGGTGGAGACGGAGATTACGGGGTTTAAGATCGGCACTGACCGAGGCAACTACGAAGGAGCCGAACAGGTGCCCGGGGCACCGGATTTTCCGCGCTGGGTGGGCGACAGCAACCTAGGTGTGGTGCGCGGGGTCGGCAGCAAGGTCACTAAGTTCGCGGTGGGGGATCGGGTGGTGTCGCGGCATCCCCATCAGTCGGCGTACGTGGCGCAGGACAGCGAGAGCATTGTGCATGTGCCGGACGGGGTGGCGGCCGAAGACGCGGTGTTCGCCCATTTGTACGCCTTGAGTATGCATTGCTACACCAAGGCTTTTTTCGCGCCCGGCGAAACCGTGGCCGTGGTGGGGTTGGGCGTCTTGGGGCTGGGGGCCGTGGCGCTAGGCCCGCTTTTTGGCGCGCGGGTCGTGGGGCTGGGTAACAGTTCGGTGCGCTTGGACATGGCGCGCCAGATGGGCGCACACGAAGCCCTGTTGTCGGACGACCCCGAGTTGGAGGACAAGCTGGACGAATTCACCCACGGGCAGGGGATCGACTTGGTGATCCTGACGGCCAACCCTTGGCCGGCGTATCGCACGGCGATGGAAGTAGTCCGAACTAACGGACGGGTGTCTATCGTCAGCTTGCCTGGGCGGGGTGAAGAGGCGCTGGATTTTAACCCGTTGGACATGCGCTGGTTTTACTTCAAGGGCGTTTCAATCTGTGCGGTCAACGATCGGGCCGGGTCGCTGTTTCCGCCGCCGGAAGGAGACCACTTTGACAACGACGGCCGCTGCGTCCACGTGCTCTCGCTGATGCAGGAGGGCAAGCTCCAGCCGAGTCGCTTGGTCACCCACCGGCTGCACTACTCGGACATGGTGCAAGCCTACGAAATGGCGTACCACCGCGAGAAAAACATGCTCAACGTGGTATTCAACTGGAAGGACTGACGCGCTTATGGAGCTGCTGCCGACGACCAATGCCGACGGGCGGGACGTCGTCCCGATGAGTGAGGCCCAGAAGTACCTTTTTGACCTCAAGGGATTTGTCCTCTTGCCCGCGCTGTTGAGCGAAGAAGAGCTGGTGGCGATTCGCGCCCACCAGATGAAATTTCTCTACGAGCGCGAGTCCCTGCCGCCGGACGAGCGCGACAATCACGGCGGCCCGTCGCAGATCTTGCTCGACCATCCGGCGGTAGTGGGCGTGCTCAACGAAGTGCTCTCGCATCAGGCGCTGGCCAGCGAAGACTGCTATGGGTTCCGCTACGACCACACCTATACCAGCCATCGCCAAGCCGGACACGACAACTTCGGCCCGCACGGCGGCGGCGGGTACTTCAACTTTCGCGGCAACTCGCACATCTACCAGATGCAGTCGGGCAAGGTGCATTCCGGCCTGACGCGGGTGGTGTGGGAGCTCAACGAAGTCGGCGAGGGCGACGGGGGCACGCTTTTTCTGCCGGGCAGCCACAAGGCCGCCTTCTCCCGGCCCGACGAGCTGAGCGAGCGCGACAGTGCGCTGTGGGAGAGCTATACCTGCCCGGCCGGTTCGGTGGTGATTTTCACTGAGGCCCTGTGCCATTCGGGTACGCGCTGGACCAATGAGCAGCGCGACCGGCTGAGTTTGTTCACTTGCTACGACACGGTCAATTCCAAGTGGGGCAAGGGCTGTCCGTCGGCCGAAGTGATCGCCTCGTTTCCAGAGAAGCGCCGCACGCTCTTCCGGGGCGTGTGGCACGGGATGAGCGATGTGCCCGGCATCAACAAGTATTACGAAGTAGCTAACCAAGCCGTTTGAGGCGACGAAAGAATTCTACATGAGCGAAAAAGTTCTCTTCCTGCTCGATGGTATGGCCCTCGTCTATCGGGGCCACTTTGCGATGATTCGCAATCCGCGTATGACTTCAAAGGGCATGAACACGTCGGCCGTTTTTGCCTTCGCCAACACCTTGCTTTCCATCATCGAAAAGGGTGAGCCGACGCACATCGCCGTCGTTTTCGACACGCCTGAGCCTACGCACCGGCACCACAAGTACGAAGAGTACAAAGCCCAGCGCGAGGCGATGCCCGAGGATCTGAGCCAAGCACTGCCGTACGTATTCCGGCTCTGCGAGGCGTTTAACATCCCGGTCTTGCGCGAGCCGGGGTGGGAGGCCGACGACGTGATCGGCACGTTGGCCAAAAAGGCCGAGGTCGAGGGATTTGCGACGTACATGGTCACGCCCGACAAGGACTACGGCCAACTCGTTTCCGAGCGGAGCTTTATGTACAAGCCGGGGCGCGGCGGCGACGAGGCTGAGGTTTTGGGAGTGCCGGAGATTCTTGCACAATGGCAGGTCGAGCGGATCGACCAAGTGATCGATGTGCTGGGGCTGATGGGCGACTCCTCGGACAATGTGCCCGGCGTACCGGGGATCGGCCCCAAGACGGCGCAAAAGCTCATCGCCGAGTACGGCAGCGTCGAAGAGTTGCTGGCGCACACCGACCAACTCAAGGGCAAGCAGAAGCAGAACGTAGAAGAACACCGGGAACAGGCTCTGCTCTCCAAGGAGCTGGTCACCATTGAGTGCGACGTGCCGCTGGATGTGGGACTGGCGGATTTGGTTAAGGCCGACTGGGACCGTCCGAAGCTGGAGACTCTATTCACCGAGCTCGAATTCAACACGCTGGGTCGGCGGCTGCTCGGCGACGAGTTTAGCGCTGAAAAGGAACCGGCCCACGGCCCGCTCAAAGGGGTGGCGGATGTGGAGCACGACTATCAGCTCGTTGATACGCCCGGTAAGCGACAGGCGTTGATCGCGACGCTGTTGGAGCAGCCCGCGTTTTGCTTTGACTGCGAGACTAACGGCCTCGACGTCCGGCAATGCGACTTGATTGGGTTGGCCTTTTCGTGGGCTCCGGGCACGGGCCACTACGTACCGCTGCCGCAGGACCGGGCCGAGGTGCTGGCTGTTTTGGATGAATTCCGCCCGGTGTTTGAAGGAGCGAGCGAAAAGATCGGCCACAATCTCAAGTACGATCTCAGCGTACTCCGCTGGCACGACATGCGGGTAGAGGGGCCTTTCTTCGACACCATGCTGGCGGCGACCTTGGCCGAGCCAGAGCTGAGACGCAGCATGGACGAACTGGCCAAGAGTCTGCTCTCCTACTCGCCCAAGCCCATATCCGAGCTGATCGGCGAGCGCGGCGGTGAGCAGCTAACGCTCTTGCAGGTGCCGGTGGAGCAAGTGGCCGAGTACGCTTGCGAGGATGCGGACATTACCTTCCAACTCGCTGCGGCGCTGCGGCCGAAAATCGACGACATGGATCAGCAGCGCGTTTTTTACGAGATCGAAGTTCCGCTCCTGCCGGTACTGGTGGATATGGAACACGAGGGCATTCGTATGGAAAGCTCGGCTTTGGCCGCGCTCTCGCGGCAGTTTGAGGAGGCCATCGAGCAGGCTGCCGAGCGCGTCTTTGAGCTGGCCGGGGAGCGCTTCAACCTCAATTCGGGCAATCAGCTAGGGACCATTCTCTTTGATAAGATGGAGCTGGATCCCAATGCGCGGCGGACGCAGAAGACCGGCCAGTACCAAACCAGCGAACAGATTTTGCGCCGGCTGGCCAATCGCCACGAGATCGCGCGGCAGGTGCTCGAATACCGCTTGCACACCAAGCTCAAGTCAACGTATGTGGATCAACTACCCAGCGCAGTCTTTAAGGCCACCGGGCGCGTCCACACCAATTACGAGCAGCTCATGACCGCCACCGGGCGCATGAAGTCCGACCGCCCGAACCTCCAGAACATCCCCATCCGCAGCGAGCAGGGGCGGGAAATCCGCCGCGCCTTTGTGCCGCGCAGCAGCGACTACCTGCTCTTCTCGGCCGACTATTCGCAGATCGAGTTGCGGATTGCCGCTGCGCTCAGCCGCGACGAGGGGATGCTGGACACCTTCAACAGCGGCGGCGACATCCACATGGCTACGGCCGCAAAGATCTACCAAGTCGCAGAAGACCAAGCGACCCCCGATATGCGCCGCCAGGCCAAGACGGTCAACTTCGGCATCATCTACGGGATCTCTCCCTTTGGGTTAGCCGAGCGGCTCGACATTCCGCGCTGGCAGGCCTCTGAGCTAATCGAGCAGTACTTCGCCCAGTATCCAGGGGTGCGGCGCTATCTCGACGAGACTGTGGAGTTCGCCCGCGACAAGGGCTACGTCGAGACGGTGACCGGGCGGCGGCGCTATCTGCGCGACATCAACTCGCGCAATGCTACCACCCGCAAAGGAGCCGAGCGCAACGCGATCAATACCCGTATTCAGGGCACGGCCGCGGATATGATCAAGCTGGCGATGAGCCGCATCCATCGGCTGCTGCGCGAGGAAGGGTTCCGCTCGGCCATGCTGTTGCAGGTTCACGACGAACTGGTCTTTGACCTGCACCGGGACGAGGTGGAGACCCTACCGCCGCTAGTCGCACGCGAGATGCGCGAGGCTTTGCCGATGGAGGTGCCGATAGAAATCGAGATGGGCACCGGCGAGAATTGGCTGGAGGCGCACTGAGAGACATCGGAGACTAACGTATAGAAGCTGCGTTGTGGAATGAAGCGGTTGCTAAGGTTAGTCTTAATCATGTTCGTTAAATATCCTATAGTACCGAGGTTATCGTGGCCGAGAATGACAAAGCCTCCAGTTTACGTATAGACAAGCGTATCAAGTTCCTTACAGAGTTTCGGAAATACGTGCTCTGCTGGTATCAGGATAGGGGGTCCTCCGAAGAGCAGGCTAATCTGCGCAGGCAACTGAACAAGATGCTAATTCCCGCAAGAAAGGCGGTCATCGATGCAGGGGCGCTAAGACTTATGACCATTGGGCCTCCTCCTGCGGTAGGCGGGGTCGTCCCTCAGAATATTGATCCCTTTGAGAATTTTTTTCAAGAATTTTGGGGCATATCTCTCATAGGCACTGTGCTAGATTGCATAGATCAGGCTATTGGCGTCTACGAACAAGCTCTCGAAGATCCCGATCTCGTGAACTTCAAGTCTAGGGATGGTCTCGATATCGGGACTGCCATCGAACGGGCACTGCGACCTTCATTCCGCAGAAGCCAACCTACTTGTGAAAAAGAAGTGCAGGATGCGATCGAGAATATCCTGAATACACTTGGTGTTGTCTTTGTTAGAGATAAGGAAGTGGCTCCCACTGGGCCGAGGGCATCACGGCCAGATTTTACGGTCGAGTCAATGGATCTTGCGATTGAAGCTAAACTCACAAAGGAGGGCCATGGAGCACCTGCTGTCCAAGAGGAGATAAACGCTGATATCACAGCATACAAGACAAAGTGGAAACGGTTAATGTTTATTATCTATGACTTAGGTATAATTGATAATCCGCAGCAAATGATACGTGAGAATCAGCGCCTATTCGGTGTCTCTGTCTTAGTAATCAAGCACTAGCAAGGAATACTCAACACATGGTACGTGATGCATATAGGTAGCCCAAGCATGGCGATCTTAGTATTCGAAAAAAAACACGTTATAAGAAAAAGGAAGATATATAATGAAGGATCCTCAGCCTCTAGCAGAAGTATTTGGTCACTTACCCGCTGATTTTAGTGAAAAAGCAGAAAGACATAGAAAGAGAAGGCTCTGCCCTTTTAATAACAAAGTGCCGAATTGCACAAAAGATAAGGCCCAAGACCCTTTAGGCGTATGTAGTATAAATCATAATAGTTCACCTGTTATAACATGTCCTATAAGATTCCGTGAAGATTGGATCATTACTGACGATGCGTCTGATTTCTTTTTTCCTCAAGGTACTTTATGGACTTCTCTTACAGAAGTAAGACTTAACGATCGCTGCGGAAAATCAGCCGGTAACATCGATGTAGTGTTGATCGCCTATGATGAGGATGGCAAAGTTTATGACTTCGGTGCTCTTGAGATTCAAGCTGTTTATATTTCTGGGAATGTCAGGAATCCATTTAATTTTTACATGTCCGATTGTACGACTAACTCAAATATGGATTGGACATCCCAGCCCAAATTTCCACGTCCAGACTTCCTGTCTTCTTCACGTAAACGCTTAGCACCTCAGCTTCTTTATAAGGGAGGTATTCTACATGCATGGAAAAAGAAGATTGCAGTAGCATTAGATAAGAATTTTTTTGAGACGTTACCTCAATTAAAGGAAGTTGATAAATCTGAAGCCGAAATCGCTTGGCTAATATATGATTTAGACCTAACGGACGATTCCCGTTATACACTGAAGAGTACAAAAATAGTTTACACGAAATTTGTAGAAACGCTGGACACTATTACTAGTCCTAATGTTGGCTGCATTAAGAAATTTATGAATAAACTCCAAGAAAAACTTGATGAGAAAATTGAATTACCCCCAACAAATAAAATCATAGACAGTCCTATTGGAGGTTAATGATGGAATTATTTTCCTTATCTGAAAAACATGTTAGTCCAAAAGATAAAATTGTAAATGTCGCTTCCGTGCCTCAACGCAGTCCATTTAGATATCCCGGCGGAAAGACGTGGTTTGTTCCAAAGTTGAGGGAATGGTTGGCCAGTCAAAAACAAGTACCCAAAGTACTCGTCGAACCCTTTGCTGGCGGCGGAATTATCTCGCTGACTGCGGTCTGCGAGGGCTTGGTCGGATCAGTACTCATGGTTGAATTGGACGATGAAGTAGCTGCTGTGTGGAAGATTGTTGCTACAGGAGCAGCCGTAGAATTAGCCAATAAAATTTTGCGGTTTGAGATGAATACTGAAAATGCAGCACTGATACTCAATGAAGAGCCAAATTCATTGTTGGAAAAAGCATTTAAGACCATCATAAAAAATCGCTGTCTACACGGCGGCATTTTGGCCGCTGGTTCGAGATTTATGAAGCGGGGCGAAAGCGGCAAGGGAATTGGCTCACGGTGGTATCCAGAGACGCTCGCCAAACGATTGCGAACTCTTCATTTGGTACGCACCAAAATAGCCTTCCGGCACGCCGATGCGTTCGATGTCTTAGACGAGTATCAAAGCGCTGAAAGCACGGTATTTTTTGTCGATCCACCCTATACAGCCGGCGGTAAAAATGCTGGCCGACGCTTGTACAAACACTGCGCGCTAAATCACGATGTGCTCTTTCAAAAATGCATTCGTCTCAAAGGCGACTTTATAATGACCTATGACAACGCAATCGAGGTTCAGAATTTAGCAGAAAAATACGATCTACAAGCGAAGCCAATTCCCATGAAAAATACTCATCACGCCAAAATGACAGAGTTGGTTATCGGACGAAATTTAAATTGGATGGATGCGTAAGGGCATTCCTCGTAGTGTCCGATGACCCGACGAGATGACAACCGAGGTCAGCGAGATAGCAAAACACACAACAAAGAAAGGCACTGGCGACAATGGGTGAGCGCATTCGCGGCTTTGGCAGCGACAATCACGCTGGGGTCCACCCCGAGGTCATGGCGGCCTTACAGCGAGTCAACGTGGGGCACGTGCATTCCTATGGGGATGATCCCCACACGGATGAAGCCGTCGCGCTTTTTCGCGAGGTGTTGGGGTCGGAGGTGGAGGTTTTCTTGGCCTTTAATGGCACCGGGGCCAATGTTACAGCACTCACCGCGCTCACGCGCTTTTGCGACGCGGTGATCTGCTCGGACACCGCTCATCTCCACATCGACGAATGCGGTGCTCCCGAACAGGTGGCCGGCGTCAAGCTCCTGACCGCGCCCGCGCCCGACGGCAAAATTACCCCCGAGGGAGTCGCTGCCCACATTGCGGGTCGCGGCGACGAGCACCAAGTGCGTCCCCGCGTGGTGTCGATTACTCAGGCTACGGAATTGGGTACTGTTTATGCGCCGAGTGAGATTCGCGCCATCGCCGATTGCGCCCACGAGCACGGGTTGTATTTGCACGTTGATGGGGCGCGGATTGCCAACGCAGCCGTGGGTTTGGGCTTGGAACTGCGGGAGGTTACTGGGGACTGCGGGGTCGATGTGCTGTCGTTTGGCGGCACCAAGAACGGCCTGATGTTGGGAGAAGCCGTGGTCTTTTTTCAGCCTGAGTTGGCCGAGGACTATCGCCGCGCGCGCAAGCAGGGGATGCAACTGGCCTCTAAGATGCGCTTTGTCGCCGCGCAGTTTACGGCCTTGCTGACCGACGACCTGTGGCGTCGGAGCGCCGAACACGCCAACGCTATGGCGCAGGTGCTGGCCGAGCGAGTGCGGCCCATTCGCGGGGTGGAGGTGATTTACCCCGTGCAGGCCAACGCCGTCTTCGCCCGGTTGCCAGTGGATGTGATTCCCATTTTGCAGCAGGAGTTTTTCTTTTATCCTTGGAATGCCACGCGAGGCGAGGTGCGCTGGATGACCTCGTTCGACACCGAGGCAGAGGACATAGAGGCGTTTGCGACGTTGATTGAAAAAACCATGACAGAAAGGAATGCATCGTGATCATTGATACTCATACTCACTTCTACGATCCCACCCGGCCGGAAGGCGTGCCTTGGCCGCCGGCTGACAACGAACTGCTCTATCGCACGGTATTGCCCGAGCACCACCGCGCCCTCGCCGCTCCTGAAGGGGTGACCGGGACGGTGGTGGTGGAAGCCAGTGCATGGCTGGCGGACAATCAGTGGATTCTGGATTTGGCCGCTGATGACCCTTGGATTGTCGGGCTGGTGGGCCACGTCGATCCCAATCGGGAGGACTTCAAAAGCGACATCGACCGCTTGGCGGCAAACGCGCTCTTTCGCGGCATTCGCTGCGGCGGTGGGTATTTTGCCGACTTGGAGGCTGGGTCTTTTCTCGCCGACATGGAGCATCTCGTCGCACGGGACTTGAACCTCGACGCGCTGGTGGGGTCGGCGGACTTGGCCCAAGTGGTGGAACTGGCCCGACGGCTGCCCGAATTGCGCATCGTTATCAACCACTGTGGTGGGGTTGGAGCCGATGGCCGCGATCCCGATCCGGTGTGGTTGGACGCCATCGCCCAAGCGGCCGAGCAGCCGCAGGTCTTTATGAAGGTCTCGGCGATCATGGAGCAAAGCAGGGTAGAGCCGGTGCCGGAAGAGCTGGACTTTTATCGCCCGATCCTCGACGCCATGTGGGACGCCTTTGGCGCAGACCGCGTGATCTACGGCAGCAATTGGCCCGTCAGCGACCGAGCGGGGAGTTTCAAGGCCGCCATCTCCATCGTCAAAGCGTACTTTGGCGAAAAGGGCGTGACCGAGAAGTACTTTTGGCAAAACAGCAAGATCGCCTACAAGTGGCCAGACCGCTAAGGAGGCCCCCGTGAAATTCTGGATCTTCACCCACAGCGACCAACCCCTTGAACACTGGCTCGAAGGCTACCAGCAGCGCTTCGACGCTTGGGAAGAAGGCGGCGTCGAGGGTATTATCGTCGGTCGCATGCAGTTTAAGCAGGACGATGGTTCGATTATCTCCGGCTATCCGGTCAACCGGAGCTTCTACGCCGAGCACGGCGTCGAGCCGCCGGAGGAGCCGCCCCGCGATCTAGAAAAAGAAAAAAAGCTGCAAGGCATGATGGACGATGCAGCGGCGCGCGGCTGGCAGATTATGACTTTTGGCATGGGGCGCGGCGGGTTGGTCGGGCTGGAGGAATTGATCGCGTTCTATCCTCAGGTCCACGGCGTCATTATCGACGGCCCCGGTGAAAACCACTACGAGCTAGCGTTCCACCACGGCGGGGAGCTTTTGGAACTCCGGCCCGGCGAAGATCAGCTCTTTGCTGGCATGGGGGCCGATGTTGGGCGGATGCAGCGCGGCATCGACCATCTGCAGCAGGCTCTGTGTCGGCTGACGCCCCAGCGGGTGCGCTATCTCGCCCAAGGTGGCCTGTTTTCGGTGCTGAATTTGATCGACCTCGACGAGGATGGGTTGTATTGGTTACGGATGCGGCAGGAGAAGTCGCGCCGCTCTTGGGAAGACGCTCGCACAATCGTTGATCAGGCCTCGCGTAAGATCGAGCTGGGTGGGATTCCGCGTACGGCTGTTTTCTCTGGGTTGACTGGGCAGGATTACGAGCGGATGGCCGGGTACTTCGATTATATACTGCCCAAACACTACTACTGGCATCGCGGGTTTGACGGCCTGTACGGCACGGTGGCGCGCTGGGTGCAGACGATTGGGGAGTGGAATCCGGGGCTAACGGAAGAGGACGCTTTTGCCGTGGTGCAGGCGCTTTTTGGCATCAAATTGCCTGGGGTGCGGACGCTTTTTGACTTGGAGGCGGGTTTTCCCGACGAGTTTTTCAGCGAGGTCGTTTACGGGGAAACGCGCCGCGCCATAGAGGCGGCTGGCGATGACAAGGTGATTTGCTGGGTTTCGACTGGTCGCACGCCGCACGCTGGCGATCCCATGCCTGCGCGCGACCTGCTCGGCATTTTGCGGGCGTCCGAGGCGGCTGGGCTCAAGCGCTTCGTCTTTCATCCAGAGGTCATGGGCGCATCCGAGTGGCGGGTTTTGACGGAAATTTGTGGGACGCCGTGGGGTGAGGATCCGAGCGGGTATTGGCCTTCGGGCACCGAGAAGCCGGATGCTTTTAATGGGGGACGCAGGAAATAGGCACGTTGTAATGGAGAAACGCCCATAAACGAAGGAAAAAATAAACGTATGGCTACACCTAAGAGGGTGCTTGTTACAGGCGCAACTGGGCAGATTGGTTACATGACATACAAACGGCTGCAAGAACAACCGGAAAAGTACGATGCGTATGCACTCGACTACAAATTGGAGCCATCTGTTCGCGTTCCGGGGTCATGGACGCTCGAAATTCCAGACGAGAAATTCATCCTGTGCGATATTGCTGATTTTAATCAGGTCCGACGCGCTGTTGAAGGTATGGATGTTGTCGCACATCTTGCCGCGGATCCGAGCGGGGAGAGTTGGGAGAGTTTGCTGAACAACAATATCATTGGGACTTACAATGTCTTTGAAGCGTGCAAAGTTTCCGGCGTTGCGCGTATCGTCGCCGCCAGCAGCATTATGGTCTCGGAGGGACATCGCGAGCAAGAACCGTACAAGGCGATGATGGAACGCCGACATGCAGATATACCGGACAATGTAGAGATGATTACGCCCAATATACCTGCGGAACCGAGAGGTCTATACGCCTCAACCAAAGTGTGGACGGAGTCTTTGGCGCGAACCTACGCCCATCGTCATGGGTTGTCGTGTATCTGCGTCCGTATCGGTCAAGTCGAGCGCGATCGTCCTCGTCCGCCACAGGGTGCCGACATCTATGTGAGCCAACGCGATATTGTCCAGATATTCGAGCGGTGCATCAATACTGATGGTAGTTTGCGCTTTGAGATTTTCTACGGCATGTCGAACAACGACCTACGTTGGGTGGACATCTCAGATGCACAGCGAAAGGTGGGATTTGTACCACAGGATCGAGCGGAGGATAAGCACGACTATGACGCGTAACCAGTGGAAACCTATCTACTGAGGTTGACATCTGATTGTCTCTACACTGTGGAGACAATTGCGCTGGTCGTATGACCCGCTGGAGCATTGTCGTCTCCGAGGTGAACGCAAAATGGCAACAAGCTGTTGCCAAATTGAATTTCTGCGACAGCCTGTCGCAGAAATACCATGGGGACATAACCTATTGATTTTGAATAAAATACCAAGTTTTCTGCCCGCCGGTACTCGGCTTTAGTTACTGATATCATGCGACTACAAGGGAAACCAGAAACGGACAAGTAAATTTTCAGCAGGATCAGATATGAGCGACGAACATTTAGATATTATTGATACGCCGGACGGCTTGCTTGCCGATGTGCAGAGCATGATTGAGCAGACCCGTGCGGGAGTTGCTCAAACCGTCAGTGCAGGGATGACGAGCCTCTACTGGAGAATTGGCAAGCGGATTCAGAGCGAGATTCTCAAAGGACAACGAGCCGACTATGGAAAGGAGATTGTTGCGACACTGTCGCAACAATTGACTGCCGAATTTGGACGAGGTTACAGCTATTCGGCTCTCACTCGGATGATAAATTTTGCCAAGGCATTCCCAGAAGCTGAGATTGTCGCTACACTGTGGCGACAATTGAGTTGGTCCCATTTCAGTGAGCTTCTGCCCCTTAAGGAACCACTCCAGCGCGAGTTTTACGCCGAAATGTGCCGCGTCGAACGCTGGAGCGTCCGCACCTTGCGCGACAAGATTGGCTCCATGCTCTACGAGCGCACCGCTATCTCCCGGAAGCCCGAAGAAGTCGCCCGCGCTGAATTAGCTCAACTGCGCAAGGACGATCAGCTAACACCTGCCCTTGTCTTCAAAGACCCCTATGTGCTCGATTTTCTTGGCCTCAACGACCGCTATCTCGAACGCGATCTTGAGGACGCCATCCTGCGTGAAATCGAAACCTTTCTACTCGAACTCGGCGATGGCTTCGCCTTCCTCGGCCGTCAGAAGCGCATTCAGATAGATTCCGACGACTTTTACCTCGATCTTCTGTTTTACCACCGCCGTTTGCGTCGGCTCATTGCCATTGACCTTAAGCTCAGCGACTTTAAGGCCGAATACAAAGGTCAGATGGAACTCTATCTCCGCTGGCTTGCCAAGCACGAGCAGCAGCCCGGCGAAGAATCGCCACTCGGCCTCATTCTTTGTGCTGGCAAAAAGGAGGAGCAGATTGAACTGCTCGAACTCGGCCAGTCTGGTATCCACGTTGCCGAATATCTGACCGTCCTCCCACCTCGCGCGCTCCTACAAGAAAAACTTCACGCTGCTATCGAGACTTCGCGGGCGAGGCTAGAGGCGAAGGAGGCGCAAGCAAAGGAATTGGAAAATGTATAATGAATGGAAGCTCATCTACTCGGCTTTAGTTACCGACATCATGGACCAACTCGGCTACCGCGATCAAGCTATGACGCCCGATATCCGGCCTAGCCGCCCCGATGCCTTCATCGCCGGGCCGGCGCTCACTATTGATGCGTACGCCGATACTAGCCCCGACCCTGATCCCTACGGCCAAATTTTTGCCGCCTACGATCAAGCTAGCCCCGGCGACGTCTTCGTCATCGCCACCAACGGCGAAGAGCGCTCCGGCCTTTGGGGCGAGCTCCTCTCCACGGCTGCCCAAGCTCGCGGCGTCGAATCAGTGCTCACCGACGGCTTGGTCCGCGATGTGCGCCAGATGAACGCCATGGGCTACCACTGCTTCTGCAAAGGCTATTCGCCGCTCGACTCGGCGGGCCGCATCCTCGCCAAAACGATCAACCAACCTATCGCCTGCGGCGGCGTACAGGTTCATCCGGGCGATTTTATTCTAGCCGATTACGATGGCGTGGCGGTGATTCCGGCGGCGATTAGAGGCGAAGTTCACAAAAAGGCTATGGAAAAGCTCGCCGGGGAAAACGTCGTACGCGATGAGTTGGCTGCGGGGCAGTCGCCGAGGGAGGTTTTTGACCGATACGGGATATTGTGAGGAGAGGGCCGCGCTGGCACAGAGAGCGACATTTATTTTTCGATTGCCTCGTACAGGCTTTGTTTAAACTTGTTTTCGTCTTCGTTGTTATAAAAAGGGACGCCTATCAGTCTGTATTTTTGCGTCCTGCCCTGAGTCTCAAATTCCAGCGTTTCCCCTTCGAATTTATCCGTTACCTGTTTTAGGAAGTCCTGTTTCCATCTGTCGTGCTCTTGCAGATGTTTACCCTTGGGTTCAATAAATATTTGATGGGTGATCATGGCTCCGCCTTTCTCTCGCAGAAAAAGAACAAAGTCTGGCTCAAATGCTTGTCCATCGTCAAAGTTGTAGATCTTGAAATGCCTTTCGTTGCGGACTAGATGAACTTCGTCGTATTTGGCTCTTAGTGAGTCTATTTGGCTATCGAGCATACGAACGAAATCTTTTTCTTCGCTGGTTCCGTAGTTAGCATTGAATGCATACCAATTCTTATCGGAGAGAAAGGATTCGTCGCCATTAGCTCGTTCGCTGTTCTTAGGCAATTTAAGATTCTTGTCTGTAAAGACATATTCAACACTTTTTTCTTTGAACATCTCTGTGCCCTTGTATTCTGTGATATTTTTACGCAGTTCGGATTCAACTTGCTCAAGCAGTCCTACCATCGCATCAAATTGGATTTGGTTAGACAAAAGAGACAGTTCCTGTTTATCACCGTGGAATGTTATTGCTAGGCCTCCCAGATAATTTTCATCTTCAATGAATTGAAGAACTGACTCACAGTGAGGAAAATATGTTTTTATAGACTGAAAAGAAAAAAAGGGATTGCGGGCTATAGCATTCCTGATGATGTGGATAGGTATATCTCGTACAGCGACATCTTTTCGATCCGCTTCTTTGATTGCTTTGACATCGCTATTGTCATTTAGGATGGCTTCAGAAATTGCTCTGCCGGTTGCAAATGAATACTGATAATTTTTTGAGGAAATTCTCATATCGGAAAATGACTGAACGTGTTCATATCTGTTCTTAATTCGATTGTTAAGATAGATTAGACCGTGCTGGTAAAACCCTGTTTTCTTAAAGGAATTTTTTAGGGTAAGTTCTTTAAAAATATCTTGTTCATCCATCATCCCTTCGTCAACCAACGCGGTACGGAGCTCGGAGACGTATCTAGAATCGTTGATACTGTGATAGTGCAACTCTTCTAGTACGCGCAGTTCACTCTCAAGGTCTCCGTCTAATTTGCGACGAAAACGGTCGTCATTTTCTGGCAAGACAAAAGGAAAGTAACGTGCTCCGCGTCCGATCAACTGTGCTTCGGCAATGGTCGTTTTACCGGGTTTTCCTTTTTTTGCGTCACGAGTGCGATAGCAGCGGACAATATCGAACAGATTCAGGACATCCCAGCCCTCATTCAGTTTTTGCACCGCAAAGATGGCGCGGATATGGTTGTCTCTGGCTTCGAGGGTATTGAGTAGTATTTGCTGATTTTCTTTTTCTTTTTCTTCGTTCACGGAAATACAACGACTCTCGTCAAATTCATGATTAAGTCTTTCCACTAGTTGATTAAGAGTGATGTGCTTTTTATGAAAAAAGGTGAAGGCGCTTTTTATTATCGGTAAGTCCGATCTGTTCTGAATCCGCAAAATATCTTCTTCTGAAAGGGTCTCAATGATTCGGTGAAAGTTCGCTTTGTTCTCTTGCGATTGGGCAATCGTTTTTTGTGCTTTGAATAGAATGACTGGCTTTAGGTTGATGCGGTACTCGGCAGCGACTTCCTGTTTATATTGACTGAGAATAAGTGCCTGTATGATTCGGTCTTTCTCCTCGAAATCTGCCTGAACGATAGGCGTTGTTGCATAAAAAGCGTTAGGGAGTTGAAATGGTGCAGGCTCTCCAGTTAGATTGGTTCGTGGTTTCGGCAAGAAACACGTTCCTGTCTTC
Source organism: Candidatus Latescibacterota bacterium (assembly GCA_022819745.1). Next base: position 68,291 of record JAJEGS010000062.1, on the reverse strand, counting down.
CCAAAGAGCCTGTGATGAGCAAAGTATCTGGCGGTTGTTCCTCGGTCAAGTCGAACGCGGTGTATCGGGTCAAGAATTGGTCGTCGTATAATCGGGCGTTGGTGGCTCGTGGTAGCCTGACGGTGTGGTTGGACGATTCGTTGTGGAAACGGTGGTATGCTCAGGGGCCGTGTCAACGGGGTGCTCAGTTTGTCTATTCGGATCGCACGATTGAATGGATGTTGACGATGCGGGTGTTGCTTAGGTTGCCGTTGCGCCAGACGCAAGGCTTTATCCAATCGCTGTTGGGTCTGATGGGGTTGGCTTTGGCCGTGCCGGACTACTCGACTTTGTCGCGTCGCCAAGGGCCCTTGGCGGTGGTGTTGCCGAAAAAGCGCTTGGATGAACCGATGCACTTGGTGGTGGATTCGACCGGCTTGAAAGTCTATGGTGAGGGCGAGTGGAAAGCCCGCCAACATGGCTGGACCAAACGGCGCACGTGGCGCAAACTGCATGTGGGGGTTAATGAGGCCACCGGCGAGGGGGTCGCCCAAACGTTGACGTCCCATAGTAGCGATGATGCTTCGCAGGTCTCGGCCCTGCTGACCCAAATCGACGAGGCGGTGGGGATCGTCGGCGGGGATGGGGCCTATGACAAACAGAAGGTGTTTGATGCGTTGGCCACCCCCACGAGTGGTTGCCCGATTCGGCCCCTTATCGCGCTGCGCAAAGACGCTAAAATCCAGCAGCATGGTAACTGTGAGGCTCCCGCGTTGGCACGGGATGAGATCTTGCGAGCCATGCGACGAAAGGGGCGCAAGGCGTGGAAGCAGGAAAGTGGCTATCATCGACGCTCGTTGGCCGAAACGCTCATCTATCGCTATAAGCAACTCATCGGCGGTCAACTCAAGGCGCGTAGCTTGGCTAACCAACAGGTCGAAAGTCGATTGGGCTGTGCCGTCCTCAATCGAATGATTCATCTGGGCAAACCTGAGTCGTATCGAGTAGAAAAAAGCAACTGACCAAAAAACAACGGGCGACAAGGATACCCCCGATAGGATTCATGCAACAACGCCTGAACGATATATACATCTTTGGAGTAGCCATCATCACGGAACTGTCGCAGATCATACCGGTACAGTACCTTGCTACGATATTTATCGACAATGTTTTTGTGCGTGTAATCTAGGGTAGCAGTAAATTCTAGCAGCAGATTATCTTCGTTCTGATGAAAGATACGCTCGACAGTCTTTTCCCAACTCTCGAATAGTTCCTCCTGTGCTTTTGTGCTAACGTTAATATGGTGGGCTTCATCCGCCAAGAGGACAATTTTCTTAGCTTTGAAGTCCTCGTAGGTCAAAGCATTCTCTTTTTCAGATGTCAAGTCAGAATGCAGCTTTTGGATGGTGGTGAAGGAGATATTGATGTCGTTTTCGTTGACTGCTTCAAAATTTTCGACGGGGATGATGCTCACGCGGCGATTACCGATGTGGACTTCTGGATGGAACAGATATTTATATGATAGAGGATTGAGAAAATTATCCCGGGTCTTTTCGATGATATTCGTGGAATTAACAAAGAAGAGAAAGTTTCGATAGCCTTTTTCATAGAGGTACAGTATCAGTCCTGCCATGATGAGCGTTTTGCCGCTACCGGTCGCCATGTTGAACAGAAAGTGCAGCGGCTTGGTCTTGCCCGGAAAATCGTTGTCGAGACAATGAAAGAAACGGGCGAATGCCTCTTCCTGGTAGGGACGTAGTTCAAAATTGGGGTTCAGATTTTCTTTGAGATGATCGGGGATTTCTTTATTTAGAAATCCCATTTGAGAAACAGAATCAAGCGTCTCATACAAAAACTTATCAACCATATTATATTGCCTCGTGAAATGGTCGGTTTCTCAATAAATTCATTATCTAAAAGCTATGCCTCCGTCAACTCAGGAACGTGTTCATCTTCATACTTCTCAATCAGCACACCAATGACCTCTATTAATGAGGCTAGGGAATGATTTTCATTCTCTCCTACCACATCAATCAAATCATCTAGTACAGTAACAAGCCGTTGATATTCACTCCCCGTATGGGGAATGAACACAACAGGAGTCAGCATGGGCCATGCATCTTGAGCAGTTTGTATTTCTGTTATCATAATTGAGTCCAATCTCTATAGAATTCTCTGTTCAGTGTCTTATCTTTCTCGTTTACACTAAAATTTTCGTCGTCTATCTCCGATAGGTTGACGTAGAGTTGGTTTTTATTTAGTAGTTTAGCTAGTAGTTTCTTTTGCTTGTTGAATCCGTTTTCTTTATTGCCTTTTGCAATAAAATCATTGACTGCCTCTTCTGGGATTTTTGAGTTTACGTACCAGTTCAAGAAAGAGTTTTCGGCGATGTCTTTCCAGAGAATTACAAGCTCTTCGGATGATTGCGCAGCTTGGATCTTGTCCATATAGGCTTCGTTGTATTGCATAAGTTCGCAATAAATGAAGTCGCCGCCGCCTTGCCAATTGACAGATTTAGAGATCCCGCCAGTGTCGTATTCGATTTCTTCGAGCGGCTTTTCTTTCGTATGAATTTTTTTGCCGATGACTTTTTTCAGTCTTTCAATCGTGACAGTTTCCACATAGTCCATCTGTTCAACAGTAATCCATTGTCGGTTCATTTTGTGGGCGACTGCAGCAGTAGTGGCAGAACCAGAAAAGAAATCTAAAATAATATCATTATCTACTGTCAGCCAATCTAAAATACGTTTTATAATTTCTTCATTTTTTTCTGATTCAAACTCTGATTGACGACCAGCGACATTAATATCCATCCAATTTTCGCTCATCAAAATTTTATCAGTTGCAGGAATGTAGTGTTCCGGTTTTTCGTTTTTACTTAGCCGGACCAATTCAAAGTCTGAGTAATCCAATATGCTATTTTCTTGAATGTATTTGTGATAATAATTATCTATGACTTCATCTGTAATGTTACCTTCGGAAACTTCATAATTCTCAATATAGGAAACAAGAGTGCAATAATTATCGACCGCTCTAAATGTTCTTTTTTTCTCCCATCTCCATTGACCTGTTTCTGGCGTTATACCAAAGAGTTCAAATCTCATTGTTGGCCTATCAGTACCACGCCAGTGATTATTCCATGAACTTGATTTCCCTCCGCTTAATACTTTAAATAGATTAGGCATTTTAATAGTACTATCTTTACTATAAAAAAGAATAGTATCATAACCAGCATTTAATTTATCAATAGAATCAAATTGCATTTGGAGACTTTTTTGTCCTTTCTTAACAATGATTCCATTTCTAAAATTGTCCCTGCCAAAAACGTCGTCACATAGAATCTTTAAATATGCTAATTCTCTGTTGTCAATCTGAATAATAATAAAACCATCTTTTTTGAGGAGGTCTTTAGCAACTTCCAACCGATTTTTCATAAAAGTCAGCCAGCTCGAATGATTGAAATTATCATTATAACCAAAGGAATCACTGCCTGTGTTATATGGAGGATCAATATAAACCAGCTTCACCCTGTTTCCAAATTGCTCCTTTATCGTATGTAAGGCCAGAAGATTGTTCCCTTTGATGATTATATTCTCCCGGATCGTGCCGTTGTCATCCCGCCTAATTTTTGCAATCCTCTGTTCGCCGTTCACTGTATGGCGTTTCCAATTGGTCAGCACCTTCGGGTCAAATAGGCGGTCAATCTCATCCTGCGCTAGCACTTCATGGAAAAAAATCTCCTTGCGCTTTTCTTTTTCCTTGGTCTGCCCTCCTTCCAGTACGCAGTCCTTACACGGCCAAGCAAGGGATACCTCTCCCCTCTCTCGAAGGAATTTGCCGTCAATATTCAGGCCGATTTTGTTGCGAAAGCGGGTGTATGAATCGGCAAGGAAATTTTTGTCGGAGATATACTCGATAAAGGTGTTGACATTGAAAATCCAGTGCCCCTCGATTTCGTCAAAGAATTTTGCCTTGATATCGGCATCGCTAAGTAGCAATTTCACAAGGTTATGATCGATTTTCCATGCCTGATCAATGATCGCAGCTTTGACCACGGTACCATCAGCGTCGACGAAACGGTCGTCGGTTTTGAGCAATCCAATCAATCTTTCGTGAAAGTTCTTTGGCATGGTATAGTCCTTTATGTGGCCGAAGACGATTAGCTAGATTTAGCAATTATATTTCTAATTGCCACTACGTTGCAAACTGATTTTGGAGTTCCTTCGGTCTCAGTCGAAAAATCATCTACAAGCGAAGAATTATCATCATAAAAAAGAAGTCTCTCCCCGTCAACGGTAACGGCTTGTCAAGGTATTGCGTCTCAGCAGCATTGATCGTCCGCGCAGATAGGCCATTCTACACCTCCGCCAGCGCCTGCGCAAAGTCTGCGCACAAATCCTCGGCGGCCTCAATGCCGCACGCCACTCGCACCAAGCCGTCGGCTATGCCTATGGCCGCTAGTTCCCCTCGGCTCAAGCCGCTGTGCGACGTGGTGACTGGCCGCGTGATGAGGATTTCGACGCCGCCGAGACTGGGGGCTGACGCTGGCAGAACCAGCTTGGACAGCAACCGCTCGGCGGCCTCTACGCCTCCGTGCAGTTCAAAGCTCAACCCCCCGTCCGCCCCGGCAAACAGCCGCTGTGCCCGCTCGGGGAGACGGTGACTCCCGATTTGAATTTAGCTATACATCCGTCAAGGAATGTGTTCTTCCTCATACTTCTCAATCAGCACACCAATGACCTCCATCAATGAAGCTAGGGGATGATTTTCGTCCTCGCCTACCACATCGATCAAATCGTCTAGTACAGCCACAAGCCGTTGATATTCGCTCTCTGCATGGGGGACGAACACAACAGGGGTCAGCATGGGCCATACGTCTTGAGCGGTTTGTATTGCTGCTTTCATAGCTGACTTACGCAGGGTGTACAGAAGGTCGGCTTCCGCGACGAGGTATTTTGCTAGTCCCTAAAGGTTGCACTCATGGGTTGTGTCCGATACAGTCGAACCCGGAACGGCCCTGTCCTCCCACTGTGCTGCCGCCTTGGCATGGATATTGCAGTATCCCTAATTGATAGATCGCCATGGCCGAAATCGACACCGTTTCCAAGCACCTGATCCAAACCTACCCGGCTGACTTCGCCCGCTTTGCCCTCCAGCGCGACGACATTGAAGACGTCGAAGTGATAGAGAGCGAGCAGCCCATCGTCAAAGCCCGCCGCACCGACAGCCTCCTCCGCGTGCGCATCGGCGGCGAGGACGCCTTAGTCCACCACGAGTTTCAAACCACCGACCACCCGGCCATGCCCCGCCGCATGGCCGGCTACATCGGCCGCAGTATCGAGCACTACGACTTGCCGGTGTACGCCCACGTCTTCTACTTGCGCCCGACCGCTGGACGACGCGATCCGGGCTACTACCTCCAGGAGCATCCCGGCTACCAAATCCTCGTTCAGTATAAGGTGATCCGCCTGAGCCAACTCGCCGGTCAAGCCGTGCTCGACCGCGAATTTGTAGGCTTGCTGCCATTTGCGCCGTTGATGCAGCCACCAACTGGTCAGACCGAGGCGGCGTGGTTAGAGCAGTGTGTCGCTCGGGCGGCAGCCCTACCGCTGGAAGGATCGGTCAAGGCCGATTTTCTCGCGGGACTGGCGATCTTGAGCGGGTTGGTGTATAATCCGCAGACGATCATGGCCATTGTTTCCAAGGAGCATCTCATGGACCTCATCCGCGAATCCTCATTTGCCCAATACCTCGCCGAAAGTTTCCGTGAGGAATTCATCGAACAAGGAATCAAGCAAGGCATTGAGCAAGGCATTGAGCAAGGAGGCCGAGAACGCGCCGTTGAAGATCTTCTTGACGTGCTGGAGATTCGCTTTGCGCTGGCCGCGTCGGATCCGTTGGCCGACCGCCTTGGGGCCATCGACGATGTGCAGCGCCTCAAGCAGTTGTTTCGGGCGGCCATACAGGTGCCCAGCCTCGAAGCCTTTAGGCACCTGTTAGACGCCGACGAGTAGAGGCACTGCGTAACGTCAGTTTCATAATTCACTCCTTGCGATCCTACACCCCAGCCAATGCCTGCGCAAAATCCGCGCACAAATCCTCGGCGGCCTCAATGCCGCACGCCACTCGCACCAAGCCGTCGGCTATGCCTATGGCCGCTAGTTCCTCTCGGCTCAAGCCGCTGTGCGACGTGGTGACGGGCCGAGTAATGAGGGTTTCGACGCCACCGAGACTGGGGGCTGACGCTGGCAGAACCAGCTTGGACAGCAACCGTTCGGCGGCCTCCACGCCTCCGTGCAGCTCAAAGCTCAATACCCCACCCGCCCCGGCAAACAGCCGCTGCGCCCGCTCGTATTGTGGATGGCTCTCTAGTCCTGGATAGTTCACCTGCGCCACTTGCTCCTGCTCGGTCAAAAAGTGCGCTAGTCGCAAGCCGTTCTCGTCGTGTTGCCGCATTCTCAGCGACAAGGTCTTCAAGCCCCGTTGCAGCAGAAAGCAGGCGTGGACATCCAACGAGCCGCCTAAGTGATTCAGCTTGTGTTTAATGGCTTTGACATGTGCAGCCGAGCCGACGACCACGCCCGCGACGATATCCGAATGGCCGTTGAGGTACTTGGTCGCGCTGTGCAGTTCTATGTCAAACCCGATTTCCAGCGGGCGGAAGTTGCACGGCGAGGCAAAGGTATTGTCGATCAGGGACACCAGCCCATGCTCGCGGGCAAACGCCACTACCGCCTCTAAATCCGCGACTTCCATCAGCGGGTTGGTCATGGTCTCCACGTAAATCGCCCGCGTCTCGGGCCGCAGCTTGGCCGCCCACGTCTCCGGCGCGTTGCCGGCGATAAAGTCGTAGCTCAGCCCCAAGCCCGGCGCATCCTGCGTCACAAAGCTGTGCGTGCCTCCGTAGAGGCAGTCTTGGATCAGCAGGTGATCGCCGCTGTTGAGCACGGTCATCAATGCGGTGGTGATCGCCGCCATTCCCGAGCCAGCGACCAAGGCGTCCTCGCCGCCGCAGACAGCGGCCAGTTTGGCGTGCAAGGCGCGGTGATTGGGTGTGTTGTTGAGGCGGAGATAGCGGATGTCGTGGTACTCTTCCTCCTTAGGTGAAACAAAAGTCGAGCTCTGGAAGATCGGCGTCACCACGGCACCGTTGATGCGCTCCTCGCCAGCGTGGACGAGGCGGGTCTGAATATCCATGAAGTGATTCCTTTCCTTTGGCGGTTAATGGGAGCAACCACGAGGGTTGTCCCTACATACCATGTCACATATCTGACGTTAGGCAGTCCTATGTCCTCAACGTCCCATCCCTGTACCCTTTCCGCTACACTCCAGCCCCTCCCAGCCCCTCCTCTTATCTGAGCCGCCGTGGCACGATTTTTGCAATTTAGCAATTGCGAATTAGCCCGTCCCTCCAGTTCGGACGGTTGGGCACACTCTAATTCCTAATTGATTGCCATGGCCGACTTTGATATTGTTTCCAAGTATTTGGTACAGCACTATCCCGCCGATTTCGCCCGCTTTGCCCTCGGTCGTGACGACGTCGAAGGTGCCGAAGTGATTGACCCAGAGCAACTCACCGTCGAGGCGAGGCAGACCGACAGTTTGCTGCGGGTGCAGTTGGGCAACGAAGCGGTCCTCGTCCACACCGAGTTTCAAGTCGCCGATAGTACGCAGCCGCCGATGGCGCGGCGGATGGTCGGCTATATCGGGCGAGCCGTTGAGCAATACGGCCTGCCGGTGGTTTCCAGCGTCATCTACCTGCGGCCAGCGGCCGGTCGGCGCGATCTGGGCTATTATCTCCAAGATCGTCCCGGCCATCGCATTTTGGTAGAGTACCAGGTGATCCGGCTGAGCGAGTTGGACGGCCAGCGCATCCTCGAGTCGGGGCATGTGGGACTGTGGTCATTTGTACCGCTGATGAGGCCGACCGGGCGGCCAGCGGATTGGCTGGAGACTTGTATGCGCGCGGTGCAGGCGCAGCCGCTGGATCGGGCGACGAAAGCCGATTGTCTGGCCGGCATGTCGCTTTTGAGCGGGTTGGTGTATGGGCGCGAAACCGTTTCTGCCATTTTCTTGAAGGAGGGGCTAATGGATATTATCCGCGAATCACCTGTTGCTCAATACTTGACCCAACAAGGTATTGAGCAAGGCATTGAGCAAGGCATTGAGCAAGGGGGCCGAGAACGCGCCATTGAAGCGCTGCTCGACGTGCTGGAAATCCGCTTTGCGCTCGACGCGGCAGAGCCGTTGGCCGCTCGCGTCCGGGGCATGGAGGATTTGCAGCGTCTCAAGCACTTGCATCGAGCGGCGATCCAAGTAGAAAGCCTACAGGCATTCCAAGCCCTCCTAGACGCCGACGAATAGGGCGGTCGTGCGACATCTCAGTTCTAGAAATTCCAATTCTGCGTCCATCTGCGGATTATAGGGCAAATTGGGCGAGTAGCCGCTCGTATAGCCGAATGAAGTCCCGGCGGCCGTTGTCGCGGTTGTACGCGTAGCACATGGGGTTGGGATTGATCTCGATAATGGAGAAGCCGGCCGCGGCGTGGATGAGGTCGATGGCGTAAAAACCGAGCGAGAACACACCGGCCACTTGCGCGGTTAGCTGCTGCATTTGCGCTAGCAGGGCCGCGTCCTCCACGCGCACGGCGCGCCCTGTGGTCTGATGCAGCGGATTGAGATCTCCGTCTGCGCCCACGGCCTCGCTCTCCTTGCGATAGGCTAGCAACAACTCGTCGCGGCTGGCGACGATTCGATACTCTGGCCCGGCCACGTATTGCTGCACCAGCGCGATGTTGTCCAAAAAGCCGCTGTTGGCAAAGAGGGCTTCAAGCCGTGTGCCGAGGTCTGTTGCGTTGCGCTCCAAGAATACGCCCTGCGCCAGTGAGCTGTGGCACTTCTTGACCAACAGGGGGAACTCGAACCGCGCCACTACTTCTTCGACGATTTCCGCGACTGTGGCGTGGGTTTTGTAGCGGTCGAAGCGCGCGTCGGCCAGTGGGTTGAAGAGCTTGAGGGTGTCGGGGACTGGCAATCCGGCGGCGGCGAAATCCTCGTATTGGTATGCCTTGTCTTCGGCGAGCCGGGCTTCGACGTAGTCGTTGAAGGGATGCTTGTTGCGCCAGAAGCGCAGGGGACGCCGTCCGCCCGACAGCTTGAGCCGAGTGCCGTCGTCCGAAATCCACTCGCAGATGAGTCCCTGTCGCCGGGCCGCCTCGGCAATGCACTCCAGATTCTCCAGCGCCATGTCTTCGGTGATGCCGTCGCGCTCGCCGGGTAGGGCGAAAAACTCCCGTGCCCGCGCTACCAAGTGCAGCGACCCGGCTACGCAGACTCGGCCTTTGGGTCCTGCTAACGTCAAAGCGCGTTTGAAGGCTTGGCTGCTTGCAGGTACTTGCTCGACGGCTAGGCCGTCCGGTGCTAGGTCTGCTAGTACCGCTGGTGCCAGCGCTCGTGGATGATCTGAAGAAGTTAGCAAGACCCGCTGTGCTACCGGCGCTAGCGCGTGCAAAATCCCTGCGGCATCGTGCCCTGTTCCCGCGCCGACGACCAGTACCCATGCGTCGCCAGTATTGGCGACGGGACGCTCTCCGCTCAGCCGCTGCAACTCCCCGGTCAACGCCTCGGCTGCCGCTGGATTGTGTGCGCCGTCGAGCAAGACCAACGGCTTCTCGTGCGCCACTTCAAAGCGGCCCGGCCAGCGATGGGCCGCCACGGCTTGATGCACCAATTCGTCCTCTAATCCTTGGACGAACCTCTGCGCCGCCTCAAGGGCCAGTCGCGCATTTTCCGCGTAGGTCGCAGGACGGCCCGTTAGGTGGCCTAGGGGCCATTCCGTTCCGGCAATCTGCAACTCTACTTCTTGCGTTGTACAGGTCTGCCGGATTAGATCCATCACTTCGGGTGGCTGCGCCGCCGTGGTGACGAGCGTGCGACCCGACCGGACGATGTGCAGCTTGTCAGCGGCAATTTCCTCCAACGTATTGCCCAGCAAATCCATGTGATCTAGACCGATAGCCGTCAGGACTGCCAGCTCCGAGTCCCAGGCGTTGGTCGCGTCGTAGCGGCCTCCAAGCCCGACCTCAAAAATCCCGAACTCTACGCCCTGCCGAGCGAAGAGATGGGCCGCGAGGCCGGTTAGGGCCTCGAACTTGCTAAATGAACCCAATGCCTCCTGGCCAAAGTCGCGAGTGCAATCGTCGAGGTGCGATACGGCGTCGGCCCATTGTTCCTTGCTGAGAATCTCGCCGTCAATGCGGATCCGCTCGCGCTGGGTGTGCAGGTGCGGCGAAGTGTACAGCCCGACCTTGTGTCCGTGCGCCTTTAGGATGGCGGCGAGTAAGCTGGCGACCGTTCCCTTGCCGTTGGTGCCGCCGACAATGATTGAACGGAAGCGCGTGTGCGGATCGCCGAGGCGGGTCAGCAGAGCGCGCATTCTCGGTAGGTACTCCTCGATTGGCCCGAGTGCTGGACGGCCGACCTCCCAGTCGGGCAAGGCGTCCAAATAGCGTTTGGCGCGAAAGTAATCCATGTAGTGGGAAGGTGCGGCTCAACCGCCGCGGGTGTGCATCTCGCGGTGCGGATCGGCTTGCAACTCTGCGACTTGATAGAGCACGCCTCGGTGTGGATCGTCGCGCCGCTCTTCGGCGCTGCGGTCCGTTCGTCCCGCCCACCCGGCGCTAATGCGTCGCACTAGTCGCTCGCGGTCTGCTCCGTTGCGCAGCAAGGGTTTTAGGTCGGTGCCCTGCTGCGCGTATAGACACGTGTACCACAGGCCGTCGGCGGTCAGGCGGCTGCGGTCGCAGGCCCCGCAAAACGGCTCGGTGACCGACGCGACGATGCCAAAGCGCGTGCCGTCGCGCAGGCGGAAGCGCTCTGCGGGCGCAGAGCCTCGACCCGCCTCGCGCTCGATGGGACCATAGTGCGCCTCCAGCTTGGCTAGCATCTCTTGCTGCGACACCACTTCTCCGAGCGACCAGTGGGTGGCCCCGCCGACATCCATGTATTCGATGAAGCGAACCTCTGCGCCTATCTCCCGTCCGAATTCGAGCAGATCCACTAGCTCGTCGTCGTTGAAGCCGCGCATTACGACCGAATTGATCTTGATTGCGTCAAAGCCAGTCGCGGCGGCGGCGCGGATTCCCTCTAAGACTTTGGAGTGCGCGGCTCTCCGCGTCAGCGCCTCAAAGCGCGCTGGCTGCAGCGAGTCCAAGCTGACCGTGATCCGGCGCAGTCCGGCTTCCCGCAGGGAGTCAGCCCGGCGCGCCAATTGCGTCGCATTGGTCGTCAGCGCTAGGTCCTCGACCAGTGGTAGTCGTGTGAGTCGGGCGACGAGTTCGAGCAGGTCGGCGCGCAATAGCGGCTCGCCGCCGGTCAGGCGCACGCTGCGGACGCCAACTTGGCAAAAGGCATCGACCACGCGCTCGAGTTCGGAGGCGTTGAGGATGTCTTTACTCGGCAGCCAAGTGTAGTGCTCTTCGGGCATGCAGTACTGGCAGCGCAGATCGCAGCGGTCGATTACCGACACGCGCAAAGAGGCCAAGGGGCGGCCCAAAAGGTCGCGCACTAACTCGGTTTTGGCGGGTGTTTCAAGGGCCATACAAAGGCATCCACAGACGGAGTTAAAGAGACTTGAGAATATAGAGAATCCCTAGCGGTGGGCAATGTCCGGCGCAGTCAGCGCGTTCTTGCTGTACGGAAGTCGGCGCGTGATATTAAGGGACTTGACCCGCCTGCGACTTTGATCGTGCCACATCTATTGACAAGAAAATCCGCAGATGGACGCAGATAGACGCAGAATAGGATTCACAAGAATCGTTCAAATCATTCCGGCTTGCTATAAAGCATTGCACCGCGCAACGAGAGAGAGTTAATGAGTGCTACTGCCGCGATCCAGGAGATGCTCGCCGAGCACGGGTATGTCGCCGATCGCCAAGTTGTCATGTCCGTGTACCTCGCTCAGACCCTAGAGCGTCCCTTGCTCATCGAGGGGCCGGCTGGCGTCGGCAAAACCGAGGTCGCCAAGGTCGTAGCCCGCGCCCTCGACACCGAGCTGATCCGCTTGCAGTGCTATGAGGGGCTAGACGCCCACGCCGCGCTGTACGAGTGGAACTACCAGCGCCAGCTCTTGCACATCAAGCTCGACGAGAAGAGCCAACGCCCCTTAGCCGAGCGCGAGGCCGACCTGTTCTCCGAGGACTTCCTGCTCAAGCGCCCCTTGCTCCAGGCCATCACTCAACCCGTCCCGCCGGTGCTGCTGATCGACGAACTCGACCGGGCCGACGAGGAGTTCGAGAGCTTCCTGCTCGAAGTTCTGTCCGACTGGCAGATTACCATCCCCGAAATCGGCACCATTAGTGCGGCGGCACGGCCGCACGTGATCCTGACCAGCAATCGCACCCGCGAGCTGTCCGACGCCGTGCGCCGCCGCTGCTTCTATTTGTGGATCGACTATCCGGAATTTGATAAGGAAGTGGAGATCGTGCGCCGGAAGGTGAATGAGATCGATGTCCAACTCGCCGAGCAGATCTGTCGCTTCATGGAAAAGATTCGCATGCAGCGCCTCGAAAAGGTCCCCGGCGTCGCCGAAACCCTCGACTGGGCCAAGGCCCTCGTCGCCTTGCACCAGCACCATCTCGACCTCGAAGTCGTGGCGGATACTTTGGGCATTGTGTTCAAGGACCAACGCGACGTAGCGCAGGTGAAGCAATCGCTGGCTGAGTTCTTGGAAGGATTGGGGGTCCGCGCCAAGCTGGCTCCGGAACGATGAATCGCAAGATCGACGACATTGCATTGCATGGCGCATTGAGCGCGAATGTGGTCGGCTTCTGCCGCTTGTTGCGCGCCCAAGGTCTTGGCCCGGCCTTGGGCGAGGAGCAAGACGCGCTCCGCGCCCTGGCGGCCATTGACCTGTCGGACCCGGAGGACTTTCGGCTAAGCCTGCGGACGATTTTGGCCAAGACGCCCGCCGAGCAGAAGCTCTTCGATGCGCTGTTTGATGTCTATTGGTCCGTATGGGATCGTGCTGGCGAATTGGGTCAGCCCCAGCCGGAGTCCTCTGCTTCCGAGAAGGCTAGTGCCAATCGACCCGGCAAGAATGGTTTGACGAGCATCCGCGATTGGCTCAAACAGGGCGAGCCGACCGAAGAGGAGCGCGAGGCCGCCGGATACAGCCCCATTGAGGTCCATACAAAGCGCGACTTTAAGGACTTTAACGCCGAAGAGTTGGAGGAGATCGGACGGTTGCTGCAAGCCATCGCCCGCGCGCTCGCTACGCGCTTCAGCCGCCGCTATCGGCCCGCGCGCCCGCCGGGTCGCCTCGACTTGCGGCGCACCCTCCGCGCCAGCCTGCGCCGAGGTGGTGAGCTGTTGGATTTATCCTATTGTCGCCGTACCCGCCAGAAGCCCAAGCTGGTCTTGTTGTGCGATGTCAGTAAGTCCATGGATCTGTACAGCCGCTTCTTGATCCAGTTCATGTACGCCTTCCAAAACGCCTATCGCCGCATCGAGACGTTTGTGTTTGCAACCTCGCTACACCACGTCGCGCCCCTGCTGAGGGGCAACGACCTAAGCGCGGGGTTGGACGCGATTGCCGCGCAGGTGCCGGACTGGTCGGGCGGCACGCGCATTGGGGCCGCGCTGGAGACTTTTCTCAGCGAACACGCCGATCTCGTCGATCACCAGACCGCGCTGCTGATCGTCAGCGACGGCTGGGACACCGGCGATATTGAGATCCTTGAAGAAAGCATGCGCGCGTTGCAGCGCCGCAGCCGCTGCCTAATCTGGCTCAACCCCCTGTTGGGCAGCCCGGACTACCGGCCTGCCACGCGCGGGATGCAGGCTGCCTTGCCGTACATTGACCTCTTCGCCCCGGCCCACAATATCGACAGCCTCAAGGCTCTCGTCGGATACCTGATGACGCTGCGCGGTGCGACGGCTGCGCAATACTTGCGCCGACGTTCTGAGCCATCTGCGCCGACGAAGGCCCAGGTCGATGCGCCGACGAGGGACGATTGGTACCGGCGCTTTGGAGTTCAGCCGTGAAAGACTTGCAGACGATCCTCTGCCGCGCCCGAGTGCTCGACGAGGCGGAGAAGCCCTATGTCTTGGCCACTGTGGTCCAGACCTCTGGCTCGGTCTATCGCGGCCCGGGCACTCGCATGCTCATCGAAGCAGACCTTCAGAGCTTGGGCACCATCAGCGGCGGCTGTCTCGAAGGAGATGTGCGCGAAAACGCGCAAGCTGTCTTCGCCGACGGCCAACCCCGTCTCCTCCACTACGACGCCACCTCTGAAGACGATATTCTCTGGGGTACGGGCTTGGGTTGTAGCGGCACGGTGGACGTGCTCTTAGAGCGCCTGCCCCAAGACGCGCCGTTTCATTATCCAACCTTCTTGCACGGCTGCGCTTTGGAAGATCGGCACGGCGTTCTCGTCACGGTTTTTGCTACTGAGGGCGCAACGAATGCTGCTCCGGGTCAACATCTGATCCTCGACGAGCGGGAGCAGTCCGGCCTCAGTGCAGTCCGGCCTCCGCATGGGGGCCGCATTGGGGCCGCGAATGCCCGAGACGACATCGCCGACTTGGAACTGCGCGAAATTGCGCTCAACGCCGCTAGCGAAATCCTCGCTACTCTCGACGACACTCAACTTCCCATCGCCCCCGGCTACACGCGCCACTACGAGTTGACGCACGGCAAGGCCGCCCTGCTCATAGAACCCCTGCTGCCACCCATCGCCCTCTATCTCTTCGGCGCTGGGTACGATGCCGTGCCCCTCGCTCAGTTAGCTGGCGAACTCGGCTGGCGCGTCACCGTGGCCGATCATCGGCCTTCCTATGCCCGCGCCGAGCGCTTCCCTGGGGCTAGGCAAGTTCTCCTCGCCCAGCCCGGTCATCTGCCCGAGGAGCTTCAGTTCGACAACCGCTCGTGCGCCGTCATCATGAGCCACAACTATCTACAGGATCAAGCCCTGTTGCGGGACTTGCTCGGCGCTCCCCTCGCCTATTTGGGCGTCCTCGGCCCGCACCAGCGCACCCAGCGCCTGCTTGCCGATTTGCAAAAAGAAGATGTCGCGCCAAGCGATGAGCAGACCGCACGCCTCTTCAGCCCCGTCGGCCTCGACATCGGCGCTGAAACAGCCGAGGAAATCGCCCTGTCCATTCTCGGCGAAATCCAAGCCGCGCTCACCGGTCGTCAGGGCGGCTCGCTTCGCGACCACCCGGGGCCGATCCACGACCGGCCGGCCTGACGTGGCTGTTTCTTGACTTCCGGCGAGATTTCCAATCGTCGGGATCAATCTGGCGCAGGTCTTTTGTCGCCTCTTCAAACTCGGCCAGATCTGCTGCCGACCAACAGCCAAAGAGATGGGCAAATTCTTCGCGCCGCGAACGCCGCCCTTCCAATGCCTGTTCGAGTAGCCCTTTAATGGTCTTGTTCAAGCCTGCAATTACTCCCTTACCAAGAGCGTTTCGACTCTCTGTAAAACCGCATCCACGATCTCTGTGGGCAAAGAACATATCAACGCTGCATTTCTCGCCTGCCAGTCCATGCTCTTGACCTGATCGGCTAGAATAACACCCGTCACGTCCAGTCCCGCAGGGATGGCGACCTCAAAGGGATACCCCTTCACTTGACTGGTAATTGGGCAGAGAATTGCCAAGCGGGTCTTGCTATTATAAGCCCCTGGTGAAACCACAACGGCGGGTCGATGTCCTGCTTGCTCATGTCCTACTCGCGGATTGAAGTTAATCCACACCGCATCACCGCGCTGTGGGACGTACTCGGTCGATCTCACCATACTTCACTGCCCGTCGCAGGTCCAGTATCTATTTCGCCGTGTAAGTTGTGCTCAGTCACCTTGGCTAAAAGATCGTCCAACTTCAAGCCAGACGGCCTTACGAGTTCAATGACTAACTCCTTACCACGTAGCGATAATTCGACCGGTGAGTTGAGTTCAAGCCCAATCTGGCTAGCGAGTGGTTTGGGAATACGCAGGGCTAAACTATTGCCCCATTTTTGCACGCGAGTTTCCATATCTTACCTCCTCTAAAACAGTAGATACAATGAGGATACATTGAGAATCGGCATTTATCAAGACCGGTTTTGCATGCGGTTCTCTGCTCTTGTGCTCGGAGACGAATCTACTGGATTTGGCAATCCAGCTATGTTTCACCATCCACGTGCACGTTGCGGCAAACGCATTTGCCTTGCAGAATATCCTGAACCAATAACGCAAGAGGAACGCAATGCCTATCAGCGCCAAAGACCTCCAAGCCGCCCTCCCCGACCTCGAAAGCACTCAGGGTTGCGAGGGCCTTGAAAAAACCGTCACCATTCACCGCGACCCTTGGGGAATCCCCCATATCCAAGCTGAATCGGAAGCCGACCTGTTCTTCGCCCAAGGCTTTGCCACGGCCCAAGACCGCCTGTGGCATATGGACTTCGATCGTCATCAGGCTTTGGGCCGCTGGTCCGAATGGGCGGGTCCCGCAGGACTGGACCGCGACCGTCTCCTGCGCGCCGCTGGCATGGGCCGCACCGCCAAGTTGGACTACGAAGCGTCTAGTCCCCAAGCCCGCGCCATGCTCGACGCGTACGCCGCTGGCGTCAACGCCTTTTTGGCGAGGACAATGGCCCTACCCGTCGAATACCAACTCCTCGGCCAGCACCCCGAGCCGTGGGAAAGCTGGCACTGCCTCGCCGTGTACAAGATGCGCAACAGCCTGCTCGGGACCTTTGAATCCAAGCTCTGGCGGACTCGTCTCGCCCAAGTTGTCGGCCCTAAGAATCTCGCTCAGCTAATCAAAGGCTATCCCCAAGGCCACCTGCTCACCGTGCCTCCGGGCACCGAGTACCAGGGAGAATCCCTCGACGGCCTCACGGCCCTCAGCCGCGAAACCGACCCCGGCTCCAATGCGTGGTCCATCGCAGGTGAGTACACGGATTCGGGCTTGCCGCTAGTGGCTGGTGACTCGCACCGCGCTCTCGATACCCCTTCCGTCTATTACCAAGTCCATATCGCCTGTCCCGACTTCGCCGTCAGCGGCTACTCGGTGCCTGGTGTCCCCGGTGCCCTGCACTTTTGCCACAATGAGTACGTGGCTTGGGGCATGACCTATGGCAGTGCTGACACCCAGGACTTGTTCGTCGAGCGTTTCCGCGAAACGGCCGATGGCTTGGAGTACGAATTCAGCGGCGCGTGGCGGCCAGCGGAAATCCTGCGGGAAGAAATCCACGTCTGCGGCGCGGCATCCGTCGCCTCCGAGGTCGTCATTACTCACCACGGCCCCATCATCGCGGGCGACCCGCGCAAAGGCCAAGCCATCGCTATCAGCGACCCCGGTCTCATCGAAGGCACCCCTTGGGCCGACGCCGCCCGCGATGCCATGCGCTCCCGTTCGGTCGAGGACTTGCACCAAGCCTTCGCCCGTTGGAACGACCGCGTCAACAACTACGCCGTCGCCGATGTCCACGGCTGCTTCGGCTATCTGCACGAGGGCCGGATCCCCGTGCGCGAGGATGCAAACGGCTGGAGCGCCGTCCCCGGCTGGAGCGGCGAGCACGAGTGGCAGGGCTACATTCCCCACTCCGAGTTGCCCAAAGCCATAGACCCGGCAACAGGCTATGCCATCACCTGCAACCAGCGCGTGACCGGCTCGGATTATCCCTACTACGTCGGACTCGTCTTTAGCCCCGACTACCGCGCCCGACGCATCCAGACTCGCATCCTTGAACTAGCAAAAGGCACGGCCACGCCCGAGGCGATGGGCCGCATCCACGCCGAATGCGTCTCGTTGCCAGCTCAGGTCTTTACGCGGGCCTTGCTCGCCATCGAGCCGCCCGACGCCGATTGCGCCCAAGCCCTCGACCTGCTGCGCCAGTGGGACTGTCGGATGGACCGCGACCAAGTCCAGCCGGCGATCTATGCGCAAACCCGCAACCTGCTCGGCTACCACATCGCGCAACACCTGTTCGGCGACGATGCCTTGACCTTGCTCGCAGAGGCTGGCGGCGACGCCCACTGGCGTCTTATCAATCTCGAAGCAACCCTCGCTATCGAGTGCGGCGATACTGCGCTGCTGCCGCCCGGCCAAACTTGGTCCCAAGCTCTGACCGAGGCTCTGACTGGCGCGCTCGCTGTTCTCAAAGAGGCACTCGGCGACGACATGGGTCAATGGCGTTGGGGCCGCTTGCACCGCACCCAGCCTCAGCACCCGTTCTCTGCGGTTTTCCCCGAAGCCGCTTCCTTCCTCGACCCCCCTTCGCTCCCCGTCCACGGCGATGGCGACACGCCTCTGGCCGGCAGCTATGCCTTCGACGACTTCACAGTTACGGGTCTTTCGGTCAATCGCTATATCTTCGATCCCTCCGACTGGACTCGCTCGCGCTGGATTTCGCCGCTGGGGGCCTCTGGCCACCCGGCTAGCCCGCACTACGCCGACCAAGCCCAGCTTTGGGCCGATGTTGAATTCATACCTCAGTTGTGGGATTGGCAGGAGATACGCGACCGGGCGGAGACGACGCAGCACTTGGTGCCGCCGGAGGGGTAGCTCACGCGGAGGACGACAAAAGCGAATTTTATTGCAGTAAATTGCCATTAAAGGTAATTTATTGTTATGAAATTCGATCAATTGCTCGCCATCGTGGCTGATGAGCCGGTGTTTGAAACCGGCTTACTCTTGGCCGGTTCCGTAAACCCAAGCGATATGCGGCGACAACTCGTGCGCTGGACCCAAGCCGGACGACTGCACCAGCTACGGCGCGGGCTGTACGCGCTGGCACCGCCCTATCGCCAAACCGCTCCCCATCCCTTCCACATCGCCAATCGACTGGTGCGCGGCTCGTATGTAAGTGGTCTGTCGGCGTTGGCCCACGCTGGCGTGATTCCCGAGTACGTGCCGGAAGTAACTAGTGTGACCGGTGGACGTCCACAATTCCGCCAGACGCCGCTAGGCCGCTTTTCCTTTCGCCACCTCAAGACCGATCTGCTCTACGGCTATCAGCAAGTGGAGTTGGCGCATGGCCAGTCGGCTTTTGTCGCCGTGCCGGAAAAGGCACTACTCGATCTGATCTATCTACAGCCGCATGGCGATGCTCCTGTCTATATCAATGAGCTACGCCTCGACTGGGGGAGCCTCGACTTAGCGGAACTGGATAGATTCGCTGCTATCGCCGCCCGCCCCAAATTGCTGCGAGCCGTGCGGTGCATTCGCGCACTTGCCGAAGACGAGACGTTGGGCTACGAGCAGCTATGAAGGATCACCTGTTTCAACTCGTGCAGGCGGCCGATCCCTTGCAGGGGCGCAACATCCTGCGCGAATACTTACAGGCCCGCATCTTGGATGTTTTACAGCGCGCGGGGGCGATGGTGCCGCTGGCGTTTCAAGGGGGGACTAGCCTGCGCTTCCTCTTTGCGCTACCGCGCTACTCCGAAGACCTCGACTTTACGCTCGAAGGCGATGCGGCTTCCTACGATTTGCGCGCTTATTTAACAGCCATTTGCGCGGAATTTGCTCGCGAGGGGTACGAAATCGGGCTTGGCTTAAACGATCAGCGGACCGTCCACCGTGCATTTGTGCGCTTCAAGGGACTGCTGTACGAGGCCGGTCTTTCTCCGCATCAAGACGCAATTCTCTCCGTGCGAATCGAGGTCGATACGAACCCGCCAGCCGGTGCCGTGCTGGAAACTCGTTTGGTACGCCGGCACGTGACACTGCGGCTCCAGCATCACGACCGGGCTTCCTTGCTAGCCGGCAAACTACATGCGATTCTACAGCGCCCTTACACCAAGGGGCGGGATCTGTACGACTTGATATGGTACTTGAGCGACCGGACATGGCCTGCGCCCAATCTATCCCTACTCAACGCGGCATTGCAGCAGACTCAGTGGCCCGGCGAGACACTGACGGAGCGGACTTGGCGGGAAGTGCTTGGCAATCGGCTACGCGCTCTGGCGTGGGATCAGGCGGTGGCTGATGTGCGTCCGTTTTTGGAACGGGAGGAAGACGCGGCGCTATTGAACATGGAAACCGCGCTGGAGCT
This sequence comes from Candidatus Latescibacterota bacterium, assembly GCA_022819745.1. The sequence goes on along the minus strand of JAJEGS010000062.1, from coordinate 48,271 downwards.
ACTGGTTGGCTAATCGCTCTAACTCCCGCTTCATTTTCCCAATGACTTCCGATAGTACTGCGGCGATATCGACTACCTATTCTTCGCTAATGATAAGCTGTCGGCGATGTGGGTTTTGTTGTCTCCTTGATCACGCTCTTGAAACCATGCCCATGCGCTGCTGGTTCAACGCACCAACGTCAGTTTTTCTTGGTATAGCTGCTCGCCGGCATGGAGATTGATAAAATAGATCCCCGATGCTGCCAGAGTAATTCCCTGCTTGGCAATATTCGTTAGAAATAAGCGTGTGGATGCGCTGCCCCAACATGTCGTAGATCGAGAGGGAGACCGCCGTCGGCTGAGGGAGATTAAATCGAATGGTTGTAGAGGGGTTAGAGGGATTGGGCGCAACGCTTAGGGTGATTGCGGCAGCGGACGGACCGGTTGCAGCTACAGATTTGGCAGTACTCCCATTAATTGTGCCCCCTGTAGAGGTGATCGTATATCCATTCTTATTGATGGAGAGACCGGACTCGATGGTTAGCGTTCTTCCAGAGGGAACGGTTATATTTCGGTGTAGGGTGATTGCTTCGCTGCTACCGGTGAAGGCGGACCAGTCTTGGTCAAAATCTAACCTCCCGTCTCCAGCTCTACCGGGAGATGTAGTCATATAGACGCCGCCGGCCTCATCCCCCCATTCTAGCGTACGGCGCTTCGTTTCAGCTCTACCCGAGGAGTAATACATGGTGTTATTCCGGTATGTATTATCGCTATGTCCAAGCCCCGTAGAATGACCTAGCTCGTGGGTCATTACGTCCCTGAAATCTTTGGGTTGAGCTACGGTCCAAGAGCTTGGATACGTTGCAGACGTAGTCCATTTGTAGTCTGTGTTGAAACGGATATCCGAGACAACCACTCCACCGCGTATTCTCGGAGTCCATGCGCGAGCTGCTGCACTGCCTAAATTATCTTCAAACGTTACCGTACTCCACGAATCATCTTTATTGTACGTTCTGTTGGTCGGAGTGCTGGCTACTTGAAATCTAATATGGCCATCTTCAATGCGATTCCACTCGGCGACACAGGCATTCATAGCTGTTCTCAAGTCACTGAATGGGATTGCGTTGCCATCTCCATCTATAGCACCATCTGGATTAATGTGGAAGGTAATGGTAAGAGGTGGCGGGTGCTGGCGAGATCGACAGAAAGAGAATAGCCTGCTCCCCTAGCGTGAAAATGGGTCTGAAATAGGAATACTGTTCAATTTCTCCTTCCCTTGATCCCGGAGCCCCTTCAAGGTGGTCCACGACAATGGTTTCACGTGTATCATTAGCTCCACCCTTGATGACCTCTTGGATGCGTATCGTCGTTTTCCTTCTGGCGTCCCCCGTTTCATTTGCATCATAGACAGACGTTTTTTCTACCGTGCCAATCACCACGAGATCGGACTGCTCGATCATGGTCTCAATGGGTTGGGGTTCATAGGTCGCTGCAAAATGGGGTCTTGGCCCTACCAATAGAAGAAGGGCCACTATGGTCAACTGCATTTGCCGTTTCATTTTCTTCTCCTTATGGGTATAAGTGTTGACTAGCGGCGCGGCACGGTGCCCAACCGCTTGAAGCCTAACGGCCTTTATAGGCCCTGCTTGCTGGCATAGAGAGATCGCCAAGGGACATCTTAACCTTGCCCCAGCTTGTCTGTTTTACTAAGGTCACCCGATTCCTCGTGATAGTTTGACCGCCTATGTGGGCTTCTTTGAGAAGGCCAAAGTCCCAACTCTCAACTTCGTCTGTAAGATTTGTGATATAAATAGGTCCTACCCCTACCTCAAACACTTCATCCCATTCGTCCGCAAAGGGCGTTGAAAAAAAGCGGAAAAACCTCTGAGAGGGTGCTACTTGAAAAGGAACGTCCCAACAGCACTCCCAATTCGGCGGATCGGTATCGTCCGGCCAACGGGCGTTGACGAGTACCCACCATATAATTACATCATCTATCCGGGGATTTTCTGGTAGAGGTAAGTCCCAAAAAGTTCCTTGGGGTGCCTCAAAGTCATACATCAGCCAATCCGTCTGATTGGGGTCTAGAGGGTGCGGGTCTAGGCTATCCCAGTCCTGTGCTAAGATACCAGCCGCCACGGTGTCCGGCTGCTCGAAGTAGCGAAAGACTTGCGCCCCTTCTTTTTTTAGAAAGAGCGTATCGGGTAGAATCCAATTCCAGTCTTGGCGCACGACGAAATACGACCGCTCCTGCAACTGAACTTGGCCGATTACCTCCGTTGAAACGGTCTCTTCAAGTCGTAGGGTGTCTGGGTATCGTACGTCATATTTCTGAAACACCCAGCGGTTGCCTACTTCCAACGGAAAAAAGTCGCCTCCCTCGGCTTGGGCCGTGCCCATGCAGCCTACGACTAAGGCTCCCGATACGATCCATCTAAGTACCATTCTATGACTCCTCATTGCGCTTGCTGGTGTCGAGCGATCATCTGAGCATCTGATAGATACGTCGATGAATCCCCTTTACTACAAAAGTAGCGACCGTCACATAGCTTTTGTATCGGGTAAACACCTGATTTTTGGCCAATTTTATCGGGTAAACACCTGATTTTTTCGAGAAAACACCTGATATTGGCTTGCGGCCATAGTTTCGCGGGATCGTCTATACGCCTGTGACTGCGGTTGGCCCCCCGCCCGTCAGGACATAGACCGTACCACGAGCCGTTTGGCTAGGGCGTAGGCACGGTAGGTTGTAGATCTCCGCCGGATAAGACGTTATGGCTTCCTATGGAGAGCTGGAATTTAGCGAACGCGGGTGCGCCAGATCGCACACAGTGGCACTACTAGTACTAGCAACACGGACGAGGACGCTAGGCCACCTGATGTCCCCAGTGCTAGGGTGTACCAGAAGTCGTTTCTGTCGCCTTGGAGCAACAGCGGTAGGAAGCCGGCGATGGTCGTAAGAGTGGTGATGAAAATGGGGCGCAAGCGTTGGAAAGCCGCGTTGGCAATCGCCTCGGTGGGATCGGCTGGCTGCCGCTTCAAGGCTTTGGAAATGGTGTACACTAGCAGGATAGAATTGTTGACGGCAATGCCCATCAGCAGCAACAAGGCCGCATAGCCGCCTTGGTTAAAAGGGGCGTCGAACAGAAAGAGCGCGGCACCCATCCCTATGAGTGCGAGGGGCAAGGCGATGAGCACCAACAGCGGCTGGGTCCACGACTCAAAGAGCGCGGCGGCGATCATCCAGACCAAGAGAACGGCCAATAGCACGATGCTCCCCAACTCCCGCTGCTCCTTTTTGTCTATCTCGTATATCATGGGATTAGAAAGACTATAACCGTATGGCAGGGGCGTGTGGTCAACGATGTCTTGTAGGATGCTGTTGGAATAAGAGTGGCTGCCCAAAACCGTGAATCCAATGGTGCGTATGTAGCGTTGATCTTCGCGTTTTATGCTAGGTGTCACGACTCGTTTCTCGATGTGTGCGACGTGTCCGATGCGCACCGGGTGTGGCTCCAACGCGACTTGGCTCAGATGGCGGGCGGTCATGCGGCTGGCTCCGGTATCGGCGACGCTGGCGGCGTATTGTCGTCCATCCACATAGAGGTGTGCGGAGGTGCCGCTGGTGGCGAGCCGATCTTGGATCTCACGGACAATGTCGGCGTGATCAAGGCCGAGGGGTGCGGTTTTGGTGTGGTCGAACTGGGCTACTATTTCGTGCTGGGACGGACCGTAGGCAAAGTCGAGGTAAATGTCCTTAATCCGACGCGAGCGACGCTGCCTTAGTTGATCGGCGATGTCTTCGGCAATGTCGCCCACCTGCCCGAAGTTGAAGCCGTGGATACTTAGCCGGTTGGAGACGCTGCGGCTCCCGCTCAAAGGCTTGCCGATTCCTTCCAACCCCTTGCCATATACCGACATTCCCACGCCGCCGAGGTTGCCCTCGTAGGCCACTAGACGCTCGTAGAGAATGTATGGTACATCCGAGGTGCGGAACTCTTCCTTGAGCAGCACCTGAATGAGTCCGTACCGGCCCGCACTTTGGGCGATGATGCCATCGATATACGGCGCAAAGTTGAGCAATTGTTTTTCCACATCCCGCAAAATTTTGTCCATCCGGCTTATGTGAGCGTTGTGAGGTACTCGGAGGGCGACAATCAGCGAAAAGCCTTCTGAGAGTCCTTGTAAAAAGTGCCGGGGAGGTCGCCGGTCGAGCCGGTGCGATAGGTCGCTAAACAAAGAATACGTGGTCCCGCCAAACACCTTGAAGAGTGCTGGCTTGATTGCACTGACTATGGGATTGCCCCACGCTTGATTGTAAAGGTCGGTCCCGCTAGCGTAGAGCCGCTCCCAGATCGGGCGATCCTCTGGCGAGCGTTTGGATGTAAATATCGCGTTGCCGACCAAGCTAGACGAAGTGGTTGTATCTCTCGTCGCGAGCCATGCCTTGTACTGTTGTCGCGTGGTGATTTTATCGGCTGGGGCGGTCGGCACAACTCGCTCGTCGCCCAGCTTGTCTGGTAATAACCACAGCGGTACACCCACGGTCCATACGACCAAACCAAGGAACAATTTTTTACGGCGGACGCAAAAAAAGAGGACAGTGCGATACAAGCGGTAGAAGCGGTCTGTGGGTGCAGCCGGGGTGAGAGCAGACCGGGCGACCGTCCAATAGAAAAAAGTTGGGATCAGGGCGAGGGCGACTAGGAGGGCAATGGTGAGGGTTAGGCCTAGGGCGACCACAAACGGCTCAAAATAGCCTTGTAATTCTCGGGAAAGAAAAAAGACCGGCAGAAAGGCCCCCAAGGTGGTCAGGTTAGACACGACGATGGGATGAATCCCTTCGCGCAACCCGGCGGCCACGGCCGCCCGCACATCGCTGCCGGGCGCGAGAGATTGGACGCGGCGGTGGAGATAGTCGTAGATGACAATGGCGTTATCTACAATGAGGCCAAAACCGATGGTGAAACCGGCGAGGGTAGCCAAGTTTAAGTGAATGCCAAGGGCGAAAAACACCACGACCGCCCCTAAGACGGACAACCAGATAGAGCTCAAGATGAGCAAGACCGTTTGAAAGCGACGGAAAACGCCGACCAGCACCAACCCAATAAACGCAATGGAAAATGCCGACCAGCGCAGTAGAAAGCGGAAGTCCCGCTCTATCTCGGCCCCCTTGTCGTGTAGCGCGACGATTTCAAAGCTCTCGGGTAGCTGCTGGGTAAGTTCGGCCACCTTCTCGCGAATCTGCTGGGAGGTGTGGATCATATCGCTACCGGGCGTTTTTTCAAATTCGATGGCAACAGCGTTGCGCCCATTGATCCGGTAGAGAGAGGTCGGCGGGCCGGGCCGGTAGCGCACGGTCGCTACATCCTTTAGGTAAATGAGGCGGCCGCTCGTCAACCTCTTGAGCGGTAAGTGCTCTAAGGTCTCCAAGTTGGCGAGGTGGCCACTGAGTTGGAGGCTGCTGAGTGTGCCTTGGCTTTGTGCTGCGCCGAGGAAACGGGTCTGTATCCCTTGGTCGGCTAGCGCTTGGCGCAACACCCCTTGATCTATTTGCCAGCGCTGTGCTAGGAGGTGATTCATTTCGAGGAGGATGTGCTGTTGGGCACCCCCGCGCACGGTCACCTGCTCGACGCCTAGTACGGATTGCAAGGGCAGCCGCAAGCGGTCGTCTGCATATTGGCGCAGGACTGCCGGGTCTGCGCGACCAAGCAGCATTAAACGGACGAAATTCGGGTTGTTTAGCCGCTCGGGATCGGTGGACTGAACGCGGGGCGGCAAAGCCCCGAGCGGCATTTGGCGGCGGAACGAATAGATCTTTTCGGCTAACTCTAGCTCGGCTAGTTGTATATCCGTGTCCGGAGCAAATTCAGCAGTGATAGACGCATGCCCCTCGGAACTGGTGGAGCTCAGTTGAACCACGCCCCGCAGACTCTGCACCAGCGACTCCAAGGGAGCCGTAATCTGCGATTCAATGGTGAAAGCCGCAACGCCGGGCCACCCAACGCTCACAGTGAGCCGAGGCGCGTCTAGCGGGCCGTCGAGGTCAATAGGGACCAATCGAAAACAAACTAGCCCTAACACCAACACCGCCACACCGGCTACGCCCACGCCCACGGGCCTGTCCAACAGCTTGTGCATGTCAGTCTTTTGCCCGGACGACGACCGAGTAGAGAATGGGAACGGCGAGCAGGATCAATAGGGTTGATATAGAGATGCCGCCAACAACCGCCCAAGCCAAGGGACGGCGCAGCTCGGCACCGCTGCCACTAGATAAGGCCATGGGCAACAGGCCGCAGACCGTGGTTAGGGTCGTCATACAGATGGGGCGAAACCGCTTTTGCCCGGCCTCCACAATGGCTTGACCAAGGTCGCCGCTGGCCCGGTAATGCCGATGGATGAAGTCGGTTTTGACGATGGAATCGTTCACCACAATCCCCACGAGGACGATACACCCCAACAAGGACATGATGTTCAGCGTGTTACCCGTTAGCCACAGGGTGCAGATGACACCTATGGACGCGAGGGGTACGGCCACGACGATTACAAAAGGAACGGCGAGGGACTCAAACTGGGCGGCGAGAATGAAATAGACCAATACAATGGAGATAAAAAGAATGAGGTACAGATTTTGATAGTGTTCTTGTAACTCGGCGTGCTGAGTGCCGATCTCGATCCAGTACCCGTCGGGAATGGCTAATTGGGGCAGAAACTCGTTTAGCTGAGCCTCGGCTTGGGCAAAGTCGAGCCCTTGTAAGGCGGCTGTTATAGCGACGGTGCGCCCTTGGTTTTCGCGATGGATGGCTTCATAGCCCTCGCTCGGTTTGAGGCGGACCAACTCGGAGAGCGGAACGAATACGAGGCGGCCCTGCGTTTTGACTGGATACTGCATGTTGAGGACGCGCCACAAGTCGAGTTCATCGCGGTGCTCGGCTAACACCTTGATGTCTATGCGGTCGGCAAAAGCGACGAATTGGGTGGGCGTACTGCCTTGTAGCTGGCGGTTGATAAAGTCAGCGAGTTCAGCGAGGCGGATGCCGTATTGTAAGGCTGCTTCCCGCTGGATTTCGACATTGAACACCTGCTTGCTGGCCTGCAAGTCAGCACGAGCGTTGGCAAAGCCCGCGTCCTGCTGCATAAAATCTGTGATCCGCTGGCTCAAATCGGCGAGGACGGTTAGCTGCGGCCCAATGATTTTCAGGTCGAATTGGGTCTGGTGCTGCTGGAAAAGCTGCTCAAAGGCCGATTCCGGTGGCGACAGGGAGAGCGTTAGGCGGCTGAATTCCCCGAAGGCCGCTTCGATTTGCTTGGCGACGTTTGCGCTTTCACTGCCCTCGGCGACCTCGATGTCTAGCATCGCCTTATTTACACCGGGCCGGTACTGTCGGTCGAGGATTTCGCGGGTGATGCCGATGGATGAGAGTACGGACGCGACGCCAGCCTCGCGCAGCAGGTGGCGTTCTAGTTTGGTTATTTCCGCCGCCGTGGTCGGCAGATTGCTCCCCGGCGATAGTTCGGCGCGGAGGACCAAGTGCTTCCTATCGACGGTGGGTATAAGCTCCCGCTCTAGGCCGATGGCCAGATAAGTACTCAGCGCAAGCAGGACAAACAGTGCTCCGACGACCTGCCAGCGATGGCGTAGGGCGCGAACGAGGACGTACTCGTACAGCAAGAAAAACTTGTTGAACAGGTATTGAAAGAGGTCGATGGTGAGGAGGAAAGGGGTGGCCGCTACGCGCCCGATGCGATAGAATTGCCCCGATTTGTTGGGTGCTTTCCAAGACCGGGCAGAGAGCATGGGAAGTAGGAGGATGGATACGATCAAAGAAGCCGTCAGAGCGAGGGAGATCGTGACCGCCTGCTCGTAAAAGAGTGCTCCGGCGATCCCCTTGACATACACTAAGGGCATGAAAACCGACATGGTGGTAAGAGTCGAGGCCGTGATGGCCAAGCCCACCTCGCGGGTGCCGCGGACCGCTGCTTCGCCCGGCTCGTGCGACATTTCGCGGTAGCGATAGATGTTTTCCAGCACGACGATTGAGTTATCGACTAAGATGCCGATGCCCAAAGCGAGGCCCCCCAACGACACAATATTAAAGTGGATGTCGAGAAAGTACATGCAGATAAAGGTGGTAGTAATGGAAATAGGTATGGATAGTCCCACGATGAGCGGGTTTTTGAGGTCGCGGAGGAAGTAAATGAGGATGACAAAGGCAAAGAGGCCACCCAAGTACAAGGATTGTAGGACGTTGTGTATAGATTCGCTGATGAACTCGGCTTGGTCGAAGACTGGCACGACGGCGAAGTTCGCGTATTCTTGCGAAAAGCGGTAGAGGCTGTCGTACACTTTTTCGGAGGCTTCCACGGTGTTGGCACCGGCCTCCTTGAAAACATACAGGGTAATGACCTCGTGTCCGTTCAAACGGGTGTAGCCGGTGCGTTCTGCATAGCCTTCTTCGACGCGGGCCACGTCCTGTAAGCGGATTAGTTTGGGCGTTAGTTGCACCGGGATTTGGTGGATTTGTTGCACATCGGTGAACTCGGCTTGGATGCGCAGGGGGAACTGGGCAAAACCGTCGCGGATCGAGCCACCGGAATGGGTTATGTTAAACTGTTTGAGGCTGTTTTCTACCCCGGCAAAGTCGATGTTGTAGCGCAGGCTTTTCTCAGTGTCGAGATGGATATGAATTTCGCGGTCTAGTCCACCGGCGACCTGCACGTACGCTACGCCGTCAATCTGCTCCAGCCGACGTTTGACGACGGCCTGCGCTACTTCCTTCAGTTCCACGAGGGCTGCTTGGTAATCCCGGGTGGAGCGGGGCTTTTCGACCCGATCGCCGGTGATCACAAGCGTCATAATGGGGGCGGCCGAGGGGTCAAAGCGCAAAATGGTAGGCCGGCCGGCCGTTTGCGGCAGGTGGCCTTGGTCGAGGCTGCTGCGCGCCTTGATGAAGCTGAGGTCCATATCGCTGCCCCAGTTGAACTCAACCTCGACAAAAGAGATGCCGTCTTGCGAGATGGACTTGAGCCGCCGTACGCCGCTTATGGCGCTGAGGGACGCTTCGATGGGGCGGGTGACATGTTCTTCCACGTCGCGGGCATTTAGGCTGGGGGCGTCCGTGCGAACTATGAGCCGGGGAATGTCGATGTCGGGAAGGAAATCTACGTTCAGCCGGAAGAGGGAATACAAACCCAACAGAAGCGCGGCGAGAAAGCAAACGGTAGTGGCTACGGGCCGATAGACGGCAAAGCGCACGATACTCACGAGCCGATTCTCTCAGCGTTGGACGACCACAACTTTTGCATCGTGGGCTAGGTTGTAATGCCCGGATACGATGAGTTCTTCGCCAGCTTCTAGCCCTTCGGTAATCTCGATAAAGTCGTCGTTTTCGAGGCCGGTCTTGACGTAGCGCCATTGGGCCAGTCCGTCTTGGTGAACGAACACTAGCTTGCGGTCGTCGCGGACGAGGAGCGCATCGCGCGGGATGAGCAGCCGCTGCTGAAAGGCTTCGATGCCGATTTCAAGCCGGGCGAACATGCCGGGTTTGATGTGCTGGCCGGGGTTATCCATTTGGATCAAGATGCGGCAAGTCCCGCTCTCGCTATCGACTACCGGACTGATGGCTTTGACCGCGCCTGCAAACTGGTCGTCGGGGTATGCGTGGAGCGCGATAGCTGCCTGAGCGCCGACGTGCAGTAAGCGCAGTTCGCTTTCGAGGATGCTGACTTCGAGCAGTAGCGGGTCGAGTGCCAAAAGCCGCATCAGGGTCTGTCCTTGGGAGACCCAAGTGCCAGCGGTTACTTCCACTTCGGTTACGACGCCGGCAAACGGCGCTGTAATAACTGCGTTTCTGAGGTCGAGTTCGGCTTGCTTGAGGTCGAGTCGGGCGCGCGTTAAGCCGGTAGTGCTGGCGATCCATTCTTTGGGAGTGCCGTTTGCAAACAGCGATAGGGCTTCCAAGTCGTTGATGTTGGTGCTATCAGCTTGGGTCTCTATGAGGTCGCGTGCTTGGTGCCCGCGGTCCAGTTGATTGCTCATCAAGGCTATGGAGGCGTATTCCCGCAGCACCCGCGTCATTTGATCTTTTGCCTGTAGGTAAGCGATGGTGTAGCGTTCCGCGTCCAATTCCAAGATGGTATCGCCTTTGCTGACAAAGCGGCTTTCCTCGACATTGAGGCGGCGCACTTGGCCCGCTACTTGGGGGACGATGGCGGTCTCCATCTTGGCCTTAAAAATCCCCGTGGAGGTGATTTTCTGCATGAGGGTGCGGTGCTGAATCGTTTCTATGGCGACCGGGGTGGTGGGTGGTTCGAGTTCGGGGAGGGCTTCAAGGGCTTCGCCGCGGGGATTTTGCGACGGCGCGGAATCGCTGAAAATCGCAAACAATAGGACGAGTAGCCCAAGCGCAAGAGCGAGGTATAGGAATTTCTTTAGTGCCGTCATTTTGTACGCTCGCGATCTTGACCGCACTCCGTTCGCGATCTGCTTAAGGTTTGGGAGTGAGCGGTTAGAGCCTCTAGGACGTTCCGTTCTTGAACGGCGACAGCATGGAGTCGAGCCTGAATGCGCGGTATCAGTCTTGGTGTCTCCTTGATCGCGCCTTTGAGGCACAAGTTTTTGGCGACAAACCAGCTCTGAGAAATCGACTCGAATTCTCGTCCGAGAACGCTTAGGTCGTCAAGGCCGCAGCTCCGACTGGCATAGTGGAGAAAAGCACCGTGCCCTTCTCTATTTAGGGCGACATCGAGAAATAATTCAGTGCATTGGTTCAGGCGTGATTTGAGAGCTTGCTTTTCGCATTCTGCCCATGTTCCTACATCTTCGGCGAGTTGCTCAATCCCGGCTACGCCTTGGACGCAATCGGCTTGTGAATTGGTTGCAGACATACTCGCGAGATTGCGTTGCAAAATGGCGGCCACATGGCGCGGACGCACACTGGGCAGTTCATCTGGCATGTCTAGCCAGCGCCAGTCAAAGCAGGGCTGGTTCCCTCCAGCAATAGCCCGCGTATCCCAACAGGCAAGGAAGAGGTCAAGTGGGATGTCTCGCGCTGAAGGTGACCATGGCGAAGGGTCAATCAAGTGAACAGTGTTCGCTTCATCGTCGTACCCGGCGACGATAACTTGGTGGTCGGAGTGGCGCTGACGCGGAAAGAATCCGGCTCCGGCTAGATGGAAGACGTCTATATTTATAGCTACGGGCGCATCTGCATCCAATAGTTTTTTGACTTTGTTCCACGCCGCCCTGCCATCGTCAAAAGTACAGTTGAATGCCTCAATGCCGAATTGCTGGATCATGGCAAAGAGGGGAGCTGGACGACTCTTGACGCTGAACGATTCACCTCTAGCGTAGAAAAAGTCCCAATTGTAAAAAGCGGGCAGCGACGGTTCCCATTGGTAGTAGCGCAACAAGCTGTCTAATACGACATGGAGGCAGTTGTAGTGCCGATTGGTGCAGAAGGGAATACCGCTAATGCGCTTTTTCACAACGAACCTTCCTCTCGGCACAAGGTCAGCGCGAAGATGTGCATGGATGGATTATCCGGCATTACGAGAGCCGACAGCAGCAGGGTTTCTTTCAATTCAATTACCTGATGCCAGATGCCCGCTTCAATATGCGTTTCGTACATCTGGCGGCCTTTGCCCGGTGGGGTTATGCCGAAGAGGAATACATGGGGAATGAGACCATCAGGAGTAATCAGTTGTCCCGTAAATGCCTCATGCTCTCCATACTGGAGCCCTTTGTAATGCGAGGCGTCGCTGAGCTCGAGAGTTGCTTGGGTACAGGAACCATCTGGTGAGTGTAACAGGATGATCTCAGCCGTGGCCCGCCAGTCGCATAGACCTAGAACGTGGAGGGCGCGATAGCGTCCTACTGGCAACGGAATTTCTTGGGCTTCGCAGGCGATGTTATCGGGCACACTATCTCTTTTATCTGGGAACGCGAACTGCGTACCGTTGCAATCGACGGTCGCCTCCGACGCCGGGAGACCCTCTGCCCGAAAGATCGTCCCCATCCCGTCGAGTCCGTCGGCGGCAGGGTCGCAGGAAGAGGCGATGCCCGCGTTGTTGAAATAGGGTGCTAGATCTACAGTTATTAGGCCATTGGCTCGCATATTTGTTCCCACCTGTTTACTCAGGGCATAGGCGATTGAAGTGCCAATCGCTTTTCTATATATGAGGCCAAGGTACGAACTGAATCGAATAGGTCCACCCGCAGGTCTTCGTCTTCTACTTCAAACCCGAACTCTTCTTCAAGGGCAAAGACGATCTCTAACGCAGCAATGGAATCGGCATCAAGGCCCTCGCCAAACAGGGATTCGTCATCGGCTATATCTTCGGGATTGATCTTGAGTTGGAGGCCTTGGACGAGGGCTTGTTTCACTCGTTGAGCTATATCGCCGCGCATGACTGCACCTCCTCCTCGGCAAAATGGTTGATGACCACTTCGACGGCCCGATGGATATCCGCTTCGTCTGCAATGGATACCGCGGGAAGGCCAAACGTCTGTTCTAAACGATTCAGTTTGTCGCGCACTTCGACCGCGGCCATGGGCTGCGGTTTAATAGAGGTTCGGCCATAGGCCGTGCGAATGTGTTTCGCCCGATCGCTCATAGCCAACAAGAGCGTAGGCGTTTGGCACAGGGCGCGGATGCCGTCAATAGTGTCTTGGATGTAGTCGTCGGCATCCACACTGTTGACCACCAATAGGCAGGCTTGGGGCTTGACGCCCGTCAGGAATGCAAGGGTAGGCAGCGTATGGGTCTGGTGTTCTTCCACATTGTAGGGCACCGTGCCGGATTGGGTGCCGACTAAGATCAGGTCCGGCTGCTTGCGGTGGTTGATTTCTCGCATCTTGGCGTCGAGATAGGGCACGTAATAGTCCAGCGGCATCTCAATAGACGCCGCGTAGCCCATGGGGAACGCGCAGTCCATGCCGAAGAGGGCCGAGTGGTGTTCGGTGCCGATTTGTCCCACCCGGTAGCCTAGTTCCAGTAATCGGCGGCGCAGGGCGAGTTGCAGGGTAAACTTTCCTTGCTGTGAGCTAGTGCCTGGGACCGCTAAGACTGGCACATCGACTTGGGGCCAGTGATCCGCTGAACGGAGGGTTTGCCGTATTTCTTTGGAGGACAACGATGGATAGTATAGCCGTAGGCCCTTGGCTTCAGCCTGTTCGTACAGGTCGGCGTACTGCTCGTGCTGCAGTGCCAAGAGGCTGAAGACGTGGACGCCTTGGTCTATGGCGGTTTGGACGGCTTCGCGCAATAGGTCTTTTTTACGGATGCGACTCAGTTGGTCCATATAGCCCAAAATAAGGGTATCGGCTCCCCGCAGGGCAGCGGCCAGACTGGGCATAATGGGTAGACCCGCTGGCGGCAGGCCAATGGCCTCGCCAGCATCTTGGCCGACCAAGCCCTTGCCGACCGGATCGCCGACGCCGACGATCTCAAAGCCGAGCAGATCGCGCCCGCGCACCAGCGAGTGCATCTCCTTGTTGTAGGGATAGAGGGCGGCTTTGCGAATCCAAGCAAACGGCTCCTCTGCGCGAAGCTGCACAGCCGCTGGGGAAGGGGATTGGGGGGTCTTGACTTCGGGCAGAGCGTGGTTGCGGAGGATTTCGCGCACCTGTGCTAAGCTGGCACTGGGATGGCCTTGACGGATGAGAGCGAGCAGACCGGTGATGTGGGGCGCGGCAAAACTAGTGCCCGCTAGCATGACCTCGGGCGGCTCCAGCCAGCACAATCGCTGGAGTTCTCCCCGGGCTATGCACTCGATGGCGACTCCTGGGCGATAGTAGTAATCGTATAGGCCCTGCAATGGCCCCGCGCCCACACCGATGACTTGGGGCAAGTGCGCTGGATAGCTTTTGCGGCCTTCTTCGTGCTCGGCGGCGACCATTAGGATGCCTTGGTCTGCGGCTTGCTGGCAGAGCTGGAGTAAGGCGTCGCGTTGCGTTACCTCGGTGGTGCCTAAGCTCAGGTTGATGATGTCCATACCTTGTTCTATGCACCATTCAATGGCTGCGATTAGCAAGCGGCTATCAGCTTGCAGCGATTCGTTGAAGATGCGCACGCTGTAGAGCGCGGCTGCGGGTGCTTTGCGGTGAATGATGCCGGCGCAGGCCGTGCCGTGGCCGGCGCAATCGGCGTGGTCGGTGCTTTGGCGGGTCGCGCCATCTGGCCCTACGGTTAGTGCGATGCCGCCGGCCATCGGCCCGATTTTGGGATGATTAGGCACGACGCCGCTATCGACGATGGCGACCTTGACGCCGTGGCCGGTCTGGTCTGCAAAGGGAAAACTCATAGCAAGTGCTCTCCTGTTAGAGTAAGTTTCACGGGTTTGTCTTCGCGTCCATGACGACCGGGAATCCGGCCTGCTGCCAAGCTAGCCAACCACCTGTCAGAACACAGACGTCATCGCGAATCGACTCTTTGACCAGCCGTTTGGCGAGGGTGTAGCTACTCCGGCACCCGCCTCCTGAACAGTAGGTGATGACTCGGGTATCAGCCGGGTAAGACGCCAGTGTTTGGCGCAAGCTGTCCGCAGAAGCATGGGAAGGCAGATGCAATGCTCCGGGAATATGACCGGCCTCATAAGAGTACGCTGAGCGTGCGTCCACAAACACCGCGTTGCCGTGGTCGAAAGCCTGTTTGGCTTCGGCTACAGCTAACCGATGGATACCTTGCATTGCGGAGGAACCAAGCATTACATCGGCCTCTAGCGCATCTACCGACAGGAAGTGTTGCTCGGCATAAAACCAGATCGCGCACACGCCGCCGGCTAGCCCGGCAAGCCAGAGGATCAGACCCATTCTGAGTAGAAAGCGACTCATCTAAGCGGCCTTTTGTTGGTGGTGAACAAACTGGGTGTAATAGCCCGGCTTTTGGCGCAGCACTTCCGGCGGTCCTTGTTCGACCACGTGTCCGTTAGACAAGCAGATCACCTCATCTACGCCTTGTACCGCACTGAGCCGGTGGCTGATTAAGAGAATCGTTTGGTCGCCATATAGATGCTGAATGCGATGAAAGAGAGCTTCTTCGCTTTCGGCGTCGAGTGCGGCGGTGGCTTCATCCAAGATCAGCAGATCCACTGGCTGCAACAGGGTCCGTGCTAAGGCGATACGCTGCTTTTGGCCGCCGGAGAGTTGGACGCCCTGTTCGCCGATTTTTGCTTGCCGATCCAAGCCGTTCAGTCCCACTTGCTTGATCACTTTTTCGATCCCGGCTGATTCGCGCTTGAAGTTGCCGTAGCGAATGTTGTCCCAGATCGTGTCGTTGAACAGATGGACTTGTTGGCTGACGAGACCGATGTGTTCTCTCAGTTCGCGCAGGTTTATTTTTTTGAGCGGTGTGCCATCGATGAGGATGCGGCCTTGGTCAGGCTGATAGAACCCGCACAACAGATTCGCCAGCGTAGTTTTGCCACTACCGCTCATGCCAACTAAGGCGTAGCTCTTGCCCTTGACTAGCTTCAGGTTCACACCCTGCAAGATAGGCTGGTCGCCGAAGCGGAAGTGAACGTCTTGTAGTTCAATGGTGTGCTGATAGACGAAGGGTTTGCGCCCTGTGTGGATCGCCTCTTGAGTGGGCAACTGCATGAACTCCAGCACTCGGCGCATGGAGACTAAGCCGCGCACTAAGTCCATGTACAGATTGTGGAGTCCGCTCACCGGACCAAACAGACGCGAGGTGTACTGTATAAAGGCAATGAGAGTTCCGATCGTCATCGCGCCCTGCATTACTTGATAGCCACCCCAGCCCATGATAAACATTGGCGTTAGAGCCACTAGCCCCGACGAGACAGTGTGCATAGACGAGGAGTATAGCACGTTGCGCATGGAGAATGTGATCAGGTCGTTGAGGGCCGATCTAAAGAGGTGCTTCTCGTGGCCGTCGCCGTTGGAGAGTTGGATCAGTGGGATGTGGCTAAACCGCTCGGTGGCATAGCTGGAGAGTTTGGCACTTTGTTGCTGAATAGATTCTACTACTTTTCTGATCTTGGGCTGAAAATAGAGCAGGTTTGCCACAAACAGGGGGAGGACCAATACGGCGAGTAGAAACAAGGTGACGTCCAGCCAGCACAAGATAGCCACGAGGCCGATCAAGGTCAGTACGCTATGTAGGAAACTCAGGGCACTTGCCGTCAGCACCGATTGGATTGCGCCCACATCGCTGTTGAGGCGGAAAACTATGTCTCCGACGGTCTGTCGATTGTGGAAGCTAAGCGGCAAGCGAATGAGGTGTTGGAACAATTCGACGCGGATGTTACGGACGATGCGTCTACTGGCCCAAGCATACAGGTAATCAGAAGTGAAGGACAGGATCAAGCGGGTGATGATGATGCCGAGTAAGATGGCGAGGGCAAACAATAGTGGTTGAAGCTGTTTGGCAGGCACGATCTCATCAATGATGATTTTTAGGATATAAGGGGGCGCGAGTGAGCCGACTGTGATGCACAATATGCAGAACAGTACCACAATGCCCTGAAACCAGTACGGGGTCAGAAAGGGTAGAAAGAAGCCGATGGCGAACCGGGCTGTTTTAGGCGTAGGCATGAGAGACCTCAAAGACTGGCTAAGATGTGACGGCCTTTTATAATGTCTAACAGAGACGCGCCCTCCAGCGTTTTCAACGGCGAGTCGGCGAAGCTGGCGGTTTTAACATTACGTGCTGGTAGGTGAGTAGAGACGAGCTTCCAGAAGAAGAGTTGGGTGAATTGTTCTCGATCCGCTAATGGGTAGTGGTATTGGATAATGGTTTGGCGTTCGTCGATGAGAAAGATCGCCGGCGTCCGCTCAAAGAGATTTGCATACTTTTCCTCATCGTCTTGTTGCATGGTTCCCACTGGGTATTTGAGCTTGAATGCGCGTGAAAATTGAGCGGCAGCCGATGGCATAGAGGACAGGGCATATATGGGCAATTGGTCGGGATTTTCTATATGGTCGTACACGTGTTGCAGGGTTTCTAACACTAGCCTCAGACACGGCTGACAAGAGGTGGGATCGAAGAGTAATACTAAGCCACCTTGGGTCTTGGTGAAGTCGGTTTGAGCTGTCTCGCCATCGACTTGGAAGGGAATCACCGGGAAAGACTGGCCTATCCAGTAGTCGGATTTGAAGAGGTTGATTACATAATCGCGGTAGTTCCGCATGTCCACGAGGTAAGCTTTGCCGAACCAAGCTACAACGACGGTTAAGGCGACGAGTTGTAACAGGTTCGCAGCAGCCAATAGCTTTATTAAGGTCCTATGTTGCATGGTATCCGCCTCCTGTTATCAGATTCATACATTTGATTCGTGCAAGGATGATTTACTGGGAACGAAAGACGAGTTCATAGGCCGGCACCGTGCCGTTCGAATGCTTTTCTCTCCCCGGTAGTGGTGAGTGATAGATATAAATACAACCATTCCAATGAGTGATGTCGCCTTGAGGAAAAGCGTGAAAATGAACTTTGCTACTATCCACAGGGTCGGGATATGATGAAAGAGGCTCTTCAAACGCATAGGCTTTGATCTGGTCTGGTATCTTTAGGTCATAGATTACTCCCTCCCATTTAAGTGCATGTTTGGCTAAGTCATCGAAGATGGAAGGATGATGGTAAGTGACAACTATATACCGGTCTTGTACGAGTATCATAGATACCACAGAACTCGCTTCACGGTCCAACTCTCTCATATCTTCAAAGGTAACATCCTTTTTGTTGTAGTAGCGTTCCGGTATGGAAGCATACCGCTCTAGCTGATAGCCAAATTGACGCACCAGCCGGCCGGTGTCCGCCTCGATTTCTGTGACTTTGTAGTCGTTAGCTCCCATGTAATACAAACGATGCCGCGTCGGACTGTAGGCCAAGCGGGCATAGCCAAACATGCGTCGGGCGGTGAAAGACTGTTGGCTAGTGGACAATGGAATGCTATAGATTGGTTCGTATGTCGCTGGATCAAGTCGCTGCAATTCCATGATATGGCCACTAGACGTCCTTTTCGCCCATGTTAGGAACACTTCGCCGTTGCGTCCGGTTGCGATCTTAGACCCTTTAGAAAAGCGTCGGGTCCGGTCTAAGTATCGCCCCTGCCTATCATAGCGGAATAAGTATCCGAGTCCTGGATCGAGTAGATAAAGTCGGCCTTGGGGATCTATATCTATACAGCTAGGACTACCATATTCACCCGGACCACTTCCGCTCCGCCCAAGGGATCGGATGTATTGCCCGTCGGTACGGCTGAATTCAACGACTTGATTACCGATGAAATCCACGAGTAACAGGGTGCCTTCTGGTGAGAATCCCATCCAACTCACATTACCGATGCCGGGGGTATCCTCGTCAAAGACTAGTTCGATTTGCTCTTTCAAAATCAGATCAACGCGGCCAGCATACTCGACGGACGTTTGAGAGATGGTCGGCTCGTCGGATAATTCTGATCTATCATCCGCGTACCATGCTTCGATTCTCCCCTTGATGCTGTCCCATAGCCCGGCGCTGGCTGGTTCAACGGTGCTCCCGAGGATGAGTGTGCTGGCGATGAGCAGTATGCGGCTGTTGAGCCACACCTTCTTTATGCAGTTTGTGGTTTTCATAATGTGGTTCTCCTTGAGCACAGTTTCGGTAAGGTATGGGATAGCCCTTTTATGTTGTATGGCATCAACGAACAGCGATTTTGTTAATCGAGATTGGTGTGCTCCGGCCCTAACTGGGGCCGGAGCACTTGCGACCAGGGTATGGGCTCTGGGTAGGATATTAGTACTCGTACTCCACCTTATAGCCGTGCGGGGGAGTGCATTCATCGAGCGCATCGTCGTGATGGCATCCGTAATACTTGATGAGGCAAGGGGTGCCGTCAGGGTCATGGCCGGATATCGTCTTGTACGGCTTCTCGTCCCACTCGCCTTCCCTCGCGTAGGCTTGGACGAAAAGCTCTCGCCGCGTTGGGGTTTTCTTGATGAGATTTTTCATGGGATTGCTCCTTGGCAAAGCTCATAGATGAGCGGTGAGTGAAAAAGGAAACCAGAGCCCATACCGTCGTCTGGTTCGCAAAAGATGTATCTGAGCGGCTGTTGATCCTTGCTTTGAGTATATTGTTTGTGGTCTGCATGAGTTCAGTCCCTCTGTTGTTATAAAGATGCCGACGAGTTCGACGTTTTTCAATCAGGTAAAGACCTGATCTTTTGCTGATTTATCAGGTAAAGACCTGATCTTTTTCGAGAAAATGCCTGATGTGGGCTTGGGGTGCGGAGTTTTACGGGCTTGTTTGTGCGGATGTCCGTCAGGACATAGCTGTTATTAACAGCCCTCGTCAGACTTGCTTTGCGGATTCAACGCGAATGGGAACTGACGCGGAGGAATAATTAACGAGGCGAGCGAGGCACTCGTACTCCTAGGAGATAGTTCAAGATCGCTACTAGTTGCTTGAAAACGACGGGTTTGCCCCAAATCGGGATTTTCTGGCAACGCTTCTCATAGGGAAACTAGAAGAATACTGATTGAAAATTGGGATTTTCCATTTCCAAAATTTAATCGACACAACTCGTTGTTGGGCAGTCAGTTACAAAAATAGCAGGACTGAAACCTGTCGTTTTCAAGTAGTTACTAATGCTCATCCACCAACCCTTCCCTGATTGCGTACACCGTCAATGCGGCCGCGCTGTGCAGGTCGAGCTTATCCATTATATGCTGGCGATGGGTGTCGATAGTCTTTTTGGTCACATGGAGGTCTTTGGCTATTTGCAGGCTTGTTTTTCCTCTAGCGACCAATCGCAGCACCACGCGCTCGCTCCGCGTCAGGGGCGAAGGCTCGTCGGAGGCAGTCGAGTGAGGCTGGCTGGGGACGATGGGGTTGGTCAATTGCGAACTCACGTACTGGCGGCCGGCCTGTACTTCCCATAGTGCTTCCACTAATTCGTTGATGAAATTCGTTTTCAGCAGGTACGCCGAGCCACCGGCCTCAAATAGGCCCTCCACAAAACGCTTGTCCGCGTGTTCCGACAGTGCGACGAACTTCACCTGCGGATGCGTAGCCCGTATCTGGCGCGTCACCTCAATGCCGCTCAGGTCGGGCAACCCTACATCCACGATCACAACGTCGGGTTGATAGGCGGGAATCAAGTCAATAGCCGTGCGGCCATCAGAGGCTTCGCCGACGATCTTAATATCGCTTTCTCCTTCAAGCCGCGAGTACAGGGCTTGGCGTACCATCGTATGGTCTTCTACCAAGAAAATTTTCATGGTCATGGGGAATGGCCTTCCTCTTCAGACAGGGAACTCGGAAGCGTTATAAGGCAGCGCGTACCTTTCCCGGGCGTCGATTTGATCGTCAAATGTCCATTTAGATAGATCAGATGCTCGTGAATACTGAACAGACCAAAGTGGCTGGCTTGATCCATGCGGTCCAGATGTGCGACATCAAAGCCCTTGCCCATGTCTTCAACCGCCACCTGCACCTGAGTTGCATCCCGCCGCAAGGAGACGGTGGCTTGATCTGTATTGGCGTGCCGAGCGATATTCACCAGCAACTCGCGAACGGATCTATACACTAAGCCGCGTGTGTCATGGTCGTGTATCTCCCATTTATCCTCGACTTCCACGCGCACGGTCAACCCATACTGGGAATGGAGGAAGTCGCCGAGGGCCTCCAGGCCGGGCGCGAACCCCATGCCGTAGAGCACGGGTGAACTGCTGTCGAAGGTCATGGACCGGATGAGATGAGCCATCTCGTCAATGTTTCGCTCCAATGCGTCAAGCAAGGCTTTGCGTTCGGCGTCGTCGGTACGCCGCAGTGAATCAACCTCGACCTTCGACAGCACCAGCATCTGTCCGATGGAATCGTGGAGATCAGTCCCAAGGCGCACCCGCTCGCGCTCCCGGTCAATTAAGAGCTTAGCGGCTAGCCTCTGCAATTTCTGGATATGTCGTTCCAGACGCTTGGGCCTGCTGGTTTTGCGGATGATGCCTTGATAGCCTATGAAGCTGCCATCTAAATCTCGCTGAACCGAGGCCGTTATTAGCGCATCGAATCGATGATCGGTGCAGGTTCTAAGCGTCGCACCAAAGTCGCACACAACCTCTTCTTGCTCAATTTCTTCCTGAAACTGCTTGTAATCGTCTAAGTTCGCGTAGAGGTTGCCGATGTTTGAGCTGAGCAAGTCGGCGCGTTCATAGGCAAACAGTTCACTGGCGGCATGATTGGCATCGACGATGGTTCCGTCCTGCTCGGCGATGAAGAAGGCATCTGGCGACGCTTCAAATAGGCTACGATAGAGATCTTGGTTTCGCTTTAATTTTTTTGGTTTAGGCTTGCTCACGGGTACTCCTTCCATGAATTAAGCGTCCTGATTTTAGACGCTGGCCGACACAAAATTATGTTGCTTCTTCTCTCTCCGCCAACTTTTGCCCCGCGCTTCGCGCCACTCGATAGCTTTCCGGCGTATCCACATCCACGAAGATGCCCTCGTCTTCCACGGGCACCTCGACGACGTTGGCCGCGTTTTTTGCTAAGACCGGCCGCGCCCCCCGATCGCCAGTCAATGCGAGTAAGGCATCTCGATGGGCGCTGCCGATAGCTACCGGATGGCCGCGTTGTCCAGCGCACACTGGCACGGCGATGGTCTCTCTACTATTCAACGCCTCGGCGACCTTTAGCATTGTCTTACCAGCTATCTGCGGCATATCCCCCAGTGCAAAGAGATACCCTTGCTCGCCGACTGCCGCTTCCACGCCCACTCTGATCGACGCGGCCATCCCCTCGGCAAAATTTGGGTTGTGTACCAGCCGCACGGGATGGTGTCTCAACGCTTCCTCTATCGCTGCCCTCTGATGCCCTGTCACCACGACCACCTCACCCAAACCCACTTCGCAGACCCGCTCTACTACGACTTGGAGGACGCATTGTTGCTGCCAAGGCAGCAGCAACTTATTGGCACCCTCCATCCTAGAGGAACTTCCCGCCGCTAGTACGATTCCGCTAAGGTTTGCGAATCTGGTCATTCCAGTCCCCTACGCGATTGACAAACATAGGCTAAGTTTTTTAATATCCACCTCCGCGTCACTCGCTTCTGGCCCTTAACCATAGCATCGGCCCATGCAGCTTACAGGTTCTCATACTTTTCGCGCCCCGAGGCAAGTCATGTGGGACTTGCTCAACGACCCCGAGGTCTTGGCGCGCATTACTCCGGGCGTCGATACCTTGGAGCAAACTGGCCCCGGCCAGTACCAAGCCGTGCTGCACATCAAAATGGGACCAATCAATAGTACCTTCAACGGCGCACTGCAAGTAGTAGATAGCAAGGAGCCGGAAAGCTATCGCCTGCTCGTCGATGTCGATGGCAAGATCGGCCAGATCGCGGCCGAGGGCCACATCCGGCTCGCCGAAGACCACGAGACGACCACGGTTGCAGTCGAGGGCGGCTCGCAGTTGACGGGTCGATTGGCGAGTATGGGTCAGCGCCTGCTCTCGGGCGTGGCGCGGATGTTTACCAACCAGTTTTTCAAGGCGCTGGAACGCGAAGTGTCAATTAGGAATTAGGAATTTCCGTCCCCAATTCTCAATTCGTAATTCCTAATTCGCACTTCTTAATTCGATTCAATAGGAGGTGGCTATGTCAGTAGCAATCAAGGTCACTGTCAACGGCCAGACCCACGAGCACGAGGTGGAGCCGCGCCAGATGCTCGTCAGCTATTTGCGCGAGGAGTTGGGCCTGACAGGTACGCACGTCGGCTGCGACACCAGCAACTGCGGTGCCTGTACCGCCATCGTCGATGGCCAAGCCGTCAAGGTCTGCACCATGCTCGCGGCGCAAGCCGATGGCGCGGAGATAACGACCATCGAAGGGCTTGCGGCCAACGGCACGCTGCATCCGTTACAGGAAGCCTTCCGCGAGACCCACGGCTTGCAGTGCGGCTTTTGCACGCCCGGCATGATTATGGCCGCTTGGCAGTTGCTAGAGCACAACGCAACGCCCAGCGACGCGGAGATTCGCCACGCGCTCGAAGGCAATTTTTGCCGCTGCACGGGCTACGACAACATCATCAAGGCGGTCCAACACGCCGCCGAAAGCGCATAGGAGGCCGCTATGGGAGTCATAGGACAATCCGTCAAGCGCGTCGAAGACCAGCGCTTTATCACCGGCAAGGGCCGCTACACCGATGACATTACCCTGCCCAACTCGACCTTTGCGGCGCTCGTGCGCAGCCCGCATGCCCACGCCGCGATCAACGGCGTCGATACGACGGCCGCAGCCGCAGCCGATGGTGTGGTCGCCGTGTTCACAGGTGCCGACCTCGAAGCTGCTAGCGTCGGCGGCCTACCCTGCGGCTGGCAGGTGGATTTCAAAAGTGGCGACACCATGAAGGAGCCAGCCCACCCGGTGTTGGCTGCGACCAAGGTGCGCCACGTCGGCGACCCGGTCGCCATCGTCATAGCAGAGAGCCGCGAACAAGCTGCGGACGCCGCCGAGTTGGTGGCTGTGGATTACGAGGTTTTGGACGCGGTCGTCGCGGCAACCCAAGCGACGGCCGAGGGCGCGCCGCAGTTGTTCGACGACGTGCCCAACAATACGCCCTTCGACTGGGAGCTCGGCGATCAAGCGGCCACGGACGCGGCCTTGGCTAGTGCCGCGCACGTTACCACGTTGGAGTACGACAACCAACGGCTCATCCCCAATGCGATTGAGCCGCGCTGCGCCATTGGCGATTACGACGGCGCGCGCGACCACTACACGCTCTACACCTCGTCGCAGAACCCCCACGTCATTCGCCTACTGATGACGGCGTTTGTCTTGGGTCTGCCCGAGCACAAGGTGCGCGTGGTGTCGCCAGATGTGGGCGGTGGCTTTGGCTCGAAAATTTTTCACTATGCCGAAGAGGTCCTCGTCACGTGGTGCTCGCGCCAGCTTGGCCGTCCGGTCAAGTGGACCGCCAGCCGCAGCGAGGCATTCCTCACCGACGCCCACGGCCGCGACCACCATACCAAGGTTGATCTTGGCCTCGACGCCGATGGGAACTTCGTCGGCCTGCGGGTCAAAACTGTCGCCAACCTCGGCGCGTACCTATCGACCTTCGCGCCGTGTGTGCCCACGTATCTCTACGGCACGCTCTTGCAGGGGCTGTACACGACCCCGGCGGTCCACGTCGATGTCACTGGCGTCTTCACCAACACCACGCCAGTTGACGCTCTGCGCGGCGCGGGCCGTCCCGAGGCCACGTACGTCCTTGAGCGCACGGTTGAGCAGGCCGCCTTGGAGACGGGCCGCGACCCGGCCCAACTGCGGAGCAAAAACTTCATCCCGCCCTTTGACGGCGTCGAGCAGGAAGGCTATCAGACCCAAGTGGCCCTGCAATACGACAGCGGCAACTACGGGGCTGTGCTCGAAAAAGCTCTCGCGGCCATCGGCTACGACGAGCTGCGCGTAGAGCAGGCACAGGCCCGCGCCGCCGGCAATGGCCGCCATATCGGCATAGGCTTTTCAACCTATATAGAAGCCTGCGGCATTGCGCCCTCGGCCGTAGTTGGCGCATTGGGTGCGCGCGCTGGCCTGTTCGAGAGCGCGGGCGTCCGCGTCCAGCCCACCGGCAAAGTCACGGTCTTCACCGGCAGCCACTCGCACGGGCAGGGTCACGAGACAACCTTCGCCCAGGTGGTGGCCGACGGGTTGGGCGTGGGGATCGAAGACGTGGATATCATTCACGGCGACACCGAGTCCGTGCCCTTTGGCATGGGCACGTATGGCTCGCGCTCGCTGGCCGTCGGCGGCACGGCCATCGTCAAGAGCATGGATAAGATCAAGGAGAAAGGGGCCAAAATCGCGGCCCACTTGCTCGAAGCCGCCGAGGAGGACCTCGAATTCGCCGAGGGCAGTTGGACTGTTAGGGGCACCGACCAGTCGATCGCCTTTGGCGAGGTCGCGTTGGCCGCGTACGTGCCGCACAATTTTCCCGAGGGGCTGGAGCCGGGGCTGGAGTTTACTAGCTTTTACGACCCGGCCAATTTTACCTTCCCCTTTGGTGCCCACATAGCGGTCGTGGAAGTGGATGCCGAGACCGGCGTGATTGCGGTGCGGCGCTACGTGGCCGTTGACGACGTGGGCAATATCGTCAATCCCATGATCGTCGAAGGCCAAGTAGCAGGCGGCATTACGCACGGCATTGGCCAAGCCCTGTTTGAGGAAGCGGTGTACGACGACAGCGGCCAGCTCATTTCTGGCTCGTACATGGACTACGTCCTGCCGCGCGCCGACGACCTGCCTTCCTTTGAAACCGACCACACTGTCACGCCCTGCCCGCACAATCCTCTCGGCGTCAAAGGCGCTGGCGAGACCGGCACGATTGGCTCGCCGCCAGCTATTGTCAACGCCGTGATCGATGCCCTGTGGCCGTTGGGCGTGCGCGACCTTGCGATGCCGCTGACGCCGCAGAAGGTGTGGCAAGCCATCCAGCAAGCCAGCTAAGGAGAAGACGACCATGATACCTGTTGCGTTTGACTATCATCGTCCCTCTTCAGTAGATGAGGCGATTGAGCTCCTCTCGGACGACGCCAAGCTCTTAGCTGGCGGCCACAGTTTGTTACCGGCCATGAAGCTGCGCCTGTCGTCACCGGGCGCGCTGATCGACATAGGTCGGCTCGCCGAGCTCAACTACATCAGAGAGGACGGCGGCACCATTGCTATTGGTGCGACTACTACCCACCACCAGATCGAGTCCTCGGGCTTGGTGAGTGCCAACGCCTCGGCCTTGGCCCAAGCCGCTTCGGTTATCGGCGATCCCCAGGTGCGCAACAAGGGCACCATTGGCGGGTCCTTGGCCCACGCCGACCCGGCGGCTGACTATCCGGCCGCTATTTTGGCGCTGGGGGCTGAGATTGTCGTCAGGGGACCCGACGGTGGGCGTTCAATTCCGGCGGACGAGTTTTTCTTTGATCTGTTTTTGACTGCACTCGCGCCGGACGAGATCATCACCGAGGTGCGCGTCCCGGCAGCGGACAAGTCGGCGTATGTCAAGTTCCCGCATCCGGCCTCGCGTTTTGCCGTGGTGGGCTGCGCTGTCGCCTCAGCCGGAGGCGCGGTCAAGGTCGCCTTTACGGGCGTGGCCAATGCGGCCTTCCGCGATAGTGGGGTTGAAGAGGCCCTCAGCGGCGGCTTGAGCGAAGAATCGATCGCCGCTGCCGCCGCACAGGCAGCCGACGGCCAGGAGGTGCTCGCCGACCACTTTGCTGGTGAGGAGTACCGCCGTCACTTGGCCAAGGTTTTCGCTCGCAAGGCGCTTGCGGCGATCGCCTGAGTGACTGTTTATAAAACTGAGAAAGCCCCCGACGCTGGTATGGTGTCGGGGGCTTTCTCTTTTTTGACCGCTTACCCCTTATTCCGTTTCGTAAATAAAAATCGCTTCGATCGGTGCGGAGAAAATGTGGGCGATCTTAAATGCCAGCGGCAGACTGGGGTCGTATTTGCCCTTTTCGAGGGCGTTCACCGTTTGCCGCGAGACCTCTAGACGCTCCGCGAGATCGGCTTGGGTCCAGTCGCGCTCGGCGCGCAACACCTTTAGGCGATTTTTCATCGGTAGCGGAGATGGCCGACGATAACTGAGACCACGAAGGTAAACGTCATCAGCAAAATGATATCTGAGACTTCGGCGTCCGTTATGAATTTTGCAGTTACCATCAGCGAATAACTAAAACTGCCGACGAGCGCGACGCCCATAGCTATAGCCAGTGCATCGAGTTGGATTTTGCGCTGTAGCTCATCCATGTATTTCAGGTGGCGTAAATACGACAGGATCATGCCGATGCCGATACCCGCGTTGAGGACGATTGCGATAGCGGAGATCAAAGCAGAGGAATGCCATTCGTATAATATCGCTTTGTCGGCCAACACCATCGTCATCGACCAAGCAAAGGTCCAACAAAGAAAGCGAATTGTGTTTTTTGCACTGCCGCTAGTAAGACCACTCAAATTGACCATGAGCTTCTCCATAAGTCTGCTGTCCTTTCCATAAAGTAAAGTCTGCTTTACTAAAGAACATAAGCCGAAAAATCGTAATGTCAAGTCTATTTGACAAAAAGATTAGCATACATGACTTTAAGGACGATTTTATCCATTCAGATAAAACGTAAAAGCCTTCGACCTTATCCCAACATCGAAGGCTTTTCCTGCTCTTATAACGAGCTTTTTAGCAAAAAAATTGCGGGTCGCTCTGTCGGAATGGCACCTAGTTCAGCCGTTTCTTGATGGTGTTTACGTTCTTGCGAATTCGAGTAATCAACAGATTTTAGGCCAAGCGCCGCGCACGGACCCAAAATGCCGTTGCAATGAGGCAAATGCCTCGTGTGTCGGGTCGGGTTGCACGGGAACGGACTGTTGTCTGTCGAGATAGAGGCAACCTACTTCGCTCACAGGCAGCGCGGTTAGCAACCTACTGGCCCGCTCCATTGCCGCACACCACTGCCGCTTCAGATCTGATAGCGTCTGGGGGACCGTCAAGTCTAGCCGCTGGATTTCCTCTTGGGTAAAAGCCGCGTTGCGATTTAACTGGTCGAGCAAGAAATCCGGCGTATAGCCCTGATCTTTCCCACAGGCCGCCCAACACAGCGCTCCCAATGAGAGATAGCTGCCGTCTAAGTGCAGAACGTCGATGAAATCGCGCGCCTCTCGGCGTCCGGCCAAAGCCAACACCTTGTTGGTGGCCGCGTCGGCCCGGTGCAGGCGATAACCGCATAGTTCGTCTTGCTCAACGGGAAAAAAGCGGAAAGCGGAATCCTGAGCCCACTCCAATCGAAGGGACTGCCCTTCCTTCGCCGCGATGGCCCTGAGATAGGCCGGCTGCCGCAAAATCCATTCGATCGCAAAGCCATTCGCGTCCAGGACGGCAACGTCAAACGCGGCACTCCGCGCGACGCTGTCTTCTACGTCGTGGAACATATCTAGGTCATCGGAAAAACGCGGACTGTCGGGAATTTGGTGCAGGACCGTAGCACCAGCTACATAGCTCTCTGGGCTGCGGTTTTGCGCTAGCAAACGCAGGATGGATTGCTGAAACGCGCTTAGGGGCATAGGCGGGCGGCCAAGATAAATCCCTGTCGGCCTCCGTGCAGGCGCAAGCCCCGTGCGATCTCGGGTATATCGCCGATGCCGATTTCCAGATCCCGGCGCATATACCAGAAACAGCGGGCGTAGTAATCGGCAAAGGCTTGGCGGGCGAGTTGCAGACGCTCGGTTTCGCTTAGTGTGTTTTGGCGTTCTGTATGCACGAGTCGTTTTTTCGGGATTATACGCGAGAAACGGCGATTAGCGTCTCTGGAAAGGCTACGCCGCTCCATCAGGAAAAAGACGGTCCACGGCCAGCGTCCATCCCGGGACCGCCGGCTCGGCCGCTGCCGACTCGCCCCGCCGATAGGCGATCGGCTCGTCGGGATTTATGGCCTTGTAACATCTTACCACATCCTCACTCATCAAGTCCACGTCCCAAACGACCAGCGTCCCAGCGGCGAAATAGTCCTTCCGCTTTTGCTCCATCTCCTGCTCTGCCGTCGGACCATAATCGCCTTCGCTGCGGACCTCAACGGCGAAGACGGGTGGCCCGTTGAGAAACTTCATCGTCAGTTCACCCGTATAGAACGCCGCGTCCGGGCTGAACGACTGGCGCTCGGGCAAATCGACGATAAAACCGACATTATCCGCGAAGGCGTACCCGGTGCGGGTCCGCTGTGCGTATTCCCGCAAGCTGGCGAAAATCTCGCCCGCCGCATACCCCGGCAACCCTCCTGTCGGCGACATGAGTACTAACTCTCCTTTGACCAGTTCGGCTTTGCCGTTTTCTGCTACATGGCGCAGGTCATCTAGAGTAGCTGCAACATTTGTCATAGCTCAGACACATCCTGCTATAAGGTCATTATTGAACGGTACATTAGAATGATAACAGGAGCAAGGTGTTGTCGTACAACTTAATCCCGCGTCAACTGACGGTAGCGGACCCGCTGGGGTACGACCGAATCCTCACCTAGCCGCGCCTTCTTGTTTTCCTCGTACTCGGAAAAGTTGCCCTCGAACCAATAGACTTGGCTGTCGCCTTCAAAGGCCAGAATGTGTGTGGCGATGCGGTCTAAAAACCATCGATCGTGGCTGATGACTACTACGCAGCCGGCGAAGTTTTCCAGCCCCTCCTCCAGTGCCCGCAGCGTATGCACGTCTAGGTCGTTGGTCGGCTCGTCGAGCAGGAATACGTTGGCTTGCTCCTTGAGCACCTTGGCCAGATGGACTCGATTGCGCTGTCCGCCCGAGAGCGTCCCAACCTTCTGCTGCTGGTCGGCACCAAGGAAGTTGAAGCGCGCGAGGTACGCCCGTGAATTTACCTTGCGCTCG
This sequence comes from Candidatus Latescibacterota bacterium, assembly GCA_022819745.1. The sequence goes on along the minus strand of JAJEGS010000062.1, from coordinate 18,951 downwards.
CCTAGCTCAAGCTCTTCCTCGCCGCCCGAGACCTCCTGCCAGACCGTGTTTTCTCCCACAAGGGTCTCTCGGCTCTGATCGACATACCCGAGTTGCACGGTCTCGCCGATGCGGAGCTGGCCGCTGTCGGCGGTCTCCTGGCCGGTAATCAGCCGGAACAGGGTTGTCTTGCCCGCGCCGTTGGGGCCGATGACTCCGACGATCCCGCCCGAGGGCAGCGCGAAATCCATGTTCTCGAAGATGATGCGGTCGCCGTAGCGCTTGCTCACGCCTTTAGCCTCGATGGCGATATCGCCTAGCCGCGGTCCCGGCGGAATGTAGAGCTGTACCTCCTCGTTCCGCTGCACTCGATCTTGGTTTAGCAATTCCTCGTAGGCCCTGATCCTCGCCTTGTTCTTCTGCTGTTTGGCCCTCGGCGTCATGCGGATCCACTCCAGCTCGCGCTCCAGCGTCCGCTGTCTTTCGCTCTCGCTCTTTTCTTCTAGGCGCAGGCGCTCCTTTTTCTGCTCTAACCACGACGAGTAGTTCCCCTTCCACGGCACACCGCGTCCCTGATCCAGCTCCAGAATCCAGCCCGCCACATTGTCGAGAAAATACCGGTCGTGGGTGACGGCGATCACCGTCCCCTGGTACTGATGCAAATGCCCCTCTAGCCACGCCACGGTCTCGGCGTCGAGGTGGTTGGTCGGCTCGTCGAGGAGCAGAATATCCGGCTGGCGGAGCAACAACCGGCACAGAGCCACCCGCCGCCGCTCGCCGCCCGAAAGCGTAGAGACCTCTTGGTCTTCGGGTGGACAACGCAGCGCGTCCATGGCCATATCCAGCCGACTGTCCAAATCCCAAGCTCCGACCGCGTCGAGTTGTTCGGCTACGGTGGCCTGCCGCTCGATCAGGGCGTTCATGGCGTCGTCGTCCATGGGTTCGGCGAACTGGGCGTTGATGTCTTCGTACTCGCGCAGCAAATCCACGGTCTCCTGCACGCCTTCTTCGACGATCTCCTTAACCGTCTTGCCCTTTTCTAACTCGGGTTCTTGTTCTAGGTATCCCACGGTAAATCCCGGCTGGACGCTAATGTCCCCCTCGTATTCGCTGTCGATGCCCGCCATAATCCGCAACAGCGTGCTCTTCCCCGACCCATTCAAGCCCAACACGCCGATTTTGGCTCCGTAGAAATACGACAGTGAAATGTCGGCGATAACTACCTTCCGGTTGTAGTGCTTGCTCACCTTGTACATCGAATAGATGATTTTTTCCGCTTCGCTCATGCTATTTCAGTCCTTTATACGCTGTAAATACAATGCCCAAATCCCGTTCCGCCCGCGCCAAGTCCGAATACGGCTGCCGCCCCGGCTCCTGCAAACACTGCAAGAAGTCCTGCGTCATGCCCTTGTAGCCCATCAAATCCCCTATGCCCGGAAAGTAGAGTCGCTTGCGCCGTCCTCGCAACCGCACGTATAGCCCATTGCACTCAAAGACGATGCGCCCCTCGGTCCCCAAAATCCGCGCGTGCTGAAAGATGCCCTTGGTCAAGCTGAAGGTGTTCCAAGCGTAGCGCAACACCATCTCGGCCCCGGATGAGTATTCGACTCGCACTATCGAATTCCGCTCCGGCTCGCCTGCCTGGTGTCCGGGGAATTCTGCGGTCACCCGCTGGGGCGCGTCAGCGAAAAGGTCTGCTCCGAGGGCCACGAAGTGGATTCCTCCCTCCAGCAGCGCGCCGTAGCCGCTTTTCCATCCCGTGGCATCTTGCGTAAAGCGTTTGCCGATAATCGCCTGTTGCACTTGGCCGATAAAACCCTGCTGGATGATCCACTTGAGCAGCTTGAGCGAGGGCTTGTAGTAGTAGTTTTCCGCGATCATCAGCAGCGCATCTGGATGGGCTGCTGCGGCCGTGCCAATGGCGGCCAAATCGTCTGCTGTGGCGCACAACGGCTTTTCCACCAACACCGCCTTGCCGGTGGCCAATGCGGCGACGACTTGTGGCCGATGGGCATCTGGCGGCGAGCTGATCAGCACCGCATCCACCGCGCTGTCGAGGACTTCGGCGTACGATGCGAAGACCTGCCTCCCGCCGCATTGGCGGCTGAGGGTCTCTGCGCTAGCTTGCGTGCGGCTGTGAAAGGATAGCTCGACCTTGCCGACGAGGTTTTTCGCGTGCAGGCGACCGATGGTGCCGCATCCTACTAGACAGACCTTCTTCATTGCTTTTCCAATATCCGCTCGGCGACCCGCAGTGCGTTGGCCGCAATGGTTAAGCTCGGATTTACCCCGCCCGAAGACGGCATGAAGCTGCCGTCGGACACGTAAACATTTTCGCTGCCCCAATAGCGGCAATCCACGTCGAGGACGCCTTCCTCTGGCGCGGTGGCGCAACGCAGGGTGCCTATGGCGTGAGAGAAGGAATCAATCAAGTAGCGGTAGCGCAGCAGGCCGCCCGCTTGGCGCAATACGGCTTCTGCTTTGGCCAGCAGGTAATCGCGGCGGCGACAGTCGGCGTCGCTATAGGAATGCTCGATCTGCACTAGTTCCATGCCGAAGATGTCCTGCTCGCTGGACAATGACACGCGGTTTTCTTGCCTTGGATCGTCCTCGGCAATGCAGAGCAAGTTCTGCATATAGCCAGTCAGCAGCCCGACGAGCGTCTTGAAGCCCCAAGGGGCGTGGTGCCGGATGATGGGGGGAGCCGGCGTGTAGATGTCTTGGATGACGCCCACGGCCGTGCCCAATTCCGCGCGCAGGTCTTCGTAGAAATCGGAAAAGCAGAGCTGTTTGTGGAAGACCTGTTGCGGATTGGTGCGAAAGGGAAAAATGCAATTGGCAATCCCGTTGCAGTGGCGCATGAGAAAGCGCCCAATCAGGGGGTGGTCGAATCCCGAACGGAGCATCAGGGCCGGGCTGTTGAGCGCCCCAGCGGCCAAGACCACTAAGTCGGCCGAGAGCGCGTGGGTTTGCCGGGAGGCGCTATCGACGTATTCGACCTGCTCGACGCGTCCGTTCCGTTGCACTAGCCGCCGCGCTACTGCGCCGACGATGATCTCTAGTCCGGCCGCCGAGGCAGCGGCTAGCAAGGTGGAAGCCATGTCGTTTTTGGCCTCCACCTTGCAGGGGAACCCATCGCAGGTGATGCAGCGCAGGCAGAGGGGCCGGGTGCGGTCGGAAAAATTGATTGCCAGTGGGATCTTGAACGGTTGTAGTCCTAGGTCTGTCCCTGCTTGATAAATTCGTTGGGCCGGCGCACTCAGTTCAACGGTAGCGTGTGGGTACGCGGTTAGTCCCGGCGGTTCGTGCGGATCGGTGCCCGCTTCGCCGTGGACTCCTAAAAGCTGCTCGGCGCGGGCGTAGTACGGCGCTAGGTCTGCATAGGACAAGGGCCAGCGGGCAAAATCCGCCGGTCGCAGCCGCAGCGACGCCCCGCCGAAAAAGACCGAGTTGCCGCCTACTACCTCGTTGGGATAGGTGCGCTGAAAGGTGCGGCGTCCGTACTGCTTGACCAAAAGGGGCGAGGCCGAGCGGTAGCGCTTCTTCAATAAAATGGTGCGCTGATCCCAGTCCGCGGCGTCGCGCTTGGCCCATTGGCCCCGCTCCAGCAGCGCGGTCTTCAGCCCGGCTTGCACCAGCGCGTGCGCCACCAGCGAGCCGCCGAACCCGGAGCCGATGACTACGGCGTCATAGTGCGCCGCGTTCATGGGCGTAGAGCACGGCCAGCCCGGCGATAATCACCAAGGCCGCGTAGTGGAACTTCTCGCGGGTGTCCAATTCGCGCTGGATGCGGGGCAGGTTCGGTTGGAATTTCCCGGACATATTGCGCTGGATGTAGGTCTTGTAGTACTCGACGGTGAATCGCTCTAGCCCGCCGTTCATGTAGATGAGAAAACCCAACCCGACTGGGTGTTCGGGATTGCCGAGAAAGTAAAACAGCGGACTCAAGGCGGCCAAGACGACTCCAGAGCGCTGGAATTTGAGCCACTTGAACCCTTCGAAAGGCGCGTCTTTATAAGCCCCCCCCGAGGCCACCAGCAGCCCGGTGCAATATCCAGTCACCAGATAGCCCCAGAAGCTCTCAATGGGCGCGGCGACGAGCAGGAAGGCGAAGACAATGGCGACGATTAGGACCCCTGCGCTATGGCGGATGAGATCGCTGGTGATCGGGCGGCCAAAGAAAGTGATGCGCGAGGGAACGAAGTACTTTCGCTGGTCTTCGGTGCGGAAGAAGCCCTTGTAGATTTCGGCGAGGAAACGCTCTAGACCCATGATCAGGAAGAACATTTGCACGAGGCCGAGGTGCTGGAATTGCGCGCTGAAATACGGGATGAAGTACAGCGGCAAAAAGATCGCGACGTGGAAGTACATGCTGCGCGGAAAGGTCTTGGGCTTGAAGCCCTCATAAGGAGCGTCTTTGAACGCGCCCCACAAGCAGGTGTAGAGGCCGGAGACGAGGGCGGTGATAAACGAAAGGGCGAAGGTCATGGTCCGTTGGGAGGTTGTTGGAGTGGTCAAAGCATCAAATAGTAGGCTCCCCGTCCCGGTTCGGCAAACGGCTCGCGTGTTGACGATATTTATGCCATTGGTCAGTTTTTGAGGTGATTCGGCCCCTGTTCACTGCACAATTTCAACAAGGAGCTTTGCCCATGCGGCTCGGCGTCGTCGGCATGTTGCCCCCGGACTTTCGCGAAATCAGCGACCAACACCTAGCGGCGATCAAGGAACTCAATCTCACGGGCACAGCCTTTCACGCCCCTGGGGAAAATCTGGCTGCCATCACCGCCGCAGAGTGCCACAAAGTGCGCGATACCATTGCGGCCGCGGGCATGGAGCTGCCCCAGTTCGGCATTGGCTTTTCCGAGTGCTTGTTTGATCCCGACCCTGCGGTGCGCGACCAAGTAGTAAGCAAGATCGAACGCGGCATTGAAGTCGCCCGCGACTTGGCTGCCCACACCTGTCTAATCCGCACGGGCAGCCGCAACCCAGTCGGTTCGTACTCGCCGTCTCGGCATAATCTCACGCCCGAGGCCCGCTCTCTGCTCGTCGAAACGCTAAAGCGCGTGGCTGCCAAGGCCGAGTCCGAAGCCGTCACCATAGTCATTGAGACGCATCTGCTCACCATCATGGGGTCGCCGGAAATAAACCGCGATGTGCTACAAGCGGTTGGCTCTGAGCGCATGACCGTGGTCATGGATTACGTCAACCATTTTCAGAATTTGGACCAGGTGTACAACAGCACTGAGCGCTTGCAGCACATATTTGAGATTATGAACCCCATCTCGGTCGTCGGGCACTGCAAGGATATCAAGCTGTCGCCTAACTTGGTGCTCCACATTGACGAGGAGATACCCGGCGACGGCGAACTCGACCTCGCTACCGCGCTCAAGCTGTGGCACGACGCCCATCCCGACGGCTACATGCTCCTCGAACATTTGCCCAACGAGAAATACCCCAGAGCCGCCGCCAATGTCCACCGCATCCTTGCCGAAGCCGGCATTCCCGTACATTAAACGCACACCTTATCAAGGAGAATACTGTGATTAAGCCCCACGGCGCAGAAGAACTCAAACCACTTTACGTCGAAGACGATGCAGTGCGTGCCCAGCTTTTAGAAGAAGCCGCTGGACTGCCCGCTGTAGTCGTCTCTTCGGCCGCTGCATCCTCAGCCGTCATGCTCGGCTCGGGTTACTTTACCCCGCTTACAGGCTTTATGGACGCGGCCAACTCCAAGAGCGTGGCTGCCAACATGCACACGACCGACGGTCTGCTGTGGCCCACCCCGGTCGTCAACATGGTCCCCGGCGATCAGGCTCCGGAGAGCGTGGCTCCCGGCAGCCGCATCGCCCTGTTGGATCCGAATGTGGACGGCAATCCTGTTATTGCCATCCAGGAAGTTACCTCGGTTGAACCGCTCTCTGATGAGGAGCGCGCCGCCATCATTGAACAAGTCTTTGGCACGGACGATGACGCTCATCCCGGAGTCGCTGCTTTCAAGGCTGCGGGAGATACCCTCATCGCCGGACCCATCGAAGTGCTCAACTTCTCGTACTTCCCCGGGGACTTTCCCGCGACCTTCCGCACCGCGGTCGAGCTGCGCGCTGAGATTGCCGAGCGCGGTTGGGACCGGGTCGTGGCCTTCCAGACTCGCAACCCCATGCACCGCGCCCACGAAGAGCTGTGCCGCATGGCGCAGCAGGCCGTCGAGGCCGATGGCATCCTCATCCACATGCTGTTAGGCAAGCTCAAGGCCGGCGACATCCCAGCCGATGTGCGCGACGCCTCCATCCGCAAGATGGTCGAGCTCTACTTCCCGGAAAACACAGTGATGATCGCCGGCTATGGCTTTGACATGCTCTACGCTGGTCCGCGCGAGGCCGTGCTGCACGCCATTTTCCGCCAGAATAGTGGCTGCACGCATCTGATCGTGGGCCGCGACCACGCGGGCGTTGGCGATTACTACGGAGCGTTTGACGCGCAGACCATTTTCGACGGCATCAGCGACGCCCTTGAAATCGAAATTTTCCGCGGCGATCACACCGTCTGGTGCAACGAGTGCAACGAGGTGGTGATGATGCGCGACTGCTCGCACGGCGGCGACGCGTACTTGTTCCTGTCGGGAACCCAAGTCCGCGAGATGCTAGCCGCTGGCGAGGCTCTGCCACCGGAGTTTGCGCGGCCGGAAGTGGCCGAGATCCTCGCGGAATACTATCAGCGGGAGGCTGTTTAGCCAGAGGAGAACGCGACGTCTGCACAGACTGTATTGTGCGAGGCGATTCAAGCAGGCGGTGCTAAAAATTGCCAACTCGGTCTCCTTCTACGTCCAGAGGCTAGGGTTCACCGAGTTGTTCCAAGCGGAGGATTATGTCGGCGTGCGGTTTACCATTCTTGACTTGGACGGAAACGGGATTACATTTTTTTGAGTCATTGTGAACAGCGGAATCCCGGGCGGAGAAAAAAATGGCAAACGTTAAAGAGTTGCACTACCCCGATGATTTCATAGATCAATTTATCTGTGGCAATACTACGGATGTTATGCGACAAATACCTAGCGGTAGCGTCGACTTAGTTGTGACCTCACCGCCCTATAATCTCAAGAATTCAACGGGCAACGGGATGAAAGACGGGAGAGGTGGCAAGTGGTCTGGTGCCGCATTAGTCGACGGCTATTCTCACTACGACGATAACGTACCACACGGAGAATATGTGCGCTGGCAAAGGGCGTGTTTAGAGGAAATGTTGCGCGTCATTCCCGAAAATGGCGCAATTTTTTATAACCACAAGTGGCGAGTACAAGCCGGTTTATTGCAAGATAGAAACGACATTGTTGCTGGTTTCCCCGTTAGGCAAATCATTATATGGAGGCGAAAAGGAGGTATAAACTTTAACCCGGGTTATTTTTTGCCGACGTATGAGGTGATATATATGATTGCTAAGCCAAAGTTCAAATTGGTGGAAAAAGCAAATGCTCACGGCGATATATGGGAATTCGGCCAAGAGAGCAAAAATAGACACCCGGCTCCTTTCCCCCTTGCTTTGATAGAGCGCATCATTTCGTCTACAAGTGCTAAGATCGTCCTCGATCCTTTCATGGGTTCAGGTACTACGGCCCTTGCAGCAAAAAATCTCAATAGAAACTTTATCGGAATAGACCTCTCTCCCGAATATTGCGATATGGCCTTACAAAGGCTTAACGACCCTCTATCCGTAGCAAGAGATAACAAAAAAGATAAAAAGATACAACAAACCCCATTATTTGATGACTGGAGTGCAAAATGAAGACATATACAAAAGAGGGTTTAATCCTAGCATTGCAGAAAATTCGTGACATAGGATGGATTGCGACTGGTAGAAAGAATAACGATGGTGGCGTCGGCAATACACTCGAAGATTTATTGGGAATAGAAGAAAATAATTTACCTATACCTAATGCAGCGGAGTGGGAACTAAAGGCACAGAAGAAAGATACAAGCTCATTAGTCACATTATTTCATATGGAACCATCTCCACGTGCGTACAAGTTTGTTCCATTAATTTTACTGCCTGTATTTGGCTGGCGACATAAAGAAGCTGGAACTAGATATCCACAGGGTGAAAAAAGTTTTAGGCAGACTATAAATGCTAAAACATATAGTAATAGAGGATTTACTGTAAAAGTAGATAGAAATAACAAGAAAGTTTTGATCGATTTCAGCCATGAATTCATCGATCTTCAAGCCCATACAGAATGGGCTAATAATTTAAGATATGATGAGCTAAAGACTCAACCATATTGGGGATTCGACGATCTATTTTATAAGGCGGGAACTAAGCTACATAATTGCTTTTTTATGCTAGCAGAATCTAAAAAGATTGATGGAATACTGCATTTTCACTATCAAGAAATTTTCGTATTAAAAACGCTTGATATTGAAAAGTTTATTAATGCGATTGAAAATGGAGATGTTTATATAGATTTTGATGCAAGAACGGGACATAATCACGGAACCAAATTTAGATTGAAGAGAGAAGCCTTGATAAATTTATACGCGGAAGTCGAACAGTACTGATATACTGATATACAGTAATTGTTTATCTAGCTTGGATTATCTGGCTCAAACGCAACGACGAGGAAAGAGCAATGGAATACCGAAGAATGGGCCGCACCGGCCTCAAAGTATCGGAAGTTTGCCTTGGGACTATGACCTTTGGCCACAGCACGGACGAGCGAGAGGCCAAGCGGATCGTCGATTTGGCGTTTGACGCGGGCATCAATTTCTTCGACACGGCCGATTCGTATGGCGGCGGCGAGTCCGAGGTCATCACCGGCAAAGCGCTCAAGAGCCGCCGCCGCGATGCAGTCATCGCCACTAAGTTCTTCAACCCCATGGGGCCTGGCCCCAACGATTCGGGGATGTCGCGGGTGCGCATTATGAACGCCGTCGAAGACAGCCTCCAGCGACTGCAAACAGATTACATCGACCTCTACTACATTCACCACGTGGATACCCAGACTCCGTTGGATGAGATGTTGCGCGCACTCGACGATTTGGTCCGCCAAGGCAAGGTGCGCTATACTGCCTGTTCCAATTATCAGGCGTGGCGCTTGATGGAGGCGTTGTGGATTTCAGACGCGAACGGCTTGGCGCGTTTTGAGTGCTATCAACCGCAATACAGCTTGGTCGTGCGCGACATTGAGCAGGAGCTGATTCCCGTCTGTCAGCTCAAGGGACTGGGAGTGGTGGTGTGGAGTCCGCTCGGCGGCGGCTTTCTGTCTGGCAAGTACAAGCCCGGCGAGCGCACTTTGGCAGGCACGCGTTCCGCGGATGCTTGGGCCTACCCGCAAAGCTATTTTGCCGCCAATGCCGACGAGACTTTGCAAACGCTGCTAGCGGTAGCCGACGAGATGGGCCGTTCGCCAGCGCAAGTTGCCCTGCGTTGGGTGTTGGAACAACCGGCCATCACCTCGGTCATCATCGGCGCGCGTACTGTCGAGCAGGCGAGGGACAACATGCTCGCTGGCAGCTTTTGTCTGCCGGACGAGGCTCGCGCCCGGCTCGACGAAGTCTCCCACCTCCCGCATCGCTATCCAGAGGCTATGGAAGCGAACATGCACGAGCGCCGCGACGACGCGGTCGAGATGCCCTCGCTGGAGTGACGGGTGACGGAGCACTCCCTCCAGGCTGCCAAAACCTGCGAGCTTCACGTCCACATCGGCGGCAGTCTCTTTGCATCCGATCTCCTCGACTTGGCCCGTGATCACTACGAAAAAATCGACTGGTCGCTGTTTGTCGATAGCTTTGAACGCACTTATGGCCGGCGGCCCGATCCGGTTGCGCTGTTTCGCGAGGCGCTACACAGCCAATGTCTCGACTCGCTCAAGGCGCACTGCGTGTACGGCGCGGAAGACGGGGGCGACTTTGCCCATTTCCAAGCCAAGTTCAACTTGGCGATCTGCATCTATCGCCATTGGTGGAACGTCTTGGGCAAGCCAGAAGAAATACTGCACCGGATCTTTGCCCACCATCGGCGCGAAGGGCTGCGCTACGTCGAATACCGCGCCATGGCTCCCTACGACCACATTCAGCCCGAAGCCTTCGCGCAGTTTCACGAGCTGACTGCTCGCGCCATCGCCCAAGCCTGTACTGCAGACTTTACCGCTCGCTATATCATCAGCCTGCCGCGCTGGGCACCGCTCGAATGCTACAAACTGGTTCAACGCCTGCTCGACGAAAACGAGGATTTGGTCCCCACGATCATCGGCCTCGACTTCTGCCACTTTGAGGAGGGCTATCCGCCCGCGAGTACTCGCGCCTTCTTCCGCCGCCTGCGCCGCGACAACGAGCGGTACCCGGAGCGCGCTCTCGACGTGGCCTATCACGTCGGCGAGGTGTACTTCGATAAGTCGCTCGAAAGCTCGGTGCGCTGGTGCCACGAAGCCGCGGAGTTGGGTGCGCTGCGCCTAGGACATTGCACTGCGCTCGGGCTCGACCCGGAAGTTGCTGTGGCTCGCCGACCCCAAGCCCACGAGAGGGAGCGGGTCAGCGAACGCTTGGTCCAAATTGCCTACGATTTGCAACACAAGGCCGCATTGGAAGAATTCGGCGTCCCGGTTGATGACCAAGCCTTGATGCAGGAGCGCAGTAGCCTCTCGTCCCGTCCCGGCGATGCGCTGGTTTGCCGCGCATACGATCCCGCACGCCTCGAAGCGGTGCGCCGACGGCAAGACTTTGTGCTCAGCCGCTTGGCTGCGCTCGGCACCGTAGTAGAGACCTGCCCGACCTCCAACTTGCGCATCGGTGCGGTGCCCGACGCCAAAGATCACCCGGTACACCGCTTCCTATCATCCGACGTTCGACTGGCCATCGGTGCCGACGACCCCGGCCTTTTCGACTGCACATTGGCCGACGAGGTCAACTGGGTCCAGCGCCACACTGGCATGACAGCCGACGCACTACAAGCCCGCCTTGGCGATCCGCGCGACTACCGGTTTGGCACGACCCGCGCCCGCTAGGAACCCATGATTACTCCGCAAAAGATGTTCAAGGGGTTTTTCTATACCTTGGGCACGGGCTATGCGGCGCGGCTGTGTAGCGTGGGCCTGACGGTGTTGATCAAAAGACAGCTCGAACCGAGTGTTTTTGCCGATGTGTTTTTGGGCGTGACGGTCTTTACCATGCTGTCCAGCCTGCGCGAATTCGGTCTGACGCACGCGCTGTTGCACTTCCAAGACCGCGTCGAGGAATTCGTCGGCACGCACTTTGCGCTGAATGTGTTCATTACCCTGCTGTCGTGTTTGTTGACCAGCGGGGTCGTCTTGGCCTTGACGTTGCTCTTCCCAGCGGATTTTTCCTGGACTTTTGCCCAAGTCGCGTGGCTGCTGGCGGCGCTGCACTTTGTGCGCCAACTGAGCCTGACTTCAGAGGCTCTGCTGAGGATGGATTTTGAGTTTGGCCGGCTCTCCCTGTTGCACGGACTGGGGACGCTGTTGGCCTTGAGCAGCGCGCTGCTGGCGGCCCGCGCCGGGTGGGAAGAATGGAGTTTGATATTGGGAGGGTGGACTACGTACTCGGTGCTCAGCGTGGTGTACGTGCTGTTTTTTTCTACGGCTACTTGGTGCAGCCGTCCTCTGCGCCGCGCCTCCTTGCACTTTGACTGGGTTTGGGCGCGCCGCTTGTTGGGCTATGGCGTGTGGATCTGGATTGGCTGGGTATTGCAGATTTTTATTTGGTGGTACGACAAATTGGTCGTGCGCTTGGTAGTAGGCGATACGGCGCTCGCGCTCTACGAGACGGCGTGGTGGCTGGTGCAGATTCCCACTGCGATCATCGCGCATATCATCCTCAACTACAGCGGTGCCCTGTACTCGCGGTATCAACACGAGCGCGAGCGGCTGGGTGAGTTGTTCTCCAAGATGATCAGCCTAGTGCTGAGAGTGTCGGCTCCGGTGTCGCTGATTTTGGTTTTTAATGCCCGCGAAGTAACCGCCCTTTTAGGCGTCCAATGGGCTGGGTCGGCGCGCATTGTGGTTTGGCTGGCGGCTTATGCGCTTTTGCGCCCGTTGCTCAGCGATGGATTTAGCCTACTGTGGGCCGTAGGGGCGACGCGCCGGTCCGCGTGCATCGTGGGGATGCAGGGGGTAGTGGCTCTTTTTGCCGTCCCCGCGCTGGCCGTGTTGTGGGGCGCGGAGGGTGTGGCGTACAGCATGGGTGCGGTGGCAGGCACAGGTTTTATCGGACTGTGTGTTGGTTTGCGCACCTATGTGAGCGTCAATTGGTTCAAAGTGTTAGCCGCGCCGGCCGTGGGGTTGTTGGCAGCCGCGGTATGTGGATGGTCGTACGATCGTTGGGCCTTGGATTATGCGGTGGGCGATTTTGTCTTGCGGAGTGGGATTATGGCGTTGGCGTACGGGATTGTTCTCGGGATACTAGAGCGCCGCACCATTGTCGAGGAGCTCGGGCACTTGCGTCGCATTATGCGCGGGGGTGAGGAAGAGGAATAGAAAACGCAGGACGACCACGTGCTTTTGACCGTCTATCGCGGATCGGTGCCAATTTCTATTTCGCCGGCCGCGATCTGTGCGAGCGTTGCCGCGTAGAGTTGGTGTTCTACTGCTAATACCCGCTTTTGTAACGTTTCGGGCGTGTCTTCTGCTTTTACCGGAACCTTTTTCTGCGCCAGTACTCGCCCGTGGTCGTATTCTTCATCTACCAAGTGGACTGTCGCCCCACTCTCTCGCTCTCCAGCGGCCAATACGGCCTCGTGGACCCGCATCCCGTACATGCCCTGCCCGCCGAACTTGGGCAACAGGGCGGGATGGATGTTCAAAATCCGCCCTTCGTAGGCCGCCAAAACCTCGGCCCCCAGCTTCTTCATGTATCCGGCTAGGCAAATTACTTCGACCCCGTGCCGCTGCATGGCCGCCAGAATCGCTTCTCCCAGCGTCTCTCCGTGCGTTCGCTCGCTCAGGTGGTACGCCGCGATGTTCGCCTGCCGCGCCCGCGCCAGCGCACCCGACTGCGAGTTGTTGCTAATCACTACGCGCGGCTCGGCCGCTAGCGTCTCCGTCTGACAGGCATCGATGATCGCCTGCATATTCGACCCGGTGTGCGAGGCGAGAAACCCCAGTTTTAGCATCTAGAGAATGTCCAGCACTTGCTCTGGTGGCCGCCCGAGACGCGCTTGGCTCCCTTTGACCACGATGGGCCGCTCGATCAGGATAGGATGTTCGACCATCGCCTGAATGAGCTGCGCACGATCCGTCACCTCGGCCAAGCCCAGCGCCGCGTATTCGTCCTCTTTGGTGCGCATCAGTTCCCGGGGCTCCAGTCCGAGCTTTTGCAGAAGCTCGTCTAGGGTTTTGGCGTCCGGCGGCGTTTGTAGGTACTCGACGACGTCCGGCTCTACGCCTTGCTCAGACAACAAAGCCAAGGTCTGCCGACTTTTAGAGCATTGCGGGTTGTGGTACATCGTTACTTCGGCCATTTTCTACTCCCGTTAAGTGTTTGATTGCCACCGCAAAAATTAAGGTCTTGCCCTCATGCCTACAATAAGCCCGGCGACGCCAGCCGACGCCGAATTCTTTCAGCAAAACGGCTACATCCGCTACGAGCACTTCTTCTCCGCCGAGGAGATCGCCTCGCTGCGCCAAGCCATTGACCACGCCATTGACACGCATCGCGCCCGCATCAAAGGGGCCGAGAGGGATGGCCGCGTGTCGGAAGAGTACGAGCGCGTTTTCAATCAGATGGTCAATCTCTGGACCGACTATCCGGCCGCCAAGGAAATTGCCTTCCATCCTCGCTTGGCCGAAACCGCTCGCCGCCTAAGCGGCTGCCGCCACGTGCGCATCTACCACGATCACGCGATGATCAAGCCCCCCGGCCAGACGAGCAAGGAGACGAACTGGCATCAGGACGCTCCCTATTGGCCGATGAACCCGGTTGGCGCGCTGTCGGCGTGGATTGCGGTAGATGACGTGACCGCAGACAATGGCTGCCTCCACTTTGTGCCCGGCTCGCACCTGTACGAGCGGCTCGAACCGATCAAGCTCGGCGTTGCTGGCGAGAGTATTGTCGGTAAAATGAAGGAACAGGGCTACGACGTGCCCGAGCCGGTGACCATGGACATGAAAGCCGGCGGCGTTACCTTCCACCACGGCTGCACCTTCCACTACGCTGGTCCCAACCAGACCGCTGCACCGCGCCGCGCGTTCGCCATTATCTACATGCCCGATTATACCACGTTTACCGGGACGCACGACGCGGCTGGCGCGGCTGATGAGATGGAGGCCGGCGGCCCTTGGGACCATCCGCTGCATCCCATTCTGGCGGGCGATTGAGACTGCATCCCCAGACCAGCGACTATGCCTCCCAACGAAGCCAATTACGACGAAGCCAAAGTTCCTTCGTACTCGTTGCCCGACCCGCTGACTTTGGCCAGCGGCGAACCCGTGGCCGACGCGGCTGCTTGGACCGAAGTGCGCCGCCCGGAGATTCTCCAGCTTTTCAAAACGCATGTCTTCGGCGAAATGCCCGGTTCTCTGCCCGGCCTCCGTTTCGTTACCACCGAAGAGGGTGAGGCTCTTTCAGGCCGTGCTCTGAGACGCCAAGTCCGCGCGTGTTTTACCGATGACAGTAACGGCCCGAGCATGGATATCCTGCTCTATCGCCCCGTCGACGCCGCTGGGCCGGTGCCGGTCTTCTTGGGTCTCAACTTCTTTGGCAATCACTCCATCCAACGCGACCCTGCGATCCACCTCAACACCGGCTGGATGCGCGCCGAGGCGCAAAACGGCATCGTCAATCACCGCGCTACCTTCAACTCGCGGGGTTGCCTAGCAAGACGCTGGCCCGTCGCCAAGATTATCGCGCGCGGCTACGGCTTGGCTACTATCTACTGCGGTGATCTCGACCCCGATTACGACGACGGCTGCCAAAACGGCGTCCACCTGCTGTTCTACCAAGAGGGACAAAACCAGCCAGCCCCGGACGAGTGGGGTGCCATTGGTGCTTGGGCGTGGGGTTTGAGCCGAGCTGTGGATTATCTGGAAATCGACCCGGACTGCGACGACGAGCGAATCGCCGTGCTCGGCCACTCGCGGCTGGGCAAGACCGCGCTGTGGGCCGGGGCCTGCGACCTGCGTTTTGCCATGGTCATCTCCAACGATTCCGGCTGCGGTGGGGCTGCCCTCTCGCGGCGGCGCTATGGCGAGACCGTCGCGCATATCAACCACGCGTTCCCGCACTGGTTCTGCGACAATTTTAGACGCTATAACGATGCCGAAGACGAGTTGCCCGTAGATCAGCATCAGTTCTTAGCACTTTGCGCGCCGCGTCCGCTCTACGTGGCCAGCGCCGTTGAGGACCGCTGGGCCGATCCGCGCGGCGAATTCCTCGCGGCCCTAGCCGCCGATCCCGTCTATCGCCTACTTGGGACCAATGGCCTGCCGGCCACGCAGATGCCCGCCGTCGATCAGCCGGTCATGGGCCAGATTGGCTACCACATCCGCAGCGGCGGCCACGACCTCGCCGAATACGATTGGGAGCAATACTTGGACTTTGCCGACCGCCACTTGGGGAGGTAGGAAGAATAGAAAAAGCTGGCCGATTGAATGTACAACCGGCCAGCTTTACCCTCGCTTTCGCTATCTCGCCGAGTGAGCGAGTTGGCAATTGGTGAATTTCACCCGCTGCCGCCTTCACGGCCGGCGTGGCTTTCACCGCCTTCGCCACCACCTGCACCACTTCCGTGCTCACCGCCGCCTTCGCCGCCTTCACCAGAGCCGACCTCCGCATGGGGCGACCAGCCAGCAAAAGTCTGACCAGCGGCTGGCAGAGTGATGAGCAGCCTCCCACCCGGCGCGAGGTCCGTCGGCGTGGTGGGCCCCAACTCCGCGATGATCGCGCCGGACTGGTCCGTCAGATGTATTTCCACCCGCACCCGGGTCAACGTTTGGTTGGTCGTATTCTCCACTATGCCGTAGAACGCATCTTGGCTGGAGTTATACGACATGACTAACCGTGCGCCGTTGCTCGTCTGGTCGTAGGACTGGTCGGGGGCCAGTTGCTGCCCGGCGTCGCCGCCTTCGCCACTTGAGGAGGAGGGAATGGGGCAGTTGCAATCAAACACCTCTGGATGGATCTCCCAAGCGTCGAAAGCTACTCCCGCCGCCTCCGGCTCGTCGTCGACCAACAGTTCAGTGGTCGCACTGGCACCCGGTGCTAAATCGCCGACTGGGGACGGCCCCAACTCGACGACCGTGCGCGTGCCCTGCTTGAGGTTGAGTTCGATCTGGACGGAGCAGGCGGTCAGCGCCATCACGTTCTCGACGATGCCCGAGAACGAGCGCCTGATCGGGTCATAGGACATGGCCACGCGCACGCCGTTGACGACGCCGTCAAACGACTCGTCGAGCGCGAGGATCGGGCTCGATGGATCGCCTCCGCCGCCTTCGGGGCCTTCGACATGGCCGCTGGTCTCACTACCCTCGCCTCCGCCGCCTTCGCCACCACCTGCACCGCTCCCGTGCTCACCGCCGCCTTCGCTACCTTCGCCACCGCCTGCACTGGCGACTAAACGGCCTGCTCCGCCTTCACTACCTTCACTGCCTTCGTGGCCTTCGCCATTTGCGTTGCCCCTGTGTTCTCCGGCCGACTCAGACCTGCCGGATTCGGCGTTTTCGCCGGCGGACTTCATTGGATTATCAGCACAGCTAATTATTCCAATAAATGCGGGAATAAGCACCGCAACGATTGGTTTGCTCATGTTGAGTTTCATGATATTTCCTCCGATTTAAGCGGGTAGTTCAAACTATGAACGCCGCGTTGCTGCATTGTGCATTTTTTGCCATGGCATTGGACACCTTTCTGTTGAGCAATTCCCGTGCCAACGAAAAAGGCACTGAATCAAAGGGGTTTTGGGGCAGATTTTGGCACGGGACGCGGCAAATTTTTGTCGAGGACGGCAGAAATTTGCCGGGGAAGGGATTTTTCCGATAAATTCAGTGGAGGCTCAACACACGGCCCACGCCATGGACCAATTTTTTATCAGGTCGCTATTCATTGATTACTACGTGCGAAAAAGCGCATGAAGATCCGACTCCAAACCAAGACAACCCTCACCATTGCGCTGCTCGTGGTCTTAGTTTTGACGGCTAGTAGTTATCTATTCTACGACACGGCAAAGCGTGCTCTCGACGCCGAGATGGGCGAACGGCTCGTGGCGGTTGCCAAGACCTCTGCAGCACAACTCAACGGACTCAACGGAAGCTACTTGAGCGTGCTCCAGCCGGGCGGCGAAGACACGCGGTTGTACGGGAGGCTGCAAAAGCAGCTACAGTCTATGCGCGATGCTTCCGAAGCGCGGGCGATGTACGTGATCGACCTTGAATACAAAAGCCTCGTCGATTCCCGCCTCGATGTGCCCATTGGCAGCCAATACCACTCACTGGGCGAAGACAGAATCCATATTGACCAAGCCAAACGAGGGACAGGGGCTGCCTCCGTCGCCTTTCACGGCAAAGACGATGCTTTTTACCGATCGGCGTATGCGCCCATTCGCGACGAAGACGGTGGTATCGTCGCCATCCTCGCCGTGGATGCGAGTGTGCTGTTCCTCGAAACCCTCGCGGGGATGAGCCGCAACATGGTACTCATCGGCGTCGTTGGTACGGTTTTTGCAGTCGTTCTCAGCATCTTTCTAGCCCGGTCGATCGTCGTGCCGATTAAAAGACTCTCGCAAGCGACCCAACAGATTAAGGCCGGGGCGTTCGGGACGCAGGTTGAAACGCGCAGCAAAGACGAAGTCGGCGAACTAGCCACGACATTCAACGAGATGAGCACCGCGATTCAAGAGCGGGACCAGCAGGTATCGCGCATGGCCGAGGAGCTTCGACAGCTATCGGCTGGGCTCGCCCATGAGGTCAGAAACCCGCTTAACGGGATGCGGATTTTTCTAGGCTTGCTCAAACGCCAAATCTCCGCCGACCCGAAAGCGAAGCAACTGATTGAACAAGTGGATGGCGAAGTGCAGTCATTGAACCAGCTAGTCAGCGAATTTCTCGACTTTGCGCGTCCGACGCCGTTGCAGACCGAGGCGGTGGACCTGTCGGACGTAGTCGCTTCAGTGCTGGCGCTGCTCGATGCGGAGTTGCGTTCAGGCGCAATTGAGGTTCAAACGGTAAACTTGGACACTTTGCCCGCCATCGAAGCAGACGCCGACCCACTCAAGTGGGTGTTCACCAATCTGGTCAAGAATGCCGCGCAAGCAATCGACCGGGGCGGCACCATCGCCATCGAAGGTTTTGTCGATGTGGACGCCGATGCCATCCGCGTCGAGGTTCGGGATACCGGAGTGGGTATGTCCCCCGAGACGGCAGAGCGAGCTTTTATCCCGTTTTTTACCACTAAAGACCAGGGCACGGGGCTTGGGTTGGCCATCGTCAAACGGCTGGTTGAGCATCACCAAGGCACGATCGAATGCACGAGTAAGCAAGGCGACGGTACGACGTTTGCCCTCAGACTGCCGACGACTATGGAGCGAGAAAGACGGGCATGAGCCGGATACTGATTGCCGACGACCATAAAAGCACCAGAGAAGGGCTCGCCCTCGCGCTTGAGGGGCTGGGGCATTCGACCCATGTTGCGTTTGACGGAGAGGATGCGATCGCAGCGATCGAAAAGTACTCTTTCGATTTGGCCATGGTCGATATCCAGATGCCAAAGAAGACCGGGATTGAAGTCCTCGAAGCCTTTGCTGAGATCTCGCCCGAAACGAGTGTCGTAATGATGACGGCTTTTGGCACGATCGAGTTGGCCGTTGAGGCCATGCAGAAGGGAGCGGTGGACTTTATAACTAACTGATGTTACGCAGTTTTGAGGGTTTGTAGCTCCTCAAAGGCGGATCGAATCGCCTTGAGATAGAGTCTTGCTCGCAGCGCGAAGTGCTTGAGTCGGTGCTTGCTGCGCAAGCCCTCCAAGCGCCCGGCGGCAT
>JAJEGS010000023.1 GCA_022819745.1 Candidatus Latescibacterota bacterium | reverse complement strand
CGCCTGCGGCAACGCATACTTGATCGTCGTCGCCGGGTTGAACGGGTTCGGATAGTTGTTGGCCAACGAGAATACTTCTGGACGCGTCTGCAACTGAACCGGAGCCGGCAACCCCAGACGGTTGAAGCCAAAGGCGCTGTCATACGTCTGGTTGTCGGTGATCTCGATGATCGTGTTCTCGATCTCCGTCGTCGGACGGAACACCAAGCTCAGCATCACCTCGCCATCGGAGACCACGTCCCCGTGGGCGGCCACCGTCAACACGCCAGCTTGATCCGCCAAAACCTGCGGCGTAGCCAGCTCGCTGCCACCCAACGGCTGATCGGTCAACACCTCGACGAACGCCAGCTTGTCGGCCTCATACCCAACCTGCAAGCCGTAGCCCTTGATCGCAGCGAAGTCCGCCAACCGAACGTCCAAGACAAAGTCCTCACCCACGTTCGGCAGCGAAGTCCGCGCATCCAGATACAGCCGCGCATCCGCATTCAGCCCAGCCAGCATCGGCACGCGCTTGCCCGCTGCCGCCGTGCTGCGACCGAAGTTGTCGGCAAAGACGAAGAAATCGTCGAAGTCGATCTGCGCACTCGGCGCTAGGTCGAACGCTGGGTCAAACCCAGCGTCTTCAGCCGTCAGACCAAAGTTGTCGGCGAAGATGAAGAAATCGTCGAAACCGATGCGGTTGTCGGCACCGAACAGGCCAAAGAGCGCGTTACCTTCGCTATCCACCGCGATGTTGCGCACGGCCATCGCCGTCTGTTCGATATCAGAAGCCGTCTCGTTGTCCAAGTCGAAAGGCCGCACCTGATAGGTGTAATGCACACCATTCAGCGCCGTCTCATCGACAAAGGACGTGACACCAGCATCAACCTGCCCGACCAAGACGAACTCTTCTTCGCCTGCCGCGCGGCGATGGATGCTGTAGCCATGGACGCCGACGATAGGCTCAAGCGCGGTCGGACCAATGGCTCCGGCAATGACGCCCTGCAGGAGCTGATCTGAAGGCGACAGCGTCCACGTCAGGGCGATGCGGCTACCCGCGTCGTTGGGCGCGTCCAAGGCGCTGAGCGACGGCACGGCCAACGGCGCGATGTCGTCGATAGCGCGAACCGGCTCTTCCGTCATGAGGAGCGCCGAGCTAGCGGCGACACCTCCGACGAGATTCAACTTCGGAGCCACGCCCTGAGCGTAGGCGAGGGCTTCCGGCAGCAGCGAGGCGAACACCGGCCCATTACCGGCCTGCGCCGCTTCTCTGCTGGCCGTCATCGTCTCGGCCATCAACTCATAGGGATTATCACCACTGATGAACACGGCCTTAGCAGCACCGTGCGTGGTGCGACCACCGCTCTCGGCGGCAATGGCCCAGTCAGTGGCGACATTGTCGAGCGTAGCGACGATAGCGCGACCTACGGCGACACCCGGTACGGCATCTACCATAGCCCAAGGAACCGGCTCATTGCCCAACACGGGCATGTGGCGGAAGATGCGATAGCCGTCCAGATCTGCGTGGTTATCCGACAGCGCCCAAGTCATCAGGATGAAACCGCCTTGGTCGCCAGCGCCGTCAGCACCCTTGTAGTCTTGAGCAAGGGGGGTGCCGTCGGCAGCTAAGTCGGGAGGATCCAGCGGAGGAAGGACCACCGTTATAGCAAGCGCCGCCTGACCGGTAGCGCCAACAGCGTCCGTAACCGTAAGGATAACTACGGCCGTAGCCTCTTCCGTAGGCGTACCCGAAATCGTCCGCGTAGCCGGGTCAAACGACAGACCCGGGGGGAGTCCCGTCATGCTATAGGTCTTATCCCCAGTTCCACCCGGGATTTCCGGCAACGTCAGTTCCACCGGCACGCCAACGTTGAGTTGGAGCCCGGCACCATCGTCCTGCGCTGGATTGGCCTTACCAGCACCGAGCAAGCCCAACAACGCGCCAATGTCGCCAAAGTCCAGCATCGCGTTGACCGTGATGGAGAAGGTCAAATCGACACTTTCATCGCCGGCCGTGGCCGTGTAGGTAACTTCCGTGGTGCCCTCGGCTTCGGGCGTGCCCGAAAGCGTCCGAGTTTCCGCGTCAAACGACAAGCCAGCAGGCAACTCAGAGGTGCTGTAGGTGATGTCGCCCGCACCAACCGTGGCTTCCGGCAGGACCATATCGTTAATCGGCGTACCAGCCGTAGCTTCAAAGCTGGCAATCATGGCACCTTCGGCGAATGCCAAAGGCTCCATCTCAGGCGGCATCATCGCTGCGTCGGCGATCGTGATGAGACCCGTGCCGTCGTCCAAACCCTCAATCGCACCATTCAGCGTGATCGTCTCGTTGCCCTCATCCTCACCATCATAGATAGTGTTAATGAGGAACCTTGTCGTACCCGAGACCTCGCCTGCAGGAATCGTGAGAGTAGGAACGAACACTGCCCGATAATCTACATCGCGCGTGGCTTCCGAATTCGGATCAACCGAGAGGGAAACCGTCGCGGCGGCGTCCAGCACTTTGCCGTCTAAGGTCGCGGTGACCGTGACCTCGACTGTTTGCTCGTTGGATATGCCCTCGGCAGAAGGCTCGCTTACCGTGTGCGGATCGGCCGACAGCGAGATGGACGTGCTCGCGGTTTCGTCGTCGGCGATCGTGATATCCGCCGAAGCCGAACCACCGGATGCAGTGGCGTGAACACCAATGACCCTATTGCCGTCCGTATCCGTATTGTCGATCGGCGTGAGGCTCAGCGACGTGGTCGCTTCGGTCGCGCCTTCGGCAATGGCGACGTTACCATGCAGCACCGCAGAGAAATCTACGTCGCGGAGGGCTTGGACGCCTACGCTGGGAGCACCCAGCGTGAACCGGATCGTCTCAGCTTTCGGAGCGGGTCCCGCCAAGGTAGCCTTGACCGAGATGGAAGCCGTTTCACCGCTTTCGCGGACCGATAACTGACTCACGCTCACGCTTTCGACCATAGTCGTAGGCTCCGCCGGCTCACTGATCTCAATGGTGTAAGTCAGCACCGCGCTTTCAGCGGGAAGCTCGTCGCCCGTGTCGCCGTCAACCACCGTATATACGATCCCGGTCATTCCAGCTTCCGAAGGCGTGCCCGAAAGCGTCCGCGAGGCCGTGTCAAACGACAAGCCGTCAGGCAGATTGGCGGAGACGCTGTAGCTCAGGTCGCCATCGCCCTCAGCTGCCGGCAGCACTACATCCTCTAGCGCCTTACCAGCCGTACCTTCGATAGCCGTGGCGGACGCGAGGGCATCCTCTTCGGAGAAGGCAGGTGTGGTGTCGTCCGGATCAGTCGGAGCGGCTTTCACGCCCGTATCTCCCAGCGTGATCTCCGCGTTCTTGATCGTGATCGGATCATCGTCATCGTTCTTGAGATCCTGCTCGACGGTCGTCACGGTAATTTTCTCGTCCGCGTCCGCGATTCCGTCGTCGATCGGAATGATGTCGATCGTCTTCGAGGCGCTTACCTCGCCGGCCGGAATCGTCAAGGAACGAAGGGTTGCGGTGTAGTCCACATCGCGCGTCGCACCGCCCGCAGCCAAGACCAAGGTCAGTTTCAGATCATCGTCGAAGACCGCGCCGTCAATGGTCGCAGTGATCTCAACCTCCGTCAGACCCGCGTCCTCTTTTACAGTACCAGGAGCCGCCGACAGCGTGATGTTCTCGGTAAGCAGATCGTTGTCGGTGATCGTGATGTCCGTGGATTGGGTCGAGTTATCAACGTTGGCGTTCACCCTGATGGTTCGATTACCGCCCCCAGCCTCGTCATCGACGATCGTGAGGGTAGCTGTCGTCGTCCCCTCGGTGTCGCCAGCCGGAATGGTGAGACTGCCAAACTCTATCGTGTAATTAATATCGCGCTCTGCGTTATCGCCCTCAAAGTCCGTAACCGTGAAGTTCACCTGCTCGTCGTCGGTTACGGCCTTAGCCAACACGACTTTCAGCGCAACCTCCACCGTCCCAACTTCCTCGCGGACCGAGGCCGGAGTCGCCACCAGACCACCATCGCCTGGGGCTTTGATCGCGGCAACATTTGCCTCGGAGATTCTGAAGAGTCCGGCGGTGACTGTTATTTGCTGCTCTCTGTTTGTGTCGTTAGTCCCATCACCGCTCGAGTCGCGATCAAGCGATTCATCCGTGTCAGTAGTGGCGGCATCATCAGCAACCATAGTACCGTCGTAAAAGAGTCCCGAGGCATTGGTTGTAGCCGCCGTGTTCACGGCCACAGTCGTTCCGATCCCGACCCAGCGGGGACCTTCGGCGGGATCAACGACAAACGTCGCCTTCCCTGAGGGCTTCTTCCTTGGGATCGTTAGCTTCCCCAAGCCCGTTATATTGTAATCCGTATCGCGGACGCCCTCTGTCCCCGTAGGAGCTGTAGCGATTTGATTGACCGCTGATCCCGTCCCTACGACAACCAACGGAAAAGACAGGTTGTGTCTGGTTACCGTCTCGCCATTTAAGGTCCCCGTCACCGTGATATCAGTCGGACCCGCCTCTCGGCTTATCTCGGCCGGATCAAACGAAAGCGTGATCGCAGTAGAGTTCTTGTGGGTGTCGATAAAATTAATCACCGAGTCAGTCGCATCGACACCATCAGTGTCAAAAGAGCCAACATTACCGGTAATCGTGATGGTAAAGTCCAAGTTGAGATCACCGGTCTCTGCTGTAGCGGCGGCATCTCGTACGATGGGCGTTATGGTGATATCCGCCGTCCCCGCGTCCGCATCCTTCGCAATGGTGATAACGGCCTGCGTCGCGGTGTAGTTCACATTAAGGCCGCTTGGAGTCCCAGCCTCAGCAGAGTTCACGAAATCTAAGAGGACGTACTTAGGTGCATCTGTGACTTTCGCCTTAGTCGTGTGCGCTCCATCGCTGTAGTTGGTCGCGGTCACTGTGAACGTCTTGGCACCGCCATCCTCGCGCATCGAGCTCGCCGACACCGTCAGTTTCACGTTCTGTGCCACCGCTTCCCCAGCCCAACCCAGCATCAAGCCAAACGCCAGCAACCAAGGCACATAGGCCAAGCGCCGGATTAACAACTTCGTGTGTATCATTACTCAACCTCCCCAGGGAAAGCGTCCCTGATTAAGAAAGTGGTATAAGAAGATGGATTTGCGTTAAACCCACGTAAACTACTCGTTTTTGCGTTTTTCATACGCCCCCTTTCGCGGCTTTTTCATTCATAACGCTAGCGCGTTATCCTATACAATAGAGTTAATTATACCGAGAAAAAATAGAAGTGTCAAGAATTAAATACCCTTTAAATACCTTAGCAAAAATGCTCTTTATCCCCTGTAAAGACAGTGCCTTTTGCAACGGCGCGGGAGCGCTGGCACCCTTTCAACACAAGCCGTCAACGTGGCAAAGATTATAATGTAGGGGAGAATAAAGCTGCGTGTCAAGAGGTCCACTAAGGTCTTTCACTCCTGCGACTCGTACGACTCAGACGCCTCGGCCACCCGCTCCCCCGCATCCACTCGATACGAAAACCCCGCCCGTAGCGTCTCCAGCACCCCATTCAGCCGCGCCTGCTCCTGCTCCAACCGCCCCAGCCGCTCCGGCAACGTCTCCAACACCCCATTCAGCCGCGCCTGTTCCTGCTCCTGCCGACCCAACCGCTCCGAAAGCGTCTCCAACACCCCATTCAGCCGCACCTGTTCCTGCTCCTGCCGACCCAACAGCTCTGCCATCCGCGCCTGTTCCTGCTCTAGCCGACCCAGCCGCTCATCCAGACGCGCCAACTTCGCGTCCTGCTCATCTATCCGCTTCGTCAGCCGCTCCTCAAGCCCCTTGATCTCGACGCGCATATCGGTGCGCAACTCCCGTGCGGTGACGCGAGAGTCCCGTATAGCTGCCAGTATCAGCCCCGCCAACGCAATCCCGACGCTTATAACAGTCCAATTTATCGCGCCACTATCCATAACAGATGCCTTTCAAGGCTATCGTCGGCAAATATCACTTACCCCCATCCATTTGTCAACCAGCCCTCTGCCGCTGCCGCCAAGCCCCCACCACCACAATCCCAACCACAATCAACCCCACCAATCCCGCCGCCCGCGCCCAAGCCAACACCGACGAAAAATAGCGAAATTCTACCTCGTGTTCCCCAGCCGACAACGCCACGCCCTTCCATATATAATGTACACGCAACATCTCGGCCTCCTCCCCATCCACCCACACCGACCAATTCGACTGGTAATTCTCCGACACCACCAACACCCGCGCCCCCGCACTCTGCGTCCGCAGGCGAATCACCCCCTCCTTTGGATCGTACGCCAGTCGCTCCACCCGATCCCCCGCCCGATCCCCGGCCCCATCGAGCCGCACCGCCGGCGCTTTCTCCAACAAAGCCACACCCTGCGGATCCACCCGCCCGCTCAACAGCCGCGCCAACACAGCCTCGCCACTATCCAACACCTCGGCTTCCGGCGCAAGGTAAAACCACGGCAACGCCTGCGGATTTTCGTACAAGCGATAGCGCGCCCCGTCAAAGCGCAGCGGATAGGCCTCCATATTCAATTCTAGAGGTTTAGGCTCAGCCAAATACTTCCCATTGAGCAAATTCAACAGCGATTGAAACCCAGCCGACGGCACACCCGAACGCAAAAATTGCTGTACCAACGGCTCAAACTCCTTCAGCATCCGATCGTAGCGCCCCACCGTCAAATCGTGAAAGCCCGTAATAGACCAAACCCCGTGCAAATGATACCCCGGCTCCTCCAACACCCGAAAGTTAGGCAAAGGCAACGCGCGAAAAAGCGACTCATCCTTTTGCAAAAATTCCACCGCGCGCGGATTCTCCCGGCGAATATCCGCATAGTGCCCCGGATCCCGATAGTGCAAATAAACCCGATCCACGCGCCACGTATCAAACAACGTCACCGCACACAAGCCCCCCACCAACACCGTCGCCGAAAGCTGCCTCCCCAGCCGCAGCAAGAGCAACGCCAACCCCGCGCCCAACGCCACCACCACGTACCAACCCCCACGCGCAATCCAATCGTAACTCCCAGCCAACACCGCCCGCTTCTGCGGCGCAATATCTCCGTAAAACAAATTTATCCAAGCCTCAGTCGTCCCCTGCGGAAAAAGCGCCACCAGCAAAGCCAGCGCCGCAAGGACGCCGCCGACATACGCCAAGCGGCCCCGCAACAACGCCCGCTCATCCGCGTCCGCATCCAACACCCGCTGCAACCCCAACCCCGCCATCGCACACCCGGCAAACGCAAACACAAACGACCCCATGCCAATGGCGCGCTGCACATCCGCCCCCGGCAGCAAGTGAAACGCCAGCCAATGCACGGGCGTGTGCTCGCCCAACACGTACGCCAACGCCAGCACAAACACGCCGCCCAACAGCGCCACCTGCGGTCGTCGCCGACTCTCCGGCACCATCAGCAGCGCCAACAGCACAGCCAGCACGCCAAAGTACTCGGAGTTGATCTTAAACGCATTGCGCCCCCAATAGCGCGAGCCGCCCTGCACCAGCACATTGTCGTACCCCCCAAACTCCGGCACCACCAGCGACGCCACTTCCTCCGGATGCAGCGACCAACTCCGCGCATACGCTAGCTGTTCCTCCGCGGTCTTACCCCCCACCTCATCCCCCGTAGCCCGCTTGGACTCGGCGCGAGTGTACATCATCACCGGAAAAGCCCCCTCAGCCCCCAGCGCCAACCCCAGCACCACCGCACATATAAAATGAATAAAGCGCCGAACGAGAGCCCGCTCGCGGCGCATCTGATACAACTTAAACAGGAAATAGACGCCTAAGCCCAACAGCGCGAAGTACGTCATCGGCGGATGCGAGTAAATACACGCGCCAATCAGCGCGCCAAGAGCCGCCCAATAAATCAGCCGCCTCTGCGCCAGAGCCTTTTCCAACGCCCAGATAATCCACGGGAACAGGGCAATGACCCCCATCTTGGCATAGTGCCCAGCCAACGGAAACGCCAAAAAGGTCGGCGCAGACATAAACGCCACTCCACCCCACAGCGCAGCGCGACCCCCTACGTGGATTTGCCGCAAGTACGCGTACATCCCCAAACCAGCCACGCACATCGTCAGGATATAGCGCCAGCCAATATACCGCTGAAAGCTCGTAAAAAAGTACAGGACGTAGGCCGGAAAGTACTGCGGACGAATCGCCTCCGACTGGGGGAAGCCGCCCATCTTGGGATCCCACATCGGCTGGTCCACAGTCTGCACCTTGTCCCAAAAACTCAGATCCGCGCCCTTGTGGTAATCCGTCCCCACATCCATGCCAAAGACGATCTTGTCCGACAGCGGAAACTCGTAGAAGTACAGCAGGCTCAAGGCGAAAAAAAAGACCAGCGGAAAAAATCGGTGATTCCACAGAGGCGGCCTCTCGGCCTTTGCCGGTGCTTGGGTCTTGGCGCGTTTATTTTTTTTGACCATGAAACCTCATTTTTTATATTCTATTTCAAGAAATCACCCACACGCAAAGTGGACTCAACCATGGACGAACCCACAACCCAAGCCCAAGATCACGACCGCCGCATCGGCAAGCTGGAAGGGACCGTTGAACAGGGAATAACGCCCCGCTTGGACCGAATCGAGCGCACTATAAGCGAAATTCAGCAAGAGATCATCAATCTGCGCCGCGATACCAATGCCCGCTTCGACGCGCAAACACGCTGGTTAGTGGGAATGCAGGTCGCTAGCCTATTAGCTATCGGCAGCCTATTGGTCTCCATTTTAATGAAGCTGAACTAATCCCCACCCCTACATCGCAACCATGAGCGAACCCGTAACCCAAGCCCAAGATCACGACCGCCGCTTAGGCCGTGGCCGTCTGGAAGGAATCGCCGAACAGACCGCCCAAGCGATCATCGATTTGCGTCAGGACATGCGCGAGCTGCGTGCGTCCATTCGCTGGATTATTGGGATGCAGGTAGCCAGCCTATTAGCACTCGGTAGTTTGTTGGTGTCCATCCTCCTCAAGCTGCCCTAGTGGCGGGCTCCCGCCACCGCTCGCCCATACACCTCCTCCAAATCCTCAGCCAACCGATCCCAACTAAACCGCCCAGCCCACGCCCGGCCCGCCGATCCCAACACCCTCCGCCTCGCGTCGTCAGCAATCAACGCCCGCATCCCGTCCGCCAAAGCCCCCACATCCTCGGGCGGCACCAACACCCCAGTTTCATCGTGGCGCACGGCATCCCGCAGGCCGTCAATGTCCGTACCCAACACAGCTTTCCCAGCAGCCGCAGCTTCCACCGCCACCATGCACCACCCCTCGTAGCGCGACGGGACGCAGACCACGAGCGCACGGCGCAAAAGCTCGCCTTGTCGTTCCTCTTCCACACTCCCGATTATCTCCACCCGGCCCTCCAATCCCGCCCTTCGCGCCAAGCTGTGTACGCTAGCGAGTTGCTTAGGAGTCCCACGCCCAGCCAGCTTGAGTCGAATATCCGGGTACTCAGCAGCAATCTCGGCAAACGCGGCGATCAACAGATCTATCCCCTTAGTGTGTACATCCATGCGCCCAAAGTAGAGCAAGTACGGCGCTTCCTCGGGCACCAGCGCAAAAAAACGCCGATCGACGCCACTGTACACCAGATTGACCTCCGCGTCGCGGGCGCGTCCCTGAATGCGCGCTTGCACACTAGGCGCAATCGTCAAAATCCGACCATAAGCCCGCAGGGCGCGCCGCTCGCACAACCACGCCACACCACCCACCAGCGGATGCTTGGCAAGCGCATGAAGTCCCATGAAGTGATAAAACAACAGCAGCCCCTGCCGCCGCAGTGCCGCCGGAACGCGCAGCGGCGCAAACGCCGAAAACTCATTGATCCACAAATCCCACTCCAGCCGCTGCAACTGCGCCACGGCTTCGCGGCAATAGCCCACCCGGCTCAGGGCATAGCTGCGAGCCGAGCCAACGCGCAGCAGGCGCAGGCCGTGCCGTTCGGTTTCTAATTCGGCTCCGGGAAACAGGCCACTGACGACGGTGATCTCGTGGCGGCTGGCCAAGCGGCGGTAGAGTTCCATCGCCCGCACCGCACCGCCGCCGCCCAACCACGGATTGGCAATATCGTCGTACATCAGATGGCAAATTTTCATGGGAGGCAAGCTCGCGCCTCAGAGCACGCCCTTGGTCGAAGGAATGCCCTGGACCCGCTCGCTTTGCTGCGCGGCCATGAGCAGGGCGCGGGCAAACGCCTTGAACAGGGCCTCAATGCCGTGATGGGCATTGTGGCCGCGCACTAGGTCGAGGTGGAGATTCATCCGGCCTTGATCGGCCACCGCGTAGAAAAACTCCCGCACCAAAGACACATCTAGCGCACCAACCCGCGCTTCGCTGAAAGCTGCGGCAAAGACCAAATAGGCCCGACCCGACAAATCCACCACCGCCCGCGCCAGCGCCTCGTCCATGGGCACATAGCTGTGGCCGTAGCGCTGGATACCGGCCTTGTCTCCGAGGGCTTGAGCAATAGCTTGGCCAAGGCAGATGCCCACGTCTTCCACCGTGTGATGAGCATCCACGTGCAAATCGCCACGGCATTGGACCTCTAAGTCGAACAAGCCGTGCCGAGCAAAAGCGTGCAGCATGTGGTCGAAGAAGCCGAGGCCGGTGTCGGCGCGGCACTGGCCGCTGCCGTCGAGGCACAACCGCAACTCGATCTCAGTCTCAGTCGTCCGGCGCTCAATCTGCGCCGTGCGTTGATCTGCGCTCATGATGCGGTCCCCTGTTGGCGGATGCGGACGGCTTGCGCGTGGGCTTCCAAGCCCTCGGCTTGCGCCATGCGGGCGATGTGCTCGGCCGTGTGGGCCAAGCGCTCGGGGGTGTAGGCGATGATGCTCGTCGTCTTGACGAAATCGGCCCATCCCAACGACGAGGCGTAGCGCGCCGCGCCCTGGGTCGGCAGTACGTGATTGGTGCCAGCGAAGTAATCGCCGACCGGCTCGCTGGCCGCCGCGCCGAGGAACAGCGCTCCGCAGTGGCGAACGGAATCGACCCAGCGCCACGGGTCGGCCACCTGCAATTCGGCGTGTTCCGGCGCTAGGCGATTGAGCAATTCAACCCCCACTTTGAGGCTAGGCACCACGACAATCGCGCCGTATTCTTCTAAGGCCCTATCTATAATTGAACAACGCGGAAGGGCCGCTCGTTGCGCTTCAAGCTCTTCCTGCACGCGGCGCGCCAAGGCCGCGCAATCCGTAATGCAAACGCACGCCACTCCCCAGCCGTGCTCAGCCTGTGAAAGCAAATCCGCGGCCACCCAGCGCGGGTCGGCTCCCGCGTCGGCGAGCACCACAATTTCCGACGGGCCGGGCAACAGCGCGATGCCCACTGTGCCAAATACCTGCCGCTGCGCAGCCACCGTATAAGGGGAACCCGGGCCGACGATTTTGTGTACCGGCGGAATGCTCTCCGTGCCATACGCCAGCGCACCCACGGCCTGCGCCCCACCCACGGCGTACACCTCGCCAATGCCCAACAAACGCGCGGCCGCCGCAATCGTCGGATGCACCTCGCCGGTTTCCACCGGCGGCGAAACCACACAGAGCTGGTCCACGCCAGCCACCTGCGCGGGCACGGCCGTCATCAGCAAGCTCGAAAACAGCGGCACCTCACCGGCCGGCACGCACAGCCCCACTCGCTCAATGGGCGTGATTTTCTTGCCCAGCATCACTCCGTCGCCGTCTTCGACAAACCAAGAGTTGAGCTTTTGCCGCTCGTGGAAGGCGCGAATGTTGGCTACCGCCGCCTCCATAGAAGCGCGCAGGTTCGGGTCCAGCCCAGCCTCGGCCTCGGCGAGCACAGACGCCGACACCCGCAACTGCTTAGGGCACACCTCCACGCCATCGAAGCGCTGGGTCAGCGCGCACAGTGCGGCATCGCCTTCTTTCCGCACCTGCCGCAGAATGTCCCTCACCGCGTCCTCGACTTCGGGGTCGGATTCGGGACGGCGCGCCAGCAGGGCCGCGAGCGGAGCGGCGAGCTGCTCGGAGGGATAGGACACAATCGGCACCTGAGCCTGCGCCCCCTGAGCCTGTCGAAGGGGGCCCATCAATACACGACCTTGTTGAGCGGATATTCGATGATGCCTTCGGCCCCGAGCCGCTTGAGTTGGGGGATCAACTCGCGCACCACGCGCTCGTCAGCGACAATTTCCAGCGCTACCCATTCGTCGTCCATCTGGCTGGAGACCGTGGGCGTGTGCAGGGCTGGCAGCCGGGCGATGACGCGGTCGAGCTGGGCGCGCGGCACGTTCATCTTGAGGCCGACCTTGTGCTCGGCTTCGAGCGCGCCCTTGAGCAGCATCAACAAGTTCTCGGCCTTCTCCCGCTTCCAGCCATCGGCCCACGCGGCCTTGTTGGCAATCAAGCGCGGCGTCGATTCGCAGACCGTATCGACGATGCGCAGCCGATTGGCCTTGAGCGATGTGCCCGTCTCGGTCGCCTCGACGACCGCATCCACCAGCCCGGGAATGCCAGCCTTGACCTCGGTCGTGCCCCACGAAAACTCCACCTCGGCCTCCACCCCGCGGTCTTGCAAAAAACGGCGCGTCACGCCAATCAACTCGCTGGCAATGCGGCAGCCCGCGAGGTCTTCGACGCATTGGATGGGCGAATCCTCGGGCACGGCGATGACCCAGCGCAAGGGCCGCGCCGTGCTCTTGCTATAGGTCAGTTCGCCGACTTCGACGACATTGACCTCGCTTTCGAGGATCCAGTCTCGGCCCGTCAGGCCCACATCGACGACGCCGCGCGCCACGTATTGGGCTATTTCCTGCGCTCGGAACATCAGGCCCGCAAGCTGGGGATCGTCGATGTCGGGCACGTACGAGCGCGGCGCGAGCCGCACGCGATAGCCAGCGCGGACAAACAGGTCAAACGTGGACTCCTGCAAGCTCCCGGACGGGAAGCCGATCTTCAATTCCTTCATTTCTCTCCTAACTCAGTTTGTCTCATCGCTTCTACTACTTCGGGGCTTAGCTTGTACAGGGCTAGCCGCGCCGCGGTTTGATCTTCTTCCGTGCCCTCGCGCATTAGCTGCTGTAAGTGCGGCACGGCCCGCTTATCGCCCATCTCGGCGAGGGCGTGCATGGCCTTGCTGCGGATGCTCTGCAGCTCGTCGGCGTCGAGCGCGACCAGCAGGGCCTCGTAGATGGCGTTGCGGACGGGCCGACGGAGCGATGCGCTGCCGATCTGGCCGAGGGCCTGCACCGCGACATAGCGCACTTCGTTCGAGGGGTCCACTGACATGCGAATGACTTCTTCCACTGCGTCGCGGTACCCGTAAGCGCGCAGGCTCTGCAAGGCGGCGACCCGCCACTTGGGCTTGGAGGCACGCAAGGCGCGGCGCACCACGCGGAAAGCCGAGTCGCTCAAGGCCGGCTCGGCTTCGTACGAATGGCACGACCCGAGCGCACCGAGCACGTATTGGCGCACTTCCACCGTGGGATCGCGCGCGTACTTGAGTAGCGGAGCGAGCGCGGCGGGCGCACCGATCTCGCCCAACGCCCACGCCGCGGCCGCCGCCACCCTCGGCGACTTGTCTCTTAGGGCCGCGATCAACGGCGGCACGGCGCGCTCGTCCTTAAAGCGGCCCAACAGTTGTATTACCTCAAACCGCACGCGGATGTACCCGGAGTCGGCTTCCTCAATCAGCAGGGGAACGACCTCGTCGGCGTCGAAGCGAATGAGCTGGTTAGCGGCTTTGACGCGCTCGGCTTTTTGCAGGCTTTTGAACTGCTGAATATACTCTTCCGGCGTGGGGCCTCCACACGCGAGGCCCAAGCTCGCGCCCACTAGCAAGGCCCCAAGGGCGAGCCGCGCACTGCCACATTTTTGCTTGTCGAACAAAGTGCCCGCCATACCGCGTTTTCTATCAATGAGGTGGATATTGGTGGAAACGTCTAAGGAATTTGCGGAGGCTGATTTTTATTTAATTATGTATCATTAAAGATAAGAGCCGTCTATAACCTCGTCCACTGCACCCACTTGCCGTTTTTGACAACGCGCCTAGGGACTTTTATACTTTTTCAACCCCTATTCCCAAGGAGGTTTCCCGTGAACTTGGAACTCATTTACTGCTCTGCTTGAGGCTACGAAACCAGAGCCGCCAGTTTGGCGGAACAGCTACTCGTCGCCTACAAGACCGACATCGCCGCCTTCTCGCTAGTGCCCTCAGACCGAGGGCGGTTTGAAGTCAGCCTCAATGGCGAACTGATCTTTTCCAAGCTGCAAGAAGGCCGCTTTCCCGACGACGGCGAAGTCAAGGCCCGACTCGACGCCCGCCGCTAAGCCCGTCCACGCCTTTTACACATGTTTTGTATAGGAGGATCCGCTTTGCAGTACTGCCGCTTGCTCAGTCTCGCGCTCGCGCTTTTGAGCGCACCCGCCCTCGCCCAGTCGCCCGAAGCCCTCGACTACTTTCGCGCGGGCTACGACTTGGTCAAAAAGGGCAGCTTTCGCAACGCCGTCATCGAGCTAGAAAAGGCCGTGGCGGCCGATGCCTCCTACGGGAATGCCCACTACGTCCTCGGCATTTCCTACAAGGCCCTCAACGAGTACGACAAAGCCATCAATAGTTTTGCCGCATCCCATGCCCTCGGCACCAAGCCAGAGCAGTCCGCTAAGGCCCTGGGCCAACTCTATCAAAAGGCTGCTCTCAACAGCTTTCGGCAAAAGAAATACCGCGAGGTTATCGACTATTTTAACAAAGCGCGCGACTACGGCCCGCAAAGCGCCCAATCCCTCTACGTCATGGGCCTTGCCCACAGTGGCTTGCACGAAAAAGACAAGGCCAAAGTGGCCTTTGCCGAGTCCATCGCAGCCGATCCCACCGACGCCAGACCCTACAATGCCCTCGGCGACATCCAGCGCCTCAGCCGCGACTACGGCAAAGCCATTGTCACCTACGAGCGTTCCATTGAGGCCGACCCCACGTACATGGAATCGTACGGCGACTTGGCGCGGTTGAAGTTCGATACCCAAGATATAGAGAGCGTCGTGCCGCTTTTGCAAAACGCCCTAAAGATCGACGACACGTACGCCGAAGGGCAGCGCTTGCTCGGCATTGCGCTCAACCAGCTCGGCCGTTTCCACGAGGCCATTGCCCCGCTAAACAAGGCAGCCGATCTAGACAAAGACTACTGCGAGACGCATTACCGGCTCAGCGAGGCCCACTACGGCATGGGCAATTTTCGCCAAGCCATTGAGTTCGGTCGGCGCGCCACCAGTTGCCAGGACGACTACCCAGCCGCCGAAGCGCTGCTGGGCGACGCGCATTTTCAGCTCGGCCAACGACAGGAGGCGCGGCGCTGGTACAACCAAGCAGTCAAAGACAGCCGCTTCAAAGACTACGCGGCGAGCAAACTCGCAGAGCTTGACGAGCAGCCCCAATAGCCGCAATGGCGCTGCTTCTGGCCTCGAACAACGCCGGCAAGCTGCGCGAAGTCCGCGCCCTACTCGCCGATATCGCGGTCGTCGCGCCAGCCGCGTTGGGCCTTGAACTCGACGTCGAGGAAAGCGGCCAGACCTTTGCCGCCAACGCCCAACTCAAGGCCCGCGCCTATGCCGCAGCCAGCGGCCAGATCGCCCTTGCCGACGACTCTGGGCTCGAGGTCGATGCCCTCGGCGGCGCGCCCGGGATTTACTCGGCTCGCTACGGCGGCCCCGACCTCGACGACGCCGGCCGCTGCCAGCTCTTACTCACCCAGCTCGCGCCCTATCCCGAGCCAGCGCAGCGCCGTGCTAGGTTCCGCTGCGTCCTTTGCGCAGTAAGTCCCGATGGCCGCCAGTGCCGCGCCGAAGGCACGTGTGAAGGGCGGATCGCCCCTGCCCCTGCCGGCACCAACGGCTTTGGCTACGATCCGGTCTTTTTTGTTCCCGCCCACGCCAAGACCATGGCCCAGCTCGACCCACAGGTAAAAAATCGCCTCAGTCACCGCGCCGAGGCACTATCAGCCATGCGCCCGCTCCTCGCTAGCACCTTTCCCGAGCTAGCCCTCGCCCGCTAATGTTTGGTCCGTTTTCCCAATACGTCCGTCCCTATCGAAGTCACATCCTGCTCGGTGCGCTCTGCATTGGGCTGGGGCAAGCGGCGACCGCGCGCATCCCGCTGCTGGTGGGCGATGCCGTCGATGCGGTCTCCGCGCCGGACACGGCCTCCAAGGAAATAGCAACCTACGTCTTCTACATCCTCGCCTACGCCTTGGGCGTGGCCCTGTGTGGCTACGCCATGCGGATATTCTTAGGCCGCGCCGCCAATCGCATCGAATACGACATCCGCGTCGCGTATTTCGCTCACCTACTCAAGCTGCCGCTGTCGTACTACCAGCAGCGTCGCACCGGTGACCTCATGGCGCGGGCGACCAACGATCTGCACTCGGTGCATCTCTTTTGGATCTATGGCGTCCGCGGCATCGTCGATACGGCCTTGGGTCTGACCTTCACCCTCGCCTGCATGTGCTTGCTCGACTGGAAGTTGGCTCT
The DNA here is from genome assembly GCA_022819745.1 of Candidatus Latescibacterota bacterium. Next base: position 54,466 of record JAJEGS010000023.1, on the reverse strand, counting down.
ACTGGTGCTGATACCCATGCCGCTTTTTAGCGTCGTGATGATCCGCATCGCCGCAGTCATCAACACCCGCTACAAGGCCATCCAAGATTACTTCGGCCGCATCAGCACCTTCATCCAAGAAAACCTCTCCGGTATCCGCGTGGTCAAGGCGTACACCCAAGAGCCCGCGCAAAACGCCGCGTTCGACCAACTCAACTTGGCGTACCTCGAAAAAAACCGCGCCTATATTCGCACCCGCGCCAACTACCGACCGCTGTCCTATGTCATCGCCTCGCTCTGCTTGGGACTAAATTTGTGGCTGGGCGGGCGCGCAGTCATCGACGGCGAACTCAGCCTAGGGGCCTTCGTGGCCTTCAACGCCTACCTGACCCAACTCATCCGCCCGATCATGTACATCGGCTGGGTCATCGACCGCGCTCAGCGCGCCCTCGTGTCCATGCAGCGCATCAACGAAATCCTCGCCGTCGAGCCTGAGATCCAAGACCACGCCCTTCGGCTGAGCGACTCGACTGAGCTCGCCGAAGTCTCAGGTCGAAGCCTGCCCCCAGCCAATCCGCGCCCAATCGCCGGGCACATCGCCTTCCGCAAGCTCAGCTTTTCCTACGGCGAAGAGCAAGTCCTGCATCAGATTGATCTCGAAATTCCCCAAGGCACGACCCTCGGCATCATCGGCCGCGTCGGCTCGGGCAAAACCACCTTGGCGCGCCTCGTGCCGCGCTTGATCCAAGCCGGGCCAAGCCAGCTCCTCATCGACGGGGTGCCAATCGAGGAATGGCCCCTAGCGACTTTGCGCGACGCCATCGGCTACGTCCCGCAAAATCCCTTTCTGTTTTCCAATACCCTCAGCGCCAACCTCGCCTACGGCGCGGACTCGGCCGCCGAAGCCCAGATCCACGCTGTGGCCGAAGAGGCCCAGCTCAAAAAGGACATCGACCAGTTCGACGAGGGCTTCGACACCCTCATCGGTGAACGAGGCGTCACCCTGTCCGGCGGCCAGAAGCAACGCGCGACCTTGGCCCGCGCGCTCATTCGCCGACCGCAGATCCTCATCCTCGACGATGCGCTCTCCGCGGTAGATACCCACACCGAAGAAGCGATCCTCGACCATTTGCACGCCCTCATGCAGGGCCGCACCACCCTCATCATCGCCCACCGCATCTCGACCCTGCGCCACGCCGACCGCATCGCCGTGCTCGAAGACGGTCGCATCGCCGAACTAGGCACCCACGCCGAGTTGGTCAACAGCGGCGGCTTCTACGCCGAGTTGTACCAGCACCAGCAGCTTCGCGCCGAGCTAGAAACGCTGTGAGCACCGAACTCAACAAAGAAGAAGAAATCCAAGAACGCGCCTTCAATTTGGGGCTAACGCTGCAACTGTTGGGGTATCTCAAGCCCCACCGCGGGCACGTGATCCTCGCCTTTGGCACCATTGCCCTCGCCGCCGGCTTCGGCCAGGTCGGGCCCTATATCACGCAGGTAGCGGTTGACGACCACATCGCCGTCGGCGATTGGGCGGGATTGCGGTGGATGATCGCGGCCTTCTTTGGCAGCGTTGCCGTGCAGTACGGCGCCCAATACGCCCAGACCTTGGTCACCGGCATGATCGGTCAGCGCGTCATGTACGACATGCGCCGCGACCTATTTGCCCACCTGCAAAAGCTGCCGCTGCGCTACTTCGACCGCACGCCGCTGGGCCGAATTATGACCCGCGCCACCAACGACATCGATGCCCTCAACGAGTTTTTCAGCGAGGGCATCGTCTCGGTCTTTATGGACCTGTTCACCCTGCTGGCCATCGTCGGCTTCATGGCCTATATCGACCTTGAGCTCGCCCTGATCTGCTGCACAGTGGTCCCGATCATCGCCGTCTCGACCTTCTACCTGCAGGGCCTCGCCATGCGCGCCTATCGCGAGTTGCGCACGCGCTTGGCGCGGCTCAATGCCTATTTGCAGGAGAACATTACCGGCATGGAGGTGGTGCAGCTTTTTAACCGCCAGCAACGCAATTTGCGCGACTTCGACGCCGAGCACCTGCCCTACCGCCACGCCGAGGACCGCGAAATCCACTGCTTTGCCGTTTTCTTTCCCCTCACCGAATTACTCGGCACGGTCGGCATGGCGCTGGTGCTGTGGTACGGGGCCTCGGACGTGATTGACGACCGCATTGAGCTGGGGGTGTTGGTGGCCTTTCTCCAGTACATCCGCCGCTTCTTCCGCCCGATCATGGACATCTCCGACCGCTATGCCCTGCTGCAGAGCGCCATGGCCGCGTCCGAGCGCATCTTCGAGATGTTGGCCGTCCCCAGCGAACCCGTCGGCGGACCTTCGACTGAGCTCAGGGCTTCGGCGAGCTCAGTCGAGTCGTCGAAGCCGCGACGCAAGCTGCCCGTAGCCAGCCGCGGCGGCGCAATTGAGTTCCGCAACGTGTTCTTCAAGTACGATCCAGCAGCCGAAGACTGGATTCTCAAGGATGTCTCATTTGAACTACAGGCCGGGCAGAGTATGGCGCTGGTCGGAGCCACCGGCTCGGGCAAGACCACCATCGTCAGCCTCCTCTGCCGTTTCTACGACATCCAGCGCGGGGAAATCCTCGTCGATGGCCGCGACGTGCGTCAGTGGCACGCGGCCGAATTGCGCCGCCGCATCAGCATCGTCCAGCAGGAGGTCTTCTTATTTTCAGGGAGTGTCAGCGGCAATATCCGCCTCGGCGACGACGCCATCGACGACGCCCAAGTCGAGCGCGCAGCCCGCTATGTCAACGCCGCGCCCTTTATCGAACGCCTTCCCCAAGGCTACGCCCACGCCGTGGCCGAAGGCGGCTCAACCTTGTCGGCCGGCCAGCGCCAGTTGTTGGCCTTTGCCCGCGCCCTAGCCTTCGACCCGGAAATCCTCGTCCTCGACGAAGCCACCTCCAGCATCGACACCGAGACCGAATTGCTCATCCAAGACGCCATTGCCAAGCTGATGAGCGAGCGCACCTCCATCGTCATCGCCCACCGCCTCTCCACCATCCGCAACGCCGACCAGATCTTGGTTATGCACCGCGGCGAGGTGCGCGAGCGAGGCCGCCACGAGGAACTACTGCTCCAAGACGGCATCTACGCGCGCCTCTACCGCCTCAACTACGGCCGCTCTTAGGCCGCCTCTTCTTCCTGTGGGGCTTTCTTTTCGAACCGCGCCGTCACCCCGTTCACAGCCTTCACCACTTGGTCGCGCGTTTCTTCGGCTTGGTCCTTGATCAAGCGTCGGGTGTCCTCGCCCTTGTTCGGGGCCAGTAACACACCCACGGCCGCGCCGACCGCAACGCCAGCCACAAAACCGGCCAACAGACACGTCATGCCGTCGGTCGAATGGTTGTTCCTCGGATAGATTTTTTCGTAGAACATAACAAAGCTCCTTTAGCTTAATGGATGTGATTGCTATCTATTAAAGAAAATAAAGTGGGTTGAATAAAACCAATGCTATTTTTATACTCTAAGGCTAAATCCTTCCCTCTTCCCCCCTGCCAACGCTGAGAGGACTTCCATGGCCCAAGTCCTGAGCACCCCTTCGCACAGCCTCAAAGAATTTCGCATTCTGCCTGGGTACACGCCCGCCGACGGCAACGCCCCAAACACGTCGCTCAAAACCCGGCTCTGCCGCAAGGGGGACGACTTTCTCTACCTGCACGTGCCCTTCCTCAGCGCCGCCATGCAGGCCGTAACCGGCGGCGAGATGGCCATTGCCTTGGCCCAGCTAGGCGGCATCGGTATCCTGCCCGTCAGCCAGCCCATTGACGAGCAGTGCGCCAAGGTCGGCCAAGTCAAGCGCTTCAAGGCCGGTTTTCAGACCGATATTCTCACCTTGTCTCCCGAGCAACCCATCGCCGAGGTAGTAGAGATCATTCACCGCACTGGCTATACGACCTTTCCAGTCACCACCAGCGGCCAGTTCCACGACCAGCTCCTCGGCATCCTCACCGACAAGGACTTCGACGAGCGCCGCGACCTCGACTGCCAAGTGGCCTCCCGCATGAAAACCGACGTGCAGGCCGGTCGCGAAATAAGCGACCTCAAGGCCGCCAACGAGCTGATGATCCGCTACGGCCGCGGCTTCCTGCCCATTCTATCCAAAGGGGGCGTCCTGCAAGCAGTGGTCTTCAAAAAGGACCTCGACAAGCACCTGCGGCACCCCAACGAATCCATCGACGAAAAGAAGCGCCTACTCATCGGCGCAGCCGTCTCCACCCACCCGGAGGACCGCGAGCGGGCCGAAGCCCTCATCGCGCAAGAAGCGGACGTGCTAGTCATCGACGCCTCCGACGGCCACACTGAATACCAGCGGCAGATGATTCAATTCCTCAAGGAGCGCACCGACGCCCCGGTCATCGGCGGCAATGTCGTCACGGCTGAGGGATTTCGCTTCTTGGCCGAGGCCGGCGCTGACGCCATCAAAGTCGGCATGGGAATCGCCTCGGGTTGCATTACGCAGGAAGTCAAGGCCACCGGCCGCGGCCAAGGCACGGCCTTGATGGAAATCAACGCGGCGCGCAACCAATGGCAGCAGGACTGCAACACCTACTTGCCCATCATCGCCGACGGCGGCATTTCGGGTCCGGCCGAGATCGCCGTGGCCATGGCCTTGGGTGCCAACGCCGTGATGATGGGGAGCTTCTTCGCCGGCTACACCGAAAGCCAAGGCAACCTCGTGCGCACCGCGGCCGGCGACATCGTCAAAGAGTACTGGATGGAAGGTTCGCTGCGCGCCCACAACATGCGCCGCTATGCACAGACGCGAGACAACTTCTTCGAGGAGGGCATCGCCGGCTACGTCCCCCACATCGGCTCGATTCACGACAAATTGCCGATCCGCATCCAGATGCTGCGCGCCACCTTGGCCACGGCCGGTTGCCGCACCATCGACGAACTGCACGAAAAGGCCGTGCTCGAAATGCAGTCGTCCACCGCGCTGATGGACAGCCAAATCCACGACATCGTTCCCACCCCGACCGACCAGCAGGTCCTCTAAGGCTATGCGCGTACTCATTACCAACGCCGCTACCTCGCTCGGCCAAGCCCTAGCCGATGGCCTCGGCGACGCACACCAACTGCGCTTGACCGACCCCGAGCCTAGATTCGGGATCCAGTGCGATCTAGGGCACGGCCCAGAGACCGACGCACTCGTCAAAGACATCGACGCCGTCGTCCACCTCGCCTACGCGCCGCGCGACGGCGACGGCGACGGCGAAAACACTTGGCTGGACCGCAATACGCGCGGCACGTACAATCTGCTCCTAGCCGCGGCCGCCGCGCAGGTCGAACACGCCATCCTCGTGAGCACACTCGACCTTTTCGCCCCGTACGAAGAAGACCTCACCGTTGACGAGACCTGGAAGCCGCTGCCCTCCTGCTCCCCAGCCATTCTCGGCGCTCACCTAGCTGAGTTTACGGCCCGCGAATTTGCCCACAGCCACGAACTCCACATCACCATTGCCCGACTTGGCCACCTCGTCCGCGCCGAAGAAGTCTCCGACCAGCCCTACGATCCCATGTGGCTCGACGAGCGCGACGCCGCCCAAGCCGTGGCTCAGATTGTGCAAAAAGGGCCTTCCGGCCAGTACAGCGCCATCCACATCCAGTCTGCGACAACACGCGCCCGCTTCTCCGTCGAGCGCGCCAAGAGCCACCTAGCGTTTGATCCCCAATACAACTTTGAGGCCAACCCATGAAAGTTTTGCTCCTAGGCGGCAACGGCTTTCTCGGCCCGCACGTGGTCAAACAGCTCCAAGACACCTACGAGTTGCGCATCACCGACATCGTGCCCATCGACAGCCCGCACGAGACCATGCAGGTCGATGTCTCCGACCTCGACCAAGTGCGCCGCGCCACCGAGGGCACCGATGTAACCATCAACTGCTCGGTCCTGCGCCCCGACCGCAAGATCGCCTTTGACGTCAATACCACTGGCACGTACAACGGCATCCTCGCCGCGGTCGAGAACGGCCACTCCCGCTTCGTCAACACCGGACCCCACTTCACCCAAGCCGGGCCCTCGTACGAGCACTACGACTTCGACATCAACGAGGAAGTCCCCCTGCATTCGGGAGTCGGCCTCTACGCGCACAGCAAATCGCTCGGTCAAGAGATTTGCCGCGTCTTCGCCGCCAACCATCCCATCCACGTGCTCACTACCCTCTTTTTGAGCTTTCGCGACGCCGAGCCGTCCGCCGAGCAACTCGGCAGCGGCACCAATCCCTTTTCCGTCACCTTTCCCGACGCCGCCCGCGCCCTGCAAAAGTGCCTAGAGGTAGATTTGGCGTCCCTGCCTTCGCGCTGCGAGATCTTCCACATCACCACGGACACGCCCCATGGCCGCTACAGCAACGCCAAGGCCCGACGGCTGTTGGGCTGGGTGTCGCAAGACCTGTTAGAGGGTTACTGGCGCAAGCCGCAAGGCTAGCCATGCCCACGGCCTCCGCACAGATATTCGACGGCCTAGGCCATCCGCTCCGCTGCGAAAATCTTCCTCTACCCGACTCACTCGCACCCGGCGAAGTGCTCGTCGAGATCGGCCTAGCCACGATCTGCGGCTCCGACCTCCATACGCTGTCCGGCCTGCGCACGGAGCCTACACCCCTGATCCTCGGACACGAGGCCGTCGGCCGCATCGTCGCCTCGCAGCGCCCCGGCTTCTCGCTGGGCGACCGCGTAAGCTGGACCATCGCCGACAGTTGCGGTACCTGTTTGCCCTGCACCGAACATCGCCTGCCGGAAAAATGCGACGCGCTCTTTAAGTACGGCCACGCCACGCTCACCGACGGCAGCGGCCTCAACGGCTGTTACGCCACGCATCTACTCATTAGACCCGGCACGCACATCGCCAAAGCAGCAGACCACTTGCCCGACTCCACAGTCGCCCCAGCCAACTGTGCCTTGGCCACTGCGGTCAACGCCATCGCGGTGCTACCCACCTCCTGCAACAAGGTTCTGGTCCAGGGTGCCGGTCTGCTCGGCCTCTATACGTGTGCCCTGCTCGCCGAGCGCGGCATCGAGCAAATCTACTGCACCGACATCGACGCGGACCGCCGAGCGCTGTCCACTGAATTCGGCGCTATACCCGTGACCGATTCGCCACCGGAAGGACTCGACGCTGTTTTTGAAGTCGCTGGCAACGCGGACTTGATTCCCTCGGGGGTCGCAGCCCTGCGCCCGGGCGGCAGCTACGTCTTCGTCGGCATGGTCCACCCCAACACCCGGCTAGAGCTGACCGGCGAGCAGGTCATCCGCAAATGCCTGACGATCCGCGGCGTCCACAACTACAGCCCGCACCATCTCGACGAGGCGCTCGCCTTTCTCGCCCGCACCGCCGACCGCTATCCGTACTCGTCGCTGGTCAGCGACCCCTTTGCCCTCGCCGAGTTAGAGCAAGCCATCGCCTTGGCCGAAACCCGTCAGCACATCCGCGTCGCCGTTGCTCCTAGCGCATGATTCAAGTCAATGACCGGGGCTATCGCCCGCGCGACAAAGCCATCGTCGGCATCTGCCTCGACGGCTGCTCCCAAGCCTACCTCGACGAAGCCGCCGCTCAGATGCCCAATCTCCGTTCGATCATCGAGCGCGGCGTCCACGGCCAAGTAAACACCGTCATTCCCTCTTTCACCAATCCCAACAACGTCGCCATCATCACCGGTGCGCCGCCGGCCATAAACGGCATTCCCGGCAACTTCTACTACGACCTAGATGCCGCTGAGGAAGTGATGATGAACGATCCCTGCTTCCTGCGCGCCCCAACGATCCTCGCCGCCTTCCATCAAGCCGGCCAACAAGTCGCCGCCATCACCACCAAAGACAAGCTGCGCCTGCTTTTGGCCCACGGCTGGCAAGGCATCAATTTCTCCGTCGAAAAAGCGCACGAAGCCGCGCCATCCACCCACAGCATCGCCGACGTCCTCGACCTAGTCGGCCGAGAAAACCCTAGCATCTACGATCCCGAAGCCAGCGTGTACTGCATCAAGGCTGGCGCGCGTCTCCTCGAACGCTACGACCTCGACCTGCTCTACCTTTCGACCACCGATTTCGTCCAGCACAAGTGGGCACCCGGCGAGCCGGAAGCCAACGCCTTCTACGCCCGCCTCGACCGCTTTATCGGCGCGCTCGACGCTCAGGACATTATCTTGGGCATTACCGCCGACCACGGCATGAACGCCAAAACCAACGCCGACGGTGCCCCCAAGGTGCAGTTTATCGAGACCCAACTCGTCGCCGCTGGCATCGCCGAAGCGAGAGTCATCCTGCCCATCACCGACCCCTATGTCGTCCACCACGGCGCGCTGGGCTCCTACGCCACCGTCTATCTCGACGACGCGCACACCGCACGAGCCACTGCAATCCTTCGCGCCATGCCCGGCGTCGAACAGGTGCTCAGCCGCGAGCAAGCAGCCGCCACCTATCAACTCCCCCCCGACCGCATCGGCGAACTAGTCGTCCTCGCCGACCGAGATACCGTCCTCGGCCGCACCCCCGACTGGCACGAACTCGCCGACGTCGCCGAGGGCCTGCGCTCGCACGGCGGTCTGCACGAAGGAGTGGTGCCCATGATCTGCAATAGACCGCTAACCGACGAATACACCGAGTTGTTGGCCTCGGGCCGAGCGCGCAACTGGGATCTTTTCGACTTTCTTTGCAATGGAGTCTTAGCCTGATGAACCCTCTTCGCACCTTACACATCTACCGCCAACCCTGCTCTAGCAATGCGGAATAATTAGCAGTAGATCGTCTTATGTATCCCATTCTGCGTCCATCTGCGTCCATCTGCGGATCATCTTGCTGATGTAGGATTGCTATATGCCCGACCTCAAAGCGGATATCGCCGTAGTCGGCGCTGGCATCGTCGGCTTGGCCCACGCCCTTGCCGCGGCCAAGCGCGGCCACCGCGTCGTCCTCTTCGAGCGCACTCCCCAAGCCCAAGGGGCCTCTATCCGCAACTTCGGCATGATCTGGCCCATCGGCCAAGCCCCCGGTCTCATTCACCAACGAGCCCTCCGCACGCGCCGGCTATGGCTCGACCTCGCCCCCAAAGCGGGCATCTGGTGCGCCCAGACCGGGTCCTTGCACCTAGCTTATGCCGACGACGAGTGCGCTGTGTTGGCGGAGTTTGCCGACCGCGCTCCAGCCCTCGGCTACTCGGTCGAATTGCTCGACCGGGACGCCGTACTGGCTCGCAGCCACGCCGTGCAGCCCGCTGGACTCAAAGGCGGCCTCTGGAGCTCAACCGAACTCTGCGTCGATCCCCGCGAAGCCATCGCCGCGCTACCGGCCTACCTAGCGCGTGAGTACGGCGTAGCCCTCCGCTTCTCCACCCCAGTCCACCACATCGACCTCCCCCGAATCCACACGCCAGCGGAGACTTGGTCCGTTGACCGCGCCATCGTCTGCAGCGGCACCGACTTTGAATCGCTCTATCCCCAACTATTTGCCAACAGCGGACTCACCCGCTGCAAGTTGCAGATGATGCGCACCGCGCCCCAGCCCGGCAACTGGCGCCTTGGGCCGATGCTCGCCGCCGGGTTGACCTTGCGCCACTACGCCGCCTTCAAGCAGTGCCAAACGCTGGCCGCCTACACCCAGCGCATCGCCGCCGAGCGCCCCGAATTCGACCAGTGGGGCATCCACGTCATGGCCTCGCAAAACGGCCTCGGCGAAATCGTCATCGGCGACTCGCACGAGTACGACTGGGTCGTCAATCCGTTTGACAACCCCGCAATCGACCGGCTAATTCTCGACTATCTCCAGACCTTCCTCGCCGCTCCAGCCCTGCACATCGCCCAGCGCTGGCACGGCATCTACGCCAAACACCCTGAGCAAGCCACTTTCATCGCCGAGCCAGCCCGTGGCGTAACCATCGTCAACGGCATCGGCGGCAACGGCATGACCACTGCTTTTGGGCTGGCCGAGGAGGTCTTCGCCGAGTGGGAGTAAGCACATGAGTATCCGAGAGCGCGTCTATCACTTTATCGAGCCAGACTATGAGCCGGGGCGCTTCGTCGATGTGGCCATTATCGTCCTGATCTTGCTCAACATCGTCGCCCTGATCCTCGAAACCGTCGAGCCGATCTACAACCTCAATCGCGCCGCTTTTGAACTTTTTGAGGATTTCTCGCTAACCGTGTTCGCGATTGAATACCTGATACGCCTGTGGGCCATTACCGCCAACCCGAGGTTTTCGCGGCCCGTGACCGGGCGCATCCGCTTTGCCTTGACACCTCTGGCCATCATCGACTTCCTCGCCATCCTCCCCTTGCTCCTGCCGCCTCCGACCGTAGATGCGCGCTTTATCCGCGTGATCCGCGTGATCCGCATTTTCCGCGTCCTCAAACTGGTGCGCTACTTCCGCGCCCTGCGCTTGCTCGGCCACGTCATTGCCGATCGCAAAGAAGAGCTCGTCAGCATCTTCTTAGTGCTCCTGATCCTGTTGGCCCTGTCCTCGTCGCTGATGTACCTCGTCGAGCACGAGGACCAGCCCGAGGTCTTTACCAGCATCCCGGCCACCATGTGGTGGAGCATCGTCACCTTGACCACGGTCGGCTACGGCGACACCTATCCGATCACCGCCCTCGGCCAGACCATCGCCGCGGTCATCGCCATCTTGGGAATCGGCATGTTCGCGCTGCCGGCCGGCCTGCTCGGCGCGGGATTTGTCGACGCCCTAGCGGCTCATCGGTCAGAAGACCCAGAGCGCCGTTGCCCGCACTGCGGCGAACTGCTCGACGAATAAAAAAGCGGCCGAGGCAAAAGCCCCAGCCGCTTCTCCTTACCCATTTTTTGCGCCATCAATCAAGCGGCAATTCCACCCGCCGCCCTTCCGCCATACTAATCTGCACGGCCTCGGTAAACTCCATGTACTTGACGCCGTCGGCAAAGCTGGTGTGGGTCACGGGCCGGCCGTCGCGGATGGCATCGACAAAGTCCTCTTCTACCTGCCAGCCGTCGCGCGGATGCTCGGGGATGTCGAAGGACTGAAACTCGTCGTCGCCCTCGCCGGCTATCCATACCCCACTCTCGTCCATCTTAAACGAGCCTTTGGTGCCGTAAAAGGCAAAGCCAAAGGCAGGGCCTAAGCGCGCGACGCTGCTCAAGTGATAGACGGCTGTCGCGCCGCTTTCCAGCTCGGCGACAATGCCCAAGCTCTCCGGCACATCGGCTGGTGCCTTCTCCCCCGTCTCCTCGTCGAGCCGCTCGGTCGTAAACGTCTTACCGTAGGCTATCACGGCCTTCTCGTGCCCAGCATAGCGCCGCACGGTCTCGTTGCCAATGCCCATCGCCATGATGTTGTTGCCCGACAGATCGCGGCGCTGCCGCCAGTGCAGCGGCGCGTCCGGGGCGTAGCCGCCGGAGAGGCCAGTGAAGTGAATTTCCAAAAAGTCGCCGAAAAAACCGCTGTGCAGCTTGTCGAGCAAGAGCGGCTCGGCCGACAAGTAGAAAGGTGCCGGCACGATCATCGTCACCTTGTCCGTTTGCTGCGAGGCCGCGTACATCTGCCGCGCCTCAGCCAAATTCATGCACATCCGCGCCTCGGTCAGCACGTGCTTGCCCGCTTCAAGCCCAGCCAGCGTCATCGGACAGTGCATATAGGGCCACGTGCCGATGCAGATCGCATCGACATCGTCGCTTGCAATCAGCGCCCGCCAGTCCTCAAAGACCTGTGAGATCCCGTACTCATCGGCGATCCGTTGACCCGATTCGCGCGAGCGGTTGCAGACCGAGGTTATTTCAACTCCGTCAATACCCTGAAAACCGGGAATGTGCTGTAGGCGGGTATTGGCCCCCGCGCCGATTAGGCCGATGCGAAGCGTCATGACAATTCTCCTCCTATGGGTTTGTCATCCTAGTCGAATCCTAAAGGTGGCCTAAGCTAGCCGCCCCCCTCCCGCCTGTCAACGCCACTCATAAAGCGATTTACGCGCTAGCTGGTAATCATCGGCGGGCCGATCAATCGCCGTCGCTCCACCCGAAGCCACCTCGATTAGACGACTGCACACCGGCTCGTACGCCGCTCTAGGCGCTACCGCACCCTTGGCCACCAAAATCCGCTGGTGCTCGGGCTGGATCCCCGCGCAGGTAATCTGGTGAATGCTGTTGGGACAGGAGCGCTCGCTATTGAGCAAGAGCAGCCCTTTGCTCCCGGCCTGTTCGACCTGTACAACCGCGGTCGGCCCCTGATTGAAATAGCGGCCCCCACCGTGCCGGCGCTCGCGCTCTTCGTACGAGCCATCGTGCAGCGTCCGCACCCGCCCGGCGATTTCCAAGGTCGGCCCGTGCATGTCGTCGGTCTTGCCGCCCACGCGAAGCTGAACCTGCCCGCCGACGCCAGCGGCAAAGCACGCCTGCGCGCTTTCGACGTCCCAGACCGACACCACCCAGCCGTCGGCTCCCTGCGCGAGCAATTGCTCCAACACAAACGTCGAATCCCCGGACGAACCGCCGCCGATATTGTCGCCCATGTCGAGCAGGCACACGGGCGTCTCCTCGCTCGCCAACGCCAACCGCACGGCCTCGGCCGGATCGGGCACCGAGGGCTTTAGCTGGTCGCGGCTGGCCCACATCTGCTCACCCAACCGCTCGGCCTCGCGCCGCGCCGTTTCTTCGTCGCCATTGGCAATCACCACAATCGCCGGCCCCATATAAGGCACGTCCGCGTATTGATAACCTCCGGCAATACTGCACCCGAGGATCCCCGCTTGGGATTCCAACTCAATCGCCGCCTGCATCAGCGGCTGCATGGGCGCGACACTCGTGTTGTGGAAGTAAATGTTGAAGAGTACCTCTGGTTTGACCAGCGCCATCTTGGGCTGAACTTCGCCCCGAATCTGCCGCGTCAGAATGGACGCAGCCTGCAAGCCTCGTTCCCGCTGGTCAATGTGGGGATTGGTCTTGTAGATGATCAAGGAATCGGCCGCGTCCACCAGTTCTGGAGGCACATTAGCGTGGTAGTCGTGGGTCACGACAATGGGCAAGTCGCCCACCAGCGCGCGCACCCGGCGCACAGTCTCGCCGTCGGCTTGGGGAAACCCCTCGGCGACCATGGCCCCGTGCAGCGCCAACAGCACCCCGTCGAGCTTGGGAGCCGCCTCCAATCCGCTGAGGATGCGCCCGACAAAGTGCTCGTACGTGTCCGCGGTCACCGGACCGCCCGGAGTCGCCGATGTCGCTAGCAGCGGATAGAGTTCATAGCCAAACTCTTCGGCCCCGGCGATATAGCCGGCGATCTCGTGGAAGGTTCCCGCGTACTGGCTAATCACATCCGCGCCTTCGCAGACCCCGAAATCCTCCACCTGCGTCGGCTGCGAATAGAACGAATTCGACTCGTGAGAAAAACCTGCTGTTGCAATGCGCATTCGATATCACCTTTCTAGCGAACAGATCGCTCTGCCGCCTCGCTTGTCATGGAATATAATGCTATCTTTCCCAAACGCTTATGAATCGTTGGCAAAAGATATTCACCTATAAAAAGACCAAGCGCCTGACGCAAATGGTCGCCTGCGGCGGCTGAGCTTCCAAGCTGCGCCCCGACCAGTTGCGGCGCGCCCTGGCAGGTCTGCCAGCAAACACTGATCCCAACCTGCTCGTCGGCTTCAACCTCGCCGACGATGCCGGCGTCTATCGCCTCAACGAACGCGAGGCCCTCGTGCAGACCGTCGATTTCTTCACCCCCATCGTCGATGATCCCTACACCTTTGGAGCCATTGCCGCGGCCAACTCGCTCAGCGACGTGTACGCCATGGGCGGCAAGCCGCTCACCGCGCTCAACATCGCGGGTTTCCCCGCCGACGACCTCGATCCAGAGGTCCTCAACCAGATTCTCCTCGGCGGTCAGTCCAAAACAGCCGAAGCCGGCTGCACACTCGTCGGCGGCCACACCGTCCAAGACCCCGAACTCAAGTACGGCCTCGCCGTCACCGGTCTCGTCCACCCCGACCGCATCTACACCAACGCCGGTGCCCAGCCCGGCGACCGCCTCATCCTCACCAAGAAACTGGGCACCGGACTAATCGCCAACGCCTTCAAGGCCGATCACCTCGCCGAAGCCGACCTCGCCGAGGCCGTGGAATCCATGCTTGCGCTCAACAAGGCAGGTGCCGAAATCCTGCCGGACTTCGCCGTCCACGCCTGCACCGACATCACCGGTTTCGGCCTTTTAGGACACGCCGCGGAAATGGCCGAAGGCAGCCAAGTGGGAATGATTTTTTACGCGGCCCAAGTTCCGGCCCTAGCGCACAGCTTGGCGCTAGCCGCCAAAGGACTCGAAGGCGGCTCCCGCGACAACCAGCTTTTCTTGGCATCCAAAGTCACCGTCGCCGACGGCGTCGATCCGGCCCGCGCCAATCTCCTCTTCGACGCCCAGACCTCCGGCGGCCTGCTCATCGCCGTAGCCGCAGCCGAGGCCGAGGCCCTCCTCCACGCCCTCCAACTAGACGCTGCCGCCCTCGTCGGCGAAGTAACCAAAGAAAATCCCGGCCGCATCCTCGTCGAGCCGTGACCACACCTGTGCCAAACCATCCCCCCCGCATCCTCTTCCTCGCCCGCCGCTACCCACCCACCATCGGCGGCATCCAGACCCACTGTCACGCGCTCTATACCCGGCTGGTCAACCAAGCCCAAGTCCGCCTCGTCTCGCTGGGCCGCCAGTCGCTTTTGCACCTAGCCTGGTTCCTCCCCTATTGCTTTGTGGTCGCCTTGTGGGCTGTGCTCTTTCGCCGCGTCGATGCCGTGTACTTCGCCGACGGGGTCTCCGCGTCGTTGGCTCCGCTGTTGCGCCCTTTGGGTCCAGCGCGCTTCATCACCACCGTCTATGGCCTCGAAATGACCTACAAAAATCCCCTCGCGCGCGCACTGATGCACTGGGGAGTCCGCGCCTGCGACAAGGTCGTCGTCATCAGCGAAAACAGCCGCTGCATTACCGCGGCAAGCGGCGTTCCGGAGACCAAGTTGGAGATCATCTACTTAGGGGTCGAACCATTGGAGTTGACATCAGACGCGCTGGAGACGGTCAGAGCGCGCTTTGAGGAGGAACACGGGCTGCGCTTTGGCCAAGACCGCATCCTGCTGCTTTTCGGCCGCCAGGTCCCCCGCAAGGGCATGGTCGAATTTTTGGCAAAAGGTATGCCCCTGCTCGACGCAGATATTCGCCTCTTGATCTGCGGCCCTCCCGCCAGCGAAACCGCGCGCTTACAGGCACTTTGTCAATCCAGTCTAAAGGACCGCGTCGTCCTGCTCGGGCCAGTCCCCGACGACGTGCTGGCCATGCTGCGCACCAGTTGCGATCTTTTCCTCATGCCCAACATCCACATACCCGGCGACGTCGAAGGCTTCGGCCAGACCCAACTCGAATGTATGTACGCCGGCACCCCGGCCGTGGCCTTTGCCGTCGATGCCCTTACCGAGAGCGTGCGCGAAGGCGGATTTCTCGTTGACCCAGAGGACTACCCGGCCTTCGTCGAACAAATCCACCGCTTCTTCGCGCTCAGCCCAACGGAACGCGCCGATCTAGGCCGCCAGTGCCGCGCCTACGTCCAGCGCGAATACGCTCAAAAAAAAATCGCCGCCCAATACATGGAACTTTTCATCGGAAAGGTCTAAACGCCATGCACTTTACCGAACTTGACACCCCCGCCCTCTGCGTCGATCTCGACGTACTAGAAAAAAACATCCGCGACTTGCAAAGCGCCTGCGACCAGCTCGAAATCGGCCTGCGCGTCCACACCAAGACCCACAAGACGCCAGCCATTGCGCGCATGCAAATCGCCGCGGGGGCCATTGGCATCGTCAGCCAGAAGTTAGGCGAGGCCGAGGCCATGGCCGACGGAGGCATCCAAGACATCTTGATTCCCTACAATATCGTCGGCCAGCCCAAGCTAGCCCGCCTGACGCGCCTGATCCAAAGCGGCAAAAGTACCATAACAGTCGCGTCGGACTCCGCGGCCACCGTTGACGGGCTTTCACAAGCAGCCACAGCCGCCGGTTGCCGCATCCGCGCAATCGTCGAAATGGACACCGGCGGCGGCCGCGTCGGCACCCAATCGCCCGCCGACACCCTTGCGCTGGCCCAGCACATCGACCAGCTACCGGGGCTGGACTTTACCGGCGTGATGACCTATCCCAGCAGCGAGCGCGCCCGCTCCTTCCTCGACGAAGTACGCGAAGGAGCACACAAAAGCGGCCTGCCGCTGCACATCATCAGCGGCGGCGGCACTGGCAGCGAAACCATCTCCAAATCCCTCGGCTGCACCGAGACCCGCATCGGCTCGTACGCCTATGAGGGCATGACCCGCGTGGGCAAGCGCGAAGACCTCGACCCCACTCGCTGTCCGCTGCGCCTAGTCGTCACCGTAGTCAGCACCTCCCGCCCGGGACAAGCCATCGTCGATGCCGGTCAGAAGGCCTTCACCAGCTACCCGCCGACCCCTTATGGCTACTGCCTCGAACAGCCCGAGCTTTTTCTCAAAGGCATGTCCGTCGAGCACGGCCACGTCGATACCACCGCCGCAGACCATCCCGTCAACGTAGGCGATATCCTCTCTTTTATCCCCCTACACGGCGGAATGACCACCAACCTCCACGACCGCCTCTTCGCCCTCCGCAATGGCGAGGTCGTCGAAGAATGGGAAGTCGCCGGCCGCGGCCGCGCCCAGTAGGGGCAACCCTCGTGGTTGCCCACTCGTCGCCTTAGCAGCCACCTAACGAAAACCGACATATACCCCTTTTCCACTCCGGAAGGACGCCATGGAAATCCAACCCCAACCGCAGATATTCGACGTCGATGAGCAGAACTTTGAAGAGCTAGTCCTCCAAGGCTCGCAGGAGCGCGTCATCGTCGTCGATTTTTGGGCCCCCTGGTGCGGCCCTTGCAAGACCTTAGGACCCATCCTCGAAGACGTCGTCACGGCGCTTGGCCCCGGCGTGGCCCTAGCCAAGATCAACGTCGATGAAAACCAGCAGCTCGCCATGGCCTTTCGGGTCCAAGGCATCCCCGCGGTCAAAATCGTCAAGAACGGCCAGCTAGCCCAAGAATTCACCGGCGCGCTACCCAGAGAGCAAATCGAAGCCATTCTCCGCCCTTTGGTCTCCGACACTCCCATCCCCGAAGCCCAAGAGATTGACCAAGCCGACGACTTAGCTGCCACCGGCGACTTCGACGCGGCCGCGCGCCAGTACGAGCAGGCGCTTGAGGAAAATCCCACCGACGGCCCCGCCCTCCTCGGCCTAGCGAAGATCCACCTGCAGCAAGGCCGATTTGAAACCGTACAGGAGTTGGTCAATCTCGTCGAAACCGACACCCCCGAATACCCCCAAGCCCAAGCGCTGCTCACCCAGATCGAGTTTGCCCACCAGTGCCAGCAGGCTGGAGGCCGCGCCGCCTGCGCCCAGCGAGTGCTCAGTCAGCCAGACGACCACGAGGCCCGCTACCTACTCGCCTGCTGCGCCGCCGCCGAAGGCGACTACGAAACCGCGTTGCAGGAATGGCTGCACATCGTGGGCAAAAAATCGAACGGCGACCAAGCCGCCAAGGACGCCATGGTCGCCGTCTTCCACCTGCTAGGCCGCGACAATCCGCTGGTAGCCTCCTACCAGCGCAAACTCTACCAAGCCCTGTACTAAACGCCATGCAGATTACCCACCTCGAACGCACCGTCTGTTGCGTCCCCTTCCTCCCGGGCATCCTCCCCCCGCCCGAGTACGACGAGCCTAATCCTAGTTATCCCGAGCCACTCTCGGCCCGGCGTCAAGACATCCTCAGAATCCACACCGACCAAGGACTAACCGGCCTCGGCATGAGCGGCCCGTACTACGGCGACCGCGCAGAGCAGCCACCCGACCTAATCGGCAAAGACCCCAACACCTTTGAGCCACGCGCTCTGCGCGGCGGCGGCTGGGACATCGCCCTCCTCGACCTGATCGGCAAAATGATCGGCTGGCCGCTATGCCGCATTTTCGGCGGCAAGCTACAGGACAAAGTGCTAGTTGACTACTGGATCAGTCGGATGAGCGCCGCAGATACCGCCCGCGCAGCCCAACGCGCCGCCGAACTAGGTTTCCACGGCATCAAGATGAAGTGCAAGTGGGAAGATGCCAACATGGAAGACCGAGTCCGCGCCACCCTCGAAATCGCGCCGCACCTGCGGGTAGTCCTAGACCCCAACGAGCGCTTCTACAATCTCAAAAACGCGCTCGACCTAGCCCGCCGCCTCGACGGACTCGACGTGGTCTTCGAAGATCCCTTCCCCAAAACCGATCTCAGCGAATATCGCCGCCTCAAGGAGGAGACCAGCGTCCTCGTCGCCCCGCACTTCCAAAACCCCCGCCAGATCATCGACGCGGTGCATCTCGAAGCGGTTGACGCCTTCAACGTCGCGCCCTCGGATTGGGATTTTCTCGACATGGCGCGCATCGCCGCAAGTGCGGACATCCCCGTGTGGCAAGCCTCCAATGTCGATCTGGGAATTTTCGACGCCTTCCGCCTCCACGCCTCGGCTGCCGCGCCCAACTGCACCTTTGGCTCCGACCTCTGCGGCAACTTTGTGCATGAACACAGCCTGCTCAAAGAGCCGCTGGTCCAAGACGGCTACGCAATCGTGCCCACCGGCCCGGGTTTGGGCGTGGAATTGGACGAGGACGCCGTCGCCCGCTACGCCATCTCCGCACAGCAGTGGCCCGGCTAGGCCGGAACCAGCGCCTCTGCGCCAAAAATCATCGGATAGCCTTCGCCCGTGCGCACGGAACGCGAGGCTCCGTCCATATAGGCGATGCTAAAGGCGCGGCGCGACTGACCCGTCGGATTAATCCCCGAGCGGTGCAGCAGCAGGTTGTTGAGCAAAATCGCCTCGCCCGCCTCGGCTTCGAGGTCGATTTCCGCACCCGGCGGCGCGTACTCGGCTAGCTGTTCTGCCGAAGGAAAGTGCCCTTCGGTGATCACCCCGTGCTTGTGGCTACCGGGCACCACCTGCATACAGCCGTTTGCCACCATCGCCGGATCGATCGCGGTCCACACCGTGGTCGTCGGATTGTAATCCACGCCCCAGCCCACGCCCACGTCTTGATGCCAGGGCAGTATCGTGCCCTTTTCCGCCGGCTTGTTCATAAACATCGCCCGGAAAATTGACACGTCCTCGCCGATATAGCGCCGGGTGACCTGGCGGAAGAGCGGATGCTGCATGTAGGCGAGATAGACCGGGTCCTGCTCCAAGCCCATGATCTTGCGGTACTGGAGCGTGGTGCCCTTGTGGCCGGTAGAGACGGTGGGCATCTTCGCGTAGTCGGCGTCCTCCCCGTCGAGCTGAAACTCCATCTCCGGATAGGGGATCTCGCCAAGCATGATCGCGTCGATGCGCTGCTGTAGTTCGGCCAAGCCCGCGTCGTCGAGGACCTTGCCGAGCCGCACGTACCCGTACTCCTCAAAATGGGCGTGGTGTTCGTCGCTGTATTGCATTAGTTATTTCCCTCCGTTTCTCAAGAAATGAGCAATGTTCTCCCCTGTGTCAAATTTTCCTACCTTTCTCCCGGCTCGTCCGCTCCGCTCCAAACGAGGAATCCACCATGTCCACAGATAACACGCCCTTCCCCGCATTGACTCCATCCCAACGCCTGCACCTCGAAATCTACGGCTACGTCATCCTCGAAAAACTCCTGACCGAGGCCGAAGTCGCCGCGCTCCTAGAAGTCATCTACCAAATCGAAGCCGATTTTCAGCGCACAGGCCAACTTCCCGGAGCAAACTGCCATTTGTCCAGTTCAACCCAAGAGTTCTTCCGCATCGACAACCTTCCCCATCTAGCTCCGTGTTTCTACGAATACCTAACCCATCCTAAGATTCTGGGGATGGCCGAGGAAATAGTCGGCGGCACCGTCCGCCTAGAGCAGTCAGACGCCCATATCCGGCGACCGGGTGGAGAGCAAAAGTATGGCTTCCACCGAGGCATCAACCCCGCCTATTCTCACACCGGCAATGGCCTCTATCACTTCTCCTTCGTCAAGGCACTCACCAATCTCACCGATCTCGGCCCCGACGACGGCGGCACTACCGTCATCCCCGGAACCCACAAAATCCCCCAAGAAGTGGACCGCCAAGCGATCATCGACGCGGCCCTAGCCGACCCCGCGCTCGTCCACCAAGTCGAAGCGCCGGCGGGATCGACGCTGCTCTTCTACGAGTCGCTAATGCACTCTTCCGGCATCATCCGCTCGCAGCGGGATCGCGTCTTGATTCTCGGCGGCTACACTCCGACGATGTTCCAAGCGTGGAACGGCTACGACCCCGATCCCGAATTCGTCGCCGGCTTACCCGAAGAACGGGCCACCTTGCTCACCGGCGGGGACAAATACGGCTGGCAACGCAAACTGCGCGACTTAGCCACACCCGCAGAGACCGTTTAAACGTCGAAGGAAATTCACATGCAATACGGAAACCAAATGCGGATTTGGTGCTCATGGCTTTGTTGCGCTTTGCTCTTAGCGTGCGGTGGTGCCGACGACCAAGCGCAACAAGAGCCAAGTGTGCAACAAGTCCCGCGCGACCGGACGCTGATCCTCGGGTTGACCCAGATGCTGGACTACGACGCCTTCAACCCCTATATCCCCGGCATGGTATCTTCGACAGGATCCAATTTCCTCTTCGAGCCGCTCTATTACTACAATGCCTATGGCGAAGAAAACAACCTCATCCCCTGGATCGCAGAGAGCCACCAATACAACGAGGACTACACCGAAGTCACCATCAAAATCCGCGACGGCGTCCTGTGGAGCGACGGCATGCCGTGGACGGCGCGCGACTTGGTCTTCACCATCAACATGCTCAAGGCCCATGCGCCGGAACTGCTGCTTTCTACTGACATGCAAACCTGGGTCGCCGAGGCGGTGGCCGTGGACGAGCTGACGGCGCGCATCACCCTGCGGGCATCCAATCCAAGATTTCTGTTTTCGTACTTCACCGATTGCTTCGGCAATGGAGTCCGCATCGTCCCCGAGCACATCTGGAAGGATCAGGACGCCAATACCTTCAAAAACCTCGATCTAGCCAAGGGCTGGCCAGTGGTCAGCGGGCCTTATCGCCTAGCGATTACCGCTCCCGAACAGCGAGTCTGGGATCTGCGACCGGACTGGTGGGCGGCCGGAGTGGGGTTCCAGCAACTACCCAAGGTTGAGCGCATCATCTATCTGCCCTTCGGCAATGAAGCCAAATGGTCCCAACAGCTTTTGGCCAACGAGATCGATTCGAGCATAGACTTGCGCCCCGTCAACATCAAGACTGTTCTCGAACAAAACCCCAATATCTCTACCTGGTCGGGCAGGGAAGCACCCTACGGCTATCTGGATTGGTGGCCGCTGTCCCTCGGCTTCAACAATCTCGAAGAACCTTTCAGTGACCCGGAGATCCGCTGGGCCATCAACTACTCGATTAATCGCGCCCAAGTAGTTGACGTCGGTTGGCAGGGAGCGGGCAAGTTCACGCTCTATCCCTATCCCGAATTTCCCCCGCTAATGCGCTATATCGACCAGATCCAAGATCTTCTCGCGCAATATCAGCTAAATACCTACGATCCAGCCCGCACAGCGGAGATCATGGAACGCAAGGGATGGCACAAGGACGAGGACGGGTTCTGGAGCAAGGACGGAGCGCGCTTCAAGATAGTGGTCGATGTCTTCCCCAACCTCTTCCAAGACTTCACGCCGGTGCTGATCGAACAACTGCGCCAAGCCGGTTTTGACGCCAGCTTCCGCGCCACCAACGACGCCTATACCCGCATGACCCAAGGCACGGCCCGGGCCTTTGTTATCGGACACGCGGCTTCAGTGCGAGACCCTTATTTCACCCTGCGCCTCTACCACAGTCGCTTCGTACAACCGACGGGGACGGCAGCCGAGTACTTCTGGCGTTGGCAAAATGAGGAATTCGACGCCATCGTCGATCGCATGGCCGAGGTCGCGCCAGAAGACCCCGAGCTAGTCGAGCTCTTCCGCAAGGCAATGGACATCTGGTTCCGCGAACTGCCCTCGATCCCGCTAATCCAGTGGTATCACCGGATCCCCCACAACGAAACCTACTGGAAAAACTGGCCCACGGCCGAAAACCCCTACGTCAACAGCGCCTACTGGCACCGCACTTGGCTACTTGTCTTACTCAATTTGGAACCCACGCGATAGGGGTCGGCTATTCAGCATTGTCTTACCTAGCGATCATTACCCAAACCAATCGTTCGGGTACAAGCAGTTAAGTGCAATTGCAGGTTTTTTCCCATCCTAGGACGCGGCCCGTCCCGGTCCGCCCATGAACCTAGAACCTCCATCATGAGGCTATCCCTGTGAAGTTTATTGACAGTAGATTTCGAAGCTATTTCCGCGTGCTCAAGTTAGTGTGGGAAGCCAAGCCTTCGTATATGGCTCTCGCGATTCTTCTCACTGTGATCAGTGCGGCTGTGCTGCCTGCTCAGATTTGGCTATCGAAAGTCATACTCGATCGCATAAGTGAAATTCTTCAAGTCTCCTCACAAGCTCAGGTGGTCGATTGGTATGCGTTACTCGTTCCCATAGGTGCTATTTTCATCGTATGGGCAGTGGGAGGAACGTGTCAGTCATTGAGTACCGAAGCAAGCATGTTTGTCAGCCTACATTTCCGAAATTATGCGGAGTTTCTTGTCCTCGAGAAAGCTACAGAACTGGATGTCGCCTTCTTTGAGACGCCGATGTTCTACGATAAAATGGAGAACGCCCTCAAAAACATTCCAAAGGCTCACAACTTGGCATGGGGCTCCCTGAGCTTCTTTGGGTCTTTTCTTTCTCTAGGTGCTGTTCTCGCCCTCCTACTCAAGCTGCATCCATTGGCAATTGTCGTTCTCCTTCTCACCTCTGCTCCACAAGCCATAGTCCAAGCCTATTATGCAAACCGGTGGTGGCGTATAGAGAGCAGCCGTGTGCCGACAAGACGGATGGCTACGTATCTTTCGAGTCTGCTGAAATCCCGGGATGCCGTAAAAGAAATCCGCGTGTTCGGCCTTGGTAAACCCTTTCTGAGGCGCTTCCGAGATTTCTGGCAGCAATACTTCGTCGCAGAAAAACGGGTACGGCTTTCGAAGGAACGTGCGAACGCTTTTTTAGGTCTCGCATCCAGCGTTGGAACCGCGGGTATTTGGATCTATGCAGTGGTACAGGCTATCTGGAGAACTATCACTATTGGAGACGTCGTATTGGTTTTCCAGGCTGCGGAGCGGAGCCGAAGCATGTTGGAGTCCTTTTTTCGGACGATAGGCCGTCTCTACGAGGACACGCTTTTCGCAGAAAATCTTCTATCCTTTTTGGATCTGTCCCTGGATTCGGTGGAAGGTGCTTTATCGCGAAGGAATCGATCGCAGATCCGCGTTCCAAGGCCAACCCAGCAAGGCATTGAGTTTCGGAGTGTCTCATTTCATTATCCACGCTCAGACCGGCTTGTCCTTAAAAATCTATCCTTTACGCTCAGGCCAGAAGAGACAGTAGCTGTGGTAGGTGAAAACGGCGCGGGAAAAACGACATTGGTAAAACTTCTGGCTCGATTTTACGATCCATCTGAAGGGATTATCCTTCTTGATGGAAAGGAGTTGCGCGAATATGATTTGGAGGATTTGCGGCATCAAATTGGCGTGATCTTCCAGGATTTTATACGCTACGATCTCACGGTAAAAGAGAATATTGGTTTGGGCCAGATCGAGCATGTAGAAAATATGAATCGCATTGTCCGCGCCTCTGAACAGGGAGGAACTAGGTCCATTATTGCTGGACTACCCAAAGGATTCGATACCGTTTTGGGACGCACCTTTGATGAAGGGGTGGATCTATCCGGCGGGGAGTGGCAAAGATTGGCTCTGAGTAGAGCGTTTATGCGGGATGCACAGATTCTGATTCTCGACGAGCCAACCGCTGCATTGGATGCTTTCGCAGAGCATGAGATCTACGACCGATTTGCAGAACTTACCGGCGGGAAAATGACTATTTTTATCTCTCATCGCTTCTCAACAGTTCGCATGGCAAATCATATTCTTGTCCTGCAAAATGGAGAATTGATAGAAGAAGGCTCTCACGATGGCCTGATGCGTGAAGATGGCCAATATGCCCGGATGTTCAATATGCAAGCAGAACGGTACAGATAGGATTGACAAGAAAAGCCTGCCAATCTGCCACAGCGCCTACTGGCACCGCACTTGGCTACTTGTCTTACGCAACCTAGAACCCACATAATAGGGAATCGCAAATTCGACGCCATCCCAACGAAAGGGGAATCCCATGAAGAACTCCGATCCATTTGAACAAGGTCTCGCAGCCGGCGAGGCCGCGGCTTCTGCCGCCGGAGACGCATCATCAACATCGGCGAACGGCGGGCGCATGTACGTGCGCACCCAGAGTTTTGGGTCAACCGATGCCGAGTTGCGCTTTTTGCAGCGCTGCGGCGTGCGCCACAAGGCCGCCAACTTTCCCTTCCACCCCGACCGGGGCTGGGATCTCGACGAGTTGGTCCGGGAAAGAGAGCACCACGAGTCCTTCGGGCTGACGCTGGATATGAGCTTGCTACCCATATATCAGCACTTTCCCAATATCATTTATTTTGGCAAAAGCCCAGAGCGCGACCGGGAAATCGACCTCGTATGCGAAATGATCCGCACTGCTTCGCGCGCCGGTATCGATTCTCTGCGCTATAACACTTGCATCCTGCCCATCGACCGCACCGAACAAGAAGAAGGTCGCGGCGGCTACGTCCACACGGCCTTCCGCCTAGACAAGGTCCCAGTAGAAGAACAAGCCAAGCTGACCGAGGCCGGGCGCGTCACCGCAGACATGCACTGGGAGCGAATTGAGTATCTGCTCGAACGCATGATTCCGGTTGCAGAAGAATTCAAGGTTCGCATGGGCAATTCCCAGGAAGACCCTGCCACACCTCCCGGTTATAAGGGCGTTGACAAAGTCCTCAATGACTTTGAGGGCATGAAGCGTTTCATCGAGATTCAGCGCAGTCCGTATCACGGCTGGAACTTCTGCGTCGGCTCCATCGCCGAAGGGCTCAAAGATTCGGCCAATGAAATCTACCCCATCATAGAATACTTTGGCAGCCGCAATACGATCTTCCTAGTTCACTATCGCAACCTCCTCGGGGGACTCTACAGCTTCCGCGAGGCGCTACCCGACGAAGGAGATATGGACTTCCACCGGGTATTAAAGGGCCTCAAGGACACAGGCTACTGTTACGGCATTGATCCCGACCATGTCCCGAGCACCGACGACGATCCAAAGGGCTACTATCAGTCCTATGCGTACTGCTTCGGCTACATCAATGCCATGATTCAGGCGATCTACGGTTAATTCATATGTAGCGCGCAGGCAGCTTCAGGAGGAGGTCACTCGCATGGCAAAGGACGATAAGAGCAAGCACGATCTGCCCGAAGGATGCGCAGCACAGACCATTGTCCGACTTTTGCAATAGGGCAAGGCCCGGATGTTCAAAACTATGACAGTGTGTGTCGCGTCGATTGTGCTAGGTGTACTATCCTGTGGGAAAGAAAAAATGGCCGATGCACAAACGGGAGTAAATACGAATGAAGTGCGTACCGGTGTCATCGCGACTCACTACGAGCCCGACGCAAGCATCTTTCCCAACCCCGAACGAGGATTTTACATATATACTAATTTGCACAAACTTGATCCCGCGATTGGCAAGAGGCGTGACGAGGGGCATACGTTACTCCGGGGACGGATCTTCATGGAGGACTATCGCGAGGTCCCGTTCTTGCCAGAGTCGTTCCTCGCCGCAGTAGAAAACGGGTTCGCCATCGCCCGGGACCAGGGAATGAAAGTCATCGTCCGGGGATCTTACGGTTTCAAAGGTCCAGACGGCGACTACAGATCGTACGAAGACCCACCAAAGCCGAACATCAAAAACCATATCGCGCAGCTATCTCCCATTTTCGCCGCCAACGAGGATGTCATCGCCCTCTTCGAGGCA
This sequence comes from Candidatus Latescibacterota bacterium, assembly GCA_022819745.1. The sequence continues at coordinate 28,471 of JAJEGS010000023.1, read as the reverse complement.
GGGTTTGTCGGCCCGTGGGGCGAGTGGCACACGACAGCGATCGCAAAAGACTACGATCAAGGCCGGGAGATGCTGTTCCACATCCTCGACCACACCCCCACCGACCGCTTAGTCTTAGTCCGCTATCCCTACCTGAAACAACAGATTTTCAAAATATCTGACGGCGGTTTCGCCACCGTGGGTGCCGATAATGCCTATAGCGGCGAGCATGTCGCTCGTGTCGGCCATCACAACGACTGTTTCCTCTCCTCACCGGTCGACGTCGGCACGTACGAGCGGGGAGAAATGACACGCGAGGAGGAAGTGGCCTATCTTGCAAACGAGACCCTCTACACCGCGTTCGGCGGGGAGACCTGCCGAACGCATGTACTCAACGATTGCGAGCGGACCATTACCGAACTGGAAACCCTCAAAGGCAGCTATCTCAATAGCAGCTATCACCCCGAGGTACTCGACAAGTGGACCGCACAGGGTTGTTTCGACGAGGTGAAGAGGAGGCTGGGAGCGCGGTTTGTCTTGACTCAGAGCCGCATCGCGGCCACCGCCAGTCCCGGTGGGCGGCTCGCAGTGGAAATAGACCTAGACAATCGCGGTTTCGCCTCGCTTTACAATAGGCGTGATGTGGAGATCGTCTTGGAAAACGAAGAGAGCGGAGCGGTCCAAGCCTTTGTGGTCGATGTCGATCCGCGCACTTGGAAGCCGGGGGCATCCCACGTACTTTCCGCCGTGGTTCAGCTATCCTCTACTATCGCGCTGGGCGAATATACCGCGTACTTGCACTTGCCCGATCCCAGTCCCAGGCTTGTTGGCGATCCACGCTACGCATATCGGATCGCCAACGAGGGGGTTTGGGACGAGGAGCGTGGCTATAACGAACTGGCCAGAGGCATTGTCATCCAGACTACGGAATGAGGAAACCAGCCGCGCCTACGCGTTAGGCCGGTGGGCAGACATTGAGAAGACCTCGCGACCAGCAAAAACCAACCTTTAGTTCAGGAATAGGCCAGTCAATGCATCGACCCAACATCGTCTTCATCCTCAGCGACGACCAAGGCCCTTGGGCCGCCGACTTACCTGCAAACGGGCTACCTTGCTCACCAGTGGAGCCAAATACGGTCGGCAACGCAAACTGCACGACTTAGCCACACCTGCGGAGACCTCTTAAAGTCAGGGAATTACATACGTATGTCTCAAATAGATTACAACGATCCAAAATACCAAGAGGCAGCGGCGGCGATTCTGCAACGGCACGACAATAATGAACCCGAGGCTAATATCACTAGTGCGGTGCGGGACTTTTTGCTCTGCACGGGATTGGTTGATGCAAATAAAGTCGCCGAGGAAGTGTCGCCATCGGACCGCTCGGTACGCGCTGTGGATTTGAGGGCGTCAAACACGTTTATCGAAATCAAGAAGCGCATCGGCACGACCGGCGGCTTTAATCCCAATGAGACCTATGTGAAGCAGTTGGATGAATACTTGGCGGAATCCATGACGTACGGGCGGAGAGCGCGGATGGGTGTTCTCACAGACGGGAGGTACTGGCTCCTACGCTGGCCGAATGCCGGCAAAGTCAAAACGACTAAGCCCTATGCTTTTACCCTAGAATCGGCGGCTGACTGGCTGCTTTTGTACGAGTGGCTACGCGACAAGGTCATCGGTACGCAGGACGACATTCCAGCTCAGCGCACTGAGGTTGAGCAGAACTTTGGGCCCAACAGCCCGTTGTATCGATGGGATATTGACGCCCTGAACATGCTCTACCAAGGGGCGAAGGACCGCGAGACCGTCCGAGTTAAGTGCCGTCTATGGGAAACCTTGTTGCGAGCGGCATTGGGCGAGATCGCTCAGACGCCCGACGAGCTAGACGATCTGTTTGTTCGGCACACGTACCTAAGCATGGTCATCGGCATGGTGGTACAGGCGTACTTTGGCATAGATATTCGGGAACGGGCCGCTAATGATCCAACGGACTTGCTCTACGGACGGCAGTTCCGCGATGACACTGGCCTACAAGACATTATTGAGTCCGATTTCTTTACGTGGCCGGCCGAAGTGGGTGGGGAGTCGCTCATTGAGCGGATGGCTGAGCATGTAGCCCGCTTTAACTGGAAGGAAGCACCCGCCGACATCGCCGCTACCTTATATGAAGCGATTATTCCTCCGGATGAGCGCCGCCAGTTGGGCGAGTATTATACCCCAGAATGGCTGGCGCAGGAGATGGTACAGGAGGTAGTAACGGACCCACTTCGCCAGCGAGTTCTCGACCCGTCTTGTGGCTCTGGCACGTTTGTCGCCGTTTCGGTGCGCCACTTTGTCGAAGCAGCCACAGAAGAGGCGTTGGAGCCCAAAGAGGCGTTGGAGCGGTTGCGCGAGGCAGTGATGGGTATTGACGTGCATCCGGTGGCGGTACGGCTGGCCCGCACGGCTTGGGTGATGGCAGCGCGGCCCCTCCTTGAGGCGGCCGCCGAGGCCGGGTATGAGGGAAACGTGGCGATACCCGTGTATTTGGGAGACGCCTTGCAGTTGCACTACCAAACCGGCGACTTGTTTGTCGGCGGGGATATAGGCATTGAGGTGGAAGGCGATGAGTTCGACAAAAGGCTGATTTTCCCGATTCGTTTGGTGGAGCAAGCCGATACGTTTGATCGGCTGATGAGCGACATTGCCGATGCGATTGAGCGCGGTCAGGATCCGCTAGTTGCGTTGGATGACCACGGGATTACGGACCCGGGCCAGCGACAGACGCTGGCGACGACGATCGCGATCATGCAGGATTTACACGCCGAGGGGCGCAATCACATCTGGGCGTATTACACGCGCAATTTGGTACGTCCGGTGGCGTTGAGCCGCCACAGGGTCGATGTGATTGTCGGCAACCCGCCGTGGCTGAACTATCGCAATACCGCTAGCGTGCTGCGCGACAAGCTGGTGCAGCAGAGCAAGGAGCTATATCACATCTGGCAGGGTGGGCGCTATGCAACGCATCAAGATGTCGCCGGACTTTTCTTTGCCCGTAGCGTAGCGCTCTACCTAAAAGCTGGCGGCACTATCGCCATGGTGTTGCCACACAGCGCATTGCAAACCGGGCAATACGCCAAGTGGCGCACGGGACGATGGGGCGATTTGGCGGTGAATTTCGGCTGCAAAACGGCGTGGGATCTGGAAAAACTCGAACCCAACACGTTTTTTCCGGTCGCATCGTGTGTCGTGTTTGCCGAGCGGATGGGTGAATTGGCCCCAGCAACACCCTTGACCGACGAGGTCGAGCAATGGCAAGGGACGACCGGGGCGAAGGATGTGCGGCGGAAGCGGATGGCTATTACCGACACGTCGGTTAGTGGAACATCGCCATATGCGGACCGCTTTCGGCAGGGCGCTTCCATCGTGCCGCGCTGTCTTTTCTTTGTCCATGAAGTCGAGGGCACTACCCTTGTTAGAGCCGCGCAAACTGTTAAGGTGGAGCCGCGCCGAGGCACCAACGACAAAAGACCGTGGAAGGCGCTTGATCTGACCGCCATCACCGGGCAGACGATAGAGAAAACGCACTTATTTGACGTTCATTTGGGAGAAACGGTGGTTCCCTACGCGACCTTACCTCCTCTAAAAGCCCTGTTGCCCAAAAAACAAAACGACGATGAACTGCCCGTGGACGCCAATGGGACGGGGGGCATTCATCTCGGTGGATTGGAACAGCGAATGCGGGGACGGTGGCAGCAGGTCAGTGGATTATGGGAGCAGCATAAAGGGGCTAATGACCGAAAAAACCTATTGAATCGGCTAGACTATCACCGCGAACTCTCGGCGCAACTCGAATGGCGAAAGAATGACAAGGGCACTCCTATTCGCGTGGTGTACACCACTTCAGGTCAATCCACGGCGGCGATTATCGATGCCTCTGAGGCTATAGTTGACCACAAGTTGTTCTGGGCACCTTGCAAGGACCTTCAAGAGGCCCATTACGTACTCGCCATCATCAACAGCCGCACCCTATATGAAACGGCGCAACCGTTGATGGCCAAGGGACAATTCGGAGCGCGCGATTTGCACAAGCATCTGTGGAAATTGCCGATACCAGAATACGATGAAACGAACCGCTTGCATCAGAAGATAGCGATGGCCGGTCAAGCAGCCGCCAGCGGGACCGTCCAGCAATTGCAAAACCTATACAAGCAACGTGGCGATACGGTCAGCACGACCGTGGTTCGCCGCGAATTGCGCGGGTGGCTCGCCCAATCGGACGAAGGCAAGCAAGTAGAGACGTTGGTAAAGCAACTATTGGCGTAATCCGTAATTTATGGGAATGGTTGTATATAATTCCCTAAAGTCCCCTAGCCCTTATCCTGATTTTGACCGTAGAATGCCCGGCACAGCCGATGCCATCCCTATAAAGAGGACTCGGCGATAATTGGCCGGTAAGGGGCGGCGGGTTCCATTAGAAATACGGACGCCGCGTTTTCGCCGAATTCGTCGAGGGCTGCTTTTGCGGCATTGGGTAGCTCCGCCACAGCACGGCTCCAGTCGTCCAGTTGGATTTTCTTCTCACACGTAGGCGCGTTGACCCTGACAATCCTGTCTGCGCCAATCAGCAATCCGGCCTGACCAAGCGCGTTGAGAGACTGAAGCCGCATCGCACCATATATGATGTCCTTCCATGCCAACATACCGCCTAGCAACGTCTTCATTTTACCAACGGCATACTGGTCATCTCCACAGCCTAGGCTCAAAATGCGAATGCGCTCACGTGGGACTGAGAAGCAGGACAAGGCATCGACTAACGCAACCATGATTGGGTTGTTCGCCCAAACTCCGCCGTCAACGAACGTGTAGCCGCCATCTTTGAATGGCTGAAAGAACGTTGGCGCGGCTGACGTGGCCGCTGCTACCTTTATCATTGGTTCCTTGGCGTCCTTGCGAAAGTCGGGATGGTGCGGGGTCTTGAAGATATACACCTCTCCGTGCCGACCATCGAATGAAGGAATGCACAGCCGCGTCTGTGCCTCACCGAATTTTCGGTCCCCGAAGGTCTCGCGTAGGATGCACATGAGAGCCTCTCGGTCGTAGCGAAACTTGAAATACTGGTAGAGGCCCCAAAAACAGCGTTTTGCCGACCCAATAACATCGCTGCGAATAGGGGGAAATATGTCGCACCCACGCTCAATATAGAGGTCACGCAGTTCAGCGGCTGTAAGTCCCGAAGCGAGCCCAAGGGCAATGATACCCCCGGTTGAGGTTCCCGCGATGAGGTCAAAGTATTGGGCTACAGAAACTCCACCGAGATAGCGTTCCTCCAGTTCCGCTAGAAATGTGGCCGGGAAGATTCCACGAATGCCACCCCCATCAATCGCAAGAATGCGAAATTCCCGATCTTCTGGCCAAGGAAGTTGGACGCGGCGATGCTTGAGCGCACCTGATGATCGTTTCGGGGGTTCTCCCTCGTTGCTATCAAACATTGCGGCATCTACTCGCTTGTTGGATGACGACCGCCACCCATCCATTCACCTGTTGCAAGCCAGCCCTCATAGCAAGCTAGCCAATCAATCGTCCAAGGGACGATGGTATGGGCGATTGATTTCCGAGGATGCCATTCCCGAGTGGACGGGTCATAGAGACATAGAAAGGGCCGTTCAGGACAATTCCGGTTCTGGTAGTGATGTGGGATGGGCTCTTCCGGCTTTTCAATTCGTCGGCGCAAAGGCGGGTCAATCACGGTCACGTATGGAAACAGTGAGCGTTCGACACTGCCTTTTTTGCGTTCTCGGTAGAAGGCTATCTGCACCGTGTATATTTGGCTCAGGGGTTGAAGCCGTCCTTCCCATCTCACCAAGCGACCCGTCCGGTTGATCACCCGGAAATCTGGCCACCTTTGCTGCACGAGTTCGACTTGCTTCCAGATTGTGAGGCTCACTGTCCGTACCTATTAATCGCCAAAGAAGGTATGCTTTGGTGTTGATACCGCACCCGATGGAGTGGTCACGCTTGTCCCCGCCGCTGTTGTCGGAAAAACGAGACTGCCAGTACCCGGACGGTGCTGGCTTTGCCCACTAAGCATACCATCGCCCATGCGTCTGACGAAGGACTCGACCACATCTATCGTCGGTGCTTCTCCGAACAACTCCATCATAATTTTCTTTATCTCTTCAAGATCACCTCCAGAGACCAGCCTCTCGACCTTCGCAACAAGGTTTTCAAGATCGTCGATAAAGATCGCTTGGTCTCGCAACGATTCTGGCCAGCGATCAGTCAAAACATCCTGTCCGCAAACAGGGTTAGTAACGTGAATGCAGCACCCCGCATTGTGGAAACGCTGGAACTCGCGCAGCATATGCCGCGCCTGAAGTAGCAATTCCTCCGATAGCCGGTCCGTATGATTAGCGGCATCGGCCACCAGCTTCGCAATCAGGATCGACGGTGGCCGTCGCCCAGACCGCGTATCGTATTGCACATTGCGCCACCTCTTCAGAAGCTGAAGCACAATCACCGCCTTCGACTTTAGGAATGGCGGTTCCTGCGGGGGAACGGGTTCGCTCTCCGCAGCCTCCATCAACACCAGTCGCTCGTATTCGGCCGCACGTTTCTCAAAAATATCTGCAAAGTCCTGATCGAGCGGTGTATTGGCCTTGAACCATTCAGCGAAGCCGTAGGGGTTGGCGATGAGTCTATAGCTCGGCTCCTGGGGAGCTTCTGGCCGGTCGTGAAAGAGCCAACTCTCGCGTTCTGGAGTGGCCCGCCGCCGAATGACGGGCGTGACGTCAATGTGCATTTTGTCTTTGTAATCGACAGTGACACAACGAGTCCTCCGTTTTGTTTTTTTGTAGTACCGGGATCCCGGCTCGCCCCTTATCGCCTCGAACAGCATGTCCAAGGGCTCGTGCGGCAGTACGTAGTCCGGCAGATCAAGCTGTGCAACCACATCAATATCGAATTCATCCGTCCTGAGCCTTGATGCGATAGTTGCACCGATCGCCATAGACCCCTGCGAGTAAAATAACTCTACAAGCTCCTTGAGAGGGCTGCCGTCGCGCTCAATCCAATCGTTGATCGTCTGATACCTGTCAACGGCCTTATTGTAGTCTGTCCGGCTGAGTTGGACGCGGATCGCTACGTCAGCCAGTAGAATATCGGTTGTTTCTGTCAGTTGCGGTGGAATCGTCCTAGGATTCATTTAAGACTCCTTGCTTGTGCCGCTGGTCCAAGAGCTTCGTCCATTTCCGGCGGTCGTAATTTATATATTGTAGGATGATCGATATTTTTGTAAATTGCAATGACGGCAGCCATTGAGAGCCGCCATAGCGAACATAGAAATTCCGTCCCATGATTTTCTCTCTGTTTCGAGAATATTGCTGTGATAGTCATCGTCGTATTCAGTGGCATCGCATGACAAAATCCAATTCTATCTGTTTACAATATACGCAATATAAATCATATTTGTAAACTGTCAAGGAGAGAATATCACCCATGATAGGACAAAGACTCAAGCTCGCTCGTTCTGCCGCCGGCCTGTCCCTTCGCGGCTTAGAGGAACGCATTGGAAATCGCGTAACGGCGCAGGCGATCGGCAAGTATGAGCGCGACGAATCCGTGCCAAGCTCGGGCGTCCTCATTGCGCTAGCCGATGCCCTCTCAGTCTCCGTGGACTACTTGGCCGGGGACCAAGAGATGGCGCTGGAGGGCGTCGAGTTTCGCAAGAAGAATCTCACCAGCAAGCGCGAGGAGATGCAGGTCGAAGCCAAAGTCCTGCACTTGCTGGAACGCTACCTGATGATCGAGGAGTTTCTCGGCTTGCCAAGCCTCGACTGGGATAAGCCCCGCGAAGCTCCCTACCCCGTCGTCAACGATCCTTCGGAAGCTGACCGCGCTGCCTATAGTCTTCGCCGGCACTGGGGTTTGGGGCTCGACCCTATTCCCAATCTAGTCGAACTGCTGGAAGAGCGCGGCATCAAGGTGCTCTCTTGTGCCCTTGACAATATCGACGGCCTCATGGCGCGAGTGCGCCGCGCCGGCAAGAGCACAGTGCCCGTCCTAGTCGTCAATGACAGCCACTGGGGAGAGAGACAGCGTCTCACAATGGCTCATGAGTTGGGGCATATGGTCTTGGAGGTTGGCGCAAAGGTAGATAACGAGCAGGCTGCCTTCCGTTTCGCCGGGGCGTTTCTCATGCCTGCTGAGATGCTATGGGCTGCCATAGGCAAGCACCGCACGTCGATCGGATGGAGCGAACTTTTTGCCCTCAAGGAACTGTTCGGGGTAAGCGTTCAGGCGCTGACCTATCGATGCAAGGACCTCGGTATCTTCGGCCCAACCCTATTCCGGCGACTATTTAACGAATTTTCCCGTTTGGGCTGGCGCAGGCCGCCTTATAAAGAGCCTTACGCCATGCAGGGCGAGGTCCCCCGGCGTTTCGAGCGCCTGTGCTTCCGCGCCTTGGCCGAGGATGCGATATCCGAGGCCAAGGCCGCCGAGCTACTGGAAACCTCGGTCCACGAGTTGAACCAGCGCATGGAAGAGCCCCTAGAGTATGATGAAGTCTATGAAGGCGCTGGTTTCCGACACGTCCATTCTGATTGATCTTGAGCGCGGTTCGTTACTGGAAATCTGCTTCCGCCTTCCTTTTCAGTTTGTTGTCCCGGACCTTTTGTACGAAAGAGAACTAAAAAATCACGGGGGCGAGAATCTGCTCAGGCTCGGCCTACGAATCGAGGAACTGGATAGTACTGGCGTCGCTTGTGCCCTTCGCTACCGGCGCGAGCAACCGTTGATTTCGCTACCGGATAGCTTCGCTCTCGCCCTTGCGGCAATGAACACCTGGACCTTACTCACGGGTGATGGTGCACTGCGTGGGTTAGCCAATGAAGAGCGTGTCGATTGTCACGGTGTTTTGTGGCTGTTAGACCAGATGTCTGAGGTTTCCGCTGCCAGCGCAAATGAGCTACACGCGGGCCTTGAAGCAATCAGCGCTCACCCTCGGTGTAGGCTGCCCAAGGCGGAAATCCGCAAGCGTCTCGGGCGCTGGCGATAGGACTCTTACTGAAGGCTATATACACTATGAATCAACCCAACATCGTCTTCATCCTCAGCGACGACCAAGGCCCTTGGGCCGCCGGCTGTTACGGCAACGCGGAAATCCGCACTCCGGCAATCGACCACATCGCCCAGACCGGCATGCGCTTTGACAATTTCTTCGTCGCCACGCCAGTCTGCTCACCAAGCCGCGCGACCTTTTTGACCGGACGGATCCCCTCGCAGCACGGGGTCCACGATTGGATCAGAGAGGGCAACGTCGGCGAGTCCGCAGCCGCTTATCTCGCAGACGAAGTGGCTTGTACCGACATCCTCGCGGAAAATGGCTGGATCTGCGGGCTGAGCGGCAAGTGGCACCTCGGGCACAGCCAACTCGCGCAGCACGGCTTTTCGCATTGGTACGTGCATCAGCAGGGCGGCGGGCCGTACAACGACGCGCCCATGATCCGCGACGGCGAGCTAATCACTGAGCCGGGCTACGTGACCACAGCAATCACCAACGACGCGCTGGCGTTTATCGATCGGCACGCCGACAGCGACGCGCCCTTTTACCTAGGTGTACACTACACCGCGCCGCATAGCCCATGGACTGGCCACCCGCAGGAAATCGTCGATTCCTACGATAACTGCGCGTTCGACTCCTGTCCGCAGGAAGCGATCCACCCTTGGGCGGTGGGCCATTCGCTGAGCGAGAACTGTCTGGGCAACCGCGAGATGCTCAAGGGCTATTTCGCCGCGGTGACGGCGATGGACCGAGACATCGGGCGGATCCTCGACAAGCTAGAGGAAAAAGGTCTGCGCGAGAACACGCTAGTAGTCTTCACCAGCGACAACGGCTTTAGCTGCGGCCACCACGGTTTCTGGGGCAAGGGCAACGGCACCTATCCGCCGAACATGTACGAAAATTCGATCAAGGTGCCCTTCGTCGTCAGCCATCCCGGCCGCATCCCTGCGGAAAGCGTCCAAGAAGCCATGGTCAGCGCCTACGACTTTATGCCGACCTTGCTCGACTATCTGGGGTTGCCACTACCCGAGGGGCCCAATTTGCCCGGACAAAGCACGCTGCCGCTATTGTTGGGAGCAGACGACACCGGCCGGCAGGAAGTAGTCATCTACGACGAGTACGGGACGACGCGGATGATGCGCACCGAGGCGTGGAAATACGTCCACCGCTATCCAGATGGGCCGCACGAACTCTACGACCTAGCTAACGACCCGGACGAGCGCGCCAATCTGGCGGACGAGCCAAACCAGGCCGAACGGATCGGCGACCTGAAACAGCGACTAGAGGATTGGTACGAACGCTACGTAGTGCCCGAGCGCGACGGCCGCAACTTCGCAGTGACCGGCAAGGGACAACTCAGGCCGGTGGGCGGCCAGTGGGAAGACAGCACCACTCAGCGCCCCCAACCCTTCGCACGGGAATAGTCATCCGCATCGGCTCACTCCGGCAATACACTCCGCGCCGGCACAAATCCCAACTCCGCTTCAATCCGCGCAATATCATACACCGGATCCCGCTCGTGCCCCGCCCGTTTATAGTGCGTCATATCGATCTTCCCCGCATCCGCCCCATACCAGATCCGCATCAACTCCGGCACCGTACAGGCCACACAAGCCTGCGTCCCCACTGCGTTCAAAATCCGCACCCCCGCCTTGTGCGAGCTCTCCGCCGCCAGCCGGAAACACCGCACCGCATCGCTCAAATACATGCACGAAATTGCCCCCATTCCCCACTGTCCCACCGGCCCCGGCTGCCGTGGCGCAGGTGCCCTATCCTCGGGCCAAATCGAAGATAGCCTAATATTGATGAAGTCCAACTCCTCCCGCTGCCGCGCCAGATAGCGGGTCGTCTCCTCCATCATGTATTTGGAAAAACCGTAGCCATCGCGGTCCAGACACGGATGCTCGTCCGACATCGGCAGTTCGAGCGGCCGAAAATGCACCGACTGCATCCCAACCGCAGCAATCGACGAGGCCAATGCGAATTTGCGGCAACCCCGATCGATCAAATAGCGCAACAAGCCGTAGGACCCCATGACATTGACCCGCATCAGATCCGCTTCAGCACCCGCACCCGTCACTGCCCCCAGATGGACCAGCGCGTCAAAGTCCCACTGGTCCAACCGGTGCAGATCCTCCACCCGCGTAAAATCCCCAACCACCACCTCCACCCCCGCGACCTCCGTCGGCTGGCGCGACAGACAAACCACCTCGTGGTCCGCCGCCATATCCGCAGCCAACGCCCGGCCAATAAAACCGCTAGTTCCCGTAATCAATGCTCGCATCTCAACCTCCCGGAGGAGCAATCCGCTCCAGTACCAAACCTTCGGGACGCACAAAGTCCTTGTAGCGGACCAGAATTTCCGCCCCATTAATGCTGCGGGCAAAACCCGCCCGCGCCTCCAGTTTTTTCACCTCGATCTCGACCCGATTGGCCCCGCGCCTTACCTCCTCCGGTGCCAAGCGAAAGCGGAACCAGTGCGCTGAAAAACCCAACGGAGCTTGCACCGCCATACCCCCGGCGAGTTGTACGGGAATAGTCAGCGCGCGCTCGTCGCTGGTTTCGGCTTCAGCGCGAGACAAAACCCGACCATTAAAGCGCATTTCGATCTCGTCCTCAATACAGAAAAAAGAAAAGCGCAGCGTCAAAATAGCCGGACGCATCTCCCCATCGCTACGGGCGCTCTCCACATCGTCGGCCACCCAAACGTCGAGCGCAACCGTCTCGCCCTCCAAGAGTTGTTCCGGCACTTGGCGCTCCGGCGTAGAAGTCTCTTCCCCGATGACCCCCTCGCGCGGCTGTAACAAGTAGCGCTTATCGCGCCGGGCGTGTACCTGCGGGTAGCCCACCTCACGCAGGATCTGGTACTCGCGCTCGGCCAAGGGCCAAGGCATATAGCCCAAATACATCCCGGCGTAGCCCTGCCAAGCTAAGGTCTGGCTAAGTGCCCGGTACATCTCAATGCTCGGCAACCCCACCCGCTCGTCGTAGATCCGACGCGGCGGCCGATAATACGCGGCCGCACCCGCATTCTCGGCCATCTCAGCCAGCCACGGTGCCTGAATACCTACGTCAACCAGCACGTTCTCGTCCTGACCGACGACCCAATCGAGGCTGCCAGCCCGCAGCCACGCCTCCACATCCAGCCCCACCGCGAGATTGTCTTCCTCGTGCAGATGCACCCGCGCCATCAGTGGAATTTTGCGACCCTGCCGTGCGCCGATTTCCTCGGCCAACGCCCGCACCTTGGCCACAAACTCGGTCATCAACGGCGCGTTTTCTTGAATCTCATCCTTTTTGAAATAGAAGTTGTCAAAGCAAAAATCCAGTTCCAATCCATCGGCTCGGTAGCCCTCTAACACTTCGCCGATGATGGCCAGTTTGTACTCCTGTACGGCCTCTTGCGCGTAGTCGTAACACCACTCGGCCCGACCAGCGTCGCCAATGCACACCGCAGCTCCGTGCTGCTCCTTGAGCCGCCCGAAGCGCTCGCTTTCCGGCCGGGCAGAGTCCTGGAGCTTGAGGCTGGGAAAGACCTGCATCCCCGTCTCCCGACCGCGCTCAATGACGGCCCGCAGTTGGTCAGTCCCCAATTCCTTAGCCACCTCCACCATCCGCATGATCCGCCAGTCAATGTAATTTCCCCACACCTCCTTTCCCTGCCCCACCACGCGACCGACCGCGCTCTGATGGAAAAAGACGTCGCTATAACCCAATCCCAAAACCAGCAAATCCACGCCCGTCCCCAACACCTCATCTACCGGCCAGTTCAGGAGGTGGCGGCTGGCCGGGGGTTCGAGCCGCTTGGCGTGAAAGTGGTGTGCGTCGTTGTAGTGAATCAAACGGGGGCGATCCATGGCTAAGCTCCTAATTTGCTTGAGAATCCGTCTCAAATTCCAAGTGCGCTCCGAGCAACGTCATCTCGCATCTGCGTCCATCTGCGTCCATCTGCGGATACATTTTTCCATACAGCACCTAGTCCTTCTTATGCGACAAAACCTGATCCATGTAATTTTCGCGGCCAAAGATCGGCTTCTTGTTGTACATCCGACTTGGACGGGGAATGAGGCGCAAACTCCGGTCAACCAGCGGCAGCATCACGGGCGCACAACCCCGCCGATGCGACTCGCGCACCGCGATGGCCATTTCGAGGACCTTGACGCCGTTCTCGCCGCTGCCGGGCGGGTCCTCGCCCCGCTCCAGCGCGTCGATAATAGCCTTGCAACTAGCCCTGTTGCGATCCCCAAGACAGCGCCAGCCCTCGGCGTCGTATCCGCGCTCTTCGCCGTAAACGCCGTAAATCGGCCCTTCCGGCAAGACGCCCTCGATCTTTTCCAGCTTCTCCCAACTCGCCCCATCGCCTTCGACGTACCGGTACAAGCCTGCGAGATTGTCGTCTGAGTAGAAGACTCCGTCCTCACAGACCACCTCGTAGCCGCGGCCTCGCGCGTCCTTGTCCCGGTAGATAAACGACTCAATTCCATTGGCGAAGCGCACGTACCCAGCCCCGCCTTGGTCGTGTTCGCTCAGGGGATCGTCGCTGACCCAGCCCGACACCCACGCCACTTCGTCGCAGCCCGCGAAGTGGCGCATCAGCGTAAAGCGCTGACAGCCGCCACCCGACATCTCCGTGCCCGACCCGCCGAGCAACGTGATCCGCTTGACCGCTCCCAGCTCACCCGCACCAATGAACTCCAGGGCCTTTTGGTAGGCCGGCAGATTGACATCCAAGTCGCCCGCGCCAAAGGAGATGCGCTGGCTCTTGCACTCGGCGACCATGCGGTCAGCCTCTTCTAGTGAGGCCGCGATCGGCTTTTCACAGAGGATGGCCTTGACCCCGGCTTGCGCACAGGCGATAACGACCTCTGGGTTGACGCCGACCGGCAAAATCGGCGCGGCAATGTCGAGCGCCTCTTTCTCTAGCATCTGGCGATAATCGGCATAACCGGGCACGCCCGTGCGCTTTTGAAACAGCGCCAAATTCTCCGGGTCTCCATCGGCCACGGCCACCAACTCCGTGCGTTCGTCGAGCATATAGGCGCGCGCGTGCTGCGTGCCCTTGCGCCCAGCCCCGATCAACCCCACGCGATATTTAGCCATCGTCGGAACCCTCCTTGGGTATAGAACTTGGACGATCAAGATACGGATCGTCTTATTCCTACTATTCTGCGTCCATCTGCGGATATCGTCAGCCGCTCCGGCCCGCCCGCGCCCACAGCAACCCCAATACCACCGCCACCGCCACCAAAAAGGGCACCGCTAGGTGATTGAGCCTATCCCAACCCAACATCCCCTCCAAAGGGGCCGCCCCAAAACTGGTCAACACCATCAGGCCAAACACCAAAAAGTCATTGCAGGATTGCACCCGCGCCTTTTCCTCGGGCCGGTGCGTCATCGCCAATAGCGACGTTGACCCTACGAAAAGAAAATTCCACCCCACGCCTAATAGCGCCAACCCGATAGTGTAGTGATAGAGCCCAATACCGCTCAAATTGACCGCAATGGAACACCCGAGCAACGCAATGCCGACGAACATAATCCGGTGCTCGCCCCAACGCGAGATCAGATGTCCAGTAAAAAAAGACGGCACGTACATACCTAGCACATGCCACTGAATCACCCAAGCCGTATCGGCAAAGGAATGCAAGTGCCGCTTCATCGCCAGCGGCGTGGCATTCATCAACAGCGACATCAGCCCCCAAGCAGCCACCGCCCCAATCACCGCCAGCGCAAAATCCACCTGCCGCGCAATCTCCCGCAGCGAACGTCCACCCGCCCGCTGCTCCTCGACGCTGGGCGCGGGAAAGGAGACAAAGCAGAGCACCGGCAAAACCAGCGCATGAACGACGGCAATCCCCAAAAAAGAGCCGGCGAACAGATAGTCGGGAAACCACTCCCGCGACCACGCCGCCAGATTGGATCCCGATATTGCGGCAATGACGCCCCCGGCCATCACCAGCGAAATGGCGCGACTGCGAAAATCCTCGGCGACCACTTCGCCAGCGGCAAATCGATAATAGGTGGCAAAGCCATTGACCGCACCAATGCCCAACCCACCCAAGCAAAGCAGCGCGAAATCGCCCTGGTACACGGCCAGACACCCCACCGCACCTCCGAGGATGCCCAACGCCGCACCCAAAGCAAAACCTATCTTGCGGCCCCGCCGCTGCATTAGCTGCGCCGCGGGCACCGTCATTATCATCGTGGCCACTGGTGCCAGCGCCAACGGCAGGGTCGCCAGCGCGGGATTCGGCGTCAACCGCTGGCCGATGAGCGCCATGCTCGACAGCATGACGAGACTGGCGGTGCGCGAGAGGGCCTCGCACAAAAAGAGCAGCGAAAGATTTTTCAAATTAGCCCGGCCAGTCGGCCCCGCCGTTGATTATTTTTCTCGCTGCGTCCGCACCGCCGCGGCCAATTCCTCCAACACCTCAACCGTATCCTCCCACCCAATACAGGCATCCGTAATGCTCTGCCCGTAAACCAACTCACTACCCGCCTGCTGTTTCTGATTGCCCTCGACTAAGTGGCTTTCCAGCATGACCCCGAAAACATCCTGCACTCCCTCCGCCACCTGTGCGGCGATCGCACTTGCAACAGCCGGCTGGCGCTTGTGATCCTTGGCACTGTTGCCGTGGCTGCAATCGATCATCACGCGGTGCGGCAAGTCCGCCTCCTTGAGCTGGGCCGCGGCCGCGCCGACACTGGCGTGATCGTAGTTGGTGCCGTCGCTGCCGCCGCGCAAAATCAAATGACAGCTCGCATTGCCCGAAGTCCCGACAATCGCCGCAATACCCTGCTTAGTCACCGAGAGAAAGTGATGCGGATGCCGGGCAGCTCCGATGGCGTCGAGGGCGATCTGCACATTGCCCGCGGTCCCGTTCTTGAAGCCAACCGGCATCGACAGGCCCGAAGCCAATTCGCGATGAACCTGACTTTCAGTAGTGCGAGCACCAATGGCACCCCAAGCAATCAAGTCGGCGATAAACTGCGGCGTGATGGTATCGAGGAATTCAGAACCAGTCGGCAAGCCCATATCCCCCAACTGCACCAGCAAGCCGCGCGCGGCTCGTAGGCCGCTGTTGATCTCAAAGCTGTCGTCCAAATGCGGGTCGTTGATCAACCCCTTCCAGCCGACGGTCGTGCGCGGCTTCTCAAAATACACGCGCATCACCACGTACAACTCGTCGCTTAGGGCCTCAGCTTTTTCCTTGAGCCGGTCCGCGTATTCGAGCGCGGCTTGGGGATCGTGAATCGAACACGGCCCAACTATCACCACTATTCGGTCGTCCTCTCCGGCCAGTATGGCGTCCAATGTGCGCCGGGCCGCAGCCACCGTGTGGGAAGCCGCTTCTGAAATAGGCAATTCTTCCATCAGAATTGCCGGAGGGATCAAGGGTTTAAGTTGATCAATGCGCAGATCATCAGTTGATTCGAACAAGTCTTTTTACTCCTTACTATTAGCAGTTAAAATTTATCGTCTGAAAACTATTCACTCATCCCCCTAACCACCCGGCACCCAACCCAAGGCCGCAAAATTCCTGCCGGTGAGACTCCGCATAAATCGCGCCCGCTCGCGCGCTTCCTCTAGCTCTTCGCGCAAATCCTCCGGTCGATACGCCCGGCCCCGACACACGGTCAATACCGGCTCAATTTTGCGATCGCCCTGCTCGCGCCGACCGCGCACATCCTCGAACTCGAACGTCCCCTCCAGCACCTCAAACGCCGCCAGATCCGCCACCGTCCCCTCCCGCAGAGTACCCAACTCCTCGCCGCGCCCGATGGCGTCAGCCGCCGCGGCCGTGCTCTGCTGCACAACGCGTTCGAGCGGCACTCCTAGGTTGAGCAACTTCGACGCGGTCTCCGGCATACTCTCAATCGGACTTTCCCAGCTATGCGCGTGCAAATCCGTGCTGATCACATCGGCGACAAAGCCGTCGGCCAATGCCTGTATTGCGATCCCGTAGTCGAAACTGCCGCCACCATGCCCCACATCGAAAAGCACGCCCCGCTCCCGCGCTTCCCATACCTGCGGCACCACCGTCCCCGCATCGTCAACCACGCAGTCTCCCGTGCCTTGATAACAATGGGTCACCACATCGCCGGGCCGCAGCAGAGCCAACACATCCACAATCGGTACCCCCCGGGCGATGTGTACCATCACCGGAACCCCCGCCCATTCGCCCGCCTGCACCGCCAACTGCAAGGGCTTAGTCCCATTCTCGCCGACCTGGAACCCACCCTGTCGCACTTTGACGCCGACGCAGTGCTCCTGCCAGTGATGGGCCACAAACGCCGTGCGCTCTGGATCGCCGTACTGCAAATCCACCATCTCCCCCACCGGCCCACAAGTCAAACCAATCGCCGAAATATGCACGTACGCCAAAACCTGAGTCCGCGCCGGCTCAATCACATAATCGACAAATCCCTGAAAATTGGCCCACCCCGCGCTTCCAGCATCGACAATCGTCGTCACACCCGTGGCCAAGCACAGCGCATCGCCGCGAATGCCCCAAGTCGAGCATCCCGCGTAGAGGTGCGCGTGGATATCAATCCAACCCGGCGTCAGAATCTTGCCGGACAAATCTATCGTCTCCACCGCCGGAGCCGTTATCTCCTCGGCCACTGCGGCGATCTGCTCCCCAACGATCCCCACGTCGCGGATCCCATCCACGCCCTGCGCTGGGTCCATCACCCGCGCCCCTTTTAACAACAGATCGTAGGCCATTTCCCTTCCTCCGTGCTCATGTAGCAATCCGACATGATTTGAACGATCCTAGTTGTGCATCCTATTCTGCGTCTATCTGCGTCTATCTGCGTCTATCTGCGTCTATCTGCGTCTACTCTTATAAGTAGGATTGCTATATTGAAACCCTCTGCAGCTTCTTGACACGCCTAAGCTCAACCCCGTATATAATGCGCTTTTTTACCCCAACCAGAGAACCATCATGGGAAACACTCCACCTGCCGAAGGCATCCGCGTCCCAGTCGCTGTCCTGCGCGAACTCACCGCCGACCTCTTCCAAAAAGCCGGCACCAACTCCGCGGACGCCCAGTTCCTCGCCGACCTTTTGACTTCCACCGACCTGCGCGGCGTCCACAGCCACGGCACCTGGCAGATTCACGGGTACGCGCATATGATGCTCGAAGGCCGCGTCAATCCCCGCCCTAATATAAAGGTGACCAGTTCAACCACCACTGCCCGCGTCTATGACGGCGACGGCGGCATGGGGCACTTTCCCTGCCACCAAGCCATGACTTGGGTTGCTGAGACGGCTGCAGAGTACGGCACGGCCGCAGCAACCACCCGCAACCACTTCCACTTTGGCAGCGCCGGCAAATACTCGCGGATCGCCGCGGCGGCT
Source organism: Candidatus Latescibacterota bacterium (assembly GCA_022819745.1). The sequence goes on along the minus strand of JAJEGS010000023.1, from coordinate 10,081 downwards.
GGCTGCGTAGGGATCGCCATCTCTTCGCACCGCTACGATCTGCCGCCGGAATCGCTAGTCAAAGGCGTCAACGCCACGTCGCCGATCAGCATCGCCTTCCCCAACGGGGAGCAACCGCCCCTCGTACTCGACATGGGCGCGCACATGCTGCCTTGGGGCGAGGAACTCTTCGCGCAGATCCCCTTCGCCTTCTTCAAGGAGCTGGGCATCGGCGCGGTAAACCGGGCGCTGGGCGGCGTGCTAGCCGGGATTTACCTGCCGCAATTTATCCCGCCGACATCGCCGTGGGAATCCAACCAAGGATCCTTCCTCGCGGCCTTTGACGTGCGCGCTTTTATGCCTTTAGCAGAATTCCAAGCGCAGATGGACGCATTCGTCGCCGCCGCCCGCAACATGCGGCCCTTCCCCGGCCTCGACCGCGCCGAGCTGCCCGGCAATCTGGAGTGGCAACGGGAGCGCGAATACGCCCGCGACGGCGTGCCCATCAGCATCCAACATCAGGAGCACATTCAGAAACTAGCCGACGAGCTGGGGGTAGCTACTCCCTTCGCCGCCTACGAACACACCCGCTTTACAACCCAATAGAAGAGGAACAGATGACTCAACCCCGCATCCTGTCCAGCGTCGAGATCGAGTTTCAAGGCCAAAGCCAAGCCCGCGAACTTATTGAACGCGCCGGTTTCTCCATCGAAGTCCGGCACCCCCAGCCCGGCTGGCCCGACGAGGAAACCCGCGCCAAGCTGGACGGCTTCGACGCCCTGCTGGCCGGCGGCGAAAACCTCAACGCCACCACCATGGATCAGACAGAACAGCTCAAGATTATCGCCCGCAACGGCGTCGGCTTCGACAAGGTTGACCTCGATTACTGCACCCAGCGCGGCATCGTCGTCACCAATACCCCCGGTGCCATGGCCGACGCCGTGGCCGACCTGACCTTCGCCCTGCTCCTCGGAATGGTGCGCTCGCTCAGGTTAGGCGACCATCGGGTCAAAACGGAAGACGCCTACGACGTTCCCGTCGGCGAAGACCTGTGCGCCATGACCTTGGGACTGGTCGGCTGCGGCCGCATCGGTGCCGAAGTCGTGCGCCGCGCCCGCGGCTTCAAGATGCGAGTCCTCGTCCACGATCCTTGGATCGACGACGCGCAAGTCCGCGCCCTCGGTGCCGAGCCTGCCGACCGCGCCACCCTGCTGTCCCAAGCCGACGCCGTCACCTTGCACCTGCCGCTGACCGACGAAAACCACCACCTCGTCAATGCCGAATTCCTCGGCCTTATGAAAGAGGGAGCCTACCTGATCAACACCGCGCGCGGCGGCTTAGTTGACGAAGCCGCCCTGATCGCCGCGCTCGACAGCGGCCACTTAGGCGGCGCTGGCCTCGACTGCCAAGCGACCGAACCGCCGCAAGGCGAGTCCCTCGACCTAGTCCGCCGCGACAAGGTGCTAGCCCTGCCCCACACCGGCTCCAGAACCCTAACCGCCCGCAAGCGCATGGCCCTCGTCGCCGCACAGAGCATCGTCGCGCTATTGCAGGGTAAAGTCCCCGATCACGTGGTCAATAAGGAAGTACTGGATAAACTGGATTTGGCGGGGTAGTGGGTGAGGATGTGGAAATGAACTAGAAAAGGATGAAAAAGATGATCTGCTCAACCTTAAATCAGTATCTGAACGAAGACCCTGCTGCGATATCAAGTCGATCTGAATCGGGTAAATAGGGCATGAGATTGATTTAGATATCTTTTTTTATTGCGATAAACGCAGTATACGCGGCACCGCGCCAGCCAACCCCCTAAGAATCCAGCTCCACCCCCGGCGGCATAAAAAACTCGTACTGATCCGGCGTGCCGTAGCCATCCATCTCCGTCAGCCGCACTCCCGTGCTGTTGAGTGCCGCCTCGACGATCCGCTTGTTAAAGGCGCTGACGTTTTCATCGGCCAGATACTCGGCCACCGGCATCCACAGACACTCGGCGATCTCGTCCTCTTGGATGCTAATCTCGGTGCTCAGTGGGTGCAGGCGGCAGACGAAGTAAATGTCCGACTTGCCGAAGCGGTAGCCGTGCCAGTGGCGGAAGCAGACCAGCGCGTCGAACTCAGTCTCGACTCCGGTCTCTTCGGAGACTTCACGCACCACAGCCTCGGCCAAATGCTCACCCGCGTGCAACGCACCGCCGGGCAGCTTGTAGCGCGGCGGACCGGGCGCACGCCGATGGTACTTTTCGCTCACCACCAACAACTCCCGCGCCTCGTTGAGCACGACCCCACCCGCACCGATGTAGTGCGAGGCGTGAGCTGGCACATAAGCGCCTTCCTCCAGTTGCAAGGTCATCATTAGATAGCCGTCGCCGCTGTGGTGGAATACAAACCCCGCTTCCACCGCTACGGGGATCAACGCCGCCTTGGCAATCGGGACCTCCAGCCAGACGACCCGGTAGCCTTCGTCCTTCCAAGCCGCCAGCGAAACGCGCAGCCGCTTAGCAAACGCCGCCGGGTCTGAGTCGAGAGCCTCTGGTGTGGGAATGATGCCGCCAAATGGATTAGTAGTTGCCGCAATAGGTTTCATATCCCGCCTCCCTCAATGGCCGCTAGTGATAGCAAACCCCACTAGGCGTGTCAACCCGTCTAACTTGGCCCGCTGCCAAGCCGTACCCTATACTATCGGCCCGACGCAAAAATACGAGGACTAGCCCATGCAACGCTCCCTAGACAGAAAGCTCATCGGCCCCAAGGCCCATCGCCAACTCCTCGCCTTCCTCGGCGAGCACCTGCCCCACTTCACGCCTCCCACGTCAGCCGCAGCTTGGCGCAAGCAAGTCCCAGCTCTGCGTGCCCAAGTCCTCGACCTATTCTTCCGCGGCCATCCCAAGGGCCTACTCGCGGAACAGCCGCAAGTCCACTGGGGCGACCGCATCGAGACCGGGGCCGGCTACACCATCCGCAAGCTGCGCTACGAGGGCTACCCCGGCCTCTGGGTCCCGGCCCTACTCTACGAGCCTGACCAACTCGGAGAAAAGACTCCCGCCGTCCTCAACCCCAACGGCCACCACGCCGGCGGCAAGGCCATGGACTACAAACAGGCCCGCTGCATCAACCTCGCCAAGCGCGGAATGCTGGCGCTCAACACCGAATTTCTGGGAATGGGCGAACTGCGCGCTGACATGGAACACAACCGCATCGCCCACCTCGACCTGTGCGGCATCGCCGGCATCGGCGTGTTCTACCTCTTGATGAAGCGCGGCCTCGACGTGCTGCTCGCCCACCCCAAAGCCGACCCCGAACGCATAGGAATGACCGGCCTGTCGGGCGGCGGCTGGCAAACGGCCCTGCTGGCAGCCCTCGACGAGCGCGTCAAAGTTATAGTCCCGGTCGCCGGTCACTCAGCCGTCTGGCAGCGCCGGGGCTGCATCGAAGACATTGGCGACCAAGAGCAATGCCCAGCCGACCTCTGCACAATCGCCGACTACGACGCACTCTCCGCGCTCTTTGCGCCGCGTCCGACCTTGCTCATCTACAACCGCCACGACGACTGCTGCTTCCAGACGCGGCGGGCGCGCAAATCCATCTACGAACCCATCCGACCGGTCTTCGCGCTCCTCGGCGCACGCGACAACATCGCCCTCCACGACAACACCGACCCCGGCACCCACAACTACGAGCGCGACAACCGCCGCCAACTCTACAAATTTCTCAACCAGCATTGGGGACTGGAAACGCCAGACGACGATCTGCCCTATCGCGACGAGTTGCAAACAGAAGAAGCCCTCGCCGTCGGCCTGCCCCCCGATAACGCCACCCTGATTTCCATCGCGCAGGCAGCGCTTGGCAAGATCAGAAGTCGCAAAAGAAAAGCGCACCCGCCGGTCTCAGCACGCCGTGTACTCGCCTCATTACTCAAACTGCCACAGTGGAAGAATCGATCCCTGCAAGAAGTAGGCACCGCGCAAAAGCGCAAAGACGGCACCATCCAACACTACCTACTACACCTCGACGATACCTGGACTCTGCCGCTGACCGAATACACGCCGCCGCGCCCCCGAGGCATCGAACTGCTCATCGCCGACAGCGGCCGCAGCGCGCTCGCCGCTCCGCTTGCCACCGCTCTCGCGCAAGGCCGCCGAGTGCTCGTCGCCGACATCCTCGCTACCGGCGAACTCCGCACCGACCCGCGCCACCAAATGCTGATCGCCACCGCTGGCCAGCGCCCGCTCGGCATCCAAGTCGGCCAACTGCTCGCGCTGCTGGCGACAGCAAGCCAAAAGAGCCGGACGCTACACCTGACGGCTCACGGCCGCGTCTGCCCAATCGTCGCGCTAATCACCGCCGCGCTCAAACCCCAAGCCCTCGCCTCGCTAACTACCAACGCCCTCATCGACTCCCTCGGTCGTCTCATCGACTGGCCGCTGTCCTACGACGGCACCCCATCTCTCTACTGCTTTGGCCTACTAGCCGAATTCGACATCCCCGACCTGATCGCACTCTCAGCACCCGTGCCGCTCGCCGATCCCCATCGCGGACCGTTGCGCCTCTGAAGTACAACCCCTATCCATACTTTTCCCGGAGCCACCGCGCCGCCGCCACCTCGTTTTTGAGCTTGCTGTAAACCTCGTCGATATCGACTTTCGCCGCCGATCCAGGAGCGAATCCGCAGTCCGGGTTGAGCACCACCCGCTCGGGTGCCAAGTACTCCAACGCCTGTTCCACCCGCCCGACGATCGTCTCCGGCTCGTCAACCTCGCCCGGATGCACCCCCACACAGCCCAAGCCGATCTCGAAATCTTCGCGCAGCGCCTTAAACACCTCCGCATCCCCTGCGCCCGGACTGGTAAATTCCATAGTCAGATGGTGTACCTTCAGGCGATTGAGATAGGGGATGATCGGGCCATAGTCGCCGGTGTGACATGCCTCGCCCCGGACCCGGGCACCCGCACGGCGGCACAAATGCACGGCCAAGCGCGCTCCTTTGGTTCCCTCCACCACCGCATTGGTCATTGCCACCGCAAAGTCGGCCTCGGCCTCGGGGTCGTCATATCCGGCTCGCACCTCGTCATCGACGAGCAGGCATAGATGCGGATCGTCAATCTGCACCATATCGGCACCAGCCTCGCACAATAGCGCCAACTCGCGGCGCAGAATCGGCACACAAGCCTCGACGAATTCATTGCGGGTCGGATAGGCTCCGCGCGATTGTTCCGCATCCCACATCCGCTCGCCCAATAGCGCTGGCGCTGGCAAGGTGGCCTTAATTTTGCTCGAGCTAACCTGCTTGAGAAATTCTATTTCCCGCGCGATAAACCCTTCGTCTTTTGGCGCTAACTCGCCCGTGACAATGGTCCACGGCCTGCCGTCCGCATTCCGGCCCACCTCAAAGCCATGCGCCAATTCGGCGATCACGCCGATGTACGAGGCGCGCCGCCATTCGCCATCGGTGATCACGTCCAACCCCGCCTCCTCCTGCAACGCCACCGCATAGGCCACAGCCGCGTCCATCACCTGCCCCAGCCGTTCAGCCTCCATTGGCCGCTCGCCCATCACCGCCTCGCGCACGAAATCCGGTCGCGGCAGCGAGCCGACGACCGCCGCCGGAAAAAGTGTCCCGTAGTATTGACGCGTCGACATATCAGCCTCCGTATTCGTCTAACCAACGCGCATTGGCCAGCGCGACGTCCTCTTCCGTGTCAATTTCCATGTACTCTCCATCGGTAGTCACCATGTGCAAGGCCGATCCCGCGTCCAGCATTTCCTCGAAAAGATGAATCAGATACGCCTTTTCGAATGGCGTGTCGTACTTCCAAGTTTGCCCGGCGTACTTTGCCTTCACCCGCTGATAATGCGCCTGCAAAGACCGCGCCCCCGCCGCACCAAACCGCGCCACGCCGATATACTCGCCGCTGGCCGCTGACCCAGGCATAGCGCGGTTGATCGCCACGACTCGGTCGCCCTCGGCCACGATCTTTTCGGCATCGTCTTCGGGGTGCTGGCTGCGATCTACATAGCGCGTCCGCCAATCCGTATCAACGCAGAGCGCGATATCGCCCTCGTGCTCCAGCGCGCGACGCACGACCGCAGGACGGTAGAGAATATCCGAATAGGAACAGACAAAACCATCGGCCATATACTCCTCGGCGCAAAAGAGCGAGGCCAAGATATTGTTGTGCTGCCAGTTGGCGTTATGACAATAAATCAGATGCGGGTAGTCGGCCTGGATCTGCTCGATGCGATAGCCGCCGACAAAGACCGGCGTTTCCAACCCGGCCGCGGCCAGCGTCTCGAGTATCCAGTCGAGGATCCGCCGCCCGCCGACGCGTATATAGCATTTGGGCTGCCCGTCGGTCAGGGCGTTGAGCCGGCTGCCGCGACCGGCACCGATGATGATGGGGCGCACTAGCTCTCCTTTCGTTTTCCGGTACGCACAAAACGGCCTGCTGATTTCCAGCAGACCGCTACGCATTCTTACTTACAGCACTAGGCGAATAATGCCGCGACCGCGACCTCCCATCCCGGCACCACCTCCCCACCCTCCAACACATCGCCTTCTCGCAATACATCCACAGTGTCCGACGTCCGATGCACCGCCACCGTCCGCTGCCGAGGTTCCACCACCACTACCATCTGCGTCCCTGCCGCCAGCCAAGCGGCCACCTTTTCCGCGACTTCTCCGTAGCGATCCCCCGGCGAAACCACCTCCACCACCAAATCGGGCGCTCCCGGCCAATAGCCCGCCACTGCGCCGACCGCATCCAGCCGCGCTTGGCTCACGAAAGCCGCATCCGGTGCCCGCACCGTATCCGGGTCCGACGCCAGCCGGAATCCCGTTTCCGCCGCATAGACCGCTCCCAAACCATGAGCTTCCACGTGTTGAGCCAAGCGCCAAGCAACGCTCATCGCAATTTTTCCGTGTTCATTCCCCGCAGGCGTCATCTTGTGCACCTCCCCACGCACCAGTTCGTAGCGAAACCCGTCGTCCGGGAGTCGTTCCAAGTCCGCCGCCGTGGCAATATGTTCGACAATTGTCATGGGCTATCGTCCTCGCCTCTTTGGCTTCAGATGCGAAATATTATACGGAATATACCCGCCGCCTTTTACCGCCACAACCTCAAGTGGAGAGCATCGCCCTAGCACCTTATATTGAGACATTGCACACAGAAAGGATGAATATGTCCGCAAAACTGCCCCTCGCCATCGTCGGCTGCGGCGGCATGGGCCACCGCCACCTCTACGGCCTCGCCGAGCTGCAAAGCGCCGGCCTGTCGCCCTTTGAACTGGTGGGTGCCTGCGACCCTAATCTCGACAACGCCCACTCGCTCGCCGACCAAGCCGAGGAGCGGCTAGGCACGCGCCCCCAACCCGTCAAAGACCTCGCCGAATTAGCTTCCGCCGCCCCAGTCCAAGCCATCGATATCACCACCCTACCTGCCCATCATCACACCGTGGCCATCGAAGCTATGGAGCGCGGCTGGCACGCCATGTGCGAAAAACCCATGGGACTTACCGCCCGCGCCTGCAAGCAAATGATCGCCAAAGCCGAAGAGACCGGCTGCGTCCTCTCGGTAGCCGAAAACTACCGCCGCGACCCAGTAAACCGCCTCGCCAAGGCCCTCATCGACGCCGGCGTCATTGGGCGTCCGCGCCTGATGCAGCAAATTGCCATAGGCGGCGGGGATGGCATGCTCATTTCAGTGTGGCGGCACCAGAAAAACGCCAGCGGCGTCCTCCTCGATGTGGGCGTTCACTTTGCCGACATCATGGAGTACTTCCTCGGCGAGGCCGACACGGCCTACGCGCAGACGCGCCTGCACGAGCCGATCCGCAAAAACCCCGTAGCTGGCCGCGCAGACGCCAGCAGCGGCTCGCCGGGAGGCGTCTATGAACGCTGGCAAAAAGACATGCCCGCCGAGTTCGAAGCCACCGCAGACGACGCAGCCTACGCCACCATCCTCTTCAAAAGCGGCGCGGTCGCCCAGTACATCGAAGACCACGCAGCTCACGGCCAAAACCAGCGGCAGCGTTCCATCCACGGCAGCCTCGGCTCGCTGGACCTGCCCGGCGACCGCTCGGGCAACCGCCTCACACTCCACCTCGACGGCGCAGACCCCATCGACGACCAAGCGCTCCTCGACCTCGTACCCGATCACCGCCTCGACGAAGTCACAGCCGCGCTCTTTGGCGGCGACCGGCTCTTCGAGTACCACTGTCCCTTTCCCGAGACCGACCGCAAGCTAATCGCCGTCGAATACCACGAACTCGGCACCTGCATCCAACAGGGGCGGCAGCCCGAAGTCGATGTCCAGCAAGGCGCGCGTTCCGTGGCCCTGTCCTACAGCCTGATGGAGTCGCAAGTCGCCGGCCGCGCGCTTTCGGTCGATGCGGTCTGCGACGACCAGATCAACGCCTACCAAGCCGAAATCAACGAGCATCTGGGGCTATAGACAATGGCCGCTATCCTCTGCCCTCGCTGCCACAAAATCGTCAGTTCCGAAGCCGAAACCTGCCCGCATTGCGGCCAGCGCAAACCCGGTCTGTGGGGCGCGACGGCCACCATCCGCAAGCTCGGCCTACAGCTAAATTTCCCGCACTTAATCACCGTGTTCTGCGGCGTGCTCTACCTGCTCGCGTTGGCTCTGGATCCATCGGCGATCTTCCAGACGCACAGCCTGATGCACATTCTCTCGCCCAGTAACCTAGCCAGCTTCAAACTCGGTGCCTCCGGCACCTTGCCCATCTTCTCCTATAAATTCTGGTGGACGCCGATCACCGCCATCTACCTGCACGGCAGCCTGCTGCACATCTTCTTCAACATGATGTGGGTGCGCCAGCTTGGTCCGGTTGTAGAAGAACTCTTCGGCCCCTTCCGCCTCTTTGCGATCTTCACGATCGCCGGCTTCACCGGCTTCCTAGCCTCGACCCTAGCGGGCCACCAACTCACGCTGGGTGCCTCCGGCTCGATCTTCGGCCTCTTGGCCGCAGCCATCGCCTACGGTCGGCGCGCCGGTTCTCAGCTCTTTACCCGGCAATTTCTCCAGTGGGCGGTCTTGCTTTTCATCATGGGCTTTATCATGCCCGGCGTCGATAACTGGGCGCACGGCGGCGGCTTCGTCGGCGGCTATGCGGCAGCGTATGTCTTCAGCCGCAGTTCGGAGCGCGAGGGCTTGGGGGCTTATCTGATCGGTGGTTTGTGCCTACTGGCCACGGTCGGCGCGTTCGCCTTGCAGTTCATCGCCGTGTTCCTCTAGCCCGCTTCATGCCCGACGAACTCATCGCGCTCTTCGATGGCCAGGGACAACCCATCGATGCCAAAGAACGCACTGCCGCCTATCGCGACGGCGACCGCGTCGGCTTGGTCTTCGTCTGGGCGGCTTGGCGCACGTCCTCCGGCGTCGCCCGCACCCTATTGCAGACCCGCTCGCGCCCCGGTGACCCCTATCTCGGCAGCCTCGACGCGCCAGCCGGCGGCCACATCCAGGCCGGAGAAACGCCCACAGCAGCGGCGCACCGCGAATTCGCCGAAGAGGTTGGCATTGCACTGACACCCGCCGAATTGATCTTCCTCGGCCAGCAACCCCTCCAATACACCGGACACTCTGCCATGCAGTTTTTCTACCTCTGCACGCGGCCTATCTCGCTGGGGGAAACCGTATTCAACGAAGAAGTGGGAGCTTTCGTCGAAGTCGGGCTCGACGATTTCGCCGCCTTGGTCTGCGAACTAGCAGCGTCAATCCAAGGCCAAGCCCGCTACAAGGAAGCACCAAACGAAACAAGGCCACGGGAAATTACGCCCGCAGCCTTCGCCGCCTACTCCGAGCCGATCATGGACGCCATCCGCCGCTCAGCTAGAGCGATTCGCGCCTATTTGGATACCGGGCAGATCGACGCGACGATTTGGCCGCCTGCGACCGTCGGACATAACACGGCAAGAGCGCCACAAAATTCCTAATTCCTAATTCTTAACTGATGTTACGCAGTTTCTCATTTAGTGGTATTTTCAAGGTATGGACAAACACCTGTTAGAATTATATAGCGATTACCTGCTCAGTTCGTTTGGCGCGACCACCGCGACGGGCTTGTCGGCGTTGGTGGACGGGGCC
>JAJEGS010000024.1 GCA_022819745.1 Candidatus Latescibacterota bacterium | reverse complement strand
AGCGAGCCACTTCGTTGACCCCTTTGCCTTCATCAAGCAACGCAGCCGCCCATTGACGACGATATTCTAGCCGATCGGCACTACCTTTAGGTCGCATATAAATAAATATAAACTATTCCTTTAAAAATGCAGAGGTCAATAGAATAATCTACGGAAAAGGGCTGACCTCAGCGATATAAGCCTCGTTTTGCAGGGCCACCGGATCCTGAAATCCCCGTAAAATAGCCTGATGTTACGGGGATTTCGCTTTAACTCAACAGCCGGTTGAGGGTACGCTCCGAGTAGGGGGCTCGGTGAAGAAGCGCTGGGTCGGTGACCATGGATTTTATCCGCTCAGAAGGTCGCTCACAGACGCGGCCTGAGTGATTTCATTTGCTTCATCTCGAAACAAAAAACTGGCTAAGATTCCAGATGGTTTTGAAGAAGCCTCTTGGTCAAAATTGTTCATGTTCCCGAAGACGAGAAAGCTATCTTGAGCACGTGAAACTGCCACATTGAGCATGGAATTGCCACGATCAAAAAAGTACGGTGGGCGATCATCGATACCATATACAGGGGAAAAAATGACGACGGGGCACTCTGCTCCTTGTACGATGTGGACGGTACCAACCTTTAACGACTCAGCAATACCAAACCTTTTCAGCAGTCCTTGGATCTGGTTAGCCTGCGATTTAAAAGGAGTAATGATCGCGATGATCTTATCCAAACTCAGGCTCTTCTCAGAGTAATGCGATACAAGCATGTCACGATGCTCTGCAATCCATCTCACAATAATAGTCGCCTCATCTCGATTGTCTCGACTGCCCCTCACTCGACGGGAGTTTCCAGGAATATGTACATAGCCAAGATGAGGTAGTGGATAATCCACCTCACTCTCCCGCTTCGGGACCAGACGCCCTCTATATGCGAGCCGGTTGCAATACTGAATAATTTCTGGTACACAACGACGATGTTCCGCCAAAAACATGCCGCGTTCAAATGAACCACGCTCATCGGACTTTTGATATGGGCTGGCACGCTGCGCGACTTTCATAAGGCTCCCGCTTGAGGCATCGAGACCTGTAGAAAAAAATGTTTCCATTTTATCTTTATCGTCGGTGGATATCACCTTTTTCTCACGCAAGTTGCCAATATCAATAGATTCCGTGATACCCCAGATAGGTTCAAGCTGCTGTGAGTCACCCACAACGAGAGCCTTTTTGGCCAATGCAAACGTCGCACCACTTACATCAGGTGAAACTTGACCGGCTTCATCGATGATGAGAAGATCAATGAAGTCGAACAATGTTACGCGTTCCCCGTTAAAGGCGTGCATGAAGTTAGGCAGTGTGTATAGTGTTGAGACGAAGCAAGGGGCCAATTTTGCGTAACGCCGCCACCGTTTCTTCTGTTTTTTTTCTGATTGACTTTCTTTGTAGTCTGTATTGAACTGCTCACGCATTTCAAGCAACCACCGGCCTTCCCAGTAATGGGTTGCCAATTTGAAGGCGGTATAGCGCAATCGAGTATCCATGGTATCGAGCAGAGAAGAACCATCGATGGAAAATTCATGTTGAGCACACCAAGCATCCCACGCTTGCTCCGCTCTCTGTAATCTCTCCCAATCGCGTTTAGCCTGACGTAGTTTTTCGGCGAAATCCCGTTCTTGATCCCGAGCGTTATTGACATGCTGCTCGAAGAATAAAAGAATAGTATCCGCATGGTCTAGCGAGTCGCGTTTGATTTGACGTAGTCTTTCGGCGAAACCACGTTCTTGATTCTCGGCGTCCTTGACATGTTCATCGAAAAAATTCGTGATACCTTTGATATCCAATGGATCAATCAGACACGTCGAACGAATAGACAAAAGATAACGTCGATTGCGTATCTCGATACGGTCTTTGACCCATGGAAGAAATCCAAACAGTGTCATCCACCATGGCATGGTATCCACATGGTCCAACCAGCCGCATTGGGCTTCTCTATATTGAATGATTTTTTTCTGGCATGTATCCAAATCATTTGCACACTGATTCAGATGCGTTTCAATGCCCCCGCGATCTCCATAACGGTCCGATAATTCAGTCTGTATTTGACGTAGTTTTTCGGCGAAATCTCGTTCTTGATTCACAACGTCCTTGGCACGTTTATCGAAGAACGAAAGAATGGTATCCGCATAATCTCGCCAATCGCGTCCGGCTTGACGTAATTTTTCGGCGAAACCCTGTTCTTGATTCTGAGCGTCTTTGACAAGCTGCTCGAAGAATGAAAGAACGGTATCCACATGGTCCAACCAGCCACGTTGGGCTTCTCTGTATTGCACGATTTTCTTCTGACATGCTTCCAAATCATTTGCACACTGTTTAAGGTGTGTTTCAATGCCCCCATGAGCACCATAGCGTTCCGATAATTCGTCTTGTATATTTTCCACCTGCAACCATGTCCGAATCCCTTGGCAAATCGCTTCGGTCTTCTCTTCGAGTTGTCGATGAAGCAATCTGATCGAGTCTTTGACATCGGCGACATTCACAACTCCAAAATTCTTCATATAGGCACGGCAACACTTGAGAAAATACTGCTCAGCATGGGAGATAAATTCTTCGTCTTCGATGTTAACTCTGGTCAATTTTCCCGAACTGGACGGAAGGAGGAATTCACTAGGATTAGGCCAATTCGTTGTTATCTGATACTGATTATCTAGCTCTCTCTCCGTTCTACTTGAGGATGGACAAAAGAGACCGTAACTTTTGAGGTCTGGGATCCATCGTCCTCCCAACAAAGATTCATCTTCGGGTACACTTCCAAAGCTATCTATAATATTTGTGACAGCTTGGTTATTCGCTGAAGCGGCAAATATAATTGGTGGTTCACGCTCATACAAAGCTGCTTCAACCCACAATGAGGCGACAATACTTTGAAGCAATGTCGTCTTGCCTGTTCCTGGCGGGCCATTGATCGCCAGCATTTCTCCATCTGATAGGGTAAAAAAATGATCGATGGCTTCGCGTTGGGATGAGGATAATGGAAACTTCCAATGCATGTGCCCGAGATGTTGAGCTGATTTTTCAGTCCTTTGTTTTTCATTCAACAAGGGGCGCAGCGGTTCATCATGTAAAGATGTTAAGCGAGGTAAAAGTTTAGGAGACGATAATGACCTGTCGTCAAGTCTATGCAAAATATCATCGTATAATCTGATGACATGAGCTGGGATGATCCTCACATCTTCATCAATCAATATGCGGGGAACCATCTCTTTTTCGTAACCTTCAAGATCGAACTCTTCAAATGTCTGTCCAGCAACGGTTTGCAACATGCGATCACTATATTGCCATATATCGATCCAGCGCGGATCGCTACCAGGAGTTTCTTCATTTTGAACCACCGGATTGAGCGTGAGAAAGTGATCCATGGCTTCAACACTACCAATGGTTTCTGCCACCTGAGTCGGCTCTAATAGGTCCCGTGGAATCCACGGCATGAGTTCGTAAGAAGGAAAGAGAGCTCCGTCCCGCGATAACCGAGCTGGTATCCACACGGGTGTCAATGGCCTCTCTCTTCTTGCCCTGTGAAGCGTGTGATCAGTTTTTGGACGAGCAACAATTGGACATATCAACACACTGACCCACTTGACACTTTCATCCTCTTCAGTCGAAGTTTCTCGAAAAATAGCCCTCTGACGTGGTGATTTTTTCTTCTTTTTTCTTTCAAAATCATCCACGATTTTGCTGGCTATCTGTGAGGGTATATAATTCCTTGATGGCTCTATATTAACCGAATGAGACTTTTCAAGCCTGCTTGGATCAATATCACGACGAGCACTGTCTGCAAGGCATGAACGCCAATAGGCGACGATTCGAGCTATATGTTCCATTTTCAATATCTCCAATACTTTGCTGTATGAATATCGACTCGGTGTACCCCTATGCTCATAGCCGACTCAAAAACGGGAATTTTCATCAGTTTCTACTCCTGAGTTGGGCGTTTGCCCTATCCTCATCTAATCTGCGGCAACACCTCGCGCAACACCTCCGCAAAGGCTTGCCGCTCGGCTGCTGGCCCCACGGTCAGGCGGATGCAACGATCGAGCGGAGCCATTCCCGGCATCCGCACAAAAACCCCGTGCTGCAAAAGCACCTGCATCAGACGCCGCGCACGCTCGCCACTACCCACGTCGAGCGCCACGAAATTAGTCGCCGAGGGCACTGTTTTCAGGCCCAATTCTGCTGCCAGCGACGCGTAATCCCGCCGACCTTCCTCCACTTGCCGCACCACCGAGCACACAAACTCATCGTCGCCCAGCGAAGCAAGCGCCCCAGCTTGGGCGACGCGATTGACTCCAAAGTGATTGCGAACTTTATCGAGTGCGGCTACCATGTCGCGATGCGCCAGCGCATAGCCGACCCTAGCCCCCGCCATGCCGTGCGCCTTGGAAAACGTCCGCAGCCGCACCACCTGTGCCCGTTCCACTTCCAGCGGCAACAGAGCATCCTCCGGCGCGAAGTCGCTGTACGCCTCGTCGAGCAAAAACACACAATCCGGCGGCAACCCCGCGATAAAATCCCGCAACTCGTCGGCCCGCTGATAGGTGCCCATGGGATTGTCGGGATTGGCCACGTAGATCAGCTTGGGGCATACTTCCCGCGCCTTGTCCAACAGAGCTGGCAAATCCTCCCGATCCGCGCGATAGGGCACCTTGTGCAACACCGCTCCGTGCCCCTCGACATGGTAGTTAAACGTGGGATAGGCCCCCAGCGACGTCACCACCGCATCGCCCGGCTCGGCAAAGAGGCGCACCAAAAGCCCCAACAGTTCGTCAATACCCGCACCCAAGGCGACCTCTTCCCGTGCCACCCCATGCCGCACCGCCAGCGCCGAACGCAACTCGTATCCCTCTGGGTCGTTGTACCAATGCACTTGATCCACCGCCTCCACCATGGCCTGCCGCGCCTTCGGCGAGATCCCAAAATTGCTCTCATTGGCCCCAACCCTCAGAGCGAGCAACTGTCCCTGCTCCCTCTCCAATGCCTCGGGCGGTACAAAGGGAACGGTCGCTGGCAGAGCGCGGACGATGCGCGTAAAGGGCAGCACGGCTTAAGACCACACGTAGATTTCGTCGTCGTCTTCGGCATAGCCAATGAAGACGGCGAGCACCACCCGCGGATCGTCCCCCTGCACCGCAGGGACCTCGTGGATGCAGCGCGTATTGAAGAAATACAAATCGCCCGGCTCAAGCGCGACCTCGCAGTGCTCCACGCCCTGCGCAGCCGCATACTCGTGAAAACGGCCCTCGGCGATATACGGCTGTATCTCCTCGGTCCACAGGCAGCGGTGCAACACAGCCTGCACCCCAGGCCCCGCAGAATCCGCGTTCTGCACGCACAGCACGCCGGCAAATTGATGGGTAAAACGCGCCACCTCGTAGTTGAACCGCTTTTCGCGCAGGACTACGTGGTCGATGTGCGGACTGTAGGAGTGAGTCTCGTAGTGGACGCGAAAGATAGCCGGGCCGTACAAGCGCCCATCGCGCTCGCGCGCCGTCTTAACCGCCTTGTTGGGAGCCAACGCCTGCAAGTGCCGATAAAGCAACTGCACCGGGTCAATCAACCCCTCAAAAAGGGTGGCAAAAAGCGCGTGCGTCTCCTCCGCATCAGCCAAGAATGTCTCTCGGTCGCCGCCCAGGTTGCCAAGGCTGGTGCCAATGTCGATGCGCGTGCGCTCGTCGCCCGGAGCGCGCAGCAACCCGCGCTCGGCAAAGCGCTCCATCAGCCGCTGACAGTCGGCCGGCGTGCAGACCTCGGGCAGCAGGATCGCCGGTATCTCCGCCCGCGCCAAGGCGCGAAGCGGGTCGGCGCACTCGTCCGGCCCTACGGGCTGCCAAGCGGCCCCTGTATGCACCTCTCGATACTCCAATAGATCCCTCCTTTTGCATGTTGACAAAAATCACATCCCCCACACCACAACCGGCACACCACCTTCGGTTTCCTCGCGGCGATACACCTTGTCGTCCCACGACCTGTCCTCGCTGCGGTCGAAGAGCACCAAATGCCCTTCCGCCGACATGCAACGGTCCATGTAGGCGCGCGTCTGCTCCAGCCCCTCGCGTAGCGTCCGCTTGAAACCCCTATGCAGCACCTTGCACTCAATGACCACCTTCTGCGTCCTGCTAGGATCTCCGCCCACCGGCCACACCAGCAGCAAATCCGTGCGCCCCCGACCCAAGCCATACTCGCGCTCAATGCGCCCGCCGCTGTTGACGATGCGCTGCAAAAACGCCTGTAATAGCAACTGCGGACCGGCCTCTTTGTACTGGAAGCGCTCCACCCAGTGCTCGGAGTGCTCGCGGAAAAATTCTTGGAACGCCGCCAGCAATTTGTCCACCTCCAGCGCCCCGTCGTCCGCGATATACCAAGCCGGATCGTCGTGAATCACCATCTCCTGCGTGGTCCAAGTCAGGGCGCGCGGGATTACCTCCCGATAGATCGGATTGGCAATGGCCACCGGCTTGCCAATGCCGATCAGACCAAGGTCGCGCACGTACTGCAGATCGTCGTCGGCAATCGCGGCAGCCTCAACGGCACCGCTCAGCAGCGGCTCGATCACCCGGCGCACCCGCTCCTCTTGGAGTTTGTCGGTGAGTTGGTCCAGATGCGTCTCCCGGCGCAGGATCAACTGCTCGTGCGCATCTTGGATGGCGGTCAGGGAAATGGGCTGGCCGCGGTCCCGCCCGCCCTTGTTTTTGAAGCAGGCTTCGTACGCCAAGGCATTAACCAACCACGGCTGGCCCTCGGTCAGCTCCCAAATCGCGGCGCACGCCTCGTCCGTGAAGGCCTGGCCGGTCTCCTCGGTGTGCTGCGCCAGCAGGGACTCAACCTCTGACCGCGAAAAATCTCCGAGCCGCAGAGATTCGGCGCGGATATTAAACGCGCTCCCCCCGGCAATGATGGCATTTTCCGCGGACGACTGAATGCGGTAGTCGCGCACGTCGCGCACCCCGCACAAGATCACGCTCTGGGGAAAGCGCCGCGGACGATCCGGGTAACCAGCGCGTAGCTGCCGCAGCACCGCCAGCAGGCTGTCGCCGACCAATGCGTCGATTTCGTCGATCAGCAGTACCAAGGGCCGCGAATCCGCAGCAGACCAGTGTGCGAGCACTTGGCGCAGCGCACCACTGGGCCCGGTGCTTTCTAGTACCGTGCGCCACTGACTGGCCAACTCCGCGCCCAGCGCGTCAAGGCCTCCCAGCTCCAGTTCGCCAAGTATGGCGCGCATGGCCGTTTCCAGATTTTCGCGCGCCGACTGGCCGACCTCGACGTTGACGTACACACAGCGGAACTCGCCACTGGCGTTTAATTGATCCCTCAAGGCGAACAATGCCGAGGTCTTGCCCGTCTGCCGCGGCGCGTGCAGGACGAAGTACTTCTCCTGCCGGATGAGCAGCAGCAAGTCGTCGACGTCGAGCCGCGATAGAAGCGGGACGTAGTAGTGGATGTCCGTCTTGATCGGGCCGGCGGTATTGAAAAAACGCATGGTGGTGGTCATCATCTTTTGTACCTCACTAGCTGGCGAGGGCATCTATCCAACGCGGGCATCCAAAATCGCCAGTGCCTGCTTCCGATCCAAATGCGGGTGGGCGAATTGATTGCGATAGCTCCGCAAGCAGCCGTAGCAACTCGAATCGCAGCCGCAATTGCCCTGAACCCGTTGCCGAGCGTTGTGTAGCATCTCCTTGAAGATGCTCTCCTGTTCCAGTTGTGCTACCAGCGCCGCGCCGCCTGGCACGTTATCGTAGAGCACGATTGCGGATTCCCCAGTACTGCTGCCGGTAATCGTCACATTCAGATCCGCATCCGGCACGTCTAAGGTCTCCGCTGCTCCGAGCAGGACAGCGTAGGCGACGGAATAGGCGTCCCACTCGCCAGTCAGTTGAGGAAATTGCAACCGCACGACGTCCGTGACCAGTTCGTGGCCGAGCGAGAATCGGTCTAAGGTACGGACGGGGCACCTTCATTCCATTGCTCGAAATTACGTGCGTCATCGTACTGGTAATGACGGATAGGCCATTCCTTCCCAGGAACCTTCTTGATACCGCACGATTCCCATTCCAGCTTGTTTGCCACCACCTTGCCGCCAGGCGCGTATTCGGCAATGGCTTGGGACAAATCCCGCTGAAGTGATACACCCGTTGGGTTGCCGACCTGGGGACGAGTATCAAGTTCGACGACATCCACGGGGAAGCCATATTTGGGGATGACCGCCTTGCGCGACAGAAAGTTCAAAGTCTGCTCTCCTGCAATGGTTTTCATGCGAGCTTCGACTCTGTTTGTTCCCTTATGCTGATTGAACAGTTCCTGACGAAAATTCTCCATGTCGAGATAATCCGCGCATACTTCCGCTTCTACATCGGCGAAGCGGCTCTGTATCCCCGCTATCTGGTCAATCCAAACATCGCTGGCAAGTCCAGTTTCTTCGTGCATATCCTGCGGCACGATCCGGCGCAGGGAGTCCCTCAACACATCGTTATCCTCGCAGAATTGCTTCAGGTCGGATACAGCGCACGGGTTCGACCAATCTCCGATGAATGCTTCTACGTTCCGAAAACGTGCTCTATTCTCTGTAGTCTTGAAAAACGAAGACAAGGCGGTGGCAACCATGTGCCGGACGATGATTTTCGTATTTGTCATCTGCAACCGCGGCGGCCGCACCTTGCCTTCGATTACGCGGTCCTTGGGATCTTCGTAGTGGTAGAGGTCATGTGGGTTGCGGCGACAGTAGGTCAGCGCGAGCCCCGGCGTCTCTCGGCGTCCGGCCCTCCCGACGCGCTGAGTATAGTTGAATGGCTCCGGCGGCACATTGCGGAGGAATACAGCCTCTAGATCGCCTAGGTCAACTCCGATTTCGAATGTAGTCGAGGAACTGAGAAGGTGCGTCTTCCCATTCTTGAACCGATCCTGTCTCTGACGTGCCTCGTCGCTTTCAATTTGCGCCGTGTGCTCCTCTGAGCGCAGGACGGGCGGCAAGTCAGTGCTTTCGTAAAGAATTCGATAATGGTTTTCCTTGAGTCGTGTGTGATCGGCCGGGACCAAGTCGCCGGGGCATTTATTTCTAGGACAGACACCACGAATGTTGTGAGGGGTCAGCGTAGCACAGGTACCGCATTCCCAAATCTCACCGGGCTCGGCGAGCTTGATCCGCAACCAGCGCGGGTTGAGACGAAACGTCCCGTTAGTCGTTCCTCTGGAAAGAATGGGCTCGTCAGTATGGCCTCGCAACGCACCCCATATATCCTTCATGAGCTTCCCTGATGCCGCCTGTTTCTTATCGTCAGACAGCCCGCTGTCTGCAAGCAACCTGTGAAGGAAGTGCTTCACGATTGCGGATTGGGAGCCGCCCCACTCGGAGACATGCCGCCGTTTGCTAGGTGGCCCCAGACCGTAGGCTTGTTGGGGCCACGGCGAAACATCGCTCCATGCCGGAGTCCCGACACTTTCCGGTAAACCCATGGCGCGTTGTAGACGCAACCCGTCCAAGAGATACTCAAACAGGCGGTGTGCTTCCTCATCAGTGAGATTCCACGGCGGATTTCTCATTGCTTGGGGCAATGTCAAGTCATCAGGAATCTTGACGTACCACTTGACCAAACCGACACCAGCCAGAGACAGTCTTCTCTCATCCGTCAGTGCTTCGCGAAGGATCGCTATTAGCATCATGCGATTTTTGCTCTCCGTAGTATCTGACCCTTTGAACAGGCCAGCCCAATCCCATTGTTTGAGCAACCGATTCCTGATGTCGTCAATAGACAGGCCTTCCATATCAACCGGACCGTCTCTTAGCGTACGCAACATCAGATTACGGTCTCGCACCTTCTCGTAAGAGTCCTCTGCGTACCAAGCGAAGAACGCCGCTTCCTGCCGACTGTCGGCAAAAGCCAGCACCTTGCGCCCACTTTCTGGCAGCAACTCATGCAAAGCCGTCGTGATGACCGCATTAGGACCGTCAGAACCGTGAACGATCTCCTGCACGGGATCGCCAATGCCGCCACGTTGATAGCCACAGGTCTCGCACTGCTTGAGTTGATCGGGGTGGTCCTTGTGAGATTCGCACTTCTTGACATGAATCGGTGCCCCGCAGTCGCATACCGGCTTGGACGTGGAGAGCGCACCACAGCACCTGCACAAAACGTGCGTCGCCTCCTCGAATGGCAGATAGTAGTCCACGCCAAAATCCGACTGGCTGGGGTCGCGGACTGCCTCTCGCAGCTTTCCGCCTTTCTCCCGGCCAACGTAGTAGTGCTGCCCGCACTCGCGGCACAGCGCGACTTCTAACGGTTCCGTAGTGGATCCGTCCTCTATCACGCCTTTGCGATTCAACACAACGGCATCCGCCCGTTCTCTGTGAACCAGAAACGCCCCTTCAAGTGCTCGCAGAAAGGCGTGATAACGCTGCGGTCGTTCGGCTTCGCTTGTCTGCTCAGATTCCCCGAAAATGATCCCTGGCACCAAGAATGATTCGCCAAAGAGCTCTCCAGCAAAATCGGCCACAGCTCGTTTGTCTTCCTCTCCCTCGCCAGAAGAAATGGTCGCGCTAGTGGCGATGCAGCGAAACGGATCTTTGCGACCGCCATCGCGCAACCGCTGCTTGAGACGCCGGGTCAGCATGCCCATTTCCATGCCCTTGGCACCGCGATACTGGTGCGCCTCATCAAGCACGATGAACTGCCAGCGCGTACCTCGGTCGCCGTCGAACAGCGGGCTGTCGTCGGGACGAATGAGCAGGTATTCCAGCATAGAATAGTTGGTTAGCAGGATGTGCGGCGGCGTGTTTCGCATCTCCTTGCGGAAGACCAACTCGCCGGGTAGGCGTTCCTCGTCCCGTGCAGCGGCATTGCGCCTGTTGTCTTTACTATCTTCGGGCGTCTGGCCGATGTACTGGCCGAACGTGGGTCGAAATCCTGATTCTGCCTCATCTAATTCGTTGCAGATGTTTCCAAGGCGTTCGCGCTGGTCGTTGGCGAGGGCGTTCATCGGGTACAAGATCATTGCCCGCACCCCCGGCTCCCGCAATTCGCCTGTCAGATGCTGACGGTACAACTCGAATAGGATCGGGTAGAGAAAACTCTCCGTCTTGCCACTGGCGGTGCCGGTGGCAACGACGATGTTCTGTTGATCTTGGTACGTGGCTCGTACCGCGTGCTCTTGATGTATATATAATGGCCTGTCAATCAGCGCCGGGAGAAGACCTTCGATCTGGTCAGGAAAACACTCCTGTGCCAACGCTCTTGCGTTCAGGCCCTGTTTGAAGCCACGGGCCGGTTCGGGAAACGGCCCCTTCAATAGGCTACCTTCCTCCTTCAGCGCAGATTGGAAAGATTTCCGCAGGCTCGGATCCTTGAAGTAGAAGGAGGTCTTCAGATAATTTTCATAACGTTGGCGAATACTCTCAGGCCATTGTCGTATATCGTTTGCGTCATTCATTCATCAATTCCTGATCGTCTCTGCGGTTTGCGAGGTACCAGCGCCACCGAGAACGGGGATCGACGATCTGACAGAATCGATCAACCCTATCCAAGGTGACTTACCGATTCGGAGCACGGGCTTTCCGCTGATTGATTGAAACCTCATAATCCTCCAAATTTCTCTTGGAAATCCAAATTCTCGAATCTTTGAATTTCCCTTTGGTTTCCACACGGATCCAACGGCTCAAGCGGTCTCTACTTGGCTCAACCACGCCGGCTACAATCGAGTTCTGAAAACAAAGGAGAACATGAGTTCCATTAGGAAGGTCCATGAACTCCGGAAAAGTCAGAGGCTGTCTGAAAGCCTCTGGTGGCCTTCGCGCGGCTGCAAACGCGGCGGACGGCTTTACCCGCCTTGTCCGCCTCGCTTTCGCTCGCGCTCGGGGCACACCTGGAATTTCCAGACAGCTTCTCAGCAAGTCGGCGGAAACGCGGATGAGTGCCACTACGTCTGCGCCGCATTGAGCATTGAGCAAAGCATCTTCACTCAGCCGTTGGTCAATCTGATCGTAGTCGATAAAGTCGGACAAATGTATCTCTGTCTCAGTGTTATCTCTATTCTTTTGGGAGCGATGCGTCCGGTCCAGTTCCTCGTCGAACCCCACCTTGACCGATGAAATACGCCGCGGCAAACGCAACTGAATCCCCGCGCCTATATCGGCGTACTCGCGAAACTCCTGCCGTGTCATCGCCAAGGGCACGGCGCACCATTCGTCGGCCTTTCTGTCATCTTGCACCATCCGCCACCAAATGCGTGGCAGTTTGATGACGGTATCGACGCGGTCCACACCAGACTTCAGGTCACACGATATGTGATCCCCATCTGGATGCGGCTCAACTATGAGGATTCCTCCCGACTGCACGGTCACATGGGCCTCGGCAGTGTCGAGGTTTAGTTGAATGTCAGTGCTGACAGCACTGACGAATTGCACCTCTGCCAACGAATATCCTGTTGAGGGCGGGACAAGCAGTATTGCTGCAGAATACGGTTCGTCATTCACGCGAATCTCCCGGAGATCACGCAGATATCGAAACTCGCCACTGTCCAGCAACTTCGTGTCACCGTCGTAAACGCGGACGAAAAATCGCCCCTAGCGGCCATTCAAAACCTCCACAAGAGATTGATCGGCCGGCTTGAAGTTCTCTCCTTTCCATCCGTCCTCCCTTTCTTCGCCGATCCGCGCCCACACGATGTCTGAGGTAGGGCACAGGCTTGGCGGAGCACCAACGAATAACTCGCCGTCTTCACAATCGTCAAAGACACGATCACCGTCCAACTCAAAGCCGGTTGTGGTCAATGCGAGCTCGCAATCCTCGAACCCGCCTACATCTCCCGCCACCTTGCCTTTTTTCACGTAAAAAAAATGCGCCGTAAAATTCGCGTCCGTGCATTCCTCCGGCTCAACAGGTGCGCTCCCTGTGCGCTTCCACTCTCTCGGTGCTATAATGATGAAGTGTCCGCTGGTGATGCCGCCCACCTTGCGGCCATCGCCATCCCAATCGTTCGGCATCTTGAAGATCAGCGGTGCGCCATCGAACAACGGCAACTGATCCGATTCACGATCTTTGTAGTCAATAGACAAACTGCTGGACAAGGACGAAAGACTGTATTCGCCGTCCACCATATTCAGAGATTCGCCATTGTACCGCACTTCCATGATGTTGCATTCGTCATCCGCAGCCAACACGACCTCCCACTGCCAAGAAGCCTTGCGGCAGATGAGCTCTGGGCGAGGTGTAAACGTTGGATTGTCCTTGGCGTCGTCATTGACTGGCGATGGAGATTGCGTCGGTCCATTCCGTCTTCCGCCTATTCTGCGTGGGGGCTTTTGGCTTCGGTTTTGTTTCTTCTTCTTGTCCTCAGAAAAATCTGAATTCTCATCGCGAGCATCGTCTTCAGACGGTTCGGCCCTCTTCGGCGGCTCAGCAGGCGGATCGGTCAAGTCTGGCTGCGATGAACCACCTTCGTCGGCATTGATATTCGGCGCATTTCCGTGATCTTCGGCAGGTTGTGCCGAAGGCGAATCCGGTTCTGGGCGTACGTCCTCCAACGGATCGGAAGACGATTTCTCCGAACCATCACTGACTGGAGTGCCCGGTTCGATTTCTGTGGGGACTTGGCCGGACTGGTCGCTGTCCGTAGCACTGGCGGACTCGGCCAACTCGTTGTCATTGGGCATCGGTTGGTTAATCGGCTCTTCGTCAGTAGTGTCCCGACTGTCGGATACAGTTTTGTGGTCGTCCCCGTCGGGTTTGGCATCCGCTGAATAAGGGAGCACTGACCCTGCCTGCGAATTCGCTTCCTCAGTATTGTCTGCCACTTCCGTAGTGTGATCGCTCTCTAAGCTATCTGTATCAGGGCGCTGTCTGTTCTGTGCAGGTGGAGTCAACTCTTGGGGGACTTCCGGCGACTCTTTCGCAAGGCCCTGAGGTTCCGAAAATGGATAGGAATTTGCTTTCTTCTTGGCTGAGCGGGTTCTTCGACACCGTAGACGCCGCACCCATACTCGTAACGATTGGACTATGTTACTCAACATATTGATCTGATAGACTTTCTCGGGCCGGGTCGCCACAATGCACTCGCGGCGTTTTCTTCGTACGTTGTTCTCTGCAAATCGAAAACTCCTGTAAGCTACTGACGGCTAAAGCGCGTCAGCTTTTTGACGGAGCACGCACGACCCAACAGCGTCCACGTTATGCTCCGTAAGCCCGCTTCGGGCTTTATTAAGGATATTCACGGCAGCATTGATATCTCGATCTAATTTCGCCCCACATTCGCAGGAGTGCCACCGTTGGCTAAGCGATTTCTTTTTTACGCAACCACACTTGGAGCAGGCTTGCGACGTATAACTGGCATCCACTTCAACGACTACGCTACCGGCTCTTTCAGCCTTGTAGTCGAGCATCGAGCGGAACAAGTGCCAGCTTGCGTCGGCAGCCGACAAAGCCAAGCGTCTGTTGTGCAGCATAAAGGCGGGGGAAACGTTTTCTACTGCGATCAGCGCAAACTCTTGCGTCAGACGATCCGTCAGGGTGTGCAGGAAGTGCCGTCGTTGGTTGCTAACCCGCCAATGCAAGGTCTCAAGCTGTCGCTTTGTTTGCCACCAACGAGCAGAAAACCGCGTCTTGCGGGCAAAGGCGCGTTGTGTTCGCCGGAGCGTACGCAACGACCTTCTAAGCCAGCGGGGGTTGTCTATCAGGGTTCCGTCCGAAAGGGCCAACAGGGACGAAAGACCGAGATCAATGCCGATGGCCTTGCCGCTTTTCAGCGGTGGGGCAGGCCGTCCGTCGTCGCCTTGAAAAGAGACGAACCAGCGGTTGCCAGCCTTGCGAGTGATAATAGCCTGCTTGAGACAGTTTTCAGGGACGGGGCGGTGCAACTTGATACGCACGTCGTCCACATGCTGTACCGCGAGTGCGCCGCCCCTCAGCGTGCATCCATCCCCGTGGCGATACTCCACCGAGCGAAAGCGCGTAGCCGGCTTGAACCGAGGGAAGCCGGCTTTTTCGCCGGCCTTGATGCGCCTAAAGAAAGAGGCAAAAGACTTGTCCAGGCGGCGCAGCAATTGCTGCGCCGACGTGGCATTGAGCAGGCCAAAATCCTCAACGCGCACCTTGCGATCTTCCTTAAAGCGCCGCCATTGGTCGTAGTAGCTCACAGACTGGCCAGTATGCTTATGCACACTACGGCGATGCGCCAACGCTTCGTTGTAGAGCAAGCACGACTGGAGCAGGATTATATTGAGCGTGTCCTGCTGGTCAGGCGTCGGATACAGACGGTACTGGTAGGTGCGTTGCATCTATACGCCCTTCTGCCCTTCTATGTAGCGGCGGACCGTAGCATCCGATACCTCCCCGATAGTGCCCGCATAGTAGCTGCGCGACCACAGGGAAGGCAGGCGCGTCTTGAGCGACGGGAACCGCTCCCTTAGTTCGTGGGCCGTAAAGCTCTTGAGATGACGCACCAACTGATTAACAGCTATTGTCGGCGTCCCTGTGATAAAGCAGTGGACGTGATCGGGGCGTATCGCTAGCGATATGATTTCCACGCCAAGCGTGTCGGCCTTCTCGCGCAGAAGCTGTTCAAGCGCGTCGGCAATCTCGCCCGTCAAAACGCCGCGTCGATACTTGGGGCACCACACCAAGTGGTATTGAAGAAAGTGAGTGCAATCGGCACTCTTTCGTTTGTTTGTCATACATATAACTAACGAAAAAATTAGTTTAATATCAATAAGCTATTTTATATCGTCCTTCACTCAGGGCGCACAAGGCCCCGTCGTGCGGAGCAGGCCGCTCCTATCCCCCTGAATGGCTAAAACCGTCAGTCCCTCGGAGTTTTTATGGATAGCGTTACGCAAATTGCCCTCGGCGCTGCCGTCGGCGAAAAGGTCTTAGGCAAAAAGGTTGGCAACAAGGCTCCCCTGTGGGGCGCAGCCGCAGGCATCCTCCCAGACCTCGACGTATTGGGCGCGGCCTTTCTGTCGGGGACTGACCTATTGGGCTTTCACCGCTGGGTGTCGCACTCCCTGCTCTTTGCAGTAGGCGGCGGCCTCGGGCTGGGCTGGGCGCTGTCTAAGCTACACCGCGATGCGAGCTGGCGCGAGTGGTCCACACTGGCGTTCTGGGCGATTCTCACCCACGCCCTCCTCGACTCCTTCACTGGGTACGGCACCCAGTTGTTTAGTCCGTTCAGCAATTACCCGGTTGCCTTCGGTTCCATCTTCGTCATAGACCCGCTCTATACCCTGCCCTTAGCCAGCGGCCTCATCGCTGCTCTATGCCAGCGGCGACGGCACTGGCGGCGACGGCTCAACGCGCTGGGCCTGTTCTTGAGCACGGCGTACTTGCTTGCCACCGCCGCAATCTGCCTACACGCGCGCAGCACCTTTGCCCAAGCTCTAGACGACCAAGGCATCGCCTACGAGCGCCTGCACGTCGTGCCGACCCCGTTCAACGCCGTGCTGTGGTCGGGCTTGGCTGGCACAGACGACCACCTGTGGGCCGGACTGTACTCCCTGCTCGACTCCGACTCGGCGATCCGCTTCCAACGCATCGAACGCAACACCCACCTCATCGCCTCCCGCCGCGATGACCCACCAATCCAGCGTCTATTCTGGTTTTCTCGCGGGTACTATCGGGTGGAGCGCCACGCCGACGAACTCTACTTCTACGACTTGCGCTTCGGCCGCTCCGACTTCTATCTCGACTCCACCGGCACCTACCGCTTCGCGTTTCGCCTGTTGCCGGACCCATCCCATCCCGAGCGCATCGCCGACCTCCAGCGCACCAATAATTCGTTCGAGCGCACCGACCAAGCCCTAAAGCGGCTCTGGCACCGCCTACTCGGAAACTAAACCTCCTTGCTCCCACTTTCCCATTCCTAATTCTCAATTCCTAATTCCTAATTCTACAATCCCCACGCCTGATCGACATCGCGCTGGTACGCGTCGATTTTGCCCGCCAGCACATCGGCGACCTGTACCACCTGCCCAGAGTGGCCGGATTCGTAGATAGCCTCGCTGACGGCCTTGCTGCGCAAACCCTCCTCCACGTCGATTTCCACCGGCCGCCCCTCGCTCAACGCATCGACAAAATCCCACAACTCCAGCGTCACCCCGCCAGTGATCCCATACGGGAAAAGCGCGTCCTTTTCCTCCTCGCTTAGAGTCGCCAAATACATTTCTTGCAACTCGGACATGCTGTGCGCGGTACCGTCGGCGAGCTGGCACTCCCCATTGGCCTGAAAGGCAGCCGGATGGAAGATGTCCGTGTCAATGATCGACCCCTTCTCGCCGCTCAGCGTCAGTTGGGTAAAGCCTTTGCCCGGCGCGCTGATCGTCCACGACCACGTGCCGATTAAGCCGCTCTTGAAGTTGAATATGCTGGTCCAAAAATCCTCGGAAGCGCTATTGACAATTTCCTCGCCTTGGCGATGGGGGCGCGGGTAGATCTGCTCAACCCGGGCGTACACGCTGTCGATCTCGCCAAACCAATAGCGCATGGTGTCAACCCAGTGCGCCCCACTGTCCATGACCATGCCGCAGCCGCCTAGCTTGCGATCAATGCGCCAGTGCCAATTGGGCACTTCTGCTGGATCGCGCCACCCCGCCTGCACGGCCCACCACATTTTCGGCGCACCCAACAGACCGTCGTTAAAGGCCCAGTGGATCGTGCGCTGGCCCAAGGCGCGGCGACACTGCTCGGCCGTGGCGGCGACCCGCCCGCAGCGCTGCGCCGTCTGCGCGATCTTCTTCGAGGCCCGCACTGTAATTCCGATCGGCTTTTCGACCAGCACGTTCACTCCGCCCTCTAGCAGTTCGCAGGCCAGCACATGGTGCAGGCCGTGCGGGCTGCATATATCGGCCCCATCGAGCGCGTCTTCCCCGGCGAGCAATTCAGCCACGCTCGCATAGGCATTGACCTCCCAGCCGGCAAACCCATTGATGCGCGCGGCAAAATCCTCGGCACGCGCTGGCACCTCATCTACAGCCGCGACAATGCGGAACCGCGTCTCGCCTTTTGCCAACAACTCTTCGTATCCCCGCAAGTGCGCCCCAGCCATGCCGCCGCAACCCACCATCGCTAATTGGACTACCTCGCCCTTCTGGTTTTCACTCATTTCTACCTCCACAGGTTGGTTTGTGGGCTACATACTATTCTCAAATGGAGGCGGTGGCAAAAGAAGCGTGAAGAGAGGGCGACTATGTGGAATCGAGAATACCGCTAGGAGCGAATACGGATGAATAAAAAAACTATATGTAAGGGGTCTCGTGTAAGGTACCCTATACCTCAAGAGTGTCCTTCATTAAGAAGCAACCAAGCGTCGGTCCCTTTGAGGGAGTCATCATATCGTTGGGCCAAGTCCCGAGGCGTCTGGCCTTCCTCGTTCCGCACATTCGGATCAGCTCCCGCTCTGACCAGAGCCGAGACCATCGTAGCGTTACTCATGATTACCGCAAAGTGTAGGGATGTCGCGCCCTTCTCGTTCTGAGCATTTGGATCAAAGCCTGCCTCCACTAGAGCCTCAAGCACCGCAAGATCGTTGTTCCGTACCGCGACATGCAGGGGCGTCTGGCCACCCTTGGTCCGCGCATCCCGTGCATTCGGGTCAAAGCCCACCTCGACCAGAGCCGCTATCTCCGTGGGCGTCTGGCCATTTTTATCCCGTACATTCGGGTCGAAGCCCACCTCAACTAAAGCTTGGACCACCGCAAGATCGTTGTTCCGTGCCGCGATGTGCAGAGGCGTTTGACCGTTTTCGTCCTGCGCATTCGGGTTGAAGCCTGCCTCCACTAGAGCCTCAACCAACGTAAGATTGTTGTTCCGTGCCGCGATGTGTAGAAACGTCCGGCCACTTTCGTCCTGCACATTTGGGTCGAAACCCGCCTCGACCAGACCTGCCACTACCATGGACGTCTGGCTATTTTCGTCCCGCACATTTGGACCGACTCCCGTCTTGGCCAGAGCCGCTACCAACGAGAGATCGCCGTTCTTTGCCGCGATGTGCAGAGGCGTCTGGTTATTTTCGTCCCGCACATTCGGATCGGCTCCTACCTTGACCAGAGCCGCTACCAACGAGACCTTGTTATTTTTTGTGGCGAAGTGCAGAGGCGTCTGGCCGTTTTCATCCTGCGCATTTGGGTCGGCTCCCACCTCGACCAAAGCCGCTACTAACGCGGCGTTGTTCTTAAAAGCCGCGAAGTGTAGGGGTGTCCAGCCACCTGTATCAAGTGCATCCGCCGTTTTGAATAATTCGTCCATCAACGCGCCTGCCTTGTTCCTTTTTATATCCTTATGAAGAGACTCCAATCAGGGGACATATTTTGGCATGAGGACGCGGACGCTGGGGCCACTTTGTTCGGCTCCAGAGAGTGGGATTGGTCAATCAAAGCAGGTGCGTTAGTAGTCGATGTGTAATCCCTAGCTGCCGCAAATAAAAAGGGGCCTCATATAAGGTCCCCGATACCTCAAGATTGCCCTTCGTTCAGAAGCAACCAGGCGTCGGTCCCTTTGAGGGCGTCGTCGTATCGTTGCGCCAAGTCCCGAGGCGTCTGACCCTCTTGGTTCTGCACATTAGGGTCGGCTCCCGCCTTGATTAAAGCCACGACCATCGCAGCGTTGCTCATAAGCACCGCGAAGTGTAGGGGTGTCGCGCCCTTCTCGTTCTGAACATTCGGATCGAATCCCGCCGCGACTAGGGCCAAAACCGCCGCGAGATCGTTGTTCCGTACCGCAAAGTGCAAAGGCATCCGATCCTTCTCGTTCCGCGCATTCGGATCGAATCCCGCCTTGACCAGAGCCAAAACCATCGTGGGGGTCTGGCCCTCTTCATCCCGCACATTCGGGTCGGCTCCCGCCTCGATCAGAGCCGAAACCAACCCAAAATCGCCATTCCTCGCCGCAAAGTGCAGAGGTGTCCGATCCTTCTCGTTCTGCGCATTCGGGTCGGCTCCCACCTCAATCAGAGCCGAAACCAACCCAAGATTGCCATTCCCTGTCGCAAAGTGCAGAAGCGTCCGGCCTCTTCCATCCCGCGTATTTGGATCGAATCCCGCCTCGACCAGAGCCGAAACCATCTTAGACGTCTGCCCTTTCTCGTCCCGTGCATTTGGATCGAATCCCGCCTCGACCAGAGCCGAAACCACCGCTAGATCGTCATTTCCTGCCGCAAAGTACAGGGGGGTCCGGCCTCTTCCATCCCGCGCATTCGGATCGGCTCCTACCTTGACCAAAGTCGAAACCACAGAGACCTCGTTGTTCATTGCCGCAAAGTGTAGGGGCGACCGACCACCCTTGGTTCGCGCATTCGAGTCAGCTCCCGCCTTGACCAGAGCCGAAACCACCGCATCATTGCTCTTAAACGCTGCGAAGTGCAAAGGCGTCCGGCCTCTTTCGTCCCGTGCATTCGGATCGGCTCCTATCTTGACCAGAGCCGAAATCACCAAGACCTCGTTGTTCCTTGCCGCAAAGTGCAGGGGAGTCCAGTCACCTGCATCAAGTACCTCCGCCGTATCTAATAATTCGTCGATCAATGAGCCTGCCTCGTCCTTGTCTAGTTCCTTAAGCTTGCCGATGTCGATGGCCAAGTCCCCAGCTTTCTGCAAAAGATACCGCAAGAACGATACTTGCTTATCGGTAGCCATATTATCAGTCGCCAGTGCATCCGCCGTATTTAACAATTCGTCAATCAACTCGCTTGCCTCGTCTATGTCCATCTCCTTGAGTTTGTCGGTGTCGATGGCCGAGTCCCCGGCTTTCCGCAAAAGGTGCCGCAAGAACGATACTTGCTTATCGGTAGCCATATTTTAATCTCCTGCATGAAGATACTGGGGGCACCTTGTTCGGTCCCAAGGCTTGAGACTGGTCTATGCAAAGCGGGTGCGCCAATAGCCGACGCAGAATCTCTAACTGTCGGAAAAATAAAAAGTGAATCCCCTCCATCACCACCCTAACGACTCCGTCAAAAACGCCTCCACCCCAGCTTCATACGTAGCTGCATCCTCGCTAAAGGCGGAACTATGGCCACCCCGCATCACGGTAAACGCCTTGGGCTGGCTAGCGGCCTCGTATAGCCGCTGGCCGTGCGCGAATACAATAAACCTGTCGTCACGGCTATGGCTTATCAGCACTGGGCATTGGACCTGTTTTAGGTACTCCAGCGTGGGATACTCATAGCGGGCGAGCAAGCCGACCGGAAAGATCGGATACAGCTCTCGGCCCAGCTCGGGTATGGAAGTAAAGGTCTCCTCCAAGAACAGGGCCGCCGGCGTCTTGTCCCGCGCCAGCCGCGCGGCGATTGGCCCGCCCAGCGACCGGCCGATAATCGCAATTTGATCTGGGGCTAGCCCGGCTTCTTGCACCAAGTAGTTCCAAGCCGCCTCGGCATCGCGGTGCGTACCTTCCTCAGAGGGCGTGCCCTCGCTCTGGCCATAGCCGCGATAGTCAAACAGCAGAATCCCCAAACCCAACCGGTGCGCGTCCTTGGCCACTGCGATCAGATCCGAGATGTTGCCCGCATTGCCGTGGCAAAAAAGCACCGTGCCTCGCGCGTCGGCCAACGGCAGGTACCACCCGGCCAGCCGCACTCCGTCGCTGGCGACTAGCTCAACTTCTTCGTAGCGCATTCCAACCGCGGCCGGCGTGGTCTTGATTGCGGCCCCGGGCACATAGACCAGCCTGCTCTGGAAGATGTAGAGCGCAATCCCAGCCAAGACATACAGCACCCCAATCAGCAGCACAATTCCCAGCACAAGGCGTCCTATGCTACAACCAATGAGTGGTATAAAGGACATCAGTATCAGATCCTCCGACTGAGTAGAAAGTGGGAAGTGCCCGTCCGCTCCCAATGGGGACACTGGCCACTGGCGATTTATGCTATAATTAGAATTATTGACATACCTAAGACAAAAAATGCTAATTTAGAGCCTAAGTACCTATCCCATCCCGAAAGATCCCCATGCCTATCAGCATCTCATTTGCCCTCGCCTTCAGCTTCGCCACTGCTGCCCTTGCCCAAGACGAAGGCTACCCCGCCGGGACGCTGGTCCCCGAAGTCGATCTGGGCTTGCAGCCGACCCCGCTCATTGTGCCCGAAGCCTTCCGCGGTGCCGTGCCGCAAGACCTAGTCCTCAATCTCCCTCCCGGCTTCTCGGCCCGCGTCTTCGCCCACGAGGGCCTGCGCAAACCCCGATTTATGGCCTTTGACCCCAACGGCGTGTTGCACGTGGCCAACATGGGTGCCGACCAGATCGTCGCCCTGCCCGACCGCGACCGCGATGGTGTCGCCGACGAGCGCATCGTCTCTCTACGCGGCCTCAGAGAAGCCCACAGCCTCCTGTTCTATAAAGACGCGCTCTACGTCGCCGAAGAACACCAAGTCATCCGCGTGCGCGATACCGACGGCGACCTAATATACGAGCAAGAGGAAGTCATCCTGCCCGACGTTCCCTGGGAGGGTTGGCACGATACTCGCACCCTCGTCGTCGATCGCCGCAACGACAAAATGTATCTGTCGGTCGGCTCGCCCTGCGACCTGTGCCGCATGGACGAGGGCTTTCAGGTCGTCGCCAATACCAACAACCCCGTGCCTCACCACCCCGAGCGCGGCACCATCTTGCAATTCAATCCCGACGGCAGCGACCGCCGTATCTTTGCCACGGGCATCCGCCACACCATCGGCATGGACTTCCACCCGCAGACCAATGCACTGTGGGCCAATCACAACGGCCACGACCTCGAAGGCCGCACGCGTCCGCCTGAGTGGATTGACATCATCGGCGACCAAGACTTTATGGGCTATCCTTTGGTCCACAGCCACCAAGTCTGGAGCGACTTTACCATTGCTGGCTACGAAAAAGTACTGCCCATCACTCGCGACGACAGCCTCCTCGCCGCCACCCAAAAACACCCGGTGGCCTTGGTACCAGCTCACTACGCGCCGATGGGCCTCCACTTCTACACCGGCGACCAGTTCCCCTCCCGCTACCACAACGCCGCGTTCGTCGCCTTCCGCGCTGGCAAAGCCAAGCTCTCATCGCACCCCGGCTACCTAGTGGCCGCCCTCTTTAGCCAACCCGATGGCAGCGACGCCCGCATGGGCAGCTTTATCACCGGCTTCCAAGCCGGCAAGACGCAAGGCGATGTCTGGGGCTTTCCCGTCGGGCTTGCCAGCGACGCCGAGGGCAGTCTATACGTCACCAGCGACAACCGCAATCATCTGGTCATCAAGATCACCTACAGCCCCATCGGCGGCTCGTGGGAACACCAAATGCCCGACGCCCTATCTGTCGGCGACGCGCTCCAAATCCGCGCTACCGTACACGTCGAACGGCTCGTCCCCGACGGCGGATCGCCGCGCCTAACCGCAGACCTAAGCTCCTTGGGCGGCCCGGACGCACTACCGCTGGTTGCCCTCGACGAGCAGACCTACCAACTCGACACCCGCTTGGAGACCGCCGATTTGCCCAAGGGCTTGTACAAAGTGGCCGTGCGCCTCGAACAGGAGGTCGATGGCGTCTCCAAGGGCATCGACTTTATCCACTCGATTTCCCTCCTGCCACCAGACTTATCCGTTTTCGACGAGAGCGTAGCGGCCGACTGGCAATTGGTCGGCGACAAGGGTGCCCAAATGCAGACCACCGGCGATGGCCCCATCTTCTACGGCACCCGCACTGTCGCTGTCAAAGCGGAGCCCAAAAACTTCTACACCCCGTGGACCATTGAATTCCGGCCGACCGCGCCCGTCGATCCCCTCGGTTTTGCTGGCTTGCGCTTCGCCTTCCATCCCGGCGACATCGAGTTGCCCAGCTTTCCCATCTTCGCCCTTTTTATCGACGATCTCGGCGTGGATTTGGCGCGCGATCCCGAGCAGTTCTACCTCGACTTTGCACGCCGTGAATGGCAGGTACTAGAAATCCCCTTCACGACTTTCGATCAGCCCAACTACTACGGCCCCGGTCTTCTCGATCAAGTGGACTCGATTGACGCCCTCCGCTTTGAGGGCAATATGACGGGCACCTTCTACTTAGATGATGTGCGCCTAGTGACGCGCATTCCGGCCGCGCCGCGCGTCCCAACGGCCATCTCAGAAGTATCCGGCACGGACCAACCCGCGGCCTTCGTCCTCACCCAAAACGTCCCCAACCCTTTCAACAGCAGCACCAGCTTCCGCTTCGCATTGCCGCAAGCGGCCGACATCGAATTAGCCATCTACAATCTCACCGGCCAAAAGGTCGCACGCCTCGCACGCGGCTGGCACGCAGCCGGGCACTACACTGCCCATTGGGACGGGCGCAACGACGCAGGAGTGCGCTTGGCCACAGGTGTTTACATCTACCGCCTGCGCGCCGGTAAACAGGTCCAAGTGCGCAAGTTGCTCTTGTTGCGCTGAGCACCTAGCCCCATGTCCGCCGTCCTATTGTTCCTCTGCTTGGTCACCGCTGCTGACGCCGACCAACTGCGCTTCAGTTCGGCACGCGATTGGCGCGATTGGCAACTGCCCCTCGGCGCAGTCGAGGTTGCACCCAATGGCTCGATTCAGCCAGTGCGCGTTACAAAAAATACCGACGCCGTGCGCGATGCCCTCCAGCTAGGCGGCGGCATCCGCCGGGCCGGCTCCAATCCGAGGGATGCCAACGCACTCCTCGACGGCAACCCTGCGACCGGCTGGGCACCTAGCCCAGACGACGATCCAGACGACTGGTTCGTAGAAATCGACCTCGGCCGCAGCGTCTCGGCGCGCAGCATTACTTTGATCTTTGCCGACGACGCACCCCCCTTTGAGCTGTTCGACCTTTTGCTCTCTTCTGGCGAGCCGCAACTCGACCAAGTGGCCAATCCAATCGCCGGCTCCCTGATCTACCGCATTAAGGAACGCTTCAAGGAAAACGCGCGCCACCGCGTCGCATTTGCCCCAGGCGACGCGCTCTACCTGACGCCGATCCGCTACCTGCAAATCCGCAACCTCAAGCACATCCCCGACGCCCGGCTCGTCGAAGTCCAAGTCGAAAGCATCGGCGACAATCTCACTCTCAACCTCCTCGAGCGTGGCGGGGCCATTGACGTGGTCATCGACGCCTTTGTCCGCGCCGAAGAAGTCACCTTGGGCAATGCGCTCAACCTAGTCGATGGCTCAATTTTTGATCGCTGGCGCAACGGGCGCGAGCCGCGCAACACCTACAACACTTGGAGCCACATCACCATCGACTTAGGGGCTGTCTATCCAGTGGACTTCGTGCGCCTGATTACCGGCATAGCCATCCGCGGCGGCTTTGGCGAACACCTTTTGCGCACCCGGGCCGGAGCCAGCGGTCCGCGTTCCTTCAGCTACAAAAACTACGAAGTCCTCACCTCGGACGGCACCATCGCCCCCGACGGCACTCGCATCTGGACGCGGCACTTTGCCGGATACCCCAACAGCGAAAACCACAGAGCTGGGCTAGCCGACCACCAGTTCCCCACTCTGCCAGCCCGCTACGTCCGCATCGCCTGGCTCATCTGGGACGCCACCTGCGCGGCAACCGCGCCCGACGCCTCCTCGCGCTGGGGCTGCTATGCCAACGGCTCGGCCGAAGAAATCCAAGTGTACGGCGAGGGCTACCCCCTCTCGGTCCGTCTCCACTCGCCGCTCATCGACCTAGAAAGCGGCAAGAATCTCAACTCGATTGAGTGGCAGGCCCAGACCCCTTTGGGCACCCACATCGAAATCCGCTCGCGCACGGGCAACGAGGTCGTAGAGCAATACACTTTTCACGACAAAAATGGCAAGGAAGTAACCCAGAAGCGCTACGACAAACTGATCCCCAGTTTCAAGGGCAAAATCGACACCTCGCGCATTCCTGGGGCGGACTGGAGCCCCTATAGCAATATCTATAGCGCGTCGGGCGCGGCCTTCCAGTCACCTTCCCCACGCCGCTTTATGGAACTCGATGTGCGCTTGGTGTCTAACAGTTCGACGCAGGCTCCTCACTTCGACTGGCTAGCCGTCAACTTCAGCGCCCCATTGGCCTCCAGAGTCGTCGGCGAGGTGTTCCCCCTCCAGGTTGTGCCTGGCCAAGAGACCCTGTTTTCCTACTTCCTGCGGCCCGAGACGACCCAAGATGGCTTCGACCAAATCGCCATTGAAGCCACCACAGTTCCCCACTTTGACGCTGCATTTGTCGATGGCGAGCCTGCCGAGGTGGTCATCGATACCCTTGCCCAAGGCTTTCGCGCCACCTTCTCGCGCCGCATCCGCAGCCGCCAACTCGTCGAACTGCGCTTCACTGCGCCGGTCTATGTACAATCAACCCGCTTTGATGCCTTTCTCGAAGACAGCCAAAAGGCGCAGATACGGCAACTCGTTGACCCAGGAGACGCCACACCTCAAGTCGAGAGCAGTTCCAACGTCGTGCGCCTGCCTGTAGCCGATCAGCTCTTTGCCGGCCTCTCGTTCAGTCCCGCACTCATTACGCCCAACGGCGACGGCATAAACGAAGAACTCCTCGTTTCCTTCGACCTCATCAACGTGCTCACCGCTCGCCCTTTGCACCTGCGGCTCTACGATTTGTCCGGCCGACTGCTTTTTGCCCAAGAGCGGGACGGCCAAGCCGGGCACATCGCATGGCACTGGGATGGCCGCGACCAACACGGCCAGCGCGTACCACCCGGCCTCTACATAGCCGAGCTACACATCGCTGGCGACGCTGGCGACCGCAGCGTGCGACGCATCGTGGCCGTGGCCTATTAGGCGGCACGATAAAGAATATAATTATGCTTGATTAGGCTTCTATAGATGGCTATTTTAGAAGTATGAAAACTACTGTTGATATTCCTGAAAATGAGCTTGAGGATGCCATCAGGTTCACGCAAGCGAAGACCAAACGCGAGGCCATTGTCGGAGCCGTCGCGGATTTCAACCGCCGCATGCGCATGGCGGAACTCGTCCAATACGCTGGCACTTGCCCGGATCTGATTACACCGCAAGAGCTTCAGGCCGCGCGGCGGCAAGGCTGAGCCGTTGATCCTCGTCGATACCTCGTCTTGGATACACATGCTCCGTCCGGGCGGCGACCCCACGGTTCGCGCTCGCGTCGAAGCGGCGCTGACCACGGGACAAGCCTGTTGGTGCCCACTGGTGCAGCTCGAACTGTGGAATGGTGCCTCCGGGCAACAAGAACAGAAGGTTCTGCGGGATTTTGCCCGCACCCTCCCCGAGCTTCCCATCGACGAAGAGGTCTGGCAGACGGCCTGCGACTTGGCGCGGCGAGCGCGAGCCCAAGGCGTTACCGCACCGGCCACTGATATAATCATTGCCGCCTGCGCCCGCCGCCACGGGGCCGCGCTCGAATCCGCGGATACGGACTTTGAGCTTCTGGCATCCGTGAGCGAGCCAACAGGATAGCGATGCCGAAAAGGCACTGGCACGAAACTTTCCCTCACGTCCTTCACCCCCACACAAAAAACGCACCCAACAGCGCGATCCACACCGCTTCGAGGAAATGCCAATACGCGGCGCAGGCCCGCACGGAGAACAAATGCTCGCTATCGAGCCGCTCCATGCGTGCCTTCCACGCCAGCATCGACAACGGCACCATCCCGCCCACCACGTGCAGCGCGTGAACCACGACCAGCGCGAACGCAATGCCATAGACACTCACCCCCAGCGCCTGGTGGCGGTCGAGTAGCTGCACCAGCGCCGGCACTTGCACGGCGATAAACAACGCGCTCGTCACCCAAGCCCACGCCAACCACCGCCGCAGAAGCGGGAAGTGCCCGCGCTTGGCGTTCTGCGTCGCCTTGTACATCGCCACCCCAGCGCCCAACAGCACCGCCGTCGAAACGCCAAGCGCCAGCGGCAGCTCCATGCGTTCGCTCCCCTGCAGCGCCGGACTGGTCAGTCGCAGGTAGGCAAAAGCCGCGATGCTGGCCCCAAACAGCATCCCCAGCGAGATCAAAAACAGGGCCAGACCCAACTGGCGGCGACCTCGTAGATCGGGCGAGTTCCAGTTCATCCCCAGCGGTACTCCGGCGGGTCGAACACAAACCCGTGGAAAAAGCGCCGCTGCGTCGGCGAGAGCCCCTGCAAAAAAACCTGATCGTAGCGCCACTGCTCGGCACACGCCAGCATCCACGGATGTTCGTACCCATAGTACAGCATCACCCGCTTGCCCCCGCTACGCGTAAAGGGCCCGGCCGTATGCCACATCGCGTTGTGGAAGAGCACCGCCGTCCCCGGGCCGCCACATATCTGCACGGCCCCGGGCATACCATTCCCTGTATCTGGCTCCAGCAGTGCCTTGTGACTGCCGGGCACTAAGGTCAAGTTGCCTTGATCGGGTGCGCTCATGTCGCTCAGGTAGTAACCCACCTTGAACTGCAACAGCGGGATGTGCGGCTTGAGGTTGCGGAAGCCATCCTGAATGCCGTCGATGTGCCAGCCTTGCCCGTGGTAGTCGGCGGGTTCGATCTCGTAGAAGGCGTCCGTCGAATGCAGATGCGGCATCTCGTTAAAGAGACCGTGGACGTAGGCCATCATCGGCTCGTAGTCGAGCATTGCCAAAAAGAGCGGGTCTTCGGCCAGCAGGTGCATGACCCGCACGTTGGCCGCGTCGAGCCGGTCGGCAAAAGCTGGCTCGTGCTCGCGCCTGAACTGAGGGTCTCGCCGGCGCTCAATGGTGCGCTCCAGCGCCGCGTAGAGGGCCGCGACCCGATCCGGCGCGAGGAAATTTTCCAGCACCAAATAGCCGTTGTTGTCGAAGAAGAAGCGCTCGGCGTCTGTGGGATTATCGCTCATAATCGAAGCTCTCCTAGGGGATCCACCCCTCCATCATCTCGGCGTACTGACGCGCCTGACCAGCGATGTCCACACCCATTTCCTCAGACCACGCCGCTAGCAACTGGCGATACACCGGCCCCACTTGACCGTCACCCACTGCCTGAAAGTTAAAGCGCGTAATGGGCACCATGCAGATCGTGGTGCTGGTAAACCACGCCTCGTCGGCTTCGCGTACATCGTAAGGCTCAATATCGGCTTCGCATAGGGGAATACCGAGTTTGCTCGCCAATTCCATACACGCGCCGCGCGACACGCCGCGCAGGACATTGTGTCCTTTGGGCGTTATCACTTGGCCGTCGCGGACCATGAAGAAGTTGTTGCCCGTTCCCTCGGTGATAAAGCCGTGCTCGTCGGTCAACAGCGCCTGGGCACCGGCCTCCATCTGCGCGGCCTGCAACTCGGCAATCTTGTAGAAGATGCGGCTGCGGTTTTTGGCCTTGGGATCAATGTAGCGCGAGGGCACCGACTGCTGGGGCGGGACGACAAAGTGCGCTCCCTCCTGATAGAGATGCGCCATCCCGCCGATGTGCCGCACCAGCGGGAAGACATTGATGGTGACAATGGGGGCCGTGCCCTCTTTGACGAGGGTATTGTACAGCGGCAGGGCACCGCGCGTGACGTCGTGCATGATCTGGAAGTCCAACGCGCCGATCGCGGGCAGGTTGCGGGCAATGGTCTCGTGGGTCGCCTCCTCCATCGCGTCGATGTCCAGCCCGCAGTCGATCTGCGCGTATTTGAGCGATCCGTAGAGCCGCTCCAGATGCTCGCGCAGCCGAAAGGGCTGTTGCCCAAAGCTCCGCGTCATCTCAAAAACCATGTCCCCATACATCAGGGCGCAGTCGAAAATCGAGATCCGCGCTTCCGACTCGGGGACGAACTCGCCGTTAAAATAAACCAGTCGTTTGGCCATAGCTGCCTTCCGTATGGTATGATCGCGACGCGATCGCTACCCCATGATGATATTGCCCAGGCGGCTGCCCTGCATCCCGGTGCAATAATCGACGACCACCCAGAAGCCGGCAACGACCGCCTCGCCCAAGATCAAGCCCAAAAACAACGGCTTCAAGCGCTCGAAAAGCCCCAACCCCCCGTATTTGAGTACTGTGCCTTTAATCACCCAAGCGACGAATACCGAAAACCACATTGAGCCGAAGACACAACTGATCGGAAAACCCAGCGGGTGAAAAGGCCACCACACGAAGCGATATTGCAACCACATCAACGCACCCATAATTCCCGCCCCGATCCAAGTATGCGACCACATACCTGGACTCGGCCCCTCGGGAGTCTGCACGTTCTTACTCATAAAATTGTACGGATACTGGGCTACATTGTTAAAGTAAAAACTCGACAAATTGATCGCCCCGTGCTTGTAGGCCAGATAGAGCGTCAGTCCGATGACCGAAGTCAGCGTCAGCACAATCACCGCTAAAATACCCCAAAACATCCGCCGCCGACCGGCCAGATCTATCTCGGTAAATAGCTTCAGGCCATTGGCGCAGGCAGCCATTAGCACGATCAACTGATCCACTCCCCAGGCATAGCTCAACGCCAGCCCGGCTGTGCCCTTGAAACCCAATAGCGAGGCCCCAACCCCCGAGATGACGAAATCCGGGCCGTTGCTCGGCGGAAACATCGAAGCCACCCCCCCTTGGGCGACCACCCGCGTGATGGTCATAAAACCGACAAACGAGCCGACTAACAACATCACCACCACTGGCAATGGCATTCCCGTGCGCCAAAGCCAGACGGTCATCACCACAAAGCTAATTATCGCGCCACCGACCGCCGCGCGATAGGACATGATCTCGTCGCCGTCTTCGACATCCGCAGCACTGCGTAGAGCGCGGCGCAACACCGCCCGCAAATGCTCCCGACCCACCCATAACGTCCCCAGCACCAGCACGATCATACCCCCCATTGCCTGGTAGATAATAACCGAATCCGTGTACTGGCTGTAGGGACCCATGCTGGCGTCCCTGCCGCCCCACGCAAACTGCGTCAGCAACCCGCTCTGCAAGCGATTGAACAAAAAGAAAACCACTAAACCCGAGGCGATGTTCTGCGGCACGAAATACGAGAAACCGACCATCGAGGGGTTGAGCCCCAACCCGAGCGTAGGCATGCCGCGCACGATCTCCACCGAGCCCAGCGACAAGCTCACTTGGGGAAAGACCCCATAATAGTTGTGCAGGGCATTGATCGAGCCGAGCAAAAAGGGCACGGCAAAACCAATCCATACCAGTCCCCGCCGCAACAAAGGCTTCTGCCCCGCGCCGCCCAATAGCGCCAGCGGCAACTGCACCATCGGATAACTCAGCCGCTCGTGCTCGACCCACTGACGCCTGACGATGACCATCAAGCAGATCATCGCCCAAAAGAGCGCCAACCCGAAAATGGCCCACCAGCATAATGGTGCCACCCATACATCCCAGGGAATCGCCCCGTCGGGTGCGCCCTCGTAAAACCGACGAACAGCTTCATCCCCCTGCGGCAGCGGCCAATCCGGCAGAAAAGGCTGGACCAGCTCTCGCCAATTATTTTCGGGAGTCGCGTAATAAGAGGCTCCGGTCATCACCGGCAGTAGCTGCACCGGCAAACCGCGCCCGGAAAGCGTATTGGCCAACAGCAACAGGAAAAACACCACCGCCAACTCTCCCCGCACCAGCGCCAAACGAGGATAGACCCAACGCACCAGCCCATTGCCGACAACGACTAAGAAAAATAAAAAGATCGCCCCCGGCGTCAGATTCCAAACCGCCAAGCCGGAGCCTTTGATGATCATATCGTTGAAGGTCGAACCCAAGCCCAGGCAGACTGCCCCAACCAGCCCGACGAAAAGCGCCTTGGCCGTACAGCCCTTTGCCGAGTCCACAGAGACCGCACCCATAGCCATAAAGAAAGACCAGACAGCCCTTGCTCGAAAGGTCAAAGGCTATCATACGCCGTTGATGTAGCGGCTAGCCGGGGTGGATGCCGAAACGTGGCTGCGTCGGTGTGTAACGTCCGTTATGATTCTGACGAGGATATGACCGCATGAACGAACCGATTACTCCGCAGCAAGACCACGACCGCCGCATTGGACGGCTAGAAGGGATCGCCGAGCAGTTAGACCGTCGCTTGGCGAGCATGGAGCGGGCCATTGCCGAACTTCGCGCCGGCCAGCGCTGTATTCTCGGTATCCTATTCGGCGTGATGGGCCTACAACTCACCACCCTGTTGAAGGTAATGACTTAACGGCTAGGGCGTCGGTGCCCCCTCCGGCAGCAGCCCTTCCGCCTTCAACTCCGCCCACAGAGCCGGCGGAATATCCACCTGCATCACGCGCGCGTTGTCCTCCAGCTCGGCCACGGACGCCGCGCCGGGTACCGCCGAAATCACCGCTTCATGCCCAAAGGGAAATTGCAATGCTGCCGCCCGCAGCTCAACGCCGTGTCGATCGCAGACGGCCTTGAGCGCCTTGGCCTGTTGCACCAGATGCTCAGGCGCGGGCAGGTAATCAAAAGAAACCGGCTGGCTCAAATCGCGGGCGAGAATGCCGCTGTTGTACGGCCCGCCCATGGTCAGCTTCACCCCGCGCTCTGCGCACAGCGGCAAAAATTCGGGCAGCGCCGATTGGTCCAGCAGCGTGTAGCGCCCGGCCAGCAGGATGTAGTCCAAATCAAAGCGTTCGACCATCCGCCCCGTGCGCTCCCACTCGTTCATGCCCATGCCAATGGCCTTGACCGTGCCCGTTGCCCGCAATTCGACCGCAGCCTCCAGCGCTTCGATAAATTCCTCGTCGGTGTGCTGCCCCTTGAAGTCACTGTCGTGGACAAAGAAAATATCCACCGCTGCCAGTCCCAGCCGTTCCAAGCTCGAATCGAGCGAGGCCCGCAGCCCCTCGGCGCTAAAGTCGAAATCGTACACATAGTGCGGGATCCCGTCCTCGCTGTAAGGTGCCAAATCGTCCAGGTTTTCAGGCCGCAACACCCGCGATCCCTTGGTCGAGATGGCAAACGACTCGCGCGGGAACTCGCCCAGCACCCGCCCATAGCGTACCTCACTGCGCCCATCGCCGTACATCGGCGCAGTATCAAAATAGCGCACGCCCATTTCATAGGCCCGGCGGATGATGGCCAATGCCTCGTCGTAGCCGCTGCCCACAAAAATCCCGTCGGCTAAGACCATCCCGCCCAACGGCGCGCCGCCCAACCCCAGCCGCGTCACCTCCACGCCCGTATTGCCAATCGCTACTTTCTCAAAAGGGTCCATACTCACTCCAGTCCGTAGAGCCTATCGGCATTGCCGGCGAGCAATTTGGCCTGCTCTTCCTCGGGCCGCCCGGAGACGATCTCCCGCAGCGCAGCCACCCACGCCCCCAAACTCGCCCCGAAGTTGCACACCGGCCAGTCGCCACCGAACACCACCCGGTCCGGCCCAAAGCTGTCCAAGCAGTGATTGACCGTCGGTGCCAATGTGTCGGCATTCCACCCTGCGGGTGCCCGGGCGATGATCCCAGATATTTTGCACACCACGTGCTCGCGCTCGGCCAAAGCCGCCATGTCGCCCTGCCACTGCTCTTTGGTGTGGCTGAACGGGTTGGCCGGATCGTGATCCGCCGCGCCGTTGACGACCTGCGGGTCGGCGTTGCCGCAGTGATCGACGATGAAGCGCGTGCCCGGACACTGATCCACCAAGCCGACCGCGTCTCCCAACTCGCCCGGCCGCAGGCACAGATCGAAGCTCATGCCGATCTCTCCCAGGTACTGCACATCCCGGGCGAAACTTTCCTGCAGACAATGG
The DNA here is from genome assembly GCA_022819745.1 of Candidatus Latescibacterota bacterium. The sequence goes on along the minus strand of JAJEGS010000024.1, from coordinate 174,592 downwards.
CCCGGCTCGGCGTCGGGCACGTGCAACACCTGCCGCACTCCTTTGATAGCGTCCTCGTCCTTAAAGCGGTCAATATAAGCGCGGAAACCCTCCTCCCCCGGACTGCCCCCGATCACCGCCCCGGCCATTGGGTTGTCGTCGGCCCTGCACAAGCCAGCGACAAACTCCGCTTCCGCAATGTGCTGCTCAGCGGCGACATCGACTTCCATATAAATGGTGCGAGCAATACCAGCCCCGGCACCCGCGGCCAAGTAATCGCTCATCAAGTAATTTTTCCGCAGCGGGTCCATTCCCTCGCCCTCCAGCCACGGCAGCGCAAACTGCGCCAAATCCCACATGTGCTGATGCGTATCGACGATAGGTAGCATAATCCTTCCTCTATTTAGTGGTTAAATCTCAACTCTACACTCGTATACTTGGGCGTAGCCACTCTGATCCGACGCAAAGACCACGTAGCATCCATCCGGCGAAAAATTCGGATGCGGATGCGTGTGCTGCGGCGCATAGACCTCGACCGGGCCGTCGTCGTACGGACAGTGGTCAGTATTCCAGTGCTTGCCCTCATTGCTCGACTGCGACAGGCAGAGCAGTTGCGGCGCACCAATCCCATCGTTGGGATCAAACACCTGCAAGCCGCTATCGGGAAACGTCGTATCCGCCACCATCCGCGTGCCATCCCGGCTGACCATCGAATGCCAAGCGTTGAACGAACAGACCGGGCGCACGGCTCCGGTATCGACATCGACGCCGATAACCCCGTGCGACCAGCGCGTGGTCAGCAGCTCCCGCTTGCGCGGGTGCCAAGTCTCGTGGACGATCCACTCGTTCCCCTCGCGCGCGTACGCCAGCCGATGGTCGCTTCCATCCCGATTTACCACCCACATCCGCTCGTAATACGGCCCGGCATAGCGCAACAGCGAACTGTCATTCGGATGAAATTCTGGATGGCCAATCGAATCCCGCTCCACGATTATCTCACTCGCGCCGCTACAGGTATCGATCACCACCAAGCGCGCCACATCGCCCATCTTCACCGGCACCGCCCACCACTGATCGTCGTAGCTAAGCGCCGTCGTCCCCATCGCCGCTGCGACCATGCCCTTTTCGCGCATGGCCTCGGTGGCAAAAGAAGCCAACTGCTCTTCCTCGCAGGTCTCAGTATCCACCCGCCAAGCCCCTTGCCCATCGGTAAAATAGACATAGCGGCCATCGTGCGACGGCGAGATCGAAAACTCGGCTAACCCCTCGTGCTCAGTTAGCTGCAACAACTGCCCAGAATCGCGCAATTCCAGAAAAAGTTCCGCGCGGCCCGTGCGGTGCGAGACAAATACCAGATGCTGCATTGCGTCGTCGTACGCGGGAATATAATAGAACGGATGATGGTGAATGGACGCGTGCGCGGTAACTTGGCGGATTTCGGCACCCGTCTGTGCGTCGCGCAAGGTCCGCGACTCGGGCGGATAAAGCGTGCCCCGTCCCACGTCAGGGCCGGGCGTAGTCGACCGACATCATGCCCTCTACGTCCATTGGATCGATGCCGTACTGTTTGGTGAGACTCTGGTGCTGCGGAGCGTCCGCGGCCGCCTCGTCGGCCAATGGCAGGGCCACCCGCTGCCCTTCGTTCTGCGCCGACAAGTCGCAGGCCACGTTCATCACCAGCGACATCAACGCGTCTTCGTCGTCGAACTCGCTCTGCTGCACCCCCCGCACGGCGAGCGCAAAGTCGGCAATGTGGCTCATGGCCGACGCGCCGTAGTCCTTGCGCAGATTCGAATACGCATTGGTGCGGAAGGGATTTTCGTATTCGATCCGGCCCAGGCTGGTGTCGGCATAGCTCCGGGTCCAGCTATAGCCATCGTCTTCATTGATGACATCGACGATCTCGTCGGCAATCGAGCGAATCGTCTCCACCCCGTGCTCGGGGTCAACCCCAGCGTCCGAACAGCGCCTAAGCTGCATCTTGGCAATCGTAAAGCCCCCCTTGCTTGCTCCCACTCCCGGATCCTGCGCCCGATAGAGCATCGTCCCCCGCTCGCCCTGCCATTCGGTGTACCCAGGCCGCGGATGCCGCCCCAACCAGCCTTTGCCATTGGCTAGCTGATCGGCGACCATCTCGCCAGCGGCAAAGCCGAAGTAATGCGCCGTGAAGTGCTCGCCGGAGTGAAAGCGGTGCGGCATCGAGCGGAAGGACGGCGTCTCCATCGAATGCCCAATGGCCTGCGCCCACACTGGATGCCCAAAAAAGCGCACCCAGCGCGAGTTGTTGTGATACCCGGTGTGGTCGGCGTAGCTGAAGATGCGGCCAATACGGCCGATAAATCCGCTGTCCTTCACCGCGAGGGCGAAGCGATCGCAGGCAAAGCGGAAGAAGTTTTCCGCCACGCGCACCACCACCCCCTGTTCGCGCGCCACCCGGATCATCTCCCGCGCCTGGGCTATCAAATTGCACCAAGAGGTCTCGCACATGTTGTGGATGCCGTGGCTCGACAGGTATATCGAATACGCGTAGTGCGACGGCATCGGCGTGACGACCAATGCCGCCTCGGCAATCCCGTCTTTGACCAACTCGCGCACGTCGTAATAAGCCCGCGCACCGAGCGCGGCAGCCGCCCGGTCGCAATGCTCCTGGACCGGGTCGACGCAGGCCACCACCTCGACCCAATCTTTAAGCGCCGGCAGCAAGGGCTGATAAATGGTGCTGGCGCGGTTGCCCGTGCCAATCAGGGCGACTTTTACTGGATTATCTAACTTGGGAACTTCCATGACAGACCTGCTCTTTTATTTGCGAACGCACTCGTAGCCCAGCGCCTCCAACCCCTGCCGAATGCCCTCGATCTCCGCCGGTGCCAAGTCCCGCAGGGGCCGCCGCATCTTCGGCGAGGGGAACTTGCCCAGCAGCCAGCGGGCGCACTTCATGCGCTGATGCGCGCTCGACGACGGCTCGCCAAAAGCATAGACGATGCGATTGAGCGGCTCGACCTTTTTTTGCACCTCCTTGGCTCCCGCCAAATCCCCATCCAACGCCCGCTGCACCAATTCGACGATCAGCTCGGGCACAAAACCGGCAAAGCCGACCAGTGCCCCATCGGCCGCCTCCAGTAAGCTGGGCAACAAAAACTCGTCGTGGCAGGTGATGATCGGCACATCCGCATTGACCTTTTTCAACTCTTGGTAGTCGTAGAGCCAGCGGCTCATGTCGCGGGTGCCCATCTTGATGCACTTGACTCTGGGAATCTGCACGAGCGCCTTCATCTCGTCGAGCGTATAGCCGGCCTTGGTCCACGCCGGATATTGATGCACCACAATGTCGATCCCGGCCGAGGCCACATCCTCAAAAAAGCCCACCGCGGTCTGGCTCGACCGGCCAAAGCGCAACCAGTGGTGCGGCGGCATCAATAAAATCGCATCGGCCCCAGCTTCCTTGGCCGCCAGCGCGTGGTCAATACCCTCCAAGCTGCCCTCGACCGACACGCCGGAGATCGTCTTCACCGCGCGTCCAGCAGCCTTGACCGTCTCAGCCACAATCTGCGTTACCCGATTGCGCTCGGACGGACGCAGCGACATGATCTCGCCAGTATGGCCATTGCAGGTCAAACCATCGACGCCATCGACCGCGGCTAATTCGGCGATATAGTCCCGCAGCCCTTCTTCGTCAATCGACTCGTCGGCGTGGAAGGGGCAAAGCGTCGCGGGAAACACACCCGCCCAAGGGTGGTCTCGCCAGTTGGTAACAGACATGAGAATTCCCCTTGTTTTGTTCAATATGGGCTTAATAATGGAAACACAACACCGCTCGAATGAAACGAAGCGGCGAGTTAGCCTTCCGTGAAATCTAGGGCACCTGCCAAATCCTCGAACTGTATTACCATTCTGCGAATTTCTCTTTGGTTACGGTCATTTACTTCCTTTAATTCGGCTTCCAGATGGGTGGCTTCTTTGCGGCTGCGCAACTCAGTGAACCATACCAACCTAGGATTTTTGCCTTTTGTCGACCGCGTCTTGCCATCTTTGTGTTCGGACAATCGCTCGCGTAATTCCCTCGTATGGCCAACGTAAAATTTTCCCCCAGCAAGGCGGAGGATATATACGTAAAACACGTCGGCTCCAGCATCCTTCTCAGCATCCCACTTGGGAGAACTTTCCACCGCATACTTATTGCCAGCGGTTTGATTCCCTTGCTCGGCGTAGCAATTGATGCATAAATCAAAGTTAGACGGCTTGTATTGCGAGCAGTTGGAGCATTTATCTATCTCACCTGCTTCAGACGCATCATAATGATCACGGCAAAGCGGATAATTCTTGCGTGGCGTCGGCTGATCACAATCTTGAAAAGCACAGATGCGAGGAATTCGATTCACTACACTGTCTCCTAATGTTGGGTTATATACCGAATCTAAAATTTGGCAGCACGTGGGCCGGGAAATTAAGGGAAGAGCGCTTGGCCCGTCAATCGGGCTGCGTTGCGTTAGGCCACAGAGCAGGCTAGATTAAATTATCACTTCTAACCCCCGACACAGAGGACAGCAATGGCCAAGGTATTTATTTATTGGGACACCTCCAACATCTTCATCAGCGCCCAAGAGGCGGCGGCGGAACGGGAAGGCGAACAGGTGCGCTCGCGGATGCGCATTCACTTCCGCAACCTGCTGACGTTGGCCCACGCCAACCGGCCGGTGCAACACGCAGTCGCAGTCGGCTCCATTCCCCCGGAGATGCGCCAAGTGTGGAATCGCCTCGAAAACGAGGGCGTTACCGTTGAATTGCTGGAGCGCGGCCAAGTACAAGGCGGCGAGCAGGGCGTGGATCAACTCTTGCAGACGCAGATGCTCCGCGACACTGTGGACTACAACGGCGACCCTGGCATCGCCGTGCTGCTGACCGGAGATGGCAGCGGCTTTGCTGACGGCGTCGGCTTTCACGCCGACCTAGAACGCATGCACGGCAAAGGCTGGCGCATTGAAGTGCTGTCGTGGCGGCACAGTTGCAACCGGCGGATGCGGGAATGGGCCGAAAACGTGGGCCAGTTTATCGCGCTGGACGATTACTACGAGAGTATCACCTTTCTGGAAGAGCCGCTACCCGGCCGGCCGGTCGCCGAGCCGCGTTACGCCGTGCCGATCGACCTCGAGCAGGATCCGCGCTGAGAAGTCTTAACCTCAACGGCAACGTATCCGCAGATAAACACAGATATAGCAATCCTGAATGACTTGAACGATTCTGCGTCCATATGCGTCCATCTGCGGATTATCTTATGGAGGAAGGCCCGCCCATGACTGCCACTATCACTCACGTCGAACGCTTCACCCTGCAAGTGCCGTTTGTCGAGCGCGTCCGCCGCGACATGGAACGCGCCGGCATCCACACCTGGTCCGAGCTTGAAATCACCCGCGTCGAAACCGACGCTGGCGTCGTCGGCTGGGGTGAGACTATTCAGAACTACACTTGGGGCCGCGTCCAAACCCACGAGCGCGTCCTCGGCCAATCGCCCTTTGCCATCATGTGGGACGACTCCTTGGGCGCGGGCTTGCAAATGGCTCTCTTCGACGCCGCGGGCAAACTGGCCGGCGTGCCGCTCTACAAGCTATTGGGCACCAAGTGCCGCGACTGGTGCGCCATTTCGTTTTGGGATCACGATATGTCGCCGGAGCGCTACGCCATCGAAGCGCAAACCGCAGTTGGACTCGGCTACACCAGCATAAAGATCAAGACCCGGCCGTGGTTCGACGTCCGCGAAACCATCCGCCAAATCAGCGCCGTCACCCCCGACCACTTCCGCATCGACGCCGACTGGAACGCCTTTTTGAACAACGCCTCCAACGCCATTCCCTTGCTGCGCGAGCTGGAGCAGACTTTCCCCAAAATCAAAATTTTCGAAGACCCAATCCCGCGCCACGACGCCTCCGGCAACCGCTTCCTGCGCACCCAGATCAGCACGGCCATCGCCCATCACTACGGCGTAATCCACCCCCGCGAGGCCATGGAGCTAGGCGGCGTCTGTGATGGCTGGATCTTGGGCGGCGGCGTCAACGCGATCACCAGCCAAGGCCGCACATGCGAGGCGCTGCGCATGCCCTTCTTCCTGCAAATGGTCGGTGCCGGGCCAACCACCGCACTTTCGCTGCACCTGAGCGCGGTGCTAGTCCAAGCCCAGTGGCCGACCATCACCTGCCACGAGCTGTACGAGCACAGCCTGCTCAAACAGCGGATCGAGGTCATCGGCGGCCACGCCCGAGTGCCCGAAGCGCCGGGCTTGGGCATTGAGATCGACGAAGAGGCGCTGGCAAAGTACCGCGTCGATCAAGCCGATCACAGCCTGCCCAAACGACTGGTCAAGGTCTCCCGCGCCGGCGGCATCAACATTTACTTTGCCAACTCCGGTCAGAAGTGGACCTTCTTCCAAGGCGGCAACCACCCCATTGACGAATGGGGATCGAGCACCGAACTACTCGACGACGACGGCAGCGCCGAATTCGCTGACCTCTACGCCCGCGCTGCCGAGTCGCCGGTGATGACGGCGGAGTGAGGCGATCCTGAGTGGCTACACGAAGGCGTGTATTTGTCCAGTTGCAGGCAGGTCGTCCTTGGACGTAAGATGATTGCCGTCAAATAGGAGAGATTCATCTGTTTTTCCAAAAGTAAATAGTATATATTTCACCTAAGTGTGGAGTCGGCCGGAACCCTCCCCCTCCTCCGGTCATGCCCTCGCAACCCTCCCCGGCCCGCAAGGCCCTCGATCGGAGAGTCGTCCCATGCACTTCGACGCCTACGATCTCAATGCCGCGATTTACGATGAGATGTTTCTGCCCGACGGCACGCCCCGCGAGCACTGCCGCGAGTTATACGACACACTGTGCCGGCTTTCCGACGAAGAACTCAACGCAATCCAAGAACGCGTAACGCACTCTTTCTCCACCGAAGGCATCACCTTCACCGTCTATGGCGACGACGAGGCCGACGAGCGCATCATTCCCATCGACTGCGTGCCCCGGCTCCTCTCGGCTGCCGAATGGCGGCATCTCGAAAGCGGCCTAACCCAGCGCATTGGTGCCCTGAACCGCTTCCTAGAGGACGTGTACGGCGAAGCCCGCATCATCGCCGATGGCGTGATCCCGGCCGACGTAGTGCGCGGCTGTCCCCAATACCGCATTGAGATGCGCGGCGTCTCCGTCCCCCACGGCACGTGGGTCGCCGTCTGCGGCACCGATCTAGTGCGCACCCTCGACGACGGCTTCGTGGTGCTTGAAGACAACCTGCGCGTGCCCTCGGGCGTGTCCTATATGATCGCCAACCGCAAGGTGGTCAAAACCAGCTTGCGCCGCCTCTACCGGAGCTGCCGAGTGCGCGAGGTAGAGCACTACGGTCAGGTGCTACTCCAGACCTTGCGCGACCTCGCCCCCGAGGGATGCACCGACCCCTGCATCGTCCTCCTGACGCCCGGAGTCTATAACTCGGCCTTTTACGAACACATGTTCTTGGCGTATGAAATTGGCGCATCACTCGTGGAAGGCCGCGACCTGCTAGTCAACGACGGCTTCGTGTACATGCGCACCACCAAGGGACTGCGGCGCGTCGATGTGATCTACCGCCGGGTAGATGACGACTTCCTCGACCCCCTCGTCTTCCGCCCGGACTCCCTGCTCGGGGTGCCTGGGCTGCTGCACGCCTTTAAGCTCGGAAATGTGGCCTTGGCAAACGCACCGGGAACGGGCGTGGCCGACGACAAAAGCGTCTATGCGTACGTTCCCGACATGATCCGCTACTACCTAGGCGAAGAACCAATCCTCGCCAATGTGCCGACCCACCTATGCCGACGGCCAGAGGACCTAGAGTACACCCTCGACAACCTCGAAAACCTAGTAGTAAAGCGCGTCGGCGAATCCGGCGGCTACGGCATGCTCATCGGCCCGCACGCAACGCCCGCCGAGCGCGCAGCCTACGCCGAAGAGCTTCGCGCCGACCCAGCCGATTTTATTTCTCAGCCGGTCCTCTCGCTGTCCAGCGCACCCTGCTTCATTGAGGGCCGCGCCGAGCCGCGTCACGTTGATCTGCGTCCTTTTGTCCTCCACGGCCGCGAGACCCGCATCGTACCCGGAGCCTTCTGCCGCGTGGCACTGCGCCGAGGTAGTCTCGTGGTCAATTCCAGCCAAGGTGGAGGCGGCAAAGACCTCTGGGTACTGGAGGACTGAATGCTCTCGCGCAGTGCTCAAGGGCTGTACTGGATGGGCCGCTACCTTGCGCGGGCGGAATATCTGTGCCGCCTGCTGCACTTGCAGGTGGAAGCGCTGGTGGACCGGCCAGTTTCTGAGATCCATTTTGGCTGGAGCCGGATCTACACTACCCTAGGGCGGCAGCCGCCTTGGGGTAATCTCACGTTCGACGACAGCGACGACTACACCTTGGCCGATTCCTACACCCTAGCGGGCGATCTCACGTTCGAGCGCGACAACCCCAATTCAGTGCGCAACTGCTTCGCCCTCGGCCGCGAAAACGCCCGCCAAGTGCGCCACTGCATCAGCGCCGAGATGTGGACTTGCCTGAACTTGGCTTGGCTGCGCATCCGCGACCTCGACATCGAGGATATCTGGAAGGTCTCCCCCGAGAGCTTTTACGCGGAGACCTCGCGGGAAATCGACACCTTCGCCGGAGTGGCCGAATCGACCATGTACCGCGACGAGGGCTGGAACTTCATGCGGCTCGGTCGGTTCATCGAACGCGCCCAGCTTAGAGTCTCCTTGCTCCTCGCGCAGTGCACCGCTAGCCACGCGCAGGGCGAAACCTCAGATGCGGACTGGACGAGCCTGTTGCGTTCATGCAAGGCATTCGACGCCTACAAGCGCAACTACAGCGTCGAAATCCAGCCCGATCGGGTGATAGACCTGCTGGTTACCGATCCCCTGCTGCCCGGCTCGCTGTGCCGCGTACTCGATGCGCTGGCGACGGAACTAGCGGCCATCGGCGTGCGCCCTAACTCGCACGCGGGAGAAGCAGCCGCACGGCTCGCCGGCCGACTCGGCACCTTGGTCCGCTATGAGTGGCCGGATCGGGAAGACCGAGAAGCAGTCCTCGCGCAGGTGGGCGACGACTGCCGCAAACTCCACTCACTCGTGATGACTGCGTATATCGACTACGCCATCGAGGATTCTCCGGTGCAAACGCCATGACCGGAGCCGTCCGCTACGAAATCGAACACCTCTCTCACTACTCCTACACGGCCCCAGTCCAGCAGTGCGTGATGCTCCTGTGTCTGGAGCCGCGCCAGGACCGCGGGCAGCGACTCCTCGACTTTGAGATTGAGACATCCCCTCCAGCCAACCTGAGCCGCGAGACGGACTGCTTCGGCAACACGCGACACCTCCTCGACCTCCACCAAATGCACCAAATCTTGGAGATCACAACCCGCTCCACGGTCGAGGTTGCATCCGCCCCACCGCTCCCCGCGCGCTTGCACATCGATGCTTGGAAGGAGATCCGCTCCCGTAGAGAATCCGATTGGGACTTCACACACCCGAGCGCGCTGGTGCGCCCTTCGCCCGCACTCACCGAGTTCGTCGCCCGGCACCGCATCGAGCCTAGAGACGACCCGCTCGAAAGTCTGATGCAACTGTCGCACACACTCCACGACTGCCTGCAATACATCCCGGGCAGCACCACCGCGGAATCCTCCGTCGAGCACATCCTCGAAACCGGTCGGGGCGTCTGCCAAGACTACGCCCATCTCATGATCGCCATAGCGCGCTCCTGGGGCATCCCCACCCGCTATGTCTCGGGCTACCTAAACCCAACCGATCAATCCGGCGAGCAGGCACCAAGCAACGCCACGCACGCTTGGGTCGAATGCCGGCTGCCAGCGCTTGGCTGGGTCGGCTTCGACCCGACCAACCAGAACTTTGCCGGCGAGGGGGGGAAAGTACACATTGCCGTAGGGCGCGATTACCGCGACGTGTCGCCGACGCGCGGCGTCCTCCAAGGCGGCGGAGCAACCCGGCTTGAAGTCGATGTGCGGACGCGTTCTTTTCCTATTGAATCACCATAGGTATAAGTCTTAACTTGAGGGGAAATTCAACCACATCACCTGGAAGGAAATTATGGATACGCTCAAGCGAATCTGTGGCCTGTTTCTCGTCTTGATGGCAGTTGCGATCGCAATCCACACCGTAGTAGAACCGCTCTATCACGTCTCCAGCGAAGAACAGCCGTACAGCCCGCTTTGGTCCACCTTGGATGGGTTTATGGCGGTAGCCATTGTGTTGGGCCTGATCTTCGGCTATGCCCGCAAGAAAGGCGTTGACAGCGAAGGATCCAGCGCCGGGGTCACGCGCGAGTTTGTTGCCGCCAACGTCCAGTTTTACGGCTTCCTGTGCGTGGGCATCATGTTCTTCTGGAACTGGTTTATCTTGTATAGTCCTGAATTCACGGCCGTAGGAGCGGATACGGCCTCCCTCGTGTGGATTCTCATCGACGCCACGCTGCCGCTGCTTACGGGCGCGATGGGCGTGTTCCTGCTGCGCGGCGGCAACCACGGCTAGGACAGACGCTTCCGCGATTCCTGTTCAGTTGCAACGGCACGACCGGAGCCGTACGTCTGCGTCTTAGTTTCTAAAGCCGAGACCTTACAGATAATCCGCGATTCGCTTGGGCTGTCCATCCTCCGTCGTCTCCATCGCCGCAATCACCAACGCGAAACTCTGCAAATTATCTTCAATCCGCGTCGCCGATGCCTTGCCCCCCTCCAGCCAATCCACAAACTCCTTGAACAAATAATCGTGTCCTGTCCACTCCATAGTCGGTGCTGAATACACCTCCACCTCCTGCCCCACCCGATAAATTCGCACCTCGTCTCCCGCTCCTATTTCCACCGTTCCTTCCTCGAATTCCAAGCGATAGTACTCGCGGTGCCAACAACTCGTAATCCCCGCCGCCGAACTGTTTCCCTCGTACGCCGTGTGTACTCCATTGTCCATTCTCAGCAGATAAAATCCGCTCGAATAGTGCTTAAAACTCGACCACGCCGGGTTCCAGCCAAATCCTTGCAACACCTCGCAATCCCCCCCGGCTAAAAAGCGCATCATATCGAAGTGATGCACCGAGCCTTCAAAGAGCAGGCTGAAATCCATATCGTGTCGCCACTCCTTGCCCCACGACATGTATTCGCGATAGTCGCAGGCGTAGCGGCCGAAGATGTGCTGCAGCCGCCCAAGTCGCCCCTCCTCGCGAATCCGCACCACCTCCTGCTTGTTGGGCTCGTAGCGGTAATTCTGGATAATCGCGCACGGCAACCCCGTCTCCTCGGCCTTGGCGGCCATGGCCTTGGCCGCTGCTAAGGTATCGGCAATCGGCTTCTCGCAAATAACTGGCATCCCGGCTTCCAGCGCGGCAATGGCCTGCGGGCTGTGGAATTGCGGCGGAGTGGCAATGCCGCAGAAATCGGCCTGCACCTTGGCGCAAGCCTCTTCATAATCGGTAAAGAGCTGCTCGCCCCCCAAGCCGAGCTTGGCCCCTTGGGCCGCCAGCGCTTCCTCGTTGACATCCACTAGCCCGACGATCTGAATTCGGTCGCCGAGACGCTCGGTCATCCGTCCGATCCAACCACCGGCCATGCCGCTGGCCCCGATCATCAAACACGTCTTAACTGCCATGCTATTTACCTTTGCTTTCTCAGAAACGTTAAAAAGGAACTGACGTTACGCAGCCATTGTCGCAAGGCCCCTTGGAGGCCGGGCGCGGGAATGGCAATGGATGGACGGCCGTCCGAAGACTGACCACTAACCATCGGCCATTAATTTCTTTTCCCACGACAACGGAGAGTAACGTCAGTCAGGCACTTGCACAACTTTTTGTTCCTCTCGCCGGCCTGTGCTAGTACGCGGCGGCTTATTCGCATCATTGCGCCCCTGTATTTTGCGCCTGCGCTTGCTGGGGCGCTCACAGGGGCGTGTTCTCTGCTGGTACTGGCTCGGCCATCGCCTGCGCGACCACTCCCACGCCCGCCGGATTAGCCGCCCGCACTTCAAACGCATACGTTACACCGTTTGCCAGTCCTTCGACCCTATGACTCCGCGCTGCCGCGCCGCCAGCCACCGGCTCCCACTCAGACCACGCACCCCACACCGGACGCCCGCGCCATTCATAGCGCGTCAGCACCGGCCCCTCACTCGCTGCCGCCGACCATTCCAATGCCACCCATCCATCACCCGCCACCGCCTGCAACCCTTCCGGCGCAAACAGGCGACCCGGCGTGGCCATGCCCCACGCCGCACTGCTCGCGCCTCCTTCGTTGATCGCCCGCACTGCCACGACATACGGTTTTCCATGTCGCAATCCGCCTACGGAAAACGAAGACGCCGCCCCCGCCGCCGCAGCTATCCCCGCAGAGGTCCAATCCAACAGCCGCTCAGCCCCTTCGTAGAGTTGGTACTCATAGGCGGTCGCATCAGACGCCGGCTTGCCCACCGATACGTGCAGCCGCCCCGACGTCTCCAGCGCCGCCCACGCGCCAGCATACACCGATACCTCCGGCGCATCCGGCACGCTTGCTGGCACCGGCGCATTCGCATCGCGCTTGCTGGCGTTGAACACATCGCGCAGGTGATGAACCACCCCGCGCACGGCCCAACTCACAACGCCTTTGTAGAAGTCAATCACCGCCCACACCATCCGACCCACATACTCGGCCTGGGTGGTGGAGCGCATCTGTTCGGGCGCGGAGATCGCGGGCATGGGGTCGGCCTCGGCTACATCGACCACTTGTACGCGCACCGGATAGGGCGTCGCCAAGACAGGTTGGCCGCCGTCGGTGGCGACTACGGTCACTTGGTAGTCGTTGTCGGTGGGCGAGACATCGGCGGGTTGTTCGTAGTCGGGGATAGCCCGAAATAACAGCGTCATCGTCTGGTGTTCGGCATTGGTGGTGAAGGTGAATGCCTCGGCGTCGCGTCCGGCCAGCGACCACGCTATCGCATCGCCTTGGGGGTCGCGGGCGGTGTAGGTGGCGACCGGATCGGAGCTGTTTTCGGCAAAAGAAACGCTCTCAAGGCCGACGATCCTCGGCGGGTCATTCGCGGTCAGGTCGTCGGCTGCATGTGCGGCTCCGGCGGCGAGCAAGCCGGGCAGCACCCGCCACAGCAAGCCCCTTTTCTTCCTTTTCATGGTTGGTTTTCCTTGTGGTAGGGGCTGGCCTTCGACAGCGAAGGCCAGCCCCGGGGGTTCAGTACGTGGGTGTTAGATGTTCAGTTGATAGCGCGTAGGAGTCGGTATCGCCATCCGTATCGCGCACCGTCCATGTTACTCCACAGGGGCCTAGTGCGCTCGGCGAGCCACTGGCCGCCGGGGACGGGACTGAATTCAGGCGAGTGCCGTGGTGCCATCGCCAGCCGCTTTTTGACGTTGATCGTCAGGCTTTCTGAATCGGTGCCGTAGGAATTACTGGCGTTGATCGACGCCGAAGCCGTGCCCGGACTGCTCGGCGCAGTACCAGAAAAGCCCCGACCCGAAGCCCTCGCCCACGATGGGGCCGACACCGTATAGCTGATCGGCGACGTACCGCTGGTCGCGGCCGGAAACGTGAATGAGCAATACTCACCCACATAACAGGTGATGCTACTGACCGATGCCAACACTGGCGGATACCCGCGCTTTTTCACGTTGATCGTCAGGCTTTCGGAGTCGGTGCCATAGGCATTACTGGCATTCAGCGACGCCGAAGCCGTGCCCGGACTACTCGGCGCAGTACCAGAAAAGCTGCGGCCGGAGGCACTAGCCCACGACGGGGCCGACACCTTGTAGGTAATCGGGGCCGTGCCGCTGGTCGCGGCCGGAAACGTGAATGAGCAATACTCACCCACATAACAGGTGATGCTACTGACCGATGCCAACACTGGCGGATACCCGCGCTTTTTCACGTTGATCGTCAGGCTCTCTGAATCGGTGCCGTAGGCGTTACTGGCATTCAGCGACGCCGAAGCCGTGCCCGGACTACTCGGCGCAGTACCAGAAAAGCTGCGGCCGGAGGCCCTCGCCCACGACGGGGCCGACACCTTGTAGGTAATCGGGGCCGTGCCACTGGTCGCCGCCGGAAACGTGAACGAGCAATACTCGCCGACATAGCAGGTGATGCTGCTGACCGCTGGCAACACCGGCGCAACCCCGGCCACCGGACGCTTTTTCACGTTGATGGTCAGGCTTTCTGAATCCGTGCCGTAGGCATTGCTGGCATTCAGCGACGCCGAAGCCGTGCCCGGACTACTCGGTGCGGTACCAGAAAAGCTGCGACCCGAAGCCCTCGCCCACGACGGCGGAGACACCTTGTAGGTGATCGGAGCCGTACCCTTACGGGCCGTCGGAAACGTAAACGAGCAATACTCGCCCACGTAACAGGTAAGCGGACCAACCGGATCCAACACCGGCGCAACGCCCGACTCGGTGGTGAAGGTCGTGGTGGCACTCGTGCCCGCGCCGCTGGAACCGACCGCCCACACATCAACCGAGTAGCGGCGACCCGATTGGAGCGAGGAAAAGGAAGCACTGGTCGACGTCGTGGTCTGGATGGTGCCGCCATCGAGCCGGTAGCGGTAGGAGCGGACTTTGGCGGCACTCGCGTTGCGGGGCGGCTTCCAGCTTGCTTGGCCGCTGGTCTGCCCCGTAGCACGACTCGCAAGGTCGCGCACGGCGAGCGGTTTGGGCACAACGGGATCCTCGTCCACATCGGTCACCCGTACGGTAACCGTCTTGGCCGGCGACCACAGCGCCCCATCATAGGTCTTAAGCGTGGCCGTATAGACCGTGGTGCCACTTTCGTAGTCCGGCGCATTTTTGAAACGCAACGCACCGCCACGGATGGAAAACGTGGCCGCAGGCGACACCGTCCAACCCAACGCATCACCCTCCGGATCGGTCGAGGTGTAAATGCCTATCGCCGTCGTATTCTCGGCCACCGACACCACCCCCGGCCCCGAAGGAGCCGACGGACGCTCGTTGACATCGGTCACGCGCACGGTCACCGTCTTGGCCGGCGACCACAGTGCCCCGTCATACGTCTGGAGCGTGGCCGTATAGACCGTGGTGCCACTTTCGTAGTCCGGCGCATTTTTGAAACGCAGCGCACCGCCACGGATGGAAAACGTGGCCGCAGGCGACACCGTCCAACCCAACGCATCCCCATCCAGATCGGCCGAGATATAAGTGCCTATCGACGTCGTATTCTCGGCCACCGACACCACATCCGGCCCCAAAGGAACCGACGGCGGACGATTCACCACCGACGGTGGGGCCGCCCGCACCGCCGCAGTGGCCGTGCTTTCGGCACGCCGGCTAGTACCATCTGCCGCGGTGTAGCCTACCGTCGCCCGCAATTGATCGCCGACATCGCCGGCCTGCGGCAGGTAGATGGAAACCCACGGCAGCGGTTGCGACGACACTCCGGCGGCGTTGATCCACTTCGCTGTCGGACTCGACCGCCGTTGCCACTGCCAACGCGGGTTGGTGATGCCGCCGCTGGGATCGGCCAACTCCGCCGTTAGCGGAGTACCCACCTGCGGAGACAGCGACGACAGTGCTACCGTGGCATCATTATCAAGCAGTGTCACCGTCGCCTCTGGCGTCGCACGGACCACAGTCCCCAGCGTCTCAAACGACAGCGAGACCGTCTCGTTATCGCTATCGGCATCCTCGTTGGCTTTGATACTAAACGACTGCTCCGACGCCCCGGCGGCAAACGACACCGATCCCTCGGTCAGTCCCGCCACCGTGTAATCGTCCGCTTCGGTGCCCGCATCGGCCGACACCTGAACCGGAATACGCACCGGCTGCGACGGCAACGGCGATAACCTAACCACCACCGGCACCGCATCGCCGCCTTCGAGGGCTTGATACGTCGCCGATCCAAACGACACCGACGTCAACACAGCCTGCGGCGTGGCCCGTTGTGAGGGGCGTACCCAGTCGCTGGAACCCAAGGGGTTGACCGCCCGCACCTCAAAGAGGTAGTCCGTGTCAGGGACTAGGGCTATCGTCTGGCTTCTGGCATCGGTACTCCCCTCGGCTACCGCTGTCGCTGCTCCCCAAGTACTACCCCCATCGGTGCTCTGCCGGTACTCGTAGCTAGGTGGCGGCGGTTGGGGACCGGAGTCAGTAGGGGCCGGACGGTGCCAACTCAGCGTCGCCTGCTCGTTGGTCACTACTGCCGTCACATGAGTCGGTGGACCCGGAGGGGCCATGTAGATGTCCACCGTTATCGTGTCGGTGGCGCGATTGTAGGTCATGTTGGTGAGAGCCAAATTCAAGCGGCCAGGGTCTATGTTTTCGCCACGAGGGTTTCCATTGCCGTCAATGCTATCATAGGTTTTTTGACGCAGACCTACCGAGTCTATCAAGGCATCAACCGCCGTGATGTTCCCTGTGCCTAAGAACGGATCGGAGAGCATGTCAAAGTATTCCGGCGATCTTGGCCTCTGTTGGCGATCCCGGGCGTCTTCGTAGCGCCTTTCGTCGGCAACAATCAGGATTGGCCGCTCTTCCCCGCCAATCTCCCGCCGCCAAATCATCAAACCTTGATCGGCTCTATTCTCGCCAGCGTAGTCGTAAAACGCGAGGTAACGCCCGCCAAACGGCTGCGTCGTGCGACGATTGAGTAGATAGGAAATCCCACCGCGGTCAATCCGATGCGTCGTCCCGGCTGCGATGGCGTAATTATCTCGACTCTCACTGATGGTGGACGGATTGAGCCAGCCGAGGTCCATCAGGTAAAAGGGATTGATTGGATTAGGACAGGAGCGGTAGCCTATAGAGTAGCCGTTATCTTCTAATTCCGGCCCCTGTTCGCCCCCACCTTGCATCAGTGTCCACCCCAGCATGTTGGCAGCACCATCATTGGTATAAGATGTATCGCGATCATATCTGTTAGTAGCAACCTCCCACAGGCCATCGCCGTGATTGAGACCCAACAGATGGCCGATTTCATGGGCGTGCGTACCGATACCGGCGAACTCGTCAATGTCATGGTCGTTGTGGCCCCAGCCCTCTCTCTCACCCATGACATAGCGGTAGCCGACCCCTCGGGGAAACCCTGCCGTTGGATTGTTTACTGTAACTCTATCCGCCTGTGGATGCAGCAGACCTGCAGGGCTTCGGGCGGTATAGGTGGCCCCGGAATACAAGTAGAGTACCTTATGACGCAAGCGCCGAGCGGTGTCATAGGAGTCGTTGGGAAGGTCGTACTCGTCCGTATCTGGATACCATACATCTACCGCGGCCTGCGCTGCCGTATAAGCGTCGTCCCAGAACCAATCCCCTCTGGTTCCACCACCTAGCCGATTATTTCTATCATCTATCTCAATCTCGGCATAATGGGCCTTGGTTTCCGGCAGTTCGACCCAGCGGGGATAGCCTTGATCATCGGCCGGATTGATTATCCGCACATGCAGTTGGAACGCTCCATTCGATACCGAATCGTAGTACGCCCGCACACTGCCGAACACCTCGGGTAGCCTATGGCCGGCACCGACCGTCTCGTTGGTGCCGACAAAATCTGGCAGACCGTCATAGCCGCCGCTAAATAGCCGCTCGAAATCGCGCCGCGTATAACTGGAATCGGCGTGGATTGACGACTCTCCGGGATTGTCACCGTAGGGCCGGTCGTAGTTGTGATAGGCACATGCTTCAGGGGTTGTGGCACTACCGCAGTCCGTGCGGCTCATGGGCGGTGGTGCTGTCGCATCGCGAAAGGTGACTAGCACCACATCCAGCGTACAGGGAGACGTCGTACCAGCCGTAAGAGACGCCCGGCCAGTAATCGCCGAACCGCGGGCACTGACCGCAGACGCGCAGAGCGTCTGTAGCAGGATGATAGCAAGAAGTGCGTATTTAGTGTGCATCACTGAGCCTCCTTCTTGACCTGACCCCAAGACGACGGCGAGATGCTCGTGGGTGTCAACAGGTCTTTATACACCACTGTGCGACCTTCTAAGACTGCCTGGAGGGTTCTTACGCGGTTACTGAACGATATGCTGCCCGACAACCCAAACATCTCCCCCTGTTCCCCTGTTCCAGATATCGTCTTATCCGGCCCCCCATGTATCGTCCGACCACATACGACGACGCCGTACTTCTCAGTAAATCCACATGACCGACCCTCATTTAGAGCAAGCCTAGGAGGACGAAGGTTGAAATCATAAAAATTCACAGCCTCTGAATACACTATCGTCTTAACCAAGAGGTCCCCTTCTTCGGTCTCGACGGTGTAGCCGGCGTCGTTAGCCCCGTCAAAACGAAACACAGACCGCTCGCCATCGGCGGTGCGTTCCATCAGGTGCGTACCTTCCCAGCGCAGCTTCTTGCCCGCGATGAAGTACGGTGGGGCCGGCGGCCAGTTGGCCGGCATGTCGCTGATCACGTAATACGTCTTGCCGTCAATGACCTCCGTGTCCAACACCGAGATTGTGAATTCGGGGTCCAGGAAAGGTTCACCCGGGGCCGGAAATTGATCTACGTATGCGGAATACTGCTCAAAACCGCCATCACCATCATTGGTCTCAAGGTCATAAAACTCATGGCTGTACGTCCACGAGTTACCCACGGCCAGCGGCAGATAGTCTGACGCTTGGTAGTCCGTGGCGGCGGCAGGCAGCACCCCACTCAGGCTGAGCAGGACTACCCAAAGCAAGCGAAACTGCTTCGTTCCCATGATTGATCTCCTTTCAAGAGATGGGAAAGGCGTCGTTCCAGCAGCCCCAAGCCGACCAGAGACGACGCGATAAGATACCACGTGCGGCCTCGGTGCCGCAGCGGCTTTACTGCAACCGGATATATGCACATTTCGTGCCAACGGGCCGACCACGCACTAAAAAAATCGTGCAGACATGGCCTAAAGGGTTGAAAAATATGACACTTAAAAAATGCGAAAGTATTTTCTACTCTTCACAAAAGATGGGCCGTCATCCCTCTTTTGGGGAAATTTTTCCCCTTGTTGAGGAAATTTTTCCTCTTTTGGGGAAATTTTTCCCCACCACAACAACGGTGCCGTTACGCCTTCTTGGGCCGTTGGAGGCCATACTTGCGTATCCGATAGTCCAATGTCTTATCACTCATGCCCAACAAGCACGCCGCGCCGCGTTCCCCAGAGACCACCCAATTGGTCTTACGCAACGCCGTGATAATGCGCTGCTGCTCATCCTCGCCCTCGGCGAGCGGCAACTCATCTTGTTTCTCTACCGCCTCGGCAACCGGCTCAGCCGCCGAAGGCAAAACCAACCCCACATCCTCCGCTGACCACACATCCGCCATCGCCATGCGCTCCCCTTCACACACAATCACCGCCCGCTCCACCCAATATTCCAACTGACGCACATTGCCCGGCCAAGCATACCCCTGCAAGTAGGCCAGCACCTCGTCGCTCAACCGCCGCATCGGTCGCTGGTGCTCATGGGCATACTGATGCACAAAATGCTCGGCCAACATTGGAATATCCTCCCGCCGCTCGCGCAGTGGCGGCACCGTGAGAGGAAACCTATTCAAGCGGTAGTATAGATCCGTGCGGAACGTCCCCTCCTCAATCGCTCGTTGCAGGTCGCGATTCGTCGCCGCCATGATCCGCACATCAATGAGGATGGAGTCCGTACCGCCGACGCGGGTGATTCGATCCTGCTCCAAGACATGCAGTAATCGCTGTTGGGCTTCCATCGACATGTCGCCGATTTCATCGAGGAACAGCGTACTGCCATCCGCCTGCTCAAAATAGCCGCGATGTCGTGCTACGGCGCTGGTGAAAGCCCCTTTCTCGTGGCCGAACAGTGTGCTTTCGACCAAGCCGGCGGGCAAGGCGGCACAATTGACCGCATGGAAGGTTGCCGCACCGCGGGCACTCTGATGGTGGATCGTATGGGCGAGCAGGCCCTTACCGACGCCGGTCTCGCCCAACAAAAGCACTGGGATATTCGTGGTGGCCACCTGCGGCACCCTTTTTAAGAGCAGGGCGATGGCCGGGCTGCGGCTGAGTACTTGGGCCGGAGGGGTGTTGCTTAATTGGGTCATGCTTCATCCCTCAAGCAGCCGACCTCCTCCACGCCACCCCTCCGTTATGGGCCTACCCGTCGGCTTCGACTGAGCTAATGCACATTCCGTGCCAACGGGCAGACCACGCACAAAAAAATCCTTTAGGAAAATCCTAAAGGATTGAAAACATAAGACTTAAAAGGAAGGTGGGAGGTTCCTACGCTGCGTGGCTTAGCCTTTGTTGCGCGTCAACGGAGACCGCACTAATAGGCCAAGGCAAGAGGCCGCAAAATCGCCGCGCTACCGCTCGCCGTCCCTGGGTCAATCCGGCAGAGATAGATCCCCGGCAACGCCAATGCGCCGTCCACAGTCTGCCCCGACCAGCGAAAGTGCCAACGTCCAACACCCTCGCTACCAACCGGCTGCGCCACTAACCGACCAGCGACGTCGAAAATCTGCACTCGCGGCTGGATGCCCTTTGCCTTGAATACCATAAAGCTGATCTCCACCGCGTCGTTGACTCCATCGCCGTTGGGCGTAAACGCCACCGGCGCAATTTTCACATCGCCGACGAGCGCAGATTGGACCGGCAGATCGGGCAACAACACGATATTGGCCCGGCGCTCGTGCGGCACTACCGACTGCCAGATTCCAGGGCGCTCACCCATGCCTAGGTCGAGCGCAAACAGCGCAGCATTGTCCCAAATCCGCGCTGTAAAATCCACCTCCACCGAATCGGCGACCACGATGCGCGGCAACGAGACCAATAGTGAATCGCCGTGCAATCTCACTGCCTCGGGCGCGACCTCTTCTCCGCCAATCCGCAGGGCCACCTCGCCCGTAGTCGCGCCGGGAATGTGCAAGCGCAGGCGATCAAAGCCGCTGTCCTGCTCGTCGGCGTCTGTCCACAGCGTATAGGTAAAGCGCGTATCCTCGTTGAGCCGGGCTGCCCGCGGCCAGATTTGTCCGCGCGCTTCTTGTACCAAAGCATCGACAAACTCAATCGCCAGCGCATCTACGGAGGGAGCCACGTGCAGGTCCTCGGTCGAGAGGATCATCTCCAATTGCACGAAGCGACGCGGACTCGCCGACTTAAAGGTCTCGCCCGAGAACTGGTAGATGTTGCTCCAAGCGTCCCAATCTTCGCCTACTACCAAGGTTGTGTCGATTTCGCCTTTTAACACCTTGGGCAAACTGTTCCACTTCTCCTCGGTGACAACATCGCCTTTGCGGTCGGAAAAAGTGTACACCTCCTGCAGTGCATTGCCCGAGCGCGAGCGCAGTTGGATTCTAGTCTGCGGCGGCAGGTCGGCGTCCCACGTCAGCCGCTCAATCACCTTGGGCCGCCCGTCGCCGGCTGCTGCCGCTAAATTGACAAAGTCCGAGCGCATCTCCACGCGCGCCGGGTAGCCCGCAGAAAAGAGCATGGTCTCCAAGCCCCAACCAAAGCCCGAGGCCGTCCCATCTATCTCGTGCCAGAGTAGGTAGCGGACCTTGCGCGGGGCGAACAAGTAGCGCTGGTGGAAAAGCCGTCCCAAACACCGAGGCCGACAGCGATCTTCGACAAGCACCTCATAATCGACCTGCTCGGGCACTGGCAACCCCGATCCCGCAGCCGGGCGACCGTCGGAGACCAAGAAAAGCCCACCCGCCGCCGAAGGGTTGCCGCCCTGGACCTGACTGCGCAGCCCTTCGCCTAGCTGGCTGAAGTAGATAAAAATTTCATCGAGGAAAAACACCGCCCCCAAATCCACCCGCCACCACACGCCCGCATCGCGCCAACCGCCTTCGGCACTAGTCAACAGGGCGAAGCTATCCATATCGCCGTCGAACATCAGAGCCGCGCCCGTGGTGCGGCCCCCTTCGAGAAAGCTACCGCCGCGCTCGGCCGTGCCCAAGCTCACGTTATCCCCTACGGCTAGCACCTCGATCTCGGCCAGCGCGGCTTCTGGATGCTGCTCGTCGGCTTCGACAATGATGTACTGGATCACCTGATAGCGGCGCTCGCGCTCGCGATCAATGTCCAAAGACGCGTCCAACACATAAGTGCTATCTGTACCCAGATACTCCAAGGGAATCACCAATTCAGTCTCGGCGTTGGGCTTGGACGTGCGATAGACCGCTTCAAACTTGAACACATCGTTGAGCGCCTGAATCCGCGCACCAGCAGAGACGAAGACGCTGAATTGCCGCAAGGGCCGCGCCCCCTCGCGGTCGGGAAAGACCAAGCGAATCTGGCGCGCCAGCACCGGACGCCCCAAATCGATCTGCACCGACCACTGATCGAGCGCATCGTCGGGATCGGGTTGCCAGAAGGTTTCTAGATCGCCATCGACAATCAAATCTGCCGTCTGTGGATTGCTCTTGGCTTCCCAGATCCCACCTGCCACCTCGCCGCGCTCCTGCGTCGCATGGCGGAAGTCTCCGGCGTTGGCCACGGCGTTGATCTCCTTGCGGAACTTCCGCAGCCGCAGCCTGCCGTCGGCATCGATCTGCACCAAGTCGTTGGGCATCTGCCACGACCGCCACGCAGCCGCACTATCGAAGCGCAGTTCATCGGCCCACACCGCGCCGATTCCCAATAGTAGCGCGTACAACAAGCGCATTGCCATGCTCTCAGTAAATCAAGGTTAACAGGCGCAACCGACGTGCTCCCGTCCGCTCGGCTTCAGGCGCTATTTCAACCAAGTAAATACCCGGCGACAATAAAACCCCGTCCCCATCGCGCCCATCCCAGCGCACCCGCTGCGCACCGAAGCGCTGCACACCCAACGACCGCTGGGCCACCCGCCTTCCGTCGAGTGAGTACACCTTAAACATTACAGGGACATCCTCGGGCAACCCCACCAGCGCATAGCCGATTTCGACCTCGTCGTGGACTCCATCTCCATTGGGCGTCAGCACCCTAGTGGAAAAATCCAATCCCACCACCGGCCCATCGCCTTGACCGGCCATCCCCAAGACCCGCAGACTATTGGTCCCCAGTTCGGCGCTGGCATCGCCCGGTTCAACGGGCTGGGGCAGCGCATCGACGCCGTCATTATAGACCTCGCCCGAAAACGTCCAAGCCAGCGAGAACACATCCGCGACAAAGACGACCCGCGCTCCTTCCGCGGCCCCCGGCCCGATCCGCTCCGGCAACACCACCGCTAGTTCCTCATCGCCCTCGATGACTGCAACCGGCTCAACCACCCTCGGGGGATGCCCCATTTCTAGCCGGGTAAACCTAGCCCGCGTCCCGGTGCGAATCCTCAGCGCGTCAAAGCCTGCCCCCTCACCGACAAATTCGCCGCGAATATCGTAGATCAGTTCCGCGGCTTGACCCAACGGCACTTGGGTCAAGCCTCCCGCCGGCTGCACATCGCCGGCTAGCGCTACCTCGCCCACGACTCGGCTAGCCAGTAGCGGCGCGGTCTCAATCCACAGCGAGTCGAGCCGCACGAACGAAGCGAAATCCTCGCTTTTGAGCGTAATCCGCAACTGAAAATGAGTCCCTCCTTTGAGGTCAATCGCCTGCCCTGACTCAGCAAAGGGCAGCGACCAAAAAGACCAATTGTCGCTATCGTACTGAATAGAGGCGCGCATTCCCGGTCGGGGGTCGCGCAGGAGACCGGCTCGCCAGCGCGGCTGCAGCACCAAATCGTAGCGCTCGCGCGGCACCTCCTCTTCACCCCCGCGATCAGTGTATTCGTGATAAATATTCGGATCCCCGTCGCGCCCCGTGCGCACCTCAATCTCCACCCCCACCTCGGCATCGGGAGCCTCCACCAATTCGCCATTGACCACGCGCAACGGCTTCGCCGCCCAAAACAGGCGACCGAAGTTGACCGGCTCTTCCAATTCGAAAATCCGCGAGCGGTAAACCGCCTTGCGCGGCACCCCCTCGCCAAAGAGTTCAAAGTCACCGATGGACCCCTTGAAAGCAGTCCCCGAACGCACGCTAGTGTTGCCCCCTCTCCCCGAATCCAACAGCGAGGTCTTCCGCTTGTAGCGCACGAAGCGCACGTATTGTCTGGGAAATTCGATCTGCACCCGGGCGACAAAATTTTCGGCAACATCGGCGATCAGCGGACCAATTCGTTTATAGGGTTGGCTCCCTTCGAGCCAACTCGGATCGCCTTCCACTGCGATAGACACCTCGTAGGCCGGCACCGCGTCCTCGGCAAAGGGGATACCGTCGGAGCGAAAGCCCCGAGGCGGCGTAAAAAAACCAAAGCGGTGCGCCGGTACCGGCACGGCTAGATCAATGGTGTACCAGACTGATTCGGGATTGGACGACACCGGCGGGTTAAAAGACATACTGTCGCCATCGACCATATAGGTGCCATTGTGGGCGGTGGTCTCGTTGCCCTGCGACCCCTTCCAAGCCCGTGGCGTCTCGCCTTCGACATAGGTCAACTCGCGCGGCTCTTTGAGCGGCTCCCAGCCCGTAAAAAGCGAAAACAAGCTCTTGTCAGGCTCGATATAGACGGGTTGGATCGCGCCGGGCACCGAGTCAAAATCGACGAGCACCACTGAGGAATCGCCTTCGCTCCAAGCCAAGCCCGCGCCGCCGATCTGCCAACTTTGCCGCTGGGCACCGCTAGCCGTCGCCCAGCAGACAAACAGTAGCCATGTGAAGGTCTTAACCGCCATGACAAGCCTTTTTGGTCAATTGTAACACAATAGTCACACGAAATTAAGGTCCGACAAACTGTGCAAAATTCCTTATACTAAGTGTTTCTCTATAAAGCGCCTCTTTTATTTACATCCCCAAATTAAACGGCAAACACATGCCAAAGCGCGCAATTGAACAAGGAATTTTGGTTTTTTCCGCTGGCGCTGCAACCGATGTACAGGTTGCTGGCCGCACCCTCCTCCAACGCGGGGTCCGCACCATGGCCAGCGTGGGCATCAAGCGCGTCTTGGTCGTGCTCCCCTCCGGCCACGCCCCCAGCGGCAAATCCCCGGTCCCTGACCTCGATATCCAAGTAGAGCAAACCACCCCGGAAGCCGCTCGCCTACCCAACGCGCCCTTGCTGCTGCTCAGAGGCGATTGCGTCCACCACCACTCCTCACTGCAAGCCCTCATCGACGCGGGCCTACAGCGAGACCACCTCGTCGCCCAGACCAGCCAAGGCGTCAGCAGCGGGGCGTTCCTCTGCGCTCCGAGCGCGTTGTCCCCGGATGCGCTAACCAGCGACCTCTGGAGTGCGCTCGCAGCGCGTCCGCACCGCCGCGAAGACATCGCGCCGCATCTGTGGCAGCGCGTGGTTGACAAGCGCAGCGCGCGTGCCGCTAAGAACATGCTCTTCGACCAAGTGAGCAAGGCCACCAGCGGCACGGTAGCGCGCCTACTCAACGTGCGTATCTCTGTACCCATCAGCAAGTTCATCGTCGATACTGGCATCTCACCCAACATGGTGACCTTTTTCATGGTCCTGTGCCCGGGCCTGTTCGCCGCCTATCTGGCGACGCAGCCGGACGACTACCTGCGGCTTGCCTGTGCTGGCGTCCTCTGGCAACTCGCCTCCATCCTCGACGGCTGCGACGGCGAGATCGCCCGCGTCAAACTGGCCGAGACCAAATTCGGCGCTTGGTTCGACACGGTCACCGACAACCTCGCCTATCTCGGCGGCTACGCCGCGCTGATGGCCGGTATGTGGCACCTCTATCCCGACAACTACCTGCCCATCTACGCCGGTATTTCCGCCATCGTCTCGATGGTCTTGACCCTAGTCTTGCTCTACAGCTACGCCCTAAAAACCGGCACCGGTAGCCTACAGTACTACCTCGGCGACTTGGGCAACAAGGTGCCCGACGGCGAAAAGGATTGGAGCTATCGGTTCCTAGAGCGCGCTGGCTTTATTACCAAGCGGGATTTCCTCTCGTTGTTCATTGCCATCGGCTTGGTGGCCAATCTGTTGCCAATCGTTTATTGGCTCCTCGTCGTCCTGCTGCACGTGGCAGCGCTGGGCGTTTTGACCACCCACTACCGACTAATGGGCAATCAGCGCGCCGCCGAGCGGCAGATGGCCGCGCTGCCGGCACCGGCCGTCAACCGAGAGGAAGCCGCGTGAGAGCCTTGCAAATTTCCATGGTCGCCTTGGGCTTCCTGCTGCTGGGCTATCTCGTCGGCGAGCTTGGGGTTGATGAGGTCCTTCACCATCTAGACGCGATCAAGTGGGTATTCCCCCTGCTGTTGCTGCCCTCGTGCGCTTGGCATCTTTCCAACACCATCGCTTGGAACTTCGCCTTTCCGCCCGACGCCTTCAAACCGAGGTTGCTCACCCTTTTTGCGGCCAAACTCGCTGGCGAGGCGGTCAATCAACTCACGCCGCTGGCCAATCTCGGCGGCGAGCCGGTCAAGGCCTATTTGCTCACCCACCGGACGCCCGGCCCGCGCGGCATGGCCTCGGTGGTCGTTGACAAAACCGCGCAAATTGCGGTCGGCCTGTCCTTTACCATCCTCGGCCTTGGGCTGTTGTTTTACTACCACGACGTGTCCGAGCTTATTCCCTTGGAATACCGGGTCTTTTTCGCCGGTTTGCTCATTGTCAGCTTGGCGGCCTTCTGGGTCTTCTACAAGCGTCAAGAGCGCATGTTCACGTCCCTACTCAAGCTGCTCCGCTCGGCCGGCCTGCGCACCGACCTGATCGAGCGCAATATGGGGCGCGCGGCGCGCATCGACACCAATATCGGCACCTTTTACCGCACCCACCGCACCCGCTTCCTACGCGCCTTGTTCTTTCAGAGCATCGGCTGGTTTATGGGTACCTGTGAGACCTACGCCATCCTCTGGGCACTGGACGCGGGCGTTGGTTTTTGGTTTTGTTTTCTACTCAACGCCTTGGGCGCGGTTATCAACGGACTGTTCTTCTTCATGCCCTCCAATATCGGGGTCATGGAAGGCAGCCTCGTATTCCTATTCTCCAGCTTAGGGTTGGATCCATCTCTCGGCCTGTCCTTGGGTCTTACGCGCCGCCTGCGCCGCGTGTTCTGGATCTTCATCGGCTGGACCTGCCTCAGCTACATGAGCCGCACCGCGCTCCAGCGCCGCCCTGCGACGGACTTAACCATGTTTCAGGAACAAGAAAACCCGCGCTGACCCCGCGCCACACACAAGAGATAGAGCAATGCGTCGACACATACTCGCTGGCCTAGCGGGCTGCTGCGTCCTCTCTCTCTACACTGCCTCTGCCCAAGATACACCTCCGACTGGAGGCGAGCACGAAGCCCCTCCCTACATCGTTATCGAAGACTTTGCCTCCACGCCCTTAGACAGCCTGCCTCGTGACTGGCGCTGGCGCAGCAAGGACAACGACAAGCCCAAGCTCTACGCCGTCCGCGAGGCCAACGGCCGCCGCTACCTAGCCGCCCAAGACACCGGCCACTCGGTCGTCCTCATGAAGCGATTCCACTGGGATCCCCGGCAATATCCAATTATGACTTGGTGCTGGCGCGCCGACGCCCTACCGCCGGGGGGCGACGAGCGCTACACCGAGACCAACGACAGCGCCGCTGGGGTACACGTCATTTTTTCGCGCAACCTCCTCGGCATCCCGCGACAGATCAAATACGTGTGGAGCACGACCTTGGCCCCGGGGACCGTCTCTCGCCGCAAAGGCATTGCCCGCCCTTGGTTTGTCGTGCTCCAAAGTGGACCGGAGAAGTTGGGACAATGGCTCCAGGAATGGGTCAATCTAGAAAAGGATCACGAGCGCATTTTGTCGTCCAAACTGCCAAAAAAAACCATTGGCATTGCCTTGCTCACCGATGCCAATTCGACTCAGGGGTACGCCGCAGCCGCCTACGCTGACTTCCGGGTCTGGCCGCGAGCGGCGCTAGCGCACATTCCCAACTACTGCGCCGGCCTCCCCCCATGAGGATCTGCATCGACGCTCGCTCTCTGCGCGACGTGCCCACCAGCCTCGGCCGCTACGCCGCCGACCTCGTCAGCCACATCGCCAAGCTAGACCGCGAAAACGAGTACATCGTCGTCCGCCGGCCATCGCGCCACGGCCCTATCGCCGATCAGGCCAATTTCAGGGAGATTTTCTCACCGCACGACATTTCCTCACCGCACAACATCCTCGCCGGTGCCCGGGTCATCAACGGGCTCGACGCCGACGTGTACCACTCCCTGTACCACTTTCTCCCCATCGGCGTGCGCGCCCGGCGCGTCGTCATCACCTTACACGACCTGATTTGGGTGGATCATTCTTACCTCTGCGACGGACGGCGCTGGCGGCGGTGGGTCAAGGGGTCGCTCGGGAGCTTGGGTATCCGCCGAGCCATCGCCACAGCCGACCACATCGTTGCCGTCTCCGCCAGTACGCGCCAAGCTGCGCTCAACCACGGCGTCCCCGCCGACAAAGTAACCGCCGTCCTCCACGGCGTAGCATCCGCCTGGCACTCGGGCAACGCGGAACCGGCCCAGTTTGACT
Source organism: Candidatus Latescibacterota bacterium (assembly GCA_022819745.1). Next base: position 146,183 of record JAJEGS010000024.1, on the reverse strand, counting down.
TGGGCCATGCGACCGACCAAGACCGTGTGCAGCGGGATATTCTCGACGGTCTTGCAAAACGGCCTTTTGCCTTTGGCTTGGGCAACAGCTTGCCGTACAAAAACCTGCCTCGGCTGGTGCGCGCCTTTGCCCAAGTCGCCCCGGACCATCCCGATCTCGCGCTCGTATTCGCCGGCCGCGGCGAGGGCAATCCCGCGCTCGTGCGCCTGGCGCATCAACTCGGCCTGAGCGACCGGGTGCTCCTCGCCGGCCAACTCAGCGACGAGCAAATCCGCGCCTGTTTTGCCCACGCGCTCTTTTTCGCCTTTCCATCGCTGATAGAGGGATTCGGGTTGCCCGTGCTCGAAGCAATGGCCAGCGGCTGTCCGGTGCTCACGTCGAACTGTTCGTCACTGGCCGAAGTCGCCGGAGAAGATGCGGTACTCGTCGATCCGCTCGACGTCGCGTCCATCGCCGCCGGCATGCAGCACCTACTGACCAATTCCGCACTCCGCCAACGGCTATCACACCAAGGACGCCAACGGGCCTCAGCCTTCACGTGGGAAGACGCGGCCCAGCGAACTATTCAACTGTACAAGCGGCTATAGCCTCCGCACCGCAGGCGTCGCGGCTGGCCCACTTCACATTTGGGTTGGTATGAAAACGTATTTGTTTAAGGCTGTTTTAGAGCAAGACAAGTGGCCCGATGAGCCCGATGAGAAAGCGGTCTGGCGAGCCTATATTCCCGAGCTAGAACATAAAGGGGCTGCCAGTTGGGGATATACCGGGAAAGAGGCTTTAGAGAATTTAGAAAATGCTGTTGATCTTCTCGTTGCGCATCTGCTGGAGATTGGAGAAGGCATACCTACTGACCAGCATCATTAGATGCTAGGCGGGGTGCCCATGGGATGTGGGCCGTTGGTCAGCGGATTTCGGCGGGCGTGGTCGTACACTGCGTCCTGTATTTCGAGAATGCGCACAGCTTGGTCGATATTCGGTGTGAAGGGCCGCCCATCCGCCAAAGCGGTCAGGGCTTGATCGACAATGGTCGTCATGCGCTCACCGTGCGACAAATCCTCACTGAATTGCACGCCTTCGGTAGTATGGACTTCGATGAGCGGCTCCCCCTCTTTGCCGTACTGCTGGAAAACCATGGCGCGGGTGCCGATAAAACGGAAGAAATGGTCGCCGCTGCGCACTCCTGACGGATAGGCGTAGCCGCTTTCGATAACGCCGGTCACACCCCCATCCGTGCGCAGCATTCCCAAACCAATATCCTCCACTATACGGCCGTGGGTGGCATTGGACATGATGGCACCGACCACGTGGACCGTCTGCTCGCCGACGAATTGTAGGAAAGTGTCAATGCCGTGGGCCGCCTCTACGGCCCAACTGCCGCCGCCGGAAATGGCCGGATAGTTGTGCCAAGCCGAGGGCGTCGGGTCGTAGCGCGAGGGTGGGCCGTTATTGAGGCGGCAGCTATACTGGACCACATCGCCCAGCGTGCCGTCAGCTAACAGACGCTCCACCGTGGCGACGATGCGGCTGGCGCGGTTGGGCAGAGTGAGGGCGCTGAAGACCTCGTGTTTGGCCGAAGCTTCGGCCGCGGGGCGAAGCCGAGCAGCGCAATCGGCAAAGGGTTTGTCGAGCAGGTAGGGAATGCGCCGATCGACGCAGGCCTGCACGTGATCTGGCATTTCAATGTGCTTGCCAGCGACTAGGGCCGCGTCGGGCTGCGCGACGTCGAGGCATTCGCCCGCTGTGGCAAAGCCTGGACATTGGAAAATCTCTGCAAGTTGTTGGCGCGGGCCTTCTTCCCCGTCCATGACCCCGATTATATCGTGTCCCAAAGCGCGCACGGTCTGGCCGATGCCGCGGCCGTGATGGCTGTACGACAAGATGACTAGGCGCATAGGTCGTTTAGCAGGCTTGTTTTGCATTGACACTTGTCTCCATGTCTATTATTCTAAAAAGAATAATTATTGAGAGAATAATAATGAAATTCTACGACCGAGAAACAGAACTGGCACTTCTTCGCGACCTCACCGAAAGATCTGCACAATTTTCTCAATTCACCGCGATCTTTGGGCGACGGCGTGTGGGAAAAACAGAACTCGTGCGTCAACATATCCAGAATCGCGGCATCTATTTTTTTGTTGAAAAACGCCCCGCAAATGCCCTCCTCGCCGAATTTTCGGCGACCCTTAAATCGCACATTGCCCACGCACCCACATTTACAAATTGGCAGGACTTTTTCGTTTTCCTCTTTGCCGAAACCCAGCGCCGGCACCTGATCGTCGTCTTTGATGAATTTCAAAACTTTCTCACTGTCGATCCCGCCATCTATTCCACCCTCCAAGGCGTGTGGGACACATGGCACAAACAATCCAGCATACATCTCATTGCCATAGGTTCTGTCGTGGGCCTGATGAAAAAAGTTTTCCAAGACGCCAAAGAACCCCTCTACGGTCGTCTCACCCGGGAAATTGATCTCAGCCCTTTACCCATCGAAGCCATCTATCAAATCACTACAGACCTCGGCTTTCAATCGCCCACAGACATACTTACCCTTTACGGCATCTTTGGTGGCATGCCCCGGTATTACGAAATTATAGAAAGCATGGAATTGGGCGGCAGCACCATCCGACAAATTCTCCATCAAGCGCTGTTCACCCCCTTTGCCCCCTTTCGCAATGAAATGCGCGATATCATCCTCTCCGAATTTGGCAGCACTGCCCACACCTATTTGGCAATCCTCGAAGCCATCGCCACTGGAAAAACCCGCCGTTCTGAAATCGCCGGCCCCGCCGGACTGCCGGCCACTAGCTTGTCCAAATACCTGCGCGAATTGTCCGACCTGTTTGACCTCATCGAACGCGAAGTGCCCATTACCGAGCAATCTTGGAAAACCAAAAAAAGTCGCTATAAAATCCGCGACCCCTTTATCACTTTCTGGATGCGATTCATCTACCGTCAATTGAGTATCTACGAATCGGGCAACTTTCCGTATTTTCTCAATCGCCTCAATACTTGCGTAGCGGAATTTATGGGCTTTGCCTTCGAAAATATCACGCGAGAACTCTTGCTCAAACTCAACCTTCACAACCGCGCCCCCTTCTACTTTCACCGAATCGGACGCTGGTGGGACCGACAAAGCGAAATAGACCTCGTCGCCCTCAACTCCGAAACCCGGCAAACTCTCTTTGTCGAATGCAAATGGACATCCACCCCTGTCGGCACCGACGTTCTGCAGACTCTCAAACAACGCGCACAAAAGTTCCCAACCGAGAACGCTTTTTATCTTATCGCCTCCAAATCCGGATTTACCGACACCCTAAAAAATCTCCGCGACCCACACCTCCACCTTTGGGACCCAAACGACATCGCGACATTTTTGAATAAATAGACTCAATTGAAAAACCACTCAGGGCAGTGGATTGGCACCTACTGCCCACTCGGTTTGGGCGATGCGCATGTCGCAGATAGAGCGCGCCTTACCGCCGGGCGGCTGGTCGATGTGGTCCACGACGCGGAAGCCCACTTTGGCAAACGCGGCGCGGCTACGGGGGTTGTAATCGGCAATGTCGCAGGCGAAGATAAAATCGGCCTTCTCCTCGGCAAAACCGAAATCGACTAACGCACGGATAATTTCAGTCCCTAAGCCTTTATTCCAGTACTGCTTCTCGCCAATCGACACGTCAATGCGGCGGCAGTCGCAGCCGGGGTGGGCTTCGATAATGCGCGACAGATTCATGGCCTGCAACCAAGCCTCGGCGATGGGCTGGCCGTCGAGTTCGGCGATAAAACAGAAGGCGGCTTGAGAGATGCCGCTGTAGATGCGCTTGATCTGGTCGAGCGTATAGGCCGCCACATCCGCGCCATCGGCGTAATACAACACGTCGGGATCTTGGTTCCAACGCAGCAAGATGTCCCAATCGGCGTCGGTCATGGGACGCAGGTGCAGGCGGGGCGTGTGCAGGTGGACGGTGTGGCTTTTGAGGGAAGGCGACATGGTGCCTGCGAAGCCCAAACGGATCGGGCTAGGCATCTCTACGTCCCCGTCATTCTGTCGGCATCGGCGACGGGACGACGGAGATACTTTGGATCGGCGATAGTCCTGATCAATTGCTGGGACCACGCCTTCTGCGGATCGTTTACGTATTCCCAGAGATTTCCGGGCAGCCAGCCATTCACGGTCTGGGGGTCCATTTCTGCGACCATGAACCACACGTTGGGCAGGCGCTCGCGAAGAATGGCACTGAGGTCCTGGGCATTGAGTCTGGAGACGAGGATGGCGGAGTATGGAAACGGCGCAATCCACGTTTGAACTCCCTCAGTGTTGTTGAGAACATCGTGCGCCTGCGCCTGCGTGCAGGGTTGGCTAAACGTAAAGAGATAGGATTTCATGCGATCTTTTCCTCATCTGTATTGGTTGAGGCTGGTGGTTCGTCTCCTTCAGACGACGGTCTAGGCGCGTCCGGCTTTTCCTTCGGGTCTGGAAGCTCATCTTCGGGAATTGGATGCTGTAACTCCTTAGCTGCGATCATCCGCATCTGCGCCGTTTTGTATCGGTACTCCTCCGACTGCAACCTGTCTGGGTCGTTTTTTGCAAAAAACGCGTAGCGGCGGTGATAGTCAATCACGATCCCGAGGGCTGCTACCACGAACAAGACGCTGATGATAGGAACACCTTTGATCATAGCTGTTGATCGAAAAAACCAAGCCGCAACGACAAACCCTGGGGCCAGCACGATGATAGAAGGGACCAGCGGCCCCATGGCTGAGCCCCGCTTGATCAGCAGTTCACCGACAGCCTGAAGACCTTCCAATACTCTGTGAAACGACATCTGCTCATTTCCGGTGGAGAACTAGCCGCCTGACGCTATTGTTCTTGATATTCAAGCCCATGGAGAGTTAATTCAGAACTTTACTACGATATTTAAGGTGTAATCCGTCTGCTCTTGTACTTTGCTATCGTAGTCGGCCTCCAGCGATGCTAGAAATTTGGGCACCTTGAGATTGGCCAGTACCTTGAGGTTTCTATGCACCTCGGTCGTCAAATTCAACTCAAGCATCCGGCGTTTTATCTTGATGTTCTGACTCTGGAATATGTTGAGTAGCCCACGCATATTAGCATCGCCCGATAAGCCGGTTCGCTGTAGGAGTTCGGTAGCCGCCTCCACCTCCGGCTTGCCTCCCTCGAATTCGTCTTTCAAAGTCAGTTGGCTGCTGAATGATTCCAACTCTTTAGAATCTCTGCTCCCCTCCCCTCCGACTTTAGGTATGCCTCCTTCAACCGAAAGGGTGGTTTCACGTTTCCCTTTTTTTCGTCTAATCTGCTTGATCTCGACCTCGCGGGCACCCAAGAGCCCGCAGAGCGTAGAAAAATGCAGGTATTTGTCTAGTGCGAACTGCTCCACCGCCTCCGACTTGTCCTGGTACAGACTCTTGTCGAAGGGATTTTGGACCAATACGGCCCCCGACTTCACGAGCCCTTGGTCAATCAAATGTTGCACATCCGGGTCGGGTTTCGAGGGCTGTGAAGATAGTATATGCACCTCTTCGTTGAGCAGGAGATCAGGGCCGTCTTCATCGAAACGCAAGGCTTCGATATCTTCCGGCTTGAGTATCATCATGATTTTTCGGCGCGAAGGTTCGTCCGGTAGCGCGTTGTCAGTCATGGTCTTCTCCATTAGAGAGTGAGTTGCCGTATTCGTCTGGGCAGGTGGATCAGAAGGCAGAATGTAGCGAGTTGGGCGTTTTATCCGTGTTTTTTGAAAAGGAGCCAGTAGATGATCCAAACGACCGACAGACCGACTGCGAAGACTGTGATCCACTGTGCTTTGCGGCGTATTCTGTTGCGCCGCTTTTTTTTTATAACGGTCTCGACAGCACGCCGGGCTACCTCCGCGCTCTTCTCCGGCACCGTTCTCTTGATGCGTCCAGCAAAAGCAATCAGGGCTTCGACCACATCGCCGGGCCACGATTCCGGCGGCTCCGACGGCACACGACCATAACAGAGAATCGGCGCGATTCTACCAGCCTCGTCCCGTTCCTTCGGGGGCGTCTTCAAGAGGAACTTGTCGTTGAGTAAAAACGCGGCGTGATATTCCTCCGAAAAGACTTGGGAGCCATCCCAAGAAACCTCCGAGATTTGTCGGTCCAGTTTCTGGCGTTTGTCCACATCCTCTTCCGTGAGCCAGCACCCGTTTAACTCCATGTGGTCGGGGTCCTGGTTGTCTAGTCTTTGCGCGAGAAACGAGAGATCGAGATTTTTCATTAGCCTTATATATCCTCCTCAATCCGCTTAAACAAATGGTACACCAGCACTTCCGTCGTAGCCTCCGATTTTAAGCTACCGAGCATGAGCGTTACTTCTCTCTCCCCACCACCGCGTAAAACAATCTCTTGGAAGATAGACATTTCACGCACTTTGTCCTCATAAGCCCCGATTTGATCCGCTGACAAGGCAGTCAAGTCGGGATCGGTAAGATCGCAGTGGGTTCCGATAACAAAAAGAGGAAACTTCTTCTTGGGATTGGTATCCAACCATCTCTTGATTTGACCAATATCCTTCTGGACACGACTTTCGGTAGGTCTATGGCCCTCCATAAGTCGATCTACCCGAAGTAGATACAGGACTATATCCGCTCCTTTGATGATCTTTTCCCAGTCGTAGCCCCTCCTGCCTGGTACGTCCCTTGTGTCCTTAATGGCCAGTTTCAAATCTCTGAGTCGAAAACGGCGACCGCGGACTATTTCGCCGCTTTCATTGGTCGCCTCATACTCCTCCGGTATGGATCCCTCGGCAAGAAATTTAAGTAAGCTGGTCTTTCCTACCTTTCTTTCACCAAGGACGGCGAGTTTCTTGCCCTTAAGGGCTTTAATGATTTTGTCCCAGTTTAAAGCGGCGGCGACCCCGGCCCCCGCTATTGCCACGACTACTACGATAAGAATAGGAATCAATGGTAGTCTCCTCTAGGTTAACGGCACGTATAGCCTAGCTTTGGCCTAATTTTCATTATATATAAGGCTATACTTGATGGCGTCAATATCCCCGCCGCCTAGCGAGATGCGACCGGGCGGCTTCCGCCTGTTCGATGTCATTGCATACCAAATAGTGAACGGGAACGTTCGTATCGAATGAGATCACTCCTCACACGCTCCCTCGGCTGCGGCCTGTTCCATCTCCTCCGCAGTGACGGCGGGGCCGTCGTGCTGGAGTGCGCCGAACAGTCGATGGATCGGATGCACGGGCAGCATTAGCACTTCGCCAGCGGGAATTTTATCGGTTGAACTGTATTCGGGTTTGCTCATTTGAGTTTTTTCATTATAGAATCAATTTCATTTTTTTCATGCGAGCTTATTAACGGTTTTGAATCATCTCCAAACATCCATCGTCGATAATAAGACATTTCGCCTTTTGTTTCACAAGATGCAATCGCATCCGCGAATGCCAACGAGGTCAAGTAGTCCAAGTCATGTCCCGTATTTATCAAGGCTTTCTCGGTCTTCTTAGATATTTTCTTAAACGCATTCTCTCCCTTCTTCTGGCTATCGCAGAGCATGACAAGAAGCGATTTGCCGAAATGCCATATAGCCCAAGTATGATCTACATCATCAGGATTTAGTAAAACATCTAACCCTCCCTTCTTCATTATTAATCGAATATTATCTATCACTGCCCGAATATTATCTGGATCGTTGACGATCTTGTAACAAATTTGCACAACTTTTTCATCATGGCCTGATTTAGATTTTATCTCTTCCACGGTCCCCTCAGAGAATAGTTGTGGCCAGTTTGCGAAACCCTGAAACAGTGTAACTATATCGTTGTTGCCTTCTCGTTTTCGGACTTCCTCATTAATATCGACAAGTGGCCAATGCGAATTATTTGCTAACTTTCGCTGCATATTCTTAGTGATTTCAGAACGCAAAGGATCGCCGTACGGACGTTTCTCTTCAAGCTCGACCTTCCACATCTTGGATACATGTGTCCAACACTCGATAGCATCCGGGCATACCCTCAGCTTACGCATTGCTGCAGGGTAGTACTTTTCGGCATCGTCTGTGCTACAAAGCTCGTAAAATAACGTGTCGATTAGCACGATGCGACCGCCTTGTTTACACATGACACGAAACGGCTTACCATCCGCGTTCATGCTACGAATATAGCTTGCGTCAATGAGAATGCGTGGATTTGTCGCGTACTTGTTCATTGTTTTTCCTTTCGCATCACGTTTTATCTGTGCTATTCCTTCAGAAGATAGCATCAATAAACAGATACCATGCTTTTTGCTCAGAAGATGCCCACTCAGAGATTCTTAAAGGTAAAGTCTACGCTCGATGGCGTCCATAGACTACCGCCTATCGGGACGCAGTCGCCAGCCACACCCCCTCGACCGGGTAGGCTTCGTCCTCGCCGGGCCACGGAGGCATGGTAACGGCAATCGCGACGAGCGGTTCGTCGCCCAAGGCGCGGAACTGAAAGTGGGTGCCCAGCGGAATGGTCAGGCAGACGCCCGGCTCGACTGCCACGACTTCCTCGCGGTCGTCCTGCCGCCGCCACATCTGGCCGCGACCGGCGAGAAAAAACCAGATCTCTTCGACCGTGCGGTGAACAACGGCTTTCGACGTCTGCCCAGGTTGGAGTTCAAAATGCGCCATGCCGCCGCCTTGCAGGCCCAATAGAATGCGCACGTCCGAGCCATCGGGAGCGATCACGTCAGGGGTGATGGGCAGTTTTTTAGTGTCGAATTTCAAGGTCGGATTCTCCTCGATGGTTCATCTTGTTCGGACGACGGGCTAGGCGCGTCTGGATTTTCCCTCGGAACTCCCCAGGATTTTACTTTTTCCTGTCTTGACAGAGCTATCGTTTTCGTTTCCGTTTATAAACACCCTAAAATTAGGGAAAGGAGTCGATGACGTGGGATTTGAAAGGAGATTGTCATGATTGATTTAGGCACTGGGATTACCTTAGCCGGAATAGCTGCTGTTCTGGCTTTTTTGTGGAAACTTACTAAGGATATTTCGGGCGTTGAACTGCGTTTAAGCGAAAAAATAACGGCAGTAGATAGGCGCGTATCAAGTTTGGCAGAACGCGTAGCCCACATAGAAGGATTGCTGGAAGGAGCCCGAACTAAAGCGAGTGACATAGATAGCTAGGACGGTCGGCGGCTACGTGTTGGAGACGATCCCATGCCAAAACTAAACATTGTCGGTGCCGGTACGCCCACCCCCACTCGCGACCGCTGGGGCACCTGTTTCATCCTCGAAATCTGCGACCAGCGGCTGATGATCGACTGCGGTCCTGCATCGACCTTTAAGATGCACCGCCTGGGCATCCCCTGCACCTCGGTACACAACCTGTTTTTCACCCACCTGCACTCCGACCACATCTCCGATTATCTCTGCTTCCTGATGACGCGCTTCGACCAGTGCATCGGCACCGAGCCAGACCTGCACGTTTACGGACCTCCCCCGATCAAGCGCATCACCGACGGCATCTGGAGTCCCAATGGCCTCTTCTGGTACGACGTGATCGCCCGCACCAATCATCCCATGAGCGTCCACGCCTACCAAATGCGCGGCGGCGTGGGCGATTCTAGGCCAGAACCAGTGGTCCACGCAGTTGAATATACCGAGGGAAAAGTAGCCGCCGGAAAAGGCTGGACCTGCTATGCGCGCGAGGTCAAACACGCCCAGCCTTACATCGAATGCTACGGCTTCCGCTTCGAGACCGCTGAAGGCGTCGTCGCCTTCAGCGGCGATACAGCGCCGATCGAATCCGTAGTCGAGCTAGCCCGGGACGCAGACCTATTCGTGATGGAGGCCGTGCATCGGGAGGAGAAGATCCAAACCTTCCCCAGCGTCATCTCCGAAACCGGCACCCTAAATGCCGGGCGCATGGCCGCCGAGGCCGGTGCCAAGCGCTTGGTAATCAACCACCAGTCGGTGACCCTCGATCCCGCGGAAGAGACCACCGAGGGAATCGCCGAGGTAAAAAGCGTCTTCGACGGGCCGATGTACTGGGCGCGGGACATGATGGAAGTGGCCTGGTGATCGGCTCAGAGTCATGGCACCGTCCTTCCGCTATGTCCGCCTCAACGCCACCATGTACCCAGTCGGCGAGCTGGAGCGATCGCTGTACGCCAAATTCGGCATCGAACCTGAATACGCCGAGGAAGAGGACCCGCAGGAACTCATTCGCCAGCTAGCAGGCTGCGACGCCGTCGCCATCGTCTCAACCGGCTTGCCCGCGACCGTAGTCGCATCGCTGGATCGCTGTTGCCTTATCTCTCGCCTCGGCAACGGCACCGACAAGATCGCCGTGGAAAAGGCCACGGAATGCGGCATCATCGTCTCCAATGCCCCCTTCTTCTGCGCCGAGGAAATGACCGACCACATCATGGCCATGCTGCTGTCCTTGGCTCGCCAACTGCCGAGGATGGAGCAGTACATGCGCGCCGGCCGCTTCCGCCAAGCCCGCACCGAGTCCACCCAGTTGCAGCGGCTGTCCACCTGTGCGTTGGGCATCGTCGGCTTTGGAGCCACCGGCGAAATGGTCGCCCGCCGCGCTAAGCCCTTCGGCCTCCGGGTGCTAGCCACGCGCAGAAACTTGCAGGCACCCCTGCCGGCCGACTTGGAAGTCGAAATGGTGGACCTCGAAACGCTACTGGCCGAGTCCGATTTCGTCTCCTTACAGGTGCCCCTAAACGCAGACACCTATCACATGTTCGACGAAGAGCTACTGCGCAAGATGAAGCCGGGCTCCTACCTAATCAACACGTCTCGCGGCGCCTTGGTAGATGAAGACGCGCTGGTGCGAGTCCTGCGGGATGGGCCACTGGCCGGCGCGGCGCTAGACACCTACGAGTGGCTCAACGTATTCACGGACGAAGATCAGACCTTGCAGCATCCCCTCATGGCGCTGGACAACGTCCTGATGACCTCCCATGTCTCCGCTCACTCGGTGCAGTCTGGCGAAGACGTGGCACGCACTGGCGTCTGCAATCTGGCCTCCGTCCTCAACGGCCACTGGCCAGCGCCGGAAAACATCGTCAACCGAGGTGTAGTGCCGAGATATCCACTAAAACCGCACGATGCGGAACTGTACGCAAGCGCGTAATCGCATCAGTATCCCCCCAAAGAAAGGAATCCCATGCGCGTCATCCTCTTTGTCCTCGACGGACTCCGGCCCGACGGCTTGCAACAGGCCCCCACCCCCCACGTCGATCGCTTGATCAGCCAAGGTGCCTGCACCTATACAGCCCGCACCGTCATGCCCTCATCTACCTTGCCCTGCCACACCTCTATGTTTCGCGGCGTGCCCCCACAACGGCACGGCATCCTCACCAACACTTGGGTGCCCCAAGTCAGACCCATACCCAGCCTCGTCGATGTGCTGCACCAAGCTGGCAAGCGCACGGCCTTCTTCTACAATTGGGAGCAACTGCGCGATCTGGCCGATCCAGGCTCACTGGACCGCTCGTACTATATGAACAATTGCCACGAGCCAAACGGCGATGAGGAATTGGCCAGCTTGGCCGCAGCGACGCTACGGGAATGGACGCCCGATTTCGCCTTTGTCTATCTAGGCGGCACCGATATAGCCGGCCACGACCACGGCTGGATGTCGGCCGAATATCTGGCCACTATTGGACGGGCCGATACAGCCATCGGCGCGGTACTGGAGGCAGTCAACCAAGAAGAGACCGTGGCCATCGTCACCAGCGACCACGGAGGACACGAGCGCACCCACGGCACGGAAATGGACGAGGACATGACCATTCCGTGGGTAATCTCCGGTCCTGCGGTATCCCCCGGACGGAGCTTGCAGGAGCCAGTGAGCATCATCGACAACCCTACTACTATTACCACTTTACTCGAAGTGGCACCAGCGGAGGATTGGGCCGGACAAGTGGTGCGGGAAGCCCTCGCATAGCGAACTAATCTCAGCGGTAAAAGGGCGGCGGCCTCAGCAAGCACTTGATGACGTGGGTGCCGGCGCTCATGTAGAGCACGCCGGGATTCCCTTCGGTCAAAGCGTAGAGTTCGGGCAGGGGCGGATCGTTGAGATAGGTCAGGACGCAGGACGAGCCGTCTATGCGGAACAGGTCAAAGCGCGTCAAGCCGTAGATAAAGCCGTCAGAAGCGCAGATCAGCGGGAACATCTCCACCCCTTCGGGCACGCCCATCAGCCTGGTCCCCTCTGAGCGCAAGGGACCTATCACTTCTTCTACGACAAACCGCTCCGGGTCGAAGACGAACAAGCGGCGATTATCCGTAGTGCCAAACACCAGCCCCGAGGGGTGGACGGCCAAGCTGGTAACCGTGTTGGCCCCTTCCACTGGACGCAGTTCGCAAATGCGCTGTTTCGTCTGAGGGTCAAAGACGAACAACAGGCCGTCGCGGGTGGTGATTTCCGAGCCGCGCCCCCCGTAAATGCTGGTGCCGCCGTACACATAGCGCTGATCCGCGGCCACGCATTGCACGCTTTGTTCGGGGTCGAGGTAAATTTCCCTATCATCGAGGCCGGTCGCAGGATCATACGAGGCCAAGGAGCCGCCGGGAATGCCATAATTGCTGCGGTTGGCCACGTAGATGCGGCTATCGGGGCCGGTCACCGCTTCAAAGGGTCGGTTCTGGTTCTGACCCAATTGCCCCCAGTTGCGCGGATTGCTGTCGTCCTCCGAGCCGGGATTCCACGGCTGACTCGGGTCGTACACGCCGATGTTGGAACCGCCGTAGCTGCCGACGTAGAGCTTGTCTCCGTGGGCGTGGACGTGGTAGAGTTCGCCGCCAGGCCAAGTGTAACCCAAATCTTCTATTGCATCCGTATCGGGATTTATGGCGCACAGGTGCATGCCGTAGATATTGGTGCCGTAGATTTTGCCTTCCGGCCCTCTGCCCAAGGCGCATACCGCGCTGCCGCGACTGCCGCGATAGACCTCAAAACTGCGTTCTTCCCGGTCGTCGGTATTGGGATCGACGATAGTAGCGCGTCCCTCCTCGACTTGGGCGAAGACCAAATGGCCGTCTTTGCTCAGCCCCGATATGCCGGCGAAGGGACCTTGGCAAATAGGGCGAATGTCCAATGTATCGGCGTCGATGACCACCAATTGCTCCCCAGCCCAAGCGTACACCACCCCGCGATCACTAGCGCGGCTATTGCAGCCCAAGGCTAAGGGCGCGAGCGTCGCACCAGCAATGGGACTGTCGAGGCGGGCCACCTCGGTGAAATCAGCACTGAGCACGCGCACTTGCTCGCCAGCCGCCAAAAACAGGCGATCCCCTTCGGATACAGCACCGGCAATTCCCTCGGCTCCGGTCGGTACATCGCTCAACTGACCGCTTTCCACATCGTAGATCTTGTTCGGGACAGCCGGATAGCCGCTGAGCAGCAGCCTACCGTCGGGCAGCAATTGGATGTTCACTAGACGATCGGTAGGCGGAGCAAACGGGCGACAGAGTTTGTCAAAGCACCGCTTTTGCGGGTCGTAGCAGAACAGCTCGGCCAGTTCGTGACCGCCCATGTACAACAGGCCGTCGCGCTCTTCCATGCACAGGAGGCGCTGATCGCCGGGGGTGGGACGCCCCAAACTACTGAAGGTGCGGGTCTGGGCGTCAAAGACCATGAGATGGTGGCCGTGGTCGGCCGACAAGCCTGACATGATCCGGGCGTAAATGGTGCCGTCTGCTGCTTGGAAGACGGGGCCGTGCTCGCGGCAGGGCATGGGAAAGACTTCCAAGCCGCCAGTGTCGAGATCGTTGCAAAAGTAGTGCGCCCCGTCCTGGGAGAATTCAGCACCCCAAGCCAAGGTGTGCCCATTGGCAGGGTCGTAGGTGATGGAAAAGCCGTTCCACACAGCACCGACAAAGGGGATGCCTAAGTCGTAATAGGCCACGCGCGGGCGCGGATTCGGCGGCAAGGTGGGAGCGCGGGAGGTGAGAGCTTGCATAGAGGCTCCTGTGGTTTGCTGGTGGCGAGGTTAGTCGGCCTCAAAAAACTGTCAAAATCGCCCCAAGTCCACCCCAAAGTCCACATCGCCACGATCAGCACCGACGGATTAACCTTCAGTGCCTACTATTGCAAACGAGCTTGACCCACTGCCGGCAAAATCCCTTATATTTGCTTTATATCCCGACCACATGCTGGGCCTCTCCAGCAGAAAGAAGCTAGCGGTAACTGTATGCGAGCAATGACGCGGCGATCGCTGCTCCGTGCCGGCCTTACCGGTTGCTTGGTCGCCCCTTGGTGGCACGCACTGCGGGCCTTTGCCGCCCGGCCCACCGAGTTGCCGACGAAATCTGGCGTGACCGATACCGAGATCATCCTCGGCACGTCCGCCGCTTTCTCCGGCCCCTCCCGAGGGTTGGGCATCGAACTCTATCGGGGGGCCGGTGCGTACTTTACCCACGTCAATCAGCAAGGGGGCGTGGCGGGCCGCACCGTACAGGTCAAAGCCTACGACGACGGCTACCAGCCCGGCCCTTCGGTCAAAAACACCATGAAGCTGATGCTCGACGATCAGGTGTTTTTACTGTTCGGCTATGTTGGCACGCCGACGGTGACGCGCGTGTTGCCCATCCTCAAAAAATTCCAAGACCGCAACATCCTGCTGTTCTTTCCCTTCACCGGCGCTCAACCCCAGCGCGAGCCACCCTATGGCACCTTCGCCTTTAACCTGCGCGCCTCCTACCGCCAGGAAACAGCCGGTCTAGTCGATAATTTCGTGCGCATCAACCGCCGGCGCATTGCCGTGTTTTATCAGGCCGATGCGTACGGCCGCAGTGGCTGGGCCGGCGTGCGCAGCGCCCTGAAGAAGCACGGCGAGCAAATCGTCGGCGAGGCCACGTACCGGCGCGGCGAACGATTCACCGGCACAATGCGCAAACAAGTCGAAATCCTCAAGGAGGCTAAACCCGAAGCGGTAATCTGCATCGGTGCCTATGCGGCCTGCGCGGCCTTTGCCCGCGATGCCGTCGATCTCGGCCTACAGGTGCCCTTTGCCAACCTGTCTTTTGTCGGCAGCGAAAATCTCCTCAAGCTGCTCACCGATGGGCGCGACGACAGCCAGCGCTACACGCAATGGCTGGTAAACTCCCAAGTCGTGCCCAGCTACGAAGACACCTCCATACCCGCAGTCCAAGAGTACCGCAACTTGATGAGCCGCTATGCCCCGCAGCCGCCCGCCGAGCTGTTAAAAGACCCCTATACGCCCTTTGATCACAGCTTCGTCAGTCTCGAAGGCTTTCTCAACGCCAAGTTGCTGGTCGAAATTTTGCACCGCCTCGGGACCGAGCCGCAGCGCAACCAACTCGAAGACGCGGTGTTCTCCGTCGCGGACTTCGACCTCGGCATTGGCGAACAGGTCTCCTTTGGCCCCGACCGCCGCCAAGGTCTCCAGCGAGTGTACTACACGGTGGTCGATGAAGGCCGTTTTGTCCCCCTGGACGATTGGCGCGCGAGGTTTGCATGATGGTGATAAAAGTCCAAAAGCTCTTTAAGAAAACGCTGTTCGGCGTCTTTGCCCTATTCGGCTTGATCGGCCTATCGACCTCCATTCTGTGCGTCTATACAGTCGATACGCACCTGTCGGCCGAATACGAGAGCAACAGCCGCGACATTGCCAAAACCATCGCCGATTCCAGCGTCGATATTCTCCTCAATCGCGACTTGTCGGCGCTGCAGTCGCTCATCGACCAGTTCGTTGAAATTCAAGGCATCAAGTACATCTACATCACCGACGAATCCGGCGAGTTCCTCGCCCACACCTTTGTGCCGGGCATTCCCGTAGAAATTCGCGCCAGCGATCCGTTTAATATGGAGACAGTGGAGCGCAGCCTGCCTGGCATGGGCGATTTCGTCGAAGTAGGTAGCCCAATTCTCGCCGGCGTTGCCGGCACGGTACACGTGGGCATGGATACTGGTTTGATTGCGCTAAAAATTCAACGCGCAATCGGCCAGCAGGTGTACCTCTTCTCCATCATCCTCGTCGTCGGCGTCTTTGCCGCCATCTGGTTGGTCAATCTGGCGGCTAAACCAATGGGCGCGCTCTTGGGCTACGCCGTGGGCATAGCGCGCGATGAGAAGCCCACCGACGACAACCTGCTGGCGCGCGACGACGAAGCTGGACACCTAGCCCGACTCTTCCTCTACGTTGCTGACAAAGGCCAGCGCTCGCCCGAAAGCGCAGAGTAGGTTGCGCAGCGAGACTAGCGAGTGCTTGGCGATTGAGGTATAGGGAACATGGCGCAACAAAGAGTACTGATTCCGCGCTCGCTTATGGCGCTGTTCTGCACAGTCCTGCAGGTCTGTTTTGGGACGGTGTACGCGTGGAGTTTCTTCCAAACGCTCTTGGTGCGGCAGTTGGGCTGGACGTTCACGGAGACGGCTTGGGCTTTCAGCCTGACGATCCTTTCGCTCGGCACTTCGGCGGCTTGGGCGGGCGCGCTGTTGCCGAAGGTCGGGCCGCGGCGCTTGGCCGTGACCGGCAGCGTCATGTTCTCGGTCGGCTATATGCTGGCGAGTCTGGCGCTGAAGTGGGACATGCTCGCGCTGTTCTACGTGGGGTACGGCGTCATCGGAGGAGCGGGCATCGGGCTGGGCTACGTCACGCCCGTGGCCACGGTGGCCAAGTGGTTCCCGGACAAGAAGGGCTTGGCGACCGGCATCGTCGTAATGGGATTCGGAGTGGGTGCCTTTTTGTTGAGCAAGGGTTTGGCCCCTCTGCTCGTATCCCACCTAGCAGGTGATCTGTCCCAGGTCTTTTTTGGGCTCGGGATAATCTTCGCCTGTGTCCTGATCCCCTGTAGCTTGCTGTTGAGCAATCCCCCGGCCGCCGCTGAAGCTGTTGCCGAACAAACGCCCGCCGACGAGTCCGACTCGGCGGCACCATATCTGCGCTCCTCTGAGTTCGCCCTCATGTGGATCGTCTTCTTCTGCAACATCGCCGCTGGCATCTCCGTCATCAGCTTTCAGTCGGAACTTCTCCAGGAAGTCTGGGGCCTAGCCGATCCAACCGTAGAACCAGCGACGCTGGCCGAGTATGGGGCGACGCTGATCGCCGTCAGTTCGCTGTGCAATGGCGTGGGCCGGCTGTTTTGGGGCTTGCTCTCGGATCGACTGGGGCGCGTCAGGGTTTTCAGAATTCTGCTCGCCAGTCAGATGGTCGTCTTTGGCATTTTGATGACCGAGCGCAATCCCTACGTCTTTTCGGTCCTCGTTTGTTACATCCTCTTGTGCTTTGGCGGCGGCTTTGCTACCATGCCCTCTTTCGTGCTCGATGTTTTCGGCCCGCAAAAGATGTCGACGATCTACGGGACCATTTTGACGGCTTGGGCAGCGGCGGGGATTTGCGGGCCGCTGTACGTGGGGTACCTGAAGGATCAGTATCCCGATCGGGCATTCATCTATTGCTTCCTGATTGGCATCCTAATGCTTGGGCTTGGCTACGTATTTTCGTATTTGTTGAGCGACGATCGCATTCGTCTCCGCCGGCCGACCTTGGAGGATACGTTGCGTCAGTACGGCATTTTGCCCGTAGGACAAAGTAACTAATGGGTGTACGTTGACACCTCAATGAGGCTGCGCGGTGGCCGTCGAACTCGATGTGCAGACATGCGGTTAGCAGTTGCCCTTACCCCCCTTTTTCTATATATCCCATAAGTACAGTCCGTTAAAGATCGTTCACGCCGCCCGAAGGGGATCGTTCAGATGAGCCGACATCTGGTATTGCCGCTGATAGCCTTGGTGTTTTGCGCCATTCTGACCGACGTGGGCCATGCGCTGACCATCTACCGCATCGGCGGCTCCGACCTGCCGCCGCCCGAGCGAGACGCGCCTTTCGACTTCATCCAGCTAGAATGGGCCGATATCGACGCCAAGCAGCACGGCAGTACCTTGCTGACGGAGATCAGCACGACCCTCGCGCCCGAGCAACTAGACCCCGCAGTCAACCTGACACCGTTGCTGGACGAACGGGGCGGGAAAATCGAAACGCTGCGCTCGATCGTGGGCTGGGCCGATTTTCCCGCCCGCGATGCGCCGATGTTCGACGGCGATCCCACCACCCACTTTCTGGGTGATGGCGATTGGGGCGGAGACTACGGCGCAATAGAGAACAAAGTGCTAGTATTCGATCTCGGCGGGTTATTCAACATCGACCGCGTCCGCTTCTATCCCCGCGAAAAGCACCTTGTAGATCGCTTTATTCAGACCTTTATAGTCGGCATCAACGACGGCGACCCGCTCAAGGACGGAACCCGGGAATACCTAGTGGGTGAGAAGTGGGCAAGGCGACCGCCAGGTGCGCGGAAAGACTTTGAGGTAGTCCTCAACGCCACTGAAAACACCCGCTCCGATATCATCATCGAAATGCCCGATCGGCCGATCCGCAATCTCCTGTTCGAAGCACCGGCTAACATCCGCGGCGTCTGGGAAATCGCCGAATTTGAAATTTACGGTTCTGGTTTTGCACCGCAGGCTACCTACGTCTCCAATGTAATCGACCTAGGCCAACCCGTCAGCTTGGGCCGACTCAACTGGTCCGCGCAGAAAGACGAAGGCGCAGCGATTGATCTGACTATGCGCAGCGGCGACGATTCCGACCCCAACACGTACTGGCGCAAAACCTTCCGCGGCGACGAGACTACGCGCTATAGCGATGGCAAAGCCTTGGTTTTGTCCACGTACAACAGACTGGACAAAGGAGAGCGAGCCGGAATCACGCCGGATACCGAAAACTGGCAAGCTTGGAGCCCCCCGTACGATCTGGTCCTCGGCAACGGCGACCTCGCCGGCAACAAGCCGCGGCAATTCGTCCAGTTCGCCGTCCAGTTCGCCTCTACCGCGGAAGCGGGCGGGTGGCTGCATTACCTGCAATTTGAAGTATCCAATCCGCCGGTGGCATCCCAAGCCTTGGCCGAGATCGTCCCGGTGGAGGTTCCAGCGGGCGCAGTAACGCAGTTTACCTACAAGATCCTGCCGCGATTAACTGGCACTGATCTGGGTTTTGACAGCATTGAGATCAAAACGCCAGCTCGGGTCGCCAGCATTGATCAGGTCCGACTGGAAGGCTTGCCGGTGGATTTCACCGAGGTCCGCGTGGAAGAGAATGAATTTGAGTTGCGCATTCCCCGTATGGACCTACAGCGCACCAATGAATTGCTGGAAGTGGATTTCCAAGCCCAAGTCTTCCAGTTTGGCACGGTATTCGCGGCGCGGATTTTCGATAGCGAGCAACCCCACGAGGTGCATCAGGAGGTCACGGCAGGGGATGCCGATCAATTGGTCGATAGCAACACCTTGCGCGTCGGTCTAATAAACATCGACAAAAAGGCGGTCAATGACCTGCGCTTGACCTCGCGGTCATTCACTCCAAATGGAGACGGTGTCAACGATCAGCTAAAAATTCAGTACGAATTGCTCAACCTAGGTGCTGTACCGGTAGCTATTGATCTGTACGACCTTTCGGGGCGGCGCATCAGCGAGCTATACCACGGCACCGCCACCAGCGGCCGTTTTGCAGTAACTTGGGACGGTCGCGACGCCCAAGCCAAATTAGTGCCGCCGGGCCTCTATATCCTGCGCCTAGAAGTGGACAGCGACGGGGGAATAAAATCGGAGGAACGAGTAGTTTCGCTGGTTTATTGATCTGAACACTTAGCGAGTGATACGAGATATGGAACGGATTCTGCGGTACATACGTTGGGCGGTCTGGTCGGTGGTTTGCTGTACGGCAGCATACGGTCAGGGGGCGGGTCACCGAGTGACGGCCGACCAAGTAGTAGTCAACAGCGCAGCCCACTGGCGCAATTGGATCTTTCCCAAAGGGGTCGTGGAAATTTCGTCCAGTGGCGCCTTGACGCCGCACCAGTTGCACCGCGACATCAACGCGGTCCGGGACATTGCTGCTTATCTGCAAGCCCGCCCACCCGATGGCATAAAAAAGGCGCCCGAAGAAATTACCGTCCTAGACGGCATCCAAGCTGGAACCGCTGGCAATCAGGCGGACGTGGTCAATCTTTTCGACGGCGACTTGAAAACGTACTGGCAGCCCGACCCACCCACGGGTGAGGGCGAACTGGCCGGCCAGTGGTGGTTTACCGTCGATCTGGGACGACTAGTGATCACCAAGAGCATCGTGCTGAAATTCGTCGACGAGGCATTGGGCGATCCCTTCTTGCAGTTCGACGTGCTGGTGTCTCAGGGCAACAAGCCCACGGGTAGTCGTGGGCCCTCTCTCGAATACACCACTATGTGGCGGACCCTCAAGCCCAACAAGGAACAGCGGCTCTTCGAGATCGACATGAGATTGGAGCGCGAGTTCGAGGGGGTCGGCATTCGCTTCGTACAGGTGGTGGTAACTGGTAGCAATTTCGGTCGGGGTCGAGAAGTCACTCAGGCCGAATACGATCAACTCGCGGCCGACGAGCGGGGCGAGGTCGATTACTTTAAGCTCCATGTGAACGGGCGCGAGACCCTAGTGTCCCAAGAGGTACACCGCCAACTTGAGCCCGAACAACAAGGCTCGGTGCGCTATTACCGGATCGAGCGTCCACGGCTGGCCGAGTTGGAAGTGTGGGCCGAAGGCGACGAGATCCTCACCGGAGCGTTGGCCAGGGGCGGTTTTGGCACGGCTTCCCAGACGGCATCGATCAATAGCTTGATTGACGGGCAGATCGAAAGCAAAGTGCAGTTCATTTACACCTACGGTCGGGGATCGCTCAAATCGCCCGAAGGGCAGGTACTGTTCGATTTGGGTGCCTTTTACTGGATCGATGCCTTCAGGATGGCCTATGGCGGATCTAGGTTCTCCAATTATCGGCTGGATTTTTCGGACGGCACGCTGGCCGCCGACGGCAGCATCAAGTGGAATACCGCGGTCGATCGCGAGCAGCGCGGCGGCGGTGGGATTTCGGCCTTGGGCTTCGGCTTCTACGAAGGCAACAATTTCGCGCGGCTCAAAGCCCGTTTCTTCCGCTTCGTCTGGAGGCAGTTCGAAAGCACCAGTTCTACGGGCAAAGGCGGAGCCACTGGGCAGCCAGCAGAGCTACAGCTGTATGGACGCGGTTTCCTGCCCGAAGTAACACTGACCTCTGATCTGATCCGTTTGGGAGGCAGCCGCAACCTGCTCTCCGTCGAGTGGGATGCCGACACGCCGCCCGGCACGAGCGTGCTGATCCAGACCCGTACTGGCAACGAGTTGAGTGAAACCCTGCATTACTTCAAAAAAGACGGCACGGAAGTATCCAAGGAAGACTACGACAAGCTGCTGTCGATCTTCCGCGGCGAAATCGTCGCCGAAGAAACCGCCGGTTCCGACTGGGAGCCGTGGAGCCAGCCGTACGAAGACCCGACCGGTTCGCTGGTGACTTCGCCCAGCCCGCGCGAGTTTCTGACTTTGCGGGCGACCTTGCTATCGGACGATCCAAAGGTCAATCCGACCTTGCGCTCAATTCGGCTCAACTTTAGCAATCCCGTGGCGCAGGGCCTCACCGGTGAGATCTCGCCGTTTCAGGTGGACCAACTGGGCCAGGAGCAGATGTTTTCGTTCTATGTGCGTCCAGACTTCGGGAGCCGGGATCCGGGCTTCGACCAGTTGCTGTTGGTGGCACCGTCCGATATGCCGCTGCGCTTCGTGGGACTATATGCCGGTGCCGAAGACGCCTTTGATCCCAGCGCCGACTTGTCCAGTCTGGCCATGGCCGACGTGGAGGTGATGCAGACGCGCACAGACAGCCTGCAACTAGCCTTTCCATCGGTAGGACCGAGCTCAGGCGTAGAAGTGCTACGGCTCGATTTCGCCACGGCGTTGTTTTCAACGGGCGCGGTGATGCGGGCGCTGTTAAAAAATAGCGGCGAAGGCGAGGGCAACTGGCAACGCGTCGATGCTGGCAACGCACTGACTGACATCGAGAGCAACACTACGACGCTAGTCGGTGCAGTGCAGAGTACCTCGCTGCTGACGGAGGTGGAAGTGATACCGCGAGTCTTCACACCCAACGGCGACGGAGTCAACGACCAAGCTCAATTCGCCTTCAAGGTCGTGCGGGTGGGCGACGATAGCCCGGCAGAAGTGGAAGTTTTCGATCTGGCGGGCCGTCAGGTGCGCCGGTTGGTGGAGCAGCGGGGTCTGAGCACCGGCTCCTATTCCATCGGCTGGGACGGCAGAGACGACGCAGGGGCCTTGGTGCCGCCCGGAGTGTATTACGCTCGTTTGCGGATCGACACCGACACCGAGGGTGCTGGCATCGATGGCGAGCAGGTCCTGAAAACCATTGCCGTCGCGTATTGAGGGGGGCAATCCAAAATGGATGAGGAGCAGCGCTTCGCTTTTGACACGTGGGGTTTCCTCACGGTAGAGGATGCGATCACCCCCGAGCAGGTTGCGGATCTCAAAGCCACCGTCGATGCAAAAGGCCCAGAACTCCACTCGCAGCACGCGGACCGCGGCGGCTTCTGGTCGCAGGCTTTCGTCGATTTACTGGACGTCCCGGTAATTTCGAAAATCCTAGCAGAGATCTACGGCGGCCAACGGGCCGGAGGCCTCCCCCCCTTCCGCATCGACCACATCAACGTCCACACGCACGGCACCTTCAACAAAAATCTCGCCGGGGGAATCATCCACGGCGGCAACGGACGCTTGCTAAATCCCAATCGGCCGCATGAGCTAGTCACGCATTACTTCGAGCGCGACCCCGCAAGCGGGACGTTCTCCAACGGTCTGGTAACCGTGGCGTACGAATTGGAGGATACCGTTTGTAACGGGGGTGGGTTCGGCTGTTTGTCCGGCTCGCACAAGGGACATTATCCCGTCCCGGAAGCGTGGGTCGATTTGTCCAAAGGCGTGCATCCAATGGTCACGCGCGTGCCGGCCCGCGCTGGCACTGCCATCATCTTCACCGAGGCCCTTTTTCACGTCACGCTGCCGTGGACGGCACCAAGCACGCGAACCACGCTCTTTTACAAATACATGGAACGCGGGGAGACCTATTCGGGCCCGGATAATTTTTTCAGTCCAACCGACGCCGACCAATGGGCAGGGATCGACGAACGCAAACGCGCGATCCTCGCTCCCCCACCCCAAGCATTTGTCGAGCGCAAAGCCGAGCTAGCCAAGGCCGCTGCGCAATAATCCGTCGGATCGCACTTCACGCCACCGTCTGAAACCGCTCCCACGCCTCGCCAGCCGCCGCCGCTTGACGCTCCAGTTCACTGCGCCAGCCCGCGACTTCTCCCGCCTTAATGCGCTGAATATCAAATCCCGCGTACCGATCTTCGAGCGTATCCCCTAACTTCTGGGTCTCGGCCCAACGGTCCCACGCGGTCTGCATCCACTCGTGCGGCAACGCCTCGCGCACCGCAGGATCGAGCTGCCACGCACTGCGCGCATCCGCCACCGCTGGCTCGCCAGTAAACGGCCCCGACCACTTCGACCAGCCAATGGACAAGGTGTTGCGCTCGCGCTCGGGGACGGTGTGCCCGGTGTGAATCGTCACCCCATTGCGAATGAGGGCTTCCCCAGGCTTGAGCCGAATCGACACTTGGCCCGGCAACGGATCTTTCCTGTTCCAACTAGGCGTGTACGGCACCCCTTGGTCCTTCATGGATTGCGGCAATAGCACATCGTGCTCAAACGGCGTGCGCCAGCGTTCGTGGCTGCCGGGGATGAGTTCGTGGCACTCGTCGTCAACCAGCGCCAAGAACATGCTCACGCCATTCCGCTCAGTGAGCGACTTGGCGTTATTGGCGCGGATTTCTGCCCAGCGGACTTTTTCGACTTCCTCGGAATAATCCTCGGGGCTTTCCCCTCGGTTGTCCCGCTGCGAAAAATAGGGTTTACCCTCGCCCCACCACGTCGTGTCGCGGTGCCAACTAGGCCCATTCTCGTGGTGCCGGGGATTGCACCACAGCAGCATCCCGCTCAACGTCATATCCTCAGGCCCGAGCCCATCGCACCACGAGGCGACGAAATTGAGGAAATCATCCGAGCCGTGGAACTCGGCAAAGCAAGGCTCCTCAAAGGCGGGATGGATGAGGCCCCGAATCGCCCACGGCTCATTGCCGCCCGCGCGATGCACGTAGCCCTTTGAGCAGTCGATCTTGCTGTAGCCGTGCTCGGGCGCACACGCTTCGGTGACGCGGCGACCGGCCTCGCGGAGCACGGGGATCCACGGATTATCGACAAAGTCGGTGATGATGACGAAACCATGCTCCCGCAAGTGTTCCAATCGCTCGGGCGTGGCTCCGGGAGCGGCGAGTTCGGGCTTGGAGTCGGCAAAAGCTGTGGCGCGGTAGGTCTCCTTCGCCGGAGATTGATCGGTAGTCATTTTGCACCCCTCTTTCGGCGGATGGGAAGGTTGGCCCTGTTGTCGGGGTTAAGCTACGTTTGGCTTCATTAGCTTGTCAATAATTTTAACTACTGGAAGTTTTTTTTCGATACTTTAGATATATCTGACTGACAAATCGCAAAGGCAACCGGATGTACAAAATCGTCTCGCTATTTCTCCTAGTGCTATGCAGTGCGCCGCTCCACAGCGACGAGGTTTTGCACCGAGCCGCCGTGGAGACTATGGTCAAAGCGACGCGCTATTTTCGCGGCCAAGTGGCCACCAACGGCGGCTATCTCTGGCTTTACCAAAGCGATTTTACCCGCCGCCAAGGCGAAGGTATCGCGTCGTCGACCACTATCTGGGTCCAGCCCCCAGGCACCCCGTCGGTCGGCATGGCGTTCCTCCAAGCCTACGACGCCACCGGCGATACCCTCTTTCTCAACGGCGCAGTCGAGGCCGCGCAAGCCCTAGCCTGGGGACAACTGGCTTCGGGCGGTTGGGATTACCGGATCGACTTTGCTCCAGAGCAGAGCAAAAACTGGCACTACCGGCGCGATGTCGAACAGGGCGACCGCACAACCGGAGAGCGCCGCAACCGCACCACCTTGGACGACGACAATACGCAAAGCGCCCTGCGCTTGCTCATGCAGGTCGATCAGCGCCTCGATTTTGCCAATGCGGACATACACCGCGCCGTCCTCTACGGACTGGAGTCCCTGCTCAAAGCCCAATACCCCAATGGCGCTTGGCCCCAGCGCTACAGCGAATGGGCCGATCCCAGCCAATTCCCCGTCCAGCAGGCGCGCTATCCAGCAAGTTGGTCCCGCCAGTATCCCAAACAGCGCTACCTCGCGTACTACACCTTTAACGACAACGCCATCGCCGACGTCATTGCAACCATGATCGAAGCGCACAAAATTTACGGCGACGAGCGCTGGCGACGGGCAGCCGAACGAGGCGGCGATTTCATTATCCTAGCCCAGATGCCCGATCCGCAGCCGGCTTGGGCACAGCAGTACAACTTGGCGATGGAGCCAGCTTGGGCACGCAGATTTGAACCGCCCGCCATCACCGGCGGCGAGAGTTTTGGCGTAATGCAAATTCTGTTGGAACTCTATCTCGCATACGGCGAGCCGCGCTTTCTCGAACCTATTCCCCGCGCCCTAGCTTGGGCTAAAGCAGCGCAATTGCCCGATGGGCGCATGGCCCGGTTCTACGAATTGCAGACCAACCGACCGCTCTACTTTACCAAAGAATACGCGCTCACCTACAGCGATGCGGACCTGCCGACGCACTACGCCTTTAAAGTGGGCAACCGCACCGGTCGCATTGAAAGCCTGTACCAGCGCATTCTCAAAGAAGGCCGCGAAACCATCCTCGCCGAACGCGCTCAAGTGCGCCCGGTCGCTGAGGAACGGATCCAAGCTATTATCGACGCCCTCGACCCAGCGGGGCCCTGGCTAGAAGAAGGTCGTCTGCGAAACCCCAAAGACCGCCACGCGCCCATCGTCGCCGAGGTCATATCCTGCCGCACCTTCAACCGAAACCTCACCCTGCTATCTCAATACGTGGCTAGTCAGAATCAGCCGTGACGCACGCTGGCACTAGCGGTGGATTTGGTTCGTAGCAAACATGTTTGTAAGGTGGATAGAATCGGGCGTACCTTATTTTAAATATCAATTATATTTCCAATAGAGAGGAAACCATTATGAAGCGTCTGATCGCAGTACTAATGCTGGGGCTAGTCAGCCTCTTGCCTGCCGCGGCCCAAGACCCAGAGCGCCCTAAGGTAACGGCCAGTGAAGTGGTGGACCGGGAAACCTTAAAAGCGTTTGTAGAAGGAGGAAAAGAATACCTAGAGGGCATCAGAACTCTCACCGAAACCGCAAAACTGCGGGACATCTTCAGAGCCGAGGGGCATTGGAAATCCGGCTCCACGTTCCTCGTGATACTGATCAAAAACGGTGCCGTTCTCCTGCATGGGGGCGATGCCGCAATAGACAACGAATACCTGATTGATGTCGAAGACGGCAAGGGCAAGAAAGTCGTGCAAGAACTCATCGCCGCGGCCGGCCAGGGCGGCGACTTTGTCGAATACTATTGGGACGATCCAGCGGTAGAAGGGGACGCCAATCCCAAGGTGAGCTACGCGGTCGAATACACCTCTGGTTTATCTGGCCAGAACCTCGTCTTGGTCGGAGGCTATTATCAGGATATGTCCAGTGTGGTCACTGCAATCCCGGAGATGGCGCGCCCCGCAGTAACGGCCAGTGAGGTGGTGGACCGGGAAACCCTGAAGACCTTTGTAAAGGCGGCGACCCAAATCTATCGAGAGACTATGCTTGACGACTACGGTCAGCTCTCACACGTAAAGAACGCCTTCAGGACGGAGGGGAGCGATTGGAAGTCCGGTTCCATCTACATCTTTATCATGAGCAGCGACGGTTACGTGCTCTTTCACGGAGCCGATCCATCCCGAGAGGGTAGAATCGCGCTGGACTTCGAAGATAGCTATGGCGTCAAAGTCGTAAGACGGATCATAGATGCAGCCACCGCAGAAGGCGGCTATGTCGAGTATCACTACAATGATCCGACGGTGGCAGGAGACGAAGCCTTCGGCTCGCCCAAACTGAGCTACGCCGAAGGCTTCCACCTGCCAGACAGGGACCAACTTTTTATCGTTTGTGCCGGCATTTACCTAGAGCCCGCTACGGCCGATTGAAGGCCGCTCTTGGGGACAGATCAAAAGTCACTTCTCAAATCTCTAGCGAAAAAGAAAGGAAAACCGTCATGAAGCGCATGACAGTATTACTCATTCTGGCGTTAGCCATCCTCTTACCCGTCACGCATCCCGCCACGGCCCAATCTCCGGCGGTAACCGCCAGCGAGGTGGTAGATGCGGAAACGCTAAAAGCCTTCGTGGAAGGCGCGAAAGCGCGCATTGAGGAGATAAACGAGTCGAAGCAACTGCTGACGCCATTTATCTCCAGTCTCGCGGAAGACGGCGACTGGAAGCACGGGAACACATACCTCATTCTCATGAACGAAGAAGGGATCGTTTTGTTTCACTCGGACGATGCTGATGCGGGCGACAAGAACATCTATGCGCTCGAAGACTCCCGTGGGAATACAGTCGTGCAGGACCTCATCGCGGCCGCAGACGCAGACGGCCACATTGAGTATTACTGGGACGATCCAGCGCAGGAAGGCGACGAAGACACCCCCAAGATCGCCTATGCCACCCGATTTACCGGCCCAGCATACGGCAACACAGTCCTCCTCATTGGTGGTTACCATCAGGATTTGTCCCATATCCCACCGCCCGTGTACGACCTCTCGCTCATTCCGACTCCGGAGATAACGGCTGCCGACGTTACGGACCTCGAAAGTCTCCGAGCTTTTGTAACAGGGGCGCTTCAGGCCTATGTCGCTGCATTGCAGGAGCATGGCGTCGAGCGCTATAGGGACATCCTGAATGTCTTCAGAGCAGAAGAAGGAGATTGGCGGCATGGTTCCATCTACCTATTTATCTTTACCACGAACGGATACATAATTTTTCACGCCGCGGATCGGACGCGCGAAGCCCGTAACGCGCTCGACTTTGAGGACATCAACGGGTTCAAGGTCGTCCAAGAACTCATCAAGGTGGCTAAGGCGGGGGGCGGCTACGTCGAATACTACTACAACGATCCGGCAATAATAGGAGACGAAGACACCGGTTCGCCCAAAATTAGTTACGCCAAATCCTTTACCGCGAGAGGTGGCCGGGAGATTGTCGTCGGTGCCGGGATATATACAGGAGCTGCTACGGCGGTGGAAGAACCGTCTTGGGGACAGCTCAAAAGTGGTTTTTAGCTAGTAGCTAGGACACGCATTATGTGGAATGCACCTTTTGCAGGTGGGCTTGGCTGATAGATTTTTTGCAGGGTCGGGCGTATCTTAGTTCTATATCACAATTAGCAAAAGAAAGGAGATCGCCATGAAGCGTCTAACAGCAGTACTCATGCTGGCGCTGGCCAGCCTCTTGCCCGCTACACATCCCGCCATCGCCCAAGACCCGGAGGTAACAGCCGGTGATGTAGTGGACCGAGAAACCCTGAAAACCTTTGTACTCGCAGCGAAGGCATACGGCGATAAAGCCTCCACCCTGCCCGAGTACCTGAATATCTTGCAGGAATTCAGAACCGAAGGACCTTGGAAGCAGGGATCCATCTACCTCTTTCTTTTTACCACTGAAGGTCTCTTCATCCTGCACGGAGCGAATCCAAGCCTCGAGGGCCAAAACTTGATTGACCTCGAAGACGCCAACGGAGTCAAAATGGTTCAAGAACTCATCGCCGTGGCGGCTGAGGGAGGCGGCTACGTTGAGTATCTTTGGCCCAATCCAGCGATAGAAGGAGACACCGGCTCGCCTAAAGTGAGCTACGCCATCCCCTATTCCGCTCTCGGCCAAGATTTTGTCTTGGGCTCTGGCTTTTTTCCGGAATCCGCTTCTACGGCAGTTGAAGACCAATCCTGGGGACAGCTCAAAAGTCACTTTTAGAAACGCACTTGAACGAACGATAAGCAACTGAATGGGGGCATCCGACCTGCGGATGCCCCCCATTTATTTCCAAGGATAAATACAGATGAGCGGTTAGTCTGCGAAACTGGACTTTATGCGGGCCCAGGCAGTCGACTCGACCGCGGTGGGGGCAGCGGCCTCAACATCGGGGTCAACGATGAGGGTGAAGCTGTTCATGGAATCCCCGTTGCCAGTCGCTTCGCTCTCGTTCGAAGTAGCCCAGATCCCGTCCCGACTGTCGCCGCCGTCCCAGTCGTTGCCCTGGAACATGAGGCGAATCTTCGCGTTCTCAGTCAGCTCCATGACCGTGCTGGTCTCGGCTCCGCCTTCGCCGGTCGATACGGCCGCATCAAAGAAAGAGAACAAGGTCATGCGCCACTCGTAGTGAATGGTCACATCTTCATCGCCGTGGCTCCACGGCTTGTCACTGGCCGGCCCAGTGGCGAAGACGAGGTGGGGCGGCTGGTTGGCCCAGAACTGGGAGTAGCTGTCGCTGAAGCCCTGCAGGGCGAACACATCGGCATCGCCGGCCGCCTGCAACGTCCACTCCTGACCATTGCTGTACACCCCGTCCGGATCAATTGCACCACCACTGTGATCGGGGTCCAGCGCGAAGGTCCAGCCGTCGTCGCCAACCGTGCGGCTACCGCGCGGCATGTCGCGATCGTAGAAGTCGTCGAACGTATAGAGCGCGACCCAGAGCTGATTGCCTTCATCGACACCTGTCCACCCCACACAGATGGTGACGTCGTAGTCATTCAAGTCGAGCCCGTCCGGGCCATCGCGGCTGAGCAGCGCATCCCGAGTAATGATGGCGTAACTGGGGAACCAATACCAATCGACAAATTCCCCATCAATCTCCATTTGTTGGGCAATTCCGGCTGGAATGTGGATGGCGAAGTAATCCGGCGCATCGGCCGTGGCTGGCGCTGCCCCTAACAGGGCCGCCAAGCTCAGCACTAGGATAAAAGAAAATAGTCTCATCTCGTTTCGACCTTTCCATTCAATATATTTACTCCCATCCTAGGATTCAACCAATATCTTGATACACCTATTTGTCCATCCTACTTTTCTTGCGCCACCTGTCTGCTCACTCTGAATCGAGGAAGCGAAAATGGGACTGGCTGTTGCGCCGGCGCGCTGGGTCTCGCCCCGAGCGCGACTCGCACTGATGACGGTTCTGCTGACGGCCTGCGCCCAAGACCACGAGGGAGCGGCCGTGGCCATAGTTGGTACCGAGGAAATCACCGCCGAGGAACTTCGCCACTTCGTGCGCCGTCTCGCGCCGAGTCTGGTCAGTGATGAAACAGGACAGCGGGCTCGGGAAGAGTACCTACAGACTTTGGTCGATCGGGAAATCGCGCTCCTCAAGGCCCATGAAAAAGGCTTGGATCAGGACCCCGATTTGCTCAAAACACTCGACGAAAAAAAGAGAGAACACCTCCTCTCCCTCTATCGCGACCGGGAGATTCTGCCCCAGATACAAGTGTCCGAGGAGGAGATCCGCCAATTCTTCGATCGGCAGGATATGGCGCGGGAGCGCCGGACCACTGCCATTTTGGTGCGGACTCGGGAGCAAGCGCAGCAGATCCGCGCCCAGCTCGAAGCCGGGAGCGACTTTGGCGAGTTGGCCAGAAAGTATTCACTCGACACTTGGTCGGCCCTGCGGGAAGGCGAGTTGGGATTTGTCACCCGCGCTGCTGCCGAACGGCTCTTGGGGATTCCCGTGGAGGTATTCGACACACTTGGCACCGGCCAAGTATCGCCCCCTCTGCGCCGGGGCCGCAACTATCACCTGATCCGCTTTTTAGCAGACCGACCCACAGATCTACAAACTCACCGAGAGGCCATAAGGACGCAGTTGCAGGAAGAGAAGCAACGGGCCCTCGAAGAGGAGCAAGCAGACACCTTGGCACGCGAATTCAACTGGCAACGAGTCTCTGCAGGGACGACTCTGCTGAAGGATAAAGGCTCGGCCTTGGGAGAGAGCGGAAAGTTACAGCTCACCGACGAAGAAAAACGCGTGCCACTCTTCACTTATGAGGGCGGGGCCATTTCTCTGGCGAACTACATGGCGGTGTTGCGCCAGCACAGGATCAGAGCGCCTCGGGCCTTGCTAGACAGCGTCTTTATCGGTTTGCTCGGACGCCGCTTTTTGCAAAAGCCCGCGCTCTTTGTAGCAGCCGCCGAGCGCCTCGGCCTGCCGGAAGATCCCGAGGTGGTAAAGTGGGTCGAGAAAACCAGACAGGAGTTATTGGTCAGGGGTATAAGACAGCGGGAAGTCATCGACCAAATCGCCATTGACGAGGCAGATGTCCGGCGGTTCTACGAGGAAAACGGAGCAATGTTCCGGCGAGAATCCTTTGAACAGGCCCGCCGGAGGGCCGAGGTCGCCTTGAGGAAGGCGCTGGAAAAAGAGCGTTTTGACGCGTGGATCGCCGATCTGCGCCAGCGCTATGAAGACCGAGTCAAAGTCTTCCCCGACCGCTTGGCAAAAGCCCTGCCGGACACGCTGCTGGACAGCCTTGCGAGAAATTAATACCATACCCAAACACTCATAACCGGAGCACAACTTTGAGCTTGGGAGTCACAAGGAGATCGGCCGTATCGGCCGTCTGGCATCTAGCCGTGTTTCTGTCAGGCATCTGTGCTCTAGCTCCGGCGTCCGTGGCTGCACAGGGCATCCGCTATCACCTGCGGCCCGCCGCGACTTGGACGCAGTGGGACGGTGCCCTCGGCCTGGAGAATGGTCGATTCCTCGGCGGCATGGCCGGCATTAGGTTCGGGCGGTACGTCGATCTAACGGGTTTCTACCTGCGGAGCGATAATCGCTGGACGAATCTGTCCACTATTCCATTCGCCGCCGAGGAGGAGAAGCCGCTAACGGACCAATCTGTGGATATCGCCTCCTACGGGAGCGAATTGTCCATCGGGCTAGCGAGCGGCTCCCTCGTGCCACTACTCATGGGAGGAGGAGGTATCCTGCGGTTTCGGCCTGCGGCCGGGGAAGAGATTCAGCGCATCCAATTGAAATACGGGCTGGGATTCCGAACCCTCCTGACGGACGCGCTCGAGGCAGAGGTGATGCTGGAGCGCAGCCGATACCACCTAGATCCGCTGGATCGGGCCGTACCCGTTTCCGAAGGCGACCCGGCGGTTGCGGAAGATCTGGATGCGGATGCCCTGCGCCGAAACTTGGCGGTTCGGGTAGGTCTAGGGCTACGGCTGGGAGAGGTGGACTACAATCAAGTGCGGGACTTGGACCGGACCGGGTCTCGGCTGTCGCTTGAGCCTTTCGGAGGGCTACAGACGTTCGATGCCGACCTAGGCATCAACCACCAATCCATCGCGGGCTTCCGCGCGGGTTTCGACCTCGGGCCCTTCCTTGGGCTGCGCGGTTTCTGGTGGCGCGGGGTCAACGACGACTTTGACGCTTGGGAGGGAGTCGAGGGATACGGCGGCGAGGCGCAGTTCAATCTGAGTAGCAACGCCGAGGTCTCTCCACATTTGTTGGTCGGCGGCGGAAAGATGGTATTCGCGCCCGACTTCGGTGAAGGGGGCGCGGATGTCCCGGCTGATCGCAAGGCGTTGGTTCTCGGGGGAGGCCTTGATGCTCGGCTCGGCCCGCGTCTGCGCCTGTCGGCTACCGCCCGGGACTACATCGTAACGGGGCCGGGCTTAGGCGATACACCCCCGGACTTGCAAGACGTCCAAGATCCGCGGCAACTTGCCCACAACTGGCAGATGTCGGTCGGGCTGAAGATCCTCGTGGGCGGCGACATCCGTTCGAGCCGTGCCGAGGCCGCCCGCTCGGGAACAGTCGCCGCGCCGATGACACGTGGGGAAGCGGTTCCGGCGGAGGAAGAACGAGCTGAGCAGACACAGCTCCAAGCTGGTACCCAAGCCGGACTCGTCCCGGAGCAGATGATCATCCAGGTGCCCGGGAGTGACGAGCCTCTGATTGTATCCAATCCCGTCGCCTCTCCCCCTATCATCGTGATCCCCATTAGTATTCCGGCGTACGGCCTTCCGGGTGGGGCGGAGGATACGCCAGCGACCGCTGGCGCAGATGTGATGACGCTGGCCGATTTCCGCGATCTCCTACGCGCCGAACTCGCGCGTGCGAGCGCATCGAGCAGCCCAGCGACCGCGTCATCCGGTACCGGCGTTTCGCAAGCCGACCTCAAGGCGGTCGAGGCTCGGGTGGAACTCCTGAAGTCTCGCCTCGATGACGTGCAGCGGAGACTCGACGAGATCGCCCGCACGGAGACCGCCGCCGAGACCCGCCTAGCGGAACTCCTGAAGTCTCGCCTCGACGACATGCAGCGGAGACTCGACGAGATCGCCCGCACGGAGGCCACTGCTGCCGATACGCTGCCTGCCGAGCCCAACGCTGGTGTCGAGGCCTCCGTCTTCGAGCGTACTGGCTTAGATTCCTCACTCGGATTCCCATCCCAGGAACTCCGGCCCTATACGGCCATCCAGTTCAGCCGCCACTGGCAATGGGTCTTCGGCTTCGCATGGGACCGGGGGGCCAGCGGCACCTTCAAGCCGTTCAACATCGTCCCCGAAGTTGCCTTGGGCTTCGGCCAAGGCAAACCCACTTGGATGGCATCGGGCAACTTTCAATACCGTTTCCCTTGGGTCTTCGAGCGCGACTCGTTCTGGATCAGCCCGGTCACCTCATTAGGTCTCGGACTGCTGAGCCAAGATGGCACCGGACTCGTGCTCAACGCATCCTATGGTATCCACGTGCAACTGCGGCGCGACCGCGGGGATGGCACCCCCCCCGTAAACCTCTATGTTGCCCATCAAGGGGTTGGTCTCTTTCGTCGCGACCGACTGATTTTCGGGTTGAGCCTAGAGAGATAAGGTACCGCGACCGGGGAGCGGGTCCATTAAACTGTGGCTCTACGAGCTGCTAGTACCGCTCCCCCACGTCGAGCAGGGTTTTCCCTTCCATCATCGCCTCGAGGTATTCCACGGTCCGCTTGACGGCTTCTTCGGACAAAATCCTACCCTTTTCCGCATCGGCCTCCAAGGGCGTCTTGTCCTCCTGGTCCTGCATGGCGTCATGACGGATTTTCTCCGGAAACATGTGCATGGCCAGTGAGGTCTCGAATTCCGTGGCGTGTCCCGGCGCGCTTTTGGTGACCATGTGCTCGTCGATGAGCGCCCGCGGAATCAAGTTCCAATAGGGATGGAAGTGCAGATTGACCCCCGGAGCTGTGGACTCGAAAAACAGACGCCATTGACGGAGTATGCTGTTCACGGGTCGCACATTGCCGCCGTGACCGTTGAGGATTAGGATGTTTTCAATGCCGTGGCGGGCAAAACATTCCACCGCGTCAAAGAGTACGGCCAGCCACGAGCCCGGCTTGGCCGTGAGACTGCCCTTGTGCTTCATGTGATGCTCGGAAATGCCCACGGCCATGGGCACGGCCACGATCACCCTTGGGTACATGCACAGGGCCGCTTGTCGCGCCACCCAAGTTGACGAGGCGATATCGTGATCAAAGGGCAGGTGTTCGAGGTGCTGCTCAATGCTGCCGGTCGGGATGATCGCGGCCTGGAATTTCCCGGCCTCAAGCCCTTGGCGGAATTCGCGCCGGGTGTAATTCTGCAGCATAACTTCCCTGTTATCAGTCACAGTGGACCTCCTTTTAGTATGTGATCAATGCCCGAGGGATATTGATAGAATCTTCTCCGATTCACCTAGAGTACCCATTCGGGCACTCGGAAGCGAGATACGAAATTTGGCTCCTGTCCACAAGCCGCATTGCGGTTGATGACGGTATCTATTTTTTTCATTGAAAAATGAGGTAATCCCCACGGACGGGTACCCATTTCGCTTCGCACCATCGACTGACGACAGGTCCTCCCATGCCACCCCCCAATATCGTCTATATCCACTCGCACGACACCGGCCGCTACGTCCAACCCTACGGCCACGCCATACCCACGCCGCATATCCAGCAGCTAGCCGAGGAAGGCGTCCTCTTCCGCCAAGCCTTTTGCGCCAACCCCACCTGCTCGCCCAGCCGCGCCTGCCTGCTCACCGGCCAGTGGGCCCATTCCTGCGGCATGACCGGCTTGGTCAATCGCGGCTGGACCTTGCCCCACCCCGAACGGCTGCTGACCCACACCCTGCAAAAGGCCGGCTACACCACGACCATGGCCGGCTTCCAGCACGTGGTAGCGGACGTCAACGACGGCGGCTTCACCCGCCTGTTGCCCCAAGAGGCTCCCGATGCCCAAACCGAAGACCGAGCCGCCGCCTTCTTAGCCGAAGATCATCAAGCGCCCTTTTATCTGGATGTGGGCTTTAGCGAAACCCACCGCCAGCGACGCGGTTTTGCGCCCCAGCCCCAGGGGGAAGACCCCACTGATCCACGCTACGTGCGACCATCCGCGCCCTTTCCCGATACACCTGAGACGCGCCGTGACATGGCCGAGTACATCGACGCGGCCCGCACCCTCGACGCCAAAATGGGCCGCGTCTTCGCCGCCCTGCAAGACAACGGCTTGGCCGACAATACCCTCGTCATTTGCACCACAGACCACGGCATTGCCTTCCCCACCATGAAGTGCAACCTCACCGACCACGGCATTGGCGTCATGCTAGTGCTACGCGGCCCGGGCGGCTTCAGCAACGGCCAAGTAGTCAATGCCTTAGTCAGCCAAGTCGATATCTATCCAACGGTCTGCGCCCTAGCCGGAATCGCATCGCCCGATCACGTGCAGGGCACCTCGCTCCTGCCGCTGGTAAACGGCCAGGCCCAAGAAATCCGCGGCGAAATTTTCGCCGAAGTAAACTACCACACCTACTACGAACCCCAGCGCTGCATCCGCACGCCGCGCTTCAAGTACATCCGCCGCTTCGACCAGCGCCAACATCCAGTCATGCCCAATTGCGACGACAGCTTGACCAAAGACTATTTTATCGACCAAGGCTGGCGGCAACGCCCCCTAGAGCGCGAACGGCTCTACGACTTAGTCTTCGACCCGCACGAAACCCACAACTTGGCCGCAGACCCCAATTGCCAAGAGCACTTAGAGGATCTGCGCCAGCGCCTCGACCAATGGATGCAAGACACCGACGATCCCCTAGCCCACGGACGCCCCGTAGTGCCACCCACTACTGCGGTAATAAACGATCCCGATGCCCGCTCGGCCTCGGAGCCGCACTATCCGGCCCGCGAATTCTTGGGCATCTATCCAGAGTGAGATAAACAGTTTATCGGTTCGTTCTGTGCCTCACTACCACTAACTAAGGCTTTGCCCAATTCCATAAAGGAGATCCCATGAAATCCGCTCTGTTTTTCCTCTTCACCTGCGCCTTGACCCTAGGCGCATGTTCCGACCGCGATCCCGTTTCCGCTAACCAGCCGACCGAAGGGGCCGCCAAGCGCAGAATCAGCAGCATAACTCGGACCAGTGCCCCCGTCGCCGGGCGGGCCGAGTCGCGGTTCTACCCGCTCGGCGCGGGCGAGGCCGTGCAGATTCGCTCATTGCTCTCGATCACCGGCGCGGCGTCGCTGGGCGGGGCGTTGCGCAACAGCGTAGAGTTGGCCGTGCGCGACTTCGGCGACATTCACGGTCGCGCCGTCGAACTCGGCGAATCTATGGACAGCATGTGCTCGCCGGATGGCGGACGCGCAGGTGCCGAGCAGATCAGCGCCGACCCGCAGGTGCTAGGCGTCATCGGCACATCGTGCTCAGCCGCGGCCGTGGCGGCCTCGCCAGTGATCAGCGAGGCCGGACTAGTGATGATCTCGCCGTCCAACACGTCGCCCTTGCTCACGTCTGACCTCGCTGGCAACGCCAATCCCAACTACCACCCCGGCTATTTCCGCACTTCCAACAACGACCTCTATCAGGCCAACGCAGTCGCCGACTTCGCCTATAATGAATTGGGGCTGCGGCGCATGGCGGCCGTTGACGACGGCGACCCATACACCACAGCCCTCGTCAGCGCGTTTGGCAATGCGTTTGGCGCACTCGGCGGCGAGATCGCGGTCACTGCCCGTATCGACAAGGGCGACACGGACATGACGGACGTTCTCGCGGAATTCGCCGCAGCCGAACCAGACGGCATCTTCTTCCCGCTCTTTGAAGAGGAGGGCACGCCCTTCGCCGAGCAGGCGCGGGCGTTCGACGGACTGGAAGATGCGACACTCATTACGGGCGCGGCGCTCTTCGTGTCCGAATTCCTCGGCACACCGCAGTCGGAGGGCATGTACTTCGCCGGACCGGAGTCGGACCACGGTGCAAACGTCAATGCAGCGACCGGCAAGAATGCGGATGAAATACTCGCCGCGTATGAAGCCACGTACGGCGGGTCGCCTACTTCTCCGTACTGGGCATTCGCCTACGACGCCACGACCGTGCTGCTCAGCGCCATCAAATCCGTTGCCGTGGAGCAAGACGGCAAATTGTACATAGACCGCGCCGCACTGCGCGCGGGAGTCAGTGCGACGGCCGATTTTCAGGGCCTTATCGGCGCGATCTCCTGCGACGATTTCGGCGACTGCGGCACCGGACGCATCAACATCTACCACCACACGGACACGAGCATCACGGACACCGCGCAGTTGCCAGTAGTGTACCAGTTCGTGCCGTGATCCCGACGGAAAGCTGAGCCTCTTTTGTCATCAGCCCGCGCAAACGCAACCATCCGCTACGAACCAGACGAACGCTGTCCCCTACCCGTGGCCCTAGGGGTCGGGGTCCAAGGTATCATAATAGGGATAGCGCCGACGGTATTGATCGTCGCCATCACCGCCCTAGCGGCTGGCCAAGACGAAAGCTATCTGTCGTGGGCCGTTTTCGCGGCACTGATAATCAGCGGGATAGCCACTGCGCTACAAGCGGCCAAGACCGGACGGCTGGGCGGCGGCCACGTGCTCATTATGGGGGCCACGCCCAACTTCATCGCCATCTCGGTCCTGGCCATCGAAGAGGGCGGACCGGCCATGTTGGCGAGCCTCATCGTCCTCTCGTCGTTTTTTTACCTAGCATTGGCGGCATGGCTGCCGTTGCTGCGCCGCATCATTACGCCGGTTGTCTCCGGCACGGTGCTCATGCTAATTGCGGCGATGATCCTGCCCATCGCTTTCGACCGGTTGCAAGAAGTGCCCGAGGGGTCATCACTGGCAGCGGGTCCGGGCGTGGCAGCGGTGACGCTGGTTGCTGCCACGATGTTGATGCTGCGCGGCCCCCGAACTTGGCGGCCGTGGTCCCTGCTGCTCGGAATCGCCGCAGGCTGCGTGGCCGCGGTACCGTTCGGACTGTACAACTTTGAGCGCTTGGGCACGGCTTCTTGGGTTGGAATCCCCGCCAGCGGATTCCCAAGGCTGGACCTGACGCCAAGCGCAGGGTTCTGGGCACTGCTGCCGATGTTCCTGATTGTGACCCTCGTGCAAGTGATCAAGGGCATCGGCGATGGCGTAGTCATTCAACAGGTGTCGCGGCGGCGGCCACGAACGACAGACTTTCGCCTAATCCAAGGCTCAACCTACGCCAACGGGATGGGCGTTATGCTATCGGGCCTTACCGGGACGCCGCCCACGACCTCCTATTCGTCTTCTACCGTCTCGCTCATCAACCTCACCGGAGTCTCCGCGCGCAGCGCTGGCTACGCCGTAGGGGGGCTTCTCGTACTGCTGGCGTTCTTTCCCAAGATAACGAGCGTACTAATTTCCATCCCCAGCCCGGTCATGGGGGGGTTCTTGTTAGTCGCTATTGGCATGCTTTTCGTCGAGGGGGTACAGACCCTCGCACGGGCCGGCCTCGACCCACAAAAAGCTATCGTAGTAGGACTGGCGTTCTCCATCGGCCTTGGTATGCAGCATCAGAACATTCTCGCGGACCTGCTGCCTAGTCCTTGGGGCGCATTGCTCGGCAACGGCATGACCATCGGCACGGCGACGGCGCTGGCACTAACTGCATTCCTCGAACTGACCAGCCCGCGCCGCCAACGCCTAGAGGTCCGATTAGATATAGCTGACCTTCCCCGCATCAACGCCTTCCTCCAAGAGGTTGCCACCCAGATCGGTTGGGACGCTACTGCAGCCGAGCGGTTGCGCTCCGCGGGCGAAGAAACCTTGTCGAGTTTGTTGCAGCCGGACGACGCATACCCGGCGAGCGAGGCCCCGCGCTTAATCGTCGTCGCGCGGCCCGAGGGGGGAACTGTAGAAATGGAATTCCTAGCGGTCTTCGACGAGGCTAACTTAGAAGACCGTCTGGCGTATTTAGACGAACAGACCGAAACCTTTGACGAACGAGAGCTATCGTTTCGCCTGTTGCGCCATTACGCTTCTTCGGTGCGGCACCAGAAGTATCACGGCTTGGACATCGTCACGGTGCAAGTGGCGCGGTAGGAAAATGGGGATCAAGCCAGCGGCTCGATAAATTCGCGCAGTGCCGCGACGCATTCTGCTGGTTGCTCTATTTGCAGCAGGTGCGTTGCTTCAGGCAGGAAATCGTAATCCACGGTCAAAATGTGACTAAGATCGAGCGTCGGCAGATAGGAATACGGCAAGGTAGGATCGGCGCCGAGGACCTTTACTGGGCAACGAAGTGTTTCAAAATCCACCAAAACAGCAAAAGTACGAGCGTAATCTACGAGCTGCGCTTCGTATTCACGCGGACACCGCAACTCATACCCCTCCTCGCTAGCACATCTGCGCAGCGTTGTCTTTGCCACCAGATCGCAAACCCCAGGCACGGCACGCTGGAAGACTGGTAGATAGGGAAGAAAATCTGCAAACTCTTCCCTAGTCTGGAACCGAGCTGTGCGGCGCCGCGTCATGGCGGCTGTGCGCGCAACGGCCGCATCGAATTCTTCGTAATTGTCGTCGGGCTTGCACAAGGGTGGATCAAACAGAACGTACGCTGCAAACTCACTGCCTTTGGTCGGCGATAAAAGCGTTATCAGCGCCGCAACCGAATGAAATACGCCAATTTTCGGTTTCTTCCCGTAGTGATGGTCAATTGCTGCAAGAATACAGTCATGGTCCTGAATTAATGTTGGCATATTGTGCTTTTGCAGGGTACCAACACTATTCCAACCATGATTTCTGAGATCGTAGATTATCAGATCGAAATCGTCGGTCAGCAGCGACCAGAAGGGATAATAGAGATCAATCGCCAGACCACTGCCGTGGCTCAGCACGAGCCGCGGCCCTGCCGGATTTCCATGACGGCGCAGCGTGATGACAGTGCCATCGTCCATGCGAACATCGTTAGTGGAAAGCGGCTCGGGGATTTCCCAGACGGGTTCTGAAGTCGTGGTCAATTGGAATCCGGGGCTAATTCGTGAGCGATAGCGGCTGCGAAATGCTCGTTGCCAAGATCTTCCAGCCGCCATCTGACGGTCGGCATCTGCGGAAACTGAAATATACTCGTCGTCTTACCACGGCGCATGGCCGATGGGATCTCGAAGCGGGACATATCCAAAGCAAGCCCCAAGCCAAGCGCCTTGATCAAGGCTTCTTTAATGGTCCAAAAATTGAAGAACAAGTGCAACTTGCGACATCCACGCGCCAATGCCAACTCGGCTTGTTCGTCCGGCCCCAGCACGCTACTGATTAGCCCATCGAGGTCGCGCGGCGCGCGGCGTTCCTCCACATCCACGCCCAGCCGTCCTGCCGCTGCAACCGCAATCAATCCATGTGCGCCGCTGTGACTGATGTTGAAGCTGACGGGGGCAGCCACCCCCTGCACCACCGCATACGGCTTTCCGTGATCGGACGCACTAAACGCAAGCTGCTCATTGTAGCAATCGAGTTGCCTACAGAGCACGGCGCGGAGTGCTGCACGGCACAAGGCAAATCGGCGTCGCGGACCGTCGTGCTGGTAGCGTTGCCAACGCGCCTGTTCTTCCTCATCGAGCCACGCCCAAGCCTCCGCCTCGCGGGCCGTATGAGGCGTCAGATCGACGTGTAGGACCGTAGCGCGGTCAACTGTTCTAAACGGACGCCACCAGCACCCGGCAACGGAAGCAGGCATTATATGGCAAGGGTCGCCCACTAATCCCGCAGAAGCGGCAGCGCTGAAAGCCATCGCTTTGCAGGATCAGCGGACGACCCTTAGGGCGTTCAGCCAGCCTGAGAATCGATATGCTCGATCAAGCCCTGGACGCTGTTAATATTCGCACAGTCTTCGGGAGAAAACGCAACGTTGAACTCCCGAGAGACCAATCTCCCGAACGCAACGAGCTCCATAGAGGATACACCGGCCTCAAGGAGACTGGCATTCAGATCCTCGGGCAGATTTATTGGCTGCCCATCTACTTCGAGGTTTTCGGCGATGAGTTTTTCGAGACGTTCTGCTGTTGAGGCCATGTTCGCAATCCTTTCGCAATGGTTGATGGCTTAAAACTACTGGCAAAATAGCAAGAGAGGCACATTGCGTCAATCCACTGTACTCAAAAAGCGGACTTCGCTTCGATCCAGTGGCGGCGACGCTGGAACGGATAACTCGGCAGCGAGATCCGGCACCGCGCCTCCCCAGCGAACAACCCCGCAAAGGAAACCGCCAGTCCCGCCTCGTACGCGCCTGCAACCGCCGCCACGAAGCCGTCGTCGCCCTGCGAATCCTTCCGTAGGCTCGACAGCACGACTGGCACTCCGGCACCGTCCGCGGAATGCGACCAAGCCGGGACCACCAGCGGACCCAGCACCGCGTCTGGGCCAATCTCCACGACGACCTGCACACCTAGCTCGGCCAGCGCCTCCACGCAGCGGTCGAACGCTACCGACTCACGCGCCTGCCGCTGCCAGTACGCCTCGTCGAGCGCATCCCCCGATTCCACTAATCGGCCCGTCACACTGCTCACTAAGGAGAACGATGGCGGCGCAACCTCAATGCCTTCCAGATTCTCCTCCGCACCCCGCGCCCCCGCAAGCCGCAACCCTTCCTCCAAACCAAACACCCCTGCGGCCTGCGCTGCCGCCAGCTCCCCGAGGCCCTGCCCGACTACCGCACTCGGCCGAATCCCCACGCTCGCCCACAGCGCCGTAAGCGCGCACTCCAGTGCGTACATGGCTGGCTGCATCCACGCCGGGTCGTCCAAAGCTCCCGCCGAATCGGCCCGGCCAAACATCGCGTCCAACAGCGACGAGCCCCGTTCTTCCCGCAGTATCGCGTCGCAGCGGTCGAGAACCGCCCGCACTGCCGGCTCGCTTTCGTATAGCGCCTGCCCCATGCCGACCCATTGGCTGCCCTCTCCGGTGTACGCAAACGCCACCTTGGTCGCCGCCACCGGCTGCGGCCGCTCATCCCCCTCCACCAGCGTCTTCAGCCCATCCCGCAGCGACGCGACGTCGCCGAACACCACGCCGGCCCGGTAGTCGAAATGACTCCGCCCCACGCCAGCCGTCCACGCCATGTCGGCAAGCATGGTTTCGGCGGTCCCTTCGGCAGAAAGCTCCGCGCTGCGCTCGTCGAGCCAGCTAGAATACTGCCGCGCAAGGTCCCGAAGGGCACCGTCCTCCTTCCCCGACAGCGGCAGGAACCGCATCCCGCGTCCCGTGAATCCTTCCTCCGACAGCGGCAGACCCGCCACCGACTCAGGTAGAGAAGCGACTATGGGTTGCGCCGAGCCCGCCGGCAGGGCAGCCCCGCTGGTTGCTTCGTATCCTTCCACCACAACGTGGGCGTTCGTTCCCGATACCCCGAAGGCGCTGACCGCGGCCCTCGGCGGCCGGTCGGGACGAAGAGGCCAGTCCGTGTCCTCGGCAGTCACCCGCACAGGGAGCCGCTCCCAGTCCAGGTGCGGGTTCGGGTCCCGGAAGTGCAGTTGCCGCGGAATCAGCCCCCGCTTCATCGCCAGCACCGTCTTGATCAGGCCAGCAACTCCGGCAGCCGTCTCCAAATGCCCGATGTTGGTTTTCACAGAGCCGATCAGCAGGGGGCGGTCCTCTTCGCGTCCCCGGCCGTACACCGCCGCCGCGGCCTGCACCTCGATCGGGTCCCCCAGCGCGGACCCGGCCCCGTGTGCCTCCAGGTAGTCCACTTCAGAGGGTGGAACTCCCGCCCGCGACAGCGCCTGCTCAATCACTCGCTCCTGCGCCGGACCGTTCGGCACGGTCGGGCCTGCGGTCGCCCCGTTCTGGTTGACGGCCGATCCGCGGATCAACCCCCAGATGCGGTCGCCGGCCGCCTCGGCATCCCCCAGCCGTCTGAGGACGACCATCCCGCAGCCTTCGCCCCGCACGAAACCATCCGCGGAGGCATCGAAGGTATTGCACCGACCCCCGGGCGAAAGCATCCCCAGTTCCGCCATTTCCCTGGTCAGCCCAGGGGACAGGACCGCGTTCACCCCTCCAACTAGGGCCAGGTCCACTTCGCCCTGCCGCAAAGCCGTCACAGCCTGATGTACGGCGACCAGTGAGGAAGCACAGTTCAGCTCCACCGGCATCGTCGGCCCCTCCAGACCCAGCACGAAA
Organism: Candidatus Latescibacterota bacterium; assembly: GCA_022819745.1. The sequence continues at coordinate 102,848 of JAJEGS010000024.1, read as the reverse complement.
GAAACCCGCCCAACCGTCATACTCCCCGCGGTACCCAGGTAGCTGACGTCACACTCTCCGGCCGTCATCAGGTCCCGGTACTCGCTGGCGGCGACACCGGCATACACCCCGGTGCGGCTGCCCCTCAATCCGTCCGCCTCGATCCCTGCATCCTCCAGAGCCTGCCAGCTCGTTTCCAAGAGGAGCCGCTGTTGCGGGTCCATGCCTCGCGCCTCGATCGGGGCAATCCGAAAGAACCTCCCGTCGAATTGATCGATCCCTTCCACAAACCCGCCCCGGCGGTACGAGGCGTACTCGCCGGAAAGTTCTGCGGCGCTCCCAGAACCGGAATTCCAGCGTCCGTCGGTCACCGCATCCGCGCCGGCTTCGAGCTGGCGCCAGAATGCGGCGAGATCCGGCGCACCGGGGAAGCGGCACGCCATGCCGACGATCGCGATACCGTCGTCCTCACGCTGCACCGCCGCCGGCTGCTCCGGCTGCTCCGGTTGCGTCTGGATGGCTGGGGTACCGCTGACGTCACCGAGCTCACCGGCCAAATGACGGGCGAGGCTGGCGATGTCAGGGTAGTCGAACACCACAGTGTTCGATGCCACGTACTCCCCGGAGAACGCCCGATTCAGCCGATTCCGCAGCTCCACCGCCATCAGCGAGTCGATCCCCAGATCGAAGAAGCCCACCGCGGGCGCGGGTGCCGTCGGCAGCCTCAACACCGCCTGCACTTCCTGTTGCAGGAAGGAAACGAGCAGCTCTTCGCGCGCCTCCGCCGGTGCGGCTCCCAGCCGGGAAAGCAAATCTTCCGACGTGCCTAGAGAGTCCGCCGAGTCATCCTCGGCCGCTGGCAACAGGTCTTCGAACAGGGACGGGCGGCCCTCGATGGCCTCTCCGAATACGGACCAGTCCGCCGCCAGAACGACCGCGGTCGTGGGATCCTCGCGCAGCAGCCGGTCGAACACGCTGAGGCCCTGTTCCGGGCTGAACCAGCCGGTTCCGGCGGCCTCTCGCCGCCGGGCAATCCGCTCCCGCTGCTCCTCGGCCTCACCGAGTCCAGACCATGCTCCCCAAGCGATGGCCTGTCCGGGAAGCCCTAGCGCGCGCCGGTGGGCGGCGAGTTGATCGAGGAACGCGTTGGCCGCCGCGTGGTTCGCCTGGCCCGGATTGCCCAAAATCCCGGCCACGCTCGAGAACAGAACAAAGAGGTCCAGGTCGCAGTCGGCGGTCGCCCGGTGCAGATGCCAGGCACCGAGGATTTTCGGCCACAAAACCTGCTCAAACCGCTCCCAGTCCTGATTGGCCAGTGAAGCATCCGCCAGCACGCCCACGCTGTGGATCACGCCTCCAAGCGGCGGCAACTCCCCTTTGATCCGCTCGAGCATTCCGTCCACTGCGTTGGCATCCGTCACATCGGCCAACTCCACCTGCACCGTGACTCCGCGTTCTCGGAGCGCGCCGATCACTTCCTCGGCCTCCGCGTCCGGAGCCCGCCGGCCGTTCAATACGATCGCCCCCGCTCCCCGCTCCGCCAGCCAGCCAGCCAAGGCGCACCCAATTCCGCCCAATCCGCCGGTCACCAAGTAGGTCCGGTCCTGCCGCAGCCGACCCTCCACGAGCGATGGTGCGGTAAGTACGATCTTGCCAATGTGCCGGGCGTCGCGCATGAACTCCATCGCGGCTCCCGCCTCGGCCAGTGGCCACCTGCTGTGGATCAGGGGTTTCAACTCTCCGGCCCCCAGTTGTTCCATCACGTTCTGGAGCGCCGCTCCCGGTCGCGCTGGGTCCTGCTCCTTCAGAACATCCAACTCCAGGATGGAGTAGCCCACGTCCGGCCGCGCAGCCGCCATTTCCTCCTCGCTCAGGATGTCGCGCCTAGCCAACTCCACGAACTGGCCACCGTGCCTGAGGCAGGACAGACTCGCTTCGATGAAGCCTTCTCCCGTAAGGCTGTTCAGCACCATGTCCACACCCGCGCCGTCCGTGACTTCCAAGATCTCCCTGCCGAAGTTCGTCGTGCGGCTGTCAAAAATGTGTTTCACGCCGAGCGATCGGAGATACGCCTGTTTCGGCGCGCTCGCGGTGGCAAAAACCTCTGCGCCAGCGGCCTGCGCCAACTGGACGGCCGCGAGTCCAACGCCGCCCGCGGCAGCGTGAATGAGCACCCGTTCGCCGGCCTTCAGCCCTGCAAGATCGAAAGACAGCGCGGAGGTCACGAACACGGTGGGCATTGTGGCGAGGGCAGCGACTGGAGTCCCCGCAGGCGCGAGCGCCACCAGTTCCTCCCTCGTCACCACTTCCGGTCCGAATGTGCCGAATGCCAGGCCGACCACGCGGTCGCCCACGGAAACGGTTGAGGTCTCGGAACCGACCTCGACGATCCGGCCGCACATCTCCTCGCCCATCAGACCTTCACCGACCAGACCCATGCCCCGAAACACGTCGAGGAAGTTCAGCCCGCGGGCTTCGACCGCGACGCGAACTTCCTTCGGCTCCAAGGAACGCGCTGGCAACGGCTTGACTTGAAGCTCTCCTAGGGAGCCGCCGGCGTCTGGTGCCAATAGCCAGTCCGACCCCTCCGGCAAGGCGAGGTGCGCCGAGGCCCGAACCAAGCGGGCCACCCGGCGGTGCCCAACCCGGTACGCGATTTGCGTCTCCGGGTCGGGAAACAGCAGTTCCTCCGAGAAGTCGGCCGGCAACTCCGTCTCCTCGGGGTCGAGATCGATCATCTTCGGATTCATCTGCGCCGCTTCCCTAACCACCACCCTGCCGAAACCCCACAACGTCGCTCCAGCGAGCTGCCCTGCGCGCTCCCGCTCCAGAACCTGCGCGCCCCGCGTGACGAACCACACTCCCTTCGCGGGGGTCAGATCGGCATCGATCACGCCCTGCGTCAGCGCCAGCGCGCTCGCCGCCGCTCGTCTCGCATCCTCTCCCATTTCCTCCGCGGTCGCCCGCGCCCCGTGACCGTCCAGCGCCGCAAGATGCACTATACCACCGAGCGGCACATCACCGGGCAACTCCTCCAGAAGGGACTGCCACGACTCGCGCCGATCCATCTCCACGGCCCTTCTGACGACTCCGGCCGCGTCGTGCGCGGATCCCCCGTTCCCCGGCGATTCCCCGCCCGCCAGCACGACCGTCTGATTCCGCGCCGCGAGTTGGTCCGCCAGCGCCGCCGCCACGCCGCCCCGGTCCGCTGTGAGAACCCATGCGGCCGGCGGCAGGACCACCTCCACCGGTCCCTGCGCCACGATCACGCCCCGGTCGGGCAACCCGGCCGACTCGGACTCATCGACTCCGAGGATTTGGACATCGCCGAAACCCACATCGCCGAGCGCTTGCCGCCACACGTCGGGCCCCGCCAAGGCGTGGTCCGAGCGATAGCGATCGGCAAATCGCCACCAACCGTCCAGTTGTCCGAAAATCAGATCCATCCAACCTCTGCCACGCTGGTTTTCCAGCGCCACAAGCTGTCCCGCCGGTGCTAGCAGCTCCCGGCAGTGCATCAGCGTCTCGTCGAGATACTGCGTCGCATGCAGCACGTTGGCGGCAATCACCAAGTCATAACCGTGGGAGTCAAAGCCCTGAGTTTCCGGATCCTTCTCGATATCCAAGACGCGGTATTCGATCGGCACATCCGCTTGGCTGAAACGCCCCTCCGCGTCCGCGAAGAAGCCCGCGGAGATGTCGGTGTACGTGTAGTCGAACCGGCCGGCCGGAAGCCCGGGCAGGATGCACTCGGTCGCCGACCCAATGCCCGCGCCAACCTCCAGCACCCTGAGCCGCCGTCCGTCGGGCAACCCGGCCGCGATATTCTGCACCACCTCTCCCAACATCTGGTTCGCGGCTTTCCACACCGGTGCCCTCCGATACAGATCGGCAGCCTGCGGTTCCGCGTCACCGAACAGCAGCGACAGCGGATCCTCACGACCGCGCAGCACCTCCGCCAGCGCCCCGGCGCATCGCCGGAAGAGCCCGATCTCGTTCGTACCGTGCGAGTAACGTCCGCTCATGCCGGTGGCATACTCCTCGGGATCTTGCGGCATTGCTTCCGGCAACGGATCTTCCGCCCCGACCGCCACCACAAAGCCCTCGCCCGACGCCTCCAGTACGCCCGACCTAGCCAGTATTTCGAGAATCCGGCGGAACAACTGCGAGTGGTCCGGTAAAACCTCCAGGTCCTGCCGCAAGCCCTCGGAGTCCACGGCGTCGCCCGTCCTGCGTTGCCAACCCAGCTTTTCCAGGGTCGAGAGCGCATAGGACCACGCCAGCCGCTCCAAGTCGGCTTGCAGGGCGGCCTCTTCTTCGACTCCGACTCCTTCGGCGGTCAGGTAGCGGGAGAAAGGTTCCGAGCGGGGAACCATGTCTGACGGGCTTGGCAGGAAATCGGCAGACGGCATTCCCGGCGCAAGGACGCCATCCCGCCACGCCACCTCGTACAGGAGTTCGTCCAGCCCTTCCACTGCCGAGAGCATCGCCTCCCGGGTCGCCCGCTTCACTGCGTATCCGCTCAACTCACCGACCAGAACCCCGTTCGAATCGTAAATGCCCAGATCTCCGGCCAAAACCTCCGACGGCTCGTCCGCTTCTTCCCCTCGTGGATCCTCCCTCAGACGCACGTGGCAAATCAGCCGATCCGGCAGCCGGTCCTTCAGCCACAGCTGTTCCCAAGCGAACGGCAGATAGGTGATTCCGTCTTCGCTTTTGCCCGGTTTGCGCGCCGCAGCCAGAACCTGAAAACAACCGTCTAGCAGCAACGGATGTACATCGAGTTCGCTCTGCTCAAGCGCTTCGGGGAAAGACACCTCGCCCAACGCCTCGCCCGGCCTGGACCAAACCGCGGCCAGCGTGCGGAATCGCGGACCGAGATCAATCCCCACCTCGGCCTTGGCGCGGTAGAAAGCCGGCACATCCACCGGTGACAGGCTGGCCTTGAGACTTTCTATATCCAAACGCGGTTCGGCTTCCGGGCCACGGGAGTCCGCCGCGATCTGAGCCTCGGCATGCAGCGTCCATTCCTCCCCGTCCTCTCCTCTGCTGAGGATTTGCACTCGGCGCGACGCCCCCTCCTCGGAACGGTCGAGCAAAACCTGCACTTTTCGACCTTTTTCGCCGCTCCCGTCTTCCTCCTCCGAAAAGATCAGCGGATTGTGCAGTTGCATGTCCTCCACTGCTAGCGAGCCAGACTCGGCCGCGGATGCCAATGTCGCCATGGCTCCGTAGAGCGCCCCCGGCACCACGAGCCGGCCGAACACCCGGTGATCGTTCAGCCACTCCGGATCCGCGGGAAACACTTCCGTCTCAAAGGTGATCTCCCCGCTGGCGGATTCGTGCCGGTCGCCGAGCAACGGGTGGCCAGTGCTCGTCCGCCGCCGCTTCGGTGCCTCAATCCAGTGACGCCGGCGCTGGAACGGATAATCCGGCAGTGCCACCCGGCGTCGGGTCTCCCCGGCGAACAGCCCGGCAAAGGACAGCGCAAGACCCGCCTCGTATGCTCCTGCAACCGCCTCGGTAAACGCGCGGTCCGCTTCTTCCTGCGACACCCTAGACGAGGGGCGCAACAAGCTCGACAGCGCAACTGGCGGCCCGCTGCCATCGGCCGAACTCGGCCATGCCAAGGTCGCCATCGAACCCAGAACTGCGTGTGGACCAACCTCAATGATCAGATCAATACCCAACTCCACCAGCGTCTCCATGCTCGGAGCAAACGCCACCGGCTCCCGCGTGTGCTTGCGCCAGTACGTCCCATCTAGCCGTTCATCCGTCCCCAACACCCGCCCCGTCACATTGCTCACCAGCGTCAGCGACGGAGGCGCAATCTCCATCCCTGCGACTACAGCTTCCAACCCGTCCAACATTGGCTCCACCAACGGACTGTGGAAGGCATTGTTGGTGTGCAAGCGGTTGACCCGAATGTCCTCCGCGAGAAAGCGCTCCTCAATGGCCGCAACTTCTTCCTCCGGGCCGCTCACGACCTGATGCGCTCCATTGTAGGCCGCAATACTCAGCCCCACCCCCGTGGACGCAGCGTTCAACTCATCAATCGCCGCTTCTACTTGCGGCACGTCCGCAAAAATCGCCGCCATAGCCCCTTGCGGCAGCTTGGCCGTCAGTTCGCCCCTCGCCGCGGCAAACCGCACCCCTTCCTCCAAGCCAAACACCCCCGCCGCTTGCGCCGCCGCCAGTTCCCCAAGACTGTGTCCAAGCACTGCGCTAGGACGAACACCCACGCTCTCCCACAGCGCCGTCAGCGCGCACTCCAGCGCAAAAATGGCTGGCTGCGTCCACTCCTGATCCGACAAATCACCGGCTCGGCCGAACATCACATCGAGCAGCGAGACACCGCTATCTTCCCGCAACGCGGCGTCGCAGCGGTCCAGCACCGCCCGCACCACCGGCTCGCTGCGGTACAGCTTCTCGCCCATGCCGACCCAATGGCTACCCTGCCCGGTATATACAAACGCCACCTTGGACGGCGCGGGCGGAGCCGGTCCTGCGCCTGCTTCTACAATCGCACTCAGCCCGTCACGCAGGGACTCGACATCGCCGAACACCACACCGGCCCGGTGCGCGAAGTGACTGCGTCCGACGCCGGCGGTCCAGGCCATGTCCGCAAGCACCGAGTCCGCGGCATTCTGCGAAGAAAGCTCCCCGGCGCGCTCGTCGAGCCACGACAGGTACCGCCCTGCCAGCTCCCTGAGCGCCTGATCCGATCTGCCCGACAGCGGCAAGAACCGGGTCTCCCGCGGACCGGGCTCTCCCTCCGACGGCGGCAGGCCGTCGAGCGTCTCGGGAAGAGAAACCGCAACCTGCAGACCGGAACCCGCGGGTGCGTACCTCTCACCGCCCGCAGCGAAATCACCATCGGGAGTTCCGTACCCCTCTACCACGACGTGCGCATTCGTACCTGACCACCCGAACCCGCTCACACCCGCGGTCGGGGGACGGTCGGCATGGAGCGGCCAGGTCATCTGCTCAGAGGTGACTCGCAGCGGCAGCCGATCCCAGTCCATCTGCGGGTTCGGCTCGTGGAAGTGGAGGTGCTTGGGAATCACTCCCCGCTGCATCGCCAGCACTACCTTGATCAGCGCGGCGACCCCGGCCGCGGACTCGAGGTGCCCGATATTCGTCTTCACCGAGCCGATCAGCAGGGGGTGATCCATCTCGCGTCCCTTGCCGTAAGCGGCCGCCGCGGCCTCCAATTCGATCGGGTCTCCCACCTCCGTTCCCGTGCCGTGCGCTTCGAGGTAGTCCACATCCGTAGACAGGACCCCCGCACGAGACAATGCATCCCCGATCACCACCTCCTGCGCGGCCGCACTCGGCACTGTCAGCCCGGGGGTCGCCCCATCCTGGTTGACCGCCGAGCCGCGGATCACCCCCCAGATGCGGTCGCCGTCCGCCTCGGCCTGACGCAGGTGCTTGAGGACCACGATTCCACAGCCTTCGCCCCGCACGTACCCGTTTGCCGCAGCGTCGAAGGTCTTGCATCGCCCGTCTGGGGCCAGCATCCCAGCCTTCCCGCGCAGTTCCGAAAGCCGTCCCGACAGGATCAGGTGAACGCCCCCGGCGAGGGCGAGATCCGCTTCCCCCCGCTGCAGAGCAGATACCGCCTGGTGTATGGCCACCAGCGATGACGAGCAGGCAGTGTCCAGCGCCATCGCCGGTCCCTCCAGATCCAGCGCAAAGGCAACCCGTCCGATGGCCGTGTTGAAGGAGGTTCCGCTGACCGCATAGAGGCTGGCGGCCGGCTCAGTGATCTCCCTGCCAGCCATGATCAGACTGCGGTAATCGTGATTGCTGATCCCGGCATACACTCCGGTGCGGCTGCCCCTCAGGCGGTCGGGATCCATTCCCGCGTCCTCCAAGGCCCGCCAACTCGTCTCCAGCATCAACCGCTGCTGTGGATCCAGCAGGTCCGCCTCGACCGGGGAAATCCGGAAGAAGGCGGCATCAAATAGGTCAATCCTGTCGAGGTACCCACCAAACCGGCAGGCCTCGCTCTGAATCTCGGGGTCCGGGAATAACTCTCCAACGCGCCCGGCCCCGGAGCCAGGAACGCCCTCTGTCACGGCGTTCTCGCCGGCTGCGAGCAGACGCCAGAACGCCGCAAGGTCCTCCGCGCCGGGGAACCGACATGCCATACCCACGATCGCTATCGGCTGTGTGGACGGAGAGAGCTGTTCATTGGAAGAATCGAATGGTTTCATCGCGTTTGTCATTATACCCTTATACCCTTTCTAATGGGAAGTCATACGAAGTCTCTTGCATACACTCAGCTCAGGAACGATACCCCACCTTTTCACATTTAATGTAAGCAGATTCAAGCATCACGGACGTCGCGCAGTTGCCGGTAGAGTACCAGTTCGCGCCGTAAGTTGCGGCGTTCCTAGGCGCTATCACACCCCAGCACCATCACCTCGCACTGGTACAGCGTCGGCCACGGATCGGGTGTCTGCAAACCGTCGAGTCCTAGGATGACGAGGTTCTCGCCGCGTTGGATGGGAGGATCTTTCACGACAAGCCAAGTACCGAGCTCGTTTTCCAGCTTGGTGGCACCAGCGAGCGGGATAGCGCGATCGTTGACCCGACAGAAAATGCGGTCCATGCAGGCTTCGTAATCCGTGAGGTGTAGGCGCAACTCAGTGCCGAGGATGCGGCCGTCGGCGAGGCCGGCTTCAATGTCGTCTTCGATGATGAGGATCATCTCGTACCCAAGGCCGCCGGTAGCGCGCGCCGGCATACTCAAGTCGCGGGGCACCTGCGGGTAGTGATCCCCAGGCGTGTGTTGGACGACACCCCCCAAGGCAGAATCGGACACCGAATAGCTGCGGTCGCGCCGCGCCAACCGCTCGGGATCGGCCAAGTCGGAGAGGAGATTGAGGTGGTCTTCATTGTACTCTTCCTCCTCAAAGGGCGAAGCGCGGTGATGCCGATAGTCGTAGTTAAAAATGTAAACGCCAGCGGCCCCTTGTTCATACCCATTCAGCGCTACGCCCCGCAGGACCGCGGGCACGCCGCGTTCGTACCCTTCGTGCGGCGAGGTCAGATGCGTGGCACCGTCGAAGCCTACGTAGATAGGAACCTTGCTCTCCTCAGCGCAGGCGACCGCCTCGGCGATGTCGATGCGGGCCGGACAGTACGAGGCCGAGGACATCACGAACAAGTCTGCCACCGGCTCGCGGATCCAAGCCGAGGCGTCGATACCAATGCCCCGCGCCTCGGCAAGACAGGGAGGCACCCGCGTCAGCAGCGAAATCGCCTTCCCCTTCTGCTCACTGTGGCGACGCACTATGGCATGGGCTTGGCTCATGAACTCGGTGAGGGTGTCGAGATTGTCGAGCAAGCGCCCGGACCGGAAGTACGGAGGCCCGCGCATCCAATCGAGTTCGATGCCGTCGAAGTCGTAGCGCTCCAAGGTCTCATCGACGAGCCCTAAAAAGCGGTTGCGCACCTCCTCCTGCTCGTAGTCCCATTGCCAGCAAAAATTCCAGCGGTCGGCACCGCCTGCGCGCGTCGGGGTCGGGGAGCCGATCAGCAAATCGGGCCGCGACTTTTTGTGGCGGCTGCGCACCTGCCACTCGCGCGCCTCGTCGGAAGTGTGCGCGTCGTTCATGCGCATCGACGCAATCGCCGCGATGCCGTGCCGACGACAACCGTTGATATAGATCTTCATCAGCTCGCGGCCATCGGCGATGACCGCGTCCATGCAGTTGTAGAGTTGTTCGAGGCGGTTGAGTTCAAAGCCGCCGGCCGTCATTTTGCGGATCGGCTTGCCGTCGGCATCCACATCGGGGTCGGGATCCCAAACTTCTGTGTCGTCTCCCCACATGGCTGAATGCGGACTGCCGCGCCAGACGACATCATCGTCAATCCCAATAAGTCCGGCGAGCGCGTCAACGCCGGCCGGGACCAGTTCGTCGAGTTGATGGGTGACATCGTCGGGATTGCGGTCGGGCAGGTAGAAGAGCATCCAGTTGCCGTCGGTATTGAAAATCAGACGCGGGAGTTTGGTCATCACAGTCTCCGTTGTGAAATGCTGCGGCTGAAGAGGCGGGGGAAGGTAGCTTGCTCAAGATAGAGTGTCAACGAAGCGCCGAGCGTGTCGTCCTTGACAGAGAGGCTGCGAAAATTGAGCTTCACTCGCTCAAGTAAGAAGCCCTGAGCCTATATCTTGAACCTTCTATCGTCCATTGCCAAAAGCGCCGTCGTCCTAGCGCTACTCGCCGTGCCAAGTCAAGCCCGGGAAACCCCCGTCGTCCAAGCCACCCGCACGTCCACACCCCCTAACATCGACGGTCTCCTCGACGATCCAGTCTGGCACCAAACCCCAATCATAGCCGGCTTTTTCCAACGCGATCCCGTCGAAGGTGCCCCGCCCACCGAGCAGACTCAAGTCCGCATTCTCTTTGACGACGACTATCTGTACTTTGCCCTGCGCTGTTTCGATAGCGAGGCCGACCGCCTAGTGGCCAACCAAATGCGGCGCGATGCCGAGTTAGACGAAAACGACAATATCCAGATCATCCTCGATCCCTATAACGACCGCCGTGGCGGCTTTTACTTTAGCACCAATCCTCTAGGCGCACGCCAAGACATGCTGCTCATCGATGAGGGCCGCACCCGCAACCAAGCCTGGGACAGCGTCTGGCAGAGCCGCACCCATATCGACAGTTTGGGTTGGAGCGCCGAAGTGGCCATTCCCTTCGATCAGGTGCGCTATCCCGACAGCGACCAAGCTGTATGGGGCATCAACATCGGCCGCGCCATTCGCCGCAAAAACGAGGAAGTATTTCTCGTTCCCCCGCCCCAATCCTATGGTTTTAGAGGCCGCTACCGCACCTCACGTCTGGCCGTCCTGACGGGTTTGGGCCGGTTGCAGAGCCGCCCACCCCTAGCGGTCGTCCCCTTCTTCCTGAGCGGCACCCAGCGCGATTTTACTGCCGATGGCTCCACTGAATACGACCTAGACCCAGGCCTAGATTTCAAATACGGCCTCACGCCTTCGCTGACCTTGGACCTGTCCTACAAAACCGACTTCGCCCAAGTGGAAGCCGACCAAGAGCAGATCAACCTCACCCGCTTCAGCCTGTTCTTCCCGGAAAAGCGCGACTTTTTCCTCGAAGGAGCCGGAATTTTTGAATTCGGCGAACGCGTCGAAAGACAGGGCTTCGGCGGCCGACCACCCACCCTGCTGTTCTACAGCCGCCGCATTGGCATTGAAGAGGGCCACAACCTGCCCGTATTGGCCGGAGGTAAACTCACCGGACGGGCCGGTCCCTACCAAATTGGTGCCCTGCGCATGACCACCCAAGCCATGACCTTTGTCGATGACGAGGAAGAGGACCGATTTGTCACCGCAGACGGCGACCTGCTAGACGAGGACCAAGCGGAGCTAAGTGAGGACACCATCGTCGATACCCTGCGATTGAACATCCCCGATACCCTACACATAGCCCAAACCGACTTCACGGTACTGCGCATCAAGCGCGACATGCTGGGCCGCTCCAACCTCGGCTTTATCGCCATCGACAAACAACCCGGCTCCGAGGCCAACTACAACCGCACTGGTGGCGTGGACTTTACCCTGTCGCTATTGCAAGCCGCCCTCAACCTGCGCGGCTTTGCCGCCAAGACTTGGACACCCCAAGTGGGAGGCCGTGACCGGGCCGGTCTGCTGGAGTTGGACTATCGCCAAGGCCGCTTTGAGACTCGCCTGAACTATCTGGACGTGGAAGAGGACTTTGCGCCCGAGGTGGGCTTTGTACCGCGCACCGACATCCGCCGCTTCAAAGGCAGCGGGCGCTACCGGCCCCGCCCGGACATCGACTGGATCCGCATGTTCTCGATTGGGCCGCGCTTTACCTACCTGATGGATCGGGGCAACACTTTGCAGAGCCGCGACTTTCAATTCTCCGCTTTTGTCAATTTGGAAATCGGCGACTGGTTAGGGGTACGCTACCGCCAGCGCTACGAGCTTTTGGACGAGGCTTTTGAGATACGCGACGACCAAGAAATTCCCCCAGGCACGTACGAATTTGGCAGCTACGAGTTCAATCTCTTCGCCAATTCGAGCCGCCGCCTCTCGGGCCGCGCTTCGTGCGAATACGGCGATTTCTTCAACGGCACCCGCCAGCGCGTTTCCATTGAGTCCGTCTGGCGCTACAATGCCCGCCTAGAGTTGGAAGGCACCTACGAGTTCAACCACATCAACCTGCCCAACGGCACCTTCAACACCCACCTATTCGGACACCGCTTCCTCTATTCCTTCTCGCCCGACATGTTCGTGCGCGGCTTCTTGCAGTGGAACAGCGCCCAAGAGCTAGTGGGCGGCAATTTCCTGTTCAACTACCGCTACCTGCCCGGCAGCGATTTGTTCCTCGTGTACAATCAGGTCTGGGATACGGAGGGGGGCTTGCAACAAGCCAGCCGCTCGCTGCAACTCAAAGTGTCGTATTATTGGCAGCGCTGAGAAGGGTCAATACAAGTAGCGATCGGCGACACATTGGACGATCCCCGCCACGGTCGTCTCCGTGCCTTTAATAGCATCATGTACCCGGTAGTGCCATGGCTCACTGCCCAAGCCGGTGCGCCAATCCCGAATGGCCTGGACATTGTCCTGACCCGCCTTTTGCAATCCTACGCAAATTCGTACAGGGGTGCTGTCCTTGCTGGCTGATCCTTTGAGCGCAGTAGCTCCTCAAGGCGGCGTACAGTGTCTAGTTCCAGTAATACATCTCCACACAAAGAGCAGACGTCGGCTGGAACGTGATCAATTACAACCAGTTGCCCATCATATCGTACAGTGTGAGCGACCTTTCGTCTTTCGTACACTCCCGAACATCTTTCGATACTGCATCTCATGTGGAGCGTCTCCTTTGAGTCGGTGTTATCCACTTCGGCAATTTGGGTTCATAAACAGTTATGATGATAAGAATCGGTTGAGCCGTTGTGCATACAATATGAACAGCACGGCCAGCCTCAGTCAGACCATACAGAAGACAACACGCCCCTCTTCGGTGCTGTGGGTAATCCTCCAAGATACGACCCTTAGAAATCGCTTCAAGAACCTCATCAAGAAGGATATTCTCCTCGACCATCTCTTGATGGGCATGCTGACTGACACGCAGATCAAAATTTCGCGCTTGAGACTGGATTCTATCCATAAGATAGGCAACATCGCCTCCACCCACCTCATTCACGAGCATCCTCCATCATAACTATTCCAGTAGATACCCTATCAGCATTCACTGGTGTGAGTCTTACCTCTCTCAGTAAAGGTAGCGATCGGCGACACATTGGACGATCTCCGCCACGGTCGTCTCCGTGCCCTTCATCGCATCGTGTACCCGGTAGTGCCACGGCTCACTCCCCAAGCCAGCGCGCCAATCCCGAATGGCCTGGACATTGGCTTCGCCCGCCTTTTGCAACTGATCGAGACTGCCGCGCACCAGCGCTTGGTTTTCCATATCCCCTAAGTCAAGCGTAGCCATCTGTTCGGCTACCCAATAGACGCCGCGCGCCAATTCCACATAGGACCGCACCACCCGCGTCTCGTGGGCCAGATCCGCTTCCCCAAGGCCCTCGACAATTTCCAAGGCCCGGTCGCAGGTCACAACCTTAGCGTCGAAGTCCTCGGCACTGAGGTAATAGCGGAACATCCCCTCGCCCAAATAGGGCCGCTGCCGCTGCCGCACCATCTCCGCGGCCTTGCCCCAGGAATAGCATATCGGAAAATCGGAATCGTACACGTCGAATTCCACCGGCCCCATCAAGACAGCCCACTCAGTCACGGCCTCTGGCTGGGCATAACCTTCCCGTCGTGCCCATGCCAAGGCAAATTCCGCTTCGTCGCGGCCTTGCATATTCCAAGCCCACTCGGCTAAGGCGTGGATATTGAAGCTGCAAATCTGACGCTCTGGACCGCCCCAAGCCATCATGGCGTACGCTCCGCTATAGCCCCGCCGCACCAGTTGGCCGACGTAGTCCCTCATGCGGTGAGCCGAGCGCTGCGGCACCTTGAACTCGGGTGTATCGACCTTGCCGTTGGCCGCAATGGGCACGTCGTAACTGGCGATCCAACGCCCTTGGGCGGCATAGTGATCCAGCAGCGGATTGGCCATCAAATCGCGCGGCCGGTGCAGCACCCTCTCCAGTTCCGTGGCGCAGGCCCGCTCGATCTTCACCTCTGGGGGCAACTCGTCCAGCACCCGATAGTTGCGCACAGTGGTGGTGGTCGATAAAAAGATGCGAATCTGCAAATCGGGATAGCGCTCTTGGGCCTGCCGCCAAGCCGCGACAAAGGCCCGCGCCTCCAGCACAAACTGCCCCACCGCCGTGCATTCCAGACAGCCGCACTGCCCCGGCCGTTCGCTCAACCAGCAGCTTATTTCCTCGGCCCCCTGCTCGGCGATATCCTCCATCCACTCTTGTATAATTTGCACCAATAGTGGCTGCGAAGCACAGGGAGCCCGGTGCTGATTGCCCGTCTTGTGGGCGAAATAGCGCCCGGTCAGAGCACCGTCTCCCTTGCCAGCCAGTTCGGGATAGGCCCTGAAAAGGCCGCATTCGTGCAGGAAGTTGAGGTGCAGGATATAGGGCAGATAATTGAAAGCCCGCTGCCGCGCTGCTTCGAACTGTTCTCGGTCAATAGTGGCCCGATTGCGCCGTCCGCGTTCAATGGGATGCAATTGCGTCGAGGCCATTTTGCCATAGTTCAATTTGAGCGTGGCTAGCCACGGAATCCAGGTCGCAGGCTCGGGGAAATTCCACAAGCCCCGCTCGTCCATATCGGGCCAGTCGATCACCTCGGCCAAGGGAATATGCACCTGCTCCGAGCTCATTTCGGGTTCGAGCAATTGGATCAGGGTCTGGCAGGCGTAGTACACGCCGCGCTCGTCTAAACCCGTCAGCACCAGACCGTATCGTCCCCGTGGCTCAATGAGGTACGCCTGTGCCTTATTCTGCAAGCTCTGGAGCCGTTCAATCGCCGCGCTATTTGCCGGGACCACGCCAATGTCGATGGTAAAGGCCCCACCATCTGGCTTTGCTTTTCCCTTTTCAATGAACAGTGCTTCCAGCTCGGCGGCACCCTGCTGCTCAATTGGCCCAGCTTGCTCCCGCAACGCAATGCTCACTTCGCCCGGCTTACAGCGGACGCTGTCGGCAACTCGAATCTCGTGCGGTAGGGGCAGTAGATAGGACGTCCATTGTGTCGAATTAGCTGTAGTCATGCGATATCTCCTCTATTGACGCGGCCTTTTCGGCGGCGTGGCCGATACGCCTTCCATGCCGCCGCTGACGCGGAGCACTTCGCCGGTGATCCAAGACGCCGCTGGGCTGCACAGAAAGGCCACGCCTTGGGCAATATCCTCTGGTTCGCCCCAACGTCCCAAGGGAATGGCCGTGCGAATGCGCTCGATCATTTCTTCTTCGGATATCCCTAACGTGACGCGGCGCTGGGCCATGTTGCGCTGATTGAATTCCGTGTACACCGGCCCTGGGCACACGGCGTTGACCCGCACGCCGTACGCGGCCAACTCCAGCGCCAAGGTTCGGGTAAGGCTGATGATACCAGCCTTGGCCACATTGTACGCAGCTACCAACGCGGCTGGATTCTGGCCATTGATCGAGGAGATGTTGACGATGCAACCGGCTTCCTGTTCTTCCATGATGCGTCCGGCAGCGCGGCAGCAGTAAAACGCCCCAGTCAGAGTCACATCCATCACCCGGTGCCATTCGGCGTCTTCCAACTCGACTATCGGAGCCACCTGCTGTCCAGTGCCAGCGTTGTTGATTAGGATATCCACCCGCTCCTCTTCGGCGACTAGTTCGGCGAAAAAGGAATTCACCGCAGCACTATCGGTTATATCGAGCGCCACGGCCCGCACGGTTAGCCCCTCGCCCTGGAGCTTCGCGGCCTCCTCGCGCGCCTTTTCCTCCTGTCGATCGGCAATGACCACGCTGGCCCCGTCGCTGGCTAACTGCCGGGAGATTCCCAGCCCTAAGCCCTGGGCACCGCCCGTGACGACGGCGATTTGTCCGTCCAGTGGACGATTTTCAAGCTGATTCATTAGGTAACCTCATATCGGTTTGGGATTACTGTAGCTATAGCCCATAATTCTTCGCCGTCGCACCACATATCTGCATGATGGCGTCGCGCTCGGCCTCGCTAAACGCCGCTTCGTATTGGGGCTGATACGCAACTTGCTCGCCCCAGCCCTGTACCCACGCCTCGTCGGCGTCCAAGTTGCAAAACGCCAGAATGTCCGTAATTTTGTGCTCGGCTGCCGCGCACAAGTGCTCAAACGGCACCACCGAACAGCGCGTCTTAAGCGCCTCGTGTTGCAGCACTTCCTCGTAGGTCCAAGCGTATATCGCATTCCAGTATTCAGCCCACCCTTCGGCATCTCGCCCTTCGCCCCACAGCGTTTGGATGTGCCGCGTTTTCTCCGCGTCGATGGTGATGGGAATGCGCTCGTGGCCAAACTCAAAGTGACCAGCGTTGCGCAGGTACTGGCGGTGATCCGGGGATGAGAAGTGGGCCAAGTTGCGCTGGTGCTGGCGCGCCATGGACGCTATGTGCGCGACCGGATGGCGCACGGCAATGACGAAGCGAGCGTCTTCGTACAGCTTGGCCAGATACGCGATCCGCGTGATATTGTAGTTGTTTTTGCAGACGATGCGATCCGCGTCGCGGCACAGCAGCAGCTTCGCCAAGGTCGCCGCATAGACAGCCTCAAATTCCGGGTGGCTGGTCTGCCGTTCGACCACGTTGTTCTCGGCGGGATCGTGCAGATAAGCGAAAAACTGCATCCACAGGATTTCTTCCATGGCTTCTGGACTGTATGCGTTGACCATCATGCCGTCGGCATGTGCGCGCTCCTGTTTGCGCGCCGCCCCCAGTCCGATGGCGCGGAAGATGTGGTCGGCCCAAAACGGCGTGAATGCGCCGTAGTAATCGCAGTATTTGAACGAGGTAAGGCGCGGATGAGACGCCAGTATGTTCAACAGCAGAGTCGTGCCAGCGCGCGCCAAGCCCGTGATGTAAATGGGCGCATCCACCGTCCGCCGCGCCAATCGGCCCTTGAGCAACCGCGTCTCCAGCTTGCCCACGTCAATCCAAAAATTCGGATGCGCATGCACCAGCCAGCCGAAAAAACGCATCAGCCGTGTATGATTAAAATCTGTTTCCATAGCTTATTCGTTCTTGGTAAGGACGCTAAATATGAATATAAACGCACTTAGGCAAGCCCAAGACCGCATCGCGGAGGCGATTAAGGCCCTTAAGAAGACGCGAAACGAGCATGAGGAGTACTTAAAGCCGATTGAGACGCGCACGCGCCAATTGCTGATTGACCCGATGCTTGAGGCATTGGGCTGGGACGTTCGGAATCCCGCCCAAGTTCACCTTGAATACAAAGGCACCTCGGGCAAACCCGATTACGCGCTATTCTCGCATGGAAACGTGGTCGTACTCATCGAAGCAAAGAAATTGGAGATACCGCTAGCCCGTATCAAAGTGCAACAGGTGATAAAGTACGCGCGAGACAGGGCACTCACCAGTTTGAAATATGTCGTGTGGACTAACGGCGATCATTGGCAGATATGGTCAATAGAGGAGGATCGAGAAGAGTCGTTCCAGCTTTCTAACACGCAAGAGTACGAATGCGCGGCAAAGGTAATACAGCTATTGCGTAGCGCGTTGGAAGTGCAGGAGATGACATCGACGCCTGAGCCCAGTCGTGTACATGAAACCATTGATCCGTCCAATAACGGCGACTGGGAACCACTTACGTCATTAAAAGTAAAAAGAGGTCAGAAACTTCCGACAAATACCAATATCAAGTTTCCGGATGCGAGTACAAAACCGCTCAAGCATTGGACCGATATGCTCGCCTTCGTTGCGGAGTACTTGGTTAAAACGGGCAAGATTTCAGCACAGAATTGTCCAGTAATTAAGGGAAATTCAAAACAATATCTTCTACATACTGAACCGATTCACCGGGACCTCAAGGAGTTTATGGCCAAGCGAGAAATCGGGAACGGGCTATGGGTGCTTACCTATTTTAGCGCAAATAAACAGCACGAAAACGCCTGCTGGCTACTCGATAAATTCGGCGTCAACCCCTCCACCGTCCTCGTCAGCACCAACCAAAGCTAGCCGCCGTTGACAAAAAGCGTCCCACCGCGATACACTTACATGGTTGAATGAGGGGATCGTGAAAATTACCAAAGGAGCTTTCCATGAACCAACTAACGCTGAGTGGATTTGACGAGGAATTGGCCGGCCGAATTCGGCATCTGGCCAAGCAAGAGGGCCTTTCGCTGAGCCAAGCCGCGTTGAGGCTTTTGCGCTTGGGGGCAGGTCTCGATCAACCGAAGGACACCGACGGCACCGTTGGGTCGTCGTTGGACCACCTAATTGGGACCTGGACGGCTGAAGAGGCCACTGAGGTGAACAATGCGCTTAAAGACTTTGAGCAAATTGACGAATCTATGTGGAAATGAGGATTCTCCTTGACACCAATGCGTATTCGCATCTAAAGCGAGGGCATAGTCAAGTTGCGGCATTAGTCCGCATGTCCGAGGAGATTTTCTTGTCGGCCATCGTCATCGGCGAGTTGCTCTATGGCTTCCGGCAAGGCTCGCGCATCAAGCGAAATATCGAAGAGCTTCAATCGTTTCTCGACAGCCCCTATGTCACGTTCATCCCCGCAAGTCGCGTGACCGCCGACCATTACTCGCGAATTGGGCGGGCCTTGAGAGCAAAAGGGCGTCCCATTCCATCGAACGATATTTGGATCGCTGCTCACGCGCTGGAAACCGGGGCTGATCTCGTTTCGCATGATCTTCATTTTGCAGAGGTTGACGGAATCAGATGGACACACGTCTCGACTGAGTAACAGTCGGCAATTTTCCACTTCGCCCCTGCTCCCGACATTCGCATCCACGCCGACGACAGCGAGTTGACCGACGACGACGTAATCATCCGCTACGAGCAAGGCCAAGTGGTCGGCCTGACGATCCTCAACGCCAGCCAGCGCATCCCGGAAGACAAAAAATAGCGCAATCTCCATCCGCAAAGGAGCTATCCCTATGGCATTAGACGATCTAAAAGAAACCATCGAAACGCTACGAGAGCGCATTCAGGTGCATCGCCCCTACTTGGAAGGCAATGAGACGCGGACACGGCAGGTACTTATCGATCCTGTGCTTCACACGCTGGGATGGGATGTTGGAGACCCCAATTCTGTCGAACTCGAATACCGCATAGGTCGAGATTGGGCTGATTACGTGCTGATGGGCAGTGGACGACCGATAGCCGTGATTGAGGCCAAGGCTCTGGGGAAGCCGCTGGATGATAAGGAAACGATGCAGGCACTCAACTACGCGAACACGGCTGGCATTCCCTACATGACTCTCACGAACGGCGATCATTGGCGGATGTTAGAAGTATTTAAGCAAGCCCCGATTAAAGATCGAATCCTGATGAATTTCCAACTGACGCGAGACGAGCCCTACGCTTGTGCGTTGCAGGCTTTGGGTCTATGGCGACCGAATTTGGCAAGTGTCAAGCCGCAGGAAGCGGCGACACCAGTAATGATAGAAAAACTCACACGTGCTGAATCGGTATCTACAGTATCCGAGCCAAGGAAAAAAAAGGAAGTCGCTGAGTCGTCCAATAACGGCGACTCGGAGCCTTTTACTTCATTAAAAATACAAAAAGGGCAGAAACCTCCGGCATTCATCAAGTTTCCAGATTCGAGTACAAGATCGCTCAAGAATTGGACTGATCTGTTGGGAAGCGTTGCCGAGAACTTGGTTGAAATAGGCAAACTGTCAGCGCTGGATTGTCCAGTAATCAAGGGGAGGTCAAAACTGTACCTTTTACATACTGAATCGATTCATCCAGGCCCAGACGCCAAGGAGTTTGTAACTAAGCGAAAAATTGGGAATCTATGGCTGAATACTCATTTCGACGCAACGAATACTTGGAAAAACGCCTGCTGGCTCCTTAAACAATTCGGCGTCAACCCCTCCACCGTCCTCGTCAGCACCAACCAGAGCTAGCCTTCGATGTCGTCCCTCTTCCACAAACTCTACATCGCCACCCTAATCTGCTGCCTCCTATTCCTCGCCTTCATCTACGGCATAGTCTCAGCGATCTTCCACCTCGCCCCCGCTCCCGACATTCGCATCCACGCCGTCAACGCCTACGGCCACCTCGCCTATCTCTACGAAGACCTCACCGACACCAAAAACCAATACACCAGCACCATGTGGTTCGAAGACGCCAGCGAACCATCCGGGGCCATCATCCACAACGCCGCAGCCATGCAGCCCGGCCTGACCCTCGTATCCAAAAACGCCACCGCTGCCGTGCTCATGGACTCGCTCGGCAACATCGTCCACCAGTGGCAATGCGACTTTGCCGAAGCCTTTGACGAAGACGACTTCGCCGCCTTCCCGCAGCAACCCGACATGCTGCACTGGCACCGCACCCACCTGTATCCCAACGGCGACCTCCTCGCCAACCACGACTACGTCAACCACTACCCCTACGGCTACGGCCTCGTCAAACTCGACAAAAACTCCCAAGTCATCTGGAAATACACCGGCACTGCCCACCACGACTTCGACTTCGACGACCAAGGCAACATCTACACCCTCGTCCAAGAAATCGGCACCACACCCATCGGCAACATCCAACCCCCGTACATCGAAGATTTTGCCGTGGTCATCGACGGAGTAACCGGCCAGGAAAAGCGGCGCTTTTCCATCTTCCGCGCCCTAAAAAACTCGCCGTATCGCAGCGTATTCGACCGCTGGCAGACCACCCGCCACAGCGAAGTCACCCACACCAACGCCATCCGCCTAATCCCACCGGATTGGGCCACAGCCGCTCACATCCCGCGCGCCAAAGCCGGCGACCTGCTCATCTCCCTGCGCAACCCCAACGCCCTCATCATCGTCGATCCCATCGAGCAACAAGTGATCTGGTATGGAGAGGGAATCTGGAAACAGCAGCACGACCCAGACTTCCTGCCCAACGGCCGCGTACTGCTCTTCGACAACCAGGGCCTGCGCGGCCACCCCTTCGGCCAAAGCCGCGTACTGGAAATCGATCTATTTACGCACGAAATTTACTGGGAGTACAAAGGCACCAGCGCCGACCAGATTTTCGACAGTTGGATCCGCGGTGCCCAACAGCGGCTGCCCAACGGCAACACTCTCATCACGGAATCGCAGCGCGGCCGCCTGCTCGAAGTTACGCCAGCCGGCGAAATCGCGTGGGAATACTACAACCCAGACCGCGCCTCATACCAAGGCAAACCCCTGCGCGGCATGATGACCCAAGCCCAGAGGATACCCCAAGATGCCCTGTCATTTCTCGAAAATTAGCCTCGTTTGCACGCTCCTGCTCCTGTTCAGCAGCGCCGCCCACGCCTACATCGGCCCCATCATCATCATCGGCGCAATCGGTAGCATGTTCGGCTGGGTCGCCGCCGTAATCCTCGCCGCCGCACTCGTCGCCTCGTACCCCTTTTACGTGCTGTACCGCCGCAAAAACAAGCGCAAACAAAGCAAGGAAGAGTTGTCCTAGCGCCCGTGCTCCCGCAGTAGTTGTATCCCGTGCGCCAACGCCCCGGGCGTATCCACATCCTGCCACCAAGCCGCGCCAATATCCAAAGCGCGCAACCGACCCTGCTCGATCAGTGCTCGCATCCCATCGGTCAAACTGCAATCGCCCCGACGCGCTTCCACCTCGCGAAGATGCGCCACCAACGCGTTACTGCAAGCGAACAGACCCGTATCGACGGAGTTGAAATCCGTCAACTCCTTGCCAATCGCCGCAATGCGCTCGCCTGCTAGCCGCACCTTCGTCGCATCGTCCATGTCGTAAATCGCGTCCAATTTGCGATCCACCGCTAACACCACCTCCCCGGAGCTTGGACTAACGCCGCACATCGCGGTAATCATCGCCGGGTCGAAGAGATGATCGGCCATCAGTAGGAGGAATTTCTCCGCGAGCATTTCGGTCGCCGCCAACACCGAAATCCCATTGGATAGCTTCCATTGTGCATTCTCGACAAACCGCAGCCCGATCCCCAGACCACTCGCTCCGTTCAGAGTCGCACACACATCCGCGCTACAATGTCCAGTAACCACGACAATCTCCTGCAGGCCGCTTTGCTCCAGCATCCGGCAGGTGCGCACCAACAGCGGCTCGCCTTCTATTTGCACTAGGGATTTGTGCGCCACCGGCACGTGGTCGCGCAAACGCGAGCCGTGTCCGGCGGCCAAAATAAGCGCTTGGTCAATCACAAGATATCTCCTCTAACCGATGATAAACACTCTATTGCCGGTCTTGCCAGTAAAGTAATCGATGACAACCCACAGGCCATTGCACAGCGTCTCACCCATAATCAGCCCTAAGAAGAAGCGCACGCTCGTCGCATAGACCGCTGGGCCGCCAAAGCGCAACACGCATAGCTTGATCGCCCAAGCGATGAAGACGCTGAACCATATCTTGTCCATTAAGTGATTGGCCGCCACCGCAAAGCCCAGCGGGTGCAAAGGCCACCAAAGCAGATGCTGCCGCGCCCACATCAGCAAGAGCATCACAGCACCACCCCCAGCGAAAAAACCCAACCCATCCCAAGCGACGCCGGCCGGTTCCAGCCCGCGCACTGCATAGTTGTACACAGTCGAAGGCCCGCCCTTGAACAGCCATCCCACCAAATTGATCCCGCCGTGGCGGTAGGCCATCTGCAACACCATCCAGCACGAGCCGACCGCGCCGATCAAGATCGCCAGATACACTCCCCACAACACTAGCCGGCGACTCCGGCGGTCCAAGTCCTCGATCAGCTTCAGCCCATTGACCAGCAGCGCCATGACGAAGATGCGGATGTCGGCGCACCAGATGTAGGCCAGCGACAGATTGAACACCCCGCTGGGGCCGACCAGATTGGCCCCCAGCCCTTGGATCATCAAATCCGGCGCAATCATCGGCGAGCGCACCGCCGCCAACCCGGCCTCGGCGACCACCCGACTGATCCCAATAAAAATCAACAGCGCCAACCCTATAAACACCGCCGCCACCCATAAATGCACCCCCATCAGCCACAACCATCCCACCATGACCCCAAAGCCAATTAGCAGACCGGAGACCGCACTGCGATAGGTGGTAATTTCGTCGCCGTCATCCACATCTCGCCCGCCCCCAAATGCCTTGCGGAACACCCCACCAATGTGCTCCCGTCCCACCCATAATCCGACCAGCACCATCGCAATCAGCGCCCCACCGCCTTGATACGCCAGATAGGGCTGCCCAGCAATCCCATAGACGAACTTCTGCTTCGAGATGACCCCCATCAGGATTAGGGCCTCGGACTCGGCTTTAGCGATCAGTTGGAACACCCACAGCCCGGCGGAGATGCTGGTGTTGATCAAATAGGAAAAGCCAATGAGCGCGAAGATGACCCGCAGTTGTAGCACCTGGTTACCCACGTAGGGTAAGCCCCAGCTCAAATTAAAGGCGGGTAGCGCCGGCTCGTAGTGGTGCAGCGCCTTGAGCGATCCGAAAAATAGGGGGATGGCGCAGCCGTACCACATCGCCCGGCTGGTGAAAAAGCGGTTGAGCAATCCCTTGCCCTCCCCCTGAACCATCGCCCGCCCGACTTGGGTAATTGGGTAGGCCAGCCGCTCGCGGTCCATCCACTGCCGCCGCAAAATCACCGCCAGCGAGACCATCACCACGTAGAGAGCACTGAGAAACACCGCCCACCACACAAGCGGCTCAACCCAAGCCCCATAGGGAATCTCGCCCCCCTCAAAAAAGGTGCGGTTGTCCTCGCCGTCATCGACCAAAATGGCGTATTCGGGGAAGAGCGATAGCAGCTTTTCCTGCCATTGGTTCTGCGGCGTCGCATAGTAGAAAAACGCGGCGATGATCGGCAGTAGCTGCTGGCTCATGCCCATAGTACACAGGGCCGAGACCATCAACAGCATGACGTACACTAGCACCAGATCGGCACGGTTGAGCGCCAGTGAGCCGCCGCGCAGGACTGCGCCGAGGTTGAGCAGAGCCGAGACCACCAAAAAGGAAGCCAACCACCAGCCCGGATCGAGCACGTCAAACTGCTCCTGCGGCAGGTAGTACGCCAGATAGGCGACCAGCGCCACCACAGCTATCCCCAGCGCCCAGGCCCCATTCCGCGCCGCCACCTTGAAAAGGACGTTCAGCAGGCCGATGAGAACCAAAAACAGAAAAATTGCACCCGGGGTATTAAAATCCCACGCCATGAAGGTCGCGTGCATAGCCGTATTGGCATACGGCGCACCAATGGCTAAAAAGAAGCTCAGAAAGACCCCGGTCCAAAAGCCGCGCCAAGTGATGCCCGTGCGCCCCGCTAATCTCAGCGTCCCAGGGCGAGATTCGAGGTGGTCGGCAAATGCATCGGGAATGAAGCGCCGCAAACTTCAATACTCCATGTGGATGTCGGCCAGCACGGGCGTTTCCGCGACCAAATCGCGCACGCGGCGCAAATGCCGCTGCCCGCTTCGGCTCAGCGCAGACTCGTCCCCCGCCAGCAAATCGCGCTGTTCCAACGCGTCAGTCGCCAAGTCGAACAGCATGGAGCCGCGCCAGCTATAGTTGATGTACTTCCAATCGTCGGCCACAATTGCGTAGCCTTTGCGCGACCACTGCACGTGTTCGTCCGTGTTGACCACTACAATCAGACGGTCGGGATCAAGCGGCCGCAGAAGCGAGCGGCCGTCCAGTCGCTCCTGCCACGCAGCGACCGTGGAATCCGCGGACAGTCCGAGCAAGTCCAGCGCAGTCGGCACCAAGTCCGTCAACGCGACGCGCACCTGTGCGTTCTTTCGCCATTGCTCCCAACCTGCCCCTAACCGCTGCCGCTGCCGCTCGGGCACGACGGCAAAAAACGGAACGGCAATCGCCGTCTGGTAATACGAATCCGTGCGGTGGAGTTTGTGAACGCCATCGAGGTCTTCGCCGTGGTCGGCCACAAAGAGCACAATCGTATTCGCCGCTAGGCCCTCTGCGGCGAGGTGGTCAAACAGCCGTCCGAGCAGGTGGTCCATATAGGCCACCGCATTATCGTAGCTCGCGTCCGGCCACGGCTGCCAATCCGGCGGCGAGTACCCCGGATAGTGCGTGCAATTGAATTGCAGAGCCACCACAAACGGACCGCGCGCGGCAAAGCGGTCGATAGTTGCCAAGGCCTCCGCTATCATCCGGCGATCATCCATACCTTCGGAGTTGACGATCTCAGCGTCCGAGCGCTCGAGCGTAAACACGTGATCCAGCGCGTCATCGACGAAAAAACCTTCGAGATTGTTCCAAGCGTAACTCTGTGCCGAGATCAGCGCGGTCTGGTAGCCGGCGGCGTGGGCGTAGTGCCACAGCAGCGGGAAGGTGTGCTGCTCTACGGGCGTGCGCGACGGGAACAGCCCAGTCAGCATGGCCGGCAGTGCTACCTTAGTCGCCGTGGCATTGGACACGGCCTTGTCCATTTGCACCCAATCCGCGGACCGCGCCTTGCGCAACGCCGCCAGTCGAGGCGTGGTTTGCCGTTCGTATCCGTAGATATCCATGCGGCTGAGCGCGACGCTTTCCCCAAGCACCACGATGAGATTGGGCGCACTCGCATCCACGGGTGAGCCGCTGTAGATAGCAGCAGCAGCCGGACGGCTCGCCTGCAACAAGCGCCCGTGTACCCCGCCGACGAGCGAGTGGATGGCAAGGTCAACAGCCAGCTTCGCGGCCGCCGCATCCGGCACCATGATGCTCGCATGGCGATGCACCGCGCCAAAAGCCACCAACCCGGCCAAGCACAGCGCGGCCAAAATGCGGCCCCAATCCTGAGACCGGAAAACTCTGCCGTGCGCGACTCGACTGAGCGGTTCGGCTGAGCTCACGACTCGACTGAGCTCGCCGAAGTCCGTCGAAGCCTCGCCGAAGTCTAACCGACGACCCAGGCGCAGCTTGTAGCACCACCAGCCCACGATAACGGCCACAATGGCCACCCAAACGACCGCATCCCCCCAATCGGCCTCATTGATGATATACCCCCAAGCCTCGCGCGGATGGCCCGCCGAATGCACGAGCGCGTAGGCCGTTGGCCAGCAATAGAATATCTCGTGGAAGCCAAGCCATATCAGGGCCAAGACGGAGACTACTAAGCCGACGACGAGGACAAACGCAGCTTGCCAGCGCGGGCGCAACCGGCAGCTAATCACAAACAGACCCTGCCACATCACCAGCGAAAACGCCACCGACAGCCCCCACCACACCCACTGCATCAAGCGCAAATCGAGCGTCGGCCGCAGCCACAGATCGACGGCCACTCCCAACAAGGTAATGGGGAGCAAAGGCAACATTTGCTTGCGCACGGCGGAATCGTCCATCAGAACCTAGCGAATGCCCGCTCATATAGCAGTCCTGAATGACTTGAACGATTCGATGGGTAGATCGTCTTGTCCATACTGTTCTGCGACCATCTACGTTCATCCGCAGATAAACGCAGATGTTATGCGCCCAAAACCCCCAAGCGCTGCAACTCCTGTTCGATCGCCTCGCGCCCCTCCGGCGGCACGTCAATCCGGGGAGGACGCACCACACCCCCAGCCAACCCCATCAATTCCATCGTCGCCTTGAGCATGCCGGCGTCGTCAAAGCGCGAGCGCAACCGCTCCAAGGGAGCCAACTGCTCCTGCAACTCAATCATCTGCGGCCAGTCCTGTTGTTGCGCGGCCGCAAAAAGCGCCAGCTCAAGCTGCGGAGCGAAGTTGACAAAACCAGCGGTAAAGCCCTCGATCCCGGCTTGGAAGCGGAAGTGCAACACACCCGGGTCGTGGCGCTTGTTGCCGATCCAGACGAAGCGGTCGCCGAGCCGCTTGATGGCGCGGAAGAGGTGGTGCGGCTCAACGCAGGGATCCTTGATCGCGGCAATCTGCGGCACCGCGGCCAGCCGCTCGAATAGTTCGGCCGACCAGCCCTGCGTATTGTAGGGCATCAACGCCAACCCCGACCGCGTCCCCAATGCCTCGTAGTATTGATACACGCCTTCGGGATCTTCGGGCACTTGGTGGCGCGTGTAGGGTGCCATCGCCAGCGCCACGCGCAATCCCAACGCCTCGTAGCGCGGTGCTAAGTCCGCGGCCTCGCCCAAGTTGCCGGGCAAGGTCGGCACCACCAGCGCCCGCTCGCCCACCGTCGCCAGCGCACACTCGGCGAGTGCTAAGCGCTCGGGCGGAGCCAACGCGTCGTTTTCACCGGTCCCGCCAGCCACCACAAAAACCCGCACCCCCCGATCCGCAGCCCACGCTATATTGCGCGCAAACCCATCCAAATCGAGTGCGTAGAGATCATCGCGCTGATAAATGGTCAGCGCATAGGCGTGGACATCCCTTAGCTGATCCCGCAAGGCATGGTCGATCATTGCGTTCTCCTACCTAAGCGTATTCAGATATCTTCCACACCGCTGTTGCCTGCTTCGCTAACCATCTTTGATGTTCCTCTAAGCAGTTCATGTTCCATTCCGGATACTCAGCGATATGCCTATTAATCCGAAACTCGCTGGCCTGTAGTATCTCTCTTTTTTGTTCAAAAACTTCCTGCCCCATGTTTTGATTCGAAGGCAGCAAGGCCATATTACCCAAGCGGTCAATCGCATTTTCATAGGTCTCACGACCAAAATAAGCCTGCCAATCGTCTCCTGGATTGTACGGCAACACATGTTCGAGTGTCAGATTTTGGGGGGCTCGACCGCTTAAATGCATTTCAATCTCTCGCAATAGAAACATAATTTTTTTGTTACTTCGGCGACTTGGCATACTCTTGTCCCCAAAGCGCTGGCGCACCTCTACATCGTGCGGATAGATTGGCTTTAGCCTATCCATTACCTCTTGCAAAGATAAGTCTTCATTTATCAACTGGTTGGCAGTAATATTATACATCCGCTCCTGATCATTGGTTGCTAGATTGCAAATAACATTATAGCGCAGTGTCAACACTTCGATACAGTTTAGTAGCTTAATAAACTCTTGCGGTGAAAACTTTTCATATCCTGCCATAAGTAGACTGAGAGGCGTTTTAATACCAAACAATTTAAGGACTTCTAAATGGGGCCGCGCTTGTATATACCTCCCTTCTCGTTCTTTCCAAAAATCGTCATGAGGTTCTTGTAGAGCAGCATAGACTGGAGCCCGATCTTCAAGTTTTTCAAGATAGGGAATGACCTTTTCGGCTGTATCGATCTCTCTCCTGAGCAACCTGTAAAGTTCTCTCTTGTGTGGGAGAGGATTAGTCATTCCCCTATGACTTCGGAGAAAATTAGTGAACTCAGTCTCGCCTAGTTGCTCAATAATAATTTGCCAGCGTCCCGCAAAGTCATCAAGGTTTTCATCAGTATGAAAAGCCGGATGACTTGCAAAAGTTGAGAGAAGGTAGTTTTTCAATAAATCTGGAGTCGCTAAATGTACTCCACGTGCATTGAGAGTCTCAAAAACAGTATAGGCATTCAAATCATCTTTAACGGTAATCGCTGTAAAGAGTAGCCCATCTGCTATATCCCCCACTAGAGTCGCCAGAGTTTTGCCATCTTTTTTCTTTTGAGAAAGTTTATTTACAAAAAACTCAAATGCCCTATTCAGGGCCCGGTTTGTCTTTGTGAGCCTGCGCCTAGTGGGAACCTCCAACCTTTCTACCATGGCCCGAAAGTGCTGATTGTTGTGTCGATTCAGCACTAGCTTCGGTGATGTCGTAAGCGTAATGGAGTCAAAAACTCCGATATAGGTCCTTTTGTATTCCTCTATCCTTTGTTCATTGGCCTCTTTATCTATTTGGTCATCGACCAATGCTTGCAATGTTTTCAGCACTGCTAGTATAATAATAGAAACAGTCGTTATACGTTGCTGGCCATCGATAATTTGAAAGCTCTTTCCATCCTCGGTCTGCAAAACCAGATAGCCCATAAAATGCTGAATCTGGCTTTGCTGCATCTGCTCAATATCCTCCCACAGTTCCTCCCACTGTTCGTCTTCCCAAGAATAGTCTCGCTGAAAAGGTGGTACAATGTACCGCCTATTATTAGACATGATCTCGGAAAAACGCCTATTTTCTGGATCAAGATAGATTTTCTTAAACATGAGGGCCTCCTAGTGTGCCACCGAGCCGTCGGCATGAAAACTGCCCTTAATCGCCCAGCGCTCGTACGGATATTTCGCCAGCGCGTCCTCGACTATTTCAACCCCAATCCCCGGCCGATCTGTCAGCAGCCGATAGCCGCCTTCGACTTGTAGCTGCCCATCGACGATCTCGGTCATCGGCCCGTTGAGGGCGTTGTGCTCGGTGTGCGTGTAGTTGGGAATGGCCGCGGCTAGCTGCGCGAAAGCCGCGTTGTTGACCGGACTGCCCATCAGATGCGGAAAAATGCCCACGAAAGCTGCCTCCGCCAGCGCGGCAATTTTTTTCACCTGCGTCAATCCGCCCGCCAACGACACGTCCGGCCGAATCAGGCTGACCACCTTGCGGTCAATCAGGTCCTTGAACTGAAAAATGTTGTAGCACCGCTCGCCGGTGGCGATGGGGATGTTGATGTGCCGGGCGATGTATTCCAACGCCTCCAAGCTCTGTGGAGCCAATGGGTCTTCGTAGTACAGTATTTTGAACGGCTCCAACTCGGTCGCCAAAACAATCGCCTCCTCCGGCCGCAAGTTCCGATGGATTTCCAACCCCAAATCCACCTCGTCCCCAATCGCCTCGCGCGCCGCGGCCACTAATTCCACAGCCGTCGAAACGTTGGCCGTGCCAGTGCGCTGCTCAAACCCGCTGACAAACGGCGTCATCCGCAGCGACGTAAACCCCTGCTCCGCCCGCGCCTGCGCGCTCTGCCGCACTTCCGCAGCCGTATCCCCGCCGATATTCTCGAACAACTTCACCTTGTCGCGGCACTTGCCGCCCAACAACTGGTACACCGGCACCCCCAACACCTTCCCCATAATATCCCACAGCGCCATGTCGATCGCGCTCATCGCCGCACTCATCGCCGCGCCCATGAAGTGGGCCGACCGCGACACCACCTGATAGTGATGCTCCATGCGGAGCGGATCCTTGCCCACGTAGTAATCACTCAACTCCCCCAGAGCCTCTTTCACCACCCCGTGATGCGCCCACAACCCAGCCTCTCCATTGCCGACGATTCCCTCGTCCGTATAGACCCGTACCAACAAAAACCGCCCCACCAAAAACGTCCGAATTTCTGTGATTTTCATCTTTTTCCTCTCTAGTACAAACTCATCAATCCTTCTGCGCCTTTGATCTGCTTCTTTTCAAAGCTCGGACTAAGCCACCGCGCACGCGACTCCCGCCCCGGATTGCGATACGCATACACCACGCACCACCGCGTGTCGCTGTCTTCCTTGCGCGGATTGACCCCATGCGCCGCATGAGTCCACATCAACACCACTGTCCCCTGCGGCACCGACAACTCCTCAATCGCGAGCGGTTGACCGCTAACCGGATGCGCCTTTCCCGTCATCCACCCTTGCGCCAACGCGGCATCCGACTCCGCGTTAATACCCGGATCCCGATACAAATGGCTCCCCGGCACCACCTTCAACCCACCATCGTCGGCCGCAAAGCCATTGACGTAAAAAAACACCCGCACAAAACCCAGCGCCGGATCGTCATCGGCGTACTCGTGGCTGTGCCAATTGCTCCCTGGATTGCCCCCTTCGCGATTCAACGCCACGCAGTGATCGTAGCGGATTTCCGGCCCCAACACGCGGCGCACCAAGTCCAGCAGTTGCGGATGCCCGATCAGGCTCTCCAAATAGGCGTCGAATTCAGCGGCAAAGCGCGAGGGGATATATTCCTCATCATCGCGTGGCAGTGCCTGAATGCGCGCCAGCGCGTCGGTCAACTGGACGCAAGCCGCGTCGGTCAGGACACCCGGCAGCGCGAAGTGCCCATCGCGGTCGAGTACGGCCCGTTTGTCAGCTCCAAACGCAAAGGGACGAAACAGCATTTCCATACCTCAAAATCTCCAGTCGCTTTATACTTGCACCTCTTCAAAAAGAGAGGCACGCGCATGGAAGTACGGCGGCTCAAAAAGCAACGCCTGCCGCTCGGTCAAGGCCACGCCGTCCGGCGGCTTAATGTGGCCTTTGGACCACGACTGCTGCCCAGGACTGTATTTGAACAACAGCGAGCGCCGCTGATGCGCGGCCTGCCACGGCGCAGTACCATGCGTGAGCGCCTCGGTAAAAATCACCACCGACCCGGCTTTCGCCTCCGGCACCACTACGCACCCGGACTCGACATGGGCCTCGCGGATTTCCTGCGGACAGGTATAGTTGACCTTGTGGCTGCCCGGAATGCAGCAAAAACCGCCCTGCGCCGGTCCGGTATCGGCCAAGTTCCAAGAGACCACCGTCAGCCCGTTGTACATCTGTCCATTGCGGAAGTGGTAGTACTCCGGCGGGTCGTAGGGCGTATTGCCTCCGTGCAATCCGAGGCGCTCAGCACCCGCCTCCAAGTAGATCGCATAGTAGTGGTCGAGCCGGAAGCCGTCGCCTAAGATCACTTTGAGCAGTGGCATAATGCGCTCGTGATCCAGCAAATCGACAAAGGGCTGGCCCCACGTCAAAAACCCACCGGTGTGCAGCCGCCCCTGCGCCTGCTCGACATCCGCGCCCATCTCTTGAGCGTCAATCAGCCGATTCAACTCGGCAACAGCTTCCGCGTCCAACACGTCCTCGACGATCAGATAGCCCTGTAGGTCAAACAAATATCGCTCTACTTCGGTCATAGATAGTGGCTCCTATTCGGGTGGTCATTAAGCGGCGTATGAAGGACTACCCGTCCCTTCAAGCCGCCAAGATCTTCTCGTACACCTCCATCCGCTCGCCCTCGCGCTCTGCTGGATCGGCTAGCTTGAGCCAAACCGCCTGATCCTTCTTGCCTGCGGCGACGTTCTGCACGGCCCCGGCTTCCTCGGGCTTGAGCCCACTCCAAATCACCTCGCCGTCTTGCAAAAAGACGTACTTGTCAGCGTGAGCGTCCAAAATCCGCTCTTGGTTGTCGCGGTAAAAAAGCGCCTGCTCGCTGGCCGTCTGCCGCAGTCGCGCGATCTGCTCCGGCGGATCGGCTTCCGCCGAATCGAACTCGGCCACCGGCGGCGTCAGTCCTTCCATGACAAAGTCGATCTCGTCTGAGTCCACCGTCCCAAAGCCGTGCTCGGCCGCCACTGCCACCGGACTGCGGTCGCGGCGGAAAGGTGGCGTCGGCCAATCGAGCCGGGGATCGGTGCCCATCAGGTACGAGCCGCAGGCGTCAGTGGCAATAACGTGATCGCCAGCGACCAAACAGTCGGCAATCCGGCCCTCGCCGCCCCACTCCATGCGCGCCTGACCGGTCAGCCCGTCGATGATGTTGAGGCAAGGCTGGGCAATCAGCCCCAAATCGGGCAGGACATACGAGAGGCGGATAACGTGGTGAAAGTACGTGCGCAAGCGACCGTGCGGCGGGATCGGCGGCAGACCGAAGAGGTTTTTCAGGCACAGGGTAATGCCCATAAAACCGTGGTTTTTCATCTTGGCGAGCGAGACAAAGGCGTCGGCCTCGCCCAAGGCGGCAGAAAGCTGGTACTCGGAAAACATGATCCCACCGCCGGGCACTTTGTAACGCTCAAAGGGCGGGTCGCCGGCCTCGACGTATCCAACGCCAAATTCCTCCAAGATTGGCCTAGCATTGAAATCATCGCCCGGACGCTCACCTGGCGGCGCAGCACTGGTGTCGAGCGCGAAAATCTCCGCGTCGCTACGCTCCCGCAAAAGCCGCAGCACCGCCCGCATCACATCGTCATCTACCAGCTCCTGCCGCCGCCCGCCGATCCGGCGGATATTATTGGTGCGCATCTGCATGTTGATCTTGATGCCGATCCGCCGCGCCTTTTCGATCTTGGCCCACGACCGGCTCAACGGCGCGGTGATTGCCACCAATCTGTCGTAAATTTCGTCGAGCGACGCTTGATGGCTACAGTGGGTCGCGCGGACAGTGTAATCTTTCTGATTGCTCATAACTCCTCCCGATTGTGAATGGACTCGGACAACTTGCACACTTCTCCGTCGGTTGACAAGAATCGGCGGCGCTCATTATGTACTTAAGAACGTTTAACTTCCACTCCCGCTCTACCAAGGACTAGCCGTGCCCAACCTCCGCCTGCAACTTCCCTGCGCCCTTCTCGGCCTCCTACTCGCCGCTTCCAGCGCCTATTCAGCCGACTGGCCCTCCTGGCGCGGCCCAGCGCAAAACGGCGTCTCCGAGGAGACTGGCCTCGTCGCCTCCTGGTCGCCTATCTGGCACGCCGACTTCACTGGCCGCTCGACCCCCATCGTCCTCGACGGACGAGTCTTTGTCATCGGTCGCCGCGGCGAGGGCGTCGAACATGAGGGCGTTGTCGCCGCCTTTGACGCCCAAGACGGCACCCTGCTCTGGGAACACGCCTACAACATCTTCCACACCACCATCCCCTTCAACCGCGTCGGCTGGGCCAGCCTCGCCGGCGACCCAGAGACCGGCTATGTCTATGCCCACACTGTCAGCGGACTGTTCCTCTGCTTCGATCGCGACGGCAAGGTAGTATGGTCGCGCTCCCTGACCGAGGAATTCGGCCGCATCTCCGGTTACGGCGGTCGCGTCCACACGCCCGTCGTCGATGAAGACCTCGTCATCATCAGCTATCTCAGTTCCAATTGGGGTAGCCACACGCCGGGTCGCCACCGCTACTTCGCCTTTGACAAGCGCAGCGGCGAACTCGTCTGGATCGCCACGCCGGGGGGCCGGCCGCTCGACACCACGTACTCCGTGCCCGTCGTCGCCACCATCAACGGCGTCCGCTTGCTCATTGGCGGCAATGCCGACGGCTCCATCTATGCCATGAAAATCCGCACCGGAGAGAGCGTGTGGGGCTTCAAGCTCAGCCGTCGCGGCATCAACTCTTCAGTCGTCGTCGCCAGCGACAAAGTGTACGCAGCCCACGGCGAGGAAAACCTCGACAACACCGCCCTCGGCCGCGTCGTCTGCATCGACGCCACCGGCAACGAAGTCTGGCGCTACGACGGCGTCTTCGCCGGCTATACCAGTCCAGTCATCTACGATGGCCGCTTGTACATCATCGACAACTCGGCCAACATCCACGCGCTCGACGCCGAGACGGGCCAAGTCCACTGGATGCACAACATCGGCACCGTCGGCAAGGGATCGCCCGTGCTAGCCGACGGCCGGCTCTACGCGCCAGAAGTCAACGGCCGCTTTGTCATCGTCGCTCCCGGCTCCGACGCCGCCGAGACCCTCGACCTCGCCGAGATCGCCATGCCCGACGGCCGGCCCGCCGAACTATTCGGCTCGCCCGCCGTAGCCTACGGTCGCATCTACCTCTCCACCGAAGCAGGCGTTTACTGCCTCGGCGACCCAGCGGCACCGTTCAACGTCGCCGCGACCACAGCCAACTACCCACGCGAGCAAGCCACCCCAGACGCAACACCGACGCACCTGCAAATCATCCCCGCCGAAGTGGTCGCCCAACCCGGAGCCAGCGTATCATTCCGCGCCCGAGCCTTCGACGCGCACGGTCGCCTAATCGGCCCGATCTATGCCGCATGGACACTCTCCGGTCCAGTCGGCCAACTCAACGGCAATACGCTCGTCCTCGCGGACGCCCCTAGCGGCGGCAAAATCGTCGCCAGTGTCGGCGAGTTGACCGCTGAGGCTCGCATCGCCGTGTTACCCCCACCGACCTACAGCGAAGACTTCGAGAGTTTCGCCGTTGACGCCTCACCAGCTTGGATTGGCACGGGCACCAAATTCAAGGTGCGCGAAATGGAAGGCAACAAGGTGCTGGTCAAGCCGCCCGCCGCTCGCGGCCTGCACCGCGCCAACACCTACATCGGCGCACCCGACCAGACCGGCTACACCATCCAAGCCGACCTGCTCGGCACCAAGAAGCGCCGCGCCGTCCCCGACATGGGCCTGATCGCAAATCGCTACACTCTCGACATGATGGGCTACCACCAGCAGTTGCAGATTCGCACTTGGGCCGCCGAACTGCGGATGGCCAAAACCGTGCCCTTCGCCTGGGAAACCGGCGTCTGGTACACTATGAAGATGCAGGTGGAACTCGAAGGCGATATGGCCCACATCCGCGGCAAAGTCTGGCCCCGCGACGAGCCAGAGCCAGCCACGTGGAGCATCCAAGCAGTCGATCCCCTGCCCAACCGCAGCGGCAGCCCCGGCATCTACGGCTATTCTCCCGCTGAAATCTACTACGACAACCTGAAAGTTTGGTAATGACTCTAACTATTTGCAGCCTCATCCTCGCCCTAGCCGCCTCCGCTGGTGCCCAAACCGCCATGTGGGGCGGCTCGCCGGGACGCAACCAAGTCTCAGACGAGCAAAACCTGCCCACCACTTGGGACACCGAGACCGGCACCAACGTCAAGTGGAGCGCCACGCTCGGCTCGCAGACCTACGCCGGGCCCCTGATCGCCGGCGACAAAATTTTCGTCGGCACCAACAACCAGGCCGAGCGCGATCCCAATCACAAAGGCGACCGCGGCGTGGTGATGGCCTTTTCCTTAGAGGACGGTGCCTTCCTCTGGCAAATCGCCCATCCCAAGCTGCCGGCCGGCCGCGTCAACGACTGGCCGCAGCAGGGCGTCTGCTCCACCCCTTATGTCGAAGGCGACCGCCTCTACTACGTCTCCAACCGCGCCGAAGTCGTCTGCCTCGACACCGAGGGCTTCCGCGACGGCGAGAACGACGGCCCCATCGCCGACGAGACCGCCACCGCGCCCACCAACGCGGATCTCATCTGGAAATTCGACATGATCGCCGAGCTGGACGTCTTCCCCCACAACCTCGCCACCAGCTCGCCCATAGGTGTGGACGGTCGCCTCTTCGCCCTAACCAGCAACGGAGTCGATGAGGGCCACATCCACATCCCGGCCCCCTTTGCCCCCAGCTTCATCGCCCTCGACCTGCAGACCGGCGACCTCCTCTGGGACAGCGACCTGCCCGGCGACCAAATTTTGCACGGCCAGTGGGCCAATCCCGCCTACGGCGAAGCCGGTGGCCGCAAGCAAGTGATCTTCCCCGGCGGCGACGGCTGGGTCTATGCCCTCGCTCCCGACACTGGCGAGCTGATCTGGAAATTCGACTGCAATCCCAAGGATTCAGTGTGGGAATTGGGCGGCCGCGGCACCCGCAACAACCTCGTCTCCACGCCCGTCTTCCACGACGGCGTAGTCTATCTCGGCGTCGGCCAAGACCCCGAGCACGGCGAAGGCGAGGGCCACCTATGGGCCATTGACGCCAGCGGCACCGGCGACATCACCGAGACAGGCGCAATCTGGCACTTCGGCGACAAAAACTACAACCGCACCATTTCCACTGTCGCCATTGCCGATGGCCTGCTCTACGCCGCCGACCTGAGCGGCTTCGTCTATTGCCTCGACGCCAAAACCGGCACCCACCACTGGACCCACGACACCTTCGCCGCGATTTGGGGCTCGCCCTTTGTCGCCGACGGCAAGGTCTATATCGGCGACGAAGACGGCGACGTCGATGTGCTCAAGGCCAGCAAAACGCTCGAATTACTCCACGAGACCAACCTGGGCAGCGCCGTGTACACCACTCCAGTCGCCCGCGACGGCGTCCTGTACATCGCCTCCCGCAACACCCTCTTCGCCATCGCGGAAGAAAGCCAATGAGCGTTTCACCAGACAAAATCGCCGCCGCCCGCGACGACCTCGACGCTCACGTCCGCACCATCGTCGAGTGGCACTTCAGCCCCGAGACCGGATGCCCCTTTTGGCTCTCCTACGCGCAACAACTCGACTTCGACCCGCGCGAAAAAATCCACTCCTACGACGACTTGGCCCTACTCGGGCACTTTGAGGACGAGTGGCTGCGCGGCGGCCCAGTGCGCCAGTGGGTGCCCAAAGCCTATGCCGACGAGCCGATCTACGTTTTCGAGACCGGCGGCTCGACCGGCTTGCCCAAATACCGCATCAACATCCGCGACTTCCACACCGACTACGCGCTCTACAGCGAGAGCCTGTCCGAGGAAGGTTTTCCCAAGGGAGCCGACTGGCTGATGCTGGGGCCTTCGGGGCCGCGCCGCCTGCGCTTGGCCATCGAGTATCTCGCTCAGCTACGCGGCGGCTTGTGCTTTATGGTGGATCTCGACCCGCGCTGGGTCAACGAACTCATCCGCGCCGGCAAGATGCGCGAGTTGGAAGCCTACAAATCCCACGTTGTCGAGCAGGCGCTCAAAATCCTCAAGGCCCACGACAACGTGCAGTGCGTCTTCACCACGCCCCGCCTCCTCGAAGCCCTCTGCGAAAAAGTCTCCCTGCCCAAGCTCGGCATTAAGGGCATCTTCTGCGGCGGCACGGAAATGAACGCCCAGTTCCACCGCTTCGCCCGCGAGGAGCTGGTGCCCGGCCTCGCCTTTGTACCCACCTACGGCAACACCCTGATGGGCCTAGCCTGCCCCAAGCCCTTTGACTCGGCCGACGAGTACGCCATCACTTACTACCCGCCGCAGCCACGCGCCGTCATCGAGCTGGTTGATCCCAAAGACCCCTCGCGCAAGGTCGGCTACGGCGAGACCGGCCAAGTCATGCTCACCACCCTGACTAAGGAATTTTTCATGCCCCGATTTCTTGAGCGCGATGAGGCTGAGCGTGCTGCGCCGATTGAGGCGTATCCTTGGGATGGGGTTAAAGATTTGCGGCTGCTGACGGAATTGCAGGAGTCTGTGGTGGTGGGGGTGTACTGAGGTGTACGTTCTACGCTAAGATCATATCGAGAGAGGTACGCAATGGATTATCAAAAGTACATCTACTGGCAGGATGGCGATATGTGGCTTGGCTATCTAGAGCGCTATCCCGACTATTAGACCCAAGGCGAAACCCAAGAAGAACTGCGAGAAAACCTGAGAGATCTCTACGACGAACTAACAGGCGACCACATTCCCTGTGTGGAGAGGTTCAGGGCCGCCGCCCACCGACGGCTCGAAGAACAGCATCAGTCCTACCCCTTCAAATCCCCAGCCGACCTTGAAGAGTTCTTCCGCGCCTGCGACGCGCTGGAAGGCCCCAAACGAGAACCAGATTGGCAGGAGCACTTGATCGTCATCGACGGATCGCGAAAACGGTTGAGCAACTCTTGAGACCAACGAAATCGCGGTAGGATAGATTCGTGGGATTAAGCCGAATCAATCGCATAATGGATACAAGCGCGAATGTCGTCTTCTTGAAGGTCTGGAAAATGGTCAGAAAGAATCGTCTTAAACGAGATTCCCTCGCGCACTAATTCGAGAACGTCAGCCACGGGAATCCGGGTTCCGGCAACACAAGGCTTACCAAAGTGAATTTGCGGATCAACCGCAATCCTGCCTCGATAATCTCCATTATCCATATCTCTTAGACTCCAATGTAACTTTACTCTATTATGGTTGACATCGGTCATATCCCTCAATGCTGAAGTTGAAAACCAAAGCGCACATGTCGTCCAGAGGCTGGATAGAAGTAGCTATGCCCACTTCCCGATGCGTCGGGGTACCCCGTTGTACTATAGGATCGATCAAAGATATTGAATACATCAAGCGTAGCCGCAACTATACCCACTTGATATTTGAGCCGAACATCCACAGTGCTATAGTTGGGCAGTGTAATCGCATTCGCGTCATCGAGAAAAATGCGGTTCGCAGACTTAACGACTATGCTCCCACCCAAGCCGGACTTATGTGCGGCATTGACGCCGCCGTAGATCACATCGCGTGGGATCGCCTTCAGAAATTTGCCCGCATATTCGCCAATTTGAGATTTAGCGGCTTGGTGGGTGTAGTTGAGAAACAAATTCAGGTTCTGCTTCATCGTAAGCCTGAGACCCGTCTCAATCCCCTGATGGCGGCTTTTGCCGATATTCACGTACTTGAGTTGCTGAAGGTCAAAATCCAACTCATTCTTCATGTCCATCGTATAAGCCGCGAGCGACAGTTCGCCGTACAGGAGGTTCGGGAACAACACCGCATGATGATAACCTCCCACCTCAACAGATGTCCCAAACTGTGGATTTAAATCAACACTTGAAAGCAGGACTTTGAACGGAGGATTTGGTGGGATTTCAAAGATAATTGAACGCTGGTCATAGAGCTGATCCAGTGTTGGAGCTTTGAACGATCGCGCAACGTTGGCGTACAGGTTGCCGACATGCCGCTCTGTTTTTACATAACGGAAATTCGCTCCCGCCTTTGGACTCAACTCCGCGTGAGTTGTTGATTGTTCCTCCCCTTCACTCGGCGCTTTAGGGGTAAACTGATCGCGAATTATATCGGCGCGCACTCCCAAGACGACGCGCAGTGTTTGCATCGGCGTAAGTTCGTACTGCAGGAACCCAGCAGCCGAACGCCGAGTGCTAGCGCCCTTTTCCTCCAATGCGCCACGCGCAACAGAACTCATCTCACTATAGTCAGCCAGTCCACCAAGAAGAAACTGATAATACTCGGACGAGAGCGAATGCACGCCCGCGTCAATGCCAAGACTGAGGCGATCTTTGCCGGGAAATCCTAGTTGGTCGAACG
The DNA here is from genome assembly GCA_022819745.1 of Candidatus Latescibacterota bacterium. The sequence continues at coordinate 63,171 of JAJEGS010000024.1, read as the reverse complement.
TCAACTGCAGCGAACTCGTGAGGCGCGAAGCCGTAAGTAAACGATTCTTGGTGTCGGCAAATTCGGGGCTCAGTTGCAATGTCCTGACCGCGTCGGAATCGCGGATCTCGCCGGAAACCGCGCCGGAGAATTTGGCCCTATCGCGAAGATTATAATCACCTGTTATCGCCGCCCGATGCGTTCGGTCGGTAGTATGGTCAAACTTGTAGAATGGTGCAGATTGGGAACGGTCGTCATCTAATTCAGCGCCAGTCAATGGGCCGGGTTCATCAAATTGCTGGAAGTGATGGGTTGTTGAAACGGCAAGTGAGCCGTTGGGTTTTTGCAGTAGCGCAAAGGAACCCCCAAGATTTTCTGCCGCGCGGTCAGCATGATCTCGAAACCCAGTGTGTCGCTCCCCCGATCCAAATGCCACATACTCGCGCCCATTCCAAAGGCCACCTGTTCGAGCCTGCGCGCCCAGTGACCCAAAGTTCCCACCCGTTACTGAAACCTGCGTTAGAGGTGCATGCTCGCCAGAGGTAACCACATTAACAACGCCACCAATCGCAGCATCGCCGTACAGCGAAGACGCGCCCCCGCGCAGCAATTCAATTGAGCTAATACTTGCCAGCGGAATGGCATTCCAATTCATCAACCCTCTCTCAAGCTCATTGATCGGCCTTCCATCGATCATAACCAGCAGATATTCTGCTTCGCCGCCACCGTAAAAACCGCGCAACGTCGCCAACGGATCGCGCCCCAACCCATCGCGGTGCAAAAAAGAAATTCCCGGAAAAGTTTCCAGCGCAGCGGCGAGGTTTTTCAGTGGCAGGAACTCCATCTCAGCGCTGGTACGCACCGACACAGCAGCGGTAGATGCAAAAAGTGAGTTTTCTATCCGCTCCGCAGTGACAACAGTCTCTTCAAGTTGATAAATCCTCTCAGAATCATCCTGCGCAGCCGCACGGTCTAGGAATTGATTCGCGATACCGATGGCAACCAAGACGACTAAACTGAGACGCAGATTAAACATAAATTAATCGAGCCCCCGAGTTTTGTTCTGCGATTACAGATTTATAGATTATAGATCGTAACCCCTTACTCCAACTCTAACCCAAAATCCAAACTCATGCACCTACCCATCCTCCGCGCTGGCCAGCCCTACACCAGCCTCGACCGCCTCGCCGTCGCCCACATCGCCACCGGCGAACCGCTGGCCCAAGTCAGCCAAGCCAACCGAGGCCTAATCGCCCGCGACTTAGCCGCCCAAGAGCGCAATCACCAAGCACTGCAAGCCCTCACCGTCGCCGAATTAGTCGCCATCTGCCAACGAGCCGCTGACCTCTTCTTACACGCCGAGCTGCCTTTAGGCGACGACAGCCAAACCCCGGATGACTACGTCGCGCAAGTCTCGGCCACCACCGGCCTGCCGCAGTCGCTGGCCCGCGCCAATATGGACAAAATCCACCGCGTCGGCGTCGAAATGCCCGCTGTACTCAGCGGCCTAACCCGGGGCCTGGACCTAACCGTCCTCGACGACGGCCCAAGTCCGCTCCACTTCGCGTCCCACGCCCAAGCCCTCGGCTGCATCCTGCCGAGCAACTCCCCCGGCGTCCACGCGCTGTGGCTACCGGCCATTCCGCTCAAAATTCCGCTAGTGCTCAAACCGGGCCGCGAAGAACCGTGGACGCCCTACCGCATCGCCCAATCCCTGATCGCAGCCGGCTGTCCACCTCAAGCCTTGAGCTACTATCCAACCGACCACGGCGGCAGCACCGAAATCCTGCTCCGCTGCAATCGCTCGCTGCTATTCGGCGGCGGTCCCACCGTCGCCCCCTGGCGTGACGACCCCCGCGTCCAACTACACGGACCAGGGCGCAGCAAGATCATCATCGGCGCGGACAAAATTGACCAGTGGGAACACTACCTCGACCTCATGGTCGCCTCAATCGCTTCCAACGGAGGCCGCTCCTGCCTCAACGCCTCCGGCATCTGGGTGCCTGCCCACGGTCGCGCAATCGCCACCGCCGTCGGCGAACGCCTGAGCCAAATCCAAGCCCGTCCCCTCGACGACCCCCAAGCCCAAATCGCCGCCTTCTCCAACCCCGCAGTAGCGCACCAGTTCTCAACCCTAATCAACACCCAACTCGGCGACGCAACAGACACGGCCAGAGGTCAAGGCGAACGCATCGCCGAGACCGGCGGCTGCACTTTCCTCAACCCAACCTTGATCCACGCCTCCGACTGGCAACATCCGCTCGCCAACACCGAATATCTCTTTCCGTTCGCCTCGGTAGTAGAAGCCCCACAAGAAGAAGTGGTCACACGCATCGGCCCGACGCTGGTGGCTACCGCCCTCACCGAGGACGAGGACCTAACGCGCCAACTGCTCGCCGCGCCCCACATCGAACGCCTCAACCTCGGCCCGATCCCCACCCACGAAATCGCCTGGGACCAGCCGCACGAGGGCAACCTCTTCGACTTCCTCTACCAGCAGCGCGCCTTGCAGCGCAGGGCCGGATGACTCCCTTCGACTTTGATCCGTCCATCCGCGTAGTCTTTGGTGCCGAAACCCTCGACCAGCTAGGCGATCTCGCCAGCGCATTGGCCGGCCCCGGCGCCTTACTCGTAACCGACCCCGGCCTCGTCCAAGCCGGCCTCGCCGAACGAGCCCAGTACGCGTTGCAGAACGCTGGCCTAGCGACGACCACTTTTTCCGCCGTAGGAGAAAACCCCACGACCGAACACGTAGCCGCTGGCGTCCACCACGCCCGCGCTCACGGCCCTATCGACCTAATCGTCGCCTTGGGCGGCGGCAGCGCTATGGACTGCGCCAAAGGCATCAACTTCCTGCTCACCAACAGCGGCCAAATGCAGGACTACCAAGGCTACGGCAAAGCCGCCCAGCCCATGCTTCCCTCCATCGGCATCCCCACCACAGCCGGAACGGGCAGCGAAGCCCAATCCTACGCCCTGATTACCTGCGCCGACACCAATGCTAAAATGGCCTGCGGCGACCGCAAAGCGCGCTTCCACATCGCCATCCTCGACCCAAACGTGCTGACCAGCGTCCCCCATCGCGTCCGCGCCGACGCCGGTATCGACGCCCTCGCCCACGCCGTCGAAAGCTACGTCTCCACCCGCCGCACACCCCTCTCGCAAATGTTCGCCCGCAAAGCCTGGCAGCTACTAGCGCCCCACTACGAGGCAGCCGTCGCCGATCCCCAAAACGCCGCTGACGCCATGCTCTTAGGTGCCCATCTAGCCGGCACTGCCATCGAAAACTCCATGCTCGGTGCCGCCCACGCCACCGCCAACCCCCTCACCGCCCACTACCCACTATCCCACGGTCGCGCCGTAGCCCTGATGCTGCCGCACGTAATTCGCTTAAATGGTCAAGTGGTGGACGATTTGTACGGCGAACTTTGCGCAGACATCCAACTCAACGGCAGCACCCTCGCGCTCGCCGCCCATCTCGAAGAATTGTGCGCTATGGCAGGGCTACCGCGCCGACTCGCCGATTGTCAGGTCGCCGCAAGCGATCTACCTGCCATGGCCCAAGAAGCCGCTGGGCAATGGACCGGTACATTCAACCCGCTTCCTTTGCAAGAAGCAGACTTCCTGCGGCTTTATGAGATGGCGTTTTGATGGGGATTTCCCTACTGAAACCCATTGATAATGCCCAGAGCATTTATTAAATAAACTGCCCGCCGCAAGCAGCAGGGTATCGGGTTAGTAGCCCAAGAGCGCTGCAAGTGGCGGGTTATTAAACCCGAATGAGAAAAACAGACACCATCCAAATGCAATCGTTCAAAATCATCGTCCAAAATTCACATGAAGCCTATTGACATGACTGAAACCTCGTTATTACCGCCCAAAGTTATTGTAAGGCACGCGGAGGACTTGCAGCAAAGGGTGGCTTTACTCCTTGCTTCCATTCCCTACGCCGAGCAACAAGCGCGAACTGAGTATAAGGCTGAGCACGAATGCGTCGTAAGCGAGCGACTACACAGAATGCCGCTCAACAGGCTGAAGCAACTAACAAGAGGCGATGTGCGCACCACGGCCGTCGAGACTTCCGGAATTCGCACGGTAGGCCAGCTTCTCAGCAGACGTCAGGGCCAACTAGAGGCGATCCAAGGGGTAGGTCCCATCACCGCCGCGAGAATGCTAGATGCCGCGCGTCGTGCGGAGGACCAGCTTACTGATGAGAGTCGGATCAGATTCGACATCGAGCGAAAATCTGGCAGCCAGACTAATCTTCTACGAGCGTTCTACAGACTTGACGTTGCTCGTCACGACGTTGAAGCGAACCGCCCCGCCTTAGAAGATATGTCCAATTTGATTGCCAAGGACATCAATGTTGCCCGTCTCGAATACCGGCCGATCCGACGCTTCTTCAGTAGCCGTAAGCGCAAGGATGCCGCCAAGTCAGCATTGAAGCGCATCGATTCACTCCTCAAAGAGGACAACACCATAAGGCTTCAAGATCATCTGCGCATTACCGAGGAACGACTATCCGACAGAGGTATCCGAACCTTTGATGTCTGGGCAGACTATGCGGCGAGACCAGTGTATTACAATGCGCTACTTGCTGAGGTCGGCGGACTTGATCCTGATACGGAGGCGTCTCAGGGTTTCGCGCCAGCAGAAATCATAGAGAAAGTCAAGCAATTCGATCTCGACATGCGTCTGCTCAACGTGACACTGCGCGGATATCAGGCGTTTGGAGCTAAGTACGCCCTCGTTCAAAAGCACACCATCCTCGGAGACGAAATGGGCCTAGGCAAGACTATCGAAGCGCTCGCGGTCCTATGCCATCTGAAGCGCCAGGGTGGCACTCACTTTCTAGTGGTGTGCCCGGCGAGCGTGCTGGTCAACTGGGAGCATGAGACTATTCGTCATTCCTACTTAGAACACCCATGGAGGCTTCATGGCCCTGAACGGATACAGCGGCTCAGTGTTTGGGTAGAGCAAGGAGGCCTAGCAGTCACTACGTTCGACACGTTGAAGTTGCTGGACTTGCCGCATGATCTCACAATTTCTGCGATGATTGTCGATGAGGCGCACTTTGTGAAAAATCCGCGTGCTCTAAGGACGATTGCAGTTGGCCAATGGTTGAGCCGATCAGGCTGTTCAATGTTGATGACCGGCACTCCAATGGAGAATCGCGTAGAAGAGTTCCGGGTGCTTGTTGACCATGTACAGCCTGATACTGGACTGGCCCTTGAGAATGAAAACGGCTTCTTAGAACCAGATGCGTTTCGCAGAGCCGTTTCTACTGTCTATCTACGGAGGAATCAGTCGGACGTGCTGCAGGAACTTCCTGAGAGGATTGAGACCGATGAGTGGCTTACCCTTGAAGGCACTGCGGCAGATGCCTACCGATGGGCGGTTGAATGTGGCAACTTCATGGACATGCGACGCGCCGCCTTCATGACACACGATCCATATAAATCTCCGAAGCTCGCACGCCTGCTCGAGATCACCAGTGAAGCAGCAGACCGCGGCCTCAAGACAGTCGTGTTCTCATTCTTCCGAGACGTTATCAACCGGATACACGAAGGGCTCGGGACTCGGGCAGTTGGCCCCATTACGGGTGCCGTCCCTGCAGGGAAGCGCCAGCAGATCGTGGATCAGTTCACAGCCTCCGAAGTACCTGTTGTGTTAGTGAGCCAAGTTGAGGCGGGCGGCGTTGGACTGAATCTCCAAGCGGCCTCGATAGTGATCCTCACTGAGCCCCAGTGGAAGCCGAGCACCGAAGAACAAGCCATCGCCCGATGTCATCGAATGGGCCAAGTTCGGCGCGTGGAAGTTCACCGACTTCTGACAGAGGAGAGCGTTGACGAAGTCATGGTCGAAATTCTACGCGGCAAGTCGATGCTGTTCGACTCTTACGCCCGGGGCAGCACCATTAAGGACGCGACGCCTGACGCCATTGACACGGGAGACCAAGCCAAGCCCGGGAAAGCCATGTCACAGAGTGAGCAGGAGCGTCAGATTATCGCCGCAGAGCGCCAACGACTCGGACTTCCCGAGGAAACACCCGTCAACTAGGTCGTACAGGAGCATTTTGACGTTCGGCTGAGTCCCAGCAAAACTTTACGGACAGCGGCGCAGCCCTTGTTCTCCTGCAGGAGGACAAGAATAATCTTGTGAATCTGTCGTCTAGCCTCTTGTATGGTACAATAAAGACAAAGAGAGCTTATTGACGGCTGATTTTTTAGCCACGATCTAGTTCGCTTTTCAATGCGTCGCTATCTACCGCAAAGACATCCACTTGCTCACGGGCTAAAGCCATGAGAAAGTCGGTACGATCCAGACCAGCTATATGAGCCGCCTTTTCTTGCGAGATAATCCCTCGTTCATACCAGTGGATAGCCCCGGCTAGGCGCAGTTCAGCGACGAACTCCTCTGGCGAACGACGCAAAGTGGAGAACACTTCATCCGGCAATTCTAAGGTGACTTTAGCCATAATTAACATCCTACTTTATTACTGATGTTACGCAGTTTTGAGGGTTTGTAGCTCCTCAAAGGCGGATCGAATCGCCTTGAGATAGAGTCTTGCTCGCAGCGCGAAGTGCTTGAGTCGGTGCTTGCTGCGCAAGCCCTCCAAGCGCCCGGCGGCATACAAGGCCATAAAACAGTGGTTGCTTTGGGTGCGTACTCGTCTGGTCGGCGACTTAGCTAAGGCGGCGTGCGACTTGAGCGTTTTATGAAACGTCTCCACGTTCCACCGTTTTTGGTAGATGGCTTCGACGGTGGGGCCCTCACAGGTTAGATCGCTGCAGGCCAGATACAGGGTGCCGGTGCTGCCATCTTGGTGTGTAAAGACCTGGCGGAGCAACAGGACGGGAAAATCCAGTCCTTTGATCCAGCCTGGCACCGGCTGATGTTCGGGCAACGGGCAGCTATCTATGCGGGTGAAGGCTCCTTGGCGTTTGTGCTCGTAGCTCAAGGCAACCGTCCGGTTGGATTTAAGGGCGACGACGAAGTGTTTTTTGAGGGTCTGGCGAATGAAGGTTAAGTTATCTTTGGCTGAAAACCAGCTATCGGCCAACACATAGCGATACGGTAGCTGATTGTGCTGACAGGTGCGCAACATCTTTCGCATCAACTCATTTTTGGTAACCAGACTCTTGCGCTTGACCTGCTGGGTCTGCACGTCCGAAAACACAACCGGCTTGCGGATCAATTCATACGTCACCGGCAGACTCACCCCACCGGCATGATAGACGCAGTTGAGCAAGTTGATGCCTTTGACCGAGCGATTTTGGCTATGATCGTAATGCCAACAAATCAACTCATTCTCGTCCGTGTGCGGCTTGGCTTGGATCGTGTCATCGACGATGAGCACCCCATCGGCCTGTTGGAAGTCGCGCACCAAAGGCTTGATCTGCTGCCACAACATTTTGCCATCATAGTCGGCCGCCGACAGAAACCGCGTGACTTGATCATGGCTGACGGCCCCGTCCACCAACGCCGACAAGCCCGTCGCGGTGGTCGCGCCAAACGAACTGAGCAGGTAATCGCTATATAATTCTAACAGGTGTTTGTCCATACCTTGAAAATACCACTAAATGAGAAACTGCGTAACATCAGTTTATTATTCCGAAGACTTGTCCTAGAAGGAACCAAGTCTTTTCCGACATCATCGTTTGTTAGCGGATTGTTCCGATATTATTACCTTATGATATTGTCTCAAATATATTTATTATCAATAAGTTAGGATTCATATTAAAAACGCTAATAGTCTGTAACTTGACTTGAATTCAGTAATCTATTATAGAATATACTTGACAGTCGAGAGGTCTGACCGCATCGGACCGTGGAAGCTTGGTCTTCCCTTGACTGTCTTTTTTTGTTTAGGGGAAAAATCGTGCATTTTTTTCCTTCCTCTTTTGGGTGGCTACCAGATTGTGGGAAGTCCAATTCGATCTTTGTAAGGAGTCGCCCCTACCGATACTGCTTCGCCTGCGTATTGAACATCTGCGCGTACCGGCCGTCCTCGGCCACGAGCTGCTCATGACTCCCCTGCTCGACAAGCTCTCCCTGTTGCAGAACGAGGATGTGATCAGCCATGCGCACGGTAGAGAAACGGTGGGAGATGAAGATAGCCGTTCGGTCTGACGTGAGCTCGGCAAAGCGCGAGAAAACATCGCGTTCAGCAAACGCATCGAGAGCGGCTGTGGGCTCGTCCAAAATGAGAACCTCAGCCTCTTTCATAAACGCACGACTCAGCGCAATCTTCTGCCACTCACCACCAGACAAATCAACCCCTTCGTCGAATTCCTTTCCCAGAATCGTGTCGTATCCTTTCGACAGATTCCTGATGAGATCCTGGGCGCCGCCTTCGTATGCCGCGCGTTCGATCCGATCATCGTCGTCCAACAGGTCCACTTGACCAAAGCCGACGTTCTCCTTGGCTGAGAGATCGTAGCGAACGAAATCCTGGAAAATCACCCCGATTTGGCGGCGCAGGCTTGCTAAATCGTACTCCCGGAGATCTCGTCCATCCAAGTAAATAGCGCCTTCCGTGGGATCGTAGAACCGCGCCAAGAGCTTGACGACGGTCGTCTTGCCAGCCCCGTTTTCCCCGACAATAGCTACCGATTCGCGCACTCTGAGAGTAAAAGAGACGTTCTTTAACACATACTTGTCGGAGCCTGGATAGCGGAAGGAGACATTCCGAAACTCAATACTCTGGGTTAGACGATCGGGGACTGGGGCAGGCGACGCAGGCGGCGGTGCCAGCGCCCCTTCAACTGAGCGAGGGTCGAGATCGAGGAAGCGGAAGAGAATCCCGGCAAAGATCGTATGCTCGTAGAAAAACCCAAGATTACTGAACAGGTTGGAGAACCCAGCCCGTCCCTGCTCTGCAGCCTGGAACGCAAGTGCTACGGTACCCACGCTGATATGGCCACCCACGGCTCGCACCACGGCGTAAGCCCAGATGGATGCCGTCCCCAGCATCGTAATCAACCCTAGAAGAAAACCAAATCGTTCTTGGGCGAACCGGAGACGAAAGGTTTCCCTGCCGAATAACCCCCAGAAATTGTGGAACCGTCTAAGCAATTCCTCGTGCAGTGCGAAGATGCGGATCTCCTTGACTGCCTCACGAGAGCCGAGTAACCGCGACAGGTATTCTGCCATCCGACGGTTACTGGCCATTGCTCCGACCAATGAAAAGCGCTTGCCAGCGTAATGACCACCGACGATCACCTGCGGTGCCGCAGTGACGAGCAGTATTATTGGCGCTGCCCAGTGTACTGAGAGCAGCACGGCCAACATAGCTATAAGTCCGGTCAATGAAGAGACGATTGTCAGAGACAAGGCGGCGAGGTTGTAAGCGCGATAGCTGCTTTCGCTCCTAGCCTTTTCCATTTCATCGAAGAAGGCCGGGTTCTCAAAGAAGGCGATGTCTAGCTGAGCAGCCTTCCTTATGATCAAATACTCGCTGTGGGTTCTGACAAGGTACCCGACTTTTTCTATCAGCCCATTCGCCACCGCGCCACATATAGAACCCAAGATCCAAACGCCGAAAACACCAGCGACCGGTATCAGTAGCCCGATCCAGTCCACTGTGGCTCCATCCGCATTACCCACGGCGCTGATTACGTTATCGATGACAATCTTGGTAATCCAGACCTGCGCAGCCGGGACCAAAGCACCGAGTATGCTTACTCCGACAGCCAAGATGGCTTGCGGCCCGGCCGCATCCCAAATCAGGCGGACGCACCGAGGGTAATATTCGATTATCTGGGCTATGGCCCGGAGAATCGCGAGTCCTGAGTCTTCCTTATCCGCCATTGCAGCCTACTACCCTTATCCCTGTCTGAATGCGGTCAACTATCGACCTAGTCCATTAGCAAGACCGCGCAATAGATCAAGGACATCAGATTGCGGGTGTTGCTGTCGGAGTTTCCGCGTTTGCGCAAACTCTGTCAAGGCTGGCGTCTTCCACCAAATTAGCAATTTTTCGCCCTCTTCTTTACTTTCGTTCATAGTCTCTCAACCAACAAAATATGCCACTCTACTTCTTAACCTTACTCCTAGTCACCACCGCCGCTGCCGACACCTATAACACCTTCCGCGGCAACCCCCAACTCACCGGCGTCGCCACCTCTGACCTCTCCCCACCTCTAACGCTGCTGTGGACCTACCCCACCCAAGACGCCATCGAATCCACCGCCGCCATCCACGAAGGCACAGTGTACGTCGGCTCACTCGACGGCCAACTCTATGCACTCGACTTGCAAACCGGCACACTAGTATGGCAATACCAGGCCGACGACGAAATCAAGTCCTCCCCCACCATCGCCGACAGCACCATCTACTTCGGCGACGAAGCCGGCACCTTCCACGCCGTCGCCATCCACAGCGGTCAGCGCCGCTGGACTTTCGCCGCCGACGCCAGCATCATCTCCTCGGCCAACTACACTGATGGCCGCCTCTACTTCGGCAGCTACGACCAGCACCTGTACTGCCTCGACGCAACCACCGGAACCCTGATTTGGAAAATCGCCACAGAGGGATATATTCACAGTACACCGGCGTTATATAAAAATCGCGTAGCCGTAGCCGGTTGCGACGGATACTTGCGGCTTTTGGACCGCGCCGATGGCACGCAGCACCAGCAGCTTGAGCTCGGCGGATACGTGGCCTCTAGCGCCGCCATCCACGCGGGACGCGCGTACCTAGGCACCTTTGGCAACGAAGTACTAAGCGTCGATTTAGACACAGGAGCAATCCGCTGGCGCTACGCCCACGCGGTGAGGAAATTCCCGTTTTACTCGTCGCCAGCCGTTGCTGACCAAGCAGTCGTCATCGGCGGCCGAGATAAGCTCGTACACGCCCTCGACCCGCAAACCGGCCAACCCTTGTGGACCTTTGCCGCGGGAGCGCGGGTGGATTCCTCGCCGGTCATCGCCGATGATTATATTTACGTAGGTGCCCGTGCGCTCATCGCCCTCGCGCTCGCATCGGGCGCGGAAGTCTGGCGCTTTGAAACGGGCGCAGCCATCGCGGCTTCGCCGGCCATCGCCGCCGACCATCTCGTCATCGGAGCTACCGACGGCGTGCTGTATTGTTTTGGAAAAGAAGTCAAACCATGAGTGATGAAACTGTACCTAACATTTCGACCCAAAAGTCCCAACCCAGTAGTGACCCAGCGACCACCCGCGCCGACCGCACCGAAACCGAGGTCGGCAGCGTCTTTGTCTCCAACTACCCGGCCTATTCATTCTGGAGTGAGGAAGATGTCCCACAGGTGCACCGCGCACTCGCCGACCATCCGCATCCCGACACCAAACTCGGCCTCTACCTCCACATCCCCTTCTGCCGCAAGCGCTGCAAGTTCTGCTACTTCCGCGTGTACACGGACAAAAACAGCCAGCAGATCCAGACCTACTTAGACGCCCTCGCCCGCGAAGTGGAACACTACGCCCAGCAGCCAGCAGTCAAAGACCGGCCACTGCACTTTATCTACTTTGGCGGCGGCACCCCCTCCTACATCAGTTCACGCCACCTGCGCTCCTTAGTCCAGCGTCTCAAAGACGCCATGCCCTGGGACCACGCCGACGAAATCGCCTTCGAATGCGAGCCTGGCACCCTGACCCAAGCTAAATTAGAAGCCATCCGCGCCATCGGCGTCACCCGCCTCAGCCTAGGCATAGAAAACCTCGACGACGAGATCCTGCGCCACAACGGCCGCGCCCACGTCAGCAAAGAAATCTACCAAGTCATGCCCTGGATCCACGCGCTCGACTTCGATCAGGTCAACGTCGATCTGATCGCCGGCATGGTCGGCGAGACGTGGCCGAGTTGGCGGCAGACCGTGCAAAAGACCATCGAATTCGATCCCGACAGCGTCACCGTCTATCAGATGGAGCTACCCTACAACACGGTCTATTCCAAGGACCTGCTCACTGGCGACGGCGAGCCGCTAGCCCTAGCCGACTGGAAAACCAAGCGCGCTTGGCACGCCTACGCCTTCGAGCAACTAGCCGCCGCCGGGTACGTGCGTTCGAGCGCCTACACCATGAAGAAAACGCCCGACGCCCGCTTCGTGTACCGCGACGCCGTGTGGACCGGCCAAGACATGATCGGCACCGGCGTCGCCTCCTTCTCGCACCTGAGTGGCGTCCACTACCAGAACGCGCCAAATTGGGACGAGTACCTCGGTACCATTGACCGCGGCGACCTCCCCATCCACCGCGCCTTCGCCACCAACCGCGAAGAGCAACTCACCCGCGAGGTGATTCTGCAACTCAAATTAGGCGCGCTGGACACCGCGTATTTTCGCACCAAATTCGGAGTCGATATCGTCGCACACTTCGCCACGGCACTCAGCGGCCTGCGCGACGAGGGCATGCTCCAATTCGACGCGAACTCGGTCGCATTGACCGACGAGGGCCTCATGCGCGTCGATCAGCTCCTGCCCGACTTTTACCAAACCCAATACCGCAACGCACGCTATACCTGAGTAGGAGGCAGCATTGAAAAACGCAATCGCATTTCTACTATTCCTGAGCGCCGCCGCACAAGCGGCCGACTGGCCCCAGTGGCTCGGCCCCCAGCGCAACGGCATCTCCAGTGAAACTGGCCTCTTCACTGCCGAGCAGCCTTTTGCCGAAGCGTGGCGCGTCCCGCTCGGCAATGGCTTCTCTAGCATCTCCGTCGCCGACGGCCGGGTCTTCACCATGTTCGCCCAAGGCGACGACGAGTTCGCCATCTGCCTCGACGCCGAGACCGGCGTGGAACTCTGGCGTCACCGCACCGGTCCTTACTACAAGGAAACCCAAGGCGGCGACGGCCCGCGCTCGACGCCCACCGTCGATGGCGAAATCGTCTATGTACTCGGTGCCACCGGCAAGCTTTTCGCGCTCGCAGCCGCGACTGGCACGCCGATCTGGGAAAAGGACTTAGTCGCCGAGTTCAGCAGCGAAGTGCCGAGGTGGGGATTTAGTACCTCCCCATTAGTCGAAGGCGACCTGCTCCTAGTCGAAGCCGGCGGCCACGACGGCAACTTCGTCGTCGATATGGCCATCGACCGCACAACCCCGGTCACCGCCGTAGCCCTCGACAAAGCCACCGGCGCAACCGTTTGGACCGCCCTCCACGAAAAGATGAGCTATTCATCGCCCATCGCCTTCACTGCGGCCGGCACCCGCCAACTCGCCTATTTCACGGCCTATTCGCTTACCGGCCTAGCGCCGGAAGACGGCCGCGTTTACTGGCGCTACCCTTGGAAAACCCGCTACGACGTCAGCGCGGCGACGCCCGTTTTCATCGCGCCCGACCGAATTTTTTTCTCCACCGTCAACGGCAACGGCGGCACGGTCTTGCAAATCAAGGGCAACGGCGACAGCCTCGCCGTCGAGCAGGTCTGGCAAAATAAAAAGATGGAAAACGAGTTCGGCACCTCGGTCCTCTACGAGAACCATCTCTACGGCTTTGGCGGCTCAATCCTCAAGTGCCTCGACGCCGAAACCGGCGAAGAAAAGTGGAAGACCCGAGGCTACGGCAAGGGCACCCTGCTCATCGCCGACGGCCACCTCATCATCTTGGGCGAACAAGGCAATCTCGGCCTAGCCGAAGCCACGCCCGAAGGCTTTGTCGAAAAGGCCAGCTACCCCGCTTTCGACAGCCGCTGCTGGACCATTCCTTCGCTGGCCAATGGCCGTCTCTATATGCGCGACGAAAGCGAGATCGTCTGCCTCAACATACAAGGAGCAGCCCAATGAGTATCGCGCACAATGCCCTGTTAGCCCTCGTCTTATGCGCCTTTCCAGCTTTAGCCCAAGATTGGTCGCAATGGCAATCGACAGGCTGGCCGCAATGGCTCGGCCCCGACCGCAACGGCATCTCTTCGGAAACCGGCCTGTTCGGCGACGAGCCATCGTTTGAAGAATCCTGGCGCGTCCAAGGCGGCAAGGGATTTTCCGGCCTGTCCGTCGTCGGCAATCGCATCTATACGATGTATATCCACAACGGCGATGAATACGCGGTCTGCCTCGACGCTGGCAACGGCGAAGTGCTGTGGCGCACCCGCACCGACGGGATGTTAATGGAACGGCAAGGCGGCGATGGTCCGCGTGCCACCCCTACCGTGGACGACGGGATGGTCTATGTCTCCAGCGCCTACGGCAAACTCTACGCACTCGACAGCCAGACCGGCTCCCCAAAATGGAGCCACGACCTAGCGAGCGAATTCGGCAGCAAGAAGGCCCGCTGGGGCTTTTGTCCTTCGCCCCTAGTCGCAGGAGACCTCGTTCTAATCGAAGCTGGTGGAACGGGCGGTCATTCGCTGATAGCCTTTGACAAAACCAGCGGCGATGTCGCCTGGAAAACCGGCAGCGACAAGCTGGGCTATTCCTCTCCTATCACCACCACCATCGGCCAAACGCACCAAGCGGTATTTTTTACCGGCAACGGGCTAATCTCGGTCGCGCCACAACACGGCCAAATACTGTGGAAACACCCTTGGACGACCAGACACAACGTCAATGCCGCGACCCCGGTTTTCATCCCACCCAACCGCTTCTTTATCTCCTCCGGCTACGGCACGGGTGCCAGTGTGGTAGAGGTCTCCTCTACAGACCGCGGCTATAGCGCAAAGGAGGTCTGGCGCAATAAGGAAATGGAAAATCACTTCGCCACCTCCATCTACTACGAAGGGCACCTCTACGGGTTCGACGGCTCGATCCTCAAATGCCTCGACGCCGAAACCGGCGCGGAAAAGTGGAAGACCCGGGGCTACGGCAAGGGCACCCTAATCGTCGCCGACGGCCACCTCGTCATCTTGGGCGAACGCGGCAATCTCGGCCTAGCCCAAGCCACGCCCGCAGGCTTCGTCGAAAAAGCCAATACCCAAGTCCTCCGCAGCAAATGCTGGACGATCCCCTCACTCGCCGATGGACGGATCTACCTCCGCGACGATAAGGAAATCGTCCGCCTAGACGTGGTGGGGACAGCCCAATGAGCACCGCGCGCACCGCCCTGTTCTCCATCGTCTTAGGTGCCCTGCCTGCCTTGGCCCAAGATTGGTCGCACTGGCAATGGACGGACTGGCCGCAATGGCTTGGCCCTCACCGCAACGGCATCTCTTCGGAGACGGGTCTGTTCGGCAAAGCGCCCTCTTTTAAAGAATCCTGGCGCGTCCATGCCGGGCCGGGCCGGGCCGGCCTGTCCGTAGTTGGCGATCGTCTCTATACAATCAGTGGAGGGGCATACGCAGTCTGTCTCGACGCCCGCAACGGCGAAGTGATGTGGCGCACCCCCACCACCGGCAACGATCCCTCGCCCTCGGGATGGCGAGACAGCCGCAGTCCGCGTGCTACTCCCACGGTTGACGGCAAGATGGTCTATGTCTTCAGCGCCCTTGGCAAACTCCTCGCGCTCGACAGCCAGTTCGGCACCCAACGATGGAGCCGCGATATAATTCTCGAATTCGACAGCGTGAAATCCGGTCGAAACTTTGCAGCGTCGCCGCTAGTCGAGAGGAACCTCGTCTTAATCGAAGCAGGCGGTAAGAATGGCCATTCGCTGATGGCCTTTGACAAAACTAGCGGCGAGGTCGCCTGGAACACTCGCAGCGACGAGAGGGGCTATTCCTCTCCCATCATCGCCACCATCGGCCAAACGCGCCAAGCAGTGTTTTTCACCGATTACGGACTGATCGCGGTCGCGCCGCAAAATGGCCGGGTGCTGTGGCAATATCCCTGGATGACTAGCCAACACCCCAATACTACCACCCCGGTTTTTATCCCGCCTAATCGCTTCTTTATCTCTTCCAGCTCCGGTATGGGCGGCACTGTGGTGGAAGTCACCGCCACAGACGGGCGCTATGAGGTGGCCGAGGTCTGGCGCAATAATAACATGCAAAACCACTCTGCCACCTCCATCTACTACCAAGGGCATCTCTACGGTTTTGACGGCTCGACCCTCAAATGCCTCGACGCCGAGACTGGCGAGGAAAAGTGGCAGACTCGGGGCTATGGCCACGGGACCCTGATCGTCGCCGACGGCCACCTTGTCATCTTGAGCGAACGCTGTAATCTCGGCATAGCCGAAGCCACGCCCGCAGGCTTCGTCGAAAAGGCCAACGCCCAAGTTTTCCGCCGCAGCAGATGTGAGACCGTCCCCTCACTCGCCGACGGCCGGATCTATCTCCGCGACGATAAAGAAATCGTCCGCATAAACATAGTGGGAGCAACTCAATGATAAATGTCCGTGGCATTCTGTTAATTTTTGCCTTGACGGTACCTACACCCTTCGTCCACGCCCAGACCGCCGACGACTCACTCCACGTCGTCGATGAAACCATCGTCACCGGCTCGCGGCTGGCCATCCCCCGCGCCAACGCCATTGCCACCAAAATGCCGCTGCCCCTGCGCAAGACTCCCTTGAGCATCGGGATCGTCCCCCAAGCCCTGATCGAAACACAGGACGGCGCGACGCTCAGCGACGCGCTGGCCAATGTCAGCGGGGTCGGCGTCCACACCAATTTCGGCGTCCACGACCTGTTCTACTTGCGCGGCTTCGACTCGCTCGCCAATGGCTTGGTGCTATCCGACGGAGTCCCTGAACCCGAAGCGACCTTCTATCAACTCTACAATGTTGATCGCGTCGAGGCCCTCAAAGGCCCCGGTGCCTTCCTCTACGGCGGCAACCCGCTGTCGGGCACCATCAATCTCGTCCGCAAACGGCCAGACCCAGCGAGCAACTTCGCCCGCGTCAATGCTTCCTTAGGCAGCTTCTCCACCTACCGCGCCACCTTCGACGCCGGCCGCGCCCTGCCCGACCAAAACCTCGCCCTGCGTCTCAACGCCCTGTGGCAGGACGCAGAGGGCTACCGCGACGACAAAAACAGCTCGATCCTCGCTGTAAACCCAACGCTGCGGCTGAACCTCGGCGAGCGCTCGACGCTGCACCTCGACTTTGAGTATTTGACGAGCGAACATCGCTCTGACTCGGGGCTACCCATCGTCAATGGCTCCTTGCCCGATGTGCCGCGCACCCGCTCATACCAGTCGCCCTTCGACCTTTCCGAACAGACGATCCTGCGCTTGCGCGCCGATTACGAATGGCACTTAGCGTCTAATTTCACTTTGCGCGACAAACTCTACTATACCAGCCTCGACTGGCCCTCGCAGGGCACTCTCTTCAACGGAGCCTTTCCCAACGCGGCTGGTTCGCTAGACCTCGCCCGCACGCTACTCGACCTCGACGACCAGCAGCGAATCGTCGGCAACCAACTCGAAGGCTTGCTAGAGCTACAAACCGGCGGCATTGAACACCAGCTCCTCTTTGGCTTAGAGATCGCCCGCCTTGCGGACGACTTCACCCTCGACGTGGCGTTGCTTTCATTCGTCGATCTATTCACCCTCGACTCGACGTTGCCGCCGAGTCTGGCCCCTTTCATGCCAGTGGAAGCCGGGACCGATTCCCTCGTGGTCCCCCTGCCTGACCAAGCAACCGCCGCCCAAGCCACCGCGCAAACACTGGCACCTTACTTTGTCGATCGCATAATTTTCAGCCCCCACTTCGAACTTTTGCTCGGGGGCCGCTTCGACCGGATCGACTACGAAGACGACCTCACCGCCACCCAGCGCGATTACCGGCAAGTAAGCCCGATGATCGGCGCGATTTTCGCTCCGACTCAAACCTTCTCGCTCTACGCCAATGCGGGCCGCGCCTTTGCCCCGCCTTCCTCGCAAGTCGTCGGCGACCGCGACCCCGAGGAAAGCACCCAGTACGAAATCGGTGCCAAAGCCGCGCTGCTCAGCGGCAACCTCACCGCCAACCTCGCCGTCTTTAACCTCGACAAAGAGCACATCGCCATCCCCGACGACAACGGAATAACCCAGCAACTTGGCGACCAGCGCACCCGGGGCTTAGAGTTGGAACTAGCAGCGCGTCTAGCCCAAGGCTGGTACGCCCAAGGCACCTACGCCTTTTTGGACGCCGAACTGACGCGCTTCAACGAAGCCGTATTGGTCCCCACTGCCGAAGGCTTCGTCCCCCGCATCTTCGACCGCTCGGGCAACGCCCCGGCCTTCGCGCCCGAACACCTTTTGACGCTGTGGGCCGCCCGCGACTTGGGCGAAAACCTCACCTTGGCCGCTGGCATCCGCTACGTCGGCAACCAGTTCGTGGCCGAGGACAATGTCTATGAGATCGACGGCGCGCTGACGCTCGACTGCGGGCTGACCTACCGCCAAGGGCCGGGGCTATTGCGGATCAACCTCAAGAACCTGACCGGCAGCGAATACGAGACCCGGGGATTCGGTGCCTACTCGGTCATCCCGGCCGCCCCTTTCTCCTTTAAGGCGACCCTAGGTTACTCGCTGTGAACAACTGCGAACGTCTCAGCCGCGACGCGCTGGCCGAGCACCAGCTTCAACGCCTGCACGCCCTGCTGGGCCAAGTGCTGGCGACAAACGCATTTTACCGCCAAAAGCTCAACGCGACCGGGATCACGCGGGCCGAGGACATCGCCGCGCTCGACGACTTGGCCCATCTCCCCTTCACCACCCGCGCCGAACTTTCTGCCGACCAAGTCGCCCATCCGCCCTATGGTACCAACCTCACCTATCCGCCCGAATGCTACACCCGCATCCACCAGACCTCCGGCACCACCGGTCAGCGCCTGCGCTGGCTCGACACCGCTGAAAGCTGGGACTGGTGGGGCCGCTGCTGGGCCCAAGTCTATCGCGCCGCTGGCGTCAGCGACCGCGACCGCATCTTTTTCGCCTTCTCCTTCGGCCCGTTCATCGGCTTCTGGAGCGGGCACCAAGGAGCCAGCCACATCGGTGCGCTGATCGTCCCCGGCGGCGGCATGTCTTCGGCGCAGCGCCTAGACGCCATCATCGAAAACGAAATCACCGTCCTAGTCTGTACACCAACGTATGCCTTGCACTTGGGCGAAGTCGCCCGCGAGCGCGGCCTCAACCTCGCCGCCAGCAGCGTACACACCACCATCCACGCGGGTGAGCCAGGCGCAAACCTCCCCGCTACTCGCGCCCAACTTGAACGCACTTGGGGTGCCCACTGCTCCGACCACGCCGGAGCCACCGAGGTCGGCGCTTGGGGTTTTGACTGCCGCGAACAGGCCGGCTTGCACCTCAACGAGAGCGAGTTCATCTGCGAGATCGTCGATCCGCAAAGCGGCGCACCCGCCGACGAGGGCGAACTGGTCATCACCAATCTCGGTCGCACGGGGATGCCGGTTATCCGCTACCGCACCGGCGACCGCGTCGCCCTCAATCGCACGCTTTGTGCTTGCGGCCGCACCTTCCAGCGGCTCCAAGGCGGCGTCATCGGCCGCCTCGACGACGCCTTGCTCATCCGCGGCGTGGTCGTCTATCCCAGCGCCATTGAAAACGTCGTGCGCCAGTTCCCCGCAGTCACTGAATTCGCCGTTGACGTCCACCGGCGCAAAGCACTGGACGAGTTGGAAGTCCACCTAGAACTAGACGGCAATGCCAACGACACCGCCGACCAAGTAGAACGCGCCCTCGCCCACCGGCTGGGCCTGCGCGCCGCCATCCAAATCGCCGCGCCAAACACCCTGCCGCGCTTTGAACTCAAAGCCCAGCGCTTCACCGATCACAGGAGCAACCCGTGAGCGACGTCATCGTCATCGGCGGCGGTCCCGCTGGCAGCACCGTAGCCGCCCTCGTCGCCGCAACCGGTCGCCAAGTCCGGCTCTTTGAGCGGGAGCAGTTCCCCCGCTTCACAATCGGCGAGTCCCTGATGCCGGAGACCTACTGGACGTTCAAACGGCTCGGCGTGCTCGATCGGCTCAAAGACAGCGCCTTCCCCCGCAAGCACAGCGTGCAGTTTTTCGGCAAATCGGGACGCGGCTCAACGCCCTTTTACTTCTCCGACACCAACCCCCACGAAAGCGCAATAACTTGGCAGGTCTTGCGCGGCCCATTCGACGAGATGCTCCTCGACAACGCCCGCGCCAAAGGCGCCCAAGTACATCAGGGTGCCCGGGTCCTCGAAGTCCTGTTCGAGGGAGACCGCGCCACCGGCGTGCGCGCCAAACTCGCCGATGGCCAAACCCGCGATTTTACTGCGCAAGTAGTAGTCGATGCCACCGGCCAGAGTGCCCTAATCGGCCGCAAGCTCAAGCTGACCCAGCCCGAGCCCGAGCTAAAGAAGGCATCGATCTACACCCACTATCGCGGCGGCCAGCGCGATGAAGGCATTGACGAGGGCGCGACCTTGATCCTCCATACCGAGAATCGGGACTCTTGGTTCTGGTACATCCCCCTGCCCGACGACAAGGTCAGCGTCGGCGTGGTCGGCGCAATCTCTTACTTGGTCCAAGGTCGCCGCGAAGACGCGCAGACCATATTCGACCAAGAACTGGCTAAATGCCGACCCATGCAGGAGCGCCTGCAATACGCCGAGCAACTCTTTCCGGTCAAGACCACCAAGGACTTTTCCTATCGCGCCAGTCGCATTGCCGGCGAAGGCTGGGTGCTAGTCGGCGATGCGTTCTGTTTTCTCGACCCAATGTACTCCTCGGGCGTGTACCTAGCCCTCAAATCCGGTGAGATGGCCGCCGACGCCATTGCCGAAGCCTTTGCCAAAGGCGACTTTTCTGCCGAGCAGTTGGGCGGTTTCGGCCCCGAACTAGTGCGCGGCATGGAAGCGGTGCGCAAAATGGTGTACGCTTTCTACTCCAAGGACTTCAGCTTCGCCGAATTTCTCAAGCGCCATCCCGAATGCAAACAGGGGGTCATCGACGTGCTCAGCGGCAACCTCTTCAGCGAGCACGTTGAGCCTATTTTCGGGCCGATGAGCGAGGTGTGCGAGATGCCCGCCGCCGTCCCCTTAACCCCACAACCTTCAGGAGCAATATCGTGAACGCCACTGTCCGTCGGCTCCTCTACTTGGGGCTTTTCGTCCTCTATCTCCTGCACAACGACCTCTGGCTCTGGGACGATCCGCGCATCGTCTTGGGGCTGCCCATCGGCTTGCTCTACCACATCGGCTTCTGCGTGGCCGCTACCGGGCTGATGATCTTGCTGGTCAACTACGCTTGGCCGTCCGAGTTAGACGCAGAGGACGAGGAGCAAGCCGCATGACCACGATCATCATCTTATGCTACCTCGGCCTAGTCCTCTGCATCGGCGTCCTCTCCAATCGCTTCTTTCGCGGCACCGGCGAGGATTACTTTGTCGCCAGCCGCTCCATCGGCCCCTTCCTGCTGCTGATGTCGCTGTTTGGCACCAACATGACCGCATTCGCCATCTTGGGGGCCTCCGGCGAAGCCTACCACACCGGGATCGGCGTCTTTGCCCTGATGCCTTCGGGCGCAGCCCTGATTATCCCCACGATTTTTTTCTTTATCGGCACCCGCGTCTGGGCGCTCGGCAAGCGCCACAACCTCCTCACACAAGTTCAGTACTTCCGCCGCCGCTGGGACTCAGACGGCTTGGGGCTCCTGCTCTTCGTCGTCATGATCGCGCTGCTGATTCCCTATCTGCTCATCGGCGTCATGGGCGGCGGCATTACCCTCGCCCAAGTCACCAAAGGGCAGATCCCCCAATGGGCTGGCGGCATGTTGGTCTGCTTGGTGGTACTGGCCTATGTCAGCTTCGGTGGCATGCGTGGCACCGCCTGGGCCAACGCCTTCCAAACGCTGGTTTTTATGATCCTCGGCGGCGTGACCTTCTTCGTCATCGTCGATAAGCTGGGCGGGCTGGACAACGCGCTAGCGCAAGTCGCGGCCGCGCACCCCGAGTTGCTGATCAAAGGAGACAATATCAGCCCGATCAAACTGTTGACCTACACCTGCATCCCGCTGTCGGTCGGTATGTTCCCCCACCTTTTCACCCATTGGCTCACCGCTAAAAGCGCCCGCACCTTTCGCTGGCCGCTGATGTTCTACCCGCTGTGCATCGCCATCGTCTGGATTCCCAGCGTACTCTTGGGGATCTTCGGCAGCATTGACTTTCCCGGCCTCAGGGGCGCGGCCGCCAACTCGGTGCTAGTCAAGATGATCGACCTACACGCTCCGGGTGCTCTAGCCGGTCTGCTCGCCGCCGGAGTCTTTGCCGCCATAATGTCCTCTCTCGACTCGCAGGTGCTCTCCATCAGCAACATGTTCACCCAAGATGTCGTCCGCCACTACCGCAAAGGCGACGAGTTGAGCGAAAAGGCCCAAGTCCTGTGGGGCCGCCTCTTCGTGATCGCCATCTTCGCCGTTACCTACGTGCTCTCGCTGGTCTCGGCCCGCAGCATCTTTACCCTCGCCGTCTGGTCCTTCACCGGCTTTGCGGCGCTCTTCCCAGTGGTCGTCGCCGCTCTGTTCTGGAAGCGCAGCACCAAGTACGGTGCCTTTGCCTCCGTGCTCACCGTGGCCGCGCTGTGGTGCTATTTCTTCTTTCAGGGGTGGAAAATCCCCGGCTATACCGTCGGCATGACCGGAGTAATGCCCGTGGTGGTAATCCTAGCCGCTTCTGTCGTGGCCATGATCGTCGGCTCGCTGCTGACCAAGCCACCGGCCAAAGTCACCGTCGATAAATTCTTCTAGCGATGCGCGTCGCCTACATCACGGCCGGTGCCGCCAGCATGTACTGCGGTAGCTGCATCCACGACAACGCGCTCGCTGCCGCCCTCTCGCGCCGCGCCGCCGATGTCGCCCTGATCCCGACCTATACGCCGCTGCGCACGGACGAGGAAAACGTCTCGCTGGACCGCGTCTTCTACGGCGGCGTCAACATCTTCCTGCAACAGCAGTGGTCGTTTTTTCGCCGCACGCACCGCCTCTTCGACCGCGTCCTCGACTCGCCGTTCCTGATCCGCACCCTCGCGCGCTTTGGCTCCTCTACCAATGCCCGCGACCTAGGACCGCTCACCGTCTCGATCCTCGCCGGCGAAGAGGGAAACCAACAAAAGGAACTCACCCGCCTCATCGCTTGGCTCCAGCGCGACTTCCAACCCGATCTCATCCAGCTAACCAACGCCATGTTCGTCGGCATGGCCCGGCAATTAAAAGCACAATTAGGCGTCCCCATCCTCTGCGCCCTCCAAGGCGAGGATCTATTCCTAGACGGCCTAGTCGAACCCTCGAAGACCCAAGCCCTAGACATCCTGCGCCAGCGCGCCCAAGACATCGACGCCTTCATTGCCCCGTGTGCGTATTACCAAGGGCACATGGTCGAGTACCTACAGGTGCCGCGCACAAAAATCCACGTGGTGCCGCTCGGCCTCAATCTGACCGGACACGGCCAAGAGTCACCGTCCACGGATGGCCCCTACAAAATCGGCTACCTCGCCCGCATCTGCCCGGAAAAGGGCTTTCACCTGCTCGTCGATGCCTTCCAGCAGTTAAAAGAGCAGCCCGAATTTGCCTCTCTGCGCCTCGAAGCCGCCGGCTACCTCAGCGCGTACGACAAGCCCTACTTCGCCGAGCAGGTGCAAAAAATCCGCCGTTGGGGACTAGCCGACTCGTTCACCTACCACGGCGAAGTCGATCGCCGCGAAAAAATCCGCTTCCTCTCCTCGTTGCACGTCTTCTCCGTACCCTCGGTTTACGCCGATCCCAAGGGTCTGTCAGTTCTCGAAGCCTTGGCCAACGGCATCCCGGTCGTCCAGCCCGACCACGGCGCGTTCCCCGAACTGATCTCGGCCACCGGCGGCGGTCTCCTCGTCGCACCCCATTCCCCGAAGATCCTAGCCAACGAGCTTGCCGCCTTGCTGCGCGATGAAAAACGGCGACGCCAACTCGGCCAAACCGGCAAAGAGGCGGTCCACAGTCGCTTCCACGCCGATGCTATGGCTGCGGGGACGCTCGCCGTGTACGAACAGTATTGAGCACGCGCTTTGATTTCCAGTTGATCACCAAGCCTAAAATCAACATGTCTTGCTCGACGCAGGGAACGGTCGTTATTTATGATGTTGTGTAAACGTCTACATTATAAACTATGCTACTAAGCGGAAGCACGACTCCAGTTAGAAGGCCGTTTAACCCGAGCAGTCCGTCCCCAGTGCAGTCCGGCCTCCGAATGGGGCCGTATTGGGGACGCCACTCACGTTAAGAGAAGGAAAGAGATGAAGAGAAGAACAGCTAGCCGAGCAGACACACGGCGCAACTCCAAGTCTGCTCTTTTCGCGTTAATCGGCTTTATCCTCTCGCCGCTGGCGGTGGCCCATGCGTCGTCCCCGCCGGCCGATAGCGTGCATTTCTGCCATGTATCCGACTACGAGCAGTGGCGGCGCGATCACCCTCGCCCTGCGGGCAAGCGGCTGGCGCTGGATGTGGGCGAACCGCGCACAGTGAGAATGATCTACTTCTTGCCGAAAGACCGCCCGTTTCGTCAAGCAGTGATTGATGAAATGAAAACTGTGATCCGCCGAGTTCAGACCTTCTATGCCGACCAGATGCAAGCACATGGTTACGGCAACAGAACGTTCCGCTTTGAAACCGATGTGCAGGGTGAGCCGCTGGTGCATCGCGTCGATGGGCAATACTCCGACGATTACTATACCGATGGTGAAGAGTATTGGCCGGAGGTTTACCAAAAATTTGATTCCCAAGCGAAAAACGTTTACGTCCTTGTATTGGATAGTACACACTGGCTTCGGGGGGGTGCGGCAGGATTGGGCGGGGGGGGGAAGAGATAGGGGCACCGTAGCGACTACTGACGAATTTGATTGGAAGATAGTAGCGCACGAATTGGGCCACGCCTTCGGCTTGGTACACGATTTTCGCGATGATGCATACATCATGTCGTATGGAGGTGGTCAACGCAGGTCGCTATCAGCGTGCGCTGCCGAATTTTTGGCTGTGCATCCCTACTTCAATCCTGAAACTCCAACTGAAGGAGGATCGCGGCCTACCATCGAACTCATTTCTCCTCGTGCCTATCCAGTGGGATCAGAAAGCGTCCCCATCCAACTCAAAGTCGCAGATTCGCAAGGCCTTCATCAGGTTATTCTGTTCGCTACTGGTGGGAGGGGCATAGGCACTACTGTCAAGGCGTGTCGTGGGTTGTCAGGAGAGAGAGATGCAGTCGTCGAATTCGAGTACGACGGGGTGATTCCATCTTCTTCTGTATCAAGCTCTGTATCAAGTCTTTCCGATCCAATTGCGCATTGGATTCTCGTCGACGTCGTTGATTCGGAGGGAAATATAGCCCGTACATCTTTCGTGCTTGCGGAGATCTCCTCACACCAGATCGCCACTCTTGGCCATACGGCTGGAGTCAATTCGGTATCCTTTTCGCCCGATGGCGCTACACTGGCTTCGGGGTCGTGGGATGACACGGTCATACTGTGGGACGTGGCCACACAAACGGAGGTGGCTACCCTCAAAGGGCATCGGGATGAAGTCGCATCGGTGTCGTTTTCTCCCGATCCCAATGGTACCCACCTAGCTTCGGGGTCGCGGGATGGTACGGTCATACTGTGGGACGTGGCAAGGCGAAAGCAGATCGCCACCCTAGCGGGGCATAGGCGTGGGGTCGCCTCCGTGTCGTTCTCTCCCGATGGTACCCGCCTAGCTTCGGGGTTGTGGGATCGCACGGTCATACTGTGGGACGTGGCAAGGCGAAAGCAGATCGCCACCCTAGCGGGGCATAGGCGTAGGGTCGCCTCCGTGTCGTTCTCTGCTCCCGACGGCGCTTTCCTAGCGACCGGTGGAGGGGATGGCATGGTCATACTATGGGATGTTTCGACAAAAGCAAAGATCATCACCTTCGGGCATACGAGTGTGGTTAATTCGGTGTCGCTTTCGCCCGATGGTGCTACGCTGGCGGCCGGAGGAGGTGATGGCACGATCTCACTGTGGAATATCGAGAAAATTCCCCATAGGCTGACGAAGGTCTCTGGCGATAATCAAGAAGGGTTGGTCGACGAACCATTGGCCAAGTCGTTTGTCGTTTCCGTGTTAGATCAAGGTGGGTCGGCCTTTGCCGGGGCAGTCGTCACCTTTTCGGTTACCGCTGGCGGGGGAACGCTCTCAGCCACCACGGCCACCACCGATGCCAACGGCCGAGCCAGAAGCACGCTGACGCTGGGTAGCGAACCGGGGCCGAACACGGTTGCGGCCACCGTCGCGGGGATTGAACCAGTGATTTTTACCGCTACCGCCACCGAGCAAACGGCCCATCGTCTGACAAAGGTCTCCGGCGATAATCAAGAAGGCCCAGCCAGCACTCAACTAGCCACGCCGTTGGTGGTTTCAGTGTTGGATCAAGACGGCGGAGCCTTTGCTGGGGCGTCCGTCACCTTTTCAGTGACCGCCGGCGAGGGGATGCTGTCGTCCTCCACCGATGCCAACCCTTGTACTATCAAGTCCTCTAAGTCGTCCACCACCGTCACCACCGATGCCAATGGTCGCGCTGCTACCAGACTGACGCTGGGCAGCGAGCCGGGAACCAACACGGTGAGGGCTACCGTCGCGAGGCTTGAATCGGTGACTTTTACCGCTACCGCCGCCGAGCAAGGAGTGCCTCATAGGCTGACGAAAGTCTGCGGCGATGACCAAGAAGGCACGGCCGGCGCACTACTGACCGTGCCGTTTGTAGTTTCAGTGTCAGATGAGGATGGTGCAGCGATGACCGGGGTAATCGTGTCGTTTGCGGTGACCGCTGGCGGGGGAACGCTGTCGTCCGCTACGGCCACTACCGATGCCAACGGCCGCGCTGCTACCAGACTGACGCTAGGTAGCGATCCGGGAACGAATATGGTTTCGGCTACCGTTGAAGGGCTGGAGTCGGTGACTTTTACCGCCACCGGGCAAGAGGATCCCTTGGTTAGTCTTTTCGACGATTTTTTGGGCGGTGGCAAGCGGGCGGCCCTGCCCGACCGCACCCAATTGCTGCAAAACGCACCTAATCCGTTCAACAGCCAGACCGTTCTTTCGTACTTCCTACTAGCACCGGGACCGGTGCGTTTAGAAGTATTCGCACTGAGCGGACAACGAGTAGCGGTTCTTCACCAAGGACCACAGCAGGCCGGCTACCACCGGCTCCATTGGGACGGTTGGGACACAGCAGGGCACCCCGTAGCCAGCGGCGCGTACCTGTATCGACTGGTGACCGACGAAGTGGTCTTGACGCGCAAGCTCATACTGCTGCGTTGACGGCGTAGGCCAGATTCCAAACGGATACACTACTTGGAGAAAAGATCATCCCCTAGGTGGTCAGGGCTAGTGTTTTGACAGATTTACGATTGAATCGTAAATCTGCGCGTTTTCGCGTGCCGAATTACCAAGTCGCCGAAGCGACCAAAGCCTTCCGCCACCACCGCCAGAAGCCCCCTCTGTATTTTTGGCGCGACCGCATGTAGATTGAGCTATTGCGTAAGGTCTGTTAATCAATCGTTGACAGTGTAACAGAACATGTTACATTTTTATAGAATGATCGCAAGTTTCAAGCATAAGGGGCTTGTCGAACTTTTTGAACGGGGTCGCAGCCGCCGAGTGCGCTGGAATTTGCAAAGGCGTTGCTTACGTCGTTTGGAAGTTCTCGATAAAGCGGAATCACTGACAGACTTGAATATACCGGGATTCAACTTTCACGGTCTGCAAGGGGTACCCAAACGTTATAGTATTCACGTCAATGGCCCGTGGTGTATCACGTTCGAATGGCAAGATGGTGATGCACTCAGGGTCAATCTTGAGCAATATCATTGAGGTGACAATGGCCGAATATTCCGTCAACCGTCCGTTGCAGCGCGCGCCTGTTCATCCAGGTGAAATTCTGCGTGAAGATGTATTGCCGTCGCTTGAGTTATCGGTTAGTGAAGCCGCTCGACGACTCGGTGTTTCGCGTCAACAATTGCATCGCGTTCTGGCTTGTACGCATCCGATTACAACAGAAATGGCACTTAGAATAGGAAAACTCGTCGGCAACGGTCCTGGGCTCTGGTTGCGCCTGCAACAAGCCTGTGATTTGTGGCGTGTAGAGCAGTGTTTGGAAGACGAACTTGCTAAAATAAAACCTGCAAACTTGACGCACTCCCCAACCTAAAGCATTACTGGCGTTGTGCCGAACTGATCGCAGCCACTGGCGGCGGTCTCCTCGTCGCCGACCCGCTCTGTGTCACGGGAATTCATCAGGCAGCGCGATGCTCTTCGGCGATAGGGCTTTGCGCGTCAAATCTTCCCGGCGGCGACAAACTCCCTCAAGAGCGCCAAGAAAGCCTCCGTCGCCGGCGAACGCCGTCGTCCCCGGTGCTCGATTAGGCCAATCTGGCGTTTGGCCAATCCATTGACCTGTATAGCGCACACTTTCCCGGCGGCGACTTCTGCTTCTACCGCCACCTCCGGCACCAGCGCAATACCCAATCCGATCTCCACGTAGCGCTTGATAATCTCGATCCCGCCGAGCGTCATCTCGACCTGCAACGCCAAGCCCTCGCGCTGGAAAACCTCGTCGAGCAACTGCCGACTAGTGCTCCCCCGTTCCAAGACCAGAAACGGATATTCGGCAAGCTGTTTGAGCCCTATCCTGCGCCTTTTACCCAGCACGTGGTCCGGGGGACAAATAAGCACATCCCGCCGCTCAAAGAGCGATTCGCAGACCAAGTCGCGGTGCTTGACCGGCAATGTCGCCAACCCGAACTCCACTTCGTCGTTGAGCACTAGGTTGCTCACCTCCGGCGACATTCGATTGCGGATGTCCAACTCGACCGCCGGGTAGCGAGCGCGGAATTCGGCAAGCACGCTGGGCAAAATATAGGTGCAGTTGGTATCGCTAGTCCCAATTGCCAGCCGCCCGCGCAAGACCTGCTTGAGCGCCGCAATATCATCGCGTGCCTGCTCCAACCGCGAGAGAATCGCCTTCGCATGAGCAAAGAGAATCTCGCCGGCCGGCGTCAGCCGGAGCTGCCGCCGATTGCGCTCGAGTAGAATCTCGTCTAGTTCATTCTCCAATGCCTTGATCTGGAGGCTGATGGCCGGCTGAGTCAGAAAGAGTTTGTCCGCCGCCCGCGTAAAGCTCTGCTCGCGTACGACTTCGTAGAAACTGCGCAATTGGTAGAGGTCCATTAGGAGTCCTTTATTTACATCAATTATTCTAATAATAATATATATAAATTTTTGTTATGCTACAATTTCACTTATCGTCAAAGGCGTCAACCAATTCACTCTTTAAATGGAGGTGCGCCATGAGCGCCATCATCGTCGTTGACGCCTTCTGGGGCGATTCGGGTAAAGGCAAGGTCGCCGCCTTCCTCGCGCAAAAACACCAAGCCGCTTACAGTGTCCGAGCCGGAATCGGCACCAACGCCGGGCACAGCATCCTCTTTGCCGACGGCAGCGAAATCCGCACTCGGCAGTTACCCTGCGGCTTTCTCCATCCCGACACGCAACTGCGCGTCGGCAGCGGCGTCGCCGTCGATCCCGAGCAGTTCTTCGCCGAACTAGACCAACTAGATCCGAGCTATGGGCTGCGCGAGCGCACCTGCGTCGATTACCGCTGCCCGCTGATCCTGCCCGAGTACCGCCAACGCGAAGCGGCTGACAGCTTCCTACAGGAACACGGCACCACCGCCAGTGGCAGCGGCGTCGCCCGCGCCAAATTCGCCCTGCGCAAAGCGCGCCAAGCCCGCGACGAGCATACCCTCGCGGATTACACCTCCGACGTTGCCCGCGAGCTCAACGAGAGTTGCCTGCGCGGTGAAACCATCGTCGTCGAGGGCAGCCAAGGCACCCACCTGTCGCTAGCCCTGAGCGAAGACTATCCCGACTGCACCTCGGACAACTGCACCACCGCCGCCTTTGCCGATGACGTCGGACTCAACTGGCGTCATATCGCAGAAGTCTGCTTGGTGGTCAAAGCACTGCCTAGCCGCGTCGGCACTGGCCCCCTACCGCTGCAATTGACATCAGCGGAGGAAGACCGCCGGGACATCGCCGAATACGGCGTGGCGACCGGGCGACGGCGGCGCAAAGCCTCGGGTATCTCCTGGCCACATTTGGAAACAGCCGTCCTACTCAACGGTCCCACCCAGTTGGCCCTGACCTTCTGCGACCACCTCGACCCCGAGGTCGCCGGAGCGCGCCACCGCAGCGCATTGACCGCGCCCGTCCGGCACCTCATCGACGAACTGGAGACGCGATTCAACATTCCCGTATCGCTCTGCGATTGTGGCGTGCATTTCGAGAACCTCATCGAGATCGCGTGACCTCTCGACAGCAGCGAGTCTCCTAGCCACATTATGTGCGAAACGCGCAAGCGAAAGGATTATCTCCATGACTTGGCTCGTCTTCGCTCTTCTCACCGTCTCTTGTTGGGGCCTCTACGGCGTCCTGCTGCACACCGGCCAGATCGCCATGGCCGATCCGGTAAACGGCCGCTACAAAGCCTTCCTCTTCGTCGGCTTGGCCTATCTGCTCACCGCGGTCTTCGGCTCGCTGATCGTCCTAGTCTACAATGGCGCGAGTTGGATCTACCCGGCCAAGGGCGTCTTCTGGTCCACCGCCGCCGGCATTGCCGGAGCCATCGGCGCGTTGGGCGTCCTGCTCGCCTTTGGTGCCAAGGGGACGCCGGCCGTGGTCATGTCCATCGTCTTTGCCGGTGCCCCCATCGTCAACGCGGTCGTCGCCGTGCTCGTGCATCCGCCCGCTGGCGGCTGGGCGGCCGTGCGCTGGCCCTTTGTCCTCGGCATCGTCTTGGCCGCTATGGGCGGCTACCTAGTAACATTCTTCCGCCCCGGCAACTGACGTGTCCGTCGAATTCCGCACCCGCCGCCGCGTCGAGTGGGCCGACACCGATCAGGCTGGCATCGTCCACTTCGCGCGCTTCTTCGTCTTCATGGAAGCCGCCGAGCACGCCTTCTGGCGCAGCCTGGGCCTGAGCGTCCACAGCCAATGCGACGACGACATCATTAGCTGGCCCCGCCTCACCGCCGAATGCGAGTACTTCCGCCCCGTCTCCTTCGAAGATGTCCTCGACATCCATGTACACCTCGAAAAGCAAGGCGAGAAGTCTCTCAGTTTTCGCTTCGACTTCCACTGCGACGGCGAGCACATAGCCCAAGGCCGACTCAAGGTCGCCTGCTGCGTCTGCAATCCGGGCGAGGCCATCCGCGCCATCCCCATCCCAGACTTTATCACGACTCGACTGAGCGGTTCGGCTGAGCTCACGACTCGACTGAGCTCGCCGAAGTCCGTCGAAGCCTCGCCGAAGTCTCAGCCCAACGAAATCCCATGAACGCAACCCCAGCCCTCGTCGCCGCCGACGTCTGCAAGCACTTCGCCCTCGGTGACCAGACCGTCGAAGTGCTGCGCGGCGTCTCGCTGCACGTCGAGATGGGCCAGTCTCTGGCGCTTATTGGTCCATCCGGCTCGGGCAAGAGCACCTTGCTGCACCTGCTCGGCACCCTCGAACCTCCAACCTCCGGCCAAATCGCCTGCTGCGGTCAGGATCCACTAGCCCTTCCCGAACCGCAACTCGCCCGCTTCCGCAACCAGCACATCGGCTTCGTCTTCCAAAACCACCACCTGTTGCCCCAGTACTCGGCTCTCGAAAACGCCCTAATCCCCACCCTCGCCTTTCCCCAAGCCGACCGGCGCGAGCGCGCCCGCGACCTGTTGACCGCCGTCGGTATAGCAGAACGCCTGCACCACCGCCCCGCTGAGCTGTCCGGCGGCGAGTGCCAGCGCGTGGCTGTGGCACGCGCCTTGATTAACCAGCCCGGTCTCTTGCTCTGCGACGAGCCTACCGGCAGCCTCGACCGCCAGACAGCCACCGCCGTCGCCGATCTACTCTTCGCGCTCCACCGCGCCGAGCAAGCCGCTCTCGTCATCGCAACCCATGACCTCGAACTAGCTGCGCGCTGCGACCGCCGCCTGCATCTGCGCGAGGGGACGTGCGTCGAAGCCTGATCTACTACTGGCGGGTTCACCTAGGGCTACTGCTGGGGACCGCTGTCGCCACAACCGCTCTGACCGGTGCCCTCCTAGTCGGCGACTCCATGCGCGGCAGTCTGCGCGATTTGGCTTTAGAGCGCCTAGGGCACATCGACTACGCACTGCTCGCCGCGCACTTCTTCCGCAGCGACTTGACCACCAAACTGCCCGGAGGCCATGCACCCGCCATCCTCCTCAACGGCAGCGCCCGCCACGCCGACACCCAAGCGCTCGCCGCTGGCGTGCAAATCCAAGGCATCGACATCCGCTTCGCCGCACTCTTTCCCCAAGACGGCCCCGCCCTCCACGACGCCCTCAAACCAACGCCCGACCAGCCGTTTCCCTCGCTCGTCGTCAGTGCTTCGCTGCAACGCGCCCTCGGCCTCGAACTAGGCGACGCGGTCCTGCTCTCGCTGGAGCGCCCCAGTTCAACCTATCGCGAATCCCTCTTCGGCCGCCGCGCCACCAGCGATCTCGTCACCACTCTGCGCGTGGTGCTCACCGGCGTCTTGCCCGACAGTGGGGCGGGACGCTTCGGCCTGCGACCGCACCAGCATCTGCCGCTCAACGCCTACCTCGACCTCCAAGCCCTCCAGCGCGCGCTCGACCAACAGGATCGCGTCAACGCCCTGCTCATCGCCGCGCCCAACAGTCAACACCAAGACCTGCAACGCGCTCTTGCCCAGCATCTTACTCTCGCCGACCACAAGCTGGACCTAGCACTGCACTCCAACTACATCGAGCTCACCAGCACCCGCTTTGTCCTCGACGATTCGACCCGTACCGCAGCCTTGTCAAGCGCCGCCGCCCAACAACTCAAAACCGCGACCTTCTCGACCTATCTGGCCAACGCCATTGAAAGCAACGGTCGCCAAGTCCCCTACTCAACCGTTACCGCCCTCGACGATCCCACCGGCCTCCGCCTTACAGACGGACGGCCCGCGCCGCCCCTCGCTGACGACGCCCTCTACCTCGACGCTTGGACGGCCCAGGAATTAGCCGCAGCTCCCGGCGACTCGATCTCCCTGACCTATTACGTCGTCGGCCCGCGCCATGAACTTCGGACCGAGCAAGCCCACTTCCGCCTCCAAGGGATTGTGCAGATGCGCGGCTTAGCCATTGATCCGACCCTGACGCCTGCCTATCCGGGGTTGCAGGAAGAAGATGATATAACTGCCTGGGACGCACCCTTCCCCATCGATATGGGGCAAATCCGCCCACAGGACGAAGCCTACTGGGACCAGTACGGAGCCGCACCCAAAGCCTTCGTCGCCGCCCATACGGGACAGCGCCTGTGGGGCAGCCGCCACGGTGCGCTGACCTCCATCCGCTTCTATCCGTCCGCGCCCGCCCACTACCAGCCAACGAGCAGTGAGCTTGTCGAACTGCGGACCGCCATTCGCCAACATCTGTTGGATCGCCTCTCTCCGACGGCGACCGGCTTCTCCTTGCGCCCCGTCCGCCAAGAGGCCCTGCTAGCATCAACCGGAGCCACGGACTTCAGCGGCCTCTTCATCGGCTTCAGCCTCTTCCTCATCGCCGCGGCCGCATTACTGGTAGTTTTGCTGTGCAAGTTCGGCCTCGAACAACGCGCCCGCGAAGCAGGGCTGCTGCTCGCCACCGGCTACCCGCTCGCCGCGATAGGTCGGCGCTTCTTGGGCGAGGGCATTGCCTTAGCCGCGCTGGGCGCACTGCTCGGTCTAGCCGGTGCTCCGCTCTACGCCTATCTAATGCTGGTCGGCTTGCACACTTTGTGGTTGGAGGCCATCGGCACACCCTTCCTCTCCCTCCACGTTAGCTGGCTCAGTCTAGCGGTGGGTTATCTATCCACCCTACTGCTGGTCTCACTGGCACTGTGGCGCACTGTGCAGCGCTTTCACCGCCTGCCCGTCCGCACCCTGCTCGCCGGTGCCCTCGACACGGCACCGCGTCTCCCAAGCCGTCGCAGTGCCGTCCTCGCCGCGCTCGGTCTGGTCCTAGCCCTTGCCTTAAGCGTCCTCGCCGGTATAGCCGACGCAACCACGGCCGCCGCGCTTTTCTTAGGCAGCGGCACCTCGGCCCTATTGGCCCTATTGGCCTTATTCGCAGTATGGTTGCGAGCTCCAACAGCGAGCCGCCTCAACTCCAGCCTCGGCCTCGGTCTCCTCAACAGCACCCGCAAGCCCAGCCGCAGCACCCTCTGCACATCCCTCGTCGCCTGCGCCACCTTCGTCATCGTCGCCGCTGGAGCGCACCGACAGGTCGAGTGGGCAGACGATCCAAGCACGGGCGGTTTCGCACTCGTCGCCGAGGCAGAAATTCCCCTGCACCAAGACCTCAACAGCGCGGACGGTCGCTTTGAATTGGGACTATCAACAGACTTGGGCACCGCGCACTTTTTTCCCTTCCGCGTCCTGCCCGGTGACGATGTAAGCTGTCTCAACCTCTACATACCCCAAACCCCGCGCGTCCTCGGTGCCCCGGACGAGTTCATCCAACGCGGCGGTTTGCCCTTCCGGCAGACGCTCGACCTAACGCCAGACGAGCGCGCCAATCCCTGGCAATTGCTCCAGCGCGATTTGGGACCGGGCATCATCCCGGCCATCGGCGACTTTAATTCAGCTCAGTGGATTTTGCACAAGCGTCTGGGCGACGACATCCCAATTGCGGAAGGTGTGGCCGTGCGGCTGGTCGGCCTGTTGGACGGCAGTCTGTTCCAGAGCGAATTGCTCATTGCCGAGGATCGCTTCGCCGCGCACTTCCCCGAACGCGAAGGCTATGGCTACTTCCTAGTCGAAACGGAACAACCAGCCGCCGTCGCCGCCGCGCTCGAAAAGGGACTAGCATCCTACGGCCTCGACGCCACCCTGAGCGCCGAGCGCCTCCGAGGCTTTCGCGCCGTCGAAAACACGTACCTAGCAACCTTTCAGACGCTGGGCTTGCTCGGGCTGCTCTTGGGAACTTTGGGTTTGGGGATCCTCATTCTGCGCAACGTCCTCGAGCGCAGCGGCGAGTTGGCGGCCTTGAGTGCCTGTGGCTTTCGCCGCGCTCGCTTAGGGGCGATGCTGCTCTACGAGCACGGCTTCCTCCTGCTAGCGGGAGAGGGAATAGGCAGCGTCGCCGCTCTCATCGCCGTGGCCCCTCGCCTCTTAGACCCCACGCCCCTGCCTTGGGTCTCGCTGGGCATCTCGCTCGGCTTGGTCTTCGCCGCTGGCCTGTTGGCATGTGCTGCCGCCAGTCACTCGGCCCTGCGCCGCCCCCTGCTAGCAGCCCTGAAGGCCGAATAGACGTAGGGGGCGGTTCGCGAACCGCCCCTACTGGCCAATGCAGTACAGGTGCGACTCCGTCCGCAGAAAAATCCGCCCCCCGGCAATGGCCAGCGACGACAGCGTATAAGCCCCGTCGAGTTCGTTAGTCGCCAGCACCTTGTACTCTGGTCCGGCCTGCAGTACGGTCGTCACCGCATTTTCATTGACCACGTAGAGCTTGCCATCGGCCAGCACCAGCGAGGCGCTAACCGTCCCCTGGGCCGTGCGTTCCGGCCCCCACACCACCGCGCCCGTCTTGGCGTCGAGACAAGTGGCTCGCCCGCGATCATCGACCATGTAGAAATAGCTACCATCGGTAACAGCCGAAGGCACATCTGGCCCGCCCGCTCCCGTCCACTTCCACGCCAAGTGACTCTCGCTAATGTCCCCCGTGCCACCGGCGCGGAACGCTAGCACCGGGTTGCGGCGACTCGTCGCGTACACCATCCCGGCAACCGCTACCGGCGACCCAACCACCCGGTAATTCCGCTCCTTGCCCGGATTCAAGCCGCCTGCCCGCCACACCTCTTCGCCGGTAGCCGGATCGTGGCCGGTGATGTAGTCGCCGCCGGAGACGACGATTTGCGTCTGGCCGTTGTGCTCGAGGACCACAGGCGTAGTATAGGCATCCGGCGACTCCCCCGGCGCGTCGGTTGGCCGCTCCTGCCGCCACGCGACCTCGCCAGTAGCTGCATCAAAGGCGATCAGGTAGGAAGGATCGTCCGTGTTCATTCCGTGTAGGACCTCGACGAAGAGCTTGCCGTCGTAGAGCAACGGCGATGAGGCGTAGCCCCACATCAGGCCGAAAGAGCCGTGCTCGGCTTGCAAGTCGTAGTGCCACAGCTCTTCTCCATCCATGTCAAAGGCCCGGATCATCCCCGTGCCCGTAACGGCCAGCACGCGCTCGCCGTCGGTGACCGGCGAAGGCGAGGTGTTGTTGTGCTTGCGCCAATAGGCATTGCCCTCGGCGAGCGTGCGCTGCCACAACACGCTGCCATCAGCCGTTGACAAACAGCCCAAAAGCAGTTTTTCACCGCCCTGAATCTCCTCGCCCGAATTGGGCGACGTCAAAAAGACCCGCTCGCCCCACACCACCGGCGTACTCCCGCTCCAAGAGGGCAGCTTCTTGCTCCAGACCACATTCTCGCTCGCACTCCAAGTCGTAGGCAAGTTCACGGCCTCGCTAACGCCGTTGTGGTTGGGACCGCGCCACTGGGGCCAATACTCTTCAGCATTGGCGCACAAAGCGGCTAAAAGCAGCAGTGAGACAATTGCGTAATTTTTCATGGTTTACTCCTCTCTGTTATCAGCAAAACTGCACTCCGAGCCATCAATTGGCAAGTATCTCCAGCGGCCATTGTCTTGCGGATACCTGAATGGTATTACTGGTCTGCATAAGTTGACGTTATGGCTTTTTTGTAGTAACATAAAATAAATGGAATTTGAATTCGATCCGGCCAAACGCGATACCACCCTGCAGCTCCGTGGCTTAGATATGGCCCACGCCTCAGACGTTTTTGCCGGGGCGACGCTGACCGTTGAGGATAATCGCAAGGACTATGGGGAGCCTCGATACATCACGATCGGATTTCTCGCCAACCGCATGGTGATTCTTGCATGGACGCAACGCGGTAATATACGCCGGATCATCAGCATGAGGAAAGCCAATGAACGAGAACAAGCCGTATATGGACCTCGATTCCGATGACGACCTGCCGAATCTCGCCACCCCGGAATGGCAGGCAAAATT
This sequence comes from Candidatus Latescibacterota bacterium, assembly GCA_022819745.1. The sequence goes on along the minus strand of JAJEGS010000024.1, from coordinate 26,270 downwards.
CGCCCAAGTCCCGGTTCAGCGAGGCCGACCCAAGGCAGCCGCGACCAAAGTTTCCACCACCATCCGGCTAGACCCCGACGTACTAGCCGCTTTTAAGGCCGGTGGCCCCGGTTGGCAGACTAGGATCAATCAAGCACTCCGGAAGAGTGTCGGACTAGAGTAAATTTTATTCTACCCGCCTCTCGCGCGTCAGGTCGTAACACTCGTGCTGGTCAATAACGTCCATCCCTAGCGAATGCCCGGCGCAAACGGCACCCACGGCTCGCCGTACTCGTTGCCAGCTCGATCCTGGCCCCGTGCCAAGTACACCGCATGTGCTGCGTGTGGCCCCGTACTCCGCACCTTCACAGTCGCTGGCATGTAGCGCATGGTGTAGCCGCAGCGCCGCTTGGCGCTAGTGTTGGGATTGGAGCCGTGAATCATTTTGGAGTGGTGGATATGGCATTGGCCCTCGCGGAGTTCCAGATCGACAACCCGCGACTGATCAACTTGCTCGGCCACGATCTCCCGTCCAAAGACGTGGGTGTTGTGATCGACCTCCACGTAGTCCGAAAAACCATGTCGGTGCGAATCGGCCACCACCCGCATACAGCCGTTTTCGCACGTCGAGTCGTCGATGGCCAGCCACACGGTCAGGACCTCGTGTTCGCTGAGCCGCTCATTCCAATACGCCGAGTCCTCGTGCCAAGGCACGCGCTTGCCGTCGCCGGGCGGCTTGCTGATAAAATGGCTCGACCACAAGACAATATCCGGGCCGATAAACGCCTCGACAAAATCGAGCACCTCGTCGGCGAGCAGCCACTCGAAAAGCTCTGGGTGGGCAAAGTGCGGCACGTCCATAGCTTCAGGTCGTTTACCCGCAGGCAAATCGGCCAATAAGCCGGCGAAGAAGGATTGCAAGCGCTGAAACTTTTCAGCGGGAAAGAGCGGATATTGATAGACGAAATAACCGTGATCGCGGTAGAACTGCACGTCCTCGGTGGTCACGTGCAGGGAATGGGAAATGCTCATCGGCGAATACCTTTCCTCGTAGTTGCAGCCTCAATATACGGCAATCCGCTCACCCGTGCAGAATCGGATGTCCCGCGCCCTTAAACCAGCCCCAGTCGAGCACAAACGACAGAAAAACCCCGCAGAAAAACCCCACCACTAACCCGATAAACAGCGGCTTGAGCCGTTGGTAGAGCGTCACACCGCCAAAGCGCAAGATCAACGCCTTGCACGCCCACGCCAAAAAGACCGAGAACACAATCCGCCTGACCATCCAAGTCGAGGCTACCGCTAGCCCCACCGGATGTAGAGGCCACCACGCGATCCGATAGTGCAAAAACGCCAACACCAAATAGCCCACCACCCCACTACCGGCCAAACCTAACTTGTCCCAATCGACGGACGCAGGATTGCGCGTCTGCTCGGCGACCCAGTCGAACGCCCGGCCGCCCGCACCTCCAGCCGCATTGAAAAACCACGAGCGCAGATTGCTCGCCCCGTAATCGTAACACAGGTAGATCATAAAGCTGGTAGTTGCGACAAAGCTGACCACTACTGCCAAACCAATAGCCAAGGCCAGCCCCCCGCTGCGTCGATGCGTGTAGTAATCGTGCAGCTTGAGCGCGTTGGCTGCCGACGGCATAAAGGTGGATTGCACATCGCTGGACCACGCAAAAGTCAGCGCCAGCGCGACCAAGTTCTGCGGTCCCAAGGCCGAGCCAGCCGCAGCCACCACCATACCCTGAGCGCTCATAGGCGTCGTCAAATAGTGCAGACCCGCTTGCACCACCAGCCGCGTAATGCCCAAAAAGATCGTCAGCGCAGCCGCCAAATAGAAGGCCGCCAAGTGCAAGTCCAAGCCGCTGCGCCAAAGCCAGCCGAGGATAAAGCACAGTCCGGCCAACCCACCACCCACGGCGACCCGATAGGAAATCATCTCGTCGCTGTCGTCAATCCGCCCGGTGCGTCCCAGCGCAGTGCGCCACACGGCCGCTAAGTGACTCCGCGCCATCCACAAGCTCCACCCCACCATCGCCACAAAGGCCCCCCAAGACTGCCAAGACAAAGGCGTCCCGCCGTACACAGACGGATCGGCGCGCAAATTGAAAAGCCCCGTTTCGTTAATCACGCCTAGCTGCACCAAGTAGAGCAGATGGAAGAACCAGACGCTGAACGAAATGGCCAGCGGGGCCAAGTACATAAACCCCAAGACTGGGAAGTACAGCAACAAGTTGATGGGCGGCGCTTGGGGAATGAGGGAAAAGGCCCATTCCTGAAAGACGGGCACCTGCGCCAAGCCGGGATGAAAGTAGCTGGGAATGTTGAAGGCGATTAGGCCAAAAGGAATAGCAAAGCCGATCCAGAACACCCGGGTCTTGAGCGCGGGCGGCAGCGCCGACCCGGGGGCCTCTTCAGTCAGCATCAAGGCCACTTCAGTCAGGGGAAAGGTCAACCGCTCGCGCTCCATCCAATGCCGGCGCAGCAGCACCACCGAGCACAAGCCGACGAAGTATATGGCCAGCACCAGCAGCAGCCACCACAGCAGCGGCGCGGCCCACGCTTCCCACGGAATGGCCAAGTCTTTGCTCGGCAGCCCCTCGTAGAAAAAGCGCATGGCGTCGTGCGCCGGATCGGGGACGGCCCAGTCCGGCAAATAGGGATGGACGTATTCAGCCCACTGGTTAGTGGGAAGCGCGCCGTAATAGGGTTTGGAGATGATGCTGAGAATCAGGCCGACCATGAAGATGGGCATGCCGCTGGCAACCAGCCCCATGATGATGATGGTAATCAGCTCGGTTGCACTAAGAGCGCGTCTGAGCAGCGCATTGCCCAAGACCAAGAAAAACAGCGGCGCACCCACGGCAATGGGAAAGTACGACCACGTCATTTCCGACGAGCCGACCATCCATATCGAATAGGGACTGCCAATGCTGATGGCGACGACCAGACCCAGACCGAGCAGCAGAGACCGCCAGCTCAGGCCGGACCCGGGCAATTCAACGAGGTAGCGGTCGCTGAGGTGGGTGAGGTAATGGGTGGGGATTTTCTTTTGCACAGGGCGCGCTTCTTGGCAAAATTAACAGAACGCCAAAAAAGGAGACGATGCGTCAATCGTCAAGACTAGTCGTTTTCAGACTATCGGGAGGTAGTAGTATGACTACTCTAACAGTCATTGAATCGGCAACATCCATCGAAGACCCTCAGATACTGCACGGTGATTGCCTAGAGGTAATCCAGTCCGGCAGAGTCAAAGCTGAATCGGTCAATCTGATTTTCACTTCGCCGCCCTATGCCGATCAAAGGAAGAACAACTACGGCGGCATCCATCCAGACGAGTATGTGCAGTGGTTCTTGCCGAGGGCAGAGGCGTTAAAGAAAAGCCTTACGCCGGACGGTTCCTTCGTTCTGAACATCAAGGAAAAGGCAGTTGGCGGCCAAAGGCACACTTATGTCTTAGAACTCATACTGGCCCTGAAGCAACAGGGCTGGCTATGGGTTGAGGAATACTGCTGGCACAAGAAGAATTGCTATCCGGGGAAGTGGCCCAATCGGTTTAGGGATTCGTGGGAGCGTCTGCTGCACTTCACGATCAACAAGCAGTTCAAGATGCGACAGGAGTCCGTAATGGTGCCAATGGGCGATTGGAAGACTACACGGCTGCGGAACCTGTCGAAAACCGATTACACTAGGGACGAATCAAAAAACGAAAACGGCTTTGGCAAGAAAGTCGAAAACTGGATTGGGCGCGACATGGCGTACCCGACAAATGTCCTGCATCTATCTACAGAATGCGGCTACAAGGGCCATCCAGCCGCATTCCCACTATCTCTTCCCAACTGGTTCATTCGCCTATTCACCGATCGAGGTGATATGGTTCTCGATCCATTCGCCGGTTCGGGCACTACGCTAGTTGCCGCTAGGGATCTCGACAGGGACAGCATAGGCATTGATACGTCCTTGGACTACTGCGACCTAATGCGCGAGAGGCTATCAAAATGAACCCAGCGGAGGCGGAGACCGACTGCCGTGGAGGAAGGAATGGAGCTTTAAGAAAAAGGCGCGTGAGGACGCCGGTCATGGTCACTAACATGCCCATCCCCTACGGCCTCAGTTGCTCTTCGACGATCCGCAAAAAATGCGCCTCCTGTCCAACTTCCCCTCCCACCAAACGAGCGTATTCCCGCGCATCCTCCACCCGTCCAGCCCAAACCAATTCTGCCGCCAATGCCTGAAACAAACTCAACGCATAGCGGCGGCGAAAATCCTCGACCCAAAAAGCGCGCTCCAAATGCAGCAAGGCCAGCTCATGTTCTTCAAGCAAATGGTAGAGCTGTCCCTTGACAAAATCGACGAAGGACGCATCCACGGCCGGATCGTGCGCGAGAAACCCCGCCTGTTTCAACGCGGCCCGCACCTCGTCCCGCTGCTCGTCGGTAAGCGCCATCCCCTGCATCTCAACGCACCACCCCCACTGCACCGCCGCCCACAAACCGCGCCGCGTAAACGGCACCTCGCGCCGCGCAGCCGCGTAGTGAACCTGCGCCCGCGCAAAATCCCGCTCGGTAAAAAGCTGATCCGCCACCGCCATCACCAACGGCCCCTGCTGCTTCTGAGTCCACTGCTCAACGCCGCGTCGTTCTCCCGGCGACAACCACTGCCCCTCCATGGCCGCCAGTTGCTTGAGATAGAGCGCATTGTGCTCATTGTACTGGTGCAAGGGCGCTTGCGCGAGCATCGCCCCCATCTTGTTGTACGCCACCACGCGCTCCACCGGCAGGTCGCCCAAAGCGCGCCGATACGCCTCCGCGCTCCGCAGCAATCCCAAGTCAATGTTCTGCAATTCGGCGACGCTGTGAAGAACAGTCCGCGCCAACAAAGCCTGTCCGGCAACAGAAAAGTGAACGTGATCCACCATCCACTCCCAACCCACGCCCTGCGCGGGCGCAGCATCTGCAAACGCAGCCTCCACATCCGCCAAAACCGCCCCATGCTCTTTGGCGACTGCGCGAATCACCGCATTGTGCGCTATGGGAGCGCGCCACGGCATGGTGTCTAAATCCCGCGCCTTGCGAAAGGCCCGCTGCGCTTCGGCATCCCGCCCCAATCGTTCCAACGCCCGGCCTTGCAAATACCACAACCAAGCGTGTTCGCTCGAAAGAGCCGCCGCTTGCTCCAATTGCTGCAGAGCATCCTCAGCATCCTCCGGCGCAATGTAACCCCGCGTCAGCAGCCGCGCCGCTTGCTCCACCTGTGCCTTCCACACCTCGTCCCCTTCCGTCGAGCCAACCGGCGCAAATCCCCCGTCATTCGCCACGATAGTACACAGTACCAAGGGCACCTGCGCTCGTTCGCAGAGCCGACTCACGCGCCGCAAGTTGTCGCGCAAATTTTGTTCCGCTGTCGCACGACCGGGATCGTGCAACGGTACCTCGCCGCGCGCAGCCGCCATCTTTATCAACTCCGTCGGCTCGTCCCCAGTCCCAATGCCCCCTAGCAATCCATCCACCAGATGCGTCAAATGCAGTTGCCGCAAAAAGTACTGTAGCCGCTGATACCGCCCGGCCCCGTACAACCCGTAAAATTCGTTGTGCCCGGTATAGACGACGACCAAATCCGGCGACAGCACCAACGCATCTTCCACCACCTGTGCCACCGCAAAGCTGGCAATGGACGTGATACCTAAGTTGACGACCTCCACCTCCCGCTCTGGCCACGCATCTGCCAGCATCGCCTGTAAAAAAGACGACGCGGCCAAACGACGCGGATGGGGAAAACCCTGCACCGTGGAAGCGCCGACAAAAACGACGCGATATCGATTGGCCGGCGCGGGTTCCACAAAGAAGTGCTCGCCCATCTGACCCGCTGCGGCCAGCCGGCCCTTGTATTGCGTGAAAAATCGCTGCGCATAAAACCGACTCGTCGCGTGCAGCGATTCGCCGCTCGCCTCATCCTCGGCCAAAGTCACTACCAACGGCGACGGTCCCAATCCCGGCACGAGCCGCAGCAAGCCCTCGGCCCCCACTACCAAAGCCACACCGACCGCTACAGTCGCCAAACGCAAAAACCAAATTCTACTCATCGCTTCGCGGCTTCCCCATCATTGCGTACACATTCTCCAACGCTTCATATAGATCCTCGCGCGGTGCTGCCACCACAGCCTGTTCGAGCACCTCGGCCGCCTGCTGATACTGCCCCAACCCCACATAGACGCCAGCTACATTGCTCCACACGCCAGCGCGCTCCCGCTCGTGCTCCAACACGTTCAGGAGAATGGGCAGCGCGCCGCGCAAATCGCCACGCATCGCCCGCAGTGAGCCGAGGTTGAACCAAGCCTGCCAATACGTCGAATCGAGCCGCGTGGCCTGTTCGTATTTCAGCAGCGCCAAATCGTAGCGACCTCGTTGCAAGTAGGCATTGCCCAAGTCGTTGTGCGTGGCGGCCTTGCCCCGCCCATCCATCGGCGACAGATCCCAATTCACCAACAGCACCAAGAGAGCGAAAACAGCCGTCGGCAAAAGCGCTTGGCGCAAGGATTGTTGCCGCCATCTCGCATACCCCCAGCTTCCCCCGTACGCGGCGAACAGAATCAACAGCGGAACTATCGGCAGGCGGTAGCGCGCTGTCACAAAAAAGGAGATGACTGCGAAGCTATAACCGAGAACGAAAAGCACCGGCAGTGTAATACCCTGCCGCCGGATGTACACTATCAGACCCAGCAACGCGAGCGGACTTACCAAGCCAAAGGGAAAAGCCACCCCCCATTTCCACAAGGTACCCGCGAGGACGCTTGAATACTTGCGCCAATAGTACATTTCCTGATTGCGCTCTATTTCATCTCCCCGCCAGAACTGGACGGTTTTTACCGCCAGCAATCCCATGTAATCGAGAGGCGCATTCTGTATGTACTCAAGAGCCTGCCTGTAAAAGAACAGGGACTTAGCGGAAGGGAGCGTGATACCTTCCCGCAGCGGCAGAGCAACCAATTCCTCCCACTCCCATCCCGGACGCAAAGCGAGCGTCTGCTCGGAATTTGCATTGTTCCCTAGGTAGAAATTCACCCCCCCGTTATAGGAGATCGTCACGAAATCCCCACCGATGATGTAATTTCTCAGCGTTATCGGAGCAATCGCCAGCACTGCTCCCAGTAGAAAAGCAACGACTGCCGGAGCAGCCTTTTTCCGCAACCAATAAAACAACCAGATAGCCACGCCCGGAATCAAAGACGCGAGAATCGCCGCAGTAAGCGATGCGAGGCCCAGCGCAAAACCCGCAACCGTAAAAATGGATTTCGTCGGCCGCTCGACAGCGCGCATTAACAGCAAGAGACTTACAAGGGCAAAAAAAGTGGCAAGACCAGCCGGTAAGAGCCGGGCGTCAAAATAGATCAGTGGCCCGTACACCGCCGCAATGAGACCACCGACCAAACCAACACCTGACCCAAAAAGCCGCTGCCCGACCAAGTACAGCAACACACAGGTAAGACTGCCAATTAGCGCCTGCGCAAAGCGGGATACGTAGTAAAAGGATTCTGGGAATGCGAGCTTGATTACGCCGAGGAAATAAGGATAGAGCGGCGGTTGCCAGAACGGGCCTTGACCGCGTCCCAACCAGTTGCCCTCGGCTAAGCTAACTGCCTGTTCGGAATACGTAGCCGCGTCCACCGCCGGCATAGTAAAAAGCGGACTGGCCGACATCTGGAACGCATGCACCAAACGCAGACTCAGCGCCAGTACAAAGACGATCCCTCCCCAATGCCAGAGTCGCCTCATAGGACTCTCAGTTCGACCGTTTTAGCGGACGATCACGTCCCACACCTTCGACATCCGCGCCTTCCCCTCGGGGCCTTCGACGTAGAGCGTGACGGTATAGGTCGTCCCAGGCTCTGCGTACTGGTGGATGGGGTGTTGCTCGGTCGAGGTGTTGCCGTCGCCGAAATCCCAGCGCCATGAGCGGATATCCCCGTAGGACAAATCCTTGAACGCGATCAAGCGGCGTTCCATATCTAGGACGGTAAATTCCCATTGCGCCTCGACCGGGTCGCGCAAGGCTTTTTCCAGCGGCATCAGCCGGAAGCCGACCAGATCGGAGGCGTTGCCATACATGGTCGTCTTGTGGGAGAGGTTCCAAAAGCCCTCAAACTCCTGCTGTTTGACCTCGACATCGTCGTAGTCGAGGATGCACCAACTCAGGCCGATCAAGGCGTCCTCTTCGAGCTTCGACTCCACGGCGCGCTCCGGCCCGTCGGCCGGGGCGTAGTCGAAAGGGGTGATCCAGAATTCGAGCGTGTAGTGCCCGCTGTCGCCCGGCGCAAAATCGTAGCGCGCCGCCGCATTGGCCCAAGGCAACTCGTAGATCCACTGATTGGCACCCCAGACCATAGTCCAGGGCTTGCCATCAGCCGGGGTCAAGACGTGGTAGTTCTGGGCGTGGACGCCGTGGAATTTGAAGTGGCCGTCGAGGCCCTCCAGCCCGTTGGTCTCCTTGTCCTCGCGCAGTTGGGGGATCAAAGGCCCACCGGACAAATCGCCATCAACGACGATCTCCAAAATGTCGTTGTGCAGATCGCGGTGGCTAAAATCCCAGTAGTCGTCATAGGCTTCGTAGAGGAAGTAGAGTCGGTTTAGTCCCTTGACCCAGCCGACGCGCACGGTGACGTCTAGATCGGTGGTATCAATCGGGCTGTCGTGTACAGTGTCTTTCAATTGATCGATGCCGACGGCGTAGTCAGCAGGAACCATGCCCCAGTCGGATACATCCCCATCGACGCGGGGGATCTGATCGGCGGGGAATTGAAAAATTTTGAAGGTGGTATCCGGCCGTTCCAGTGCGGCGGCGGACAATGCCCACAGCACGCCAACGGTTAGGATCGCACTGCACTTTTGCATGTGTCTGTTTCTCCGCTCAAATCCGGTTGTCATCGATATAATCCCAGTTATAGGCTATCCCCAGTCCCGGTTCCTGCGACACGTGTACGCACCCTTCGTCGTCCAAGGGATCGACAATCTGATCGAGATGCGGTGGACTCTCGTCGTAATCGCGCCCAAGCCGCAACAGACCGCGTTCGTAATAGCGGCAAGTGGCTTCGGGGGTGGCCGCGGCCAAATGCACATGCGGGGCACCCACCCCGTGTATTTCACATTGCACACCGTAGAGCTGGCACAAGTTGATGAGCTTCCAGCAGCCAGTGATGCCGCCGTAATTCACGTCAATGCGCAACATGTCGCAGGCCCCCTGCAACAGCCACTCGGCCCGCGTAAAGGGACCGCCCTTGACGTGTTCGGGGGAACAAATGGCAATGGAGGTCTGCTGCGTCAAGCGGCGATAGGACTCCACCCGCGTCTCGACCATCGGGTGTTCCAACCAGTAGTAATTCAATTCTTCCAATTCCCGCGCCACCCACAGCGATTCCTCCAGAGTATAGACGCCGAACGGATCGAGCATCAGCACAATATCGTCGCCCACGGCCTCGCGCACGGCGCGACAAATTTCCACATCCTCCTTGGGAAATCCCGGCAATTGTGGTGCTGGCTCCCGCGTGTGCGGATTCCAGCAGATGTTGGCGTGTACTTTGAAGGCTTTATAACCGCGCGCTACGCACTCTCGCGCTAGTTCCTCATACACTTCGGGGCCGCCCAAGTTCGGGTATGTGCTGGCGTATGCTTCGACCTTGTCGCGGGTGCCGCCCAAGAGTTGATACACGGGCATACCGGCTTTTTGTCCCGCCAGATCCCACAGCGCACAATCGACAATGCCGAGTTCGTGTTCGGCGAGACTGTGCCCAAACGTGGACATCTGATCCATCCAATGCCATAACTTCTCGCGGTTTAATGGATCCTCGCCGACTAGCAGGTTTTTGATGGCACCTTCCATGGTCGCCTTGTTGCCGCCCAGCATGTGCCCTGTGACGCCCTCGTCGGTGGAGATTCTGGTGATCGCGCTAGTGCCTTCCACTTCCTCGTTGTCAATCCACACGCCATAACCCCAGCGCGAGCCAGCACTCCGGCCGCGGTTTTTGGTGCGAAAATGAATGACTTCAACATCGGTGATTTTCATATAGACCTCCTAGATAGCTATCTACGGTGAGAATGCGGCTACTGGGGCAAGACCGCTTCGAGTCGGTCTTCATACACGACGATTCTATTTTCGTAGTCCCGCCGCAGCCCCATCAAAAACGCATCCGCCAAGCGGCTTTCCTCAGCGCGCTTCAACAGCGCCCGCGCCCGCTTCGCCGCTGTGTCAAAAGGCTCGGGGGCGCTGCCGAAATTCGACTTCAGCACCTTAAACACCGAATAGTACTCGCCGCCCCGAGGCATGGCCTCCGGGCCGACCACTTGGGCGGCCTGCGCCGTCACCGTTAGCGGACCGTACAACCGACCGACCTCGGCACTGCGCACCACGTCGATCAATTCTGGATAAAAGGCTTGTTCAAAGGCGTGGATGTGAAATGTGCCCTGTACGCCTTTGCCCGCCGTCCGCAAGGTGTACTCATCGGCGAGTGCTCCCATATCCTCACCCGCTTCGATTCGCTCTCTGATCGCCACGGCCTCTTCCTGGGTTTGCACCATGATCTCCTGCAGCGTGACTTCCTCCGGTGCGGTGAATAACTCGGGCCGCTCGTCGTATAATTTCCTGATCGCCGCCGGCTCGATCTCGACTTGGTCCTTGACCGCCGTCTGCCTAAGCGCCAACAGCAACAGCGCATCCTTGCGGCGCTCAAACCAGCGCACGATCTGCTCTTCGCGGTCAATCCCCCTCTCATAGGCCACGTGCAAGAACAGGGTGCGAGGCAGTAGCACGTCTTCGGCAAACCAGCGCACCGACTCGGCAATGTCGCCCGAAAAGCCCATGTTCAACTCTGCGGCGTAATCCCAAAAGTCCCCCACCGTGATACTGCCGTCGCGAAATTGAAAGAGCACCGCTGCGCGTTCAGCGGCAGTGTACTCTCTGCGCCCTGCCGCAACCCATTGCTGCAACTGATGCAAAGTCTCGGCGTTGGCCTGCAAGTCGATGTCAGCCCGCAGTTTCGTCAGGAATGTCTCTATCAGTTCGGTCGTCTTTTCCTCTCGCAGCTTGGCCTCCAACTCGTTGCTCGCAGCGGCAAAACTCACGGGCCGGGCGTGCATGACTTGATAGATCCCGAACTGGCTATTGGGCAGGCGAATCGGCTCGGAGTACTCGCCGACCTCAAGCGCGTTTATGTATTCTTGCAGGTAGATTGGGATGCGCTCGGGGGTCAGGTAGCCGTCCAGTTCCCCACCTTGCGGTGCCGTCGATTTGTGCTGCGATCGGCTGTGCGCCAGTTCGGCGAAATCCCGGCCATCGGCAAGGCTCTGCCCGATCTCCTCGGCTTCTGCCTCCGTGTCGACGATGATCAGGCGCAGCTTGACTTCGCGCTCCTTGTCCGCGGCTTCGTAGGCCGCCCGCAACTCCTGCTCTTCGACGTGGACCTTGGCGAGGAATTCGCGCTCGAACAACAGGCTCAACACCCGTTCGGCTTTTTCCCGCTGTAGCTTCTGCGCCACCTCCGGTACTTCGTCGAGTCCCCTTTTGATCGCTTCTTGGAGGAAAATCTCCTTGTCGATAATCGTCTGTAGGTAGTCGCGGTAGCCGTCCAAGCCGGATTTTTTTGTCTTTAGCTGCGCCGGCAAGCGCTGTTCAAAGTCGATCAATTGGGAAGCCGTTATCCGGCGGTCTCCCACTTCGGCCAAAACTGGGTCTTCTAGTTCCTCGGCATCCTTTGCACAACCCAACGCAATCAGGACAACGCAAACCCACGCTACCATTCTCTTCAGCATCGAATTACAACCTATTTCCTGAGAAGTTGTCTCATTGGCTAGTGTGAAAATCATGCCCCTTCGACAGGCTCAGGGGCCGACATTGCCCAAACACGCTCCCTGAGCCTGTCGAAGGGAGCCTGTCGAAGGGAGCCTCTTAGCGGATGCTGCCATATACCGTCACAAAGGAGAGAGCACCCGTCTCCCGAGCGCTCGGCTGTTCAAAGCGCTCCAGATAGCGTCTGCTCACCCTGATCCCCATTAGGGTTTGCAGAGTATAGCCCAGATACGGCTTGTCGATGGAAAACTGCACGGCGAGCGAAGTTTCATTGAAATCCCCGGTCGTATCGCCGACGCGCAAGCCACCAGCGACCGTCTCATCTTGGATAAAATCGCGAAAGATCAGGTGCTCGACGCCCAACTGCAGCGATACGTGGTTCAAAAAGGAACGCCGCAGCAAGAGCGAAGAAATCCCGCTCCAATCTTGGCGGTCGGCCATCGAGGCGCTCGTTAGGCGGTCGATATTGTAGGGCGTATCGTCCATGAAGAGTTCGTGCTTGAAACGCGGTTGTACCGTCAACCGGCCCAGCGAGAACTGGTAATCTATGCGGTTGATCAGCCCCAACCGCCGCGTGTTGCGGGCGATCTTGCGGCCAGCGCGGTCGCGGGCATCGGCGTCGCGCTGCCGAATGAATTCGTGGATGAACTTGCCCTCGCTATTGATACCCTTGTAGGTCTTGCCGGTGAAACCAGCCCACAGCCGATTGACGACGGCGTCGCGCATTGCCAGCGGATCCATGACCGGCTGCATCGACCCCGGCGAGTCCAGCGGTCGCCCCAGTTCAGGGCGCGCCGTCACCCACTGAACCACATCGTCGGCAATATCGTCCTGTACCAGCTTAAACATGTTGTAAAAAGCAACATTTCCCACCGTTGGAAAATTGCGCTCGTAGGCCAACAGAGCGTAGCGGGTCAGGTTCTTTGCACCGGTGGACAAACGCTGCACTTGCTCTTGCCCCGCCATCCACTTCAGCTCCGGCGTCAGCCACGCTCCCAAGTAGGCGTTGTACCCGCGCCGATCGCGCTTATAGGGATAATCCGGCTCGTCGTCGTTTTCAAAGCGCTCACCCCAGCCATTGTTGTTCAAGTCGATGGCGAAGACGAATTCCGGTCGATCGACGTAGTGGCGCAGGAACTGCTCTTCGTAGTCGGGCATGAAATTGGGGCGCACTGGCGTGTTGTTCTGGTTGAAATCGGAAATGAAATCGTTGTTTTCGTCGAGACCAGGGAACACCGCTCCGTCGGCCAACCCCTCCTTGTCGCGCCGCTGGTCGAGGCGGATGTCATTGTCGTCGTTGTCATCTACCAAGTCGTAGAGGAATTCCGACCGCGCCTCTTCGTCATCGCTGTAATTGATCCGCCCGCCCTGATCGACGAGGAACGACGTGGTGTTGTACTCGGCGTCCATGCTAAACGCCTCGCCGAACAGGAAGAAGGGGTAGAATTCTCTGGCGACGTTGACCATCCAACCCGTCGCTGACTCATCTCCCAACACGCCGGACGCGCTGCGGTGCGTCTGACGCGCGATATTGGGGTACTGTCGGAACTGGTGGTTGACATTGTACTCGCCGTACATCCGAAAGCCCGCCCAATCGCTGACCTCGAAGCTAAAGCCGAAGACTTGGGTCGCCGTCGGCAGGCCGTAGTCAAAGACGACCCACCGCTGATTGGAGTTGTCTTGGACATTGCCGTCTGCTCGCACCACGTTTAAAAACTTGGATTGGGCACCCAACGGTTCATTGTCGGTCTGGACATCCGAGGTGACATCAATCCGGTAGTCGTTGTTGAGTAGGAAGCGGAACTTCACCGCGGTGATATTGTTGACCAAGTCGGCATCGTCGATAATGTCTTCCAGCGACATCACTGCCGAGTCTTCCGCAGAGAAATTGTACCGATAGGTGATCTCGCCCTCGCTACCAGCCCCTTCGGCAACGGGAAAACCATTGCGCGTAGTACCACCCTCCACCTGCGGCAGAAAACCAAGCTGACTGCCGACCAGCACGGTATCGCGGCCGCCGATTTGGGTATGCACTTCAATGTCCTGATCAAAAACCGTAGGGCCGCCCACGCCGTCCTCGGGCGAGTCGTCTGTTATGCGGACGATGATCCAGTTGATGCGATTTTCCAGTTGGCCGTTAGTCAGCTTGCCCTTGAAAGGGTTGCCGCCGCGGTCGGATTGAGATCGGTCATTGTGGGCGTTGACAAAGGTCGCGCCCAAGCGCACGGCGTCGAGGACCTTCCACTCGCTTCGGAGGCCGAGCAGGTTGGTAAAATTCTCGGTGACGATGGGAACGCGCACGCCCGGAGCGATCTGATGCACCGGCAGACTAATCCGCGACATCAGCACGGTAGCGGCCAAGCGGTCGGCAGCATAGTCAAATTGCACTCCGTTGAACCTAGTTTTGCGGAACGTCATCGGCGTCAGCGTGGTGTTGATCAAGTCGCCGATGGTCACCCCCAAATAGTGCTGGCCCTTGGTACCGGTGGCAATGAGCAGGTTGCTAAACCACGAGTCGTAGCGCCCGGACGGTTTGAGCAGGCCCGAGCCCCCAGAGCTGGTCGGCTGCCGCTGCCGCCAGTCGTACACCAGCCAACCCTTGGTCAAATAGCGCCCGTACAGGTCGTAGAAATAGTCGCCTTCCTGTCCGGGAGAAAAATAGCGCCGGTAGGGATCCCGCGCGTAATTGGTGTACTCCCACTGCCAACGGTATTCGGATACGATTTCCTGCGGCATGTACCAGCGCTTCAACGCGGGCACAAACGCTGCCTGCTGCATGAGTGGGCCGGAGGCGTAATAAGAAACCCGGTCCTCCTCGTTGGTCCCCAAGCGGTTGCCGTAATCGGGCTGGGCACTCGCCGACACTAGTCCGATCAGTAAGCAAACCGCCACCCACCGCATGAGTGCCCCCATTGTTGGATCGCGTCGCATCATTCTACGCCAGCGTACACCGAGATAAAGCTAGTGCCAAAGGAGCGGCTCTCGCTCTGTTTCACAAGGCCATCAGCACCCAACACCACGGCCTCATCCCACCGCTTGGTATAGCTAACGCCAAACTGAGTGGTAAGCTTGTAGCCGAGATAGTGTCCAAGGGTCGTCCACTGCACGGCCAAGACCAAGTTGCGGAAATCGCCTGTGTCTTGGGTCGGGCCATCGTCCAGCAAGGCGTCTTCGTCCAGGACCAACTCGCGGAAAACCGAATACTCCACTCCACTTTCGAGAAAGGAGTTGTTCAACACCGGCAGCCGCGCCTGCAAAATGCCGATCCCCATCCACTCCTTGCGGTCGGGATCGGCCTGCAAAAAGGCCGTCTGGTTGAGGTATTCGCTTTTCACCTTGGGTTGCAGCACAAACTGGCCGATCTTGCGGGTGTAATCCGCCTTATTGATCAAACCCACAAACTGCGTGCGTTCATTGAGGATGGGCGCATCGCCGCTTTTGAACGCCTCACCGCGCTGGCTGAAGAGGCTGTATTTGAATTTGTTGATCACATTCAGCTTTTTGAGCGGTTCGTAATCGAACTGCACGTAGCTGTCATTGACCCAAGTGTCTCTGGCCGGCAAGATGTCCTCAACAAGGGCCAGCGAGATTGTTTGCAGGTAGAGCGTCGGCTCGCGGCGCACGTCGGGGATATTGTCCGCGACCTTTTTCAGCGAATTGAAAAACCGCAAGCGACCCCATTGCGGGTGGTCGCGGTCGTACGTGAAAACGCCGTAGGTCGCGTGGCTGCGGCGGTTGGAGGATAGCTCGTCCTCGCGCAGTCGCCCCACCGTCAATCGCGCCTCCGGCGTCAGGTATTGGCCGACATAGACATTGTAGCCCCGGTGATTCCTGCGGTAGGGGTAGTCGGGCAAGTCGTCGTTTTCAAACCGATCGATCCAGTTGTTGTTGTTGAGGTCGATGCCAAAGAGGAATTCTGGCCGATCGACGTTGTAGCGGAAAAACGGCTCTTCGTAATCCGGGATGCGATTGCTCAGCGATATATTGTCGTTCTGATTGAAATCCGAGACGAAGTCGTTGTTTTCGTCCCAGCCGGGGAAGACGATTGCGTCGGGGCCGCCCTGACCCCAGCGGGTCCAATCGGGCGTGCGATCTTGGTCGTCGTTGTCATCGACAAACTCATACATGGAGGTGCGTTCGTCGTCGTAGTAGATGTTGCCGCCCGAATCGACGATATACGCCGTCGTCGAGTAGTCGGGATCCATGCTGAAGGCCTCGCCGAACAAGAAGAACGGATAGGCTTGCTTGGAAACGTTGATCATCCAAGCCGCGGCGTCGCGGGCGTGGGTGCGCAGGTTGCGGTCCGCGTTGGCGAGTGTGAGGTTGGGGTACTGGGTGTAGTCGCGATTAATATCGTACTCAGCATAGGCGTCAAAGCCCATCAACTGCAACACTTCCATGGTAAATCCGAACACCATGTTGGCCGATGGCAGTCCGTAGTCAAAGACGACGCGCTGCTGATTTGAATTGTCCGTTACATTGCCTGCGGCGCTGCGGACATCGAACAGCACGGCACCCGCTTGCGCCAAATCCAAACCCGTAAGCGGCGGGCTGGGCAAGCTGCCGCGCCCGATCTGGCGATCCGACCAAACCTGGATCTTGTAGTCGTTGGCCACCACGAGATCGAACTGGATATCGACGATCTCCGTCGGCCGTGGGCCAATGTACGCCAAGTCGGTAAAGTCGTAGTTGATGACGATTTGTTCCTCGCCGTCGGCGGCCAAAAAACCCTCTCGTGGGAAGCCGCCGGTAATCACCGGCCATTTGGTCGGATCGGCTACCACCTCCCGCAAGCGGAATTTCGTCCGCTTCTTGGTGTCGAAATCCTCGGCCGTAATGATGATGTCGTGGGCAAACAGCGCCGCGCCGCCCTGGCCGTCTTCCGGTGAATCGTCGCTCAGCACCACAGCGAGGACCCGAATCGGGTCGCTGCCTTGCCCGGCCCCCAAGGTGCCGATGAACGGATTGCGTTCAAATGCCTCGGCCAGCGTCTGCGAATGGTGGGCATTGACCATAGTCGCGCCGACCTTGACAAAATCCCCCACCTGCGCCGTGGCCCGTCCCCCCATCATATTGGTCGCGTTGGTCGAAGTGCTGGGCTGGAGTGCGGGGGTGGTGCCGAGGATCGCCTCGCTGGCGCGGGAAAACAACAGCGTCGCCTCGTATTTGTCCGCGGCGAAGTCCATCTGGATGCCGTTGAAACGCGGCTTTGAAAAAGTCAGTGGCGTCAGGGCGGTGCGGATGCGTTCGCCGATGGTTATCGCCAAGTAATACTGATCGCGCGAATCAGCAGAGACCGTAACGGCGTTGAACCACGAATTGAACCTGGGGTCTTTGTATATCGACGAACCAAATTGGCCCGGTTGCGTCTGGTTCCAGTCAAAAACCAGCCAGCCCCAGGTCTGGTAGTTCCCGTACAGGTCGTAAAACGGCCCGCCTTGGCGATTGGTGTTGACGTAGCGCTGGTACAAGTCTCGGGCGTAGTTCGAGTACTCCCACTGGCGAAAGCCGTAATCGACGTATAGCTCTTGCGGCACGTACCATTTCTTGAGCGCCGGGTCGAGCGCATCGAAGAGGACGCCCGGGCCGCGCGGCTCAAAGGTGGGTTGGGCACCGCGCTGGGTCCCGAAACGACGGTCCAGCGACTGGCCAGTCGTCTCAGTCGCTGGCAATACCAGTGCAAAGAGGACCAGCCACGCGGGTATCCCCCTAGTTCTGCCCATTAAATCCCTCCGTTAGAAAACAAATCTTCCTAGTCATGCTGAGCGCAGCGCAGCATCCACTAATAAACCATCTCGACAATGCCCACGGCCCCTTCCCGTTTGGCATCGGTAGCCAAATCGACGCGGAAGAGGTAGATACCTGGAGGCACCTGTTGTCCGGCAGCATTCGTGCCGTCCCACTTCACCGAAAAACTCCCGCCGCCTTGCTCGCCCGCAAAGAGCGTGCGGACGCGGTGTCCAGCTAAATCGAACACGCGCACCGTAAGCGGCGCAGCATCGACCAACCGCACCAAGTCGCAGTGTATCCACGTCTCGTCATTGACCCCATCTCCGTTGGGACTGAAGATGCGCGGTTGGGCCGCGACATTAATCATCAGGCGGCCACCCGCCAACGGCACTCTTACCGCTAGATCATTCGGATCGGCAGCCCCGATAGGTATTAGATCGTCGTCCGCCTCCCCCAAATCGGCCGCATTGCCGCCGATAACCCGCTGACCGAGGTCGTCGGTAGCACTGTTCCAAGCCGTGCCGGTAAAAGTCGTGCCAAACCTCAGCACACGGCACTTGAAGCGGATTTTGAGCACTGCTGCGCGGCCCGCAGCCAAATCGCTTTCCGTGATCGCGGGAAAGCGCACCCGCAGGTGCCGCTCAGTCACCGATTCTACGGCAAAGAGGCCACTGTCGTCCTGAACGGGCAGATTGGTCAAGTCCACGCCAGTAAAATCCGCCATTTGCACCTGACCGTCGGCGTGTACCACTTCAATGGTCTCAATCTCTTCAGAGCGCACGGGCGTAGCGATCTCGAACACATCGAACCCCAAATCCACGCCCTGACGCATCTTGGTCGGCAAAACGGCATACGTAAACGACACCGGCACGCCCAGTTCAACTTGGCGCGGGACGACCTCACTGATGATCCTCTCCGTCAGCGGCGGGTTAGATACCGTAAAGGCGAGCGCACCCAACGCGCGGGCAGATTCCAAGTCTTGACTGTCGAATTCGGCCTTCAATTGGAAATAGCGGCGCGGGCCGGGCGACAGGATGGGTACGCCCAACTCATCATCGCCAATGTTTGCGGCATTTATAGCGCCCGCAGTTAGCTTATACGGCGGCGACCAGCGGCTCCAAGCGACTAAGTCGGAGCGCACGTCGCCCTTATCCGAACTTCTCAAATCGTCGTACTCGTCCTGCGTCAACGCCACCTGATTGCGCTCGTCAATGGGCAGGGCGTTGAACAGGTCGAGGGCTTCTTCAACATCGTCAATCGCGTCCAAGTCAACCGCATCGCCTGTCGCCGTGGTTGCGACCGCGCCTTCCCGCCACGGCACCTCCTCCCCGCTGCTAGAATGCAGACGAGTGAATTCCAACGGCGTGTCGTCCCAGCCGCTGCGCGAACTGATCAGCAAGCGCGACAGGCGCTCGGACCCGAAGTGCTCCTCCTCCCAGCGGATGCGCCCCCACAGCGCCAATTCCTCGCCAAAATCGAAGATGTTGGAAAGGTAGTCGGCGCGGGGCACAAACCCGGAGCCAAACACGCGGAATTCCGCAACCTCAAACCCCACGGTGGTCTGCGATTTCAGGCGGATATAGCGGACGTATTGCGGCGGGATGGTCAATTCGACGACCGGCTCTTCGTTTTCCGTCTCCAGTTCGACGGTAGTCAGCACTGGCTGATTGGCCACCTGTGTTTCTTCGCTGCCGTCGTTGAGCAGCAATTCAAAGCCGCGCAGGAAATCGTTCTGGAATGGGAAATCCGGAGCGAGAAAATCAGGGTGTGCGTTGCGGGGGAAAAACTGGATTCGCTCGACGCCGAACCGCGCGCCGAGATCGAAATCCATGATTACGCCGAGCGAGTTGACCTGACTTCCCCCGCGAGCCGTCTTGCGCTCAAAGGCGGTCGTGGGATCGTCGTCGATCATAAAAATTAGCTGGTCTTTTATGACCTGCGACAAAATAGTCGGCGCGCCGAGGCGACCACCGCGGTCGAGGAGGCCCAAGGCGATATTTACAGTCTCATCTGCCTGTTGCGGCGACAGCCAGCCCACCCGGTCGCCAGCATCAAATTCGAGCACATTGCCTGGAGTGTTGCTAACCTCAATCTCGGTCGGACTGGTTTGTATCAAAGCCGCGATAGTCCCGCCGCCGCTCGCCCACTCCAAACCGTCCTCGCCGCCCATGATAATCGTGCGGCGCTCCGCCCCTAGATTCTGCACCGCCAACAATACCAGCACCAGCGCCTTCGCACGCGGATACAACACAGCCGACTCTCTTCCTATATGGTCAATACGCCACATGCAGCAGGCGCTGCACACCCGTTTGCCGCACGTCGCGATCCGAATCCGCATCGACGTCGATGCGCAAAATGTAAATTCCGGGCGGCACCAGTTGCCCCTGCTCGTCATCGGCTGCCCAGTCGAGCACGTATTTCCCGGCCACTAGGGACTTCTGGGTATCGAGACGGCGCACTAGCCGCCCGCCTAAGTCGTAAATCCGCACGTTGACGGGACGCGTACCACTCAACCGACGCACAGTAAAATCAATAGTTAGCGCGTCGTTGACTCCGTCGCCGTTGGGCGTCACTACCTCCGGCTGAATGCCTAGATCGCCGAGGACCTTGTTGTCCTGCACCGAAGCGAGAATTTGCAGCCCCTGACTCTGGGCCAGTTCGGTCACGTCCGCCGGGTCAACCTGTTGCCACGAGTTGGCCAACGACGAATTGCCCAGCGCCGCTTGGAGCACTGCCCCAGGGGAAAACAGGGCCGTCGTAAACTGCACCTCAACTAGATCGACCTGTCCGCCCTGCTTTACCAACTGGTCGAGGCGCAACCAGAGTGAATCCGAGCGCGTCTCCATCACTTGTACATTGGCCAGCTCTTCGGCTTGGCCGCTTTCCCACTGCGCCGCGCTGCCCAAGCGCAACGCGCCGAATTCGAGCGACATATCAGGCGGCGTGCGCACCAATATCTCGTCAAAGCCCAAATCCTGCGACGCGAAGGTCGGCTTGACAAACAGCGAAACCTCTTGCGGCGCACCCAAGCGCTCAAAAATCCCAATATCCAGTTCGCCTTGCAGTTGTTTCGCCACTGGCGGATTGAAGTTCAAGCGAATGGACTGCAAGCTAGCGGCGTGCATGGGGTCTGTGGTCGTCAACCGAGCGCGCAAGGTCAGATATTGGCGCGGACTGGGCGAGGCAATCGGGTCGCCGGAACGCGCGTAGGGCGCACTCCAGTTGCTCCAGTCGGATCCGGCCACCTGCAGAGTGTCGATTCGGCCCTTTTTGAAAAAGCCCAGCTTCGCGTATTTGCCCTCCGAGACTTCCGCGCCGCCGCTGTCGTAGTAGCGGTACGCTTCGGAGACCTCATTGCCAGTGCGGGTCTGGATTTGCACAGACGTACCCGGGGGCGTGTCCGCCTCCCATTCGATCGACACTAGGTTCTTGGCCCCCTGCAATGGGATCAACCCCGACTCCAGTTCCACCTCGGGATGGTGCCCTTCGCCGTAGATCTGCACTTCTCGGACGCGCGCTTTATTCCCCTCCCGACCCGATTCGCTGCTAGAAAAGGGATAGGCTATGCGCACAAAGCGAGCCGGCGTCGGCTCAAAGGTGTTGACTTCATACGCCGTACCCAAACCGCGGACCTGTGCGGGCATCCTCCACAGCCGACCGCCACCTGGGGCGGGAGTGCCGTCCGAAGTCTGGATTGCGTAGCGGTGAAAACTGGCTCCAGCCAACCGGCCGCCAGCAACGCTGAGGCTGTACCATAGCTGCACAGTGTCGAGCCAGTAGGAAGCGCCTAGGTCGAACTCCAGAAAGCGCTCTCCGAATTCCACGTTCCCCGTCTGAAAGGCTTTGAGATTAAAGGTTAGATAGGTGCCTTCCCCATCTACTAAGTTGCCCACAGACCCATCGTGGGAACTCTCGGCGCTGCCGTTGCGGTCGAGGATCATGCCCTGCGAAATGTTCTTGCCCACCTCATAGACGGCCAACTCAGCCAAGCGCGGCCGCTCCCGCCGATAATAGCGCACCGGGCCGCGCAATTGCGAGTCAATCGCCTCGTAGATCGCCTCCTCGACCTCCACTTCCCCCACTCCCGCTTGCTTGTAGAAGACCACATCGCCCTTGTCGCGGCTGGCCAACGCCTCGTATTCTTCCGCCGACACTTCGACGGCGCGCGCACCATCGCTTTCGGTGACCACGACTTGCACGAAGCGCACCATATCACCCGCAAAATCCACGCCAGGCGTGGGGTCAATCAGCTCCCCTCGGTTGAGGTCGAACTCGAACTCGCGCTGGTTCTTGTTGTCGCTTGGCGTGCGGTACACCAAGTGCATGGGTACCTTGCCCGCTATCTTGTTGCCCTGATCGGCGTTGTCGGCCGTCAGCACTGCGAACTGCAAAAAGGGATCGCCCTGCCCTTCGGGCACAAATTGCAACCCGACCCGCGTGGCATTGATCAATCGCCCCATATCGACCTGAAACCACCAGTCCCGCAATGGGCTGTCGGGGTCTGGCTCCCAATAGGTCGTTTCGTCGCCGTCGAAGAGGTTGGCGACCGCCGCCTTGTTGGAACCGGCTTCGATCGCGTCGAGGATAGTCGCGTTATCGGCGAGGCGCTGCAGGTGTTGGACAATGTCCGTTACGGCGTTGTGATCCTTGGGTACGAAGGCTGGAACAACCTCCCCGCTAGCGGAGACATCCAGCGTCCCCTCGACAAAGGCCCAATTACTCCAGTGTCTTTGGCTGTTTACGACCACGTGGTCGGAGCGCAATGCGTGATTTTGCGCCCCAACCAACCCCCACAAACCAAGCCCCAAACTCAACGCCAGTGCGCACTTTCCGCTAACCATAGCCCAATCTCCTGAATTAGCCGATTTCAATAGACAACCGCTGCGACCCCTGCGCGCTGCCGCCGCCCTTCCTCGGTCTCGACCTCGACGCGGCAGATGTAAACACCGGGAGCCACCCGCTGCCCGTGCTCATCCAAACCGTCCCACTGCCGCCGGTGGCGACCGGCCGTGTCGAGACCATTGTACACCTCGCGCACTAACCCGCCGGCCAAGTCCCGCACTTCCACCACCACCGGAGTCGGTGCCACCAATTTGAGCAAATCATAGGCAATGTCCAACCCGTCGTTGACGCCGTCGCCATTGGGCGTAAAAACGCCCCCGGCCAAATCGAGCGCGCCGAGGACCCGCGAACCTAGCGCGACAGCCTGCACCGAAAGGCTATTGCCGTCCCTGAGCGCGGTAGCATCGCCGGGCTGCACCGGCTGCCAAATCTCCTGTGGGGTTTCGCTGTCGAACACGCGACCGGCAAAGACCGCTCCATAGCGAAAAATCTCGGCCCTGAAATCCACCTCCATCACCTCTTCAGTGCGGTCCACGTCTAACCTCGGCACGCCCACCACCAGCCGCTCAGTCCCTTCTTCGACCCGCTCAAAAGCGACCTCTTGGCCCCCGATCCGCACGCCGTCAATACTCACCAGCCGCCCGCCCTGGGACGAGATTTCCAAATGATCGAATCCCGGATCATCGACTCCGATGGTAGGCCGGATAGCATAAGTGAACTGCGTTACTTGAGCCGTCTCCACCTGATAGGGATC
Source organism: Candidatus Latescibacterota bacterium (assembly GCA_022819745.1). Next base: position 3,121 of record JAJEGS010000024.1, on the reverse strand, counting down.
GATTTCTCCCACCAGCGTCGTAACCGCCGGCGGGGACGCAGTGAACTCCACGTAATTCATCCGGCTACCTGCGGCAATATTCGATTGAAAATCCAACTCAAACTGGACAAAGCTCCGAGGCTTAGTCGCCGACCAGCGCGTCCCAACACTGTCGCCAAAATCGTAGGTCTTTGACCAGAAATCCCAATTTGCCGCGTCGCGGGTGATCTTGCCGCGCTCGGAAATTTCCAACCGCCCGTACGTGCGCAAAGTCAGCGGCCTACCCCTGTCGTCATAGCTGACCTGCTCGTCACCCCGGAATGTATAGCGCCAGTATATGTTGGGATCGACATCGCTGCCGCTCCGGCTGCGGATGTTGACCGCGGCCTCCGCATCCTTGGTCCCCGACCAGCGCAACTCGCCTAGCGAGACTTCTTTGCCGAGATCGAGGATGTTGGAAAGATACGAGGCGTTGGGCACATAGCCGGGCGCAAAAATTTCAAACTCGGCGATCTCCCAGTCCCGGGTTAGCTGCGACGGCACGAACAGCACCACGCGGCGGATGTACTCGCCGGTGAGTTCCACTTCTACGGTCGAGCGGGTGTTTTCCTTGACCTCCAACAACGCGTTGAAATACATGTTCTTGCGATTGTAAATGTCGCGGTGTGCCCTGTTGATGAAGCCCAAACAGTTGTCCGTCCTGCCAGCAGTGCAGAGGTCCACGCTACTGATCCCGGCTTCCTCATTCGTCAGCGTATTGGTCCAGATGTGGAAGAGTTCGATGTAATTGGCTTCGTTGCCAGCACGCGTGAAAAAGCGGATTCGATCCACCGCAAACAAACCGCCGAGATCGAACAGTAAAACTTTGCCGAACCGCAAGTCATCTCCCACGTTCACCTGATTGGATCCCTTCTCCTCGTAATAGGCCGTCGCAGGATCGCCGTCTTTTATCAAAATTATATCATCGGTTTCGACCCAAGCCTGAAAACCTTGGGTCTGTAGATAGCCACCGCGATCCTTGACCGTCGGTGCGATATTGACATCCGCCGGGAAGAACAACGGGGAAATGGCGTCGGGGGCAATCGTCAGGGATTCGCTTACTCCCTGTAGGTCGGGATCGAGTTCGGCCCAGCTAAATTGGACTAAATCGGCTTGTCCGCTGGCCACTTCGGGCGGCGGCGGTAAACCCTCACCACCTAGCCGATAGACGGTCAATCCCGCGACCGGGATACTACTCGCGGCCAACAAGAGCGCGGCGCAGAGGCCTCTAAATGCGACCATGACGGCATCTCCCAAGGGGAAGGCAGAAATCAGAAGGGGAGATGCACGAGACACCTCCCCTTCTGAGCTAATAGTTGGGAACGAGAAGCGAACTACTGGATATAGGCCGCCTTAATGCGTCCCCAGCTTTCTTCCTCTACCGAGGTTTCAACGCTGCTGAAATCCACGCGCGGATCGATCGGGGCCAGCAGGAAGTCCGAGCAGTTGACGCAGTCGAACCACATCTGGATGTTGGGGTTGATGCCCCAGCCGCCAGCGCTGGCTCCGCCATTGTCCTCTGCAGTGTTGTCTATGTCGTGAACAACCCAACCCAAACCGATGGTATTGCCCTCGGTGAAGGTGTGAACTAGGCTCTCGTCGGGACCGATCCAGTAGAAGTCATCCCACGCGATCGTCATTACCTCGATGCGCGCCGTGGCCTCGCCCGAGTTGACTTCGCCATCTAGCTGGAAACCGTAATCGCCCCACGGCGGCTTATCGTGCCAAGTGGATTGGCTGTTGAAGAACCACTTCCAGCCCACGGCTCGGTTGGCGTCGGGCATTTCGGGCCAGACGTAATGAGCGTTCTGGGCGAAGCGACCCTGGTTGCGCTGGCGCTCTTCGTCGTCTTCAAAATCGTCGGGGAGGGCAAAGTGCCGGTCGCCGCCGTGGTCGGCGTCGATCATGATCTCCCAGCTATCGTCGCCAGCCGCGGTCTGGCCAAAGCCTGTGCGGACCCAGAGATTATCGAAGCGCTCCATCATAAGATAGAGTCGGTTGGTCCCTGCACTCCAAGAGCCTACCACCCGAAACGACAGATTGCTCTCGTCGTTTTCGTGGCCCAAGCCGAGATAGTACTCGAAGTGCGAATCAAAGGGGACGTAGTAATCCTCTGGGACGATGTCCCATTCAGAGAGGTCGCCGTCCAAGGTCGGTTCTAGGCCAGCAGGCCACTGGAAAAGCGTACCGGAGTCGATGCCGGGGATCGGCACGTGAGCCGATACCGCGCTGGCCTGCAACATGATGCCGAGGGCCAAAATACTCGCGCTGCTCAAAATCTTCTTCATAATGCAATTCACCTCATGGGTTCGTGGTTTAAACATTCGCTAAAAAACGAAAAGTGAGCTTCTGATGCCTAAAACGGCCTCTCTTTACCTCCTTTCAACAGCTCTTAATAGTTGCTAATCGTTGCTAAATATCAGCACAATATAAAAAGAGAGCAGCAAAAGACAACTATCGGCGCGGCACTCGCGGCTGCTTTTCAACTCCTTCATCCAAGTACCAACCCGCCAGGCGTTCCGTTTGGAGACGCGGACATGGTGGCGTTTCTGTCTTGTCCAGTGGCGACAAAGGTGAGCATCGCATCAAGCCAAGAGGACGAGGAGTAGCAGCAAACGCAGCATGGGAAATCCTCCGTGAAAGAACATGGGTTGGCGACGATCTATCCGTGAAAAACCCGTTCAACGGATAGGATCAATCAATCGTCCACATAGACCGGCGGGGGCATCATTTTCATTTCCACCAAGCAGAAAGGTATCGCGTCGGCGACGGGTTTGGCCGCGCCGAGGGGTGGTAGCTCGTAGGGGTCAGCCATCGAAAAGTCAACCGTGTAGCCCAGATCGCTCAGTGCGCCAAGTGTTATGGCTGAAAGGACGCTAGTAATGCCGCTTGTCATAAGCTCACCGCTCACGACACTCCCTCTCCAATGGGATCTATAATACGGATCGTCGCTAAGGCGTCCTATTGGTACTTTTGCGCCTTGATAATCGCTGCCCCCGGCTTGATCGAAGGCCGCAATCGCTTGCGGCCCGGCAAAATGAGTATCACCATTTAGGTCGCGAATCATCCTGTCCCAAGTGGTACCGATTCCCAAAACGTGTCC
>JAJEGS010000045.1 GCA_022819745.1 Candidatus Latescibacterota bacterium | reverse complement strand
TCCCTGATAGCCGCGCTTGAGCAATTCGAGCGAGTAGCGGCCGTCCAAGCGCACGGTGATGTCCTCTGTGATCTCGCTGCCGATGGGGGCTACCACCAAGGCTAGCCAAGCGTCGAGATCGTCGAAGAGCAACTCGTCGGCCGTGGCGATGTCGACAGCTAGCGGAGCTTCTTGCACCATGGCCACGGGCCTTTGTTCCGGCGTCCAAGCTGGCGGCGGCAGTTGGGGCGTGATGCCGCTTTTGCGCGTCAGCGCATAGACCAAGATGTTGGTCCCCGCCATCAGCGCGTAGGTCGCCGGCGGCGTTTCTTCGTCTTCCGTGTTGAAGCTAGCCTGCCAATAATTCCCTAACCATAAGTCGCTTAACACGGCGACCAACTCGCCATCCAGTTCGACGCCCCACAACCCCTCTGGTGGTGGTAAGTCCGTGCTTAGAGCGCTGGCTCCGAAAAGGGTGGCTTCCTGTTCTTCCTGCAAGGCCAAAACCTCATAGCGATTGTTGACTGGATAATACCAAGAGGGATTGTCGCCGGAGTCCTCAAGGCGCGATTTATCCTCGCCGGGAAAGCCGCCGCCGAACTCGTAAAAGGAATGATATATCGGATGTGAGGTCGGGATGGGTGCCAAGCGCGCCCCAGACCCCAAAATCTCGCGCAGTTGATCCTTCATTTCGCGCAAATAGTGGTTGGTACGGCGGCTGTTACCCTCGATAAACAGGAAGCCACCCTCGCGCAGATAGCGGCCCAAAAGCGCCTTCTCCTCCGCACTGAACTTGGTCAGGAGGTTCGGGTCATAGGCAGACAAGGAGTCCTCAAAGAGAAAGTGGATGGGATCCTTGAGCAATTGCTCCGACAAGAAGTACTCGTAGGTCTGGTCCCGCACTCGCGCCAGCAGGTGGGTGTGGTCGCGCAAGTAGCGGCTCAGGGCGTCGAGTGCACCCCGACCCGAGCCAGCCCCATAGACGCGCAACTGAGTGAAGTTCACGTAGCCAGACAAGTCGCGCCGCGTCGCCCGACTGGGAATGACCGCGGCGTGATCCTTGTTAGCCCGAGCCATGTCCTCTAGCCGCAACAGATCCATCGAGGCCACGCCCATGCTATCAGCCAACCCCAACGACGAAGGCGAAATCATCTCTTCGCGCTCCAAAATTGGCGCATCTTCCTTCGCGCCAACGGCCATCTCGGCCAACGCCAAGGGGGCCGTCGGCGACTCTATCTCGGGCGGGGTCGCCTCGCTTTCTAAATTGGGGTCGCGGACGGCCACAGCCGGCTGATCGGCCCGTAGATACTCCATCTCCACTTTCAACGCCTCTACGTCCAGGGGAGGCAAGGGAATCGGGCGAGGGGGTTTAAACTGCGGCGGGATGCGGGCGAGGCGCACGCGGAAGGCTTCCGCGTCCAACTCGTCGCGCCACAGGTGATTTCCTAGATAAAGCGCGGTCAGATGCAAAAGCAGCGATGCCAGCAAACAGATATAGGCGGTTCGGTGTCTGCGCACGGGGAGTCTCTCTTTCTGCGCCGCCCATCAGCGCGTGCGAGCAGTATCTATAATATATATAACTGATTGTAACAAAACGGTTTTTTGCCAAGAAAACAGGTGCTTGTTATCTTTTTTTGACCTATAAAACGGCCTACGCAAAGGAATTATTTCAGCCATGAGCAACGCCCAAGAACTACAAGCCGAAGTGAGCGAGTGGCTCGAATCTCTCGATTACGTGCTGGCCCATAGGACGCCCGCGCAGGTACTCAAGCTCCTACAACAGCTCCAAACCCACGCCGCAGAAGCCGGAGTCGGCACGCCCTTCAGCGTCAATACGCCCTACATCAACACCATTCCCCGCGATCAGCAACCCCCCTATCCGGGTAGCCGCGAGATTGAGCGACGGATCAAAAGCATTGTGCGCTGGAACGCCATGGCCATGGTCGTGCGCGCCAATCACGACTCCAACGTCGGCGGCCACATCTCGACTTACGCCTCTTCAGCCACCCTCTACGAGGTCGGCTACAACCACTTTTTCCGCGCCCCGAGCAACGGCCATCCCGGCGACCAGATATACTTCCAAGGGCACGCTTCCCCCGGCATGTACGCCCGCGCCTTCGTCGAAGGTCGCCTCAACCAACACCAGTTGGAAAATTTCCGCCGCGAGTTGCAAGAAGGCGGTGGCCTCGCCTCCTATCCGCATCCTTGGCTAATGCCGGACTTTTGGCAGTTTCCAACCGTGTCTATGGGCTTAGGCCCCATCCTTTCGATCTATCAGGCGCGCTTCAACCGCTACCTAGAAAACCGCGGCCTCAAGCCCGCTGACGACAGCAAGGTGTGGGCCTTTTTGGGCGACGGCGAGTGCGATGAGCCCGAGAGCTTGGGCGCGCTCACCCTCGCTGCGCGCGAACAGCTCAACAACCTCATCTGGGTAGTAAACTGCAACCTCCAGCGCCTCGACGGCCCGGTGCGCGGCAATGGGAAGATAATACAAGAACTCGAAGCGATCTTCCGCGGCGCTGGCTGGAACGTCATCAAGGTGATCTGGGGCGACGACTGGGATCCGCTCTTGGAACAAGACGCCGACGGCAGCTTAGCCCAGCGCATGAACGAGGTCGTCGATGGCCAGTACCAAAAGTACTCGGTCTCCGACGGCAGCTACATCCGCCACGACTTCTTCGGCACCGACCCCAAACTAGCTGCAATGGTCGAGGACTACTCGGACGAACAACTACAGAAAATGCGGCGCGGCGGCCACGATCCAGAAAAGGTCTATGCCGCCTACCAGCAAGCCATTGCCCAAAAAAGCGCGCCCACCGTCATTCTCGCCAAGACCATCAAGGGCTACGGCATGGGCGAAGCCGGCGAGGGCAAGAACATCACCCATCAGCAAAAGAAGCTCAACGAGGACGAGATCCGCCTTTTCCGCACCCGCTTCGGCATCCCCATCTCGGACGACGAGGTCGCGGAGACGCCCTTCTACCGGCCCCCGGACGACAGCCCGGAAATCCAGTACATCCGCCAGCGACGGGAAAGCCTCGGCGGGTACGTGCCCCAGCGACAGGTAACGGCCCCTCCACTGGCCATGCCGCCGGAAACGCTGTGGGAAGAATTCAAAAAGAGCTCGGGCAAGCGCGAGTTTGCCACGACCATGGCCTTTGTCGCGGTCATGCGCAAACTCATGCAAGACAAGCAAATCGGCAATTTAGTCGTCCCCATCGTTCCCGATGAATCGCGCACCTTCGGCATGGAGCCACTCTTTCGCCAGTTCGGAATCTATTCGAGCCTAGGCCAGCTATACGAGCCGGTCGATAAAGACGTCATCACTTACTACAAAGAGGCCAAAGACGGCCAGATACTCGAAGAAGGCATCACCGAGGCCGGCTCTATGTCCTCCTTTATCGCGGCCGGCTCGGCCTATGCCACCCACGGCATCAACACCATTCCCTTCTTCATCTACTACTCGATGTTCGGGATGCAGCGCATCGGCGATCTGGTCTGGCTAGCCGGCGACATGCGGGTCAAGGGCTTCATGGTCGGCGGCACGGCCGGGCGCACCACGCTCAACGGCGAGGGGCTGCAACACGAGGACGGGCACAGCCACCTGTTGGCCTATCCAGTGCCCAATCTCGAAGCCTACGATCCAGCCTTTGGCTACGAAATCGCCGTCATCATCCGCGAGGGCATCCGCCGCATGTACGTCGAGCAGGAGGACGTGTTCTACTACCTGACGGTCGAAAACGACATCTATTCCATGCCGGAGATGCCCGACGGCGTCGAAGAAGGCATTCTCAAAGGCATGTACAAGTTCAAACCCTCGGCCAAGAAACGCGCCCGACTCAAAGCCCACCTTTTCGGCAGCGGCGCGATCATCAACAGCGCCCTCAAAGCACAAAGCCTCCTCGAAGAAAAATACCAAGTCAGTGCCGATGTCTGGAGCATCACCAGCTACAAGGCCCTGCACCGCGACGCCCTCAATGCCGAGCGTTGGAACCGTATGCACCCCAGCGGAGAGCCTCGGCTCAGCTACATAGAACAATGCCTAGCCAAAGAGCGCGGCGTGTACGTCATGGCTTCGGATTACGTCAAGGCCCTCCCGGAATCCATTGCCCGCTGGTTTCCCAACCCGCCCGTCTCCCTCGGCACCGATGGCTTCGGCCGCAGTGAGACCCGCGAGGCCCTGCGCGATCACTTCGAGGTCGATTACCGCTTCATCGTCCTAGGAGCCTTGAGCGCACTGGTGCGCGAGGGACAAATCGAAAGCGACGCGGTCGTCCAAGCCATGAAAGACCTAGCGATTGATCCGGCGAAACCCAATCCCATTTACCAGTGAGCTTAAACCACATTATGCCTGTAAAATTTGCCCTGCCCGACTTGGGAGAAAACATTGAAAGCGGTGATGTAATCCGCATCCTCGTCGCCGTCGGCGATCGCCTCGCCGAGGACCAAACCGTTATCGAGCTTGAAACCGACAAGGCCGTCATTGAAGTGCCCTCCTCCATAGACGGCACCGTTACTGAAATTCTCGTCCAACAGGGCGACACCATCGCCGTCGGGCAGCCCATCCTCGAAGTCGAGGGGGCCGCAGCCCCAGCCGTCGAAGAGATGTCTTCAGCCGTCGAGGAAGCATCCCCAACACCTGCACCAGAAGAACCAGCCCCTACCCCGATTGTACAAGAGGCCGCCCCAATTGTCGAAGAAGTTCCACCTACCGCTACAGACAGCCCCGTCCCAGCCGCGCCATCGACGCGCCGCCTAGCCCGCGAGATCGGCGTCGATATTGCGCAGGTCCAAGGCTCGGGGCCGGGCGGCCGGATCTCAATCGACGACGTCAAAGCGCACTCAAAAAGGCTGCACGCAGCGCGGGGGGCTGCCCCGGCTGCAGCCCCCCCACTGCCCGACTTCAGCCAGTGGGGGGCTATCGAGCGCGAGCCTATGACCAAGGTCCGCGAGATAACCGCCGAGCGTCTAGCACAAGCTTGGGCCACCATCCCGCAAGTCACCCAGTTCGACAAAGCCGACATCACCAACTTGGAAAAGTGGCGCGCAGAATACGGCAAAAAGGCCGAGGCAGCCGGCGGCAAGCTGACGCCGACCGCGATCCTCATCAAGGTACTCGGCATCGCCCTCAAGGTCTTCCCGCAGTTCAACGCCAGCATCGACATGGCCCAGCGGGAAGTCGTATACAAAAGCTACTTTCACATCGGCATTGCCGTCGATACCCCCCACGGTCTGCTCGTGCCAGTGGTGCGCGACGTGGACCAAAAGAACCTAATCGAATTGGCAGGCGAACTGAGCGAGCTAGCTCAAAAGACGCGCGAGCGCAAAATCGCGCCGGCCGACATGCAGGGCGGGTCCATGACCATCAGCAATGTCGGCACTATGGGCGGCACCGCCTTCACGCCCATCGTCAACCCGCCCGAAGTGGCAATCCTCGGCGTGGCGCGCTCGCAAGTCGAACCTACTTATATCGACGGTCAGTTCCAGCCGCGTACCCACCTGCCCCTGTCGCTGTCCTACGACCACCGCCTGATCGACGGGGCCGATGGCGCACGCTTCCTCCGCTGGGTCTGCACGGCATTGGAAGACCCCTTTATCACACTCTTAGAAGGCTGAGGCAGCTATGGACAAGGCCCAGCTAGCGGTCATCGGCGGCGGTCCGGGCGGCTACGTTGCAGCCTTTAAGGCCGCAGATTTGGGGTTGGATGTCGCCCTGATCGATCCCGAAGCCCATCCAGGCGGCGTCTGCCTCTACCGAGGCTGCATCCCCTCCAAGGCCCTCCTGCACATTTCCAAGCTGCTCTACGAAGCCAAGGAAGCCGAGCATTGGGGCATCCAATTCGCCGCGCCCGAGATTGATCTCGACAAGTTGCGCAGTTGGAAAGACGAGGTAGTAGCCAAAATGACGCAGGGCTTGGGTCAACTCGTCAGGGCGCGCAAGCTGACCTACGTGCAGGGACGCGCCCGCTTTGTCGATTCCCACACCTTGCAAATCGACCAAGCCGACGGCAGCCAAGGCACCTTGCAGTTCGAGCACGCCATTCTCGCCACCGGATCGCGCCCAGCCGTGCCTGCGCTCTTCGACCAATCGAGCGACCGCATCATGGATTCGACCGCGGCCGTTGCACTCCACGACATACCCGCTTCCATGCTCGTCGTCGGCGGCGGCATCATCGGCATGGAGCTAGGGCAAGTGTACGCGGCGTTGGGAACCCAAGTTTCGGTCGTCGAAATGCTTCCCGGGCTGATCCCCCCTGCTGACCGCGACTTGGTCAAACCCCTGCACAACAAGGCCGCCGAGCGCTTCGACGAGATCATGCTCAACACCCAAGTGACCGCGCTCGCAGAAACCGACGACGGCTTAGCGGTACAATTACAGAACAGCGACGGCCAGAGCTTTTCCAAGACCTACGCCAAAATCCTGCTCGCCGTTGGCCGGGTTCCCAACAGCCAAGACTTGGGCTTGGAACACACCGCCGTCGCCCTCGACGAGCACGGCTACGTCCAAGTCGATGACCAACTGCGCACGGCTGAGTCTTCGATTTTCGCCATTGGCGACCTCGTAGGCGCGGCCCTTGCCCACACGGCCGCCCACCAAGGAAGCCTAGCCGCCGAAATCGTAGCCGGCCACGAAAAACAGGTCTTCGCACCCCAAGCCATTCCCAACGTCGTCTATACCGACCCGGAAATCGCCTGGTGCGGCCTCACCGAGGAAGAGGCCAAAGAGCAGGGCCGCTCGGTCTCAGTCGCACGTTTTCCCTGGTCGGCTTCCGGCCGCGCCTCGACCCAAGGCGCAAATGACGGCCTCACCAAGCTACTCATCAACCCCCAGACCGATCGGATCCTAGGCGTGGGCATTGCCGGTAGCGGCGCGGGTGAGCTGATCGCCGAGGGCGTCCTAGCCGTGGAAATGGCCGCGCTCGCCGCGGATGTCCAGCTTTCGATCCACCCCCATCCCACGCTCTCCGAAACCCTCATGGAAGCGGCCGAAAGTCACTACGGCCAGAGCACACACCTCTACGCCCCCAAACGCCGCTGAAGCACGACCCCCAACGCCCTAAGATGCGCCTCCGCCCGCACCGCTAGCGGTCATTTCGCGCTTCTTCATTTTGTACGGTCCTCCTTGACTTTTTGGCTGTGCCGCCGCACGGCGATTTTCCGCTTGGCCTCCTGTGATACTATTGTATTTTTATGATAAGGATGCGTCGCTAGCGCGTCCGAATAATTACCCACCTTAAAACCACCATAAGACCAATGACCGACAAAGCCAAATGGGCTTGGACAACGCTAACCCTGATTCTGCTGGTCCTGCTACCAGGAGTCTATTTCTACTTTTCGGCACCCCCTGCCCCCCCCGAGGCTCCTCTCAAGGTCCCCACACCGGAGCCGCCTAGCCCAATCGCCGTGCTGATCGCCGAAGACCGTTGCGACCTCGCCTATCCCCAACTCACCGCGCTAGACACGATCCAACACGAGCCGACCGCTCAAGCACACCTCGAGTTCCAGCGGGCGTTTTGCGAGCGCATGCTCAAAGAGCCAAGCCGCGCGTACGACCGCTTGCGCGACCTCGACCTACCGGCCTTGGACGACTACCGCCGCTTCTGGATGGCCCGCTCTCTAGATGACATGGATCAGACGCACGACGCCATCGCCGAGTATGAAAACTTTCTAGCTACCTCGACTAACCCGATCCTCCGCAACCCTGCCCGCCTGCGCTTGGCCTCCCTCTACCGGACCGTCGGCCAACCCGCCAAGGCCCTCGCTCTGTACGAGGAGCAACTCCCGCAGGACACCGATCCAGCGCGGGTGCTCTACTTGCTCGCAACCACCAGCCAAAAGCACGACTCGGCGCGGGCGCAAAAGTGGCGTTTAGAACTACTGGAAAACCATCCCCGTTCCAAGCACGCCCGCAACAGCCTGTCGCATCTGCCCAAGAAGCTCGACGCCCGCACGGCTTATGCCAAGGCCTACACCTATTACAGCCACAAGCAGTACAACCAAGCCATCAAGAGCTTTCGGCACTTCGTCCGCAAGCACAGCGGCGACCAGCGCATTGCCCAAGCGCACTACATGCTCGGTCGGGCCCACCAGTCTGCGGGGCACTACACCAAGGCCGAACAGGTTTTTCGCACGGCCCACGAGCGCCACGGCAGCCCAGCGGCCCTGTATCGCATCGCCAGCCTCTCAGTCCGCAGAAACCGCGAAGACAAGGCCATTGCCGCCTATGCGAACTTTGCCAAGCGCTACCCCCAGCACGACTTGGCCGATGACGCCCTGTGGCAGGCTGCCAAAGCCGCCGAGCGCCAAAGCCAATTCGCCCGCGCCGCAACACTCTATGGCCGCCTAGCCGAACACTACCCGCAAACCGATTACGGCGACGAAGCGCGTTGGAGCGCTGGCTTCGCGCTCTATTGCCAAGAGCAATACTCCGAAGCCCTCGCCGCTTTTGAGCGCGCGAGTCAGCAGGCGCGCCAGCCCCACATCATCGACCAATCCCTGTACTGGGCTGGGAAAAGCGCGGAGCGGCTGGGCCAGATACAGGACGCCACCGCGTTCTATCGCCGCGCCGCCGCCGGATTTCCCCGCTCTTACTACTCGGCCCGCGCCGTCCTGTTGGGCCATAGAGAACAGGTTCCGCTCAAGAAGCGACCCACAGACAACCCCCGCCAAGACGATGTTCCCGCGTTAGCGCACAGGGCACACCTCGAACGCGCTGGCTTGTTGAACCAATTGGGGCTGAGGGATTGGTCGGCAGCCGAGATGGAGCAAGCCGTCCGCGACTACAAGGGCCACAAGACTGCGCTAAAGGCCATCCGCGACTACTACGAGGCGCTCGGCCATCGCGATCAAGCCATGCGGCTATCGCTGCGTATGTTCGACGGGCAAGATCCAGAGGAACTGTCGCGCATCTACCCGACTTACTACTGGGAAGAGATTGCCGCAGCCGCAGCCGAGGCTCAAATCGACCCCTATCTGGTCCTGTCGGTAATTCGCCAAGAAAGCACGTTTAACGAAAAAGCGGTATCGCGGGCCGGTGCCAGGGGCCTGATGCAGATCATGCCCCACACCGGCCTCAACCTCGCGCGGAGGTTGGAGGTAAAACCCTTTGAACTGCGCGCGCTCTTCGACCCGGCCGTCTCCATCCGCTTGGGCAGTTACTTCCTCGGCGACCAAATGCGCCAATTCACGACCGATGCGGGTGCGGACTTGGGCTTTGAACTGGGCTTGGCCGCGTACAACGCCGGTCCGCACAACGCCCGCCGGTGGCTCAAGACCTTTCCCTCCGAGGACCCTGACGCCTTCGTCGAGCGCATCCCCTTCAAGGAGACCCGCCTCTACGTCAAGCTAGTCCTCAGAAACTACGCCATTTACAAGGCCCTATCGGATGACGCCTGAACCAGAACAGCCACGCGAAAAAAGACACAAGCTGATCGAAGATATTTTCATCTTGCTCTGCATCGCCAGCCTCTGGCCCGTAGTGCTAGGCTGGACCGAGCCGATCTATCAGTACTTGCTCTACGTAGCACTGGCGGGCCTGATCTTCATTTTCGTGCGACGCATCCGCCGCTTCCACGACGCCCGCAACGCCCTCCGCGACGCCGAGGACGGCCCGCAGATAGGCCCTGCTCCCAAGCGTGAAGAGGATGATCTTTCGCAAAATTGAGGTTGGGACGCGGTACAGCTCCGCGCTATCGCCCTACAAAATTGCGCCCGCAGTGGTTGCACCCGAAGACGCATAATTTTTACTTCTAGCTATGACTGGGCATTTGTTTTGAGAAACTAGTCGCGCCAGTAAACAGCAGAGAATGCAAATGTCGATCACACAAGAAAACCCGCGAAAAATCCACAAAGACTATTCGCTCCGGATTGAATTACTGCGCAGCGACGCTGAGGACGATGGCTTCGTATTGAACGAGTCTTCCGAAAAGGATTTTTGGCAGTATATCAGGTCGGCACCCTTCGCACAAAAAGCGGGGCTGGTACTTGTGGACAATGGGAATCTGCGCGCCGTTTGGAAAGGCGATGATGAGAGTCATCTTGGGATTCAGTTCCTCGGCAACCAGTGGGTGGAGTACGTCATTTTCAAACGCCGTCCAAGCACCGTAGATGTTGCGCGAGTGGCCGGCCGCGATACGCTTGATGGAGTAAAAAGACAGATTGATGCTTTCGATCTCACATCGCTGATGGGCGCATGAACGGCAACGACCTTCCCGATGGCGCCCATGTCGTCCGCTATGTCAAGCCGACCAGCAGGCACGAAGACGGGAGTGTAGATGGGTCGGCATTCCGCCTGCGGTCGGGCGATAACGGCCTGTCTGTCAATTGGCTCGAATACTTCAGCGATCTTACCAAAGCACAGCAGCTTGACGAGGTAAGAAGGCTATCTCGGCTAACGATGAGAAAACGCGGCTGTCTTGCAGAATTAGGTGTCGGTGCAACAAAGCAGTACTCTCCCGAACTCACTGCTCTCCGATTTGTTCACAATCCATTGGCTACCGAGAATGGATATGAAGCCGATCCGTCGCACAGCGAAATTACCGGGCTACCGCAAGGCGACTCGCCCCAAGCCGCGCTGATCGGCGATCTGATCGCCGAGTGCATACAAGCCATTCATCCGGCACTAATTGATGCCTAGACGCAAGCGTTTCACCGCCTTCTGCCCAGCCGCTCCAGCACCAAAACCAGCACAACGCCCACGGCAATCAGCCCCAAACTCAGCCAAACCTCGCCGTTGAATTCCTGCGGCCACGCGCATTCGTAGCTCCCATCCTCCAGCTCGTTGCGGAACGGCCACACCTTGCGCAGCGAACCCAACATCAGCCCCACTAAAAAGGCCATGGTGCCGGCGCGAAAGCGATTCAGCAGGTGCTTGAGTAGCCGCGAGAAGCCCAGCAGACCGACAACCCCCCCAACGCCGAAGAGGGCCAAGATCGCCCAATCAAACTCGTGTACCGCGGTCAAGACCTGCTGGTATTTGCCCATAACCACCAGCAAAAACGAGCCGCTAATCCCCGGCAAAATCATCGCGCAGATGGCCACCATGCCAGCCATCACAAACTTGTAGCCCTCAGTCCCAGTCTCGACCGGCACCAACGTGGTAATGGCATAGCCAACCACTGCACCGAGAGCCGTCAGCCCCCACTGCGCCGTCTTCCATCCAGCAACCTGCCGAGCGACCACGAGCGCACTAGCCAAGATCAAACCGGTGAAAAAGCCCCACACGGGCTGAGGGTGCGTTGCCATCAGCCAAGTTATGAATTTGGCCAGCGAGACAATGGCCAAGCCGATACCGCATAGCAGCGGCACCAGAAAGGGGGCATTGACGCGGTGCAATACCTCGATCAAGCGTCCCCGCACCAAGGCACTCACGAGCCGTTGATCGACTGCGGCAATAGTCCCGACCAACTCGTCGTAAATGCCCGTAATCAAGGCGATCGTCCCCCCGGAAACCCCGGGAATCACATCAGCCGTGCCCATGCACAGCCCGCGCAAGACCAGTCCGGGTGCACGGCGCTTACCCTCGACTAGCAACTCACTTTTTTTCACCAAACAGCTCCATCTGCTGTGCGTGTTCGCGCATGAATTCCACGATCAGGCGATCGGCTCGCGGCAGAGCGAAGTCGTCCAACGCTTCCGGCGCGATCCAGCGCCAAGCAGCGCAACCCAGCGCTTGGGGGGTGCCGCTCACATAGCGAGCGGCAAACGCGTGTAAGGTGATGCTAAAATGCGAATAGGCGTGATCCACGCTCGTCAGACGCTCATCCACCTCGATCTCAATGCCCAATTCCTCGCGGATCTCGCGCACCAAGCACTCGGGCAAGGTCTCGCCGGGCTCCTGCTTACCCCCGGGAAATTCCCACAGACCACCGAGCATCCCCTCGGCTGGCCGCTGGGCGATTAGTAACTCGTCGCCCTTGCGAATCAAACCCGCCGCCACTTGATAATGCGGCCTCTGTTTCCTAGGAGCTTTGCGCGGCAGGGAGGCGGGGTCGTCCAGTTCAGCCTTGGCCCGACACCAGTCGCCGACCGGACAAGTCGGGCAAGAAGGGCTTTGCGGCGTGCAGACCCGTGCCCCCAACTCCATCATCGCCTGATTGAAATCGCCAGCCTCGCCCCGAGCCAGCAGAGTCTCTCCAGCGGCGATGAGCTGCGCCTTGACGTGGGCGCGGGTCGGCTCTTCCTCAATCCGCAACAAGCGGCAGAGCACGCGAGTCACATTGCCGTCGAGCACTGGGTGGTCGCGGTCAAAGGCAATGCTGCTGACAGCCGCGGCCGTGTATTGGCCAATGCCAGGCAACTCGATCAGCTCTTGGTACGTATCCGGTATGCGGCCTCCCAACTCAAAGGCCATGCGCTTGGCCGCCTTGTGCATGTTGCGCGCCCGCGCATAGTAGCCCAAACCCTCCCAGACCTTGAGCACTTGGTCCTCGGAAGCAGCGGCCAGCGCTTGAAGCGTGGGAAACGCGCGGATAAAACGCTCGAAATAAGGGGCCATCTGATCCACCCGGGTCTGTTGCAACATGACCTCGGATACCCAGACGTGATAGGGATTGCCGCTGTCGCGCCAGCTCGTCTGCCGCTTGTTTTGGCGATACCAAGCCAAGAGTCGAGCGCGGAAGGCGCTGAGCGCGTCCCGATCGTCCAGCAAGCTGCGACTCAACCGTCCCCCTCTTCCAACCAGCCAGTCTGCGGCATGGCTTTGAGCTCCCCAACCGTCTCGGCGGCCAGGAGAGCATCGACGACCGCGGCCTCGGCAGCCACAGCTCCAGCGGCAAAGAGCGGATAGAGCTTTTCTTCACCCACCATCTTCACCGGTGCGTCCGGCTCTTGAATAATGCCCGTGGTGGAAAAGGCGAGGACAATGCCCTCGCGCGTATGCGGGTTCCACAAGCCCGTCCGCGCCAGCCCCAGCGCGGCGCGGCCAGCCAACCGCTCTAGTTGGCGCGGGATGAGGGGCGCGTCCGTGGCTACGACTGCGGCAAAAGTCTGC
Organism: Candidatus Latescibacterota bacterium; assembly: GCA_022819745.1. The sequence goes on along the minus strand of JAJEGS010000045.1, from coordinate 107,640 downwards.
GGTCCCTCAGTCCGCTCACCCACTGGTAGGACGCGACCGGCCCAATGCAACTCGTGCCCCCCATTGACCGCAGCCAGCACGCCCAGCGCGTATTCGCCGGCCCGGCGCGAGGCCGTACCGACGCCGCCCTTGTAGCCAAAGGCCTGCAACCCGCCGCCGACTCCAGCATTGCCCGTGGGCACCGCACTGCCAGCGCTGGCCAACGCCTCGTCTGCGTGGGCGTGTGTCAGAACCTTGCGCACAAGTGCGGGGTCATTGACAGCCGTGTCGTTGATCCCCATGACGACCGGCGGCCAGCCAGCCACGGTCGATAGCCCGGTGTCGCGGCCCAAGCTGTGGCGAATTAAGGATTCGTACACCCGGCCAACGACCGAGGTCGGGGCAAGGACAATGGGCGAGGAAAAGGTGCCAAAGTCTTCGGCGACCCCAAGGCCGCTCATAGCGTCGCCGCCGTCTATGGAGAAGCGACCGATAAACAGCTTGCGCTCTTCTACTGAGGCTGGATACGGGACAATGGCCGTGAGACCGGTGTGCAGGTCAGGCGTGCGAATATCCACGTGGCCTACGCCGACTCCGGCCACATCGACAATGGCGTTGTGCGGTCCTGCCGCATCGTCCGCTAAGTGCGAGCGATTCATTTAAGCCGACCGTATGCGCGCATGATTTCGACCAAGCGGTCCAGCGGCAGGGCGTGAATAGTATTGCCGCCGCGGCCAGTCATGGTGTGGGCCGTAGTCAGCGAGTTGAGAATGGCTTCCTCCGTAGCCTCAATTACGCCTTGGAACACGCCTGAAATCCAACGGTCGGAGAGCATGGCGACCATATCCGGCAGCTCGGGAGAGGCCGTGGAAAACGCCAGCCAAAGATCGCCGCTGCCTTGGGTAGAGATCGCGCCCGTGCGCGCCATGCCCAAAGCCACCCGCTTGCACACGCGCTGGAGCTGAATGGGGATCAACGGCGCGTCCGTGGCCACCGCGGCGATCATGGACTTGCTCTTGCCACCGCGCGCCGGCATCAGGTCGGTAATCTCCCGGCCCACCGGGACGCCGTCAACGCGTAGCTGAGGCCGCCGACCAAAATTCGCCTGCACCAACACGCCCACGGTATAGACCCGATCGCCGCAGGGAATTTTGCGCGACGCCGTGCCAATGCCGGCCTTAAAGCTATAGGCCCGCATCCCGGTCCCGCCGCCGACGCAGCCCTCGGCCACCGGCCCGCCGCGCGCCGCGTCGAGAGCTGCTACCGCGTGTTCAGGTCGCACGTGCCGCCCAACTTCATCGTGGAGAAACGCAGCCCACGTCTCGCCGACTATGGGCGCGGGCTGCAAATCGCTTTTGAACAGGTCGGGATCGCGCGCCAGCATCCACTCCACTGCCCCATCGTACACTGCGCCGACGCTGGACGTGTTAGTAAAAAGAACGGGGCCGGCCAACAGGCCCGTGCGGCGCATGGAGCCTACCCCCATCAGCTCGCCGTTGCCGTTGAGCGTAAAGTCCGCGGCAAACGCGGGCGTGCGCGGCACAATCGCCGTCACGCCGGTGCGCACCGGTCCCCCATCTTCAATCAGCGTCAGATGGCCGACCTGGACGCCTTGGACATCGGTGATGGCGTTATGGGGACCAGTCGCCAAGTCGCCAATGACAATGCCCAACTCGCGCAGACGTGCCCGCTCCGGCCGCACGGGCGCAGCACGACCCAATGTAGGCCACACAGCCGCGCTTAGGCCCAAGCCGAGAAAGGTCCGGCGATTCATACAACAGTCCTAAACGATTTGAACAATTCGATATGTGGATCGTCTAGTCATACTAGTCATACTATTCTGCGTCCATCTGCGGATTCTCTTGTAAATGATGTAGGCTTGCGATATCAGAGCGCTTGGACAATCCGCTCCCCTAGCTCGCAACAGCTCAACGCCCCTCCTAAATCGGGCGTCCCCACGCCCTGCTCGCCGATTGCGACGCGCACCGCTTCCTCAATTCGGTCCGCCCCACTCGCGGCTTCTGGATCGCCATGCTGCTGGCCCAACCAGCGCAGCATCAAAGCTGCCGACAGGATCATCGCCACGGGGTTGGCCTTCCCCTGCCCGGCGATGTCGGGCGCAGTGCCGTGCGACGGTTGGAACACAGCCGCGTCCTCGCCAATGTCCCCCGAAGGAGCCAGCCCCAAGCCACCGACCAACCCAGCGGCCAAGTCCGAGATAATGTCCCCGTACATATTCTCAGTAACCAGCACGTCGTATCCCGCCGGTTGCTGCACCAAGTACATGCTCAGTGCGTCGATGTACGCGTAGTCTCGTTCGACATCTGGGTAGTCGGCAGCCACCTCGTCGTACACGCTGCGGAAGAAGGCCATCGAGCGGAAGACGTTGGCCTTGTCAACGCACGTTACCTTCATCGGCGTCCGACCGCGCTGCCGCGCCAGCTCAAAGGCGTAGCGCACCACGCGCTCCGTGCCCGTGCGCGTAATGACCATAGAGTCCATGGCTACTTCGCCGCGCAACTGGATGCCGCCGTTCATGGAGGCAAAAAGCCCCTCGACGTTCTCGCGCAGAATGACGAAATCAATATCGCCCGTCTCTAAGCCTTTGAGCGGAGTATGCGCGGCCGCATAGAGGTAAATCGGCCGCACCCCCGCGTACAGATCCAGTTGGAACCGCAAATCGACTTGTGGCCGCATCTCCGTCCCGTCCGGCCAGCGCACGTGCGGCAATCCCATCGCTCCCAGCAGCACCGCATCCGCCTGCCGACATCCTTCCACCGTCGCCTCCGGCAGTGGATCCCCTTGCTCCAGATAGCACCCCGCGCCACACGGATACTCGACGAAGGCAAGAGCAGGAGTCCCCAACGCATTGAGCACCTTTAGGGCCTCGTCCATGACCTCCGGTCCGATGCCGTCGCCTTTGAGCACGGCGATGTCGTAGGCCATTTTTAGCTCCACAAGCGGTCGTGTGGCCGCTCGTCGTCCCACTCGTCGGTAGGGCCAAAAATCTCCGGCTGGTCTGGGTCGGCAAACGACCGCAGCACTTCTTCGTTGAGGCCGCTAAAACCCAGCCCCGGCCCCTCCGGCACCGCAATGTGCCCGTCCTCAATCAGGGGCACCGGCAAGCCCTCGACCAAGCTGCTCCACTGTTCTAGCTGATCGACCGAGTGGTTTTCGAGCACCATGAAGTTTTCCGTCGCCGCGGCGCAATGCACCGAAGCCAATGCCGCCACCGGCGACATGGCCATGTGTAGCGCCATGGCAATGCCGTGCTCCTGCGCCAAATCGCCGATCTTTTTGGTCTCGAGGATTCCGCCGGAAGAGGCCAAGTCCGGGTGAGCGACGGCAATGGCGCGCCGCTCGAAGAGGGGCAGGAAGTTTTCCTTGAGATAGATATCCTCGCCCGTGCATACGGGCGTATCCACGGCCTCTGCAAGCCGCTGCCACTGGTCGGGCAACTGCCAAGGGATCATGTCCTCGTACCAAGCTAGACTGAACTGATCCAGTGCCTTGCCCAAGCGGATGCAGGACTCGACGCCAATGTGGCCGAAGTGATCGACGGCCAAGGGAATTTCATAACCGATTACCTCGCGCACTTGCGCCACGTATTCGCAGAGGATGTCGATGCCCTTGTTGGTAATCTGGATCCCCGTAAACGGGTGCATGACGTCTCGGCTTTCCAACATGCCCGGCGGGGCGATCAGCGCGTCTTCGATCCCCCGTAGTAACCCAATGCCAACGTCCATTTTGAGGAACTTAAACCCTCGCTCCATCCGCTCCTTGAGCAACTGTCCCATCTCCCGGCCGTCGCTTCGCGTAGGGGTATCGCAGTAGCAGAGGATCCGGTCGCGGAACTTGCCGCCGGCCAGTTGGTAGGCCGGCACATTATAGGCTTTGCCCGCTAGGTCCATCAGCGCCATCTCGACGCCGCAGACGCCACCGGCTTGGCGCGCGTGGTGGCCGAATTGTTTGATCTTGCGGAAGAGCTTATCGACGTTGCAGGGATTTTCGCCAAGCAAGCGGCTTTTGAGCATCAACGCGTAGGTCGGGCTGCCGCCGTCGCGCACCTCGCCGTAGCCAGAGATCCCCTGATTGGTATCGATGCGGATGATCGTCGCGCGGAACGGTGCCCCGCGCAGATTGGCGACGCGCAGATCCGTGATCTTCAGGTCCGAGGGACGAGAGTGCGTGTTCACGTTTTCTTCCATTCTTGTCTCCATTTTCGTTGGGTGTATTTTAGGGGCTTCCAATGATATTCCGCTCACATTTTTTCGTCAACTTAGGAGATCGACATGAAGCTGAAGGACAGAGTGGCCCTCATCACCGGCGGCAGCAGCGGCATCGGCCGGGCCGCGGCCGTGGCCATGGCCCGCGAAGGAGCCAACATCGCGCTGACGGCCCGCCGCGCCGAGCGCTGCGAGGAAGCTGTCGCCGAAATCGAGGGACTAGGCGGCCAAGCGCTGGCCTTGCCCGGCGACGTAGCTAACGCCGAACACGTCGCCGGACTAGTGGCCGCCACTATCGAGCGTTGGGGCCGCCTCGACATCGTCGTGCCCAACGCCGGCATCAACGGAGTCTTCGCCCCCATCGAGGACATCACCCCCGAGGAATGGGATCAGACGCACAACATCAACGTGCGCGGCACCTTCCTCACCGTCAAATACGCCATCCCCCACCTGCGCGCTGCCGGAGGCGGCAGCATCGTCGTCGTCTCCTCGGTCAATGGCAACCGCATCTTCTCCAACTTCGGCTTCACCTCGTATTCCTGCTCCAAAGCCGCCCAAGTCACCTTCGCCAAAATGGCCGCGGTCGAATTGGCGCAGTGGGACATCCGCATCAACGTCGTCTGCCCTGGTGCCACCAAAACCAGCATCGGCGAGAACACTTTCCCCCGCAACATCGACAAAATCCGCATCCCCCGCGAGTTCCCCCAGGGCATGATTCCCCTCCAACAACGCGCTGCCAGCGCCGAGGAGGTCGCCAACGCCATTCTCTTCTTGGCGTCGGACGAGGCCAGCTATATCACGGGGACCGAGATGTACGTCGATGGGGCGCTGTCGCTGTTTCAGGGGTGAGGCGCGCAAGCTCGTCCTGCTGCGTTGATTGCGCGCAATCAACGCCCATCAAAACGCCGTCGGCCGCCCTTGCGCCCCATCCACGGGAATCATCGCTCCATTGATCCAATTCGCGCGCTCGGACACCAGAAACGCCACCACATCCGCCACCTCTTCTGGCGTCCCCAACCGCCCGGCGGGAAATTCTCGTTCTACAAACTGTGCAAAGTGCTCGGGCTGCTCCTCCTGAAAACGCGCCCACCCACCGCCGGGGAAAAATATCGACCCCGGCGCAACCGCGTTGACCCGCACCCCGCATTCGGCCAATTCCAGCGCCAGCGCACCAGCGAGAAAAATCTCCGCGGCCTTTGCGCTTCCGTATTGGGACTTAGGCCCGGGCTTCCACCCCGAGATTGACGAGACGATCACCACCGCGCCCCCGCCTCGCTGCCGCATGTAGGGCAGGGCCGCCCGCGTCGTGCGCACGGCGTGGAACACATTTAGATCAAAGGTCTCCACCCAGTCCTCATCAGCGGTTTCGAGCAGGCTCTGTTCGCCAGCCGCTCCACCCACATTGTTGACCAAGATATCGACACCGCCCCATTCGGCCGCGCAGCGCTTGACAACGGCCTCCACCTCCGGCCGCGAGCGCACGTCGGCGACCTCGGCAATGGCTTCGGCCCCAGTCGCCCGCACCTGCTGCAATGCGCGTTCGAGCGGCTCTTGGTCGCGGGCGCAAATCGCCACCTTGCATCCCTCGTTGGCCAGCGCCAACGCAATCGCCCGGCCGATCCCCCGACTCCCTCCAGTTATCAGCGCAATTTTGTCTTTCAGTCCTAGATCCATTTACGACCTCCTTTGTGCAAAACGAGAAAGGCGCAGGAATTCGATGGGATGCTGGGTATCGCCTTCCAGCGCCAATTCAGCCAAGATTTCGCCCACTACCGGAGAGAATTTGAAGCCGTGGCCGGAAAAGCCCGCCCCGAGCACCACGGCTGGGCATTCGGGGTGGATGTCCAAGACAAAGTTCTTATCCGGCGTCAGCGAATACATGCAGACGGCGTATTTACTCAATTCTGGTTGCAGCGCAGGAAAGTATCGCGCGAGAAAATCGAGGACGCAGGGCTGATCGCCTTCAGCCAGTGCACGATTGAGCTGGAGCGGGTCGTCCACCGGGTCGTGCGACACATTGTGCTCGGCCAATTTTAGGCCCCACGGCGCTTCCGCGGGGAAACCATAGAAGTACTGTTCGCCGTCGGCGATGAAGAAACAGGGGAACGCGCCACGCGCGTACTGCTCCACGCCGCGTCCCTGGTACCACAACAGCACCTTGCGCACTGCGCACGCTGCCACACCCAGCCGGCATAGTTCCGGCACCGCCCAAGCCCCTGTCGCCAACACCAACCGCGTGGCGAGCAAACGCCGTCGCTCAGTCTCCACTACCACTCCTTCGCCCTCGCTCTTCCAAGACAGCATAACCTCCCCAGTGTAGAGCTTCGCGCCGTGCTGTTGGGCCAACGCGGCATGTCGGCGGACGCAGTCCTCGACTCGGAGAAAACCGCCTAGGGGGTCGTAAAACCCATTCCACTCATCAGGAAAAGCCAAGCTTGGATAGCGCGCGGCAATGGCTGCCGCATCGAGCTGTTCGTGCGGCAGGTCGTGCGCTTGATAACAGGCCGCCTGCCCCTGCATCGCCTCCGCGGCGGGATCGCCCGCCACTAGCAGTCCGACGCGGGCAAAGAGTTCCCCCGTTTCTTCGGCCTCTAGCTCCTCCCACAACTCGTAAGCTCGGTGCAACAGGGGCACGTAGTCGGGATGCTCCATATAGGCTTTGCGAATGATGCGGGTATCTCCGTGCGAAGATCCCCGGTCGTGGGCTATGCCAAAGCGCTCTACAGCGCAGACGCGCACGCAGCGGCGCGCCAAGTGGTAGAGCGCGGCACTGCCCATGCCACCGGCCCCTGCGACGACGACATCGTATTGTTCTGTGACCATTGCTTGATTATACCTCCCATCGAATTCCTCAGAGAAGAATACCTTAATTCAAACTTCAAACTTCCCTCAGCGCCCGCAACCCACAACTTGACGCTGCTGTCCCTAACCGCGATACTTTTTTGTCTATATTAACTCCAACTTAGAGCTTAGCCGTGCGCATTGTCACTGGCACCTATCGCGGTCGGCAGATTCCCTCCGGGCGACGCCTGCGCCAGATCCGCCTCACCTCCACGCGCCTCAAAGAAGCCGTATTCTCCATGCTCGGCCCCAACTTAAAGGGCCGCACCTTCCTCGACTTGTGTGCTGGCTCGGGCCAAATGGGACTTGAAGCGCTGAGCCGGGGCGCGAGCGTCGAGATCAACGAGCCAGATCACCAACGGCGGCGGCAGATCCGCTCGCTACTCTACCAATGGAAGGCTGGCGTCGAGGGCCTGCACTCGGTCAAGGCTCAACACCTCATCCCGCAATTGGCAGCGGCCGACCGCCGCTTCGACATCGTGTACGCCGATCCCCCGTACCACGCTCGCTACTGCGGTGCCCCGCTCCTGCTCGGCCTCATCGAAGCCCTCGGGGAATCCCCGCTCTTTAACGACGAGGGCCTGCTATTCGTGCAGCACCAGATCGACCTAGACGTGCCCGAGCAGAGTGGGCACCTCGCGCTTACCGAGCAGCGAGCCTACGGCAACACCACCCTCAGCATCTATCGCCACCTAATCCCATGAAAATCACTCACGTCGAAGCCATCCCCGTGCGCGTGCCCAGACCGCAGCCATTCCAAAGCAGCCTCGGCACGCACCAAGCCTCTGAAAACGCCGTCGTCTTGATCCACACCAACGCCGGCCTCACCGGCCTCGGCGAAGCCTCCAGCATCTGGGACCGCCGCGGACGCGGGGAAAGCGAAGCCATCAACGGGCTGCTCGCCGATGTACTCTGCGGCCTAGACCCGCGCCGCATCCGCGAGATCGCCGACCGCATGAATCAAGTCCTACACCGCTCCTTCCCGGCCAAGGCCGGCATTGAAATGGCCCTCTACGACTTGGTCGGCAAAGCCTGCGATGTACCCGTTTACCAACTGCTGGGCGGCCAAGTCCGCGACCGCGTGTTGCTGAGCCATTCGCTGTCCATGGGCGACCCCGAGGCCATCGCCGCCCAAGCCCAAAGCCTAGTGGCGCAAGGGTACAAGACTCTCAAGGCCAAGATCGGGCGAGACCTTCGCGCCGACCTAGCCGTGCTCGCAGCCGTGCGCGGCGCAATAGGCAGCGAGATCGTCCTGCGCGTAGATGCCAACATGGGCTGGTCCTCCGCCAAGGAAGCCGTGCGCAGCATCGAAGCAATCTCGGATTTTGACTTGGAGTTAGTCGAGCAGCCCCTAGCAGCCGACGACTTAGAGGGGCTACGCTTTGTCCGCGAGCGCGTCTCGCTGCCCATCATGGCCGACGAAAGCGTTTGGACTCCGGCCGACGCCCTCAACTGCGTCCGCCACCAAGCTGTCGATGTCTTCAACGTGTATGTGTCGGAAGCCGGCGGCTTGGGTGCGGCTGCGCGCATCTTCGCCATTGCCGAGGCAGCGCGCCTGCCCTGTATCATCGGCAGTATGCCCGAGCTGGGGATCGGCACCGCGGCCCAGGCTCACCTCGCCTTTGCCATGCCCAACTTGGGCTACGCCAGCGACGTGAATGGCTGCGTCTATCACAGCGGCGACGTCATCCGCGAAAAACTACCCATCGCCGACGGGTACATCCTTCCGCCAGCCGGCCCGGGCCTCGGCGTCACCCTCGACGAGGACGCACTCGCAGAGTACCGCTGCGACCGCTGATGCGCTTTCGGCCCTGCATCGACCTGCACGAGGGGCAAGTCAAACAGATCGTCGGCACCAGCCTACGCGACGGCAGCGCCCCCCAAACCCACTTCATCGCCCCCCATCCTCCGGCGTACTTTGCGGCGCGCTATGGCCGCGACCAACTCTTCGGCGGCCACGTCATCATGCTCGGCCCAGGCAACGAGGACGCAGCCGCACAGGCGCTGGCTGCCTTCCCCGGAGGCTTGCAGATCGGCGGCGGCATCCGCCCCGACAACGCGGCGACGTGGCTCAGTCGTGGTGCCGCGCAGGTGATCGTCACTTCCTACGTCTTCAGCGACGGCCAGCTCCACCACGACCGACTGGCGCAAATGGTAGCTGCGGTCGGGCGCGAGCAACTGGTCTTAGATCTCAGTTGCAGCAACCGCGACGGGCGCTACGTGGTGATGACCGACCGCTGGCAAAAGGCCACGGATTTTGCTATCAGCGCGGACAACTTGGCGCTCCTCGCCGAGTCTTGCAGCGAATTCCTCATTCACGCCACTGGGGTCGAAGGCAAGCAGCAAGGGATCGATGCCGAACTCGTCGCGCTCTTGGGCGAGATCGCGCCCATCCCGACGACGTACGCCGGCGGCGTGAGCAGCACCGAGGACATCGCGGTCCTCCGCAAGCTCGGCCAAGGGAAATTGGATTTTACGGTGGGAGCGGCGCTAGATATTTTCGGGGGCACGGGGCTGCGCTACGAGGATATGTTGGCGTACCGAGGGGAGGGCGAGGCCGAGGACAACCGTCCCAACTTGTAGAGCTTTATTGGGTTTTATATTGCTCTTTTTGTTCGAGTAATGTCAGTTGTGTAGGTTCTTTCGGTTTATCTGGATAAAGAGACTCAACGGACTTTTCAAAATCGCTAAGAGCGTTCTCATGGCCGCGCAAAAACCAATGTTTATGATTTTCGAGATACGCCTTTCTAATAGACTCGTTACGCAAATCAAGAGGAACGCGCTCCATTCTTGGATCAATACTATCGAATCCTACAAACTCTTTTTGCAAGCGTTCTTGCGACATTTTTACGTAGTCGGGGTTCAATTCAATTCCGACGCCGACTCGATTGAGCTGTTGACATACCCTGAGTGTGGTTCCACTACCCAAGAATGGGTCGAGAACTAGCGATCCTTCATTGCTTGAGGCTAATATCATTCGCTCCATCAGCCCTTCCGGTTTTTGAGTTGGGTGATTCTGTCTATTCTCATTGCAGTAGTGAACGTGCGAAAATTCCCAAACATCCCCTGGATTTGCCCCTCGCATGTTGTTGCGTTCACGGTAGTATTTTTGGGGTACGCGAATATTGTCTAAATTAAAAGTAAAATCCTTTGTTTTTGTGAACATTAGAATATCGTCGTGCCGAGGGGAAAAGCCTTTCTTTTTTCCTATTCCTTGCGTATAGTGCCACACGATCCAGCTATTGAAGAACATTCCTAATTCTCTATCTAGGAGATCATAAAGAGAGGAAATAAATCGGAATCCCATAAAAACATAAATCGTTCCATCGACCTTTAGGAGCCTATGCGCTTCTTTGATCCAATTTTTTGAGAATGCTAAGTATTCTGTAAAGTCTTTAGTATCACGATTATTACCATAGTCTTTTCCCAGATTATAAGGGGGATCGGCAATGATAAGGTCAACAGTCTCAGTGTCGAGTTTTTGCATTTCAGAGACGGCTTCTCCTAAAATTATCTTTTGTTTAATCATCAGATTTTATCCATCCATTTTTATTGGCTAATTCAAGCCATTGCTCAAATGACCGCCGATCAGACTGAAGGTATTTCTGATCGAGCAACTGACAGAACTCCCATGTGGTTCTTTCTTCAAGTTCAACGTAGTGAATATCCCGTACTTGGATTTGTCCCGTTCCAAGCGCAGGATTATAGCTTATGTCACTTGAAGACAGATATTTGAGGTCATAAGCATTATACGAAACAACTTCCATGATTCCATCCATCAATCCTGTAGTTTTATTACGCTTTGAATATACGCGGTGTTTCAGAGAAAGAATGACAAATATGTAATCGGAGTCTTCAATATAGGCAGTGCGAATACGAGCGTATGAAGTGATATTCGGCGACTTCCCACTAGATTCTATGTCCTCTGATGTTGCCTTAACATCAACCTCTGCCGTCACGCCACTTTCAAGTTTTCTTTGCTTCTGGAATTGTAATATGATATCCGCCATGTGTAGGCGTTCAACTGCTTCTACATTGATTAATTGATATTTATTATTCTTATCTTCGAGGGCATCATAAAACGTTTGGGCAGCCCATGCTTCAACAAATGGCCCAGCGATCTTATTGATATTCTCCATCGGGAGACCGAACTTTAAATTTGTATTGATAAAAATTTTATTTTTTTCTTGTTCAATGGCTTCTTTAATAATCGCTTCAATAGTAGTAGTGACGAAGTGCGAGCATTCCGAGTAGTCATCAGACTGATTGGGAATTTTGAAGTTTTGTGTTTCGTATGTCATCGTTGTTCCTTCGCCTTGTTGTAGTTTTTGAGAAATCCGCGCTTTGGCAGCCTCGCGTCGTTTTTCACGCGCCTTGGTTCCACGATTGATTTCGTTTGGCCCTCGGGTGCTTTCTCTCATATACGCTTGATAATCAAATTCTGTCTCTTGTGTAGTATTCATTGAGCTATCTTCCTTCTACATCAAATGAGGCCAAGGGCTACTAAGCCGCTATAGAAAGGTCAGGTGGGACTGACCCACGTTCATGTACGACCTTAGACGGGTCAATCAGGGATCAACTCAATGTTGAGCCGACATCCTACAGCCTCAGCGTATCTTCGCAGTGTTTCAACTTTGGGAGAGTGCTCGCTGTTGGCAGACTCTAAGCGGGTAATCGCCGTCGCCTTCGTGCCCATCTTCTCAGCTACTTGCTCTTGAGTCAGGCCAGCGCGTTTTCGCGCTTCAAGCATCTTGCGCAGCAATTCAAATTCGGGTGCTGCTTCATCATACTTTTCTTTGTATCCGGGCTGCGACCGCATTTTTGCGATCAATTCTTTGTGCGTCATCATCTTAGTTTCTCCTAATTTTGAGAAGCCCTGAGTTCTGACAGTCGTTTTCTCGCGGTTTCAAGCTCTTTCTTTGGTGTCTTTTGAGACTTCTTCACAAAGCTGTGAAGCATCACAATTTTTCTGTTGACACCTGTGCTGATTCGGAGCCTTGAGCTTGTGGATGAACCAGACGAAGTAATCGTACAGAAGAACACACGACCGATACCCTCTTTGGCTTTCAGCCTGAGCACAAACAAACCGCCGCCTAGTGCTCGCGTGTGCGGCATCCCGAGATTGGGGCCAAATTCTTCCATCATTGAAGTTAGGTGGTCGTATCGCACCTGAAGTCCTTGCGGGAGACACAAGAGGTCTTGTTGCACTCTTGCGTCGTAGTATGCAGTCTCCCATTCCATTTCGACAACATAACATACTTGTTATATCTTGTCAAGAAAGTACGCCCGGTGCGGTGAAAGGTCAAAACGGTCTGACAGGGCTCGAATAATAGGAAGGAGAAGCGTCGGGCACTGGCCAAGTCCTGTTGGAGGTCTTCCTGGGTCAGGTGGAAGGCATCGACGCCGTAGTCGGCTAACTTCATCAGGAACAGTGGCGTGAGAATGTCGGCTAGCTTGGCTGCCGCTCCCGAGGACAATCGGCCCAACTCGTAGAGCTTGACGGCGACGAGGAGCTTGGCCTCTTCGCTGAACTGCTCAGGTGAACATCTGAGGGCGAGTAGAACTTCATCGCTGTAGTCAATGGTCAATGTTCTCTGCATCGCGCCGTGTCTCCATGGATGTGTTGAGTCGCGGACGCATTCTCGAAACTAGTCGCTGTCTTTTTTGGAGGTATTATTGGCGGCGGAGACCAATACGAGGCTGTCCCTAGAACTTGCTTTATTCATAATCACCTTTGAGTTGTCAGGAGAAAGAAAAAAGAAATATCCGTTAGTGTACCCGAGATATTTGCGACCAGATTTAACCTCATAAAGAGTCTCTGACCCGTCGTTTAGTATAGCTTCGGCTCGGCTCTTTCCGGAGAAGTAGGAAAAGCTAATCGCAAATACAAAAAAGTAAATTAGTACGGAACGAATGCCCTTGTTCTCTATATCTGAAAGGAAGCCAGATTTCTCAATCGGAGCCTGAATGAATATCGCAAGTAATGGGGGAAAGAGAATCATTTTAGTAGTAGTTGATATTGATAAAAACCAAAGCATTCCTAATAAAAAAAAGTAAAGTACAGATATTATCGGTTTAAGCCGCCATAAAAATTGTCCTGTTTTCGTTTCGGTTATCGGTATAGGTTTCAATTTTGGAAGCATTAATTCACGGATAATCAATCCCGCGAAAAGGACGGCCAGTGATGAACCTAAGAGGATGACGGTCCCAGTAATTATATCTTTGAGGTTGGCATATTCAAAAATTGGTATCCCAAAGGTGGACCAATAAGCCCACAGATACAGGATGCTTGTGAGTACTCCAACACCTGAAATTTGAGCAAGTGCTCCACGAATGTTTTGAAACATTATCAGGGATCCCTTTCAGTTGTTGACTTAAGTACACATTACAACTCACTCTAACACCGGTCAATAGCCGCCCATCTACACCGCCACCACCGCTTCCGTATCCCCCGCGGCCAGCGCATTCATATACGCCAGCGTCATATCGCGGGTGCGGTATGTTCCGCAGGCGGCTTCGTCTTCGCGGCGGACGATGGGGAAGGTGTCGAGGATGTATTCGGCGTCGTCCCGCGACAGGCCGTAGAGATGGAAGTAGAGCGCGTCGAGGCGGGCGCGGAGGTGGCGGCGTTCCTCTTCGTCCCAGATGAAGGGCTCGCCGTCGTAGCCGAGGTCGCGGGCGAAGGGGGCCATGTCGTGAGCGGTGTACGTGAGGCGGAGCACATGGTCGCGGACGAGGTCGCGGGCGGTCGTCGCGCCGAAGGAGCGGTCGTAGTCGGCGGGGGCGATGACGGGGAGTTGCTCGACGATGAACCAATTTAGATTCTGCCCTTGAACTTTTTGGCGCGTGACAAAATCAAAAGCGAATGCGCTCAAGTTTGCGGCGACCAGATATGAAGCCTCCTTGTATGCTTGGATTTTGGCGGGAGCTTTGTTGATAGGAAACAGAATTGGCAGACTGTTACCGAAACCTGCGCGTGGTCCTATACAGGCGATCATTGTCCGAACATTTGTCGGGGCTGTAACATGCTTAAAAGCCAAAGTCCATTCCAAGCCTTCAGGCCATTCGGCTTCGTCCTCGTTAACCCAGAACTGAGGATCAGGTAGCCAGTCCGGGTTGGCGTGTTCTTCGTCGATAGCTTCGCGGGGTTGGGCGGGACGATTCAGGTTCTTTGGGTTAACTACGACGCTAGCGGCGCGATGGTCGAATGCCTGCACCATCTTACCTTCATACAGCGGTAAATAAAGTTCCTCGCCCTTCTTCCAACGGTTGCCCTCGACCGGATAGCAACCTTCCGCATCGAGTTGTTCAGCCGTCCTGAAAAGATTCGAGTCGTTGGTCATGTGAAACATCGTCGAGTATTTCACCGGCCACACGCGCTTCTTTTTGCCTTGCGAGTGATCCACCAGCACCGGATGCTGCTTGTAGATGCGCCGCGTGATCTCCGCGTGCCGTCGACGACGGAACACGGGTGCTGTGCCGGTATTCGGATTCACGCGGGCAAAGTCGTCCGGCGTCAAGGGAAAGCAGCGGTCCTCGTCATGGACTGTTTTCGTATCGTGCAGGAAGAAGGCGCATTGGGTCTGGTCGAATCTTCGCTCCTCACCGCCCAAGATGAGGGCGCAGAATTTGAAGCGAGAGTCCACATCCGGGAAGAAGGGCGGCAGATCGGTTCCAAGACGACGGTTCTCAAAATCAAATAGGCCGCCCACCCGTCCGCTAGTCGAAACGGACTGGAAGAACCGGGCCGCCGTCTTGTCCGCATAAATGCCCGATGGCGTCAGCAAGCCGACAAAACCATCCGGCTTAATCAGGCTCATAGACCGCTCGACGAATAGTGAATACAAGTTGATGTCGCCGCTGCTGAGCAACGGATAATCGCCACCGGAGCGCACCACTTGACTCAGGCTCTCGGCCTGCGCCTTGGCCTCGTCGAACTCAGCCGCAAGAGACGCTCCCTGTTTGCGCAACTGCTGAATGCCCTTTCGTCGCGCCGCTGCCGTCGGTGCCAGCGCGAGTTCTCGGTCGCGAGTTGCAAACCACTCGACCTCTTGCAGCTTGATCCGATCCCACGGCGGATTGCCAATAACCGCGTCAAAACCACCCTGCGGACGGCTCTCCTGCCACCTATGCCACACCCCCGGAAAAGCCACCTCCCAATGCAGAAAGTCCTCGCGATTGGCAATGGACGTGGCCTTGTGCCATAGCTCGGAAAAGTCGGAAATGTTCTCTGCTGGCCCTTGTGCCAAAAGTTCGTAAGCATTCGCCGCATGGTAGCCGAGGGTCCTAACCAGCGGCTCTTCAAATTCAGCGCGTTCGTCCCTCTTCATGCCCACCGTCAGCCAACGCCAGCCACACAAAAAGTCGAGCAAGCCGCGCAGGTCAGCAGTCGTTTCCTCCACCCCGTCGAACAGCTCTGCCGACTCCTGCACCTCCGCCACGTCCGCATCGGACATCTCCTCAATCCGCTGCATCCCGTCGGTAGCCGTCTCCGCCCCGGCAATGGCGCTACTGGCAAACATCCCGCCGAGCCGGTGTAATTCATCGGTAGCATCCCGCACTCGCAGGCCAACCAGCGAGTCGCCGCAACGCAAATGGTGATCGAGAAAGGACAGCGGCGCACCCACTGTAAAGCTGTGCAGCCACAGCGACACCTTGGCCAACTCGACCGTCAGCCGATTCTTATCTACCCCATAAATACAGCGCTTGAGCACCATGCGGCGGATAATGGCTTGGTCAGTAAGCTGCGCCTCGTCCAAGACCCAGTTCGATTCGTTGGCCCGTTTGCGAATGTCCTCCCGGATCAACGCCACGCGCCCCACCAATGGCGACGCGTACTTACCATCCAGCCACTCCGGAACCGAGGGGACGAACTCAATCAACTCGGCGATGTAGTCCGACAGAAAATCCACCGCCGTGACGAGGAAGTGACCGCTGCCCATCGCCGGGTCCAAAACTTTGAGGTCTAGTACGGCCTCTGCCGGATCGAGTTGCTCAAGCTCCTCCCGCCGTTCCTGCTTGGATAGACGGTTGCTTTTGAGTTCGGCAGCCTTGTCCTCAAAGGCGTTACGCCGCTCTTCGGCCAGTGGCTTCAAGGTTCGCTCAACAATCAGATCGACAAGTTCCTGAGAGGTATAAAAACTGCCGCTGTCCTTGCGGGCATACGGATTGGGACGAATGGAAATGTTGCCGTCGTCATCGCGCACCGGCTCGCGCTCCAGTAGCCGCTCGTAGATCGAGCCAAGCTGCTGCACCGACATATCGCGGTAGTTGACAAAGCGACGCACGCCCTGCGAATCCTCGGCGTGACTCAGATCGTAGATGATGGGCGCAATTTCTTCATCGGCCAGCCGGACCGTTTCCAACAATGGCGCAGCTTCCACCGCAAACAGCCCGCCATTGTACGGCGGCAAACCAATAGACTCGTCGCCCTTGTCGATGAGCTTAAATAACGTCGTCAGGTGGTCGTAATAATTGGTAGCAATCGCCGAGTACGTGTCGTCAGCCGCCATCCTGCTCGCAATGTCATCGCGGACAGGCTTGCGCAAACCATAGTCGTCGTACCGCTCATCGTTGACCGGCAATAGCCCCCGATCCTCGGCATAGAGCACAAACAGCAGCCGATAGAGAAAGATCAATGCCGCATCCCGGCTCGCGACGAGGCTTTCCTCCGACTTCTGCACAAGCGCATTGACGAGATTGGGAAACACCCGCTCAAACACCACCCCCGACAGGTCTTGTGCGACCTGTTCCTCATAGCGCCGACCCTCAGCCAGCGCCTCTTCGAGAAACGTACTCGTGGCCCCATCTCGCAGCGTGAAGGATTCACGGCGAAACAGCAGGTGAAAGACGCGCAAACCATCCTCGTTGCCGGGCTGGAGCAGTTCTGCCAAGTCGGCTTCAAAGTAGCCGCTAGCACGCGGTCGAGCGCGGTAGTCGTACAGCCGCCATACACTGCCATTGCTCAGAATGCCCCAGCGAATGCGCCCCTCCGACTCGATCTCAGCCGTCGCCAAATATCGAAGAATCTGACCGTGCGGCGTCCCACGCTGCGCCCGATCATTCCGGTCTCGGCTGTCGAGCGCAAGCCCAAAGCGCTTACTCTCTTCAACTACTGTCGCGTACTGGAAGGGATTCCCGTCCCGCGCCTTGGAGTCGGCGTCAGCGAAAAGCAGATGGTCGGGAATGTCCTCATGGCCGGCGGCGCTTGGCTGAGGCACGTACTCGGTCCATCCCAATAGCTCCAGAACCGGACGAATAAGCTCTTCCTCCGTGCGAGCTTCGTTGGGATTTCGGGAACGGC
The DNA here is from genome assembly GCA_022819745.1 of Candidatus Latescibacterota bacterium. The sequence continues at coordinate 90,291 of JAJEGS010000045.1, read as the reverse complement.
TGAGAGCGCTGTGATGTCGAGCAACGCCGTTCCTAAACGCAGCAAACGCTTCCGGCTGGTCAACAGACGCTTGCCACTCAGCCGTAGCCTTTATGCCGTCGGTGAGGAAATAGTGAGTGAATAGCTGGCCGGTCATATTGAGAGAAAGCCGCTAGTGCCCCGACAGCTTAAACAGATTGACCGCCGTAAAATTGATGATGGCCCAGATCGTAAACAGCAGGGCTATCTCGGTCTTCAGCGACATCCGCTCGTCTTTGGGCACCCGCATTGCCAGATGCAGCACGGCATAGGCCATGGGAATGAGCAACAGATTGTTGGCATTGGCCCCTTTGAGCACAAAGTCGAGGGTACGCGGGTCGAACAATATGAACAGCAGCCACCCAAACGGGAAAACGATCTGGAAAATGCGAATCCAGCGGCGGTAGCCCTCTTCTTCGGCCAGCGCGCTCACCTTTAGTTGCCGCAGAAAGTCAGCGCCAATCCGCCCCGAAGAAGCGGCAAATACCAGCAGCGTGGAAAAGAGCGTGCAAAACCCCCCGAACATGAAGATGTAATACGCCCAGCCGCCGATACTCTCGGTGAAAATTAGCGAGACTTGCTCGACGACCTTCATGCCTTGGGGCAAGACTTGTAGCTGATTGAGCACCGACGCGCCCAGCAGGTAATACGCGCACGTGACCACCAGCGCGATGCCCGTACACACGCCCGCATCCGTGATTAAGACCCGCATCCAACCCCGATAGCGCGCCTGCCATTCGGGGCTATCGTCTTTTGGCCCGACGAAATCCGGGTAGCCTTTTTCCACGATCCAATAGGGATACATAAAAAGCTCGACCGCGGTCGCGCCGACCGATCCCATCACCGCCAACGCCACAAACGCGCCTTCGGCTGGCATGGCAAAGCGGAAGCCCGAGGCGATTTGCTCGCTGCTAATTGCGTAGCCTGTCCCTTGCAGTGCGAGCACCGAGCCGATGACGACCAAGCTGAAGGTCGCCACCAGCGCGGAGACCATTTTCTCCAAGTCGCCGTATAGCCCCCGCCAGAGCAAAACCGACATGGCGAGGAAAATGACTACCGCCCACACTTGTTCGGACGCAAAGGGAAAAACCGTGACCATCAGCCCGGCCACCGACCCCAAGATGCCGATGACGGCCACCGTCACCGAGAAGTAGCCCACCACGCAGAGCCACGCGATCCACGAGGTGCCGCGCCAGCGCGTGCCCGGCACTTGGTCGAGGATTTGCACGGTACTGCTCTTGCGCAACAGGCACTGCCGACCCAATTCGAGCTGAATCACAAACTTGACCAAACAGGCCAAGATCACGCCCCAGAGAAAGACAAAGCCGACCTCGGCTCCCATCCGCGTCGTCACCAACAACTCGCCTGAACCGACCACCGACCCCGAGACAACGACGCCGGGGCCAATATTGCGTAAGAGGCCACCAAAATGAGTCGGGGCCTCGCGGATGCTACTTTGCGCGCTGTCCATACATGCACTCCATTTGTCGTCTGGGGACGCGGGCAAGACGCCCGCAAAAGCGGATTTAAGATAGGAACTTACTAACCGTTGGCCACTCAAAAACCAGCTACAATCCCCCGCAACTCCTCGGCATATTGCCCAAGCACCGCATCGGCTCGATCTCCACTGCCGCGCTTATGGATCACTTCCACCGAGCAATACCCATCAAACCCAGCCTCAGCAAGTAAACGCAACGGCTCGGCGTGATCGAAGACTCCCACGCCCAGCACGTCACTGACCTGCAACCTGCCATCGACGATCGTCCCGTCGTGGGCGTGGATGTGGCGCGTGTGCGCACCCAACATCTGGAAGCTCTCGGCTGGCTCTTCCAGCACCCGCTGCGTGTGCATAAAATCCCACAGCACCTGCAAATTCGGGTGCCCAGCCCGCTCGACAACCGCACGCACCGGTGCCGAGCAGCACCAATCGTCGTGCGTTTCCAGCAGCAAAGTCACGCCGCGTTCAGCCGCCGCGGGCAACACCTGCTCAAAACCCTCCACCACGTAATCGACGACCGCAGTCCACTCGCGGCCCCGGTCGCGCTGGCCGCCGAAAACCCGCACCAAGCCACAGCCCAAATCAGCCGCTAGATCAATGTACTTTTTCAAGTCCTCCACATGCCCGGCCCGCTCTGCCGCGTCGGGCACCGCCATCCGCGCACCCGTAGCAATGCAGCAGATTTCCAGCCCCTCGCCCTCCATCCGTCGGCGAATGTCCCGCCGCTCTTGGGCCGCAAGCGCAGCCTCAATGCCGCAGGCGTGATCCCACTCGACGCGCGGCTCAAATCCCTGATAGCCGTGCCGCTTCATGCCAGCGACGACCTCGTCCAAGGTCCAGTCTGGACACGCGCTGCTCATAGTCGCCAATTTGATCATAGTATTTTGTTCTCCTCAGTAGCGTTGCGAATGTAACGAATGGACAGGATAGATGGGATTGTATTGTTTTATCCCATCCCGTGTCAAACACCCTCAATTGATGCAAGGTCCCTCATGCAAATCGGCACCACCCTTACTCGCTTCATCATCGAAGAAGAGCGGCAGCACCCCGAGGCTACCGGCGAATTCACCGGCCTGCTCACTGACCTAACCAGCGCGGCCAAAATCATCTCCCGCGACGTGAACAAGGCCGGTCTCGCCGAGGTAATGGGCATCACCGGCCGCACCAACGTCCACGGCGAAGAGGTGCAAAAACTCGACGAATTCGCCAATGCGCTCATCATCCGCACCACCGATCACACGGGCCAGCTTGCCGGCATGGCTTCCGAAGAGATGGACGACATTTACCCCATCCCGGAAAGACACCCGCGCGGCAACTACCTTCTCGTCTTCGATCCGGTTGACGGCTCGTCCAATATAGACGTGAATGTCTCCATCGGCACCATCTTCTCCATCTACCGCAAGAAAAGCACCAACACTGTCGCCCACAGCGACTTCCTCCGCTGCGGCCGCGAACAAGTCTGCGCCGGCTACATCATCTACGGCTCCAGCACCATGCTGGTCTATACCACAGGCAGCGGCAGCCACGGCTTTACCCTCGACCCAAGCCTCGGCGAATTCCTACTCTCCCACGAGCACATCGAAATCCCCAGGAAAGGTCAGTACTACAGCGCCAACGAGGGCAATTATCCGAGGTGGGACAAGCCAGTGCGCCACTATGTCAAGCAGCTCAAGGAAGGTCCGCAATCCTACTCGGCGCGCTACATCGGCTCGCTCGTGGCCGACTTCCACCGCAACCTACTCAAAGGCGGCATCTTCCTCTACCCCGGCGACAGCAAATCGCCCAACGGCAAGCTGCGCCTCTTATACGAAGCCGCGCCCTTGGCCTTTGTCGTCGAACAAGCTGGCGGCGCGGCCTCCAACGGAACCCAGCCCATCATGGACTTGCAGGCGACCGAACTACACCAACGGACGCCGCTGTTCATCGGCAGCAGAGACGACGTAGCCACTCTGGAGGAATTTGTGCGCGATGGGCGGGAGAGAGCAGGCGACGCTGGGACCTTGTAAAAAAGCGAAAGCCGAGAGCGTAAAATTTGCGGGCCGGTCTGCGCCTCAGTGATCATGCGCAGCAGCTATCTTTTTCATCAGAACCGCCAGGGGAACAGGCACGCTCCGCCGGCTTGTCATCGACAATGCGATACCACTCCCAACGCAAGCCTTGCGGATCGCTCGACCAAACTTTGTTCTGCGTCGCGTGGCAACAGATTTCGTTCCGCTGCACTTCGGTCAAAATGCCCGCAGTCCGCAGTCGTTGCTCGGCGTCGCTCACCTCGGCTTCTGCAAACGCTTCGACGCCTAGATGGTTGAGGCGTTCTGCCGCCTCTGGATCCTCAAATAGTACCAACTTCAACGGCGGTTGATCGATGGCAAAGTTGGCATAACCGGGATGCCGCTTGTGAGGCTTGGCATTGAAAAGTTCACCGTAATAAGCGACGGCTTCATCCAAATCACGGACGTTCAGGGCCAATTGCAAACGCATAACTCGCTCCTTTCATTATCCTTGTAAATAAAGACGCAAGCGACGGGAGATTTGAAAACTATGGTTCTGACGCGAAATTTCAAGGAAACGATCCAAGCGCGTATAGAACGCGATCCGACCTTCCGAGAAGAACTGCTCAAGGAAGGGGTCGAGTGTCTGCTTTCGGGCGATATGGACACCGGTAAGGCGATATTGCGCGACTACATCAACGCGACCATTGGGTTTCAGGAGCTTGAGCAAAACTTGTGAAAATCACAGCCATCAAACTCTCCGTTTTCGAGCTTCCAGCCACCACCCCCCTCTTCGATCTAGAGCAAGTTCCCTACGGCCATCGCACCCGCTGGCAGGCCCATAGCCACCGCCGCGCCGAAGCCCCCATCCACGTGCTGCACGTACTGACCGACGAAGGCTTGGAGGGCATCTGCACAGTCGGCGATGCCCGCTACCAGACCATGCGCCGCGAAGAGTTGGAAGCCCTGAGAATCATGGCCATCGGCCAAGATCCACTCGACCGCGAGCAGCTCGACGACAAGCTGCGCTGGGCCACCCGCTCGCTGTTTTCGCGCCCGGGCTGGCACGGGGCTTTTGACAATTGCCTCTGGGACATCGCCGGGCAAGCTGCCGGCCTTCCAGTTTGCGCCCTAATCGGCCGGACCCGCCCGCGCTGTCGGGCCTATTACAATTTCCCTTCCGGCAGTCTCGACGCCGCCATAGAAGGGGCAGACCAAGCACTCGCATCGGGCTTTGTGGCGCTCAAAGACCATTGGTCCGGCCCTCCCGACACCAACATCGCGTGGTCGCGCGCCATCCGCGATCACGTCGGCCCGAACATCGATCTGTTGCACGACGCGGCTGGCAGCCCCTACACCCTGCGCGAAGCCCTGCGCGTGGGCCGCGCACTGGAGGAACTCAACTACGGCTGGTTCGAGGAGGCCATTTCCGACCGCGATCTCCAGGGCTTGCAAACGCTGTGCGCCGAACTCGACATACCGGTCATGGCCCTTGAAACTCTGATGCACGACTACGAACTCTGCGCCGCTTGGGTTCGCGCCGGAGCCACGGACCTCGTCCGCGCCAACGCCCGCCACGGCACCACAGCCATTCTCAAACTCGCCGCTATAGCCGCCGCCCATCGCACTACCATCGAACTCAATGGCCCGGGCGGCCTTTTTGGCTTAGTCCACGCCCACCTAGTCTGCGCCCTGCAAAATACCACGTACTACGAGTATTTCCCCGGCGGCAGCCGCGACGAAATCGGCCGCGAAATCGGCCTGCTCAATCCCCCGCTTCCCGTCGATGGACACATCGCGCCGCCGACCGGCTCCGGCTGGGGAGCCGAGTGGGACCGGGCTTATTTCGCCAAAAAGCGCGTGGCCGAATGGTAAATCGCCGTTGGTTGAAGAGCGATGCCGCGTTAGCTAAGTTACGGAGCAGTCGTTCATCACTCAGGAAGTAACCCACCGTGAACCTCAACGCCGCCCAAGTGCAGTCCTACCGCGACCAAGGATACCTCGTCGTGCCGGAGGTATTCGCGCCAGACCAAGCCGAGGCCATGATCAGCCACTACATGGACCTGCGAGCCCAAGGTCCTCACCCAAGCGACAGCGGCGGTACTGACGACCAGCCCGACGACCCCAACCACACCTATCCGCGCATGATCAACATGCACGACTGGGACTCCGCCAGCGCCACTTGGGCCACCCGCCCCGATTTGCTTGCCGCGGTCGAACAACTCATCGACGACGAGCCCGTCCTGCGCCAGACCATGCTTTACTTCAAACCGCCCGGCGGCCGCGGCCAGGGCCTGCACCAAGACGAGCAGTACATCACCATCAACCCCCTAATCGGCCTATGGATCGCCCTCGACCCGTCCGACAACGCCGTGGGCCAAATGGTCGTCGTCCCCGGCTCGCACAGCCAACTCCGGCCCGTTGAAAAAGCCGACACCCGCGTCTCTTTCACCCGCGCCCAAAGCCAGCTCCCTCCCGAGGCCGCAATCGTCGGCCTCGACATGGCTCCAGGCGACGGCCTTTTCTTCGACGGCAAAACCATCCACGGCTCCTACCCCAACCAGACCACTGATCGCTGGCGGCGCAGTTTTATCTGCCACTATATCGGCAAAAGCGCCGAACACTTCGAGCCGCCCCAAGGCTTTCACGTGGGGCACGTGTGAGACAACGCTATGGCCTTCGCTTTTTCCGACCAGCACATCGACGAGTACCGCACTCAGGGCTACACGGTCTTCCGCCAACTCCTGCCTCCTTCCCTCGTCGCCGACCTACGCCGCGTCTGCGACGAGGCGCGAGACTTGGCCCGCCAACAGCGCGGCCCCCAAGCCCAGCGCTTGCAGCCAATGGCCGACTTCCCGCTCGACCAACAGCCCTTCATCGACTATGTAGAACTCCCCGCGCTCAACGACGCACTCCACCGCTTGCTCGCGCCGGATTTTCGCGTTGGCGGGCCGCAGGTCATGGGCGTGCTCTTTGAACCGGCTGAGTCGCCGTGGTGTACCCACTGGCACCGCGACTGGCGCGACAATATGCCCGGCTTGGAGCTAACGCGCTGGGACGAGCACTTTGCCGACGACCGCTACTTCAACCAAGTCAACTGCGCCCTGTACGCCGATTCGTGCACTTGGGTCGTCCCCGGCAGCCACCTGCGCCGCGACCTGCCGTGCGAAGCAGCGCGCTTCCCCGAGCGCCCCATCGCCAAGCCCGATCTCGAAGGACAATCCGCTACCGAGCGCGAGTGGACCTGCCTCAGCTATGCACAGAGTATGCCCGGTGCCCGGCAACTCTTCCTTGACGCCGGCGACTTCTGCCTGTACCGCAACACGCTGTGGCACATCGGCAACTACGTGCCCTACGCTAAAAGAGCGACCCTGCACGATGCAGTAGATACCGACGAATTTGCAGAGTGGCGCGACGAGACCCTGCGCATAGTCCAAGAGCGGCAGGCGGCGGGACACGGCATGGAGAATCCCAATCATGGCTAAAAACAGCCGCCTCGTGTATTCCTCTGATACCGGTCGCGTACAGCAGCCAAAAAAGCAAGCCGCAGCCCCCACCGGCGACGGCATCGCCCGCGTGCGCCGCGAAAAGAAGGGGCGCGGCGGCAAGACCGTCACCACCATCTCAGGCCTGCGGCTGTCCGCCGCCGAACTAAAGACCCTCGCCGCCGAACTCAAGCGCAAATGCGGCAGCGGCGGGTCGGTCGTCGATCGCGTGATAGAAATTCAGGGGGACAAAGTGGATGTCGTGCTCGCTGAACTGGCCAAGCGCGGCTATCAGGCCAAGCGCGCCGGCGGCTGATTACTCCAACTCAAACACAAACGGCAAGCTGACCCAAACTGGAACGGCGCGGTCGTTTTGCACAGCCGGCGAAAACTCCCAAACCTTGGCAGCCTGCGCCACTGCGCGATGAAAGACCTGCGGCCCCTCGATGCGGTCGATGTGCTCGACCTGTCCCGTATGACCCACTAGCACCCGTGCGAAAACCTTACCCTCCACCTGTGCTTTCCGCGCACTGTCGGGATAGACTGGCAGCACTCTCTTAAGCACTTTCGGCGGCTGCTCCACCATCCACAACTCCGCGGCCTCCACTTCCTCCTCCAAGGGGAACTCGGTCACCACCACGGGCGGCGGCAGTTTATACTCGCGCACAGGCGGTGCGTACTCCACCGGCTCGATGCGCCGGACCGGGGGAGGCGGCAAGGGCAGGCGCATCTCGGTTTCAGGAACGAGTTCTATCTCGATAGTCACAGGCCGCTGCACGAGCCTTCTCGCATCAAACGCAATCTGCGGATCAATCGCCACCACCACAGCGAGCAACAAGACCGCAAACCCCGCCGAAGCGCACAGATCCCGTGCATAGGTGCGCTTGAGATCTGCATCTTTGCTCTTCAGCCGGATCATGCTGGCCTCGGCATCAATTAGAGGGCGGGATTTGCTTGCCTTGCGGATCTTGTTCGTCGCTGATTTGCGCGCCCAATTCGGCTGCCAGTTCGCCGCCGATAAAGTGCTCAAGCGCGTCGGCTGGGTCGTGTACGTGGTCTTCGGGTAGGCCCAGATGGCTCATATAGGTCTCCCAAAGCCGGTGATAGCGCAACAGGCGCAGCGCGGCTTGTTGGCCCTTTGCAGACAATCCGACCACGCCATTCGCCTGTACCAGCAGTTGCCGTCGCCGCAGGCCGCCGAACGCTAGCTGCGCCAGCGGCCTCCAAACGGCCGCAATCGCCACCAGCTCGGCGGGCCGCAGCCCAGCGCACCCGACCTCCTTCTCTTCGCGCCGCACCAGTGCGAGCAGCATGTGATCTTGCGCCACTTGCAGCGACAGCCGCACGCGCTGATAGACGCGCGCCAGCACGCCCTGATTGGGCGAAAAAAGCAGGGAAAACAGAAAAATTCCACCGACGACCACCACCATGGCACCGGCGATGGAGCTATTCCAGAAGCTGGCCAAAAAGTAACCCGCCACGGCCGAGACGATCCCAAAGAACACGGCCAACCCTATTACCGCGATGAGCCGGTCGCTCCACAGGTAAGCGGCTGCTCCAGGCACGATCAGCATAGCCACGACCAAGATCGCACCCACGGACTCAAACGACGCCACCGTCGTCAGCGCGACCAAACCCATCAAGAGATAGTGCATCAGCGTGGCGTTGATCCCCACCGACATGGCCAAGGCCGGATCGAACGCAGAGATCTTGAATTCCTTGTACAAGAGCGCGATCACCGTCAGGTTAATCGCCAGCATCGCGCCCAATATCCACACTGGCCGCGGCCCCAGCGATTGGTCGCCCCACAGCAGCAGATCCCAAGGGGTATAGGCGATCTCGCCGTAGAGCACGCACTCTTGGTCGAGATCCACCTGACCGGCGTACGCGGTGATGATCACCACGCCCAGCGCGAAAAGCGCGGTAAACACAATGCCGATGGCCGCGTCCTCTTGCACGCGCCAGCGCCGGTGAAATGCTTCGACCAACAGCGCGGTTAGCAAGCCGAAGGCGGCTGCGCCCAAAAACATCGGCAGCACCGCGCGGCTACCCGACAGCAGAAAGGCCACGGCGATCCCCGGCAACACCGCGTGGCTTAGGGCATCGCCCAACAGCGACATCTTGCGCAGCACCAAGAAGCTGCCCAACAGGGCGCAGGACGCCGTGACCAACACGCCGGTGAGCACGATCCAAAAAGCGCCTTCGATCATTCGCGGCCTCCCCGGCGGTAGTGGCTGCCGGTGCCGTGTATGTTGACGATCCGGGCCGGGTCCAGCCCTTGCTCGCGCTGGAGGAGGTCCTCTAACTCGGCGATGATTTCCGGCGTCAGCAAGTGCTCGACTTCGTCGGCGGGCCGATCCACGTGATCGGCGTCGAGTATGGCCCGATAATACAAATAGTGCTCCCACAAGCGGTGCGATTTAACCACGAAAAGCCCTTCCTCCGCTCCTGGGTCCGTCAGGGCGAAACGCCCATCCTGAGCGGAGACTAACCCCTTTTCGGCGAGCCGCCGCCCGAGGCGTTTGACCCGGTCCGGCGACAGGCCCATCTCAATGGCCAGTTCCTCCACGGCCAAGGAACGACTCGTCCCCAGCTTCTCTTGTAGCTCGACGCAGGCGCGCAAAAAATGCTGTTGGCTCTCGCGGCGGCTGTTGTGCCGCTGCCTGCGCCACCGCGCCAACACCCCTCGCTGGGGCGCAAAAAGAGCCGACACCACAAAGCACAAGGTGGCGCTGAGCACCATCACCGGGCCAGTGGGTATCCGCGGCACCAAGGAACTGATGAAGGTGCCGACGACCCCAGACAAGCCCCCAAAAGCAGCGGCGAGCAGCACCATCTTGTGCAGGTGCTCGGTCCAAAAGCGCGCCGCCACAGCCGGCGTGATGAGCATGGCCGCAATCAGCACCACGCCTACGGCCTGCAAGCCCACGATCACCGTCAGCGCGATCAGCCCCATCAGCAGGGCGTCGATCCAGCGAGACGAGTACCCGAGTGTCTGCAAAAAGTCCGCGTCGAAAATCAGCGCCTTGAATTCCTTAAAAAACAAGGCCACCGCGAGGATGATAAGACCCGCCAGCACGCTCATGACGCGCAGGTCGTCATCCACCAGCGAGGCCGCCTGCCCAAAGAGGAACTTGTCCAAGCCACTCTGATTGCCCGTGCCAACCCGCTGAACGTGAGTCAACAGCACGATCCCCACGCCAAAAAATACCGACAGCACAATGCCAATCGCCGAATCCGCCTTGACGCGGGTATAGTTGATGATGAACTGCATCACCAACACGCCGAGGACCCCGGAAATCGCTGCGCCCGTCAGCAGCACCGGCAGGGCCTTGCTCCCCGTCCACAAATAGGCCAACGCCACCCCGGGCAGGGCCGCGTGCGCCAGCGCGTCGCCGACGAGGCTTCGCCGCCGCAACACCGCAAACGACCCCAGCAACCCGCCGGTCGCGCCGATCAGCAGAGAGCCGAAGAGCACGAAGCGCACATTGGCGTCGGCCAAGCTCAAGAAGCGCAGGGCGTTTTCGACTAGCATCGTCAGCCCTCGCGCCGCTGCTCGGCCATGGCTTGGGCGGCCTGCGACAGCACGGTCAGCCGACCCCCATAGGTCTTTTGCAGGTTGTCGTCGGTAAAAACTTCGCGGGTGGGGCCAGATGCCACGACTCGCATATTGAGCATGATGACCCAGTCGAAGTATTCGGTTACGGTCTGCAAGTCGTGATGCACGACCAAGATGGTTTTTCCCCGCTCGCGCAGGGCGACCAAGCTGGCGATGATCGCGCGTTCGGTCGCCGCATCCACGCCGGCAAGCGGCTCGTCCATGATGTAGATGCGGGCCTCTTGGGCCAAGGCGCGGGCGAGAAAGACCCGCTGCTGCTGGCCGCCCGATAGCTGGCTGATCTGCCGCTCGGCAAAGGGGGTCATGCCCACCTCGTCGAGAGCCGCCCAAGCCAAGCGGCGATCTTCCTTGCTCGGCCGCCGCATCCATCCCACGTGGCCGTAGCGGCCCATCAGCACCACGTCGAGCGCACTAACCGGAAAGTCCCAATCCACGGACTCGCGCTGCGGCACATAGCCGATGATCTTGCGCATTTGGCTGTATTCCTCGCCGTAGATCTTGACCCACCCCGACGCCTTGGGCACGAGGTCCATAATGGCCTTGATCATGGTGCTTTTGCCCGAGCCGTTGGGACCGATGATGCCCACGAGTTGCCCTTCGGGCACATCGAGATCCACGTCCCACAGCACTGGCTTCTTGTGGTAGGCAATGGTCATGTCGTGGATCTGGATGGGATGGGGTGCGCTCACCGCAAAGCTCCCACAATGGTGTTGACGTTGCTTTCGACCATGCCCACATACGTGTCGGCACCGCTGCCTGCGGATCCCATCGCATCCGAGTATAGGGTGCCGCCTATTTCCACTTGGAAGCCGCGGTCCAAGCACCCTTCGCGCACGGCCTCAATCGAGCGCACGGGCACGCTGCTCTCGACGAAGATGGCCTTGACTTGGCGCTCTACGATCAAATCGACTAGCCGGGTGACATCGTTGACCCCGTAGTCGGCCACCGTGGAAATGCCTTGCAGGCCGACGACCTCCACTCCGTAGGCCCGGCCAAAGTAGCCAAAGGCGTCGTGAGCCGTAATCAGCACGCGGCTGGCCTCCGGCAGCAACTCGACCTGCTCGACGACCCATTGATGCAGCGCGTCGAGGCGCTCCCGATAGCGCGCGCCGTTCTGGCGATAGACCGCCGCCCCGTCCGGGTCTATTGCGCTCAGACGAGCCACGACTGGCTCGATCGTCTGCGCCCACAGCGACACGTCGAACCATATGTGGGGATCGAAGTTGCCTTCAAATTCCGGCGGGCGCAGCAAGCGCTTTTCTGGTATTTGCTCGGCCACGGCCAACACCTGCTTGCTGCGAGCCATTTTGGCGAAGATATCTTCCATCTTGCCTTCGAGAAAAAGGCCGTTGAAGAGAATCAAATCCGCAGCCGTCAGCTTGGCCAAATCGCCTTGCGATGCCTTGTAGTAATGCGGATCGACGCCCGGCCCCATCATCCCGACAACCGAGATGCGGTCGCCGCCGATATTGCGGGCGAGGTCGGCCACCATCCCGGTGGTACACACCACCTCAATCCGCCCGTCGTCGCGCTCGGGAGCGGCGCAACCCAACGCGCACAACAAAATGAAAATCCAGAGCATAGTCCTTTGCTTATCTAGTTTTAGTTGACATGCAAAAATAAAAATTTAGTTATGGCTAAAAAACTGTCAAGGCCATTGCTAAATCTGTTTTTGGTCTTATCTTAAAAAACAAAGCGCTTAACCTTGGAGGTAAGGGGTGCTAACGCAAGCTATTGAGGATTATCTCAAGACGATTTACAAATTGCAGCACAGCGACGAGCACGGCGGGCGCGTCACTACCTCGGTGATCGCCAGCCGCATGGAAGTGGCTGCGGCCTCAGCGACGAACATGATCAAGAAGCTCGCCGAGCTGAACCTGCTCATCTACACGCCGTACCACGGGGTCGAGCTAACGGCCAGCGGCGAGAAGATCGCCTTGGAGACCATCCGCCATCACCGCTTGATCGAGCTGTATCTCAGCCAAGCGTTGGGCTATTCCTGGGACCAAATTGACGCCGAGGCCGACCGCCTAGAGCACGCTATTTCCGAGGAATTTGAAGATCGCATCGACGAAGCGTTGGGCTATCCTACCGTCGGTGCCCACGGCGAGCCGATCCCCACTAAGCAAGGCCAGATAGACCACCCGAAGTACCGCCGTCTCTCCGAGCTAAAAGACGGCCAATCCGCCGTCATCCGCCGAGTCAGCGACCGCAATCCTCAGATGCTGCGCTATATGGAAAATTTGCAATTGCGCCTAGGCACCCGGGTCGAAGTCACTGCCAAGGCACCCTTTAACGGCCCACTGCAATTGAAGATCGGTACTTCCAAGAAAAAGGAAGTGTCGCTGGGATTGGAAGTGGCTGGTAGTATCTTCGTCGAGACCGACTAATTTTATTTGTGGCTTCCGGTGTGCCCATTGGCGGACGCCAAGCGATGGAGCTTGCCCTCCGCCTCTAGCAGGGGGATCATTTGCTCAAAGTACTCGCAGAGCGCGTGTAAGCGGCCATTTTCAGTCGTCATTTCCAGCAGTTGTTGCCTAACCTCTAAGTCGAGACCCGTCACTTGGGCGATCTGAAAGGCGTTTTGCAGAGACCCTACTTCAGCGCGCATACCGGTCACTTCCTCAAGTTGCCCCACCAACTTCTCTAGCGCCGCAACAGCCTTAGCCAAAAGCACTGGATCCGTCGGCTCCTCGGCGTCATCTACGTACTCTACCCACGCCTCTAAATAGGGCTTGTCCTCGGCAATGCGCGCGATGCGAAAGCGCCGCCCGCCGCGGCCGATGATGTTGAGTCGGCCATCGTCAAACTCGTCGAGCACTTTAGCCAACAGCATCGCGCAGCCCACCTCGCCCTGCACCTCGCGGTCCTCCCCCAAAATCATGCCAATGGGCAAGATCTCGCCGCGCTCGTCAGCCGCCCTCACATCCGCGAGCATCTGCTTGTAGCGCGGCTCAAATATGTGCAGGGGCACGATTTGGTCGGGGAAAACGACCACTGGCAGAGGAAAGAGTGGAATAGGATTGCGATCTAGCATGGGCGCGTCGTGTTGGGTTGGTGGATAAGAGCAAATTAAACCGCCGATACTGGCGAGGGCAAGCGGCGCGGCACTGCGACGCGGTGGCACGGTTGACATTGCTCTAGCGGTGCGACTCATTAAGGAGTGCCTCAAAACCGGAACTTGGCTATGGCGCGCCGCCGCAAAAGAAATGTCCGCAGCGAGATCGAGCGAGCCCACAACCGCGCCAATCTCAGAAGCCACATCCGCGCCTTGGGTCTCCAATCCGAGAACGAGTACCGGGCTTGGTGCCGCAAGCGCGGTTTGGGCGACGGACTCCACAAAAGCAATCGCCAGATCCAAAAGGAGCGCCAACTCGCCCGCCGCCAACAGGGCGAGGCCGCGCTCACCCGCACCCGCCAGCAAACGCGCAGCCCGGCCAACACCATCCGCCAGCTCTACGACCGCACGCTCCCCAAGGGACGGCTCGGTGCCGACTACCTCTACAAGATCCGCGGCCTCTTCAACGCCTTTTCCTACGGCCCGACGCGCCGTGCCTTTCTCGACATCCTGCTCCAAGCTGCGCGCCGTGCCGATCTCTTTCGCCTCGATCCCGTCATCCCCGCGTTCGGTGCCCACCCGCAAAACAACTTCATCGACGGCCTAGCCGCCTTGGCCCGCCATTCAGAAGACTGGGTGCGCCCCGTAGCCGAGTGGGTGCCGCCGAGCCACAACCCCCGCAAGCAGTTCCACCATCTCGCCTGCCACCTGCTGGCCCGCTATGACGTACCCACTTTTATGGACGCGGCCTTTTTCACCACGCAGATGCCAGAGGCGGGCTTGCATCAGACGTGGTTCAAACACATCGGCGCCGGGCACAACATCCGCACCGCCGACCTCCCCGTCGCCTTAAGCAAGAAGTCGGCCCACTGCTTCCTCGCCGCCCCCGACGACCTCTCCATCGCCCATGCCCTGCGCTGGGGTCAAGTCTTGGGCCAAGGCGGCAGTCCGACGCTGGCGCGGGCGGTGATTGGCACTCGGCTGGGCCAGTCGTTTGAAAACGAGGACTTTTGGTCCACCGCGATTCTGTTTTTTGCCAACAATCCCATGCTCGACCCAGCCCACGTCGGCCCCATCGTCGATTACATCTACAATCAGAAATACGTGCCGCAGCAAATTGTCCTGCCCGGCGGTCGCGTCGAGCAAGGGCCGTCGCCACAACCGAACTTCTCGATGAAGAGCCGCAGCATTCCCAAGCTGTTGCGCCAAGTTGACGAGTGGCACGAAGCACTGGCGCGGCAGGTGCTGCTACCCGATGAAGATGCCGAGCCAGACAGAGCTGGTGGCAAAAAGGTGCGCGTCCGGCACATGTCTTGGGGCGCTTCGAGTATCGGCGAATTCGAGATGAAGCAGGAAGACAAGCAACTCGGCGAGACCCTCACCTGGAGCGTAAAGGAGCTGCTCTCCAACCACGAACTGGGAGCCGAGGGCCGCGAAATGGGTCACTGCGTCTATACCTACGCCAAGAGCTGCCGCAACGGCAGTACCTCGATCTGGTCTCTCGGCGTAGAAGACGGCAAGGGCCGCCGCCACCGCATCCTCACCATTGCCGTCGATCCACGCAGCCGCGCCATCACCCAAATCCGCGGCCGTTTTAACGCCCTGCCCAACGCAAAAAACAAAAAGAACTTAGAGCGCGCTTATCAGAAGCTGCTGCTCCGCTCGCAGAAGGTACTCGGGCAGTGGATGAGCCGCGAATTCATCAGCAAGCGCTACTGAGTCCATCGATGGCTACCGACGGCATCAAGGTGAACATGACGCCTTCGCATCCGGGCGACTTCATTCGCACGGAGATTATCGAGGAGTTGAGGCTAAATGTGACAAGGACTGCCGAGATTCTAGGGATTCGGCGGGCAAGGCTTTCGGATTTTCTAAATGGTCACGCCGCGCTATCGCCGGAGATGGCACTGCGCATCGAGAAGGCATTCGGCGTGGGTATGGACATGTTGCTGAGGATGCAGGCTTGGTACGACGCCTCGCAGATGCGCACCCGTGCAAATGAGATCAGCGTCCGGCGCTATGAGCCTGTCTAACTGACAGGCACTATAATAGCTAGACGCGAGCCTATCTATTCTAAAGAGACCGTGAATTCTTCAACCCTGATGTCGGGTATCCTCCTCAAAGGAGAAGCCCAATCTTCACGGTACTTCCGCTTCAAATTTTCCACCTCAGCAGGTCTGTAGTATTCAAGCGTTGACCGTACCATCTTGAGTGTCAGCGCCATAGCAAGCCTCAGCGGGAAGCCTATTTCTTCAGGCGATCTCATCGGATATATGATCTTCTTTGAGTCATCAAAAGCCAACTGGCCGCTGTACGTCGATCCGTGCATGACTTCAGAACCCGAAATATAAATTATGCGGTACTCCGCAGTACGACCGACATCCTTGGCGATCTCCCGGAATGAGTTTACACCGAGTATTTTGTACCAATCCTGCTCATATTTTTTCTTTTTATAAAAATCTTCAAATTTTTCATTGAGATCGTACCAAGAAGGCTCTGATAGCTCTTTGTTCAAACTGGTAATTTGAGCACGTATTTCTTTCTCTCTCGCCGGTGAGGGAGTTCTCTCTCCCGCCGCATTCCACAAATCCTTAAAAGCTTTATTCTCGACCGTGCCGGGAATATCTCGTCTATAATCGAGCCGTCGTTTTCGGAGATTAGCAACGTGATATGCCTTAGCACGCTCATCGCCTGATTCTTGTAGAACCCACTGAAGCGTGACAGACACTTCGAACAGTGACCGAAGTTGCAGTTGGGTGGGACGAATTACTCCCTGTCTCATCATGACTTCGATAGCATCAGCCATCGAAAGGGCATTTTTGAATAGAGAAAATAATGCAACAACATCTTTGAGAGATTTCTCGGAAGTATAATAGCATCGGAGGATTAGGTGAGTTCCATAATCTACGAAGTCTCGTAGACTATCAAGTGGCTCGCTGATCGTTGTGCCGAAGTTTGCTGCTTTATCCCGGTCTAGTATTCTCTTGTTTGCATCGTCTGCCATATATCAACTTCTCTCAGGTATTCGCCTTTTTGTTCTGGTCCTCATACTTCGACAATATAAAATCGGTATTTTATCACGCGGCGAACATCCTCCTTTCCGTCTCAGTGAACAACTCGCCTGTGAATGGCCGGATCGATGAGCTTGGCCCTAGTACCTACTTTACTGAGGTTCAGGGGCTTGCCCGCATCTTCCAACATTGCGATTGACATGATCCGAGGGACCCTATATACTCTTTACTAATTCGCTAATGCGAAGGTGGGTGGTCAGTCTGACCATTGGGAGGGGGGCCTTACTGCGGCCCCCCTTTTTCTATTGTAAAAACTGCTTTCCATATATTGCTTCCCCCTTCCGATCGTACTTCTCTTGGAGAATCCCGATAATCTGAACGGCAAAAGGCGCTAAGGGTCTTCCGAGCAACCCCTGTTCATTCAGAATCTCGCAACGCGAAGGATGAGCAAGCAGATCGGCAAGCTGTAGTCCAG
This sequence comes from Candidatus Latescibacterota bacterium, assembly GCA_022819745.1. The sequence continues at coordinate 73,139 of JAJEGS010000045.1, read as the reverse complement.
CGATATTGGCCGTCTTCTGTTTGAACCTGAGCTTGCGGCTAGTCAGCGTCTCTTGAAATTGTTCCGGTCCTACATAGTCCGTTCCTCGCTCCCACAGTCGGCGGAAGGATGTCTTTAGCTGCCTATCCTCCTTACCACCTCGGGTCTCAGCCATTACGTTTCCTCGGGCACCTTTGCGCTTCAGCCACGAGCTGAATCGCTCTAAAAGGACGGCCATGCAGTAGTGATACGGGTCGTATCGCCAAGTCCCGTACGCTGCCACGTGATTTCTCTTGTCGATGCACACCGTAACAACGCAATACTCCCACTCGCGCAGGAGATTCAGGAGATCCTTGTTGAACGCGGCTTCAACAGCGCGGGCACGAAGTGCCTGAAATGGAGGCCGCCGATTGACAATCTCCTTGCGATGCATTATCACGGGTTCATCTGGATGTGAATCGAAATAACGACTCTTGAGAGCTTCCAAGTCCGGATGCATTCGCTTTTGAACATAAGCGAGATCAACGATGACACCGGTAAGACTCAAAAACCGATGATTCGGATCACCTGAATTCTTGAGAGATGGATCTCCCACTTCGTCGATATAAAGCCGGTATTTCGTCACGCAGCGAATATCCTCCTCCTCGTCTCCTTAAGCAGACGCAGAATTAGCTTCTGGTATCGGCTTCGCTAAAGTTCATTTGTGCTACGCCCATTCTGCCCTATCTTGCTCCCACATGGAAAACACCTATTTCGTCCCAGCCGACGCTGAGCACGTCGCCCGAGAAAAAAACAAGGCCAAGGAGCTGCGCCGCTCCCAGTGGTGGAAGCGCAGACGAGCCGCTGGCCAGTGCCACTACTGCCAGCAGTCGTTCGCACCCCAAGAACTAACCATGGATCACGTGGTACCGCTCATCCGCGGCGGCCGCACCACCAAGTCCAACGTGGTGCCTTGCTGCAAGCACTGCAACAGCCAAAAGCAGCACCTGCTCCCCGTCGAATGGGCGGCCTATCTAGAGCGGCTGCGCAACGAAGGCTAGTGATAGTCCACAATGTCGGCGATGGCCGCAGCCACTTCCTCGGCCACTTCCGCCGGCACTCGCGGATTGAACGGGCCGCCCTCGCCGCCATCCACATCGCTGAACCCCCCCAAGTGCATGGCCTCGACCACGGCTGAATAGTTGTACATGCGGCCATCGCGGAAGCGAATTTCCTCTAGGGGCGCAAGCTGATTTTCAATCTGCTGTGAGGTCGCAAAATCGCCCCGGCGCTGGGCGTTGTTGATCTCGTCTGAAGCGCGGGCAAAGGCCACATTGATCCCCGACGTATGCCCCTTGGTGCCGCGCTCGGCCGGCCCAGTCGAGCGATCCCCCACGCCCCAAATCACCAGCGCAGCCCCTTCTTCTACACCCGCGACAATCGGCTCAACATCATCAACCGTGGTGCCGATCTTCAGCCCCACAAAGTGCTCGGACTCGTTCATCAGCCGCACGGCTATGTCGCGCTCGGCTTGGTTGCGCAGATAGTAGAGCAACTTGGCCCCACACGAACGCCCTAGCCGCTCGGCAAAATCCATGTAGTACGCGAAGATACCCTCTGGATTGGCCACGCCCGTAAGCGGCATGACGAGATAGACATCCGGGGGATATTCGAGTGCGGCCTCCCGCTCGATCAACCGCTCGGCATCCCCAACCGGATTGGGAGCAAGCCCGGACATCAGCACCCCGCGCCCCCCCATCTGCTGGCCGGTAAATCCCAACAACTGCACTTGCTCGTCCGCGCTAATGTGGTGGATCAAGCTAGTGCCGGCGATGCCGATCACCCGGGGCCGGTCGCCGTCCAAGTGATTGTTCTCCATCAAGTAGTTGATGTTCTTGGCGTGGGCTTCGTAGTCGATTTGCCCGCCGCGAAACGGGACCACCGGGATGGAGGTAACCGAGTTTAGCGCGGCGAGTAGGGCTTCTTTTTGCAATGGCATGTTTAACCTCAACTGTGTTAAGTGGCAGTGAATTTAACGCTCGGGCGCGAAGCGGCTCATGTCGCGCCCCGGAGTTCCCTCGGCGATCCAACGAGCGACGATTTGGCCGGTGATCGGGCCCAGCAAGACGCCGTTTTTGTAGTGCCCAGAGGTTACGAAAACGCGCGGCGCATCCGTCAGCGGGCCGATGAGCGGACGCCCGCCTCGGGGCTTGGGCCGCAGACCGGCCTGCTGGCGCACCAGCGGCAGACACTTCCCCATCGCTGAGCGAACCTCCGAGACAAATTGCTCAGCGGCTGCACGGGTCGTCTCCAACCGAAAGCCGACCTCCTCCGACGTCGCTCCCACGATCGTTTCGCCGCCATCAGGAATGAAGTGGCGTCCGTTTATCCGCACTAAGTGGCGCAGAGGGACACCGGCAAAACGCGCTTGTTGGCCCCGCACCGGGCGCAGCGCAACGCGGGCACCAAGCTGCGCTGCCAAGTCACCGGTCCACGCCCCAGCCGCCAAAACCGCAAAGTCAGCGCAGTGAGTCTCCCGACTAGTGGCGATCTCAACGGTCTCACCCGCTTGGGCAATGCTCCAGACGCGCTCGCCCCAAGCAGCAGACGCGCCCTGCCGTACAGCCGCCGCCCAAAGCGCTGCGCCCAATTTGAGGGGATCCACCCGGTGATCATCGGCAAAATACAACCCCTCTCCGCCACCGTCCAACCCCGGCTCCACATCGCGCAGGGCTTGCTCGTCGAACCGCTCGACTCGACAGCCACGCTCGCGATTGAAGCGCCACACCTCCTCTAGCTGGGCTGGATCGGTAAAAAGATCAATGCCGCCGAGAGGACGCCAGCCCACGTCTGCGCCCATATCTTCGGCTAGGTCGCGGGCCAGCCGGGCGTGCAGAGCATGGCCGTCGCGGAAAAGCTGGGCGTAGGGATTGTCGCCGCCGTTGCAGTGGGTGAGGACGCCCAACGAGGCCCGACTCGTGGATGAGCCTGTAGGAATCCCCTCGTCGATCAGAACAACTTGCGCGCCTTGCCGAGCGAGGAAATAGGCCGTCGAGCGACCAATGATACCGGCCCCGACCACCAACACCCGCGCCCCCGTCAGGGCCATCCTGCGTCCATCTGCGGATCACCAACACGCGCCCACCAGGGCCATCTAGCGACCGACAATCGGCGGCAGGTTAGTCGCCGGGCAGGCGCGAGAGCCTTGGACTGGATAGCCCATATCCGCGAGGACGCAGTTGATTTGGGCTTCTAGCTTGATCAGGTACTCCTGCTCGGACGCGCTGCTCGACGTGCGCGCTGGGCCGACGTCAAAGCCGCGAGCCGCCACCCCGGTCTTAAAGCCCTCTGGGAAGTTGACCCCAAGGAGCATCAGGTTGATGAGATCGAGGATGCGGTATTGCAGTTCGCGAGCCCGCTCGATGTCGCCGCTTTTGGCCTTTTCATACAGCTCGACGATGACTTCCGGAACGATGCCCGAGGTGGCGATGGTGCCCCCGCTGACGCCCATGATTACCGAGGGGAACACGATCTCCTCGCAACCGGTCATCACCACGTAATCGGGGCGCTGTTGGCGCAAGCGGTTCATGGTGTTGAGCAGCCTCGGCAGATCGCGGCTGGAATCCTTGGTGCCGAAGATCCGCTCGTAGGGCAAAAGCCGCTCCAGCAAATCTATCGACAGCTCTTGGGTAAATTGCGGGATATTGCACAGCAGGATGTCCAGCGGCGATTCTTCGGCGATTTCGGCGAAGTACTCGAAGAGACTCTCGGTGGAAATCTCGTAGTAATAGGGGGGCATCAGCGCAATGGCATCCACGCCGAGTGAGGCGTAGTATTCGGCCATCTTGAGCACGTCGCGCAAGTTGGCCTCACTGGCTCCAGCTAGGACGGGTACGCGCCCCTTGTTGACCTCACAGACCAGTCGCACCACGTCTTGGCGCTCCTCCTGCGACAGGCGCGCGAACTCGCCCGTGCTGCCGTTGGGGTACAGCCCGTGGATCCCAGCCTCGATCAACCAGTTGATGTAGCGCTCCATCTCGGCCTGGTTGATCCTGTTCTGGCTGTCGAAAAGGACGACATTGGGGCAGAAGATGCCAGCAAATGCCTGGCGTCCGGCGGCGTGAGGAACCGCTGGTGCCGGTGTTAGTGTCGATGTTGACGTCGTGGGGGCTTCGCCAGCTTCCCGGCGCACGATCTCAACGCCTTGGGCGTGCAAAAAGTCCTGCGCCGAGGGCGTCAGCTTAGACCCCGGACCGATCTCGACCCGCCGTTCGCCAGCTAGGCGGCCCTCCAAGGTCTGAGCAGTAATTACTGCATCGTCAATCCGAATCATTTTTCGCGTCCTCGCTAAACGTGCGGCAGGCGGCCTTCGAGGCCGCTGTAGGGCTGTGGGATTGCGTAGGCCGAGACTAATTCTCCGTGTTCAACAGCCTCCTCCCGACCCGCATCTATGGCGACCTGCACGGCACCGACATCGCCGCGCACGACCGCGGCCGTCAAGTAGTACCCCACCTTATAGGCTCCCTCGTATTCGACGGCTGCGGCCTTGAGCATCCGATCGACAGCCCGCACCAAGGCCACGGTGCTGCGCGTCTCAATCAGCCCCATAGCCTGCCGCGCCTCCATGCCAAGACCCTCGGCCGCGGTGGCAAAACGGGCGACGAGCGTGGGATCGGGCCTAGAGACTACGGCCGAGGCATCGAGCCCCCCCAAGGCCGTGGCTGCCTCGGCACCAGCGCGCACCGCAGCCTGCACATCGTCGAGGTGGCCGGTGGCCAGCGCGGCAATCCGCCCGCCGCTGCCAATGCTCAAGCGCTCGATTTGCACATCCGCGGCCTTGAGCATGGCGTCGGCGCTGCCCACGACCGTGGCGTAACCAATGGTCTCTATGAGGCCCAAGGCACCGGTGGAGCGCGGCGCAACCGTTGGCGCAGGCGGCAACAGAGGGCCTAGCCCCTCACTGGGCTGGGGCAAAACAAGAGTCGCGTACACGGTGCCGATCCGCTCGGCTGCTTGCCGGCCGACTTCTAGCGCCGTCTGTACGGCCGCCACATCGCCAAAGATCGGCGCGTGACACAAAGCGCCACCGATGAAGGCCCAACCCCCTAGCTCCACTTGGGCGGCCTTGAGCATGGCGTCGGCACCAGCCACTAGCGGCGTCAAGCCCTGCGTCTCCAATAAGCCTATTGCCCGCGGCTGAACTTGTTCGGCACCAAGGCCGGTTGCGTGGGGCATGGCGTCTGTGGCGCGCGCATCCGGTCGCGGCACCACTTGCGCGCCAATCAGTTCGCCGGTGCGGTTCGCCTCGACCTCACCGACGCGAATGGCCGCCTCCACATCGGCCACTTGACCGGCGATTACCGCGGTGAGCCAACCCGAGCCAATGCCGTGCCGGCCGCAGAGTTGCACCTCAGCGGCCTTGAGCATGGCGTCGGTGGCAGCCATTAGCGACGCCATGCCGCGCGTCTCCAGTATGCCGATCGCTCCGCTAGACACCACCACCTCCCATCGGCGCGGCGTATGCAGCCAAGACCTCGGGCCGCGGCTGCGGGATCAGTGCCGTGCCCAACAAGTGCTCACTGTCCGCGAGCAACTTTTGCGCGACGGCTATGGCTTCGTTGACGGCCCCTACCTCCCCCAAGACCAGCGAACACACCACGCGGTCGTGGACCGTCAGCACGTTGACTACCTCGACGGCAGCCGTCTTGACCATCTGATCGTTGATGTGAATGTGAGCCCCATAGCCGCGCGTCTCGACCAATCCTAGGGAACCGGCGGGAAAATTGCTGTCAGACCGGACCGGAAAATCGACGAATTGGTGGCAAGCGGCAGCGGGTTGGAGTAGGGGCGCGGCCACCACGTGTTCTATTACCCCGCGGGCCGCTTCTTTGCCGCTTTGCAGCGCGGCGGCTACATCGCTGATCGATCCGGTAAAAAAGGCCGTAGTATAACCGCCGATGGACGACCAGCCTGCGAGCTTCACGTCCGCGGCCTTGCAGGCCGCATCCGCACCCACAATAGCAGCGGCCACGCCCTGTACCTCGATCATGCCGACTGCCGGGTCGCCCGCCATAGCTTAGTCCGCCAGCCGGTGAATTACTAGCTCGGTGATTTGCTCAATTAGGGCTTCTGGATCGGAGGCTTGGCCCTTTTCGATTTGTTGCAAAAGCGTCTTGTAGCGATTGCAACCCTCGCAACTCGCCGCGGGATCGCCCTCCTTCTTGCGCTCGTGGACGGCGCAATCGCCGCAGCTAGCCGGCTCGACGTACCCCGAACCAAATTCCTCGTGCTCGCAGCCGCAGGCCCGGTCGGGATGCTCACACCGACCCGCGTCCGCAACGCCCTCGTCAGTTGCAACAACCTCGCCGCGACTTAGCTGCAATCGGTGCTGGCGAATGTAGTCCCAAGCCGTCGGCGTCAAGATGGCGCTGGGAGCCACGCTGAGCGTCCGCTCGCCCTTGTGCTCGCGCCCGAGCAAATCGCCGGTTACTACCGGGGCGTCGATGTGCAAAGCCTTGGCCACCTAGCTAACCAAGCTGATCTGTCAGTCCCTCAGTCGGGCGGGGAATCACGTGGACGCTGCGCAGTTCGCCAATGCGCTGGGCCGCTTGCGCCCCCGCATCTACGGCCGCTTTGACCGCCGCTACGTCGCCTTCGACCAGCACGGCGACTAGGCCACTGCCCACGCGCTTTTGGCCCGCATAGCTCACGTCCGCGGTCTTCAACATGGCGTCGAGGGCTTCGACGACGCAGACCAAACCTCGGGTCTCAACCATACCCAATGCTTTCATCATTTCTCTCCTCTACAAATACAGCGCGATGAGATCGTCGTGGGGACGGGGAATCACGTGTTGCGACACGAGCTCGCCCACGCGCTCGGCCGCCTCGGCACCGGCGCTGACCGCAGCTTGCACCGAGCCAACGTCGCCGCTGACGATGACGGTGATGTACCCACCGCCGATGTCCTGGAGCTTGACGACCTCCACATCCGCGGCTTTGCTCATGGCGTCGGCCGCTTCGATCACGCCGATGGACCCCTTCGTCTCAATCAGACCCAAGGCGCGGACGCGGTCATCGCTGTCGCCGCTGTCGCCGCGCTCGGGTACGACGGTCGTCAACTCGCTGTGCGGTCGGGGAATCACGTGCACCGAATGCACCTGCCCGACCTTGGCCGCCGCGGCCGAACCAGCATCCACGGCCGACTTGACAGCCGCCACATCCCCTGAGCAAAATACAGTCACCAAGCCGGAGCCAACTCGATCCCAGCCCAAAAGCTGGACGCTAGCGGCCTTGGCCATGGCGTCGCCAGCCTCGACGACCCCGACCAGCCCCACGGTTTCTACCATGCCTATTGCATCCGACATCCCTTACCTCCTGAAGTAATTGTGCGGATTTTTGCTTTCAACGCTCTAAATATACCTTGCGGGCGTGTACCAAATCAATCGCATTGCCCTCGTCCGTATCGATGTGAACTTCCAAGCGCTCTCGCTCGCTGACGCGGCAGATCAGCCCTTCCAGCACCCCGCCCTGATCGCCTTCTACTACCAGCCGCAGCAAGTCCCCCGGGCCGACCCCGTAGTACGCGGCCTCTTCCGGGTTCAAATGCACGTGGCGGGCAGCCCGAATCACCCCGTGATCCAACTCCAGCCCCCCGGCCGGCCCCACCAGGTAGCAGCCCGGTGTACCCTCGATGTTGCCGCTGAGCCGCACCGGCGCGTCAATGCCCAAATAGCGGGCGTCCGTAAAGGCCAACTCTACCTGGTTGTAATCACGCAATGGGCCGAGGATTCGCACATTGGGAATCACCTGCTTGCGCGGTCCGAAAACCGACACTGTCTGCTCGGCGGCGAAAGCACCCCCCTGATACAGGGCCTTCTGTACGGTCAGCTCGGCACCCGCGCCGAACAGCGCGGTCAGCGCCTCTCGATTGAGGTGGACGTGGCGGGCGGACATATTGACGACCAGCCTCGGGGCTGGAGGTGCCTGCTCTAGCTGAGCATCGGGCAAATGATCGTACACCACCCGGCGCACCAGCGCCTCAATCTGCTTGCGGTCCAATCCAGCCGCTGGTGCAACGTTCATCTCTTATCCTTCGCGGCTCAGTTGCCGACAGTCGAAGTCCTTGCCCATCGCCTGTAGCGAATCGACGATCCCGACGATTACCGCGTCGGTTGGCACATCGCCCAAGTTCGGGGCGATCCGCGACGAGCTGCCCTGCACCAAAATCACCAACTCGCCCTTGCCCGCTTGCACCGCGTCAATGCAAACCATATCCCGCCCGGTCAGCACCAAACCGTGCTCGCGCACCGACGCGATTTCGACGACTAACAGCTTCTTGCCGTGCAGGCTCGGGACCTTGGCCGTGGAAATTAGGTGCCCTTTGACTTGACCGAGGAGCATCAGGTGATGCGGAAGTAATCGACGAGAGCGCAGCGGCGCTGGCGGGTAAAGGTGCGCGGCGAAGTCAGGCCCTCGCCCGTCGGCCCGGCAATGGAGTACGTCCCAAAGCCCTCGCCGCCCAAGCCAACCCCGGCGTAGGAAGGACCGTTCTTGACGAAAATGGTGGTATCCACGGCGCAGGCCATGTTGTGCATGTTTTCGATATTGCGCGAATGGATCACGGCCGTGTGCCCGTACCCGTGCTCGGAGATGACGGCCTCGCGGATGGCCTGATCGACGTTGGGCACCCGCACGATCGGCAGAAAGGGCATCATCTGCTCCTCGCGCACAAAGACGTGGTTGGCGTCGGTTTCGCCAATGAGCATGCGCAGCGACGAGTCGAGCCGCAGGCCGAGACGCTCGCCGAGCACGGCGGCATCGCGCCCCACCAGCTCGCGGTTGGCTACGAGATGTCCGTCCGTCCCATCGACAAAGGCCACCTGCGCGAGCGTCTCGACCTGCCGCGCATCGAGCTCGTATGCATTGTACTGGACCATCAGCCGCTTGAGCTCGTCGGCAATGGACGCGACGGCAAAGACCTGCTTCTCGCCGATGCAGAGAATGTTGTTGTCGAAGCCCCCCCCGTCGATGATGTCGCGCGCGGCCTTGGCCAAATCAGCCGTTTCATCGACGACCACCGGCGGATTGCCCGGGCCAGCGACGATGGCCTTTTTGGGGCTGCCCAGCGCGGCCTTGGCCACGCCCGGCCCCCCTGTGACCAGCAACAGGCGGATGTCCGGGTGGTTGAACAATTCGTTGGCCGTCTCGATGGTCGGCGTTTCGACCGCAGTCACCAAATTGGCCGGGCCGCCAACTGCGACGATGGCCTGATTAATCAAGCCCACCGCGAACATGGAGACTTTTCTGCCCGCCGGATGTACGTTGAAGACGACCGAGTTCCCCGCGGCGACAATACAAATGGCGTTGTTGACCATCGTCGGTACGGGATGCGTCGATGGAGTAACCGCGCCGATGACCCCGTAGGGGGCCATTTCTACTACGGTCAGCCCGTGATCGCCGGTCCACGAAGTGGCCTCTAGGTCTTCGACGCCGGGCGTGGTGTCCGCCGCGACTTGGTGCTTGATGATCTTGTCTTCCAGCCGCCCCATGCCCGTCTCGGCCAAGGCCCGCCGCGAAAATTCCTCGGCGTGAGCGTGCGCCGTCTGCCGGAGGGCTTCGACGATCTTTTTGCGCTCCTCCAGCGACAAGGCGACCAATTGCTGCTGGGCACGAGTCGCACTTTGGACGGCCGCGTCAACCGTCGAGAAGACACCTGTGTCCCCGCCCTCGCTGCCGTTCCCGCCGCTGACGACTCGCTGTACCACTTCTTCGACTATTTTGCGTACGTGTTCTTCGCTGACATTTTGGGACACGCTTTTTTCCTCGCGTTGGATCTAATATTTGAGAATGGGGAAAATAGGCGGCCCCTCTCTGAGCGTCAAGGTCATTTGACGGGCTGCTAGCCCTGCCTTAAGGTTTGTGCAAATGGTGGAAAAACAAAGGAGAAAGACATGCGCATCATCCGCTTTATCGACGCTGACGACGTCGTCCGTTGGGGCCTTGAAGCCGAGGGAGACCAAGCCTCCGTACTCGCCGGCGATCTCTTCGCAGATCTAGTCCCCACCGGCGAACAAGTGTCCGTCAAAAGACTGCTCGCGCCGCTGGCCCCGACCAACATTTTCTGCATTGGACTAAACTACCGCGAGCACGCGGCTGAATCCGGCCTCGAGCCGCCCGAGCAGCCCGTCGTCTTTGCCAAGCCCACGAGCGCGGTCTGCGGCCCGGGCGACCCGATCCTGCTGCCAGCCTGCTGCCGCCGCGGCCCAGAAGTTGACTACGAGTGCGAACTCGCGGTGGTAATCGGCAAGGCCGCCCGCAATGTGGCGCGAGCCGACGCTCTCAGCTACGTGCTCGGATACACGTGCGCCAACGACGTCTCAGCCCGCAAGTGGCAACTCCACGGCGGCGGCGGACAGTGGATCCGCGGCAAGGGCTTTGACACCTTCTGCCCGTTGGGGCCGGTGCTGGTCACCGCCGACGAAATCCCCGACCCGCAAACCCTCGGCATCCGCACGATTCTCAACGGCGCAACCATGCAGGATCACACCACCGGCGACATGATCTTCACGGTCGCTGAACTAATCGAATTCCTCAGCGAAGATACGACTTTGCTGCCGGGCACGGTCATTCTCACCGGCACCCCGCAGGGCGTGGGTTTTGCGCGCAAACCGCCCGTGTGGCTTACCGCCGGAGACGAGGTAGTAGTGGAAGTAGACCAGATCGGCCGACTGCAAAATCCGGTGGAAGCAGCCTAGCGTTCACTCTTCCTTGAACATCCCAAAGGCAAAGGCTTCAGGTAGCTCCTCGAAGATGATCTCCCCCTCGGCGTCGGTCTCCAGCAACTGGGCCATGTAGTCGTACCACTCTTCTAGAATGGGAACTTGGCGGCTCTTGAGCCAGTCTTCCTCGGTGGGGGCAACCGCGTGGATGATGAGGTATTCGTCCAAGCGGTAGATGGCCATGCTGACCTCGTTGTCGGCCATGCTGTCGGCGATTTCGGGCCACAGGTCGTCGTGGGCTTGTTTGTACTCGGCGTACGCATCGGGACGCAGCCGCATAGCTAAGCCAATCGAATACATAATGGTCTCCTTATATTGTTAGGAATCGCGCGCCATCTGGCGCAGATTGATTGATAAATATGCGGATAAATAAAGAGATATTCAGAAAATGACGTAAAGTTCTTTTTTTTCTATTCTTAGCCATTTTTTCCTTGACAATATATCACCTTGAAACTGAAACTAAAAGGCAGTCAAAAACCGTGCAAAGCAAATTGCACATCACCATAGGAGAGGAGGGCCTCAAAGAATGATTTTCTTCGCACATCGATCCTCGTGTAGTCTCAGGAGCCAGCTCCCCGATGGGGGCGGCCATACGATCCCAAATATGCGGGCTACGAACAGCATCCGAGCGTTGCGCGTTCGTCCCAATCCCTAGGATACACGCACGACTCTTCAGGTTGTGTGCATCGGCTGGCTAAAACGCCCAGCCGAATCGGGAACTCACCTCGCATTCGCATCATCTTAAGCGATTGACCGCGCGTGCAAGGGCTTTCCCACGGGGTTTTCGGGACAGCGCTTTCGAGAAGGAGGGCACTTTTGCGTCCCGGAAACCGGCGATACATCGATTTCGATCCAGCCGCTTTCCAGCGGCTTTTTTGATGGCCGTGGCGCAAAAATGCTGCGGCTTTTTTCGTTCAATTTCGTCGAACTTCGCACCAATTGAAGATCTGGAGAGAAAACAACTCATGCGCAAAATCGAGCCAGAACGCATCAGGCGCGCGGCGCGCATTTACGCGAGCAATCAAGAGGCTAGCCGTGCGCTGGGTATTGCCCCGGGCAGTTTCAGTCGGCTCTGTCGGCTCTATAAAATCGAGACCCCCTATGCGCGCAAACGGCGGCGGCGCGAGGAGTTTGGCCGCCAGCGCGACGACGATCTCTTGGAAGACATCGACATCGACCTGCAAGAGATCAAGGCGCTAGAGGAGGTCCTCGACCTCAACTAATAGGCATCGCATACTGCGCTCGGCCAGCGGAGAGTTGGTGGACGTTTTCGTCCGCTAGCTCTCCGCTTTTTTGTTTCAATCCATGCCTCGACTTTTATTAGGGTCTAAAAAGGAGGAAATCATGCCTAGCGCGAAGTCGTTGCAGCAGCTTTGTCGCCAAACTCTACCGCTGATGTTGCAGCAGGCGGATGGGCAGGAGATGATGGCGGCGGCGCGAGATGTGGTACAAACCGATCGCTGGAATTCATTTGACCGCTTCGGCGAAACGACCGCCACGCTAACTAGCCGCTACGAGGCCACCGGCGCACGCGTGGAGGTCGAATCCATCCAGACCGGAGGGCGGTTGGGGTCGGGCCGGTGGATCATCCGCGAGGCCGCCGATGTCGCGGGCGCGACTGTGGATGTGGTGCATCCGCTCACCGAGCGAATACTGGATTGGCAGGAAAATCCCTGGCACGTCATCCAGTGGAGCGCGGCGACCCCGGCAGATGGTTTGCGGCTGCGGTTGGTGATTCTCGACCAAGTCGAAGACATCCAACGGCAGCCAACCGACGGACTGGCTAGTGCAATTGTGCTGACCAAGCTAGATCCGCGCGTCCACCTCGCTCTTTTAGCTACTAAAGGGGCCGCCGCCGTTATAACCGACCGGCCGGTGCCCAACCTGCCCAAGGCAGTGGCGTGGACCAAATTCGGGTGGGGTGCAATTCCCCTCGAACATGCGGCGGCGCAGTTGGTGGGCTTTGTGATCTCTGAGCAGCAAGGGAAGCGGTTGCGGCGGCTGGCGCAGCAACGTGGCCCCCTAACCCTGCACGTGCGAGCCGACATCCGCAAATACGTCGGCAGCCACGACGTGGTCAGCGGCATCATCGAGGGAGCCGGCGACCCGCAGGCCGAAGTGTGGGCCATCGCGCACAGCGCCGAGCCGGGGGCCATCGACAACGCTTCAGGGGTAGCTGCCACCTTGGAGATCACCCGCGTGGTCGAAGGGCTTATCCGCGCGGGTAAACTCGCGCGCCCCAAGCGCACCATTCGCCTGCTCAACGCCTATGAGTGCTACGGGTTCTTCGCCTATCTAGAGCGGGTGCGGCGCTTGCAGACCCCTTTGGCTGGTGTGTGTATCGACACGATCGGCTCCCGACCCGCCGTCTGCGATGGCCGGCTGGAGTGGCACGCGACGATCCCCATGTCGGCAGGTTTCGTCGATCGGGTCGGCGCGGCTATCTTGCGGGCCGGGGTGCGGCAACACAAGCCTGGCTATCGCGTGCATCTAGCGCGATTCATGTCCACGTCTGACACCTTGATCGGCGATCCCCAGTACGGATTTCCCTGCCCTTGGATCACCACCCATCACCGCAAGAGCGGGCGCGGCTTCGACGCCTACCACTCTTCGGCCGACGTGGAAGCCCTGCTCAGTCCGCGGGGGCTGGAGACCTGCGCGGCCTCGATGGCGGCCTATCTGTACTATTTGGCCGACATGGGCAGCCGCGAAGTGAAGGAGTTGGTCCGCACCGAGACCCAGCATTTTCTCTCCATATTGCAAAAGAAAAAGCGGCCCCGCGCCGAAGCCGAATACGTGCGCGAGGCCCACAGCCGCAGTGTGCGGCGGCTCACGCGCTGGCTCTGGGGAGGCGGTCGGCGCGAGATTTTGGCGGCCATGGACGAAAGCGAGCGGCAAGTAGCGGACGCCGCAGCCGAGGCCGCGCTACCGGACAAGCGCGCGCGGCGCACGGCCCAAGCGCGGCTGGTACCGCGGCGCACGGCCGTACTCGCGCCGACCGCCGAAAATACGCCATCCGCGATCAACGCGCGTATCTCAACCGCACAGCTACCGCAGTGGGCGCTGTTTTGGGCCGACGGCCGCCGGAATTTAGGCAAAATCGCCGAGCGCATCGCCTGCGAGGAAGCCGACTATCCGGCCGGGCCGCGGATGGAAGGCCCCGTCGCCGTTGATCGGGTACACGAGTACTTCGCAGCACACGCCAAATTGGGCTACGCCGAATTGACCGATCCGGCTAATATGATCGGCCGCAAGGAACTGGTGCGGGATTTGCGCCGCTTGGGCGTCACCCCAGGCATGGACCTAATGGTCCACAGTTCCCTGTCGGCTATCGGCTTTGTCGAGGGCGGTGCCGAGACTGTCGTCGATGCGCTCTTGCAGGCGGTTGGCAAGCGCGGGACCCTGCTGGCACCTTCATTCAATCACCGCGCGGCGAAAGTCTTCAACCCGCTGACCACGCCCACCACCAACGGCACCATCCCAGACGCACTGTGGCGGCGCACCGAAGCTGAGCGCAGCATGCATCCCACCCACGCGGTAGCGGCGATTGGGCCGCGTGCCAGCTACTATTGCCAAGGTCATCTCGAAGCTGGGATCTGGGCGCAAGACAGCCCAATCGGCAAATTGGTCCACGACGGCGGCTACATTCTCGCGCTGGGCTCGACGCACGACACGAGCACGGCCTATCACGTGGCCGAGATGTCCGTGCCCTGCGGCTGCATTGAGTCTTTTGCAATTCCAGACCGCATCGTGCGCGAGGACGGGACCGTAGAAGAGGTTTTGGGACTGGCCTTTCGCAGCGGCCCCTGCCCGGTTCCAACTCACAAGCTGGACTCAACCCTCGACCGGAGGAAGTTGCAGCGGCGGGGTAAGGTCGGGCAGGCCGAATGCGAATTGGTGAAGGCCCACGACCTGTGGCAGGTGCGGCGCGAACACCTGCGGCGCGTCTGTCCCACCTGCACCGTCAAGCCCCAGACCGCGCGGTGAATAGATCGCTACCCTCTCCGTATGGCCAGCACCTCCAAGGCAGCCAAGACGAGGGACTCACCGATGCCACAGGCCGCTCGCACCTGACGCTGCGCGGCTTTTGGGTCGGGGCGTTCCTCAGCTTCTTCCTGTCCATTGGTGCGCCCTACGCCAACATGGCGATGCGGGCGACCAACATGGCCTTCGACTTCAACACTCCGGGGGCCATCTTTCTGTTTTTGGTGCTGGTCGGCTTGCTCAATACGCTCTTCAAGCTCGCCGCCCGCGACTTCCGCCTAGCAGTGGGGCTGGCCCTGCTGGCCACGGGCGGCTTTTGCGGCTATTGGGCCAGCCGCGGCGCGGTCGATTGGTACTCGCCTGGTTTTTGGTTTGGTGCCTTCCTCGTCCTCTCTTCGCTGTGGAACGTGCCGGTGGTGCAGCGCGGGGGCACCCTCGCACTCAACCGCGCCGAACTGGTGCTGGTGTACGCGATGCTGCTGGTCGTCTCCGCCCTCTGCACTATGGGGCTGACGCAGCAACTTTTGCCAGCTCTCACCGGCATTTTCTACTATGCCTCCCCGGCCAACCAATGGGCCGAAAAGCTCTTTCCGCTCTTTCCCTCGCAGCGCATCCTCGTCGATGACGGCACTGGCAACCGCGGCTTTTACGAGGGCGGCGCGCTCGCCGACATTCCCTACGCCACTTGGGTCGAGCCACTGTGCTGGTGGGCACTACTGCTCCTCTCGCTGTACGTGGCGATGGTATCGACGGCCGTAATCTTGCGCCGGCAGTGGGTCGAGCGCGAGCGGCTGGCCTATCCGCTGACCCAGCTCGGGGTGGCCATCGTGCAAGGCGAGCGTGGCACCGGGCTGCTCAACGGTTTTCTCAAGCACGGTGCCCTGTGGTGGGGCGCGGCCTTGCCGCTCGCGTACGGCTGCCTCAAGGCCCTGCACCAGTACTACCCGTCCTTGCCCAACTTCGGCCTAATTTGGTCGGTACCCTTTATCGGCCAGCAGAACCTGCAAATTTGGATCAGCTTCGCGCTCGTTGGCTTTTCCTATCTCATCAGCACTCAAATAGCGGCTGGCATCTGGATTTTCTATCTGCTCTCCAAGGTCGAAGCCGAATTCCTCGCCCTATCCGGCCTCAAATCCACCAGCAAATTCGTCTATGGGGTCTCGTATGAGCCGCTCTTGGCCTATCAGGGCGGTGGCGCGCTCATCGCTATGGTGCTCTTGGGGCTGTGGACGGGGCGCGGCCACTTGCGGGATGTATGGCGCAAGGCCCTCAGCCGCGATGCTAACATCGATGACGGCGATGAAATTATGTCCTATCGAGCGGCCGTACTCGGAGTAACTTTCGGCACCGGAGGCATTGCTGGCTGGCTGTGGCTGATGGGCACTCCGCTCTGGGTCGGCGCACTCTTTGCAGCGGTAGCCCTATTGGTATTTATCGGCATCTCGCGGGTCGTGTGCGAGGCGGGCCTAGCGGCTGTGCGCTCGCCCATGATCGCCCCGGACCTCATCGTGCAGGGCATTGGCTCGCAGACAATCGGTGCCGCTGGCGTCTTCAACCTCTCCTTTGCTTACATCTGGTCAGCCGACATCCGCATCTTCCTGCTGGCCATGGTCGCCAATGGCTTGAAGCTGATCCAAAACATGGACCGCCGCAGTCGGCGAGTCGTTTTCTGGGCACTGGTGGCGGCCATCTTCATCGGCGTGACGGGCTCCTGCTGGATGGTCTTCCACCTCGCCTACAAGTACGGGGGCATCAACCTCGATAGCTGGCGCTTTCACGGCGGCCCATCGACCATCTACAACGCGGCACAGCGCGCGCTAGAGCCAGCCGGGGCCGATTGGTTGGGGCTGACATTTTTCGCTGGAGGAGCCGTGGTCATGGCCCTTTTGACTTGGGCGCGGCATCACCTGTTGTGGTGGCCCTTCCATCCAATCGGCTTCCCAATTGGCGCCAACTTCATGCTCGACAAAATCTGGGCTTGCGTGCTCTTGGCTTGGGCGCTGAAGAAGCTGATCTTGCGTTTTGGCGGGGCGGCGCACTATCGGACGAGCCAGCATTTCTTCATGGGCCTTATTATGGGCGAGGCCCTGTGCAACGGGTTGTGGCTGGTCATTGACTACTTCACCGGCAAGATCGGCAACGCCGTTTTCATTCTGGGGTGATTCCATATTCCTTGACATTGCGGGAAGGCGGGCCTATCTCTTTTGCGCTATGAATAGACTCTTTTTCTGCCTCGCCGCAGCGCTTGTCGCCTGTGTCGGCCCCTTCGCCGGTAAGAAGGTTCCGCCTTGGCTTGCGGATCCCCCTATGCTCAAAGCGACCTTCTCCAGTGAGAAGGCTGCCGCGCATCTGGTATGGCCCCCAGTGTCTTCGGCGAGCTTTCTCTACGGCGAAATCCAGCGCGCCGCAGGAGGCGAGTTCGCGACCATAGCGCGTGTGGAATCCGCAACCGACACCACCTTTACAGACGCCGGTCTGTTGGCCAACACCCAGTATAGCTACCGAGTCGTCAGCTTCTTCGGCGCAGGCGAAACCGTACACGAGTTGGCCAGCACGACGGTCGCGGGCGGGTTCCACCGCCGCGTCGCAACCTGGGCACTGGACAAGGGCACGGCCCCCACGCGACTGGCCATCAGCCGCAACGGCACGGTCTTTGTCGTCGGCGTGGGCACAGGGCGCGTCGAGCGCTTCGACCGCACGGGCCGCGCCTTGGACGCATGGGTCTATACCACTGAGCCGCTGGCCCGTATGGAGACGAGTACGCTGGACGGGCCGGCGCTAGCCCTCGACGACGAAGATCATCTCTACGTGGTGTACAACCTACACCGCCCGGGCCAGAAGCCAGAGGCCTTTTGGGCGAAATTTGCCCCAGATGGTCGGCTGTTGTGGACGCGCCCACTCGCCGGGCTGTTCGCCCGTCACATCGTCATTGACGGCGATGCCATATACATCGAAAGCATCAGCCAATTGCAGCTATTCGACCAAGCTGGCGAACAGCAAATTCAGTACGCCATCCCGGCCCTGTTAGTGGCTAGTCTGCGGCTTTGGCAAGGGCGTTTCGCCGCGCTAATCGAGCCGTTGGCCCTGCGCGCCGACGATTGGCAGGCACCTCGGCTAGTCGTGTACGACGACCCGCAGCGCGCCGCGGCCAGCCGCGTCATCGGCCGCGATCCCAAATCGCATCAGGACCGCGGCAACGGGCTTTTGCTGCGGCCCACCGATTTTGCCGTCGATGAAGCGGCCGACCGGGCTTTTGTGGTCAATGCCGGCCACAGCCGCATCGAGGTATTCCAGCGCGGTGTCTATCTGACGCGATGGGGCGAAGAGGGCGGAGGCGACAACCAATTCCGCTTCACAGGCCGCCTCCAAGTTGTCGTCGATATGGCTACTGGCGAGGAGGACAAGCGCGAGGTGGTGGCCGGCGGCATAGCCCGCGACGCCGAAGGGTTCATTTACGTGGCCGATACCTTCAACGATCGAATTCAGAAGTTCCAACCATGAAGTCAGTACTCGCATTGCTATTGCTGGCCTTGTTGTCCGGCGAGGGCCAAGCCCAACTCCAGGACAAGCGGACGTACAACCTCTGGACCAAAGAGAAGATCCGCTATCTCAACGCCAAGGTCACCATCAATCCCTACAACCCGCAACTGCGCGTCCTCCTCGCCAACGCGTACTTTGACGACGGGCAAAAGTACGAAGCCAAAAGGCTGTTGCTCGAGGCATTGGAACTCGACCCCGACTACGCCGAGGCGCATTGCAATCTCGCAGTCATGCTCCACGGCCAGGGATACGAGCGCGAGGCCAAGCACCACTACGAAGAAGCCCTGCGGCTGGACTCGCTAATGGTCGAAGCCATGGCTGGACTGGGAACCTTGCTCTGCCGCACCGAGCACCAAGTCGAGGGCCTTGAATACCTCGAAAAAGTCATCGCGGTCCAGCCCGATCACGTCAACGCTCGCTTCAACATGGCCGTGGCGTATCACAAGGTCGGTGATTTCAAAAAATCCATCGAACACCTAGAGACCTTGCTGAGGGTCGATTTCAATTATCGCGGTGCGCGCCGCGCACTGGCCCGCGCTTATTACAGCCTCGGAATTTTGCGGCTGCAAGCCGAACAGCCCGAGTTGGCACTCCCCGTGCTGACCAAGGCCGTCGAGTACGAGCAAGACAACGACAGTATGTTCTTCGCCAAGGGCCTCGCCCACCTCGACAGCGGCGACCTCACTGGAGCCGAAGCGGCCTTCAAGCAGGTCATCGCATTGTCCGGCGATCACATCCCCGCCCTGCACAACCTCGGCGTAATCTGCGAAAAAACCGAGCGATATGCGGAAGCCGTCCAATACTACGACAAAGTCCAGCAGCTAGCCCCACATCTATCGACGATCGAAGCGGTCAAACACGCTTCGTACGACGTGAATTACCTGACCGAATGAGTTTGACTTTTGCTCGGTTAAAGCGTACACTTGACACTTTTTGCAAGTCGCTATAGCGGCTGCTTTTTCCATACGTGGTGCGCAAAACGATGCCACCGTTTCACTCCTTTAGGCGAGAGCAATGGCCAAAGAAGAAGCAATCGAAGTCCAAGCAGTGGTCAAAGAGGCCCTGCCCAACGGCTACTTCAAGTGCGAGATGGAAAATAGCCACGAGATTATGGCCCACGTCTCCGGCAAGATGCGCAAGTACTACATTCGCGTGCTTCCGGGCGACCAAGTCACCGTGGCCCTTTCGCCCTATGATTTGAGCCGCGGACGCATTACTTTCCGCAATCGCTGAGACGCCGCACGATCACCCAAGCGCCGTCTCGACGAGCCTCACACCCGACGAAGGTCACATGGAGAGGAACCAGACCACTACGCATCGGGCTTGGCCCTTCCAAGAGGCGGCACAGATCGTCAAGCAGCGCCGGCCCAGCGGAGACCGCCCGGTACTATTCGAGACCGGCTTTGGCCCCAGCGGCTTTCCCCATCTAGGTCACTTTTCCGAAGGCGTCCGCACCTCTTGGGTGCGCAACGCCTGCGAATACCTCTACGGATTAAAAACCCGCTTACTCTGCTTCAGCGACGACATGGACGCCCTGCGCAAGGTGCCTAGCAACTTTCCGCAGCCCGACATGCTCGCCACCCACCTCGGCAAACCCGTACACGCCATCCCCGATCCTTTTGGTTGCTGTACGAGTTTTGGCGACTACATGAACGCCAAGCTGTGCGAGTTTTTCGACGCGTCCGGCTTCGACTACGAGTTTCAAAGCTCACGCGAAGCCTACGTGCGCGGCGACTTCGACGCAGGGCTGTCGATTCTCCTAGCCAAAGCTGAGGAGGTGCGCCAGATCATCGTGCCGACGCTGCGGGAACAAAATCGCCAGCACTGGTCGCCCTTCTTTCCGATTTGTCCCAACTGTGGCTCGATCATGGCCACGCGCGTCACCGCCTACCACCCCAGTCGGGGCACCGTGAGCTTCACCTGCGACCTCAATACCGGCCACTACACTGGGTGCGGCGCAAGCGGCGAGCAGTCGGTGCTCGGCGGCAACGCCAAGGTGGGCTGGAAAGTCGATTGGGCGCTGCGCTGGTACGCCTACGAGGTCGATTATGAAATGTACGGCAAAGATCTCATCGACTCTGTTCGCCAGTCCTCCCGCATCGTGCGCCTGATGGGCAAGCAGCCGCCGGTCGGCTTGTGCTACGAGTTTTTTCTCGACGAGGAAGGGCGCAAGGTGGCGAGCAGCACCGGCCGCATGGGGGTGACAGTAGATGCGTGGAAGACCTACGCGCCAATAGAATCCCTGCTCTTTTTCCTGTTCCAAAATCCCAAGCGAGCCAAGCGGCTGCACTGGGACATCGTCCCCAAGTGCGTTGATGACTATCTCGATGCGTTGCGGAACTATCCCGATGTGGCAGAGACAGAGCAACCCGAACAGGCCCTGTGGCACATCGGCGATGGCGGTAAAGACGTGCCCGAGTACGCATCTCGGGTCAACTTCTCGACGGTAAACAATCTGATCGCCGCCTTGGGTGTAGATTCAGCCGAAGTGTTGGAAGAATATCTGGCGCGCTACGACGCGCAGGCTTCCACTTATCCGCAGGTAACACAGGCCTTGGTGGAGAAGGGGCTTAACTACTACCGAGATGTGGTGCTACCGAACAAGCAGTTTCGTCCGCCTACTGATGAAGAGCGGGCGCTCCTAGGTCAGTTGGCCGAACGGCTGAGCGCGGTCAATGGGGCCACCGAAGAGGAGTTGCAGGCTATTCCGTTCGACTTGGCCCGCGAGGCCGAAATTCCTCCCAAGGAGTTATTTCGGATGTTTTACGAGGTAGTGCTCGGGCAGGAGCGAGGGCCGCGGTTTGGGTCGCTAGTGCAGCTAGTGGGGAAGGAGCAGGTGGTGAAGATGGTGCGGGAGAAAGCGTAGCTCATATAGAAACATTCGATGGAATTGTGAGGGTGCGGTAGGTACCGCGCCCTCTTTTTTTACGGAGCGAACCGTGGCAGAACAACAAGACCTTTTCTCCGAAATCATGCCGCCGGCCAAGCCCCGGCACGTCGAGCGAATGCAGCAGGTGCAAGAGGGGCTGCCTACGCAACTCTTTTTAGGGACGACGAGTTGGTCGAATGAGGATTGGGAAGGGCTGATCTACCCAGAGGGCTGCGCCGCGGCCGATTACATCGAACACTATGCCAAAGCCTTCAGGAGCGTGGAGATCGACTCGACTTGGTATCGAGTGCCGACGCCAAAAGCAATAGAAGGATGGCTGCGGCGGACGCCGCCGCACTTTCGCTTTACCGCCAAAATTCCCCGCGTGATCAGCCACGAAAAAATGCTCGTGGACTGCATGGGGGACATGAAGGAATTCCTCGACGCGATGGCCCCACTCGGCGAGCGGTTGGGGCCGCTGTTGATGCAGTTTCCATACATTGCGCGAGGACAGGACGCGCACGAAAACGAGTACGGCAGTGCGTTCACCGAGCGCCTAGCGGAGTTCTTGCCGCAGCTTCCTACGGGCGAGTTCCGCTTTGCGGTGGAAGTGCGCAACGGGAGTTGGCTGCGGGCGGAACTATTAGACCTGCTGCGCGAACACGGGATCGCACTGGTGCTGAACAACTACTACACCATGCCGGGCTTAGCGGACACCGTCAAGCGGATCGATCCCGTAACGGCAGACTTTCTCTACGTGCGCTTTTTAGGCGACCGCAAAAAGATGGACGCCTACGTCGAGGAGCGAATTCGCAAGGGCGAGCAGGAACGGCATTGGGACCGTCTCGTCTGGGACCGCGCCGCTGAGACCCAGCAGTGGGCGCGGCAGGTGCGAGAGCTAGCGGAGGCCGCACCGGAACAGCCCGTGTACGTGTTTTTCAACAACCACTACGCCGGATACGCGCCCGGTTCACTCGGCATTTTTGCTCAGGCGTGGAAGGAATGAGAACTCTCCGAAATTCTCGTTCAGCACGGCGTTCTAAATGGACGGTATAAGCCACCGCATCTGTCAAAGTTTTCCTTCTTTTTTAGTTCTGCCCGTATTTCAGTGTATTCCCGAAATTCGGTTGCCGTTTCGACAGCTCTATCCAAGTCTAAAGCATCTTCTAAATCCTGAAGTCGTTGCATCAGAGAGCGATAATCTTCCATCGATAGAACGGTTGCTGTTTTCCGTCCCTTTTCATTGACGACATATTTCGGCTTGATATTGAGCATAATAGCCTTCCTGTTGCGAGTCTTTACAAGTAAGTATATGCAAGCTGGTCTCACCTCTCAACGAAAGCCTGCGCCTCTATTCGGGCAGCGCGATTTGGGGATCGTCGGGGTCGGGGCGGTAAAGGAGCAGCGTGTTGCCTAAAACCTGCACTAGGTGTGACTCGGTAGCGGCGGCAAGCTGCTCGCCGGCTTCGCGGCGGTCGAGAGGACTGTTGCGCTCGCAGCGCACCTTGACCAACTCGCTGTTGGCATAGGCTTCGTTGAGCGAGCGGATAACGGCAGCGGAAAGCCCTTCTTTGCCCAAGTACACAGTCGGGCGCAGTGAGTTGCCTAGGCCGCGCAAGTAGCGACGGTCTTTGCCGCGTAATTTAGTTGTGGGATTGGTCATTTAACCTTCCTTTGTCAAAACTTCTTTTTCTTTTCTCCGCCTTAGCATACAGACTCGTCAACATCCTGTCGAGTTGGAACGCTTTTTGCCGTTGGACTTGGTATGTCTGCGAGCAAAAAGACGCTTCGGCGGCCCGCGCTGTGGACCGCGCTCGGATTCGGAACCGGCATTTTCTTGGGACGGGCTGTGGAGATAGGCTTGGTCGCAGCGGCGATCCTGAGCGGCTTGGCCTTTCTCTGCGCGGCCGCAGGCTTCTACCACAAGGTGCGTTGGGCGGGCTGGACGCTATGGGTATTGGTCATCCTGCTAGGTGCGCTGCGTTACCACATCGACACAGCCCTGTCCCCTTTGTCGCACCTAGTCGCGCTTGAGATCTTTGGCCAGCGCGGCGTGGTCACCGGGCGCATCGTCCAAGAACCAGAGCACAGCGACGAGCGAATATATTTTACTATCGAGCTGGAACAGGTGGTTGCCGACAGCGCCATCTACCACTTGAGTGGGCAGGTGCTAGTCACAGTAAAAGACGCGTACTTGCCAGCCGATTACGGCGACCGCGTGTCCCTGCGCGGAAAGCTGCAACGGCCCCGTGCGGTGCGAAATCCCGGTGCCTTCGACTACCGAGCCTTTTTGGCTCAGCAAGACATCTACGGCACGCTCTTCGTCGGCAAACCCGCGCAGATCGTTTCCGTAGAGCGCTTGCCCGGACACTGGCTGTACGAAGGCGTGGTGCTACCCCTCAGACGCGCCGTGCGCCAGAGCATTGAGCGCAACCTCTCAGGAGCGCCAGCCGGACTGCTGTTGGGCGTACTCTTGGGAGAGAAGCGGCGGATTCCCGAAGAGGTGCGCACTGCGTTTCGCAGCACCGGACTGGCGCACGCGCTCGTGGTCAGCGGACTCCACGTCGGGATGGTGGGCGGGTTCTTCTTCTTTGGTTTCCGGCTCTTGCGGCTCGCTGATCGACCGAGTTCCGCAGCCACCATCGTCGCGCTGGCGCTCTATGCCCTCGCAACCGGAGCGCAGGTGCCGGTGGTGCGAGCGGTGGTAATGGGAGCAGTAGTGCTGTTGGGGCGGGTGCTCCGGCGACAGGGCGACATCTACAACACCCTAGGGCTGGCGGCGCTAGCAATTTTAGTGATATGGCCGGAGAGTCCGTGGAGCCTGAGCTTCCAACTCTCCTTTGGCGCGACGTGGGCCATCGTCTCCTTGCATGGGCCGCTCGCCTCGCTTTTCCCCGCGGCCTTTCAACGCGCCGATAGCCGAGTCGGCCGCTGGGTCGTCATCCCCCTGTGTGCCTCGCTGGCAGCCCAGTTCGGCACCGGACCTTTGATCGCCTATTCCTTTCAGCAGCTAGCAGTGGTGGCCGTGGTGGCCAATATAGTGGTAGTGCCGCTTTTGGCGCTCGCCGTGGGCTTGGGCCTACTCGCCGCGTTGACGGGGTGGATTTTGCCCTCGGTCGCCACCCTGTTCAACGCGGCCAATTACTTGATCCTCGTAGGACTGATCGAGCTAGTCTCGTGGTGGGCCTCGCTGCCCTTTGCGTCCGTGGCGGTGCCGCGACCCGGTGTGCTCTTCGTAGCAGTAATTGCCGCGCTCTGCCTACTCGGCCCGCTTCTCCCCCACAAGGCATGGGCGCGCAAAGCCGCCATTTTCGCAGCGCTCATCTGGCTCAATGTCGCGGTGTGGACCTATGCGCTCCGCGCCCGCGACTTGGAGATCGTCTTTTTGGACGTGGGCCAAGGCGACGCGGCGTTTGTGCGCTTCCCCGATGGCAAAACCATGGTCGTCGATGGCGGCGAGCGCAACGCATACTTCGACTGTGGCGAACAAGTGCTGTTGCCTTTCTTGGGCTACATGGGCGTCCGGCGGGTCGATGTCGTCGTAGCCTCGCATTCGCACAACGACCACATCGGCGGACTGGTAGCCCTGTTGGAGCAAATGGAAGTCGGCCACTTTCTCGACAGCGGGCAAGTCTATGACTCGTGGACTGCGCGGCGTTTGCAAGAACTCATCGCCGAGCGGGACGTGCGCTACCACCGAGTCGCAGCGGGCGACAGCTTGGTGGGCTTGGGCGGGGTCGCGGGACTCGTCCTGCATCCGACTGCGGACTTTGTCGATGCAGACGGCAACACTCCTTTTGGCCTCAACAACGGCTCAGTGGTCTTTAGCTTGCAGCACGGAACCGTGCGCGTGCTCTTTACCGGCGACGTAGAGCAGGAAACCGATCCGGTGATCCTCGCTTGGGGCCCGCGGCTGCAGGCGCGCTTGCTCAAGGTGGCTCACCACGGCTCGCGCACCTCCTCGCAGCCGCTTTTTATCGAAGCGGTCGCGCCCGCAGTGGCGGTAATGTCGCTGGGGGAGGGCAACAAGTTCAGGCACCCCGCGCCAGAGGTCGTCGCGCGCTATGCAGCGCACGGGGCGCGAGTGCTGCGCACCGACCACACTGGCGCGATACAAGTGCGGATTGACGGCGCGAACATAGCCGTACAAACGATGCTGGAGTGAGGGACTCGCCTAGTCTAGTAGCCCCAATTCGGGCCGCTCAATCAGGGACCGCAGGCGATCGAGGAAACGAGCCGCTGCGCCGTTTTCAAGAAGCCCACCCTCAACCGTCAGGCTCAAAGATATCAACGCCCGTGGTACCACGCGGCCCTCGCGCACGGCCGGACGCTCGGCAATCCGCCCCAGTCCCAAAGCCGCGCGATAAGGAGGGTGGAGGATCGGAGTAAAAGCATCGATCCCGTACATACCGAGGTTGGCGATGGCAAAGGTGCCACCCTGCACGGCCTCCGGCTCCAAGGCGCGCCGCCGCGCCTGCAGCGCTAAGGAGCGCGCCTCAGCCGCGAGTTCGGCCCAGTTTTTGGTATGCGCGTCGCGGATAACCGGACTCGCCAAGCCATCGCCCGTATCTACGGCGAGGCTGAGATGAACTGCCTCGATCCCCGCGGCATTCAACTGGGGATAATCGGCCAAGGCGACGACCGCTAGCTTGGCAATCAGGTGGTGATACGCAGGTGCCGGCGCATCCTCCGCCTTGAGCCGCGGGCGCAACGTCACCAGTTCAGTGGCGTCTGCTTCGGTCGTCAGGATTGCGGGAACCGCTTGGCCGCTGCGGGCGGCAGCCGCGCGGACGTCGCGCTCGACGATTCGGCCCGTGCGCCCACTACCCGTGAGCGCACGCCATTCCACCCCAAGCTCCGAGGCTACGCGCCGAGCGCGGGGGCTAATAGTCGGCCCTGCGGAGCGAGCCAGCGCAGGAGTTGGAGATAGTTTTGGTTTTGCTACGGGCACGGGTTCCGCAGGCGTTGGCACCGGCTCTGCGGTGGGAGTTGGAGGCGGCGCAGTCGGCATTTCCTCGCCGGGCTGCAACAGATAGCCCAACAGGGTACCCACCGGCACGGTATCGCCGGGTCGGGGCGCGTCCGAAGGGATGCGCAGGGTGCCGCCAGAAAAAGTCTCGATCTCGTTGAGGGCCTTATCGCTTTCCACCGTAAAGAGGATTTCGCCGGCCTCGACCGCGTCGCCATCGGCTTTGAGCCACTCGACGAGCGTGCCCTCCTCCATGGTCCACCCCAAGCGGGGCATTGCGATTGCCTCGGCCATGCGCTTGCTCCTACTCAGCCATCAAGTCGCGGATGGCCCGTTCTATGTCCTCCCTGTTGGGCGCAACCGCGGCCTCTAAGGGCGCGCTGTACGGCGTGGGCACGTGCGCACCGTTGAGGCGGCGCACCGGCGCGTCGAGGTCGTCGAAGGCCCGGTCAACCACTGCGGCGGCGATTTCCGCGCCCATGCCACAGGGGGCAAAGGTCTCATCGGCGATCAGCAGGCGGCCCGTCCGGTGAACGGATTCGAGTACCGTGTCAATGTCGAGGGGGGACGTAGTGCGGGGGTCGATGACTTCGACCGAGATGCCCTCGCCGGATAGGGTCTCGGCGACTTGCAGCGTCTCGGGCACCATAGTAGTAAAAGCCACGACCGTCAGGTGCTCACCGCGACGACACACAGCCGCTTGGCCAAAGGGAATGGAGTACTCTTCTTCCGGCACTTCGCCGCGGGTGTTGAGCAAGGATTTGTGTTCTAGAAAAAGCACCGGGTCGTCGCCGCGCAGGGCCGTCTTAAATAGACCCTTGGCATCGTACGGATTGGACGGCACCGCGACCTTGAAGCCGGGCAGATGCGTAAAGATTGGATAGTAATTGCCCGAGTGATGCGTGGCAGCCGCGCCGCCGACGCCAATGCAACCGCGCAGGACGATGGGCATTTTCAGACGGCCGCTGCTCATGTACTGCATTTTGGCGATTTGGTTGATCAGTTCGCCGAACGCATCGAGGATGAAGTCCAAGAACATGAAATCCACAACCGGCCGCGTCCCGGTCATGGCCGCGCCAGCGCACAAACCGACGAAGCCGCGCTCGCATATCGGAGTGTCGCGCAGGCGCTCCGGGCCGTACAGATCGAAGAGTCCGGTGGTAGTGTTAAAATTGCCGCCGCGCGGCCCAATGCCCTCGCCGACGACGAAAATGGTCTCATCGCGCGCCATCTCCTCGGCTAGGGCTTGGTGCGCCGCTTCTACATACGTGAGTTCGGGCATTACGCGCCGCCCCCTTGGCTAAAGACGTGGTCGGCCACGGTGGCCGGGTCGGGCCACGGGCTGTCGTGGGCAAATTGCAGGGCCTCGGCGATCAGCGCGGTGACGTCCGCTGTGATCGCGTCGAGTTCTTCTTGGCGGGCGTGGCCTGCATCTAGCAGCCGGTGGGCAAAGGCCGGGATGGGATCGCGCTTTTTCCACTCGTCGATTTCCTCGGTGGAGCGGTAGCCCCCATCGCGCATTCCCTCGGCGTGCGGCCGGGTGCGATAGGTCTTGCACTCGATGAGGGTCGGGCCGCCGCCTTGGCGCGCGCGCGTTATCGCTTCGCCAGCTACCGCGTACACCTCAGCTACGTCGTTGCCATCGACGGCGATGCCGGGCAGTCCGTAGGCTGCGGCGCGGTTGGCCACCTGCGGATTGCGAGTGGTATCGACAAAGGCGACTTCCGTGGCGTAGAGATTGTTTTCGCAGACGAAGAGCACCGGCAACTGCCAGTTGGTCGCTAGGTTAATGCCTTCGTGGAAGGCACCGTTAGCTACCGCCCCGTCGCCAAAGAACGCCACGCCGACCTTGGGAACCCCCAAGAGCTTAAAAGAGTAGCCCGCGCCAGTAGCTTGCAGGATGCAGGGGCCGACGATGCCGCTGGTGCCCATCATTCCCACTTGCGGCGAGAAAAGGTGCATAGAGCCACCGCGCCCCTGCGAGCAGCCCGTGGCTTTGCCAAAAAGCTCGGCGATCAACTCCTTGGGCGGGACGCCTTTGGCGAGGGCGTGGCCGTGGCCGCGATGCGTGCTAAAAACCGAGTCGTCGTCGTTGAGATGAGCGCAAACGCCGGTGGCGATGGCTTCTTCGCCAACGTACGTGTGGCAGGCACCGGGAATCAGACCGGCTTGGTAGGAACGAGCGAGCTGCTCTTCGCAGCGGCGGATGACCAACATCTGGCGATAGAGCGCCAGACAGGTATCCTTGTCGGGCAGAGTTGCTTCGGTTGAGGTAAGCATGGCGGCGAATATAGCGATTGTCCGCTGCCATGCCAAAAAATCATTTTACTGCGTTTCCCACACCGCCTTTTTGCTAAAGCCGTCGAGATCCAAGTCGCCGCGAGCGTAGGCGTCGATGGCGGATTTAGGCACCTTGAGTAATGCACTGCGGGCGGAGAACGGGGAGCGATATTCGACGATGACGTGCTCATCGGACTGGACTTGGCGGAGGGTCGCGCCGTAGTCGGCGACGGCTTCGACGATGTTGGCTTTGACGGTGGCGCGGGGCAAAGGGTTGGCAACGCGTATTGGGTCACTAATGAGAAACAAGGCACCTACGTCCGGCTGATACACCCCCAAAGTGCGTTTGTGTAGCCACGGACGCGAGCCGCGCCCACCCAAGACCTGATCGAGGATGCCGGCCATGATGTCGGTTTTTTTCGAGTCAGTGTGTTCAGAAAAAGTGATGCGCTGGCGAAAAGTAGCCGAGTCGATGCGCCCTTCGCGAAAGGCGTCAATAGCTGATTTTTTGACGGTAGCGGTAATTAGAGAGGCCACAGCGGCAGCGCGACGATGGCGGGGAGTAAGGCCGTGGACCTGAGCGACTATGGATCCGTGGGGGGGCGCATCGGCCTCCTCAACGTCAGCCAACAGAGAGTCTCTTACCCCCACGACTATCCCCTTGACTTCGACTTCGCTCTCCGTGGGCAATTCTTCTAGGTGCTTCCTCAATCTGGTTATCGCCTCGACTTGTTTGTCCGTGTCGAAGAACGACACAGAATCCCCAAAGGTCAGGACGAACTTTTCAAAATCGAAGGCTCCCTCCCTATGCACAGCCATGGGCATAATGGCTTCAATTTGCTTGGTAAGATCGAAAGACACGGAATCTACACCGACTGTATAGCCATCGGTAATATGACGTTCTATAGTGCTTGCTAGGTCTGCTGGACGCTGACGCTGGTAGCAGACCGTAATCCGGTCGTCTGGGTCGAGTTGGCCGATGATACCGGCGTAGTTGCTCATAAATTCGGCGAGTAGGTCGTGGCTTTCTGCCAGCGATTTCTCGTACGATGAGGGATCGCCTGATTTCAACTCAAGAAACTTGACGCCCTTTTCGTCCCATGCGGCCGATATGCTGGGGTGCCCCTGCCCGGTCCATAATCCTTTAGTAAAAAAGAAGACCCCGTAGCCGTCGAGGTACAAACCCCGAGAGGACAAGTAGGTAGGATCAGGTGCGTCGTGATCGTGATACAGATTACCGAGCACCCCCTCCATAATGCGAATATCGCGCTGCATGCGCTGGGGATTGACTTCGGCGAGGCTGGCAGTGGCCATGAAGCCAGCGACTAGGATAGCGCGGTAGAGCGTGGTCATGGCAATCTCCTATGGATTGGTATAGCGCACCGCGGGCAACACCTCCAGCACGGGTGTTTCGTCGCGGCGCAAGTGGATGTAGATCTCGCGGTCGAACTGTTCGAACTGGCGGTTGATGAGCTGCAAGTCTTGGTAGCGCTGGGCTTGGATCTCGGTCAGCAAATGATCGAGGACGCGCTGCTGGCGCATTTCAGAAGCCCGCAGAAGCTGGTTCACTAACGCGAGGGTGCCCTCCTGTGTGGCCAGTAAATCCTCCCGCGTGGGGGGTTCGTCCACCAGCGCCTCCCCCCACTTGAGGTCCAATTCACCGGCGCGATAGCTGAGTTCAAACTCTGGCCACGCCAAAAAGAGCGCTAGCGCAGCCACCGCAGCAGCAGCCAAGCCCGCCATCAGGCGGAAACGCCGACGCGGCACCTCGGCCTCGACAAACGTCAAGTCGAGGCGCGGAGTCTCGTCCGGCCAAGCCCGGAGCAATGCTTGCGTGCTGGCAAGCGCATCGAGTTCGCGGCGGCACGTCGCGCAGGTGGCTACGTGTTTTTCAATGCGACTCTTCTCTCCTTCTTCACATTCGCCGTAGAAAAAGGTGAGCAAGTCTTCTTTTTTTACGTTACAGTCCATCTTCGTCAATGTCCCACTGGTTAAAGGTTTTTCGCAGTGCCTTGAGGCCGTAGTAGAGGCGCGATTTTACCGTGTTGAGCGGAGCGTTGAGCACTTCGGCGATTTCCCGAAACTTCAGCCCCTCGTATTCCTTGAGCACCACCACGATGCGCTGTTCTTCGGGCAGGGCCTGCAAAGCGCGGTTGAGCAGATCGCGCAGCTCGACCTTGTCCATATCGCCGACTTGGTACAGCACCGGATGGGGACCACCGCTTGCTTCCTCGTACGCGTCGAGCGAAACGTGCTGCGCTCGCTGGCGCAGATGGTCGCGGCACAGATTGGCGGCGATCTGATAGAGCCACGTAGAAAAGCGCTCGGGGTCGCGCAGCCGGTGCAACTGGCCATAGGCGCGGATAAAGCTCTGCTGGCAGAGGTCTCGCGCGTCTTCGGAATCGCCGCTGTAGCGGAGCGCGAAGCGGTAGAGGCGGCCCTGCCAGCGCCAGACCAAGGTATTGAACGCTTGGTGCTGGCCAGCCCTGAAGCGCAGGATGAGATCGGCGTCGCTCATACTCCTTTAAGACGAGAGACGAGCACAAAAAGTTTTACGGGAGAAAATTTTATTGAAGCAGGACCGGAAGTCGCATCTCAATCCTAGGAATTGAGGGTCATCGAATTGGCCACCCCCACCAATTACGGCCCCATCACAGATCAATCCAGTAGCGCAACTTCTCAATGAGCGGCGCGGGTTTGCGGCCCTCGGCGCGGAATGCTTGGTTGGGCATGGTCATCGAGCTTTCGAATTGGCCGCCGTTGTGCTCGATAATTTTGCGCGAGCCAATGTTGTCCGAGTCGCAGGTGACCAGCACGCGGCGCAGCCCGATTTCCCGCGATACCTCCAGTGTCAGAGCGAGGATGACCTTTCCGTAACCGCGACACCGCCGCGAGGGTCGGATACTGTAGCCAATGTGCCCGCCGTAAGTAAGCAGATACGGAGTGCTGAGTTCGGGTCTTATAGAGGTTTGGCCGATGTATTCGCCTTCGTGTACGAGCCAGAGCACCCGATCTGGGTACCGCACCCGCAAACCTGTCTCATCGGCAAGAGCCTTGAGGTCGCGCACGAATTGCGGGAACTGGTCGGCGAGGGAGTCGCTGTCGTAGCCGAGGGATCGGGCATACGTCGAGTCGAAACGGCCTTCGGCCAAAAACTCGGCCGCTCCCTTTAGGAAGCTATCCCGGTACAGGACAGAGGGGGGGACGAGGGATTGCATGATAGGTTGGATATAACATGGTAGGCAGGATTGTGAGGATGGGGGCAAGGTAGGGCGTGGCGGATAGACCGTCAACTTAGTGGGGCGCGCTTGCCCATTCGCAGGCGCATGTCTTATTAATTGCCTAATATATAAGTGCCTCCTTTGAGAGGACCGGCAGGTCAACGGCGCAACGACCGTCAAACAGGCCGGGCCGGTGTACGGAATTTGCCACCTAACAAAACTGCTCATCACCTATAAGGAGAACTCAATGGAAATTGCGGCACAAAAAACCGCTGACCTAGACTACAAGGTCGCCGACCTATCGCTGGCCGAATGGGGCCGACAGGAAATCATTCTCGCCGAGCAAGAGATGCCCGGGCTGATGGCCCTGCGCGAAGAGTACGGAGCCTCCCAGCCGCTTGCGGGTGCGCGGATTGCCGGCTCCTTGCACGCGACAATTCAGACCGCCGTACTCATCGAGACGCTCACCGCGCTTGGGGCGCAAGTGCGCTGGTGCTCGTGCAACATCTTCTCGACCCAAGACCACGCGGCCGCGGCCCTCGCCGTTACTGGCATCCCGATCTTCGCTTGGAAGGGCGAGACCGAGGACGAGTACTGGTGGTGTACCGAGCAAACCCTGCGCTGGCCCGACGGCGCTGGCCCCAACCTGATTCTCGACGACGGCGGCGATCTGACTAAGTGGATCCACGAGAAGCATCCAGAAATTTTGCCGGACCTGCGCGGTATTTCCGAAGAGACGACCACCGGCGTCCACCACCTCTATCAGATGCTCGAAGCCGGAACCCTCGCCGTGCCAGCAATCAACGTCAACGACAGCGTCACCAAGTCGAAGTTCGACAACCTCTACGGCTGCCGCGAGTCGCTAGCCGACGGCATCAAGCGCGCTACCGACATAATGATCGCTGGCAAAGTCGTGGTAGTAGCCGGCTACGGCGATGTCGGCAAAGGGTGCGCCGATGCCATGCGCGGCTTGGGCGCGCGGGTGGTCGTCACCGAGATCGATCCCATCTGCGCGCTGCAAGCGGCGATGGAAGGCTACGAAGTCAAGAAGATGGGCGACGCCATCGCCGAGGGCGATATCTTCGTTACGGCCACCGGGTGCCGCGACATCATTCGCATCGACCAAATGGAGCGGATGAAAGACGGAGCCATCATCTGCAACATCGGCCACTTCGACATCGAAATCCAAGTAGCCGAACTAGTGGGCTATCGCGGAATTGAACGCATTGAGATCAAACCGCAAGTCGATAAGTTCACCTTTCCCGATGGCCGCAGCGTCATCCTGTTGGCCGAGGGCCGCTTAGTCAATTTAGGCTGCGCCACCGGACACCCCTCTTTTGTCATGTCCAATTCATTTACTAACCAAGTCTTGGCGCAGATTGAGTTGCACTCCCGTCACGAGCAATATCCAGTCGGCGTGTACATGTTGCCCAAGCACCTCGACGAGAAGGTGGCGCGTCTCCACCTGCAAAAGCTGGGCGTCGAAATCGACGAACTAGACGCCGACCAAGCCGCGTACTTGGGTATCCCAGTGGAAGGCCCTTACAAGCCGGAGCACTATCGCTACTAGCATCCCATGAACGTCGCCGTTCTGCTTTCCGGTGGGGTCGATAGCTCGTTGGCCCTCGCGCTGCTCCAGCGCGAAAAGCGGCTCGCCCTCAAAGCCTACTACCTCAAAATTTGGCTAGAGGACGAGCTGTTTTCGCTCGGCGACTGCCCGTGGGAAACGGATTTGACCTACGCCCGCACTACCTGCGAACAGCTCGGGGTGCCGCTCGAAGTCGTGCCGCTGCAAAGCGAGTATCGAGAGCAGATCGTCGAGCACGCATTGGCCGAGTTGCGCTTGGGACGCACGCCCAGCCCAGACATCTGGTGCAACCAGCGCGTCAAATTCGGAGCCTTTTATCAGCGAGTGGCCAACGAGTGCGAGCAAATTGCCTCCGGGCACTACGCCCGCGTCGAGGAAACCGCGGGCGGCTATCGGCTCCGACGCGCTGCCGACCCGGTCAAGGACCAGACCTATTTCCTCTCCAACCTGAGCCAAGCGCAACTCGCTCGGCTCTGCTTGCCTATCGGCCACCTACACAAGCACCAAGTGCGCGCACTCGCCGCGGAATTTGACCTGCCGGCCAAGGACCGCCCCGACAGCCAGGGCATGTGCTTCTTGGGCAAGATCAACTACCGGGACTTCGTCTGCTTCCACTTGGGAGAGGCCCGAGGCGATATCGTCGAGCAGGCGAGTGGCGAAAAGAAGGGCGAGCACCCCGGCTATTGGTTCTACACCATTGGCCAGCGGCACGGCTTGCAACTCGGCGGCGGACCTTGGTATGTAACAGACAAAGACGTCGCCAACAACATCGTGTATATCGCCCACGGCAGCGCGCCGACGCGAACCGGACGCCATGAGCTGATCGCCGAACAAATCCATTGGATCGCCGGAGCACCGGAGCACGGCGCGCCCCACGTCAAGCTCCGGCATGGGCCAGCCCTAGTACCCTGTCAGGTGCAAATGATCGCGCCAGATCGCGCCCATGTCGCCCTAGCCACGCCCGACCCCGGCATTGCTCCGGGCCAGCACGCCGTGTTCTACGACGGTGAAATTTGCCTCGGTGGCGGTATCATTGCCTAACTTAGTGCTCCTATAAACGTCCCCCCCATTACGAACATCATTATTTTCTTGATGCGCACCCAATAATATCGTATCTCTCTACATTATCCATCCGAACTATTGGTGCGGCGCTGCATGGTTCGGCTATTCCTATACCAAGTTGACCAAGCTGCACCAAGTTACAGATTCGATCCCGGCAGAACGACATATAGGCATATAATCGATTTTTTCTGAGACAGTTTTTTTCTCCATTGGCGGTGTGGTTCCTGCGACCGCGTTATACCTTCGGTGACCGTCACGGGAGGTTGAGGGCGCTGGTCGTTACCAACTTACTCTAGGAGGGAGAAATGGCAGTCAGGATTATCATTGGCCTGATAGCTCTTGTGGCTATCATTCAGGGTGCGGCAGGTGCCCCGATCGGAGGAGGCATCCTGACGCTCGCGCTAGTCGTTCTGGGTCTGATATACGGGGCGATAGCGATCGACGCCGAGGACGCGACGGCCTACTTGGCGGTCACCATTGCGGTTGGCGCTGCCGCAAGTGCGAACGTGCTGGATCAGGATCTGCTCGACACGCTTGGCGATCGCTTAGACGCCATCGTCGATCAGGCCAGCATCGCTCTATACGCCGCCGTCATAAGCATCCTCGTCAGAAGGACGATCAACCGGCTCAAGGGTTAACAACCACAGGCGGATGAGTGGCTGCAAGCGCAAGTCCGCCTCAATGCCCGACCAGCCATACACGATGCGCGTTGCATCTGCGCGAGTAGGTGCAACGCGGCATGGCTCGGTGTGTCCGCATCGCTAGACGGCTCGACATCGCAGCCGACGATCATCCACGTCCCTCGCCATCTCAACCATCACCTTAAGTGTCTCTTGCAAGCTCGTCTCGTGTTCATCGGGCTCCTGTTGCAATCCCCACGATGAACCCATGATCTTGTCGCAGAAGGCCCCCGCAAACATCCGCTCTTCGTTTTCCCCCAGCACATCGCTAAAAACCGTCACCGCCTCTAACAAGATCGCCCGCTTCTCCGCCGCAGTCTCGCCAAATCCCATCGCATTGTTGATAAACCGACCGACGTCCAAACACGAGGCCCCGATGACGCCCTTGGGATCAATCGCCATCCAGCCGCGATCTGCGTCGGACAGGATGTTCCAGTGATGGAGGTCGCCGTGCAGCAGTATCTGGGGTTCATCCGATTCCATCAGGATTCCCATCATAGACTCCACGCGCGGAATCTGCTCGATATAGCCCCGCGCTCGCTCGGGATCTTTGCAACTTCTGGCGTCGGCGAATGAACCTCGCATCCAATCCATAAAATGCGGCAGTGTGTGGTTCGACGGCGGCGGGGTCGCGTGTAAATCCTGGAGGATACGCGCCGCAATCTCGCTTTGCTCGCGCGCGTCCTCAACAGAATCTAGCATCTTGCCCGGACGCAATCGTTCGAGCAGCATGGCGTTGAGCGCTTTGTCGCAGTCGATGAGCCGGTTGATCCCACGGCCCTCGTAGATTGCCAACGCTTCCATCTCCGCGCTGAAATCGCCGTGCGGGACGCCCACCTTGAGCACGGCCTCTTCCCCATTGTCCATCTCGACGTAGGCTATATAGTTGACCTTGATCTCCTCGGTCGGCTGGCCGAGTGTCAGACCCCACTTATCGCAGCACCGTGTGAGAATGGACGGCAGTTCTCCAAGCCATGCCTCGCCTTTTTTGCCAAATTCTCGGGTCGCGTATCGCAGGAATCGCTCGGGGAACTGCGGTGCGTCTGTCGTTATTTTTCTCAACGCGCTAGAAACATCTCGCCGGTGAAGGGCAGGGGCTTGTTTGGACGCTCGTAGTGAATCTGTTTAGGCGTTTTTTCGAGCGCGGCGGCCCATTGGTCGCGCCAGTCTTCATACACGGTCTCCGAGGCGGGGTCGCGTCGGCTGCGGGCGACGAGATTGGGCCACTCTGGCCGAGGGGAAGGCTCGCCCGTTTTCTGGTAGCGCAGATCCATGCTCCAGCGCACGGCGTTGGTGTTGTTCGGCCCTGAGCCGTGGGGCGTCAGTTTGTGCACGAACAGAACGTCCCCCTTCTGCATGGGCAGGCTAACCCGCTCGGTCTGGGGCAGGTCCTGCCCGTACCGCCAATAGACCATGCGCCGCTGGTGGACCCGAGGCTGGACCTGCAAGCAGCCGTTTTCTTCGGTTGACTCGACGAGGGGAATCCAGACGGTCACCTGGAGGATTCCCTGTGCTTGTTGGGTGGTAAACACGGCATCCTGATGAAAAACTACATCTGTCGACGGCATCTTGGGCCGGACATGCGACACGGCATTGCAGGTAATTTCTGGACCGATGAACGGCTCAATCAGATCGACGAGGTTCTGGTTGCGCAAAAACTCAAAGGTGCCGCGCCGACGGGTTTCCCCGATGTCGGGACAGCCATCGACCTCGTCGCACTCTTCGGCGAGGCAGGCCAAGCGCCGCTCAAAAGGCTCGTTCTCGTAGAGGTTGGCGACCTTGCCTTGGGCGTGCAAATCGCGGGCGATTTCATCGACGATGATATTGTGATCCTCAATGAGCGGCGCGAGATCATCGTCGGTAAGCCCCCCTTTGATGATGACGTATCCTTCTTCCGCAAAAAAGTCGAGCTGTTGGCTGGTTACTTTCACGTTTGACCTCCTGTTGTCCAAATTTCCCTTGTTATAGCAACTCTGAATGACTTGAACAATTCGAGCTGCGGATCATCGCGTTTCTACTATTCTGCGTTTATCTGCGTCCATCTGCGGATCGTCTATTGATAGGACTGCTATATAACGACTCGACCGACGGGAGACAAGACCCGTCGGCCAGCGCACCTCGACTTGTAAGAGTCTTGGCTTGCCCCTAGAATAAAAGCCGCATTTCCTCTCAAACAAAGACCATGGCATGTTTGCGCTAATTTTTTTATCGCTGCTCGGCTCGATCTACGGCTATTCGGGCTGGCGGCTCATCCCCTATCTCCCGCCGTCCACACAGATCGCTGCCGCATTGGCGCTAGTGCTCCTACTATTGACGCCCTTGTTGCTCTTTCGCCTGCGCTCCCGTCCGCATCTAACTTGGCTGACAGATCCCCTCTCTTGGATGGCCTATCTCGGCATGGGCTTTTTTACCGTCTGCTCGACGCTGCTGCTCCTGCGCGACATAGGAGGCCTGCTCCTCGGCCTATTCTATCCCATCGACGCAGTACTCAATGCCCGCATCGACTTGGCGACCTTTGCCCTAGCCTTGGTCGCGGTGAGCTACGGCTACTACCAAGCCCGCCGCACGCCAGCCGTCCGCCGCGTCGAGGTCCCTATCGCCAATCTCCCGCCCGCGCTAGTCGGGCTGCGCATCGTCCAGATCAGCGACCTCCACATCGGTCCGACCATCAAGGCCCCTTTTGTCGAGCGCGTCGTCGCCCGCGTCAACGAATTGCAACCCGACCTAATCGCCTTCACCGGCGACCTCGCCGACGGGCCGGTCGAACGACTCGCCCCCCATACAGCCGCCCTAGCCGAACTCACCGCGCCACTCGGAGTCTATTTTTGCACCGGCAACCACGAATACTACTCGGGCGTGGAAAGCTGGACTGAGCAGGCGCGCCGCCTCGGTTTCGACGTCCTGATCAACGAGCTACGCCAGATCGACTGCGACGGCGGGCGGATCGCCTTGGCCGGCACGACCGACTTCAGCGCCGGCGAGCTAGTCCCCGACCACGCATCAGACCCGGCCAAGGCCCTTGCCGCGAGCGACGGAGCCGACGTGCGCATCCTGCTCGCGCACCAGCCGCGCAGCATAGAGGCCGCCAGCCAAGCCGACTGCCACCTGCAACTGTCAGGCCACACCCACGGCGGCCAATTCATACCGTGGAAGTACGCCATTCCCCTGCAACAGCCCTATGTCGCGGGCCTGCACAAATTTCGCAACACTTGGATCTACGTCCACCGAGGCACTGGCTATTGGGGACCGCCGCTGCGGCTCGGTGCCCCTTCCGAAATCGCGGTACTTACGTTGAGCCGGGACGGGTCCATATGAAACCGCTTTTAAATCCCCTTGACACACTACGAATGACGCTTCTTATCTACCCTATCCATCCGCGCCCATCCCCTGGAGATGACCCATGCCTACCAATGCCCAAGCTGTCCCAGCCACAAACGGCCGCGCGGCCACCCAATTCCGCCTCATCGACTGCGACGTGCATCACACCCTGCCCAACGACAAAGCCCTCTTTCCCTATTTGCCGCGCCACTATGTCGAGCGGATTGAGGACTTCGGCTCCATGATGCCGCAGTTGGGCCATACCAATATGCCCAAACACGGCAACCGCCAAGAATTGTGGGAGGACCAAGAGACCAATCCAGCGGCCAATGTCGAAGTAGCACGCCAGAGACATCTCGACGAATACGCCATCGACGTGGCCGTGTTGACGGGTGGGCCGTACAGCGCGGCCGTGCATTCGGATTGCGATTATGCGGCGGCCTATTGCCGGGCCTTCAACGATTGGACCCTAGAGCACTGGGTGGGCGCGGACTCGCGCTTTAGATCCTCCATCCACATCGCCCCCCAAGACCCTCAGCTAGCCGTGGCGGAAATAGACCGCCTAGGCCCCAAGCCCGAGTGCGTCCAAGTGATGATGCCGGCTGGTTCGCGCCAGCCTTTTGGCCACCGCTTTTACCACCCCATCTACGAGGCATGTCAGCGCCACGGCCTGCCGCTGAGCATCCACTTCGGGGCCGAGGGAGCTGGCATTGCCGCACCGCCCACGGCCGCAGGGTATCCCTCGCACTACCTGGAAATGCGCATGGCCCGGCCGCAGATCGCCATGGCGCATACAGTCAGCTTTATCTGCGAAGGCGTCTTTGAAAAATTCTCCGATTTTCGCGTCCTCTTCGTCGAGCACGATGTGTTCTGGGTCCCGGGATTGATGTGGCACATGGATTCCGATTGGAAGGGCCTGCGCGACTATACGCCGTGGGTCAAGCGCCTGCCCAGCGAATACTTGCGGCAGCACATCCGCTTTGGCACCCAGCCCATGATCCAGCCACCCACGCGCGACGATATGAAGCGCTTCTTGGAGTGGCTGCACGCCGATGAGGTCCTCGTTTTCGCCAGCGACTACCCGCACTGGGACTGGGACGAGCCAACGGGCTTCCTCGCCGATTTTGACGCGGACTACCGCCACCGCATCATGGCGCAAAACGCCGCGGATCTCTATGGCTTCTAAGCGCTACGTGGTAGCCCGAGCCGAGGAACTGCCCGCTGGAGCGCGCAAAATTGTCAGCGTGGACAACCGAGAGATCGGCGTCTTCAACATCGGGGGCCGCTACTACGCCCTGCGCAATAGCTGTCCGCACAAAAACGGTCCTTTGTGCCGGGGCCGATTGCGTCCCTTGGTCGTGTCGCCGGGCGTGTACCAGATCGACTATCAGCAAGAGGGCTTGGTCCTCAAGTGCCCCTGGCACCAGTGGGAATTCGACTTGGCCACCGGACAGGCGCTGTACGACGAAACCATGCGAGTGAAGACGTACGCGGCAGGACGCGAAGGGGAGGAAGTGGTCGTGTACGTGGAGTGAGGTTGGCTGCGGAACGGTCTATTAGCAGTCCTACATCATTTACAAAGTGATCCGCAGATGGACGCAGATAGACGCAGAATAGTTGTAATCCGTCGCTACCCTTGTTAATTTGCACGCCTCACTAGGAGGATACAAATGACCACAGCCCCGTCCGTTACCCAACACCACAAAGCACTGGACCAAGAGCAGATTGACCTATTCCGCCGTCGCGGCTTCATCACCATCGGCAAGCTGCTCGACGACGACCTCGTCGCCTTGCTGCGCGATGAATACGACCGCCTCTTTGCCGAGGCGCGCCAGAACGGGCGCTTCCGCAACCTATCCATCAGCGATACCGACGACCTCGACGAAAAGAACAGCGCCGACGAGCAGATGTTGCAAATCATGCAAATGTGCGAGCGCAGCATCCACTTCCGACAACTGCTCTACGACACCCGCATCCTCGACATTGCCGAAGACCTCATCGGCCCGAACATCCAGCTCTTCCACGACCAAGCCCTGTACAAACCCGCCCACCACGGCGGCCCCGTCTTTTGGCACCAAGACAACGCCTACTGGAAATGTATGCCGGCCAACTTAGTTAGCTGCTGGATGACGCTCGACGACGTCGATGAGACCAACGGAGCCATGCACCTGCTGCCCGAATCGCACCTGACGCCCGTCGGGCACGAGCGCTCAGAGCAGACCAGTGCCTTACTCGACTACGGCGACCAAGTCGATGCAGCCCAAGCCGCCGTCATCGACCTACCCGCAGGCGGCGCACTCTTCCACCACTGCCAAACCCTCCACTACACTCCACCCAACCAAACCGATCGCCAGCGCCGCGCCTTTGTCATCCACTTCATGCCCCCCGGCACGCGCTCGGCGCACACCGGACAATTCCTCGAAGTGTCTTTTGGCCGTCCCATGCTGCGAATGCGCGTCTGATCGCGACGGTCAGAATCAGGCCAAATAGCACTCGGGGTTCGCCATAACCTCAGCCAGCAGAGTATCGACGTACACATCTATGGCAAAAAGTCGGCACGGGGACTCGCCGACGAAGCCTCGTGTCAGCGGACCAGTAGCGTCCCAAAAGTCGCCCAGACGCGGACGGTCCAAGGCGGGATAAGCGGCTTGGGGATCAGTTCGCTTCAAGTGATGCCAGTAGAGCACCTCGACCAGATGAATGTAGGTAGAAGTCTGGTAATCGACGCCCAGCATGAGAATTTTGCCGCCGCGTCGATAGGCGCGAAACATGGGCGAGTGAGTGCCATAGGTCCGTCCCCAAGGAGCCAGATCCCAAGACGACGTATGACCCTCCTGACGCAAGTGATCCGCGACAAAATCCGCAGCTCCGTGCCCTCGGGCCGCTACCGAGTGAGAGTAGTGATCCGAACGATAGGTATCGGGTAAGCAGCGAAAGAACTCGGTCAGCCACCCCACGGTCGAAGGAGTAGTAGCCCAGTCCCAGCGGCGCGCTCGTTCGCTCCGTTCTATCAGGTGAAACGAGGGCATCAGGATAAGCCCCTCGGGACCGACCGCCGCTTGAAGGGCATCAACCACAGTCTGCGCTCCCCCAGCGACAGGCCCCAGACTCTTGAACGAGGAATGGATAAAGAGCATATCCCCCGCTTCGACGCCCAAGGCTTCTAAATGGCTCTGCAAGTCGGCTTGGTTATAGGCGTCCATTGCAGTGCGCGGTTAGGCTTTGTGCAGATGTACTTGGTCAACCCCAAGTCTTGCAGTTGAGCACACAGGCGGCCAACGTAGTATTCGAGCACCATGTGCTGATAGCCGCTGCGAGTCACGAACCGTCTTCTTCTAGGACGAATTGGCGGTCGCCTTCCGAGTAGGCCACGATCATATCCGCGTCCTCGGGGCCGAGGCTAATTCCGTTGTGGAAGACGCCGGGCGGAATGGCGAGCGTATCGCCAGCTTCCAGCGTAAAAGACTCGTCGCCCAAGCTGTGCTCTACGCGACCAGCGAGCAAATAGAGCACTTCTTCGCAATTGGGGTGGGCGTGGCGCGGATTGGCCTGGCCGGCTTTGAGAACGACGCGGCCCAACGTGAGGCCCTCGACATTGCCCTGCGGACGACCCGCCAACCAAGTCAGATGGCCCCACGATTCGGCTACGCGGTTTTGGCGGCTTTCGGCGGCGCTGAGAAGAGGATTCGACATTTTGTTTAGGCTCCGGTTAGAGGTGGAAAGCGATAATGCGAAAAAGGTAGCGAGCCATCCAGAAGCGGTCCGTTGACCTACTTAGGAGCCGTTAATCGTCCCTTCAGGCGATATACATCGGGACGAATTGGCACTCAATCCAATACTCCAGCCGCCCGCTGCTCTGCCCCATAAGCTTCAAGCTCAGCCCGCTCTTGCGGCGTGATCACCACGCGCTCCGACAAACCAGCGGCAACTCGCGCAAAAAGATCGACACTCCGCAAACCCATGACCGTGGTATGCACGGCGTCGTGGCTGAGCACGTAGCGATAGAATTGTTCAGGAGCGGGTGCG
Organism: Candidatus Latescibacterota bacterium; assembly: GCA_022819745.1. Next base: position 30,866 of record JAJEGS010000045.1, on the reverse strand, counting down.
CCGGGGCCTTTTAGCAGCCGCTCGTTGCGCGAGGCGTTCATAATCACCACGCCCGTATTGGCGGCCTGCGCGGCGGGAAAAACCGTTTCTTCCGGCTCTTTCATCGCGCAGTTATACCAGCAAAGTACCGTATCAAAATGACCGGTGCGGACCGCCTGTTCCACTTGCACCCAATCGTGTCCAGTGACGCCGATGAAGCGCACTAAGCCTTCTTCACGGGCTTGTTGGGCGGCTTCTAATGCTCCGCCGGGGCCCAGAGCTTGGTTGCGTTCCTCCTCGGTGTTTAAATGGTGGAGTTGGAAAATATCGAGGTAGTCTGTTTTGAGCGCGCGCAAAGAGGTTTGCAACTCGTTGCGTGCCCCTTCGGCATCGCGCTTCGCGGATTTGCTGGCTACAATGAGATCGTGACGCCGGCCCTCGATCGCTTGGCCGATCACCTTCTCGTCTTCACCACCTAGATAGCTGCGTGCCGTATCGATATAGTTGACGCCGCAGTCGAGCGCCGCCCTGTATCCATCGACCGTCTCGCAATACGTGCCGCCAATGCCGAATCGGGTAACCTCGAGATTGGTGCGGCCTAAAATGGTCCGGGGAAGATCGCGGCTCATGGGATTACTCCTCAGAGAAAGATGTGATTTTAAGTTACGGTCTCCACAACGCGGCACCGACGCTTGCCATGAGTTTCAACCGACATCTATACTAACTACATTATGTTTTAGACATCAGGGAACCATCGCGCAAAGCAAATATCGACCCAAGAGAGCAATAGCAAAAACCCAACGCAGCCGCCGATACCACCAGACACTACCACCCAATTGCGAGAAACGAAATGAGCAACGAACAGCCTAAAAAGACTAAAGTCCGGCGATTGGCCAAGGTCTTGGGCATAGTGGTGCTCTTGGTCATTGGCCTCGTTTTATTCGCCAGTATCAAGGCCGATAAGACACCGCTGCACTGGGCAGCAGCAAAAAATAAGGCTGAAACAGCCCAACGGTTAATAACATGGGGGGCCAACGTCAACGCCAAGAACAGCAAGGATGAGACACCACTGCACTATGCAGCGTGGAACAATGCAACCGAAACAGCCCAACTCTTACTAACCCAAGGAGCCGAGATAAACGCCAAGGACACATTGGGTCGGGAACCGCTACACGTTGCGGCGGTAAGCAATGCGACTGAAACAGCCCAACTCTTACTGACGCAAGGGGCCGATATCTACGCCAAGGACAACAAGGGATCGACACCACTGCACTGGGCAGCACAAAACGCGGCTGAAACGGCCCAACTGTTAATAACATGGGGGGCTAACGTCAACACCAAGAACAACGAGGAGGCGACACCACTGCACTGGGCAGCAGCAGAAAATGCAAACAAAACGGCCAACCTGTTGCTGACGCAAGGAGCCGAGATTTGCGCCAAAGACACATTGGGCCTGACGCCACTACACTGGGCGGCGGGGAACAATACGGCTGAGATGGCCAAACTGTTGCTGACACAGGGAGCCAACATCAACGAAAAGGGCGAATCTGGCGAGACGCCGTTGCACCGGGCGGCGGGGAACAACGCCGTTGAAACGGCCGAGATTTTGCTAATACGGGGAGCCAACGTCAACGAAAAGGACCAATCTGGCGACATGCCGCTGCACTATGCGGCATGGAACAATGCCGACGAAACAGCCCAATTGTTAATAGCACAAGGAGCTGAGATAAACGCCAAAACCGACCAGGACCGGACGCCACTACACAATGCGGTCTGGTACAATGCGACTGAAACGGCCAAGGTCTTGCTGACACGGGGAGCCAACGTCAACGAAAAGGACGAACATGGCAATACGCCACTGCACAATGCAGTGTGCAAAAATGCAATCGAAACAGCCCAATTGTTGATCGCGCAAGGGGCCGACATCTACGCCAAGAACACATCGGGTCGGACCCCGCTACACAATGCGGCAGTACACAACGCGGCTGAAACGACCGAAGTCTTGCTGACACGGGGAGCCAACGTCAACGAAAAGGACGAACATGGCAATACGCCACTGCACAGTGCAGCGTGGGAAAATGCAATCGAAACCGCCCAATTGTTGATCGCGCAAGGGGCCGAGATAAACGCCAAAGCCGACAACGGCCGGACCCCGCTGCACAATGCAGCGTGCGAAAATGCAATCGAAATCGCCCAATTGTTGATCGCGCAAGGGGCTGAGATAAACGCCAAAGCCGACAACGGCCGGACCCCGCTACACAATGCGGCGAATCACAATGCTACTGAGACAGCCCAACTGTTACTAACCCAAGGTGCCGAAGTCAACACCAAGAACAGCGTGGAGGCGACACCTCTGCACTGGGCAGCAGGAAAAAATGCTACTGAAACAGCCCAACTGTTACTAACTCAAGGAGCCGAGATCAGTGCCAAGGACACATTGGGCCGGACACCGCTATACTGGGCGGCGAGGAACAACGCAACCGAAACAGCCCAACTCTTACTGACCCAAGGAGCCGACGTTAACGAAAAGGACAACAAGAGATGGACGCCACTACACGAAGCAGCAGCATACAATGCGACTGAAACAGCCCAATTGTTACTGACGCAAGGGGCCGAGATAAACGCCAAAAACGACGAGGGCCGGACACCGCTACACTGGGCGGCGGAGGACAACGCAACCGAAACAGCCCAACTCTTACTAACCCAAGGAGCTGAGATAAACGCCAAAAACGACAAGGGGCTGACGCCGCTGCACGATGCGGCAAGGATGGATGCTGCTGCTACAGCCGAACTGCTGCTTAAGCAGGGAGCCGAGGTCAACGCTGAGAGCAACGAGGGCCTAACACCGCTACACATTGCGACGGAACACAATGCTACTGAGACAGCCGAGCTATTAAACCGCTATATGTCGGCCCAAGAGGAGCAATAGCAAAAACCCAACGCAGCCGCCAACACGACCAGACCCACCCAATTGCGAGAAACGAAATGAGCAACGAACAGCTAAAAAAGACCAAAGTCCGGCGATTGGCCAAGGTCTCGGGCGCAGTGGTGCTCTTGGTCATTGGCTTCCTTGTGTTCGCCAATATCCAAGACGTCAACACCAAGAACAGCGAGGAGGCGACACCACTGCACTGGGCAGCAGCAAACAATGCGACGGAAACAGCCCAACTGTTAATAACGCAAGGAGCCGAGATCTGTGCCAAGGACACATTGGGCCGGACACCGCTACACTGGGCGGCGTGGAACAACGCGGCTGAAACGACCGAGGTCTTGCTGACACGGGGAGCCAACATCAACGAAAAAGATGAATATAGCGGGACACCACTGCATTATGCGGCGAGGAACAACGCAACCGAAACAGCCCAACTGTTACTGACGCAAGGAGCCGAGATAAACGCCAAAGCCGACAAGGGATCGACACCGCTACACTGGGCGGCCTGGTACAATGCGGCTGAAACGGCCCAACTGTTAATAACATGGGGGGCTAACGTCAACACCAAGAACAGCGAGGAGGCGACACCACTGCACTGGGCAGCAGCAAACAATGCAAACAAAACGGCCAACCTGTTGCTGACGCAAGGAGCCGAGATTTGCGCCAAAGACACATTGGGCCTGACGCCACTACACTGGGCGGCGGAGGGCAACGCAACCGAAACAGCCCAACTCTTACTGACGCAAGGGGCCGAGATAAACACCAAATCCGACAAGGGCCACACACCGCTGTATTCTGCCGCGATAGGCAATGCGACTGAAACAGCCCAATTGTTGATAATGCAGGGAGCCGACGTTAACGAAAAGAATAAATATGGCCAGACACCCCTGCATTATGCCGCGATGGTCAATGCGACTGAAACAGCCCAACTCTTACTGACCCAAGGAGCCGAGATAAACGCCAAAGCCGACAAGGGCCACACACCGCTATACGGGGCGGCGGGGAACAATGCGGCTGAAACGACCGAGGTCTTGCTGACACAGGGAGCCAACGTCAACGAAAAGGCCCAAGATGGCCGGACACCACTACACGATGCGGCGGGGAACAATGCGACTGAAACAGCCCAATTGTTGATAACGCAAGGAGCCGAGGTCAATGCTGAGAGCGACGAGGGCCTAACACCGCTACACTGGGCGGCGTGGAAAAATGCAACCGAAACAGCCCAACTCTTACTGACCCAAGGAGCCGAGATAAACGCCAAAGCCGACAAGGGATGGACACCGCTGCATTATGCGGTGTGGAAAAATGCGGCTGAAACAGCCCAACTCTTACTGACCCAAGGAGCCGACATCAATGCTAAAATCGACGAGGGATGGACACCGCTGCATTATGCGGCGAGGAACAACGCAACCGAAACCGCCCAATTGTTGATAACGCAAGGAGCCGACGTTAACGCCGAGAGCAACAGGGGATGGACGCCACTACACACTGCGGCTCGGGGAAATGCAACCGAAACCGCCCAATTGTTGATCGCGCAAGGGGCCGACATCAATGCTAAAATCGACGAGGGCCGGACACCGCTGCATTATGCGGCGAAGGACAACGCAACCGAAACAGCCCAACTGTTACTAACCCAAGGTGCCGAGATAAACGCCAAAAACGACCAGGGCCGAACGCCGCTGCACGATGCGGCAGAGACGGATGCTGTTGCGACAGCCGAACTGCTGCTTCAGCAGGGAGCCGAGGTCAACGCTGAGAGCGACGAGGGCCTAACACCACTACACATTGCGACGAATCACAATGCTACTGAGACTGCCGAGCTATTAAACCGCTATGGTGGTCGAGAGTAAATGAGCAGACTCTGGCGATAAGATTTTAATTGAAATTTTATAGTTCCCGCAACGCGGCACCGACTCGCTCCGGCGTAAAGGGCATTTGGCGCAATCGCACCCCTGCGGCATCGAAGACCGCGTTGGCGATGGCGGCGGGTGTCGGCCCCTGAGCGGCTTCGCCACTGCCGAGGCTGGGCGAGCCGGGTTGGTCGAGCAGTTTGACTGAGACGGGGGGGATTTCTGCAAAGTGCAAGACGGGGTACGTCTCCCAATCGCGGCTGGTGATGCCATCGGGGCCGTATTGCACTTGTTCTTTGAGGGTCCAACTGGCGGCCTGCAACACGCCGCCTTCGAGCTGGTTGGCCAAGCCGTCGGGATTGACGATTTGACCAGCGTCGCCAGCAATAGCGGCGTTTTCGAGGTGGATCTGACCGCTTGCTGTATCTACTGCGACAGCGAAGACGACAGCAACATAGCACTTGGCGTTTTTGTATTGGGCAAAACCGAGACCTTGGCCGCGCCCCCGACCATTGCCGCGCACGCCAGAACGCCAGTTGGCTTCTGTAGCGGCGGCTTCGATGACAGCGCGGGCGCGTGGGTCTTCAAGGTGGCGCAGGCGGAATTCTACGGGGTCGGCGGCCGCGGCATAGGCCAGTTCGTCCATAAATGATTCGATGGCGAAGACATTGGCGAAGGCACCCAATCCTCGGAGTGCCGAAGTGCGCAGCGGCGAGTCGGGCACGAAGTGCTTGACGACGCGGCGGCGAGCAAAGGCATAGAGCGGGTCGGCGTTGCGGTGAATCCCGCCGTGGGAGCCCTTGCCGGGGCTGGGTGTCGGTGGGGGTAGCGGGTCGGCGAGGTAGCGAGCGGCGAGCAGGTTGGAGGCACCGTCGATTGGTCTGGGGCGGCCCGAATGAGTGTAGCTCCAGACGTCGTGATTCCAATCGCAAATCTGACCCACAACGTCGAGACTGGCCTGAGTTTTGACGACCATAGCGGAGCCATAAGCCTCCCAAGCGTGCTCGTCGGCGCGCGACCATTTGAGCAGTACGGGGCGACCGGGCAAGGCGTGGGCTAGGAGCGCGGCGTCAAGGGCTACGTCGTCGGCACCGTTGTGGCCGTAGCAGCCAGGCCCTTCGCAGTGGAGAACGCGGACTTGCTCGTCAGCCAAGCCGAGGGCGGAAGCGAGAGAGCCGCGCAAGGGATAGGCACCTTGGGTATGGCTCCAGACCTTGAGGTGATCGTCCTGCCACAGGGCAGCGGCGGCGGCCGGCCCCAAGGCCGCGTGCATGTGATAGGGGCGGTAATAAGTTGCGTCGAGGGTTTGCACGGCGCTGGGTGGGGCTTTGATCGGTGGAACGGGCCCGTCCTGCGGAACGCCATCGACGACGAGGAAGTCTTGGGATGGTTTGGCCAGCAGGTCGGTGTAGAGCGTGTCTGACGAGGGCAAAGGGGCTGGATGCCAGCGCGCGCTTTGACGTAGCGCGGCCGCGGCTTTTTCGGCTTGCTCTTCGCGCTCGGCTAATACGCCGATGAAAGAGCCGTCGCAGATTATAGCGAGGACGCCGGGTAGGTCGGCGGCAGAGCCTTCGTCAAAGGTCGCTAGGGTAGCGGCGTAAGTCGGCGGGCGGATCACGCGACCGTGCACCATGTCGGGCAGTTCCAAGTCGTGCACGAATGAAGGGGTGCCGGCGATTTTGGCCGGTAGGTCGAGACGCGGGAGCGACTGACCGACGAGAGTGTAGTCGGTGGGCGATTTGGGCTGGCCGATGTTAGGCTCGGTCTCGCCGAAGAGTTGGCCGCCTTGTAGCGCCCAGTAGGTCGTATCGTTACTGCCATCGCTGATGGTGCCGTCTGCGATGGCGAGATTTTCGACGGGGACCTCTAATGCCGCGGCCGCTTTGGCTAATAATAGATGTCGCGCGTCGGCCGCGGCTTGGCGGAAGGCCGAACCGGCGGTCTGGATCGAGTTGCTGCCAGTGGTGGAGGCGATAGGTGTGCGCTCGGTATCGGCACGCTCGACGCGGATACGCGCGAAATCAACGTCCAACTCCTCAGCGGCGATTTGCGCGATGGCAGTCAGAATGCCCTGACCGATCTCGACATGGGCGACTTTGAGTATCACTTGACCATCGGTGTCGAAGCGAATGAGGGAGTCGATGCTCATAGAGCTATTTCTTGGGCGGCGCGCTGTATGGCGCAGATAATGCGATTGTGAGTGCCGCAGCGACAGATATGCACATCGAGGGCGCGGCAGATATCGCGGCGAGTGGGATGGGGATTATCATCGAGTAGGGCTTTGGCGGCGATGATCAACCCGGCGCTGCAATAGCCGCATTGGGCGGCTTGCTCGGCGATAAAGGCGCGTTGCAGGGGATGGAGATCAGCGGGTGTGCCGAGGCCTTCCAAGGTCGTGATCTCGGCGTCGCCTACGGCGGAGACGGGCGTGGCACAGGAGGGCACGGCTTGTCCGTCAATCAGCACTTTGCAGGCACCGCATTGCTCTAGGCCGCAGCCGAACTTAGCGGCTTTGAGCCCAAGGTCGTTGCGCAGGATTTGCAAAAGCGGCGCGTCTGGATCGGTATCGAGGCGATGGGTTTCCCCATTGACCCTTAATTTGATCACTTTGGTCATGTTTCAGGCTGTCTCTATAAATGCGTCACTCGGCAAGACACCCAATTTGCTATGAGGCTACAACATAGGGGCCTTAAAGATGCTAGGAAGCGATTGGAAAGACAATCAGCCCCACAACGCCCTAAGCCGAGGTGACAGGATATCCACGTCCCGGTCGAAGATGTGGCCTTCCCAGACCCGATTTTCCTCAGGCGTCGAGCGGTCATAGGAATCTTGCATCAAATCCGGCAGGTCGAGAGTGTGGAAGCGCGTCTTGAAAAAACCATCGTCAGAGAGCTCAACGCTGCGATACCCCAAGGGAAAGCCGATCAGACAGGCCGTATCGACAACTAGGTAGTCGCGGTAGGCAGTGATGCGATTGATGTGGCGGTGGCCGGTGAAAGCGGCGACGATAGCAGGGCTTTCGTCGAGCGTTTTGACCAGACGAGGCGCGCCTTCGACCACGCCGCGATCCCAAGCGAAATCGGGCAAAATCCAAGTGTGCATAACGAGCAGCAGGGCGCAGCCATCGGCTAGCGCTTGATCAGCGGCAGCGCGCAGAGCCTCGTCTAGCGCGTCGGTCCAGACGCCAGACCCTTTCTCAAAGACATCGCAGTCGTGGAAGACATGGGCCAGCGCCAGTCGCAGGCGCGGCGCAGCATCCACAACGATCAGCGGGTCGGGATAGGGAAAGCGGGCGGCAAAACCGTCGAAGGAACCGCTCTGGGCGTCGCAATCGTGGTTGCCGGGGACTGAGTAGAAGGGAGCTTCAATCCGCGCGAAGGCCGCAGCCGCCTCGTCAACCGAACGCAAATAAGTCTCGGTGGGCAGGTCAAAGGCCGACCCGCCGCAGAGAAAGTCGCCGCCGTGGACGACAAAGTCGAAAGCCTCCGCGTTGAGAGCGGGGGGGATTGCGTCGTGTACCTCTTGGCTGCGGGTGAGCATCTTGGGAGCGCCGTAGTCTTCGGGGGCGTCGGGGTAGTGGTGGGTGTCGGTGAGGAAGGCAAAGCGGACGGACATGGAAACGGCTCCTTGTGGTCTATGTGAGCGTAGGTCAAGTAAGACGAGGGGCCCTATGTTCCGAGTGAGTTGTGGACGCCCTAGAGCGCCCGACAAGCCAGGGAACGTAGCGGTTCAGTAGCCAAACAAAAGGTACACAGGCGATCAGCGACAGCGCAGTCACAAGCCCGCAGACCCCAACCAGCAGGAGTTGTGATTCGGCGAGTTGCAGCGCACCGGCGAGCTGGTGATTGACGAAGGCGAAGAAGAACCCGTTCAGCCCCATGAGAATCAGGGTATTGCGGCCCAGCCAAGATATCCAGCGCCACTGTGGTGTAAACAGCGACAGGCCAGCAACCGCAAAGCATCCGGCCAGTGCGGTGACGGCAAACAGAAAGGGATCTCCGTGCTGGGAAAGGTTGATCAGCACGACAGGAGTTAGCCCGGGGTGCGAGTTTCCCGGATTGAGGTTGAACGTGGATAGCAGCAGCGCGATGCTGGTGAGCAGGATGAACGCTTGTGCTCGATTCGTGAGTCGCTCAAGCGCCTGAGTCCGCCGCAACAGGTGTCCTAGCAGATAGATTCCGTAGAGCAGAATCGCTTCGCGTGCGAACCAGACGTCGCTGAAGCTCGGGACATCGTGGTTCAGCCATGCACCGCTGACCCAGAACGCGGGAATGGCCAGCGCCACGGCGACCTCGGAGCGCAGTACCCGAACGGCCAGAAAGTGGTAGAGTTCCACGACAAACAGACAGATGACGAACCAGACCGGGATGTTGAGAGGGAATCCGGTCCGGAGAAAGCGCATCGCCGCCCACGCCATCTCATCACCGAAGGTCCACTCCTCGTTTTCAGGCCACAGTGAACGAGAAATCAGCGCGACATTGAGCTTCTGCAGGTTCGCCTGTGAGGGATCCGCGCGATACTGATCGAGCAGGGTCCGGCTAGCCTTGGTATGGCTTATGTAGGAGAGGTCATCGAGGGTGAATAGCCCTTTTTGTTTTACTACCTCGTTGAGCCCGGCCAGTATCTGCTGGCGCACGGCATAAGGGATCGAGTCCGCCTGTGCCCACTCGAAAATCAGCGCTTGCTGGTCGGAAGGGAACTTATTCCAGATCTCTGCGCGACTGCGGTCGTCTGACTGTGATCCTGATGCAAGACGCTTGCAGAGATCTGTGAATCTCTCTTGATCAAACCAACGTAGCCGGAATTCTCTAGGCCTGTTCTCCACGTCGGGCGGAAAGAGGTGCTCGATAGCCACGCCCGGTGCGATGAGCAGGGAGAAGAAGAGGGCGGGAAGTATGCGCATCAGCAGGCCGCGCTTGAGGAAAGCCCAAAACCTTCCAGCTTCGGTACGTGCGAAAAAACCGGCAATGAAAATGAACAGCGGCATGTGGAACGCATAGATCAATCGTTCCTGCAACAGAGCCGCTTCGTTACCTGTCTGGTAAACTCGCTCCACGAAGTGGCCATAGAATACTAGGATCATGCCGTACGCTTTGGCGGCATCGAGCCAGAAGATGCGTTGGGGATCCGAGACGCTACTCATGGAAGGGAAGGTAGCGCCGCGGCTGCACAGTGCCAAGCGTGGGTGTTCATAACGCAACGGAAACGAACGTGTGCCCATTCGCGAAAATCAGCATTATCTTCTAAACCTCGACGAATGCCCCGGCTTGGAGGCTTTTGTGGTCGGCAGCCAAACGCGTAGTTATATCTTCGCAGAGGAGATTGGCAAATGCCCTATATAGACATCATTCCCCTAAAGCGGGCCACCGGCCTGCTCAAAAAGCAGTACGAAGCCGCCCTCGCTCGGGCCGGGCGCATTTGGGGCATTGTCTCCATTATGAGCCTCAACCCCCGGGCCATGAAGGTCTCACTGGATTTTTACAAGACCCTCATGTACGCCCCCTCGCCCCTGAGCCGAAGCCAACGCGAAATGCTGGCCGTAGTCGTTTCAGCCACGAATCATTGCGTGTACTGAATACGCTCCCACGCCCACGACCTCCGTGCTGAGGTCGCCCGCGATTTTGCCGTTGCAGAAGGAACTCCAGCCGACCAGCTAGTACACCAGTTGTCCACGGACTGGCATCGGGCCGATCTGTCGCCAGCCGACCGTGCCCTATGCGCCTTTGCCGAAAAACTGACCCAGCGACCCCAAGACTCAACCGCTGAGGACATTGACCAATTGCGGCAGCACGGCTTTGACGATCGCGGCATCCACGACGCCGTTCAGATCGTCGGCTATTTCAACTACATCAACCGCGTAGCAGAGGCCTTGGGCGTCGAGCCTGAATCCTTTATCCGCCCTTGGGAAAAATCCGCGGCCGCTCCCGACTAGTCCGTGAAAAGGAGCAACCCGCAATGGCCCCTGTTAAACTAGTACTCGTTATTACTTTCCGATGTTACGCAATCTTATGCACCTCTGCTGCGGCCACTTCGACAAGCTCAGTGGCCAGGTACTGAGCTCCGTCACCGGGCACTGAGCCTGTCGAAGTGCCGCGTAACGTCAGTTGCTATTCATGCCCCAAATCGTCGTTGAAAACCTAGTCAAAACCTACCGCATTGCCGAGCGTCGCCCCGGCCTTTGGGGAGCCTTCCGGGGCATTGTGCAGCGCTCGCACCGCACAATCCGGGCGTTGGACGGCATCTCTTTCTCCCTAGAAGTCGGCGAACTAGTCGGCTATATCGGCCCCAATGGCGCTGGTAAATCCACCACAGTCAAAATCCTCTCCGGCATCGTCGTCCCCGACTCGGGCCGCTGCGAGGTCCAAGGTCGCATCCCTTGGCAGGACCGCATTGGCCACGTCAGCCGCATTGGCGTGGTCTTCGGCCAGCGCACCCAGTTATGGTGGGACTTGCCAGCCATTGAGTCCTTCGATCTGCTGCGCGACATCTACAAAGTGCCCACCAACGACTACCGCCGCCGCCGCGACGCACTCATCGCCATGCTGGAACTCGATTCCTTCCTCGACGTACCCGTGCGCCAGCTCAGCTTGGGCCAGCGCATGCGCTGCGATCTGGTGGCGGCTCTGCTCCACGGCCCCGGCCTGCTCTTTTTGGACGAGCCGACCATTGGCCTCGACGCGGTTTCCAAACTGGCGATGCGCGACTTCATCAAAGAACTCAACCGCCGAGAGAGCACCACCGTCATCCTGACCACCCACGACATGGACGATATCGAAGCCCTGTGCGACCGGGTCATGGTCATCGGCGACGGCACCATCCTCTCCGACGGCAGCCTCGCCGACCTGCGTGCCCGCGTCTCGTCCGAGCGCCGCCTCATCGTCGATTTAGTCGATGCCACAGAAACCATCGAAGACGAAGCCGCGCGCGTCGTCCAGCGCGATGGCCCCCGAGTGCATCTCAGCTTTGCGCCCGAACGCATCTCGGCCCCAGCTCTCATCAGCCGCATCACGGCCCGCCACGAAGTGCGCGACCTCTTTGTGGAAAATCCGCCCATTGAAGAAGTCATCGCCCAACTTTATCGGAACCGCCCTTGATGCGGCCCTACCTGTCCGTCCTCAGCGCCCGCATCCGCATGTTGCTGCAGTACCGGGCTGCGGCCCTAGCCGGCATGAGCACGCAGTTGTTTTGGGGCCTCATTCGGGTGATGATCTTCGAAGCCTTCTACCGCACGGCAACCCAAGCGCAGCCCATGACCTACGCCGAAGTGGTCAATTACGTCTGGCTGGGTCAGGCTCTGTTCGCCCTCTTGCCTTGGCAACCCGACGACGACGTGCGCACCATGGTGCGCACAGGCACGGTGGCCTATGAGTTGGTGCGTCCCGTCGATCTATACACTTTTTGGTACAGCCGCGCCCTCGCCAACCGCATTGCCCCCGCCCTGCTGCGCTCCGTGCCGCTGTTCTGCGTGGCCTTCCTCTTCTTCGGTCTGCAAGCTCCCGCGTCCCCAGGTGCTGCGGCAGCTTGGGCCTTGGCCACGGTGGGTGCTATCTTGCTGGGCGGAGCCCTGTCCAACTTGGTCAACATCTCCTTGATGTGGACCATCGCCGGCGAGGGCTCCATGCAAATGCTGTCGATATGCATCTTTGTCTTTTCGGGCATGGTGATCCCCTTGCCGCTATTTCCCGACGAGATCCAACCCATACTCGACTTCTTGCCTTTCCGCGGCTTGGCCGACACCCCGTTCCGCCTCTACATGGGGCACATTCCCGCGTCGCAAGTCTGGTCGGTGGTGGGGCATCAGCTCGCGTGGACGCTAATACTGGTGAGCCTGGGCCGCTTCTTCCTCTATCGCGGCACCCGCCGCCTAGTCGTCCAAGGAGGCTAACCGTGCTCGATGGACTGCGCCTGTACGGCCGCTATATCGGCATTTCCTTCCGCAGCCAAATGCAGTACCGGGCCTCTTTCATCATGCTGTCCGTGGGCCACGGCGCGATGACCGGCTTGGAATTCTTGGGCATCTGGGCGCTCTTCGACCGCTTCACCGCCCTCGACACCTGGAGTCTGCCCGAAGTGGCCTTTTTTTACGGCCTAATCAATATCGCCTTTGCCCTGTGCGACGCCTTCTCGCGCGGCTTTGACTTATTCGCCTCTACGGTCAAAAGCGGCGACTTCGACCGCTTGCTGCTGCGCCCCCGCAGCACGGCCTTGCAACTGGCCGGACAGGAACTCACCCTCAAGCGCATCGGCCGCATCACCCAAGGCTTGGTCGTCCTGCTGTGGGCCTCACATGCCCTAGAGCTAGCCTGGACGCCGGACAAGCTGCTCCTCGTCTTGCTCACCATTCTCGGCGGCGCTTGCCTGTTTTACGGCCTCATAGTGCTACAAGCGACGCTGGCTTTTTGGACCACTGAGAGCTTGGAAATCGTCAATACCGTAACCTACGGCGGCGTGGAGACAGCCCAGTACCCGCTAGCGATTTACCGCGAGTGGTTCCGCCGCTTTTTCACCTACGTCATCCCCCTCGCCTGCGTCGGCTATTACCCGGCGCTGGGGATTTTGGAGCGCCCTGACCCCTTGGGTTCAGGCCCGTTATTCCAATGGCTGGCCCCAGTCGTGGGCCTGCTATTTTTTGCAGTCTGTCTGCGCGTCTGGCAAGTGGGCGTACGGCACTACCGCTCTACCGGAAGCTGACTTTAGCGATGCAGCGCCGCCGAACAATTGGGCCCGATGGTCGGGTTGGCTTCGGCACCTCATTTGCCTTGATGCGGTCCGGCAGATATTTACCTTTCTTCCCCAGCGTGCCACGCCGTCGATAGGAGTAAAGGCAAATGAAAGTCCGACCTGACCTCGTCCCCGAAACCGAACGGGACCATCTCGAAGTCATCCAGTTCACGGATGAGTCGATCCCTTCATCGCATGTTTATATGGAAGCGCAGATCTTCACGCCCGATTCCCAGCGGCTGATCCTCCACCGCTCAGCGCACCCGCACGGCTCAGATCCCAAGGACCCCGAGCACCAGTTTCTGATTTGCAACCTAGAAGACAATTGCAGCCTGACGCCGATCACCACCGAACTTGGAACGACGGGGCCGTCTATCTCACCAGATGGCGACTACCTGTACTACTTTGTCAATGAAACAGAGTTTGGGAGAGGTGGACGACTGACGCTGAAGCGGGTCGGGCTAGATGGGTCTGAACGCGAGATCATCTACGTCCTCGATCACGCGATTCCAGAGACCAATTTCAGGTTGAGCCGACCGTATCCGCTTTCGACGATTTCATCCGACGGCCGGCGCATCGCCATCTCGGGATTCCTCGGGGAAGGCAAAAGCGCAGGGGCGCTCTGGGGTCTGCTGGTCTTCGAGATCGAAGAGCCATCCGTACAGCTGGTCCTTCACGGTCCCACCTGGTGCAACCTACACCCGCAGTACACGCGTCAAACGGACCCCGTGGCTTCCCACGACATCATGATCCAAGAAAATCACGGGAATATCATTACAGCCGATGGCAAGGTGGAAAAGCTCACCAGTGGACTGGGTGCGGACATCCACCTAATCCGGGACGATGGAACGGATCTGCGCGACTTCCCCTGGGGCAGGGATGGCAACGAGTTCTGTCAGGGGCATCAGTGCTGGCAGGGGAGAAGCGACATTGCCATCACCAGCACCTCGACGCGCGAACCAGACGAAAGACAGCTCATCTCGGGCAGGGCGGCAGCCCACGTCGGCGATGAAGGCATCAACACGCCGGGCGGATGGCGCAACGACCTATCCCGCTCCTTTGCCGGACCCGATTTTTGGCATTTCGCAACAGACCGAGACGGGACCCGCTTAATCACAGATGCAGGCCCGAAAGACGGGGGCGGCGCGGTCTGGCTGTTCGACCTTCCCGGGGAAGAAGAAGGCGCGCTCGCGAATGCGCGGAAGATCGCAAACCCCGGATCGTCCTGGCAGAAAGACACCCACATCCATCCTTTCCTCTCGCCGAACGGACGATCGGGCTTCTTCAATTCCGATGAAAGCGGCCTGTTGCAGGCCTATATGGTGCGCGGCTGGCAAGTGACGTAAAGCGCTGACCATGAGCCAGTCCAAGCGCATCGCCCACGCCGACCTAGAACAATTTTTCCTCGACGCCCTCGCAGCCATAGGGGTACCGCCGCACGTAGCTGCGGTCGAAGCCCAAATCGGCGCGGAAGTGGACCTACATGGCGGCCACACCCACGGCGTCGCCCTGTTGCCCTCGACAATCAATTACATCCGCCAAGGTATTTTGGCACCCGATCCCCGCTTTGAAACCATCGTCGAGTACCCAGCCTCCCGGCTGGTCGATGCCGGCGGCGGCATTGGCCGCTTCTCTTCAGCGCAGGGCATGGATTGGGCACTCGAACGGGCACAGCAATACGGCGTGGGCACCTGCGTCGTCCGCAGCGTTGGGCATTGGGGGCGCGGCCATAGCTACGCCTTGCGAGCCGCTCGCGCTGGGCTAGTCGGCCTAGCCTTCACCAACGCGTTCGCCAACTTTCCCGCCTGGGGCACGCGCGTCCCTTCCCTAGGCAACAATCCCCTCGCCATTGGCATTCCCACCGCCGACGGCGAGCCTGTGGTCCTCGACTTGGCCATGACCCAATCCTCCATAAGCCGCGTGCGCCAAGCCGAGGCCGCCGGACGCAGCGTTCCCGAAGGTTGGGGTTTGGACGAGCGCGGAAGGCCCACTACGGATCCAAGCGTTCTGCTGCAATCGTGGCGCTTTTTGCCCATGGGTCAGCACAAAGGCTCGGGACTTGCCTTTATGGTCGATCTGCTCACGGCTGGACTGGCCGGCGGCCTCCTCGCTTTTGAGCAGGGCACCGAGGAGCGGCCAACGGATTCGGCCGGCGGCTCCACCAAGTGCTTTATCGCCCTCAAGCCCTTTGGCGACTGGCTGCACGACCGCAGCGCCGATCTGAAGGCCCATATAAAGTCGGTGGCAGCAGCACCCGAACAGGGCCCAGTGCAGTGGCCGGGCGAAGGCAGCTACCAGCGGCGCGCCGACTACCTAAAACACGGCATCGCCCTCGAAGCCACCTTGGCCGCCCAAGTAGAAGAACTGGCCCGCGATTTAGATATACCATTCCGCTGGGCTTGAGCGTCAGTCTAGTCGGTCGCGTGGACGCTGGCAATCCGTCTCTACCTCCCGCTCCCAACCCAATTACAAAAGGAGAAACCCGCCATGGCTCCCGCTAAACTTTTAGTATTCGTCGGCACCGAAGGCATCTACCACGACCACGCAGGCCAGGGCCGATTTCTGGCCGACCTGCTGAACAAAGACGACCAAATCGAAGCCGATTTCTCGCGCGACTACGAGATTATGGACAGCGGCCTCGCCGCGTACGACGCCACCCTTTTCTTTACGGATGTCGGCCACTTCACCCAAGCGCAGGAACAGGGGCTTTTGCACTTTATCGAACGCGGCGGCGGCTTCTTCGGCCTGCACACCGCAGACGCTTCCTTCCGCGACAACGCCGGCTACCACCAAATGCTCAACGGCTTTTTCGATGGCCACAGCCCGTACATGGATTTCACCGTCGCCATCTCCGACTCTGACCATCCCATTGCCACTGGCCTCAAAGACTTTGCCGTCACCGACGAGTTGCACTACCTCAAGCACGACCCGAGCCGCTCACACCACCTCATGCACGCCTATGACCCCGGCCGCGACGAAACCCACGTCATGGCCTATCATCACACCTATGGTCAGGGCCGAGTGTTCTTCTTTGCCCTAGGCCACGACAACGCGGTGCTGGAAAACCCCTCCTTCCAAGAAGTGGTACGCCGAGGTGCCCTGTGGGTGGGTAAAAGGTTGTGATTGCACTGCGCAGACGCTATCCTCCGCCTTGAGCCGAATTAGAAAGAAAATCAATGACTGAAATACGAGGAGTATTCTTCGACCTCTACGGTACGCTATTGTGCTACGGCGATATGGAGGCCGCGGGAGAGAGTTGGTACCATGCCATCCGCCGCGAACTGATCGATAGTGGTCATGCGTTTGATGAAGAAACGTTAATCCGACTCTGCGAGGAATTCCTGCTCCAACCCGAGCCGCCGGTACAGGACGATGGGTTGACAGTCTATGAGCGTCGCATGCACGAGTTAGTCGAGAAGTTGAGCTTGGCGTTAGCATTGGAGGAATTGCGGCGAATCAGCGAAGCAAGCATAGCGGCGTGGCACGCACATACGCCGCTCGACCCAGAGGCCAAAAGCGTACTCAGCGAGTTGCAAGGCCGCTACAAGCTGGCGCTGATTTCCAACTTCGACCATCCGCCGCACGTCCATCGGCTGCTAGACGAGCTGGCATTGCGCCCCTTTTTCGACGCAGTGGTCGTCTCCGGCGATGTCGGCATCAAAAAGCCCGACCCGACGATCTTTGCCCCGGCGCTAGAGCAGACCGGATTGGCGACGGACGAGGTGATTTTCGTCGGCGATTCACCGGAAGACGACGTAGCAGGGGCTAGGGCGGCGGGGCTGCAGCCGGTGTTGATTCAGCGATCGCTCGGCGCGGATGGCTCTCCGCCAGCATGGACGGAGGACGGGGTGCGAGTGGTGACGGGGTTGAGGGAAGTGGTCGGATTAGTTGGTTAATGTTGCGCCTTATATCCTAAAGAAAGGGAACGCGATGACAACGGACGGAACGGTTTTGCAAACGGGCGACCCAGCGGCTGTCGGTATGTCGGCTGAGCAACTCGAACGGGCCTTCGGCCTACTCACGGCGGCTGTTGAAGCGGGCCAGATCAGCGCAGCCTCGCTGACGGTAGCGCGGCACGGCAAAGAAGTCTTCGCACGCGGGGCCGGCCAGCACAAACCCAACACAGACCAGCCGGTCGATGCGGATTCGATCTTTCTCCTCGCGTCGATCACCAAGCCGGTCACCGCTTGCGCGCTGATGATCCTCGTCGATCGCGGGCTGATCTCGCTCGAAGACCCAGCCATCGACTATCTACCCGAGTTCACAGGCGGCGACCGGCCCGACATCAAGGTCCGCCACCTGCTGTCGCACATATCGGGTATGCCCGATATGCTACCGGAGAATACCAGCCTGCGGCGGGCGCACGAGCCGGTAGAGGTCTTTGTCGAGCGGTCGCTCAAGACGCCTCTACTCTACAAACCAACGACCGATTTCCGCTACCAGAGCAAAGGCATCCTGCTGGCCGCCGCGATCGTCGAGCGCGTCAGCGGCCAGCGGCTGCGCGACTTTGAACGCAAGGAAATTTTCGCGCCGCTGGGCATGGAGCGCAGCGCGTTGGGCATAGGCGATTGGGCGATTGAAGATACCGTGTGGTGCGGGACGGACACCGAAGAGGACGACGAATTGCGGAGTTGGGGATGGAATTCCCCGTACTGGCGCGATTTCGGAGCGCCGTGGGGCGGCATGCACAGCACTGGACGCGATCTGGCAATTCTCTTGCAGACCATGCTCAACCGCGGCGCGTACGGCGACCAGCGCATCTTCAGCCGGGCCGCAGTCGCAGCGATGACGCGGGACCAAAACGGCACGCTCGACGCGCCGTGGGGCCTTGGGTGGGGCGTGTGCGGGGCGCGGGTGTGGGCCTTTTGGGGCGATCTGGTGTCGCCGCACACCTTCGGCCACACCGGGGCGACTGGCACGGTGGCGTGGGCGGACGCAGAGCACCAGCTAAGCTGCGTGGTGCTGACTAACCAAATGGTCGCCAACGGGAGCTTGTTACGGCGAGTGTCCAACGCGGTGTCGGCAGCCGTGGAGGAATAGCGTCCAACCTCTTCCGAGTTTATCCAATCTAAAAATTAATTTTTTTAATTTTGCAATTGACTTTTTCAATTATATAGCTATAATTACGTCTAAATTTAACCATTTGGAGGTTTTGCCATCAAAGACTGGAAAGAGCTAACCGATCTGACGAAGGGGGCACGCATCGTAGTAGAGCGGGTTTCCCTGCCGGACAGCGCCATCGCGATCGAAGGGCAATTCGAGCCGCCTGTCCTAGCGCGTCTTTCCGCCGAGGACCAGGTATTTGTAATGGCCTTCGTCCAAGTCCACGGCTCGATCAAGGAAATGGAGCGCATCTTTGGCATCAGCTACCCGACGGTCAAAAACCGACTGGATGCCATTGCCGAGCAGCTACCGTTGGTCGAGACGGTGACCCGAACTACGGAATCGGCTAGCACCTCGCGCTTGGACCCTCAATCAGCGGCAGTACTCGACAGCTTGGAACGCGGTGAGATCGACGTCGAAGAGGCGCTGCGGAGGCTCTCCTGATGCTGCCACCCATGTTCCTGAGATTGCGAGTCCAAGGCGACAAGCGCCGCATCCGGCTGTGGATCCCGCTCATAGTGCTATGGCCGCTCATTATCGTCGTGGTGCTGCTAGGGACGCCTGTTGCATTACTAGTAGCGGCGCGCTCGGGGCACCGCGCTCGGAGCCGTTCCGTCTTGCTGGCTGGCCCCTTGCTACTATACGCGCTTGCCTCGCTGCGCGGTCTGCGCTGCGACGTAGTCTCTGGCGAGGATCGCGTGTTCATTTCAATCGACTAGGAGGATGTGATGACTGAAGAGCGACGCAAAGTTCTAGATATGCTTTCGGAGGGGAAGGTCACTGTAGAAGACGCCGAGCGTCTCCTAGAGGCGCTGCAAGGCACCCACCGCGAGACCCGCAAGGGACGCGGAATTGGGGGGCTACAAGACACCCTCGAAGGACTCGGCGAAGAAATCGGAAAAGGACTCGAAGAAGGACTTGCAGGACTCGAAGGACTCGGAGAGTCTCTATCCGGGTGGTCCGAGAGCGAAGAAGACCCACGCGACGAAGACGGCAAGACGTCCATGCGCGACGACACGTTCGCCGTGGGCGACAACCCGCGCCTCGTGGTGCGCGGCTTCAACGGCCGCATCCGGGTCCGCGCCGGCGAACCTGACTCGATTCGCGTGCGGACGAGGCTGAAAAAACCTCGCGGAATCAAGTACAGCGCCGTACAGGAAGGCGACCTCGTCACGGTCGAGGCCAAGGCCGATCGGCAATCCGAGGGATTCCTGCACGGACTCTCCCGCCAGTCCTCTGGAGCAAACATTGAGGTTACTGTGCCCGTCACAACTAGCGTTGACTTGGCGACTAGCAACGGACCGGTGGAGCTTCAAGGAACAGAGGGCGGTGGAACGGTGCAGACCAAGAACGGGCGTATAAGGGTCGAAAACTTCAAGGGCGACCTAAAAGCGACGACCAAGAACGCCCCGATCACGGTCAAGACATTTTCTGGCTCGGCAGAGCTTTCTTCTACAAATAGCCGCGTGTCCATTGAGGACGCATACGGCCGCTTCGATGCACGAACGACCAATGGGTCGATAAAGTTTCAGGGAAGCATCGAGCCCGGAACCGACAACAGACTATGCACCACGAACGGCAGCATCAAAGTCGCTCTGGACGCCGACCCGAGCTTCAAGCTGACGGCTGCAACGGTCAATGGACGAGTCCGCTGCGAAGTGCCGGGCTTCGTCGCGTCGGTCGAGAAGCGCCACAAGCTCAAGGGAACAGTGGGCGAAGGCGAGGCCGAATTGATCGCCAAAACCGTGAACGGCTCCGTTACAATCCAGTAGCCAGATACAAACAGGAGGACCGCCATGAACGAAAACAGCAGACGCGTACTTGAGATGCTATCCGAAGGCAAGGTGTCAGTCGATGAGGCCGAGCGCCTGCTCTCCCTCGTTGACGAGGAGCCAGAGACGACCACAGCGGTGCAGCCGCTAGCGCCCCCACAAGCGGGATCAGCCCGGCGATATCTGAGAGTTACTATCGACTCGGACGATGATGAGCACATCGACGTCCGAGTGCCGCTGGCGCTGATCAAGGCCGGAGTCAAGCTACACACCCTGCTCCCGGCGCAAGCCACGACGGGAATCAATACGGCTCTGCAGGACAACGGCATCAACGTTGACATTGACAACCTGCGAACCGAGGATCTAGATCAGCTCATAGACGCACTGAGCGAGATCGAGGTCAACATCCACGACGGGGACGACAAGGTCCGAGTTTACTGTGAATAATCCAAACCACGAGGCAACCTGAGATTGGAGCTGAGTAATACTATGCGCGCATTCAAATGGATATTGCTGGTCGCCATCCTCGGCTTATGGGGAACGGGGACCGTCTGGGCGGAGGAGGCAAAAGAGGAGGCCGTCGAGGAAGAGACCGCAGCTACTTCGGCGCGTTGAAGAATTTCCCGCACAATACTGAGATCGACGTGGTGCTCCGAGCCCAAATTCGACAAGTCGCCGCCCAAAAAGCCGATTGTGTTCTGGCTAGAAAACACAATTCCACCGGAGTACCGGGACGCAGTGCGGGAGGGGATCCTAGTGTGGAACAAGGCATTCGAGCCGCTCGGCTTTGAGGGAGCGATTGAGGCCAAACAGCAGCCGGACGACGCCGAATGGGACGCGGCCGATGTGCGCTACAACGTAGTGCGCTGGATGGTGCAGCCCGGCCAAGGCTACGCAGTGGGCCCGTCGCGCACCAATCCCTTTACCGGCGAGATTTTCGACGCCGACATCCGCATCAGCGCGGATTTTGTGCGCTACGCCCACTTGGAGTTCACCGAACTAGGCGACCCTGTGGGACGGGAGCCTTGGGCCAGCGGGGACTTCACCGCGCCTTCGCCCGCCGCGGCTATGGGGCACAATAGAGGATTCTGCGATATGGCCGACGGGCTGCGGCAGGAGGCCGCTTTCGGGTGGCACCTGCTGGAAGCTCGGGCCGCAGCCGGCGGAGGCGAGGTCGATGAAAAGGAGTTCATCCGCCAGCTAATCGTCGAGTTGATCGCGCACGAAGTGGGCCACACTCTCGGCCTGCGGCACAATTTCAAAGGCAGCACCATCCACGCACTCGACGAGCTACACGACCGCCGCGTCACCGACAAAGAAGGCATCTCCAGTTCGGTAATGGACTACAACCCGGTCAACATCGCCCCAGAGGGCCACGAGCAGGGCGAGTACTATCAGACGACGTTGGGGCCGTACGACTACTGGGCCATTGAATACGCCTACCGGCCGGTAGAAGCAGACAGTCCCGCTAGCGAGCGTGCCCAATTGGCCAAAATCGCCAGCCAAGTCGCGGAGAAAGATCTGGCCTACGGCACGGATGAAGACGCCCTGTACTGGACCCGGGGAATTGATCCGAGCGCGGCGCGCTGGGATTTACGCGACGATCCAATCGCTCACTACCGCGACCAGATCGCCCTGTCGAAAGAGTTGTGGTCCAAAGTGGAAGACAAATTCGAGCAGAAGGGCGAGCGCTACCAAACCCTGCGGCGGGTATTCGGCTGGGGCTTTAGGCCCTACTTTTCGGGGGTGGGCAATGTCAGCCGTTACATCGGCGGCATCTACCACTACCGAGATCACGTGGGCGATGGACGCCTCCCGCTACAGCCAGTGCCGCCCGCCCGGCAGCGAGAGGCACTCGACTTTTTAGTAGAGCACGTGTTCGGGCCAGACGCCTTTCGCTGGTCGCCGGAGTTGCTCAACAAGCTGGCACCAGAGCGCTGGGTCGATTTCACTTGGTCGGTATTCGACGTACGGCGGATAGACTATCCCATCCACGATAGAGTGCTGAGCATCCAACGGCAGCCGCTCAACCGGTTCTACGATCCAACGCTGTTGAGTCGGCTGCAGGATCTGGAACTGCGCTACGAAGGTGACGAAACCTTCGGGATGGTCGATCTGTTTACCGGATTGCGGCAGGCCATCTGGGCGGAGTTGGAGACGGGCGGCTCCATCGACAGCTTTCGCCGCAACTTGCAGCGGGCGCAGCTACAAAAGCTGATCGGTCTGGTGCTCAGGCCCACCTATGGCACGCCCGAAGACGCCCGCACCTTGGCCCGGGCGGATCTGCAGACCATCGCCGCCCAGATCGAGACGCGGCTAGCAGGCAGCGGTCTAGACGCGTACAGCCGCGCCCATCTCGAAGAGACCAAGGCGCGGATTGAAGCCGCGCTGGAGGCTGGCCTAGAGCGTAGCTTATAGGAATAATCTGGAGGAGAGAACATGTCCGCGACGCGCCTTAGCCAACAACAACTCAATTATTTCAATACCTTCGGCTATCTGTACTTCCCCGGCCTCATGGCCGATTGCATCGACCGCATCATCGAGGAATTCGAGGCCGTGTGGGCCGCGCACGGCGGCGGGCACCATGGCGAACAGCACGAAGGGCGGGCACGCTCGTGCATCGTACCCTTCCCCGACCAGAGCGAATACCTGAGCAGCTTGCTCGACGATCCGCGTATCCACGACATTGCCGCCAGCATTTTGGGCGACGACTTCAACTACACCAGCGGCGACGGCAATTTCTACGTCGGCGATACGCGCTGGCATTCGGATGGGTACAGCGGCGAGCGCATTCCCAGCATCAAGATCGCTTTTTACCTAGATCCGCTGACCCGGGACACGGGCGCAGTGCGCATCATTCCGGGCAGTCACCACTGCGGCGATGCCTATGCCGACGGCCTGCAAGAGGCCCTGCCCGACAGCGAATCAGCGTGGGGAGTAGCGCCCAATCAATTGCCGTGCCAAGTGGTGGAGACCCAGCCGGGCGACATTGTCGTATTTTGGCACAATACCAAGCACGCCGCTTTCGGCGGCTCGCAGCGGCGGCGCATGTACACCATGAATTTTTACGAACACGTGCCCGACGAGCGCCTAGAGGACTTCCAGAACGCGCTGGCCAACGAGGGGCGGTTCTGGATTGACCGCATCCACGGAGAGGCCATGTTGTGCACCGCCGGGCCAGAGCGCATGGTGCATTTGCAGCAGGTAATAGACAACGACTTCAAGATGGCGGAAGTGCATCAGCGCCATCGGCGGGAAAACACCGAGCCGTCGCGGGGGTGACGCTCAGAAACCGTAGTCGGACTTCAGCACCGACTCGTCCCTCCACCTCGGACTGCTCTGCTCGGCCTGCCGGGTCCGCTGCGCCAAGCAGGAACAATTTTGGGCGAGCACCTCGAAGATGCGGTTGGCGACGATCCGGTGGCCGAGGTCGTTTTGGTGCACGCCGTCGTAGTGGACCATCCAAGGCGCTTCACCGCTCGCGGCCAGCAGATCGACGTACAGACAGTCGAGTTGTGCCGCCACCTCGGCCGTGGCCGCGTTGAAGCGCCTGAACAGGGACAGATCGGCGTGGCTCCAGGTCTTCCCCCCGACGGTGAAGTCGGTCATGAAGTAGGGCCCGAGCAACAGAATGAGCGGATTCCCGCGTTGGTGCACGCGCCCTACGAGCAGGGCGAGGTCCTCGCAAAACTGGGTCAATGGCGTACCGCCCCGAGCGTCGTTGAGGCCGTAGGAAATCGCGAGCAGGTCGGGGTCGTGGGAGAGGACGTGTTTGTCGAGACGCTCGTCGGCCGCCGGCTTGCCGCTCTCCTCGTACGCCGGGCTGCGCCTGGCGATGAGGTTGGCGCCGATTCCAGAGTTGACGACCCGCATAGGCGCGGTCTGAAAGTCGTTGATGAGCGCGCCCAAGAGAGGCACCCAGCAGCGATCAGGGGCGGTGCTCCAGCCGCCAGCAGTGGTGCTCTCACCGAGGGCGACCATGCAGCGAAACTCCTCGGCGCACCAGTCCTTCTTCATCGTCTTCGCCTCACAGCAACTCCGGCCGGAATTCCACGGCATTGACGGCCTTTTTCCGGTCGCCCTCGTCCTCCATCTCAAACTCGATGACCGCGCCCCGCATCCTCAACTGGGCAAAGTCCGCGTTGGACACCACCCCACCTCTGGCCGTGCGCAGGTCGGTAATGTGCAGAAAAATATCCTCGCGTGTGGTGTCCAGCCCCAAGTCGGTCTGCGCGGTCAAGAACCCGTAGCCTTTCTCCTCGTTGACCGCGTGGAGGATGCCGCGCAGACGCTGGGTTGGACCGCGCTCAGGGAACAGAATGCCGGGCACCAAGTACCCAGAAAAGTGGTAATCCACTTCTTGGCGCAGTTGGGTACTGGTGTTCATAAAAGACAGCAGATCGACCCGCTTGCCCCGGTTTTGCAGAGCGCGCACCAAGCGCACAAAATCGCCATCGCCCGTGCCCAACAGCACGTAATCCAAATTCTCCGACTGCAACAGAGCATCGATCGCCAGTTCTAGATCGGCGTCGGCCTTGACGATGGTCTCGCCTTCCGCAGTCAGATAGCGCCGCACTTCCTTGAGTATGAGGTGGTAGCCCTCCCGCCGCGCTCGATTGCGATACGTTTCCCTTTTTTGGCGGTACTCTGGGTCCATGCTTTCGCGCTCGCGGTCAACGGCCATATAGGCATTGGCCCGCACCACAACCGCCTGCTGCGCCTCCACCAGAGCCTTGATCTGGCGAAATTGGATGCCGTGGCCACCACAGCGATTGAGATTTTCCATATCGAGAAATATGCCTGCTTTTAGCATGTGTATCCTCTAGTGGTAAGCGAGTCGTGGGGTATCTCGTCGCTAGACGTGAAAAATGTACAAGTCGCGCGCAGGCAGCGGCAACTCCACCCAAGCGCCGCCCTGGCGATGGCTCTCAGCGACGGCGATGGTGGCTTCTGTGATGTGGTGCGTCACGTCGATGTGGCCGCGCGTGGGTTGGCCGGATTCGCGCGCCGCGATCAAATCCTCCAAGCAGCACTGCGTCGTACTGCGCGGCGTCACCAGATCGACGGGCACCTCCTCCCACAAGGCGTTCCGTCCTTGCACCGTGCCGGGCTGACGCAGCAAAACGCTGGCTCCGTTGTTGCACGAGCGAATCGTCCCCTCCGAGCCGATGATCTCGAATTCCCACGGAGCCGCTGGAATGGACCACGCCTCGACGCCGTTGGCAAAGCGCAGTTGATAGGTGGCCGAGGGATCGGCCGGAATGTGATTGCCCTCGACTTGCAAGCCGCGCGGCAACAGCTCGCCGCGCACAGCTTCAATCGCCGGATCGCCGATGAGATAGGACACCGTGTCGATCGAATGGATGTGCCCGTGCATCAGGCTGGAACCGGCGTAGTGAATCACGGCTCGCACCTCGCCGACCTGACCGGCGGCGACCGCGTCTTTGACCACATCGTAGCGGTTGTCAAAGCGGCGCAGGACGCCGGTGTTGAAGAGCGCGTTGTTGCGCTTTACAGCATCGCGGATTTCGTCGGCGCGCTCCATCGAGCTGGCCATGGCCTTTTCGAGGTAGATCATCGGCACGCCCAGATCGGCCACTGCCACCGCTAGGTCGGCGTGCGAGTCGCCGCGAAAACTCGCGTCCGGGGCCTCTCTAGCGGGTTTGGGCAAACAAGCCGCCGTGCAGATGGCCACGATGTCTGGCTCTGCGCGGTCAATCATGTCGCGGAAGTCCTCGTACACAGCTACTCCCCAGCGACTTTGAAACGCATCGCGCTTATCCGGCAGGAGGTCCGCTCCAGCCACGAGTTCCAGCCGTTCGCTTGCCCTAGTCGCGGCCGCGACTGAATAGGGCACATCGCCGTGCCCTTCGTCGTCAATGGTGCTGCCCATGCGCCCAAGGCCGATGATAGCTACTGTGTGTTTCTTCATAGTGGTTCTCCTTTCTATGCAGCAGACAACCTACTCATCCCACCAAAATTTCGCCAGCACCTCCCTCCCGCTGCACGCACAACAGCAGATCGCCGCGCCCGACCCTGATCTCGACCGGATTGTCCACCACCTCATTAGAGATGCCCTCGCGCACGCCCGGGATCAGGCTTTCGGACCGCAAGGGCCATTTTAATCCAAACGTCTCAATACCTTCCGCTGCGCCATCGAGCGGGCACAGGGAAATTTTCTGACCAATAGCGGCGCGGAAGCGGATGCAGCGGTCGATGAGGCGGATGTCGCAATAGTCATCTACTATGCGCAAGGCGAGGCGGTCGGCAAAAGCCTTGAGCAAACTCAAATTGCCCAGCAGGTGATCGGTGCGCCGTCCCGTAAAACCGACGAGCACTGCTTGAGTAACGCCCAAGGCGACGGCGTGGTTGAGGACTTTTTGACCATCTGTGCCCACATTGCCCTCGGGGTCAACGAGGACGAGGCGGTCAGCGGCGAGAGCGGCCTTGCTTTGGTCGCTAACCGAGTCGAGGTCGCCAACGATGTAATCGGGCGCGTACCCGTACGCCGAGGCAGTATTAGCCCCGCCATCGGCACACAAGATCAGCTCGGCTTCTCGGGCGCAGGAGGCGAATAATTCCCGGGAAGGCGGCTCGCCGTTGCCGACGATCAGAGCAGATTGACCGCTCACAGCTTCAGTTCCCCAAGGAAGAAAACTGCGTCGTCAGCCGCATGCCAACTTGGCGCGGATCGCCGTAGGTTTCGTACAGTTTGTCGGCGTAATCCGGCGGCTCTAGGCCAAAGTAGAAGCCCCGCACCCCATAGCGCTCGTCGAGCAGGTTGCGACCCCATAGCTGCACGGACCACGCTTCCCACTCGTAGGCAATGTGGGCGTTGACCAATCGATAAGGTTCTGAGACTTGGTCGTGGCCATCGGAGTAGAAGAATTGGTCCATGCCGATCAGGGCCAGCCGCGCCCCCAAGCCCGACTGATGGCGGTATTCGCCGCCTACGCTGAAGGTGTAGTTGGGGGCGTGGGCTGCGGCCCGATCGCCCAGCGTCACTTCCCCATCTTCCGTGGGGAAGGTATAGGTATCAATGTGAGTAGTGAGCAGACCCACCGAGCCGAAGAGTTCGACTTGGGGCAGGAGGCGGACGGCATGCTCCCATTCCAAGCCGCTGTTGCGGCCTTTGACGGCATTGGCCGTAAAGTAGAAAAAGCTGTTGGGGTCGCCCGGGTCCTGCTGGCTCGACAATTCGACCTGCTGGTCCGAGCGCAGAGCGTGGAACAGGGTCAGTCCGATAGAAGAGCGCGGTCCGCTGACGCGCCAGCCGATTTCGAGATTGACGATGTACTCGGGGTCGTAAGGGCGGTTTTCCGCGGCCAGGTACGGGTGCTGGTTGACCCCGCCGGAACGATAGCCGCGCGAAGCCGAAGCGTATAAGGTATGGCCTAAACCCCAGTTGTAACTGAGGGCCGCTTTGCCCCCGCCCAACCATTGATCAACGGCGAACGCAGTGCTGGTGCTATCGGCCCCGTAATTGGTCGTCGTTCCTTCATAGGCCGTGTCGTTGCGGTCGAGCCGCGCATTGACTTCCAGCCGCAATTTTTCGCCCAAGGCTAGCCCGTATTGACCGTAAAAGGCTAGGTTGTCGATTTCATAGCGCCCGTTGAGGTCCGTGGCATCGCCGCCGAACAAATAGCCGGCGGCATTGTCTTCCTCTTCGAGGCGCTTCCAATAGGCTCCCACCACCAGTTCCTCGACCAAGAGCCGGGCCTCCTGGCTCATAACTGTGCGGTCGCGCACATTGCGGTCGAAAAAGTCGTAGCTCCACCCCTCGACGTCCGGGTCGAATCCATGCTCTGCTAGCCAGTACTCGTCGTTGCCCCAATCGCCGTCGAAGCTGTGCTCCAATTCGCTGCGCGAAAACGCGGTAATCGCGACCAATTCAGCGCCACTCGCGCCCAACCCCCAAGTGCTCTTGAGCGAGGCCCCGGTCGTTTGCTGACGGTCCTTGCCCGGCTTGTCAGAGTACGTGGTCAAGTCCTCGTTGTTGTCGGGCACCCAAGCGTCGTATCCATTGTCCATATCAGCCCAAAAGAAGGTGCCCAACACCTCGGGACCAGCCGCCGGAGTCCAGCCCACCTTGGCGCGCAACAACTGCTCGCGCCGACCATTAGTATCGTCGGCGTCGAGAAAGGCGTTGCTGCGAAAGCCGTTGGAGCGGCCATTTTCGTACCCCACGCGCAGCGCTAGGTCGCTCCCGACCGGCAGATTCACCGCCCCGGAAAAACGCCCTAAGCCATCGCTGCCCATCTCGGCGCTACCCATCCCGGCAAACTCCTGCTGGGGATCGGCTGAGCGCAAATTGATCAGACCGGCTAGAGCATTGGGGCCAAAAATAGTTGACTGAGGGCCTTTGAAGACTTCGACCTGATCGACGTCAAAAAGCAACCCGGCCGTGCCCATGCCGCTCAAGTCGACGTCGTCCATGACGAATCCCACCGAAAAACTGGGCGGCCCTTCGCCAGCGTAATGGCTGCGCTCGCCAATGCCCCGGATCTGGAAATAGCGCGGTCGGGACGAGCCGCCAGCCCAATTCAAATTGGGCACCGCATGAGTTGCGTCTTGCAAGTGCCCCGCCCCGCTGGCCCGAGAACGATCCCCATCCACCACCGTGACGCTGGCGGCCAAGCGGCCGAGCCGCCGACGCACCAAGCCGCCTTCCACCACCACCTCCGGCGCTTGCAAAATCGCGCGCTCCAAAGCCACGACCAGCGGCAAGACAACCGCTACCCGCGCGCGCTGGTAGCCGATAAAGGAAATGTCGAGCGAATCACCTAGGGCCGCATCCACTTTGAAGCGGCCCTGAGCATCCGTAGTAGTAGCCCTATCCCCGGCCCGCACGTTGGCCCCTTCCAAGGGGCTGCCTGTAGCCGCATCTAACACCTGGCCGGGGATCTTCTTAGCCTGCGCCCAGGACAGTGCCGACAGCGTCAATAAACCGGCCAGTAAGCTGACCGACGGTAGTGGAATTTTCATAGCTCTGCTCCCTCGTTTCAATTCCGTTGATCCGTTGAGGGGCAGAAAAAAACCGCTCGCCCGGATGGGCCAGCGGTGCGTACGTGGTTTGTACGACATCCGTTTCCCTACGCTGGCACGATCCAGTTCAGGTTCGAAGGGTTTCAATCTCAGGCCCGTGGCCGGGCCACCCCCAACGGAAGCTATATGTTCAATGTCTCTACAATATAGGGCACGTCCTCACTCGGGGCAATGCGCACTCTTTCGATCATTTTTACTTGTGTTCGCTCCGCAGGATTCCCGCACGATCAGCCGTGCTTGCAATGTTATTTGCCGCGGCTCACCCTGCCTCCCTTCAAGCTGTTCCAGCATCAGTTCCAGCGCCGCTTGGGCAATCGCCTCATAGGGAGTCGCCAAGGTCGTCAGAGCCGGGGTCATACGCGCTGCTACACCTATGTCGCCGTTCCCCACCACTGCCACATCCTCGGGCACGCGAATCCCGGCTTCGCGCAGCCCGCGACAAACGCCGATCGCTGTGTAATCGTCCCGGCACACAAGGGCCGTAAACCGGTCGCCGAGCGTTTTACCCTGAAGATACCCTCCTTTCGCATAGATGCCCAAGGCCGGTGGAAATTCGCGTACTAGGTCGTGCTTTTGCATTGCTAGTGAGTACCCCTTGGCCTTGGCTAACGCCGGGATCGCTCCATTCCAGTCTCGGTCAACAAACCCAATCCGCTCGTGTCCCAAGCGGATCAAGTGATTTGTGGCCTCGTAATAACTCGCGGCATCGTCTAGCACGACTCCACTCAGACTGGGAGTTGGCCAGTGAAACGTCACCACCGGCACTCGTCCCCGCACAGTGTTCACTATGCACTCGGGCTCTCTTTTATCGCCCCGCGTATGAATCAAGAGTCCGTCTATGCCTTGGGATAGCAACTGCTTGATCTGCCTAGTTTGGTCGTCCAGAGGATCCCGCGACGTCCGACTAGGAGCCATACTTATCACGAGCTGATACTTTTGCTTGTACGCCGCTCGCAGAATTTGATCGGTCTGACGGCCAAACGTCTCGTGGGAAATCTCGTAGGTCAGCAGGCCTAGAGTATCCGTCAATTGCGTCGTCAAATTGACATACTCCTTATGCGAAAAGTGTAAGATTGCTGCACGCTGCCTATCCTTTCATAATAACTTTAGTATCGGTTAAGAGTTCCTATTGAACTGTGTTAGTAAAAGCAGATAGTTTTTTCGGTGATTGATTTGCTGTTATGGGCAACATTTATTCGTCTCAATTTTCCCTTGCGATTCAGCGCCAAAAGTCGTACCTGCGTCTGTAGGCACCTGTCCCAGCAAATGCACTAAGAGGCCCTCTGATTCCCTTACATTTTTACTTTTTGCTAGGTTTTTTGTTTTTCCTAACGGTTCTGATTCCTGTGGGTGCCAACTGTGCATTGAAGGGGGGCAAGCGTTGGCGTTGGTGGGCGATCCACCGTTTGAGCCATCTCAGGCCGAGTTGAAAGATGCTCAGTTCACGCTGAGCGGCCGCATCAA
>JAJEGS010000049.1 GCA_022819745.1 Candidatus Latescibacterota bacterium | reverse complement strand
CGAGTGCTTGCAACCTACCCAGCAATCGGTTATATACCTGTTCGCTGCTGCTCATAAGGCCCTCCTTTGATCTTAGGCGGTTAAAAGAGAGCCATAAACTATGGGCAGCAGCCCTATTTTCAAAAGTGTAAGGGAATCAGACCGACGGCATCATGTTGCTCCGTAGTCAGAATATCCACTTCAGAGGGCTGGAACTTTCTGATGTCGCCTACATTGACAAAGCGACAGATGATGAGATGTCCAACAGCCGTATTTATGAAGATGATGTGCTGCTGAACATCACAGGAGCCTCGCTTGGCCGGTGTTGTGTAGCTAGCTTAAAAGGCTTGAAAGCCAACGTGAACCAACATGTCTGTATCATCCGTCCTAACCAACTCCAGAATGATCCGGTGTTTCTATCCTATTCGATGGAATCTCAGTCGTTACAGGACCAGATATTTAACAATGAAAACGGTGTTTCTCGTGAAGCCCTTAATTTTGAACAAATAGGCTCCCTTGTCCTAGCGGAGCCTACGATAGCCGAACAATGCGCCATCGCCGCCTTCCTCCACCGCGAAACCGCCCAAATCGACGCTCTCATCGCCAAAGTCCAAGAAGCCATCGACCGCCTCAAAGAACTCCGCACCGCCCTCATCTCGGCAGCAGTAACCGGCAAAATCGACGTGCGGGAAGCTGCCGCGTAAACCAACTATGAATTCCAAGAGGATATCCGAACGCGCCTTTGAAGACGCCATCGAGGCCGCCCTGCTGCGCCACGGCCCAGACGAGGTAGGCGGCGCTCCGCCCGTTGCGAGTGAAGGCCGAGTGCCCTACGGCGACGACGGAATGCAGCCCGGCGGCTATCTCAAACGCCGCCCCCAAGACTACGACCGCGCACTATGCCTCTTACCCAACGATGTCCTAGACTTTGTGCTGGCCACCCAGCCAAAGGAATGGCAGAGGCTGTCTCAACACTACGGTGCCCAAGTCAAAGAGCGATTCCTCAAGCGCCTGTCATCCGAAATCGAACGCCGTGGCGCGCTCAATGTCCTACGAACTGGCATAAAAGACATGGGCTGCACGTTCCGGCTCGCCTATTTCTGCCC
This sequence comes from Candidatus Latescibacterota bacterium, assembly GCA_022819745.1. The sequence goes on along the minus strand of JAJEGS010000049.1, from coordinate 11,369 downwards.
GGCGAGCGGCCTCAACGAAGAGACCCGGCAGTTGTACATGGCCAACTTCTTCGCCGTTGTCCGCCAAGTCCGCTACAGCACCAAAAACGAAAACAGCCTCGACCTCGTGCTGTTCCTCAACGGCATCCCAATCTTCACCGCCGAACTCAAGAACCCACTCAGCGGCCAGACCGTCGAAGACGCCATCCGCCAATACAAAACCGACCGCGACCCACGCGAGCCCCTGTTGGCCTATGGCCGCTGTCTGGCCCATTTCGCCGTCGATCCAAATCTGGTCTACGTCACCACGCACCTCGCCGGACCCAAGACGCGCTTCCTGCCCTACAACCGGGGTAAATTCGGCGGAGCTGGCAATCCACCCGTGCCGCCCACGCAAACCGGCTATGCCACCGCCTATCTTTGGGAAGAAACTTGGGCGCGCGACAGCGTCCTCGACTTAGTCCGCCAGTTCATCCACGAAGTCGAAGAGGAAGACGAAGCCGGCCGCAAGACCGGCAAGCGATTCCTGATCTTCCCGCGCTACCAGCAACTCGATTGCGTGCGCCAACTCGTTGCCAATGCCCGCGAGACAGGGACCGGACAGCACTACCTCATCCAACACTCGGCCGGAAGTGGCAAGAGCTTCACCATCGCCTGGCTCGCCCACCAACTCTCCACCTTGCACAATGCCGCTGACCGCCGCGTCTTCGATTCCATCGTAGTCATCACCGACCGCCGCGTACTCGATCGCCAACTCCAAAGCACCATACGCCAGTTCGAGCAGACGCTAGGCGTGGTGGAAAACATCGAGACCACCTCGCGCCAACTCAAAGACGCCCTCGAAGCAGGCAAGACGATCATCGTCACCACGCTGCAGAAATTCCCGGTAATCGCTGAAGAAATCGGCGCACTGCCGGGCAAGCGCTTCGCCCTAATCGTCGATGAAGCGCACTCATCGCAATCGGGCGAGAGCACCAAGAGCCTCAAGGCCGTGCTAGCTCCGGCGTCTCTCGAAGAGGCAGAGAGCGAGGAGTCCAACGCCGAGACTCCCGAAGAGGCGCTTGAAAACGCAATCTTGGCCGATATGGAAAAACGCGGACGCTTGCCCAATGTTTCGACCTTTGCCTTCACCGCGACGCCCAAGCCCAAGACGCTGGAACTTTTCGGGACCAAGCACCCGGACGGCTCGTTCGCACCGTTTCACCTCTACAGCATGCGCCAAGCAATCGAGGAGGGATTTATCCTCGACGTCTTAGGCAACTACACCACCTACACGGCCTACTGGCGGCTGTGGAAGACCGTCGAAGACGATCCGCGCTACGACAAGCGTAAAGCCGCTTTCCTACTCAAATCCTTTGTCGAGCTGCACCCGCACGCCATCGGCGAGAAGGTGCGCATCATGGTCGATCACTTTGCCGAGCAGGTGCAAAACCAGATCAACGGCAGGGCCAAGGCCATGATCGTCACCCGCTCGCGCCTGCATGCAGTGCGCTATAAGCTGGCAGTGGATGAGTATCTTGCCGAGCGGGGATATCCATTCAAGGCGTTGGTTGCGTTCTCAGGCACCGTTGACGATAGCGGCCGGTCCTACACTGAGCCAAGTATGAACGGAATCCCGGAGACGCAGACTGCTAAGACGTTCGAGGGGCCGGACTATCGCTTCCTGATCGTCGCCAACAAGTTCCAGACCGGATTCGACCAGCCGCTGCTGCACACCATGTATGTGGACAAAAAACTCGGTGGCGTAAACGCAGTTCAGACCCTGTCGCGCCTCAACCGCACACACGCGGATAAACAAGGCACCATGGTGCTCGACTTCGCCAACGAGTCCGACGAGATCAAGACTGCCTTTGAGCCTTATTACGAGACGACGCTGTTGTCGGAAGCGACCGATCCCAACCTGCTCTACGAAATCCAAACCAGCCTCAGCACATTCCCCGTTTACGCCCAAATTGACGTGGACGACTTCGCCAAAGTCTATTTCGACAACACAACCACGCAGGATCAGCTCTACACCGTACTCAATCCAGTCGTCGTGCGTTTTCAGGAGCTACACGAGGATGAGCGACAGGATTTCCGCAGCAAGCTCACGGACTACGTGCGGCTCTATGCGTTCCTCGCACAGATATTGACCTTTGCTGATACTGATCTGGAAAAGCTCTACGTCTTCGCACGGTACTTGCGCCGACTCTTACCCGCCGACCAAGAGGAATTACCGCACGAAGTACAGGAAAACATCGATATGGAATCATATCGGGTTCAGGAGACGGGAAGCGGCAAGATCGCTCTTGAGCGCAATATTGCCGAGCTAAACGAGCGCTTTGGCATCGAACTCGGCCCCGAACATCGCGTCACCCTTGGCCAGATGATGGAAAGGCTCGCTGACGACGCCGCACTCGATGCCGCAGCGCGGGTAAATACGCGCGAAAACGTGCGCTTGACCTTCGACCACAAGGTCGAGCAAGTGATCCAAGAGATCGTCGATTCCAACTTTGATCTGTACAAGCGCATAACCGACGATCGCGCCTTTGGAGAGGAGCTCAAGAATCACCTCTTCGACCAATACCTCCGCAGCTACCGCAATGCCGAGACCGCTTGACCGAACTTCCTAAAAGACCCTTTGTAACACCTACACCTCATCCCCAACCGCCGGTCCAACAGGAAAAGAACAATGCAACCAACGCCAACCACCCCCAGCGTGAAGCAAGTCCCGCTCCTGACCGCGAGCCAGATAGCCCAGTTCAAGCGCGACGGCTTCCTCGTGCTCCCCGCCGTGCTCGATCCCGAACTCTGCCGCCGTGCCAGAGACGCAATGTGGGCCGCGATCGCAACCCACCTGCCCCGCATAAAGCGAGACGATCCCTCCACTTGGGGTCCGCTCACCGAGGAAGAAAGCGCCGTGCTAAACGCGCAGCGGCCCGAGGTCGGCGGCGACCCCTATTTCGCTGGCAGCGGCCACCGCTTCTACGTCCGCAACGGTGCCGAACAATTCATGCTCGACTTGGCCCCCCGAGCCTTGTGGCAAGTCGCCGAGCAATTGCTTGGTGAGGGCACGGTAGTGTGGCCCGCTGGAGAGGATGATTCCGGTATGACGACGGGGCCGTGCTTCATGTGCGACGACGCGGTAGGAGGGCTAGCCACCCACTTGGGCAAAGAGATCGAGAGGTGGCCAGAGAATGGCTCCTTCACCACCGAGGAAGCACTGCGCCTGCCCAAGACCGGCCCAGTGTGGCTCAACGGCCAAGGGACGCGCGGCTTGTATTGCACCCTGCCCAACAGCCCGGCCCCCGGCCCCAACTACCGCAGCGCCCACTCCGACGGTGCCTGCTACGGCCGCTGGCGGCTGCAAATGTCGGCTTACATCGACGACCTGCCGCCCAACTCCGGGGGCTTCACAGTGTGGCCGGGCAGCCACAGCCGGATCTGGCGCGATCAGTGGGATGCCTTCCTCGAAGGCGAAAAGCACACGGACAAACACTTGGCCGAACGCAAGGCCGGCGGCTACAACGACCCCGTCATTCAGCGCATCAAAGCCGATACCCAGCCCTTTGATTGCCACGGCCCCGCTGGCACCGTGGTCTTGTGGCACACCAAAATTTTGCACATGGCCGGGCAGAATCAATCCACCGACGTCATCCGCCAAGCAACCATCTACGGTTTCCTCAAAACGCCAGCATCCCTCCCCGACCCACTCGTAATAGACAACACCAACGGCGACATCTGGCGAGATTGGTCCGACGAAGTCCGCGCCATCGATGGGTAGCGACCACCCTCAAGAGCCCAGCGGTTCGACCGCGACCGCGACACCGGAACTCGATGAAGTGCGGGCGGCGTCGGAAACCGCCTGCACCCAATAGCCGCTCTCCGCATCACAGACCGGTTTTTCACCGCGCTCCGCAGCGGCGGCGAAATCCTCAATCATCGGCAGATCGAACAGCTTCTCCTGCAGCGGCTCCACCTCAATCCGCTCAGTTCCATCGGGCAGCTCCAGAATTAGATGATCCGCCGTCAACTCCAGCGGGTCGATCAGTATCCTGCCGCTATCGCCGTCGATCTGGGCAAAGTCGTGACGCGGTGGCGAGGTCAGAATCGTCGAGTGCATGCCGATCCCGCCATCCTCAAAGCGCACGATCAGGGCGTCGGTGTCATCGACGGGCCAGTCGTGGTCAACCGCGTCGATCACAGCGCTCACCGACTGCGGCCGACCACCGAAGTTCAACAGCACTTCGATGCGATGAGACGCCATTTCCATCAGGGCACCGCCGATGTCCGGTTCGATCCGCCAATCCCCCGCTTGCGGATCCCAGCGCCCGCTGTAATGGGTGCGCGCGAAAACGACCCGTCCGATGCGGCCCGCAGCGATCAACCGCTTGGCCGCGACCACTTGCGGACAGGTGCGCCGACGGTAGGCGACCGCCAAGGTCACGCCGTGAGCTTGGCACGCAGCGATCATTTCGCGACACTCGGCGGCGTTTCTCGCCATCGGCTTCTCGCACAGTACGTGCTTTCCGTGCTCCGCCGCCAAGCAGGTGTAGTCGCAATGGGTATCGGTCGGCGTCGATACGATGACCGCCTCCACCCGATCGTCGCGCACCAACTCCGCCGCCGAGCCGTACGCACGCGGGCCATTGAATCGCGCCGCGAATGCCCTGGCTGCCTCAATATCTCGACGGCAGACAGCGACGAGGTCGGTCCGTTCCGAAGTTAGTAGGCTCGGCCCAAACGAATTCTCGGCTATGGAGCCGCAGCCAATGATACCAAATCTCATGGTGAAATCCTTGTCCCGGCGAGGCGGAGGCCCGTCTCCCCGTCTAATGGTTCAGTGCTCAACTTCCTCGTCCATCTGCGCCGTGGCGGTCAGCTCTTCCCACTTCGTCTCCCCAAAGCCGACGTTGTACTCCATGTTGAAGAGCAGCCGGTCTGCGGCGAAGCGGAAAGTCAGCAGAGGGCGGAAGGGCGTCTCGTAGAAGCAGAGCCTCGCGTTGTAGGTGCCGTCCGCGCTCCATGCGCCGCTGGCGGCGATCGGTTGAGAATGGTCGCTGGTGAATGAGGTGCTGTCCTCCACCCAAGCCCCGTGGCCGATGCGGATCGGATGCTCGCCGCCAGACGCGTCCTCGACGGTCATCAGCGTTTCCTCCGCGCCGAAAGCAAAGGTGACCGCCCGCAGGTTGCGTTCGTTGGACGCAAACACAAACCTCTGCCCCGAATGTTTGCTGGCCAGCGCGGAGGTAGATAACCCTTCTTGCGGCGCGAGGGACAGGCCCCTCAACCGCTCGGCCAGCGGGCCGTTATCGGCCGGTGGCAGAGCTTCATTCTCCATCGCCGGCAGCAGGTGATCCCAGACCAGATCGAGCACCTGCTGCATGTCGCTCACGCCGGCGGTGATGGCCACCACTGCGTCCTGGTCGGGCATGACGATGCAGTACTGGCCGAAGGCACCGTCGCCCCGGTAGGCGTTGTGCCGACAGCGCCAGAACTGGTAGCCGTACCCCTGATCCCAGTCGCTGTCGGGGTCGCTGCCGTTCGCGGTCTGCAGGGCGGTGGCCTCTGCCACCCACCACTCCGGGAGCAATCGCCGACCATCCCACATCCCCCGCTGTAGCAGCAACTGGCCGAAACGGGCGATATCCTCGGTGCGAATTTTCAGTCCCCAGCCGCCGACGTTGTAGCCCTCGTCATCGCTCTGCCAAGTGGCACCCTCGATCCCTAGAGGCGCGAAGAGCCGCGGTGTCAGGTAGTCGATCAGGGTCCCGCCCGTCAGTCGCTGGACCATCAAGCCGGCCATATAGGTGGCTCCTGTGTTATAGACGAAGTGAGTCCCGGGCTTGAGGCCCACCGGCACGGCGAGAAAGGACTCAGCCCAGGTGTCCCTCTCGGTTGACCAGAAGGCGTCGGCCTGCTCCTTCAGGTGACCGGTGTTCATGCGCAGCAGATCCCGTACGCGCATGGCCGCAAGGTTTTCGTCCGGCTCGGCAGGGGCTTCCTCGGGAAAGTGATCGAGGATCAGGTCGTCGAGGCTCATCAGCCCTTCCTCGACTGCCAGCCCCACCGCTGTGGAGGCGAAGCTCTTGCTCAGCGAGTAGAGGCGATGGGGGCTGTTGGGGTTATAGGGGTACCACCAGCCCTCGGCCACCACTTTCCCTCCGCGCAGCAACATAAAGCTGTGCAGGGCATCGATCGAATCCTCGGCCGCATCAACGAAGCCGAGAATGGCCCGACTGGAGATGCCCTGAGCCTCGGGGGTGCTGCGCTCAAGGGCGGTGGCTGGCTGGTTGGCGTAAAGCATCAGCATAAACAGCAGGAGAACGGCGCGAAACATAAGCAAAATCCAAGAAAGAGTTGGTGGTCTATGAGAGAATGGATGGACATCCAACTATTGGTTATGTCCTTGAAGAACGGTTAGTGCATCCCACGTCGCCGGAAATCCTCCGAAGGCGCTCATCTGCAACATGACCTCCTCAATCTCCGTCTTTGTGGCTCCACAACCAAGGGCCCGGTCGATGTGAACAGCAAGCTGTTCCGGCCTACCGAGAACCGTCAAGGCCGCGATCGTGCACAGCAGACGAGTCTTGATGTCCAACCCCGCCCGTCCGTACAGGTCATGCATCACATGCGTCATCACGAGGCGCTCGAACTCGGGATGAAGTGTGCGCATCTTCTCGGCAGAGGCCTCTGCAGCGGCTTCTCCGAGCATCGTCGAGAGAATTCTGCGCCCTGCTTCGTAGCGTTCACTTTCAGTCATACATCCTCCCCTGATCGGTTGCGCTCTCGCTAGGTCTTAGGTTGCCAGAGAGCGGGCGGATCTAACCTCAGCCGTAGGCCCCTTTCTCGTGGCGGCCGAGCAAGCGCTGCAGACGCGGCGAGGCTCCCTCCAGCACGTGCGGCGGCAGGCGGTAGTCGATAAAGGGGTAGAAGCGCTGGGAGATAAAGCGCTTGCTGTACGTGACACCGGCCATGAAGCGCGTGCGATCCGAGGCATTGGGAGCACCCCGGTGCCAAATCTGGTTGTTGAACATGTACGCGTCGCCCGCTCGGGCAAACAGGGAGATCGGTCCAACCCCGCCAAAGGTCGGCGCGTCTTGGGAGGAGGGCCCACGGCCAGCGCGGTGGCTGCCGGGCACGACCTGCGTGGGGCCGTATTCAATGCTTTCCACATCGCTGACCGGGGTGAAGATCTGCATCACAAAGCAGGGCATGGTAATGCGCGGGTCGTGCTGTTCCACCGCATCGGGCAGGGGAAAGTGTATCAAGTCGTCGAGGTGCCAGCCGCCGGGGCCGTCGGGCTCTTTGCTGGAATCGGGCTCGGTGTACAGGGCGTTTTGCGACATGAGGTGGCAGTTGTCGCCCAAGATCGCTTCGGCTAAGCTCGCAAAGGGCTCGCGAACTACCAAGTCGCGGAATGCCTCGCTATATTCGAACATGCGCATGAGGCTGATGCCGCGGATGTGATCACCTGCCTCGTCATTGAGGATGCGGGGATCTGCGACTTTGCGCGCCATGGCCTCGCGCAGGGCCTCGACCTCGCCGGCTGCAAGGACGGGCCCCAAGTGACAGTAGCCGTCGCGGTTGAACTGCTCAATGATGCGCTGGGTTTCTTCCGGCGAGTATGGCCGGCCTGCTGCAATGGGACTGGACATGGGATTTTAGCTGGGCAAAAGGGTGAACAGGTCGGCTGCAAAATAGGGCACGGCCTTGCTGACGCCAAATCAACACAAGGCTAGGGCCGAGTTTTGCGTCAAATGCCGCTGCAAAGGAGGCCGCTATGAAAGGACGAGTCGCATGGCTATTAGCCGTCATCTGCCTAAAGTGGAATGCCGTTGGGGTCTCAGGACAAGAAATCGACGTGTACCTATCTAAAATCGACGCAGGGGTGGCTTGGGTTAGTTCGTACTGGGGCTACAACGCCCCCAAACTGGTGTACGATGGCGAGAGCTATTACACGGTCGCCCTGTGGGGATCAGAGCAGGCCACCGCCCAAGGGGCGCTCTACCAATTGCGCGACGGGCAGTGGCACCGGGGCTACGAGTGGGACGGTTTGAACTACCAGCCGGGTATGGTATTGCTCGACGAGCAACAACGGCTGCTCCTGATCTATCCAAAGATCAACCAAAAGCCGGTCATTCTGCGGGCCACCGCGCCGGGGCAGATCGACCAGTTTGAGCAACTCGAAGTGCCGGACGCCATTGGCAAGGCCGGGTACATGGGCGCTGGCATTTACAACGAGCGCCTAGTCATCGGCTATATCGGCGATCCAGCGACCTATACCTTCAAGACGGCCACGCTCGATTTGCGCACCGGCACTTGGGACGGCCCCTACGTCCTCGCGCCAGCGCAGAGAACAGAGGTGCCGTGGACGACTTGGCTCTACCCGGTCATTCAGCCAGATGAGACGGGTTATCACTTGCTAGTGAGCAATCAGCCCGACCCTAGGGCGCTCTACAACCGCATCCTCTACATGCACTTGCCCTACGGCGACCCCGGTCAAATCGCGCCCGAGGTCGTGGTCGAGATCGCGCCCGAAGGCGATTTCATAGCTTTCGGCGAAGCCATGTGGCGCGATCCAGACGGCTACATGTACGTCACCGGCCAGTACCAATCCCCCGGCCAAGCCAATCAACTGTTCGTCTTTGTCCGCGACCCGCATACGGGCGCGTGGACCCGCCAAGCCCTGAGCAATGCGCAGGTGGCTGCGGCCTATCAAAGACCCGGTGGAAACCGTGCCGTGTGGATAGCCAGCACGTACGGGGCCGACTTGCGGCTCTACAGATCGGACGATCGCGGAGGTAGCTGGCAGGAGGAGCCGCTGGCCGATTTGGACCGCTACGGCCTAGTCTCCAGTTTCTTCCTCCACGGCATTTCCCCGGCCAGCGGCAGCCTGATGCCGAGCGTACCCACTGCGGTATTCAGCGCAGGACCTCACCCCAACTACGAGTTGTGGTTCGTCCAGTTCGACATTGCCGAGTTGGCAATGGCTACCGCAATAGAGGAGGTCGAATCGCTGGACGCGACCGGTGCACCGATTCTGGTCGCCAATGCGCCCAACCCCTTCAACAATTCGACCCAGATACGCTTTTGGCTGCCCGTGGCTGGGCCGGTCGATCTAGCGGTGTACAATCTCCAAGGCCAGCACGTCGAACAGATAAGCAAGGGCCACCGGGAGGCCGGCTGGCATACCATTGCTTGGGCCGCCGACGATCTGGCGACTGGGGTGTACTTGTATCGCTTGCAGGCTGGCGGCACCGAGGTCGCGCGCAAGTTAGCAGTGCTCCGTTAGCGCACGCGGCTCTCCCACATATAGCAATCTTGAATGACTGATGCGGATTGTCTTGCTCTACTATTCTGCGCCTATCTGCGTCCATCTGCGGATCATCGCGCAAATCATGTAGGACGGCTATATTTGCTCCAGTGATTAGCGTCTTATACCTTGCCTATTGTCATCACCACAGCGGAGGTACTCCATGTTTCGCTCGCTCGTTTTGCTTTTCGTCTCATACTGCCTGATCGCTTGTTTTGCTTCTCCGGCTTGGGCTTACACCTACCATTGGGAAATAGACGAGACGCCCCAAGGGGCCGAAAGCGCCAGCCTGATTGCGCCGGTCCAAGTGGTCTTGTTGGATGAGATAGTCGAGGTCGCGTCGCATAGTGCTGCGCTGCAATTGCGCGAGAAGTATTCGGTGCATCTGAGCACCGAGTGGAGCGCCGAGCACGCCTACAGTCTGCTGCGCACGTTTGAGTCCATCCCGCAAGCGGTGAACTATCCCTACGACGAGGAGCCTTCTGTGCCGGCCTCGGTGTGGACATTGAGCGACCGCCATATACAAGATGACATTGCAGTGGCAATGCGCGACGGCCAGCGCACAGTCACCGTTGCGAAAGAAGTGTTTACCTACGCCGAGCCGCTGTTGGCCGAGATTGATGGGGTGCGCGGCCGGTTTTTCTCCAAACGGCTGCATCAGGCGGTAGTGCGGTTTGTAACCGATAACGGCGCGGATCGACACGCGCTCGAACGCATCTTGCAAGAGCGTTACGCGGTTAGTGTGAATGTGCCCGACTATCGCGAGTTGACAAGGTATACGACCGACGAGGGGGCGGGTCGGTTTATGCCGTTCAAAAACGAAGAGTTGATCGCGCTGGCGTCGATGTTGGAGGAGTTTCCGTCGGGGATGCGGCATACGCCGGGATTGCACTATCTGGTGCGTCGGTTGGATGGCACGCCGCATCCGCTATATCCAGCCGCCGGGGCGGTGGCGTGGACGCAGTCGGGCTACATCGAGTTTATGGAATCGGCGTTTAAGGGAGCGGGTGCCGCGTCCATTCATCGCCTGATTCTACACGAGAAGGCGCACTTTTTGTGGGAGCATCTGTTTGACGAGCAACTCAAGCAGGATTGGATCGAGTTGGGCGGCTGGTATCGAATTTCAGAGCAGGACCCGCCAGCCGATGACGCCGATGACGGCTGTGAAGAAGCGACGGATTCGCTGTTTGCACTGTTTGAGCAGGGCTGTGTTGAACTTTCGGCGGGTTATGCGGTTCCCGACGAGACCAACGATTGGGCGACGACCAAACAGACCGAGTTTGTCTCGGCGTATGGCCATGCGCACAATCCGAATGAGGATATGGCCGAGAGCATTGCGTTCTACATCGTCAACCCGGACAAGCTGCGCTCGCGTTCACCAGCCAAGTATGAGTTTATCCAAAACCGGATCATGCACGGCACGCGCTATATCTCGCAGATTCGCACGGATTTGACGTTTGAGGTGTACAATCTGTATCCCGATGTGGTGTATCCGGGGCGCATTATCCGGGTGGACATACAGGTGGATGGCAAGCCCGAGGCGGATAAAGAGATAACCATAGAGCTTGAACTCCATCGAGAAAACGACTTCGACACGGCGCAAGCGTCTCAGGTCCGAATTTTTAGTGAAAAAGGTTCTTTCTTTGACATCTGGCTTGACCCAATTGACGCCAACGGTAGGCGTATTAATGCCGGGCATATTTTGCGCGGACGTCATACCCTTTCCAAATACGCGGCACATGGCTATTGGGGCCCGGACCAGATTACGCTTCGGGATGCTCAAGGCAATGAGCGGCACGAATCCCAAACGGATTTTGGTTGGAAACTGTATGTTGACAATCCGCTCGCCGATGATGAACCACCCGTATATATCAAAAACTCGATGCGGCTTTCTTTGTCGGAAGCCGAAGAAAACGGCCGGCCCTATCAAATCGTGACCGCCCGCTGGAAGCTGTTACAAGTGGTCCCAAAACTAGCGTCGGGCCGCATCAAAGGCCGTCAAATGCTTTGGTATTGAGCGTTTTTCATAGGGCAAGACGCTCTTGATCCGACGCTTTTTCTCCACACAAGGAACCGAACCCGGAGTTTTGGGACC